>CAVUEF010000001.1:0-28216 GCA_963740455.1 uncultured beta proteobacterium
GAGTCCTGGGCCGAGCTTGTTGAACCACGATGCTTCCCGGCCTTTGGGAACGGTTTCCACGGTAGGCATCGCTTCTATTCAGTTGATTGATGTGCCGCGAACATAGCACATACTTTTGAGACCAGGATTGCGTTGCGACAGCCATACGCCGGGTATCGAACGGCTGCTTTTCTCAATGACCGATGACTGCAATGGGCGCGTTGCCGAAGCCTGTGAGGCGTCGGCCGACCGGCATCCAGAATCATGCAATTGGGCAGCAAGAAAGTTGCCGGTTGCCAATACCCGTAAACGCTGCACTGCCGCCGCACAAGCTGGCGCTTCGAGTGCATGAAAAACGCGCTCGTCAGTATCAGCTTTGCCGCCGGCATTTCGTCGAATCGACTGGCGGCTGAGGGTCGATAACGGGGAACCGAAGAAAGAACTTGGCGGGCTGCTTACCGCTGTGCAGCCGCTCACACGGATGCTCGAGGAACGTTTACGACGCTGTTGAGAATTCCAAAATTCATGACAAGGTTGTGGGTGGGCAGGAGGATGCGGCACTCTGCTCCGCGAATGTCCTCCGCCCTGCGGGCTCCCCCTTTATTTCGCTGCGCAGTGCACCCCATCCTCCTGCTTGGCAAAGCGGTCGGTATGTGCGCCGCAATACCGATACCGCTGCGCCAAGAAGACTGGGTAAGTGACGTAGTGAGGTAAAGGAGGAGCCCGTAGGGCGGGGGACACGAACGCAGTGACTTGCCCAGCCTTCTTGGCATCGTGCGCGCACCAGGAACCAGTTAACTGAAAGGTGGCCTCGGCAGAAGAGTGTCGTGATTTATGAAAATATCAACAATTGGCAGTCGCGCCCGTTTCTCTCAGTCAGAGGCGCCGACTCAGCCGGCCAGCGCGGCTCGCATCGCGTCGATCGCTGCCTTGTAATCGGCTTGTTTGAAGATGGCCGATCCGGCCACAAAAGTGTCGGCACCTGCATCGGCTATTTGACGGATGTTGTCGGCCTTCACGCCGCCGTCCACTTCGAGCCGGATGGCGCGGCCCGTCTGCGCATGATGGGCGTCGATGATGCGCCGCGCCTGCTCCAGTTTCTTCAGCGCCGACGCAATGAAGCTCTGCCCGCCAAAGCCCGGATTGACGCTCATGACCAGCACCAGATCGACCTTGTCGATGACCCATTCGAGCACGTCGAGCGACTCGGCCGGGTTGAACACGAGACCGGCCTGGCAGCCCTCGGCCTTGATCAGTTGCAGTGTGCGGTCGACATGCGTCGATGCGTCCGGGTGAAAGCTCACCAGATCGGCGCCGGCCCTGCAAAAAGCTTGCGCCAAGGCGTCCACCGGCCGCACCATCAGATGCACGTCGATAGGCACGCGGCTGCCGTCGGCTTTCACCGCATGCGGGCGCAACGCCTCGCAGACCATCGGGCCGAAAGTGAGATTGGGCACGTAATGGTTGTCCATCACGTCGAAGTGAATCCAGTCGGCGCCCGCGGCTATGACGCTGCGCACTTCGTCGCCGAGACGGGCGAAGTCGGCAGAAAGAATGCTGGGCGCGATGCAATAGGGAATGGTCATCTGGGGCCTAGGTTGTTGGCCGGGATTTTAGGGCGCACCGCGCCGATCCCCGTCGCCACGCGCTTCACGTGTCCCCGTGCTACTTGCCCCGCACCAAGCCAGGCGCGGCCAGATCGAGCTGGCTCTCCTCGATCACCACGGCCTGTGGGTCGAGTCTGAGCAGCGCTTCGCCCGCAAGCTTGAGGTCGCCCACGACCACGGTGCGCTGCATCGCTGCGTCCCAGTGCTCGGCAGCGAAGCTGCTGACCTGCGCGGCGCTGACCGCCAGCAGTTCAGGCACGGTGTTGTTCAGCTCGACGAGCGGCCGGCCACGGTCGATCTGCCTTGCCACGACAGCAGCCAGGCCGGCGGTCGATTCGAGGCTGCGCGCGAATTCTCCGACGAGCGCCGCCTTGCGTGCGGCCAGCTCGCCGGCGTTGGGAGGACGCGAGACAAGGCCTTTGACTTCAGCGCGCATCAGCTCGACCACCTGCGCCGCGGTCGGGTTGTTCGTCTGGGTCTGCGCCAGCAGGGTGCCGCCGACGCGGTGGCTGCTGGTGCCGCTGCCGGCGTCATAGCTGAGCCCCCGCTTGATGCGAATCTCTTCGTACAGCCTGGACGAATATCCACCGCCCAACACGGCGTTCGCCACCGCACCCACACGCGATGCCGGCACCTGGTCTTGCGCCACAAACGGCGCGATCAGCGCCACGCCGCTCTGACCGGCGCCCGGCATGTTGACCAGCACCAGGCCGCGGTCCAGCGGTTTGGCTGGCGCGACCTGCAACGCCGGCAAGGTGTCCCCACGCGATGGCCACAGGCCCAGCGTGCGCTCGGCAAGCAGGCGCGCCTGAGCCAGATTCAGATCACCGGCCAGGATCAGCGTCGTGGTGTCGGGCCGCACCCAGCGGCGGTGCAGTGCCAGCACATCGCTGCGCTGGATGCGCGCCAGCGTCTGCGCTGTGCTCGATGCGCCGTAGGCGCTGGCGCCCCAATAGACGCGACGCGCCACCTTCTGCGCCACCTGCAAGGGGTCGGACAAACTCAGCTTCAATGCGTCCAGGGCCTGTGCGCGCGTGCGTTCCAGCTCGGCCGCCGGGAATGTCGGCGCGCGCAGCAAGTCGGCCAACAGGCTGACGGCTGCATCGAGCTTGGGGCTTGAGACAGTCATCCCCAGCAGCGCGCTGTCCCATCCGGCGCTGACCAGCAGGAGGCCGCCCAGCTCCTCGGCGGCGCGCGCGATCTGGGTCGCGTCCTGAATCTTGCCGTCACGCTTGGCACCCTTGGTCAACAAGGTCGCGGTAATGCCGGCCAGGCCGGCGCGGTCTGCGGGGTCGGCCACCCTGCCCACGCCGACACGCAGCATGGCGCTCACCAAGGGCACGTCGTGACGTTCGGCCAACACCACGCGCACCCCGTTCGACAGGCGGAACTCCTCGAAAGGCGGCACCCTGATGGCAACCGCCGGGCCGGGCTCGGGCGGGCTGTCCACGCCCGGTGTTTGCGCCCACACCGCCGCACTCAGGCACAGGCACAACGCCAGCGCGGACCGCCATGGCTTGTTCATAGCTTGCTCCCCTGGCCGCGCGCCGCTTGCGTGTAGTTGATGGTGACGCGCTTGGCATCCAGCACATAGTGCTTCAGCACGCGCTGCACATCCGCCGCGCTGACGGCCTGCAAGTCGATCAGTTCGCGGTTCACGGCACTCGCGTCGCCTTGCAGGATGACGGCCTCGCCGATGGCGTGAGCCTGGCCTTGCGGTGTTTCGCGCGCCACCAGGGCGGCGGTCAGCAACCCGGTCTTGACCTTGTCGAGCTCCTGCGCCGAAATCGGATTGCGCGCCAGTCGCTCGATCTCTCGCAGCAGTGGCGCGGCCAATTGCTCGGCGCGCAGCTTGCCTGCCGCAATCGCGTAGGCGACGAGCAAGCCGGCGTCCGCATAAAGCGCGGCCTCGAAGCCTGCACTTTGCGCAATGTTCTGGCGATACACCAGTGCCTCGTTCAAGCGCGATGACTCACCGCTGCTCAGCAAGGCCTGCGCGACGCGCAGCGCCTTGCTGTCAGGACTTGCCGCCTTCGGTCCCTGCCAGATCAGCAGCGTGGCCGGCAGCGGCACGTTCGGTCCGGTGAGCGCCACCACGCGGTCCTGGCGGCGCAGCGGCTCCGTCACATTGACGCGCGGAATTGGCGTCAACGGTCGCACTAGCGCGCCAAAATAGCGGTCCACCCAGGCATCGAGCTGACTCGGATCGAAGCCGCCGGTCACGATCAGCACCGCGTTGTCGGGTCGGTAGTAAGTGGCGTGAAACTGGCGCACGTCGTCGAGCGTGGCGGCGTCGAGGTCCTTGATGCTGCCGATCACCGGACGCCTGTAGGGGTGCAGCTCGAAGCCCTCGGGCGCCATCGCATTGAACAGCAGGCCATAGGGGTCGGCCAGAATGCGCTGGCGAAACTCTTCCTGCACGACCTTGCGTTCGCTGTCGAAATTGGTCTGGTCGACGGTGAGGCTGGACATGCGCTCGGCCTCGGCCCACAGAATGCGCTCCAGATGATTGGCCGGCACCAGCGATTCATAGGCCGTCATGTCCTCTGCCGTGAAGGCGTTGTTCATGCCGCCCACGTCTTCGGTGAGGCGGTCGAACTGCTCGGCCTTCATATGGCGCGTGGCCTTGAACATCATGTGTTCGAACAGATGCGCAAAGCCCGAGCGGCCCACCGGATCGTCCTTGCCGCCGACGCGGTACCAGACCTGCACGCTGACGGTGGCGGCGTGCGCGTCGTGCACGGCAATCAGCTCCAGCCCATTGGACAGCGTGCGCTGCCGCAGCGCCAAGGGCGCAACCGCCAGCACTGCCTTGTCCGTGCGCGGTTGGGCCCAGCCCGAGGCGGGTGTGAGGAAGGGCAGCGCCAGCGCTGCGGAGGCCGCCAGCAGGCGGCGGCGCCGCGGCGAAATCGGTGCGTGTCGAATACTCATGACATCTCCTCAGCCTTCCGAGTCAGCCTCGGCAACAAAGGTTCCTGGGCCGCCCAGGCCGGGCAATTCGGTCAAACGGCGCAAGCCGCCGGTACAGCGCGCCCAGAACTGCGAGAACGATGTGCAGCGCTCGCCGGGCTCGCCCAGCAGCGATGGCGGCGCATCGAGTTCCCAGCCCTCACGTTGATCCGGCAGGTAATGCGCGATGTGCGGCGAGACCTGACCCCGCACGCGTGCCGCCTTGACCAGCGCCGTGTTGAGGGTGGCTGCGTCGCACAGCCAGAGTTCGTCGCAGAGCTTGGACATGCGCTCCAGCACAAAGCGCCAGCGCTGCTCGCTCCACGGAAACTGACTGTGAAAGTCGCTCAGCAGCACGCCGACCTTGAGCGTGCTGGGCGGCACCTTGTCGGGCAGGTCGCGCAGACCCCAGGGTTGCACCAGCCAGACCTCGCGTCCCGCCACGGCGCGGGCTTTTGGCACGCTGAGCGGCTTGCCCAGACGGGCGACAAGCGCCTCGGGCGGCGCCGCATGAAGCCTCGGCTCGGTCACGCCTTGCTTGAGCGGGGTCGGGGTCAGGACTTGCGTACTCTGCGCGATCTGCTCCAGCGCCGCGTAGCTGGTGTCGAGCACCGTGCCCGTGGCGCTCCACCCGGCCATCGCCTTGGGCGCAAAGCGCGTCACATTCTCGGCATTGAACAGATAAGGCTTGTGGCTGCCCGTGCCGGCCACCCATTGCCAGTTCAGATGATTGCTGGCCAGGTCACCGTCGAGCAGATGACCCAGCATCCAGTCGGCCCCCGCGCGCCAGTGCACTTTGCGCAAGTGCACGACATAGGACGCCAGCCACATGCGCGCGTGGTTGTGCAGCCAGCCACAGGCATACAACATGCGCACCGCCGCGTCGACGACGGGCACGCCGGTGCGCGCCTCTCGGATGTCGGCCGGCAGGTCGGTTGCGTAGGCATCGTCGGGCAGCAACCCCGGGTGCAGCGATTGCAGAATGCCCTGGCCCTCGTGGTGCCAGACATGCTGGAAGAATTCGCGCCAGCCCAGCTCGTAGGCGAACTTGTGCTGCAGGTCGATCTGGTGGCGCGAATCCAGAAAGCGCGCCACCTCGGGCATGCTGACAAAGCCGTGCGTCAGATAGGGCGAGAGCTTGCTCACCGCGCCACCCAGGTGATTGCGGGTGCGCGCATAGTCGCCCGGCTTGATGGCGGCCAGTCGTGCCAACGCAGCGCTCACGGTGGGCTCGAAACGCGGCAGTTCCAGTTGATTCGACTTCATGGTGTTCCAGGTCCGCGCGGCGGCGGACAACAAGCCTATTGTCGATGCTGCTTTCAGGAAAACACCGGTTGCCCCAAGTTTCCTTGGCGCCGCGTCGCGACAGGGTGGTGAGTCCACCATCCCCTGACTTGGCGCAGAAAGTCCGCTTGCCAATCCAGGCAGCATGGGGCAAGTTCGCGGACACTGGCTGAAACAAGCCTTCCAGCAACATGAAGGAGCGCATCTCATGAAGCCCTGCTCACTCAAAAATGCCGCCGCCATGGCGCTGTGCTTGGGGCTGACCGGGCCGGCGCACAGCCAGGCGACCAATTGCTCGAAAGCCAAGCCCGGCGGGCTTGAATTCTTGCTGTGCAGGGACGAAGGCCTGCGCGCGCTCGACAAGAAAATGGCCGACGTCCTGCTCGCTGCCGAACCCATCGCGGCCAAGGAGCGTCCGCCCATGCTCAAGGCCGAGCAGCGCGGCTGGAGCAAGGCGCGCGACGAATGCCTGAAGGCCGCTGACAAGAACGCCTGCCTGCAACTGAGCTATACGCGGCGCATCGCCGAATTGCAGGCCAGCTACCAGTTGCTGCCCGCCACGGCCACTGTCAATTACCGCTGCGGCAACAACCCGGGGTTGATCTTCAAGGCCGTCACCTTCGCTTCGGAGCCGCCCACCTTGGCGGCCGAGCTCGACGAGAACACCTCGGTGCTCTTCCTCCAGCCCGGCACTTCGGGCACGAATTACGAGAGCGGCCAGGTCACGTTTGCCGAACTCGACGGCGTCGCCAAAATCGTGTGGGGCCGAGGCAGCCCCGAGATGACGTGCAAGCGCGAGCCGTAAGCGCGCACACCGGCCGGCATGGTTCGCATGGCTCCAGTATCACTGGATCAACAGCACCTCGATCCCATCCCTGTGCTTGATGTCCAGGGTCAGGCCCTGCGTCTGCAGCAAGCGCGCGAGCTGCGCGCTGGCCAGGGCGAAGTCCGGGTCGGTCAATGCCAGCGTGGTGATGCGGGCCGGATGCTTCAGCCGCTCCAGCGTCACCATGCCGATCCACAAGGGCGCCACGCCAGCGCCCGCCTCGCGCACCTGGAAGGACGTGGCCCATAGACGGATCACCAGGCGCCGCGCCGGGTCAAGTTCCTTCTCCAGACTCAGCGCTGGCGGCACGCCGCCGTGAAACTTCACCAGCACCGGAAGTTCTCCGGCCGGTGTGGAAGGCAGCAGCCACAACAGCGCCGCACGTGACGTCCACGGCGGCGGCCGGCGCCAGCCACCCGCCAGCAGCACGCGCTCGATCGGGTCTGCGGTACCGCGCCATTGCAGCGACATCGGCTCCTCGAAATCGCCGCTCATCTCGGTTCGACGCGCCGGCAGTTGCCGCCATCCCTCGACCCGCCAATCCGGCAAGAGCACCGACGCCGTGGCTTGGCGCGGCGCGTAGCGGACAGCGTCCGCCGCGTGGCGCGTCGTCACCACACCGGCGCCGGCCAGCACCAGCGCCGCCAAGGCCGCAAGCGACAAGGCGCGCGCCGGCACATGTTCGTCCCGCACATGCTGCAAGTAGACGATGCTGAGCAGGGCCACCCAGGCCGTGCCCAGACTCAGGCTGGCGAGCACGTCCGACAGCCAATGCGCGCCGAGATACAGGCGCGAGAACGAGATGAGCCCGATCACCAAGGCCGCCACTCCCATGAGGGTCAGCCTGATCGTGGGCGACTTGTAGCGCGCCAGCAGCACCGCCAGGAAACCATAGAGCACGATGCTGGACGCTGCGTGCCCGCTCGGAAAGGAAAACTGCTCAATGCCGTCGTACATGGCGATGGGTCTTGCGCGCCCCAGCGTCGTCTTCAGAACCCAGACAAGCGCCTGCGCAAAACCGACGGCCGTCAACCAGTAGGCCAGCGTTCGCCAGCAGCGCTTGACGGCGAGCACCACAGCCACCGCGGCGATGACGGCCAGCGCCACCACGGCGCTGCCGATCTCGGTGGCGACCATCATCACATCGTCGGCCCAGGCCGTGCGCAGGTTCTGCAAGGCGGTGAACACGACCTGGTCGAACATCACCAGCGGGTCCTTCGTCAGCACATCTTCCAGAATGCCGAGGAATAACCAGCTCCCGCCCAGCAGCAGCAATGCCGCCACAAGCAGCCCGGGCGACTCGGGCCGCGCGGGGTCGAGCAAGGACAGCACGACACGCGACGCCAGACCGGTTCTGGCGCGCGCCCACGCCACCACGCGGTCGCGCTGTCGGCTGACGACAGGCCAGGCGCTTCGATGGGTCAGGCGCAGCAGCAGGGTGCTCAGCCAGATGGCGGCCACCAGTCCGACCAGCAAGATGAGCAGGCGCGAGCTCATCGCGCCGGCAAGCTGCAGGGAGGCGCCGAACAGCACGCCTGGCAGCAAGTGCGCTGCGGCCCAAGCGAGCGCCGACGTCGCGTTCACGACCATGAAGCTCAGCACCGACATCTTCGACATGCCAGCGATCACCGGCACGATGGCCCGCAGCGGCCCGAGGAAGCGCGCCAGGAACACGCTCTTGCCGCCGTTTCGCGCGAAGTAGTCGTGCCCGCGCTCGAACAATGCGGGATACGCCCGCATCGGCCACAGCGTGCGAATCCGTTCGTGATAGCGACGCCCGAGCCAGAAGCTGAAGCCGTCTCCGCAGATGGCGCCGCTCACCGCCGCCAGCGCCGTCCACCAGGGATCGAGGACCTGAAGCCCGACCAGCAGTCCCCCGGCGAACACCACCGAGCTGCCGGGAATGACGGTGCCTATCACGGCCACAGCCTCCAGCAATGCCGCGGCGAACACCGCGCCGAGCGCCAAGGCCGGGTGCTGCGAGAGGGCATCGATCAGCGCTTTCATACGGACATTCAGACCCCCTGTTGGCCGTGCTGGCGCGACAGCGCAGGGCCGCGTCAGCTATTCGGGTCCGCGCATCATCCTCCCGGCGCGCGTCTCCAGTCGCGGAACACGTCGATGTCCACGCCATCGGGATAGTTCAGATAGCCGGGCAGATGGCCTTTCACGTTCTTCACGCCGTATTGCCAGATGGTTTCCTTGGTCTTGCGGTCGACCACAATGATGCGGTCGTTCAGGTCATCCACGATCAACACGTCGCCGGTGTCAGGCAGTTCGCGCGCAATCGAAGGATGGTCGAGCATCTTGTCGCCGTCAGCGTGGAAATACTCCCAGGTCGGCTTGCCGGTGGCGGGATCGAAGATCACGACGCGGCCGGGTTTGCTGAAATCGGCCACGATCACCTGACGGCCGTCCTCGGTCGGGAAGGCGTCGGACGGATAGCGCACATGCGGTGCACGCACACTCCAGACGACTTTGCCCGCGCGTGTGATGCGCGAGATCCAGGCGTCGGTGATTTCGCTCACCAGGATGTCGCCATTGCTCATCGGCGTGACCCCGTTGGGATGCGCCAGCTGATACGGCGGATTGTGCTTGCACTTGCCCGGCTCGCCCCATTGGGTGGCGATGCTGCTGTCCTTCGGGTCGATGATGAGCACGCGACAGTTGCGTATGTCGGCGGACAGGAACTTGCCGTCGGCCAGCAGATGCGAGTCGTCCGGGTAGTTGAGCAGATTGCCCTTGGACCCGCGCGTGTTGGGAACGCCGTAGGTCCAGATGACGGTCTTGCTCTCGTAATCGACGATGTGCAAGTCGTAGTTGTCTTCCTCGCTGACGGCGAGCCGCTTGCCGTCGGCCGAGAAGTTGACATCCTCGTTGCCACGGTAGTACGTCAGGTCGGGCGAGGGGAGCTCCCAGACGATGCGCTTGTCGGGCGCGACTTCGATGAGGCGGTTGTTGCGCCGGTCGGCGATCAGGATCGGATAAGGCAAGGGCTTGCCCCAGGACGCGACGGGTTTGAGGCGGCTGCCCGTCACCGGCGGGATCGGCGGCAGCTTGACACCGCTGGAGACGATGCCAGCGCCCATCATGTCGGGCGTCACCAGCACCTCGATGCCAGCGGGCTTGGGAGGCTTGACCGGCCGCAGCGTTTCGCCTGCTGCAAGCGCCGAACTGGTCAAGGCGAATCCCGCCAGACCTCCGATGCAGACGCGCCGCAGCACGCTGTTGAAATCAGGCACAAGCTGCATACCGCACATCCTTGAAACAGTGTTTGAACAAGGACAAACTGTGCCTGATGCGCAGCGCTCAAGACTTGACGCGAGTCACTCTTGAGCGACTTGGCGCAGCGCATTCACAAGCAGGGCCGTCGATCAGAAGGATTCCCAGTCGTCCGACGCACCGGCGCCTGCGGCTGTTGACGCCGGCTTGGCTGCGGGTGCCGGTGCCGGGCCGGCCGGCTTGGGTCTGGCCGGCCTGGCGCGATCGGCCGCCTTGGTGACAAGCTTGGCTGCAAGCTTGGCGGCCGGTTTGAACTCGCGCTGGAGCGCACTGTGGGGCACGGTGGCGTGGGCCTGGGCAGGTCGGGTTTCGCCGGGGTTGAGCTTGAACACTGCCACCACCTGCGTCAAGTCATGTGCTTGCGATTTGAGGCTGGTGGCGGCAGCGGCCATCTGCTCGACCAGCGCGGCATTCTGCTGCGTGGCCCGGTCCATTTGCGTGACCGCTTCGCCCACTTGCGCAACGCCCGCGCTCTGCTCCGAGCTGGCTGCGCTGATCTCGCCCATGATGTCGGTGACGCGGCGGATCGAGCTCACCACCTCGGTCATCGTGGTGCCGGCCTGATCGACCAGCACCGTGCCTTGCCCGACGCGCTCGACGCTGGCGCCGATCAGGTTCTTGATCTCCTTGGCGGCTTCGGCCGAGCGTCCGGCCAGACTTCTGACTTCGGAGGCGACCACCGCAAAGCCGCGACCTTGCTCACCAGCGCGCGCGGCTTCCACCGCGGCGTTCAATGCCAGGATGTTGGTCTGGAAGGCGATGCCGTCGATCACGCCGATGATGTCGCTGATCTTGCGCGACGCTTCGTTGATGCCCTTCATGGTGTCGACCACCTGAGCCACCACTTCGCCGCCCTTGACGGCCACGGTCGATGCGTTCATCGCGAGCTGATTGGCATGGCGTGCGCTGTCGGCGTTCTGTCTGACGGTCGAGCTGAGCTCTTCCATCGACGCTGCGGTCTGTTCCAGCGCGCTGGCTTGCGACTCGGTGCGCGCGCTCAGGTCATGGTTGCCCGAGGCGATCTCGGCGCTGGCGATGGCCACACCCTGGGCGCTCTCGCGCACGGTGCCGACGGTGCGAGCAAGGCTCTCGCGCATCGCGCTCATCGACGCCATCACGCTGATCGTATCGCCAGGCTTGACGGCGATCGTCATGCTCAGGTCGCCGTGCGCCACCGCATCCGCCACGGCGCGAACTTGCTCGGGCTCGGCGCCGAGCGAGCGCACGATGCGCCGGCCCAGCCAGAACCCGAACAGCGCGACTAGCGCGGTGCCGATGATGCCGCCACCTATCATCATGTTGCGGATGACCAGATAGCCCGCCTGCGACGCTTCGAACTCCTGCCGCGCGATCTCGACTTGCAGCAACAGCAGCTCATTGATCCGGGCGCTGACCGGCGCATACAGGGCTGGCAGTTGGAGGGCGACGATCTCCTGCGCACGCATGGTGTCGTTGTCGCGTATCGCCTTGACCACCGGCTGCAAGCCCTTGTCCAGATAGGCCTTGCGCAGGCTGGCGACGGTTTGCGCCAGCTCCCTCTCCTTCGGCTTGAGGCGACCCGCCATATAAGCGTCCCAGCGCTTGGCCGCCTGCGCCAGGTTCGCGTCGATCTGGGACAGATTCTTCGCGATTACCTCGGGCGTCGGGTGATCGACCGTGTCGGTCAGCAACGGCGGGTTCTCCATCAGGAGCCGGTTGATCTCACCCAGCTGCATCGCCGGCACCGTGCGGTCTTCGTAGACCGTCTTCAACGATGCGTTGGTCTGGGTCACACCGTACAGACCGATGGCACAAGCGCCGAGCACCAGCAGCGCAGTGCCGCCGACGAAGGCGACGAGGCGGGAGGAAACTGTCATTTGAATCATCAGGAACTCCTTCAATTCATTGCGCTGGCGAATTCTGAGTTGCCGCTTGCCCTTTGGCCTGGATCCTCAGCCTAAGGGGCGCATCAAATTCAGGGATTGCGGCATTAGTGCCCGATATTGCGCCGGAAACCGTTGCGCTGAAATTTCCGCCCGCCTGGAGCCGCGCAAGTCGTCGCGGGCGATCAGGGGCTTTCGGTGACGACGCGTCCATGCAGTGCCTGCACCGGCCGGGCGTTGTTGGCAAACAGTGTGTGCAGCCGGGCAAGCTGCGCTGCAGACAGCTCCAGCGGCTGCTTCATCACCAGCCACCGCACGCCCTCGGTGCAAGGCGGCGCGGTGAGCGAACCGTCGTAGGCGTAGTAGCCGCGCGCCGCCGGCAGGAACTGCGCTGCATCGACCAGCGTGCCGGGCACGCTCTGCTCAGGCTTGCCGGCCATCGGCATCTTGGCAACAGAGTCGCCAGCGCGGCGTTCTCAGCCCCTTGCCTGAACAGCACCACCAGCGCCACCAGTTGGCCCGCGCGGCTCTTGTGCAAGAAGTGCATGGCCATCGGAAATTCTTCGCCGCCCAGGCGGTCGCCGCCAGGCGTGTGGAAGTGGAACTGCTGCAGCGTGAGACGCTCACTTCCCATCAGCAAGCTGCTGGCGTTGGCGAAGCGCACGCGCACCGTGTGGCCGTCGTTGACAATGCGCAGCGGCGCGCTGCGGTACTGAAAATGCAGTGGCGTCTGCACCTGCCTGCTGGCGGCCATGATGTCGACGGGCGACTGGCGCAGCCCCCGTTCGCACTGCGCATAGCTCGGCCGCAGACGTCCCCATTGCGCGGGTCCATACTCACCGCTGTATTGCCAATGCGGCGCGTCCGCAGCCTGCGCCAGCAGCGGCAAGCTTGATGCCAGGCAGCCCGCTGCCCGCAACAGCCATGCAAGAATCTTGGCCATCAAATCCCTCGTCTCGTGACACAACACTTCGAGCGTAGCGCAGTCTCGGCCATCCCATGCATGAAGGCTTAAGCGAAAGCGACGCACGTCAGCGCCTCGAACGCGACGGTGCCAACGAGTTGCCGACATCCCGACCGCGCGGCCTGCTGCGCTTGCTGATTGACGTCGTGTCGGAGCCCATGTTCTTGCTGCTGGTGGCGTGCGGCGCGATCTATATGCTGCTCGGCAATCGCGGCGAAGCCTTGATGCTGATGGGCTTCGTGCTGGTCGTGATGGGCATCAGCTTTGTGCAGCAGCGCCGCACCGAGCGTTCGCTCGAAGCCCTGCGCGACCTCGCCAGCCCGCGCGCGCTGGTGCTGCGCGATGGCGTGGCACGGCGCGTCGCCGGGCGCGAGCTGGTGTGCGGCGACATCGTGCTGCTGGCCGAAGGCGACCGCGTACCGGCGGACATGGACTTGATCGAGACTTCGACGCTCAGCGTTGACGAATCGATGCTCACCGGCGAGTCCGGCGCGGTGCTCAAACAGGCTGCTGCCGCGCAGGCAGACGCCGACGTCGCTCGCGTGTTCTCGGGCACCCTGGTGACGCAGGGCACGGCACGCGGCCGGGTCAGCGCCACCGGCGCGGCCAGCGCCTTGGGACGCATTGGCAAGTCGCTGGCAGGCATCGGCGGCGAAAGCACGCCGATACAGCGCGAGACCCGCCGCATCGTCAAACAGGTGGCGGCCATCGGCCTGCTGCTGGCCGCTGGCCTGGCCATCGCCTATTGGGCCAGGCTGGGAGACTGGCTGCACGGCCTGCTGGCGGGTCTGACGCTGGCAATGGGCATCCTGCCCGAAGAACTGCCGGTGGTGCTGACGCTGTTCATGGGTCTGGGCGCCTGGCGGCTGGCGCGCGAGAACGTACTGGCGCGCAGCATCCCCGCCATCGAATTGCTGGGCGCCACCACGGTGCTCTGCGTTGATAAGACCGGTACGCTCACCGCCAACCGAATGGCGGTGCGCAGGCTGTGCTTCGGCTCGAACTCGTACGACAGCTTGCGCGACGGCTCGACACCGCTGGCCGAGTCCTTGCACGAGGTGCTCGAATTCGCCGTGCTGGCAAGCCACCGGCAGGCCTTCGATCCGATGGAGACCGCGATTGCCGACGCGGGGCAGCGGCTGCTGGCCGACACCGAGCATTTGCACGCCGACTGGACGCTGGTCGACGACTATCCGCTATCGGCCGAGATGCTGGCGATGTCGCGCGTCTGGCAGTCGCCTGACAGGCTCGAATTCATGATCGCGGCGAAGGGCGCGCCCGAGGCCATCGTCGATCTGTGTCACCTGGTCGACCACGAGCGCGAGGCCATCGCCGCACAAGTCGCTGCGATGGCAAGCAATGGGCTGCGCGTGCTCGGTGTGGCGCGCGCCACTTTCGACGCCGCCGTGCTGCCGCCCAAGCAGCATGATTTCGAGTTCGAGTTCCTCGGCCTGGTCGGGCTGGAAGACCCGTTGCGCAGCGACGTGCCGCAGGCGATTTCGGAATGCCAAACCGCGGGCATACGCGTCGTGATGATCACCGGCGACCATCCGGCCACGGCGCTCGCGATCGCGCGGCAAGCCGGACTGCCGATTCACGCGCAAGTCATGACCGGACCAGAGCTCGCCGCCTTGAACGATGCCGAACTGCAGGCGCGGCTCGTCGACACCCACATCTTCTGCCGCATCCAGCCCGAGCAGAAGCTGCGGCTGGTGCAGGCCTTCCGCGCCAGCGGCGAGGTGGTCGCGATGACCGGCGACGGCGTCAACGACGCCCCGGCGTTGAAGGCCGCGCACATCGGCGTGGCGATGGGCGCGCGCGGCTCGGACGTGGCGCGCGAGGCCGCCGCGCTGGTGCTCCTGAGCGACGACTTCGCGTCTCTGG
Organism: uncultured beta proteobacterium; assembly: GCA_963740455.1. Classification (GTDB taxonomy): domain Bacteria; phylum Pseudomonadota; class Gammaproteobacteria; order Burkholderiales; family Burkholderiaceae_C; genus Paucibacter. The sequence goes on from CAVUEF010000001.1 coordinate 14,638, forward strand.
TGACCGCGGTGCGCTACGGGCGACGCGTGTTTGCGAATCTGCGCAAGGCCATCGTCTTCGTGGTGGCGGTGCACATCCCCATCGTGGGCCTGTCCATCGTGCCGGTGCTGCTGGGCTGGCCGATGCTGTTGATGCCGGTGCACATACTCTTTCTGCAACTCATCATCGACCCGGCCTGCTCGGTGGTGTTCGAGGCCGAGACGATGGAGAGGGATGTCATGCAGGCCAAGCCGCGCCGACCCGACATGCGCTTGTTCGACGCGACCGTGCTGGCGCGCGGCCTGTGGCAAGGCTTGGGCTTGATGGTGCTGCTGCTGGGCTTGTACGCGGGTGTGCGCTTCACTTCGGACTCGGACGATCTGGCGCGCGCCACCACGTTTGCCGCGCTGGTGCTCGCCAACCTTGCGCTGATCCACACGAACCGATCGTGGCGCCCGACTTCATGGCGCGGCCCGGCTGCGCCGAACCCCTTCTTCGGCTGGATCTCGCTGGCCACGGTGGCGCTGCTGATCGGCGTGCTGTCGATTGCCCCGATCAGCCGCCTGTTCGCCTTTGCCCGCCCGACGCCAGCCATGCTGCTGGCCGCAGCCGGCGTGCTGCTGCTGAGCCTGTTGTGGTTCGAGGCGGTCAAGCGAATGCTCGATCGACACCGATGAGCGTGCGCCCGCCGCTATTTGCAGCAGCCGTCGTGCTTGCCATGCTGCTGAATCGGCGGGCAAGGAACGCTTCCATACGAGCAGTAGACACAGCAGTCGCCGGCCAAGGGCTTGAGCATCGCGTGACATTGTTCGCATTCGTAGCACCACTGGCAGGCATCGGTGGGCATGGTTTCGGTCTTGCGGTGACCGCAATGCGGGCAGGTCAAGGTCGACTCGAGAACGACCTCGTTCATTGGCTGCTGCGGGCGACCAGACCGATCAGTGCCGAGCGTCCGAAATGCCCGCTGCCTTCGGTCAACTCGGCCTCGTACTCGCGCAGCTCGATCAGTTCCATGTCGGCAAACGCCTCGCGCAGCATGGCGTCGGTATACAGATGCGACAGGATCGGCGGGCCGCCGGTCTTGTATTCGAGCTGCCTGGGCGTGTAGCCCTGCAGGACCAGGATTCCACCCGGCTTGAGGCAACGTCTGATGTTGGCAAACAGCCGCTCACGCATCGCCGGATCGGCGAACTGCACGAAGATCGCCGCCACGCCATCGTAGGCGGCTTGCGGCCAGGCCACCGTGTCGCAATCAAAGACGGCGAAGTTGACCTGCACGCCCTGCTCGGACGCCAGTTGCTGCGCCTTGGCCATGCCCACTTCGGCAATGTCGAAGGCATCCACGGCAAGCCCTTGGCGCGCCAGCCAGACGCTGTTGCGCCCCTCGCCGTCGGCGACGCTCAAGACACGCTGGCCGGGACGCCAGAGCCCGGCATGTCGGCGCAGCCAGGCATTCGGGTCGGTGCCGAACAGATAAGCCGGGTTGTCGAAACGGCGGTTCCAGGTGAGGGCCGCGTCGGCAAATGGTGAGGAAGTTGTCATGTGAACTCTTCTTGGAACGATGAGAGTTTAGGGCAACGCTGAATATGACAAGTACTCGCCACAGCCCGCGTCACCCGCCCCCGCGTTGCATATACAGGTCAAAGCGTTGCATGAAGGCGAGGCGCTGCGCGGCGTCGAGCCCGGTGAAGCAAAAGCGCACTTGCAGGCGCGGCATGCTGACCAACGCGATGCGCACCGGATCGAGCACCTGCCAGGAGAGCCGCAGCGCGCCGGGCGTCACTTGCACCCGGGCGGTCGCGCCATCGGCTTGCCAGACATGATCGCCCAGCGCAGCAGGCAGCCAGCGCAGCCATTCGGCCTCGGTGCAGCCCATCTGGCGATCGAACTGCTCTGCATAGGACGATTGCATTGATTGCGTTCAGCCCCCAGCGATGGGCGGCCAGATGGCCAGTGCGTCGCCTTCTTGCAGGATGTGGCCGGTGCGGTTTTCGGGTGCAATGTAGGTGCCGTTCACCAACACCAGATGCACCAGATGGTGGGGCAGATGGAAGCGCTCCACCATCTGCGCGATGGTCGTGCCGGGCGCCACGTCCAGCTCGATCACATTGTCGTTGGCCAGCTCGGTGCGCAGATACACGGTGAGCGAGGCGAACAACTTGAACACAATCTTCATCGACGTCGCTCATCCGCTGCGCCGCTCCAGCCTGCCGCACCCTGCGCGCTGGCCAGATAGGCAGGCACGAGTTGCGTGGGGTCTTGCAGCAGCACGTCTTTCCAGGCGCCGAGATGGAGCTGGCCTTCGACCAGACCGCGCATCACGCCCACATGCTCGGTCCAGCCGACCGAGTTGCAGCCCACCAGCACGTCGCCCTTGAACTGCAGGCTCAGGTGACGGCCAGCTGCCTTGTCGGTCAGCTCCACCTGCTCGCCACCGGGCACACCCGCCCAGTTGCCGAAGCTGGTCGAGATCATGCCCAGCGTGTCGAGCACATTGATTTGCGTGACGCCCTTGAGCTGAGCGCGCGGCGCCTTGCCATGCGCCGCCATGTTCAACGCCGCAACACGCGCCTGCTCGGCCGCATTGGGCTGGATCGCGCTGATGATGGTCTTGCCGCTGACTTTGTCGAAGGCTTCGGCGCAGTCGCCCGCCGCATAGATGCCCGCCACATTGGTCTGCATGAATTCGTTGCTCAGCACGCCCTGCAGGCAGGTGATGCCCGAGTTCTGCAAGAAGCCGATCATGGGCTTGACGCCGGCTGCGCTGATGATCAGATCGGCCGGCACATACTGGCCGTTCGAGAGGCGCGCGCGCAAGGGCGCCGCCAATTCGATGGCCTCCAGCTTCGTGCCGGTGAACACCGTCACGCCCTTGGCCTGACACCAGTCGCGGATCATGCCGCCCGCGGTGGGACCCATCATGCGCGGCACCATGCGGTCGCCCATCTCGACCACGCTCAACTGCACGCCGCGCGCGACCAGCGCCTCCATGATGATGCAGCCGATGAAGCCGGCGCCCAATTGCAACACCCGCGCGCCGGGCACGGCCAGCGCCATGACTCTCCGCGCGTCATCCAGCGTCCAGCAGTTGTGCACGCCGGCGCAGTCGATGCCCGGGATGGGCGGGCGCACCGGCTGCGAGCCGGTGGCGATCAACAGGGTGTCGAACTTCAGGGTCTGGCCGTTGTCGAGCACGACCGTCCTGGCCTGCGCATCGACCTGGCTGGCCCGGGCCTGCATCACGTTGATGCCGAGATTGGCATAGTGCGCCACGCTCTGGCGCAAATAGGTGCCGGTCTCGCCAATTCTGCCCATCAGCAGATAGGGAATCGCCATGCGCGAATAAGGCGGTTCGCGCTCGTCGCCCACCAGCGTGATGGTGTCTCGGGGGGCCTGCTTGCGCAGCGTTTCGGCGGCGATCACACCGGCCGGGCCCGCGCCCAGGATGACATGATGGGTCATAGTGTTCTCCACATTCTTTGCGTAGCGGACAAAACAAAAAAGGGTGGGTCTGCGCGCAGCCCCACCCCCTGCCCTTGCGGGGCGGGTCTTGCGATTACAGGCCGAGCCGCGTCCTGGTGGCGGCGGTCGGCCGGCCTTCGCCGTCCCAGCCGCGCGCGGCGTAATACTTGGGCATCATCTTGGCCAGCTCGTTGACCTTGCCCTTGGCCGGGCCGGACTTGCAGGCTTCAGTCAGCAGCCGCGGCGGCAGGCTGTCGTCCTTGGCAGTGAAGCCCGCGCGGTTGTTGAACTCGCGCTCCATATTCCAGATGCGCTCGCCGATCGTGGCCAGTTCTTCGATCGTGTACTGGTCGCCGCAGGCGCCCGCCATTTGCGGGGCCAGGTCTTGCAGGCCCCAGGCGAAGGTCGTGAAGATGCACAGGCCCGACGAGTCGAACGCGGCGGTCGCGTCCTGGAATGCTTTCACCAGCTCAGGCTTGCCTTCGCTTTCCAGGGGATCGGTCTTCACCGGTATGCCCAAGATTTCGGACGCGACCGTGTAGCCGCGCAAGTGGCAACCGCCGCGATTCGAGGTGGCATAAGCCAGGCCGATGCCCTGGATGGCGCGGCCGTCGTAGGCCGGAAATTCCTGGCCCTTGGAGCTCATGCTCAATTCGGGATGGCCGTACTTGGCCGTCAGGCGCTTCGAACCTTGGCCGATCTCCTTGCCGAAACCGCGGCCGTTGATGGTCTCTTCAGCGAGGAAAGCCAGCGCCTGGGCTGAGCCGAAGTTCGCTTCGATGCCGATCTGCTCCTTGGTGAGCACACCCATCTCGAACAGCTCCATCACCGCGCCGACCGTGGTGCCGAAGCTGATCGGATCGATCCCCTCTTCGTTGCACAGCAAGTTGGCGTACTGCAGCGCCTCCAGGTCGTTCACGCCATTGGCTGCGCCCAAAGCCCAGGCGGCTTCGTACTCTAGCCCGCCGTTGGCACCGCGGTACTGCGGCTTGGTCGCGATCGTGAAGTGGGTCTCGTCCATCTTGCTGATGCGCCCGCAGGCAATCGTGCAGCCAAAACAAGCCTGGTTCGTCACCAGATGCTTTTTGCCATCGGTCTTGCGCGGTGTGGCCATCGCTTCGGCGCCGATGTCCTTGGCGCCCTCGAACTGGTTGTCACGGTGATTGCGTGTCGGCAGCCCACCCACCTCGTTGATCACGCTCATCAGGACCTGCGTGCCATAAGCGGGCAGGCCCTGGCCGGTGACGCCGTTCTCGGCCAACACCTTCTTGGCCGCGACCACCGCCTGCATGAAGGCCTTGGGGTTGTGGATATTGCCCACGCCCAAGGTGCCGCGTACGGCAATCGCCTTGAGGTTTTTGCTGCCCATCACGGCGCCCACGCCCGAGCGCCCGGCGGCGCGGTGCAAGTCATTCACCACGGAGGCGAACAGCACGCCGTTTTCGCCCGCCTTGCCGATGCTCGAGACTCGCACCAGCGGGTCCTGCAAGCCCTTCTTGATGATCTCCTCGGTCTGCCAGACGCTTTGCCCCCACAGGTGCGCGGCGTCGCGCAGCTCGGCGCTGTCGTCATTGATGTAGAGATAGACCGGCTTGGCGCTCTTGCCCTCAAAGATGATCATGTCCCAGCCCGCCATCTTCAGCTCGGCACCCCAGTAGCCGCCCGAGTTGGAGCACGCGATGGCACCGGTGAGCGGCCCCTTGGTGATGACGGTGTAGCGTCCGCCGGTGGACGCCATCGTGCCGGTCAAGGGGCCGGTGGCCCAGATGATCTTGTTGTCGGCGGACAAGGGATCGACCTTGGCATCGACCTCTTCGACCAGGTATTTGGAGCCCAGGCCGCGCGAGCCGATGTAGTCCTTGGCCCACTGCATATTGAGGGGTTCGCTCTTGACGGTGCCCGCGGTCAAGTTGACGCGGAGGATTTTTCCTGCCCATGACATGATTGATTCTCCTTAGGCTGCTGCGGGTTGATTGCCCAACTTGTCGGCCCACTGGGACATCTTGTCCAGGCCGGTCCAGTTGGCATCGATATAGGTGATGGCGCCGGTCGGGCAGGCATCGGCGCAGGCCGGAGCACCACCGCACAGATCGCATTTCTGCACCTTGCCGGTCTCTTGCACATAATTGATGGTGCCAAACGGGCAGGCGATCGTGCACACCTTGCACCCCACGCAAGTGGCCTCGTTCACCACCTTGGCGCCGGTCAATTTGTCCAGGGCGATGGCGTCGACCGGGCAGGCATGCAAACACCAGGCTTCGTCGCACTGGGTGCAGGTGTAGGGCACCTTCTTGCCGGTGTGATGAAAGTCGAACACCTTGATGCGCGACTTGGCGGGCGCGAACACGGCGTAGTTCTCATACGAACAAGCCATCTCGCACTGCAAGCAGCCGGTACATTTGTCGGGATTGATATGCAAGACTTTCTGCATGAGAGCCTCCTGGTTAAGGGATATGTTTGCGCTTGTCGATTGCGCTGAGGTTAACCAAGTTGGCGCGACTTCAATGCCTAGGGCAATCCCTAGTACCGTATCGGCCGTGAGTCGCGGACTTGCTGACCACCCAATCACGCGCCGGCGTGGCACATGCTCGTGATGAGCGTTCAAACGAAGCTGCCTCCCCAGCGCGCTCAGCGCGGCCGCAGCATCAGCGTGCTGCGCGTGTGCGCGGCCACGTCCGCCTCGCTCAAGTGCATGGGCTGATAGATGCCGTGCACGTAGGCGTCGGCCTGATCCGAGTAATGCTGGTCCGGCCACACGCCGCTTTGTCCCACCGGGTTGATGCCCAGCGCCAGGCTCGCGTCGGCGAAGTCGATCACGCGCCGCGTCGACGGCCCGTAGCTCACCGCCCAGGGCGCCGGACCGACGCTGTACGAAAGATTGTTCGGCACTTCGCGTCCGCCGGGCACGGCAAACGGGCCGACATTGAACAGCTTGTCGAGCGGCTTTTGCTGTCCGAGCGGATGGCCGTGCGTGAGCGTGTGCGCCTTGCCCCATTGCCATTGCGCGCTGTCGCCGCCGAACGTGCTGCGCAGATGCGCGAGGCTGGCTTGCCATGCCGCCTTGACGGTATCGGCCTGGGTTTCGTGTGCCGGCGTGCCTCGCTTGTCCCACCAGGGCGAGCTGGCATCGGCGATCAGGCGCGGCAGCGCGATGTCGAGCGCGCGCGTGTTGAGCAGGTTCTTGAACTGCTGCTCGCCCAGCTCATCAGCCATCGCCTCGCGGGCGATGTCAAACAGCAGCTGGTTGAACAGGGTCGGCGCGATGCTGTCGGCGCGATCGCCACCATCCCAACGGGCGAGCTGCTCGACCAAGGCGCGGTCGGCGGGGTCGGCGGCGATGGCGCGCAGCAGCGGGATCAGCGGCGCCAGCGTGCGCGGGCCATAGCCAGTCTGCACATCGAGCTGCAAGGCCTGGCTCTTGGCCGTGGTCCATTTCTGCGACGCGTTGCGCAGGGTCTCGTCCAGACGCTGGGCGCGATCGGGCAGGTTGTAGTAGCCCGCCACCGGTGTCGCACCTGCGGGCTGGTGGTTGGCCGAGACGATGTAGCCGCGCGGCGGGTTCTCTTCCTGCGGATTCGCGCTGAACGGCAGAAAGCCAAGCTTGTCGGATTCGGCCTGGCTGCCGTCGAGCATGAAAGTCGGATTCACGCCGTCGGGACGGATCGGCAACAGGGCAGCGGCCCACCAGCCGATGTCGCCGGCTGCATTGGCCCACACCACGTTCAGTCCCGGCGCGTGGATCTTGCTCGACGCCACGCGCGCCTTGGCCAAGGTGTCGGCGCGGTTCAGCTCAAAGAAGCCCTCGAACACCGGGTTTTCGGTCTCCAGAAAAGCCCACCACATCGCCACCGGTGTCTTGCCCGCGCTGGCGTCCAAGGCGTCGTTCACGATGGGTCCGTGCGGTGAGCGGCGCAGCACCAGCTTGACCGGCGCGGCGCCCTTGACCTGGATGACTTCTTCGCGCACTTGCAGATCGACCCACTGGCCGTGCAGCATCACCTGCTGCGCATTGGCCGGGTTGGTCTTCTCGACGATGAGATCGAGGTCGTCGTTCTGGAACATCGTCAGGCTCCAGCCGAACTGGCGGTTGTGCCCGAGCAAGGCAGCCGGATTGAGCGCCTGGAAATGCCCGTACAGCTCGAAGCCCGGCGCCTTGAGATGCGCCTCGTACCAGACCGCCGGCACCGAAAACCCGATATGCGGGTCGCCCGCCAGCATAGGCTTGCCACTGGCGCTGCGCGCACCCGACACCGCCCAGGCATTGCTGCCCTCGAACTGAGGCAAGCCGATCGACTCGAGTGCGTTGGTGCTGATTCTCGCCAAGCGGGTCAGGTCTTGCCAATCGCCATCCCGCAGGCCCGCGTGAATGGCGCCGTCGGGCTTCCAGTCCAGGTCGAACACTTTCAGATAGTCGGCGCCCAGCTGGTCGCGCACATAGGTCAGCACCGGCTCGGTGCGAAAGGCTGCCGCGAAACTGTACGAGAGGTAGCCGCCCACACTTACCGCATCGGCCATCGTGAAGGGTCGCTTCGGGATGCCCAGCACCGCGAACTCGAGCGGCACCGGGTGGCTGTCCTGATATTGATTGATGCCGTCCAGATAGGCCAGCATCGCGCGCATGGTGGGCGTGTCGGATTTATCCTTGATCCAGCGCGCGGCATAGGCGTCGGCATGTTCGCGTATGCCCAGCGTGCGAAACAGGCGGTCGGTCGCCACCAGCTTGGGGCCCAGCACCTCGGCGAGCTCGCCCCGTGACAGCCGGCGCAGCATCTCCATCTGGAACAATCGGTCCTGCGCCTGCACGTAGCCGAGCGCGCGGTACAGATCGGCCTCATTGCCCGCCTCGATATGCGGCACGCCGCGCTCGTCATAGCGCACCGATACGGGCGACGTCATCCCGCTGATCGAGACTTCACCCGAGCGCTGCGGCTGCTTGCTGTAGACATACCAGCTCAGTCCCACCACAACCACGATCAGAAACGCCAGCAACAGCTTGGCGATGGTCTTCAAGGACTTCTTCATGGTGACCGTTCTCCCTTGTCTTGCATGTGGCGGCGAGCAACATTCGAACACAGACCGCTTTGCGCTGCCATCGGCGTTTTCGGCGATGATGTCCGGTCTGCAAATCCATCCGCGCACCCGACCATGATCCAACTGCATTACTACCCCGGCAACGCCAGCTTTGCGCCCCACATCGTCTTGTTGGAGAGCGGCGCGGCATTCGAGCTCAAGCGCGTTGACAAGGAACACGACGAGCACAAGTCGGCCGCCTATCTGGAGCTCAACCCGAACGGATTGATTCCCCTGCTGGTCGACGGCGACATCGTGATGTACGAAAGCGCGGCCATCTGCCTGCATCTGGCCGACACGCACCCGGCCGCCAAACTGGCGCCGGCGCTGGGCACGCCCGAGCGCGCCCAACTCTACAAGTGGCTGATGTGGATGACCAATACCCTGCAGTCCACGCTGCTGGCCTACTTCTACCCCGAGCGCTGGGTCGTTGAGGGCAATGCCGATGGCGCAGCGCAGGTCAAGGCGCACGCCGAGGCCAGGATAGGCGGCCTGCTCGACCAGATCGACGCGCAGCTCGCGCGCAGCGGCGGCCCCTGGCTGCTCGGTCAGCAGTACACGCTGGCCGACGCCTATGCCTTGATGCTGTGCCGCTGGACGCGCGGCCTGGCCCGCCCGGCGCGCAGCCTCGGGCAGTTGGGCCCGTATTTGCAGCGCATGCTGGCGCGGCCCGCCGTGCAGCAGGCAATCGCCACCGAGCAACTGGCCAAGCCTTGGGTTTGACGGCCAAGCGCGTGATGACCGAATTGATATTGATACGCCACGGCGAGACCGACTGGAATCGCCGCAAGTGTTTTCAGGGCCAGATCGACGTGCCGCTGAATGCCTTCGGCCTGGCCCAGGCCGAGCGCCTGGCGCAGCGCCTGAGCGGCGAGCGGGTCGACGCCATAGTGTGTAGCGACCTCGCGCGGGCGCGCCAGACCGCCGCCCCGGCCGCCGCGCTGCTCGGGCTCAAGCCCAGCTACAGCGCCGAGTTTCGCGAGCAGGCATTTGGCGTGCTGGAAGGCCTCACCATCGACGACATCCGTCAGCGTCACCCGACCGAGTTCGAGCTGTGGTCAAGACATGACCCCGACTATGAGCTGCCCGGCGGCGCCGAAAGCCAGCGGCGCTTTCACACGCGCGTGATGGACGCGGTGCATGCCTTGGCCTGGCAGCACCAGGGACGCCGGCTGGTCGTCGTCACCCACGGCGGCGTGCTCGACGCCGTGTACCGCATGGCGCTGGGCCAGCCGCTGCACGGCCCGCGTCAATGCGAGATTCCGAACGCCGGCTTCAATCTCGTGCGCGTGCGCGAAGGCACAGTCGAAATCGGTGCCTGGGCCGATGCCGCGCATCTGGCCGATCTGGAGTTCGCGCCGTGATGCCACCGATTGGCGGCGCGGCAGGCCCGCGGCCACAGGTTAGATTACGGGCTCAATCACCCCGCTGAGTCACTTGCTACATCGCCCCCTCCCCCAAGGCTTGACGCTGGGCGTATGCCTGGCCTGCGCGGTCGGCACCTTGATCGCCTACAACCTGCCGCCCTCGGCCACCTTGTTCAATCAGGTCGCCGCGCTGATGGCCTGGGGTGGCCTGGTCGTGCTGCCACTGGCCGTGTCGGGCGCGCCGCGCATCGACCTTGGCGCGGCCCGGTCGGCCCTGCTGGCCTTGGCCTTGCTGCTCGGCGCCGCGCTGGCGTCGGTGCTGTGGACGCAGCTGCCGCTATCGCTGGCACTGCATGCGGCCGCCTTGCTGGCGGCGGCGATGGCCTTGCTGCTGACGGGCAGCGGCGCGCGCGCCTCGGGTCGGATTGAGTCCTTGATGACGATGTTGTGTCTCGGCTGGGTCCTGGCCGGCGTGCTCAGCGCGGCCATCAGCGACATACAGGTGTTCGCTCCACAGATGGCCGACGGCGACTGGATCGCGCGCTCCGGCATTCCGGGCCGGGCCGTGAGCAATATGCGCCAACCCAATCATCTGGCCAGCTTGTTGATGTGGTCATGCGTGGCAGTGATCTGGCTCGGCGAAGCGCGGCAGTTGCGGCGCAGCGTTGTGCTCACGCTGCTGGGCTTGTTTGTCTTCACCGTGGTGTTGAGCGCTTCGCGCACCGGCATGCTGGGCATTGGCATGTTGGCCGTGTGGGGCCTGGTGGATCGCAAGCTCTCGCGGTCTTCGCGCCTGGCGCTGCTTTGCACGCCGCTGATGCTGGCCGCAAGCTGGCTGGCGATGAGCATCTGGGCACAGCATGGCGCGCACGCCTTCGGCGCCGCCAATCGACTGTCCGAAGGCGCCGGCTCGCCCGCAAGGCTGGCGATCCTGGCCAACGCCTGGGCCCTGGTGAAGCAATACCCGCTCACCGGCGTGGGCTGGGGCGAGTTCAATCTGGCCTGGACCATGACGCCGTTCCCGGATCGGCCCACGGCCTTTTTCGACCACACCCACAATCTGCCGATGCAATTGATGGTCGAGCTTGGCCTGCCCTTGTCGGTGCTGGTGATGGCCTTGCTGGGCTGGGCCTTGCTGCGCGCATTTGCCGCCACGCGCAGCGCCACCGGCATGCAGGCGGTGGCGCTGCGCTGCGCGTTCATGATGGTGTTGACGATAGGCCTGCACAGCCTGCTCGAGTACCCGCTCTGGTACGCCTACTTCCTGTTGCCGACGGCGCTGTTTCTGGGCCTGTGCCTGGGGTCCGAAGCGGGCGACGCGGTCGAGACGCCGCACGGGTCCCGCCGACCCCGCCTGTCGTTGCCGAGCCAGGCCTTGGCTGCGGCTGGCGCTCTGATGGTGCTGGCGGGCGGCGTGACCCTGATCGATTATCGAAAGGCCGTCGTCATCTATGCCCCGCCGGCCGAAGCCACGCCGCTGGAGGCTCGCATCGAGGTCGGCCAGCACAGCGTCTTGTTCTCGACCCAGGGCGACTATGCCGCCGCGACCTCGCTCAGCCCCGGCCCGGCGGCCCTGGCCGCCGCCAAGCGCGCTGCCCACAACCTGATCGACGTGCGCCTGATGATGGCCTGGGCGCAGTCGCTGCACGCCACCGGCGACGACGACCGCGCGCGCTACGTGGTGCAACGCCTCAAGGAATTTCGCAACAGCCAGGCGCAGGAATGGCTGGACGAGTGCAAGGCCGTGCCCGATGGCGCCGCCCGGCCGTTCCAGTGCGATCCCCCGTCGCGTGAGTACAGCTACAAGGAAATGCGTTAGGGCCTGGCTGCGTCGTGATTGATCACCGGCGCAAATGCACCTATCCGGTACAGTCCATCTATGGCGCCGACCATCGTCCGCGACGGCGAGTTCCGACTGTTTTTCTTCTCCCGCGAGGAGACACGGATTCACGCCCAGGAGATTCAAGATGCATGGAACTGTCACTTTGGGGGCTGAAGTCACCAACGTTTCCACGCACTGCTTCTGGCTCCTGCTTGGAGACGAGGAGCTTGCCGTGCCGTTCGCCGAGTTTCCGTGGTTCAAGAAGGCAACGATCGAGCAACTCGCAGACGTGCAACGCCCAACCCAAGATCATCTGTACTGGCCCCAACTCGACATAGATTTATCCGTCGAGTCCATTCGGCAGCCAGAAGCCTTTCCGCTTGTGTCGAGCGCGACCTGACCCGCGACGAGAACTTCGCGACGCGTCAACACCGTCGCATTGAATTCCCCGTCAAGACTGGCGATTGAGCGGGTCGCATGACGAAGTTCATCAATCCCGCGTGTCTTGCTGCGCGTGCAGTGCCTATTGCTCCGCGTCGTCAGGCATCATCAAGCGCGCCGAGCTTACCGAGCAACTGCGCTCGAGAGATCATGCGCTTGACCTCGGATGAAGCATGAATCGGAACGAGTTCGACGCCGGGATTCTTGGACCGAAAGACACGGAACACCTCGTCCGCAAAGGCCTGTCCTACCGTGGCAACGCCGGAGAAGTCCAAGACGACAGTCTTGAATCGATCGAAACGCGCCAACAGCCGCTTTGCTTGGGATCGAGACACGAGCTTGTCGTCTCCGTAGCGCATCAACTTGACTGGCACAACTGTCTTGGTGAATCCGTACTCGTCGTCGGAGGTGAACTTGTCGAACACCTTTTTTGTCGTCCTCGCAGTGTGGTTGTGCAGCACCATCTTGACGAGCGTGCCTCCGCCGGCCGCACTCGACTGAAGAACCCAGTCTTCTTTCTCGTCGAACTCGTGCGAGAAGAAGACCTCGCCCGAGGAGATCATGAATTCGTCGAACATTCTCGATGTGAAGAAGATGCCTTCACCCGAGTGATTACGTGGATCGGTGGTGAACTTCCCTTTGGCAAGTTCAAGAACTGCATGCCTTTCGTCCATGAGGTCTAGGGCGGCTTGAATTTTCTTGAAGATCCCGACGCCATCGTCGTATATGCCAACTGTCGTCGACGCGGCCGTCTTCGTCAGCGTGACCGAGACGGTTGTCGCCCCCGAGTGGTCAATCACGTTGTTGAACATCTCGGTAAATCCATAGTGCCAAATGCCGAGAACGTTCTCCGGCAGCTTTCCCAGGAGCTCGGAAATGTCAGCTCTCCAGACGGCGTCTTCCGCCAGCCCAGCCGCGAGAGAGTAGCGCTTGCTCCACTTCACCAGCGGCGCAAGTTGATATGTCTTGCTCCTGGTTTGACCATCGTCCGTTACGGAGCCGTCCGCGATCAAGCGCTGTAGATGCTTGTGCACAGCTTGGCGGGAGCAGCCGAACTTCTCGGCCGTAAGCCGCGCAATGTCTCTAGGATGTTCACTGAGACTGTCGATGATGAACTTGCGAACGGGTTCACCTCCGGCACGGACATTGGCCATATATTTTGTCAACTTGAGATGATCGTATTGTCAACCATGTTTGCCTGATTGTCAACCGCGGCGCCACCACACCGACTACCCGCCGCGCCAACACCGCCGCATCAGATCCCCCGTCAAGACAGGTCTTTGAGCTCATCGCGCGCTGACGATTTGAAGGCCTGGCAGTGCGCCGCAAGCCCAGTCCCATCAAGGGTAAGACCGGGCAGCACAGATGAGCGAAGACAGCGCAAAATGCGCTCAAAACGCGAGGGACAAGACAATGCCGAATCACACGATGAAGTTCA
>CAVUEF010000002.1:0-10710 GCA_963740455.1 uncultured beta proteobacterium
AAGCAAGGGCGCGACCGCAAGTTCCAGGCGATTCTGCCGCTGCGCGGCAAGATCCTGAACGTCGAACGCGCGCGCTACGAGAAGCTGCTCACCAGCAATGAAATCCTGACGCTGATCACGGCGCTGGGCACCGGTATTGGCCGCGGCATGGGAGGCGACGACTTCAATCCCGACAAGCTGCGCTACCACCGCATCATCATCATGACCGACGCCGACGTTGACGGCGCGCACATCCGCACGCTGCTGCTCACCTTCTTCTACCGCCAGATGCCCGAGCTGGTCGAACGCGGGCATATCTACATCGCGCAGCCGCCGCTCTACAAGGTCAAGCTCGGCAAGGAAGAGCAGTACCTGAAGGACGGTGTCGAACTCGACGCCTACTTGCTGCGCGTGGCGCTCAAGGACGCGTCGCTGCACACCGGCATCGGAGCCGATGTGCTGCAAGGCGACGCGCTCGAGACGCTGGCGCGCCACTACGTGATGGCCGAGAACGTCATCAAGCGGCTCACCAACTGGATGGACTTCGAGGCCTTGCGCGTGCTGGCTTCCGGCCTGGAAATCAATCTCGACACCAAGGAGCAGGCTGAAGTGTCTGCGGCAGCGATGGTGGGCGCCTTGCACGCCGCCGAGGTCACCGCCGAGTTCGACACACGCACCGACAAACAGTTGCTGCGCATCAGCCGCAAGCAGCACGGCAACACCAAGAGCAGCATCATCAACGCCGACTTTGTGCATGGCGCCGATTACGAAGTGCTGTCAAGCGCGGGCAAGACCTTCAAGGGACTGCTCGGCGACGCCGCCGTGATCCGCAAGGGCGAGGGCGAGAAGGCCAAGGAAGCCAAGGTCAGCGACTTCCGCGCCGCGATGGATTGGCTGATGGCCTTGGCCGAAAACAGCGTGGGCCGCCAGCGCTACAAAGGCCTGGGCGAAATGAACCCGATCCAGCTCTGGGAAACCACCATGGACCCGACCGTGCGCCGCCTGCTGCGCGTGCAGATCGACGACGCCATCGAAGCCGACCGCGTGTTCACCATGCTGATGGGCGACGAGGTCGAACCGCGCCGCAACTTCATCGAGATGAATGCCTTGCGGGCAGTCAATATTGACGTGTGACGAGTCTGTCTCCGGCGCCCCAGTAGACACTTCAGACCAGCAACTCCACCGGCGGCTCCAGCGCGAGACCCTTTGCCCGTTTCGCCAGTCTTTGGTCGAATGTCGCGAATCCGGAAGCACGTGAACTGCGCGCCAGGTGCAGCGCATCTGCGAAATCGAGACCATTGTCGAACGCATCGACCGCCACCAGAACCGCGTCGCGATCTTCAAGCGTGATGTGCTCGATGCCCGCCAGCGCCCGCAACACACGGGAAATGTCCCTCATTGGCAGCTCATAGAACCCACGCAGGACCCACTCCAGTTCCAGCAGCACGGTCACCGACACGAACGATCGTTCGGCGAGCGCTGCGATGGCCGCGGGCCGCTGTTTGGCGGCCTGCGCATCGTCGGCGTCATCGACGAAGAACCGTGCCAGGACGTTCGTATCAAGGGCCCTCATGGCTTGCCGCGCGAACGGGTCAGCAGCGACGCAGGGTCAAAATCCTCCAGGCGGCGTGGAACTCCGCGTGCTGTCGCCTTGACCATGCCTGCCATCCCGGCCAGGTCGGCCGTCGCGACCGAACGGACGACGCGGAGCTTCAGCCCGTCCGATTCTTCGAGCACCTCGATCCTGGCGCCTGCACCCATACCGAGCCGGCGCCTCAATGCGGCAGGCAACACGATCTGGCCTTTCGAGGAGACTAGGAGCGTCGACATATTGGTTCCAAGACTGAACAATCAATCTTCACCATAACGCAGCTTACGTAGTAAGTCAAATGTTGGCGACCCTATGCTCACCTCGAACCACAGCTGTGCGCATGGGGACACGCGCGTGGTCGACCATCAAAATCGCCTCTCGGCCGTCAGCTCTGCGACCCCGAATCGGACGGATCGAAGTTCAGCTCAGGGTCGGTGGTTCGCTTCCACGAACGGCCGCTGTCCGGCAAGCCAAATCACGCAATTGAATTGCCTGGCTGCGGGAACTTGTCATTGACAGGTAACGCTGCCTTGCTGAAGTAGTAATCCCCACTCTGGGCGACAGGTATCGAGATCACATCACGGACCCATAGCAACCGCCTGCGTCCGGAGTCTCCCCGCGGAATTTGCGTCCTCATGCCGGACCGATATGTGCGATCGCTGGCATGGTTGGCGCTGGCCTGCCAACGGTCACTTTCCGAGCAACTTGGCGATGTGCTGCCACGTGCGCAGCAGCAAACCCGCGCGTTCCACATCGGCCTGAGCGACGAGGGGGGCTTCGCCCACTGGCTTGCCGTTCGAGGTCGCGACCACCTTGCCGATCACAGAGCCCTTGGTTACCGGCGCCTCCAAGCCCGACTTGAGCTCCATCGAGGTCTGCACTTGCTGGCCCCGCGGCACGGTCAACATCCACGGTGCTCCCAGTCCCGCGGCGACCGTGTCTGCCTTGCCGAAGCTGACCTTTGCCGTCGTGACCACTGTGTTCGGCTGAATCGGGGTGACTTTCTCGAAGTTGCTGAAGCCCCAGCCGAGCAGCGCTCGCGTCTCGTCAGCACGCGCCTGAACGCTGTGGGTGTTGAGGATGACCGTGATCAGGCGCATCCCGTTGCGCTTGGATGAGGTGACCAGACAGTAGCCGGCCTCTTCGGTGTGGCCAGTCTTCAGTCCGTCAACGGTGGGATCGGTGTAGAGCAGGGCATTGCGGTTGCCTTGCTTGATACCGTTGTACTTGAACTCGTGTTCCGCGTAGATCGGGTAATAGTCGGTGCTGTCGTGGATGATGGCGCGCGCCAGGATAGCGAGGTCACGCGCAGACGACTTGTGCGCCGGGTCGGGCAAGCCCGTGGGGTTCACGAAATGGGTGTGCGTCATCCCGAGGCGCTGGGCTTCGGCGTTCATCAGCTTGGCAAAGCCCTCTTCGGAGCCGGCCATGTGCTCGGCAATCGCCTTGGACGCGTCGTTGCCTGACTGGATGATGATGCCGCGCAGGATATCGATCACCGTGGCCTGGCTGTTCAGCGGCAGATACATGCACGACTCGGTGCTCGAACCACGGCACCAAGCGTTCTGACTGACCGAGACCAAGTCGGTCTGCTTGAGCTTGCCCGAGCGGAGTGCCTGCTCGACCAGGTAGCTGGTCATCATCTTGGTCAGCGATGCCGGCGGCAGCGGCTCATTCGCGTTGGCCGAGGCGAGCACCTCGCCGGAGTCGAAGTCCATCAGCAGCCATGCCTTGGCGGGCAGCGCTGGCGGGCTGCCCGCCAAGGCGGTCTCAGCAGCCAGTGGCGGCAGAGCGTTCTCGGCAGCCGCGGCCTTCTTGTGAGACATGGCCTTCTTATGAGACGCTGGCTTGGTTGCGTGGTGTCCAGCTGCGAAGGACACCGAGCTGGGACTTAGGGCGCCCACAGCAATTGCGAGAAGGACAGGGAGGATGGAGAAAGTCTTGGTTTGCATGGTGTTTTCTGGCAGAACGCTGATTGTCGCGTATCGGCGCCGATTTTCTATCGAACGATGTTGCCGATCGGACTGGAGATGACCCACACGATTGGAAAGGTCCGACCGCAAGACTACGCTCAACATACTCGTCAGCAAAAAAACATGCGACATGGCTCGCAGATTGCGCTAACCATATATTCAGCCAAGGATGCTCAATGGGTGGCGTGAAACCGGTGGTTTTCTTGTATCCCGCTCAGTCTCGGTGAGGTAGAAGATTCGCAACATATGCACGGCTCTGTATCGCCTTATGCATGGCCGATGGTCGCCAACCTGCTGATTCTTAACAGGGGACTTTCTCGACAGTTGACCCCCTCTACATTCCAATCAGACTGCTGAGCGACGTTTTCGGCCACGGGCCGTGACCAGCGACGCACAAGGCATCGATTCCCGCCTTGTGTCGTGGCCGGTTCAATTCGTCGAATTCAACGTCTCGCCCAGAGCGTCCACCATGCGGTCGATCTCGGCCGGCGTGCTGATGAAGGGCGGGGCGAGCTGGATCGTGTCGCCGCCGTAGCGCACGTAAAAGCCCTTTTCGTACAAAGCCATCGCGACCTGGTAGGGGCGCTTGGCCGGTTCACCCGGCGCCGGGGCGATGGTGATGCCCGCAGCCAGGCCGAAGTTGCGCACATCGGCGACATGCTTGGTGCCCTTCAGTGCGTGCACCGCGTTTTCCAGCACCGGTGCGAGTTCGCGCACACGCTGCAGCGCGTTGTCGCTTTCCAGCAGGTCCAGCGCTGCGACGCCGGCGGCGCACGCCACCGGATGCGCACCGTAGGTGTAGCCGTGCGGGAACTCGAGCATGTAGTCGGGCCCGCCGGCGGCCATGAAGGTGTCGTAGATCTCCTGCTTGGCAATCACCGCGCCCAGGGGCTGCACGCCGTTCGTCACTTGCTTGGCGATGTTGATGATGTCGGGCGTCACGCCAAAGGCTTCGGCGCCGGTCCAGCTGCCGGTGCGGCCAAAGCCCGTGATGACCTCGTCGAAGATCAGCAGGATGTTGTGCGCGGTACAGATCTCGCGCAGGCGCTGCAGATAGCCTTTGGGCGGGATGATGACGCCGGCCGATCCCGAGAAGGGCTCGACGATGACGGCGGCGATATTGGACGCATCGTGCAAGGCGATCAGGTTGAGCAATTCATCGGCGAGTTCGGCGCCGACCTCAGGCATGCCGCGCACAAAGCTGCCATTGGCCGGTTGCGTGTGCGGCAGGTGATCGGCTTCGATGCCCTGTCCGAACAGCTTGCGATTGACGCCGAGGCCGCCGACCGAAATGCCGCCGAAGTTCACGCCGTGGTAGCCCTTGAGGCGGCCGATCAGGCGCGTCTTGCCAGCCTGACCCTTGGTGCGCCAGTAGGCGCGCGCCATCTTCAGCGAGGTGTCGGCGGCTTCCGAACCCGAGCCGGTGAAGAACACACGATTCAGTCCTTCGGGCATGCGCTGCACGATCTTGTTGGCGAGCTCGAACGACAAGGGGTGGCCGAACTGGAACGCCGGCGAGTAGTCGAGCGTGGCCATCTGGCGGCTCACCGCGTCGATGAGTTCGCGGCGCGCGTGACCCAGGCCCGTGCACCACAGGCCGGAGAGTCCATCGAAGATCTGGCGGCCGTCGTGGCTGGTGAAATAGGCGCCCTGCGCGCCGGTGATGAGCCGCGGCTTGGCCTTGAAGTCGCGGTTGCCGGTGTAAGGCATCCAGTGCGCGGCCAGCCAGGCGGCGTCGGTGCGGGGGGTGTTTTGCAGGCGCTTGTTGTCGGTCATGTCCATGGGGTGCTCCGTGCGAGGGGGGTGAATGGGGCGATTGTGGGCATCGGCGATACTCTTGCCAATGACGATTCGACGCAGTTTGGTTGAACAAATATGCAAGTAAGCGCCAGTGCACCTCTGGGCCAGCTCGGCGACGCCGATCTGAGGCTGTTGCGCGTGTTCAAGGCGGTGGCCGATTGCGGTGGCATGGCTTCGGCCGAGCTCGAGTTGAACCTCGCCATGTCCACCATCAGCCGGCATGTGAAGGATCTGGAAACGCGGCTTGGCCTGGTGCTGTGCCGGCGCGGCCGCGCGGGTTTTGCGCTCACGCCCGAGGGCACGCAGCTCTACGCAGCGACCGAGCAGCTGTTGGCATCGACCGATGCCTTCCGCGCCAGCCTGAACGACATTCATCGCCGCATGGGCGGTGATTTGCACGTGGCGGTGTTCGAGAAAACGGTGAGCAACCCGCAGTCGCGCATTGCCGAGGCGGTGACGAGCTTTCGGCGCCATGCGCCGCAGGTCAATCTGCACATGCATGTGGGCACGATCGCGATGATCGAGCGCGGCGTGATGGACGGCCAGTACCACCTGGGCATCGTGCCTGAGCACCGCCGCTCGGAAAGCCTGGCCTATGACGAGTTGTTTGGCGAGACCATGTACCTCTACGCCGGTGTGGGCCACGCCTGGTTCGACTCGGCGGACAAGCGCCGCAGCTGGGCCGATCTGCGCCAGCACGACCTGGCGGCGCTCGGCTACCACTCGCCCAATATGGCGCTGACCCACAAGCGCCGGCTCGAGCGCGCCGCCACCGCCAGCGACCAGGAGGCGGTGGCCACGCTGGTGCTGTCGGGCGCCTACCTCGGTTTTCTGCCGGATCACTATGCCAAGGCCTTCGTCAGCGAAGGGCGCATGCGGGCAGTGGCGACGCGCACGCTCAGCTACGAGTGCACGTTCTCGTGCATACGCCGGCGCGCGCCCGCACCGCTGCGCATGGCCGAAGCGTTTCGCGAGGCGTTGTTGAAGGCGCATGCCTGAACATGAAGCAGACCCGGCGAGGTGCTGATGAAGGCCATGAGCGGCCACTCCAAGAGATTGGCGAGCAGGATGTTCATTTCTTTGCTGAGGGCACGCACGCGGCCTTGTATCGCCTGCTAGGCTGCCGCCTGGGCGACGGCTTCGCGCGCTTCGCGGTCTGGGCGCCCAACGCCAAGGTTGTCGCCGTCATCGGGGATTTCAATGGCTGGCGCGCTGATGCCAATGTGGCCCGGCTGCGCGCCGACAGCTCAGGCATCTGGGAAGTCGACATCCCCGAGGTGCGCCCGGGCCAGCGCTACAAATACGTCATCCTGGCCCGCAACGGCGAGCGTCTTGAGAAGGCCGATCCGTTCGCGCGCCAGGCCGAGTTGCCGCCGGCCACCGCGTCCATCGTCTGGGCTGCCGAAGATCATGCCTGGGGCGACGCCGACTGGATGGCCGGGCGGGCGCGGCGCAATGCGCTCGATGCGCCGATGGCCGTCTTTGAGGTGCACCTGGGTTCGTGGCGCCGCAGCGCGGATGGCTCGATGCTCGACTACCGAAGCGTCGCCGAACAGCTGGCCGAGTATGTGCAGCGCATGGGGTTCACGCATGTCGAGCTGATGCCCATCACCGAGCATCCGTTCTACGGCTCATGGGGCTACCAGACCACCGGCTACTTTGCGCCGACCTCACGCTACGGCACGCCGCAGGATTTCAAGGCGCTGGTCGACACGCTGCACCAGGCCGGCATCGGCGTGATTCTCGACTGGGTGCCATCGCACTTTCCGTCCGACGCCCACGGCTTGCATCGCTTCGACGGCACGCATCTGTTCGAGCATGAAGACCCGCGCCAGGGTTTTCACCCCGAATGGAATTCGTCGATCTTCAACTATGGGCGCAATGAGGTGCGCTCGTTCTTGCTGTCGAGCGCGATGTTCTGGCTGGACGAGTTTCACCTCGACGGTTTGCGCGTCGATGCCGTGGCGTCGATGCTGTATCTGGACTACGCCCGCAAGCCCGGCGAGTGGATACCCAACATCGAAGGCGGGCGCGAGAACCTCGAAGCGGTCTCACTTCTGCGCTGCTGAACCAGTCAGCCTACCGCGACCACCCCGGCGTGCAAATCATGGCCGAGGATTCCACCGCCTGGCCCATGGTGACGCGCCCGACCGAGAGGGGCGGGCTGGGCTTCGGTCTGAAGTGGAATATGGGCTGGATGCACGACACGCTCAACTACATGCGCGAGGACCCCATCCACCGCCGCTGGCACCACGGTGAGCTGACCTTCTCGATGGTCTATGCCTACAACGAGAACTTCATGCTGCCGCTCTCGCACGACGAAGTCGTTTACGGCAAGGGCTCGTTGATCAACAAGATGCCCGGCGATGCATGGCAGCAGTTCGCGAATCTGCGCCTGCTGCTGGGCCATATGTGGGCGCACCCCGGCAAGAAGCTCTTGTTCATGGGCGGCGAGTTCGGACAGCGCAGCGAGTGGACGCATGAAGGCGAACTGGAGTGGAGCGCGCTCACCCACGCGCCGCACCGCGGGCTGCAGCGCTGGGTCGAAGACCTGAACCGCCGGTACCGCAGCGAGCCCGCGCTCTACGAGCTTGACTTCGACACCGAAGGTTTCGAGTGGATAGACGGCAACAATGCCGACCACAGCGTGCTGCTGTATTTGCGCAAGGCGCGTGACGGCTCCATGCTCCTGGTGGCCGCCAATTTCACGCCGGTGCCGCGCGAGAACTTCCGTGTAGGCGTGCCGCGGGCCGGACGCTGGATCGAGTGCCTGAACAGCGACGCCACACTCTACGGCGGCAGCGGTATCGGCAACTTCGGGCCCATCGAAAGCGTGCCGGTGACCGCGCATGGGCGTCATCAGTCCTTGAAGCTGCATCTGCCGCCGCTGGGCATTGTGCTGCTCAAATACACAGCGGGCGAGACATGAGAAACCGAGCGGACTGCCGCCGGGTGATGTCGGTGTCGACACGGCCGGCGCCTTGTGCAAAGCTTGGCACGCAAGCTGATTGACACCCAACTCCAACCCGCAGCATTTGCCACCGACATGAACAAGCAGCGACACCAGGTTACCCGCCAACTGCGCGCCCGCCCAAGGCTTTATATCGCCGCGGTCGTCGCGATCCTGGTGGGCGTGTTCGTGCCGCAGGCCGTGGCCGGCCACTTGCTGACGCGCCTGCTGCTGGCCTGGAACGCAGGCACTTGTCTTTACTTGCTGCTGGCGGCCATCATGATGACGCGCTCGTCGGAGGAGCAAATGAAGCGCCGCGCGCGGATAGAGGACGACGGTCGGCTGGTGATCCTGGCGCTCGTGGTGGTGACCTCGATTGCCAGTCTGGTGGCCATCGCCGGCCAACTGGCCATGGTCAGGGACATGCACGGCGGGCTCAGGCTCGCCCATATCGCACTGGCAGGCATCACGGTGCTGTCATCCTGGGCCTTCATACAAGTGATGTTCGCGCTCCATTACGCGCATGACTACTTTGCGGCGACCGCGCGTGGCCAGCCGGCCGGACTGCTGTTTCCCGGCGACGAGCAACCGGACTATGGTGATTTCTTCTACTTCGCGGCGGTGATCGGCACTTCGGGGCAGACGGCCGACGTGTCGTTCGTCTCCAAGCCGATGCGCCGCGTCGGTTCGATCCATTGCATCCTGGCCTTCTTGTTCAACACCACCGTGCTGGCCTTTCTGATCAATATCGGTGCGAGCCTGTTTTGATCCGAACCCATTGATTGCCATGACCAAGCACCCATCCAGTTCGCGCCCGGTGTACTCAACCGACAGCGGGCGGTTGTGCCACGACTGCGGTCAGCCGATCGCGCAATGCGCATGCAGCAAGACCCGACCCCGTGCGGCGGGCGACGGCGTGGTGCGCGTCTCGCGCGAGAGCAAGGGCCGCGGCGGAAAGGTGGTGACGCTGGTGAAGGGTCTGCCGCTCGACGACGCGGCGCTGCAACTGCTGGGAAAGAGGCTCAAGAGCGCTTGCGGATCGGGCGGCACCGTGAAGGACGGCGTGATCGAGATCCAGGGCGAGCATGGCGAGCGGCTGCTTGAGCTGCTCGCCAAACAAGGCTGGCAGGCCAAGCGGGCAGGCGGGTGATTGCCCCGAATGCGAGCTGGCCTCGCTAGGCCAGCACCGCCGCCATCGCCACCGCCACCGCCTCGACATTGCGCGTGTTCAGGCCCGCCACGCACATGCGGCCCGAGCGCAGCACATAGACGCCGAATTCGATCTTCAGGCGCTCGACTTGCGCTGGGTTCAGACCCGTGTAGCTGAACATGCCGTGTTGCGTGAGGAAGTAGCTGAAGTCGCGCCCGGGCAACTTGGCGTTGAGCACCGCATGCAGGCTCTTGCGCATCGCCCGGATGCGCTCGCGCATCGCCTTGACTTCCAACTCCCACGCGGCGCGCAGCTCGGGCGTGTTCAGCACGCGCGCCACCAGTTGACCGCCATGCAGCGGCGGGGTCGAGTAGTTGCGGCGTACCGTGGCCTTCATTTGGCCCAGCACCAGCGCGGCCTGCGCCGCGTCGGGGCAGACCACGCTCAGGGCGCCGCAGCGCTCGCCGTACAAGCTCATGCTCTTCGAGAACGAATTGGCGACGAAGAAGCTCAGGCCCTCGTCGGCCAACAGGCGCAAGGCATACGAGTCTTCCTCGATGCCCTCGCCATAGCCCTGGTAGGCCAGGTCTAGAAACGCCAGCAGCTCGCGTTCGCGCAGCACCGGCACCAGCTGCTGCCATTGCGCGCGGCTCAGGTCGACGCCGGTGGGGTTGTGGCAGCAGGCATGCAGCAGCACGACGCTGCGCTTGGGCATGTCGCGCAGCGCCGCCAGCAGCGCGTCGAAGCGCAGCCCGCCGCTGGACGGGTCGTAGTAGGGATAGGTCTTGGCCGCCAGTCCTGCGCCTTCGAACACCGCGCGGTGGTTGTCCCAGGTCGGGTCGCTCATGTAGACGGCGCTGTCGGGGAAATAGCGCTTGATGAAATCGGCGCCGACCTTGAGCCCGCCGCTCGACCCCACGCTCTGTATCGTGACGATGCGACCCGCCTTGAGCGCTGCGTGCTCAGGGCCGAACAGCAACTTTTGCACCGCGCTGCGAAAGTTCGCAGCACCTTCCATCGGCAGATAAGGCCGCGCGCCGGCCTCGGCCACCACCGCCAGCTCCGCTTTGCGCACCGAGTCCAGCATCGGGATGCGCCCTTCGTCGTCGAAATAGATGCCGATCGACAGATTGATCTTGTGCTCGCGCGGGTCTTGCTGGAACGCCTCGTTGAGCGAAAGAATCGGGTCGCCTGCATAGGCGTCAACGTGCTGGAACATGGGGGAACTCCTGAGCGAATGGTGCATTATCGGCGCTCGCCAGTGCCG
>CAVUEF010000003.1:0-53796 GCA_963740455.1 uncultured beta proteobacterium
CCGTTCGGACCGGCGCGGAGCAATTAGACTGCTGTCCTATGCCATGGCACGCCCGACTCCAGCTCGACTACAGTTTTGAATCCGAGCGCAGCGTGGCGCGCTATCAGCATGATGGTCCGCTGCGTGTGCTGCAAAGCCTTTATCCGGAGGGCGATGCGGTGTGCCACAACGTGCTCGTGCATCCACCGGGCGGCTTGGTGAGCGGCGACACGCTCGAGATTCAGATCACTGCCAGCGGCGCGTCGCATGGCTTGATCACCACGCCGGGCGCCACGCGGTTTTACAGGTCTTCCGGGGCCGCTGCCGTGCAGCGCACGCGCATCAAGCTGCAAGACCGGGCGCGGCTCGAATGGTTGCCTCTGGAGACCCTTTGCTACAACGGCTGCGAGGCGGAGAACCACCTCCATCTGGAGCTTGCGCCACAGGCCGAATGCATTGGCTGGGACATCAGCGCCTTCGGTCTGCCGCTGGCCGGTCAGCCGTTCGAGCGAGGCGGCCTGCATCAGCGCATCGAGCTTGCCGGCGTGTGGTTGGAGCAGGGGCGGCTGGATGCGGGCGATACGCGGCTGATGGATGGCCCGGTCGGACTGGCGGGGCATCGCTGCATGGCTTCGATCTTCTTCGTCTCCGGCGCCAAGCTTGAACGCGGGCGGCGTCAGCGCTCGCTCGACGTGGCGCGATCCGTGCTGGAGACCCATGCCTTGCGCGCCACCGCGGGCGCCACCAGTCCGAACGAGCAGGTCGTTGTGGTGCGGGTGCTGGCACCGCTGGTGGAACCGGCCCTGCAACTGCTGAAAGACCTGCGGGCTGCCTGGCGCTCCGCGCTGTGGGCTCTGCCCGATACCAGCCCCCGCATCTGGGCGATGTAGACGCGGTGAGCTAGATCGCGATCAGGTCTCGCACACAGTCGACTTGCATATTCCGTCCCAAACCACGGGCCAGTACCGCGCCGCGCTCCATCACCACATAGTGGTCGGCGAGCTCTTGCGCGAAATCGTAATACTGCTCGACCAGCAGGATGGCCATGTCGCCGCGCTCGGCCAGCATGCGGATCACGCGGCCGATGTCCTTGATGATGCTGGGTTGTATGCCCTCGGTGGGTTCGTCCAGGATCAGCAGCTTAGGCTTCGCGGCGAGCGCGCGTGCAATCGCCAGTTGCTGCTGCTGGCCGCCGGACAAGTCGCCGCCGCGCCGGTTCAGCATCTGCTTGAGCACAGGAAACAGCTCGAACAATTCGATCGGGATGGGCGTGGCGGCGGGCTTGTAGGCCAGTCCCATGGCCAGATTTTCCTGGACCGTGAGCCGCGCGAAGATCTCGCGCCCCTGCGGCACGAAGCCGATGCCGGCGCGAGCGCGCTCGTAGGGCGTCTGTCGGCTGACGAGCTTGCCGTCGAATTCGATGCTGCCGGACTTGATCGGCACGACTCCCATCAATGACTTGAGCAAGGTCGTCTTGCCCGCACCGTTGCGTCCCAGCACAACCGTGATTTCTCCGAGCCGCGCCTGAAGGCTCACATCGCGCAGGATGTGCGAGCCGCCGTAATACTGGTTCACTTGACTGACTGTCAGCAGAGGCTCTTCGCCTCGACGGGTCGTCCCTAGAGGCGAAGGCGCACCCTCGGGGGGCAGTGCAGCGGCATGGCCGCAAGCGTGGGGGCTGACGTCATTAGCGGCCAAGATACACCTCGATAACCTGTTCGTTGGCCTGCACCTGATCAAACGTGCCCTGCGCCAGCACCGATCCGTCGCACAGCACGGTCACGATGTCGGAGATGCTTCGCACGAAGCTCATGTCGTGTTCGACCACCATCAGCGAATGCTTGCCCTTGAGCGTGAGGAACAATTCGGCGGTGCACTCGGTCTCTTCGTCCGTCATGCCGGCCACCGGCTCGTCGAGCAGCAGCAGCTTGGGTTCCTGCATCAAGAGCATGCCGATCTCCAGCCACTGTTTCTGACCATGGCTGAGCGTGCCGGCTGGATGCGAGACCACGCCGGCCAGATGGATCGTGTGCAGCACTTCGGCCAGGCGGTCCGACTGTGTCGAGTCGAGCCGGAACAGCATCGAGGCTTTCACGCCCTTGTTGGTCTTGAGCGCGAGCTCGAGATTTTCGAACACACTCAAGCGCTCGAACACGGTGGGCTTCTGGAACTTGCGACCGATGCCGAGCTGGGCGATTTGCGGCTCGTTGTAGCGCAGCAGGTCGATGGTGCTGCCGAAGAACACGGTACCGCTGTCGGGTCGCGTCTTGCCGCTGATGATGTCCATCAGCGTCGTCTTGCCGGCACCATTCGGTCCGATGATGCAGCGCAGTTCGCCGGGCGCGATGTCGAGCGATAGCTTGTTGATGGCCTTGAAACCGTCGAAGCTGACGCAGACATCTTCCAGGTACAGGATGCGGCCATGCGTCAGATCGACCTCGCCGGCCTTGGCGAGGTGGCTGAAGCCAGCGCTGCGCCCGCCGGACTCGGTTTTGCCTTGCACTGACTGCAGTCTTGCTGCGTGCTCCTTCACGCGATGCTCGCCTTGCTCGAGCAAGTCGGGGGTCATTTCTTGTCTCCCTGGCGCATCTTCAACAGACCCAGCACGCCTTGCGGCAGGAACAGCGTCACGCCGATGAACAAGGCACCCAGGAAGTACAGCCAGAATTCAGGATAGGCGACGGTGAGCCAGCTCTTTGCGCCGTTCACGATGAAGGCGCCGACAATCGGACCGATGAGCGTGGCGCGCCCGCCCACGGCGGCCCAGATGGCGAACTCGATCGAGTTGGCCGGGCTCATTTCGCTCGGGTTGATGATGCCCACCTGCGGCACGTACAAGGCGCCCGCCACGCCGCACATGACGGCCGAGATGACCCAGATCGTCAGCTTGTAGCCCAGTGGCGCATATCCCGAGAACATGACCCGTGACTCAGCATCGCGCACCGCCTGCAAGACGCGGCCGAACTTGGTTCCGACGAGCCATTTTGAAAAGAGATAGAAGCCCGCCAAGGTCAACCCCGTCAGCACGAAGAGCGTCATGCGCGTCGACGGCGTGGCGATCGCGATGCCAAGAATCCGCTTGAAGTCGGTGAAGCCGTTGTTGCCGCCGAAGCCCGTCTCGTTGCGGAAGAACAGCAGCATGGCGGCGAAGGTCATGGCCTGCGTGATGATGGAGAAATAGACGCCCTTGATACGCGAGCGAAAGGCAAAGTAGCCGAAGACGAAGGCCACCGCGCCGGGCACGGCGACGATCAGAATCAGGGTGGCGGCAAAGCTGTCGGAGAAGGTCCAGTGCCAGGGCAAGGTCTTCCAGTCCAGAAACACCATGAAGTCGGGCAGTTCGCTCTTGTAGTTGCCGTCGCGGCCGATCTGGCGCATCAAGTACATGCCCATCACATAGCCGCCGAGCGCGAAAAACAGGCCGTGCCCCAGGCTCAAAATGCCGGTGTATCCCCAGATCAGATCGATGGCCAGCGCGCAGATCGCGTAGCACATGATCTTGGCCATCAAGGCCACGGCGTAGTCGCTCATGTGCCATGCGCTCGACTCGGGCACCAGCAGATTGAGCACCGGTGCGACGGCGCAGACGGCGATCAGGACGGCGACAAATACGCTCCATCCGGTGCGACTCAACAAGGCTCGGCGGGCCGGCAGGACGATCTGTGTGGCGGACGTCGTTTTCATGTCTCGGCGCTCCGACCCTTCATCGCGAAAATGCCTTGCGGACGCTTCTGGATGAAGATGATGATGAACGCCAGCACGGCAATCTTGGCCAGCACGGCGCCGGTCCAGCCTTCCAGGAACTTGTTCAGGATGCCAAGTCCCAGCGCTGCATAGACGGTGCCCGCCAACTGGCCCACGCCACCCAGCACCACCACCATGAAAGAGTCGACGATATAGCTCTGGCCCAGGTCCGGACCGACATTGCCGACCTGGCTCAATGCGCAGCCCGCCAGCCCGGCAATGCCAGAGCCCAGCGCGAATGCGCAGGTGTCGATGCGGGCGGTGTTCACGCCCAGGCAAGCCGCGATCGGACGATTCTGTGTGACGCCACGCACGAACAGGCCCAGCCTTGTCCGGGCGATCAGCCAGGCCACGCCCAGCAGCACGGCAACGGCGAAGCCGACGATCACGAGTCGATTGAAAGGCAGCGACAGGTTGCCCATGACCTGCACGCCGCCGCTCATCCACGACGGGTTTTCCACACCGACGTTCTGCGCGCCGAACAGGCTGCGCACGAGCTGCATCAGCACCAGGCTGATGCCCCAGGTCGCAAGCAGGGTTTCGAGCGGACGCCCGTAGAGGAAGCGCAGCACGCTGCGCTCCATCGCGGCACCCACCAAGGCCGAAGCCATGAAGGCCGCCGGCACGGCCGCCAGCAGATACCAATCGAACAAAGCAGGCGGCACGAAGCGCTGGAACAGGCCCTGCACCATGTAGGTGGCGTAGGCCCCGATCATCATCAGCTCGCCGTGCGCCATATTGATTACGCCCATCAAGCCGTAGGTGATGGCCAGGCCGAGCGCGACCAGCAGCAGGATTGATCCCAGGCTGATGCCGCTGAATACAGCGCCCAGCCTGTCGCCCCAGGCCAGCGCCGCATCGACCTTGGCGAGCGCTGCCGTGAGGGCCACTTTCACATCGGCGTCAAGCTCGCTGCGAATGCGCGCCAGCAACACCGTCCGAGTGTCAGGGTTGCCGCTGCGCGCCAGCAGGCCTGCCGCTTCGATCCGCCGGGTCTTGTCCGGACTGGCCAGCCACAGGGCGGCGCGCAGCAAACCCAGCTGCTCCTTGATCTGCGAGTTCGGCTCGGCGGCGAAGGCCTTTTCGATCAGCGGCAACTGCGTCGCGTCGGCATCGCCCAGCAAGGTCGCCACCGACGCGGCGCGCTGCTTGTCGTCCTTTGAGAACAGCCTGAGTGCCGCCAGCGCCTTGTCGAGCGCGTTGCGCATCTGATTGGTATTGACGACGTCCTCGGCATCTGCGGGCAGGGTGGCCGGCAGGCCCGTGACCGGGTCGATGCTCTTGTCGTCCTTGATGGAGAACACCTGTTCGCCCGAGAACTTGACCGCGTCTTCGGACAGCGCCTGGATGAACGCGATGGTCCTGACGTCAGCGTCGACGACCGCTTTGCCGAGCGCCTCGATACGCGCATCGGTCTCGCCAACGGTGATGGCCTTGACCTCCTGGGCCGTCAAGGCGTGGGCGGCGCCCGCCATGAAGAGCAGCGCCAGCCAGGCAAGCTTGATGATGCGACTCGGCATGGGTTGGTTTCACAGCTTTCTGAAAACGGGCCATTCCCCTCAAAGGGAATGGCCCCAAGGGGACGCAAGGCATCCCGCTACTCGCCCTGAGACTTATTTCTTGACCGGCTCGTCCGGCTTCTTGTCGTTGCCTTCGATATACGGGCTCCATGGTTTGGCCTTGATCGGGCCAGGCGTCTTCCACACGACATTGAATTGGCCGTCGGCCTTGATCTCGCCGATGAACACGGGTTTGTGCAGGTGATGATTCTTCGGATCCATCTCGATCGTGAAACCGTCGGGCGCCTTGAAGGTCTGGCCGGCCATGGCCTTGATCACCTTGTCGACGTCGGTCGACTTGGCCTTTTCGACCGCCTGCTTCCACATATGGATGCCGATATAGGTGGCTTCCATCGGGTCATTCGTCAGCGGCTTGTCCTTGTGGCCAGGGATGCTGTGCAGCTTGGCGTAGTCGCTCCACTCCTTGATGAACGCCGTGTTGGTCGGGTTCTTGATCGACATGAAGTAGTTCCAGGCGGCCAGGTGGCCGACCAGTGGCTTGGTGTCGACGCCGCGCAGTTCTTCTTCACCCACCGAGAAGGCGACGACCGGCACGTCCTTGGCTTTCAGGCCGGCGTTGCCGAGCTCCTTGTAGAAGGGCACGTTCGAGTCGCCATTGATGGTCGACACGACAGCGGTCTTGCCGCCGGTCGAGAATTTCTTGATGTCGGCGACGATGGTCTGGTAGTCCGAGTGGCCGAACGGCGTGTACTTCTCGTCGATGTCGGCATCCTTCACACCCTTGCTGTGCAGGTAGGCGCGCAGGATCTTGTTGGTGGTGCGCGGATAGACATAGTCGGTGCCGAGCAGCACCCAGCGCTTCGCGCCGCCGCCTTCCTTGCTCATCAGATAGTCGACTGCAGGGATGGCCTGCTGATTCGGCGCGGCCCCGGTATAGAACACGTTCTTGCTGAGTTCTTCGCCTTCGTACTGCACCGGATAGAACAGCAGGCCGTTGAGTTCCTCGACCACCGGCAGCACCGATTTGCGCGATACCGACGTCCAGCAGCCGAAGATCACCGCCACCTTGTCTTGCGACAGCAACTGCTTGGCCTTGTCGGCAAACAGCGGCCAGTTGGACGCGGGGTCGACCACCACCGGCTCGAGCTGCTTGCCCAGAACACCGCCGTGGGCGTTGATCTCATCGATCGCCATCAGCACGGTGTCTTTCAACACGGTTTCAGAGATCGCCATCGTGCCCGACAGGCTGTGCAGCACGCCCACTTTGATGGTGTCCGCTGCCGATGCTTGAGAAGCAAGAGTCAGTGCGCCCGTGGCGATGGCCGCCGCTATGGCAACGGCCTTCAAATGTCCTCGACGATTCATTGCGGTTCTCCAATTAGGGTTGGGTTGACTGGAACGCGGCTTGAAATCAAACTGCTTCCACACACATTGCAATCGCCGTGCCAGATGTTCGATGAGCTGCCAGTCGATACGGATGCGCATTGCCGCACCAGCTTGAGTTGTGTGCGTGGGTCGCGCGCACCAAAGCGTCGCATGGCTTTGCTCGTCGCACCGGTATTGCGCACGCGATGCGGTCGGCCCGCCCTGCAAAGCTTGTGTGCACGGGGCCATGTCTTGTCAGGCACGCTTGTTGCGTTGCTTGAGTGTCGCAAGCTATCAACACCGAATCAGACATCAGCATGGAACTCACCCCGCGCGAAAAAGACAAGCTGCTGATCTTCACTGCCGCTTTGCTGGCCGAACGACGCCGCGCGCGCGGCTTGAAGCTCAACTATCCGGAGGCGGTGGCCTTGATCAGCGCCGCGGTGATGGAAGGCGCGCGCGACGGCAGGACGGTCGCGCATTTGATGAGCGAAGGGCGCACCGTGCTGACCCGCGCCGACGTGATGGACGGTGTGGCCGAGATGATCCACGACATCCAGGTGGAGGCCACGTTTGCTGACGGCACCAAGTTGGTCACCGTGCATCAACCGATTGTTTGAGACCCATCAGAAGACACCAATCATGCGAAACCCATCGACCAAAACGCTTGTCCCGATCGCCGCGCCGGCCCTGCCTGCTGCTGGCTCGAATGATTTGACAGGGGAAGACCGATGATTCCCGGAGAGATCTTCACCGACGGCCCCGACCATGCGCTGAACGTGGGCCGACGCACGCTCAGCCTGGTGGTCAGCAACACGGCGGACCGTCCGATCCAGGTGGGTTCGCATTACCACTTTGCCGAGACCAACAGCGGTTTGAGTTTTGATCGCGACGCGGCGCGCGGCATGCGACTCAATATCGCGTCGGGCTCGGCCGTGCGCTTTGAGCCCGGCCAGCAGCGCAGCGTGGAGCTGGTCGACTACGCCGGCGCACGCCGGGTGTTCGGTTTTCGCGGGATGGTGCAGGGCACGCTATGACGGCCCCCACACTCACATTCGTTCGCTGCCCCCCGAGGGGGCGCATGCCTCCCTTGGGGCGGCCCGGCAGGAGACATGTGTGATGGCCACCATTGGGAGACGCGCCTACATCGAGATCTTCGGCCCCACGGTGGGCGACCGCGTGCGTCTGGCCGATACCGATTTGATGATCGAGGTAGAGGACGACCTGACGCTGCGCGCAGGCAGCTATGGTGAGGAGGTCAAGTTCGGCGGTGGCAAGACGATACGCGACGGCATGGCGCAGTCGCAGGCGAAGCGCTCGCAAGGCGCGATGGACTGCGTGCTGACGAACGCCTTGATCCTCGATCACTGGGGCATCGTCAAGGCTGACATCGGACTGAGGGGCGGGCGCATCGCTGCCATCGGCAAGGCCGGCAACCCGGACGTCCAGCCCGGCGTGGACATCATCATCGGCCCGGGCACCGAGATCATCAGCTGCGAGGGCAATATCGTCACTGCGGGCGGGATCGACTCGCACATCCATTTCATCTGTCCGCAACAAATCGAAGAAGCGCTGGTGTCGGGCGTGACGACCATGCTGGGCGGTGGCACTGGGCCTGCCACGGGCACCTTTGCCACCACCTGCACGCCAGGGCCGTGGAATATCGAACGCATGCTGCAGGCAGCCGACGCCTTCCCGATGAACCTGGGCTTTCTGGGCAAGGGCAACGCCAGCCTGCCCGACGCGCTGCGCGAGCAGGTCAGGGCGGGCGCGATCGGACTCAAGCTGCACGAGGACTGGGGCACCACGCCGTCTGCCATCAGCAACTGCCTGGATGTGGCCGAAGAGAACGATGTGCAAGTGGCCATCCACAGCGACACCTTGAACGAATCGGGTTTCGTCGAGAGCACGATTGCAGCGACCCAAGGCCGAACGCTGTGCGCCTTCCACACCGAAGGCGCGGGAGGTGGGCATGCGCCCGACATCATGCGCGTGGTGGGCGAGGCCAACTTCCTGCCCAGCTCGACCAATCCGACCATGCCTTACACGGTGAACACGCTGGACGAGCATGTCGACATGCTGATGGTGTGCCACCATCTCGATCCGGCCATCGCCGAGGACCTGGCCTTTGCCGAGAGCCGTATTCGCAAGGAGACCATCGCTGCCGAGGACGTGCTGCACGACATGGGCGCGATCAGCATGATGAGCAGCGACAGCCAGGCTATGGGCCGGGTCGGCGAAGTGATCCTGCGCACCTGGCAGACCGCGCACAAAATGAAACAGCAGCGCGGCTGGTTGGTCAATCCCGTGCCAAGCGCCGGCGCAAGCGTTGAAGACAATACGCGCAATGACAATTTCCGCGTCAAGCGCTATGTGGCCAAGTACACCATCAACCCGGCGCTGGCGCATGGCATCAGCCATGAGGTGGGCAGCGTCGAAGCCGGCAAATGGGCCGATCTGGTGGTGTGGAAGCCGGCCATGTTCGGCGTCAAGCCGGCGCTGATTCTCAAAGGGGGCTTCATCGCGATGGCGGCGATGGGCGACCCCAACGCGTCGATCCCGACGCCGCAGCCAGTGCATTACCGACCGATGTTCGGCGCCTACGGCGGCGCGCTGGCGAAAGGTTCGCTGACCTTCGTGTCGCAGGCCGGCGTGAACGCCAGCATCCAGCGGCGCTATGGCTTGAGCAAGACGGTGAGCGCGGTGAAGAACATTCGGGGCGTGCGCAAGCAGCATATGGTGCACAACAACTACCTGCCGCATATGGAGATCGATGCGCAGACCTATGCCGTGCGCGCCGACGGCGAGTTGCTGACCTGTGAGCCGGCGCTCAGCCTGCCGATGGCGCAACGCTACTTCTTGTTTTGATCGGCCGCCGATGCTGCAAGTCTCCAAACTGATGCCGCAAGGCGCCGGCCTGGCGCCGGTGCTGCTCAAGCGCGCGGCCACCATCGAGCTCGACTGGGATGTGCGCCAGAAGAGCCGCTTCGATGCGACCGATTCGCTGGGCCGCCGCATCGGCGTGTTCCTACCGCGCGGCACGGTGGTGCGTGGCGGCGACGTGCTGGTTCCGGAGGACGGTTCGCTGATTCGCGTGATTGCCGCGCCTCAGCCGGTGCTGGTGGTCACGCCTTGTCCGGTGCATGGCACGCCGTTCGATCTGATGTGCGCCGCCTACCATCTCGGCAACCGCCATGTGCCGATCGAACTCCAGCCCGACCACCTGAAGATCGAACCCGACCATGTGCTGGCCGACATGTTGCGTGCCATGCATCTGGTCGTGGTGCAAACGGATGCCGCGTTCGAACCCGTCGGCGGCGCCTATGCGTCGCATGCGCATGGGCACTCGCGCGAAGACGGCGGACATTTACATGAGCATGGCGGCGAGCAGCCGCACTCGCATTGATGAGCAATGATTCCGCCTTGAGCTCGGCGAGTTTCCTGCAACTGCTGTGGCTGGCCTCGCCGGCATTGCCGGTGGGTGGATTTGCCTACTCGGAAGGTTTCGAGGCCTTCGTGAACCGATCCGACAACATCACCGAATCAGCAGCGTCCAGCTGGCTGGTGGACCAGTTGTACGTGTCGCTGTCGCGTGGCGATCTGGCGATCGTGAGTCAGGCGATTCCGGCCTGGCGCTGCGGCGACCTGGCGCGCCTGCACGCGCTCAATGCCTGGGTGCTGCAAACGCGCGAGAGCAGTGAGCTGAGAATGCAGGCCGAGCAGATGGGGCGCTCGCTGGTCGAGTGGCTGCGCAATCACGACACGGCCAGTCCGCAGCAGATCGAAGACTGCGCCAAGCTGCCACCGACTTATCCGCTGGCGTTTGCGCTGGCAGCATCGAACACCGATGCCAGCGTGAAGGATGTCTTGCTGGCGTTCGCCTTCGGCTGGGCCGAGAACATGACCCAGGCCGCCATCAAGGCGGTGCCGCTCGGGCAAAGCGCCGGGCAGCGCATTCTGGCGCGCCTGTCCAGCGACATCCCGGCGGCGGTCGCACATGCGATGAGCCTGCGCGACGATGAGCGCCAAGCCTTCTCTCCGATGCTGGCAATTCTGTCGGCCCAGCATGAAACCCAGTATTCGCGCCTGTTCCGTTCCTGAAATCCAATCGACACCAAAGCCATCATGAGCCTGCATCACATTGCCCATCGCACCAAGAAACTGCCGCCCCTGCGTGTCGGCATCGGCGGCCCGGTCGGCTCAGGCAAGACCACGCTGCTCGAAATGTTGTGCAAAGCCATGCGCGACAAGTACGACCTGGTGGCCATCACCAACGACATCTACACCAAGGAAGACCAGCGTCTGCTGACCGTGAGCGGCGCGTTGCCGGCCGAGCGCATCATGGGTGTCGAGACGGGTGGCTGCCCGCATACCGCGATTCGCGAGGATGCGTCGATCAACCTCGAAGCCATCGACCGCATGCTGGTCGAGTTTCCGGATGCCGACGTGGTGTTCATCGAATCCGGCGGCGACAACCTGGCCGCCACCTTCAGCCCCGAGCTGAGCGATCTGACGATCTACGTGATTGATGTCGCGGCCGGCGAGAAGATTCCGCGCAAAGGCGGCCCGGGCATCACCAAGAGCGATCTGTTCGTCATCAACAAGACCGACCTCGCGCCTCACGTCGGCGCCGATCTGGAGGTGATGCGTACCGACACCATCCGCATGCGCACCACGCCCAAGGGCCTGAAGCCCTTCGTCATGACCAATCTGAAGACGCTCGACGGGTTGCAAGAGGTGGTCTCGTTCATAGAGACCAAGGGCATGTTGGCGGCGTAGCGGCGTCGGTCTGCAGTTGATGCCGCTGCGCCGCCCGGCGGCTTGACCGGACGCAGCAGCGGCAAGCCAACACGATGCAAGACCTGACCCCGAGCCCGTGCACCTCCAGTGAGCAGCACCCCAGCTCGGCTGCCAGTGAACAAGAGCCAGGGCAGCGGTCAACTGCCGAATTTTGGTTCAAGTAGCCATCTTGTCTAGGCCTAGCGCACACTACCTTTTGCGCGCCAGCAGCCGGTTTGTTCAGCCGTTTGTGGCAAGCTACGGGGTCGAATCAGAGGAGCAAGCATGGGAACACCAATAGAAGTCCTTGACGCTGCGCTACTGCAGCTCCCGAAGGCCGACCGCATCCGTGTCCTCGACCGAGTTGTCGCAAGCTTGGATGCCGATGCGACGCGCGATGCAGCTTGGGATGCCGTGGCAGCCCGACGAGACGCTGAAGCTGATCGCTACCCATCCGTCCTGCTCGATCTGGACGATGTGCTCGCTGGCCTGCGCGCGCAAGTCCAGTGAATCGATCCATCCACCGGCTTGCCTCTGAAGATCTCGCGGAGGCATTTCGGTTCTACAAGACAGAAGCGGGAACTGGCCTTGCCCGACGTTTCCTTGCAGAGTTTGAACGGGTCGCAAATCTGCTGGAGCAGCATCCAGCCGCCACCTGGCCACCCCAACAGCAGGCTCAAACGTTCATCACCGCCACCGAGCGCACGTTGAGGTAGGCCTCCAGCGCCTCGGGGCCGCCTTCCGACCCGTAGCCTGAATCCTTGATGCCGCCAAACGGCATCTCGGCCGAAGGCATGGCGGGCATATTGATCCACAACATGCCGACTTCGACGCGGCGCGCCAGCAGGTCGGCGTTTTTCAGCGAGCGCGTGAAGGCGTAGCCGGCCAGGCCGTAAGGCAGGCGATTTGCCTCTTTGATGGCGTTCTCCAAGGTGTCGAAGCTCTGGATCGCTGCCATGGGTCCGAACGGTTCGTCGTTCAGGACCCTGGCGCCCAGCGGCACGTCAGCCAAGACGGTGGGCTGCCAGAAATTGCCCTCGGTGCCGATGCGCGCGCCGCCGGTCAGCAGCGTGGCTCCGCGCTCCAGAGCGTCCTTGGTGAACTCGGCCATCGCGGTGATGCGGCGCGGATTCGCGAGCGGCCCCATCTGGGTGCCGTCAACCAGGCCATTGCCGACGTTCAGGCTTTGCGCGTGCGCGGCCAGCGCGGCGCCGAACTCCTTGCTGATGCTTTGGTGCACCAGAAAGCGCGTCGGCGAGATGCAGACCTGGCCCGCGTTGCGAAACTTCGCGCCACCGGCGGTCTTGACGGCGAGTGCAATGTCGGCGTCCTCGGCCACGATCACCGGCGCATGACCGCCGAGCTCCATGGTGGCGCGCTTCATGTGCTGGCCGGCCAGCGCGGCGAGCTGCTTGCCCACCGGCGTGGAGCCGGTGAAGGTGATCTTGCGGATCACCGGGTGCGGGATCAGATAGCCCGAGATCTCGGCCGGGCTGCCGTACACCAGGCCCAGCACGCCGGGCGGAATGCCTGCGTCGGCAAAGGCGCGGATCACGGCAGCGGGCGCGGCCGGCGTTTCCTCGGCGGCCTTGACGAGCACCGAACAACCGGCGGCCAGCGCCGGGCCGATCTTGCGCACGACCTGGTTGATCGGGAAGTTCCACGGCGTGAAGGCGGCCACCGGTCCGACCGGGTCTTTCAGCACCATCTGGCGCAGTGCCAGACTGGCGCGCGAGGGCACGATGCGCCCGTAGACGCGGAAGCCCTCTTCGGCGAACCATTCGATCAAGTCGCCGGCGGCCATGGTTTCGCCCTTGGCTTCGACCAGCGGCTTGCCCTGCTCCTGCGTCAGCAGTTGCGCGATGTCGCCCGCGCGCTCTCGAATCAAGCTGGCGGCCTTGCGCATGATCTTGCTGCGCTCTGCGGCCGTCATGTCGCGCCAGGTCTCGAAGCCTTGCTGCGCGGCGGCCAGCGCCTTGTCCAGATCCGCCTTGCCGGCGTGCGCGACGCGGCCGATCTCAACTCCGGTGGCCGGGTTGAACACGGCAAGCGTGCGGCCGTCGCCGGCGTCCAGCCATTGTCCGTTGATGAAAAGCTGGGTGTTGGGATAGCTCATCGTGTGTCTCTCTTCTTTGGCGTGCGCTTGTCTGCGGGGCTTGTCGGCGTTCGCTCAGGTCTTCAGCGCCGCCTCGATGTCGCTGCGCAGCGACTCGGGCGCGTCGTTGGGCGCATAGCGATGCAGCACCTGGCCGTCGCGTCCGATCAGGAACTTGGTGAAATTCCACTTGATGCCTTGCGTGCCAAGCAGGCCGGGTTTCTGTTGTTTGAGCCATTGCCACAGCGGGTGCGCGTCGGCGCCGTTCACCACCGCCTTGGACATCATCGGGAACGTGACGCCGAAATTGAGCTGGCAAAAGCTCGCGATCTCGTCGTCGCTGCCGGGGTCCTGGCCGCCGAACTCGTTGCTGGGGAATCCGATCACCACCAGGCCTTGCGACGCATAGTCTTGCCAGAGCTTTTCAAGCCCGGCGAACTGCGGCGTGAAGCCGCAGGCGCTCGCCGTGTTGACGATGAGCAGCACCTTGCCGCGCTGGCTGGCCAGATCGGCGGGCTGGCCGTCGATAGAGACGGCGGTGAAGTCGTAAATACTGTGCTCTGCCATGGTGGCTCCTCGGCTGTAGAGCGAGCATCGTAGCGAACTTGATGCGCACGCGCAGCGAGGGGGTCAATCTAGAACCCGCGCAGCAAATCAATCGCCTGCTCGATGCGCTCGACCGCGTGCACCGTCAATCCTTCGATCGGCTTCTTGGGCGCATTCGCCTTGGGCACGACGGCGATGCTGAAGCCGAGTTTGGCGGCTTCTTTCAGCCTTTCCTGGCCGCGCGGCGCAGGCCGCACTTCGCCGGCCAGGCCCACTTCTCCGAAAGCGAAGAAGCCGCGCGGCAGCGGCTTGCCGCGCAGCGAACTCTGGATCGCCAGCAGCACCGCCAGATCGGCGGCGGGTTCGCTGATGCGCACCCCGCCCACCGCGTTGACGAACACATCCTGGTCGCCGCAGGCGACGCCAGCATGGCGGTGCAGCACAGCCAGCAGCATCGCCAGCCGGTCGCGATCCAGCCCCACCGACAAGCGGCGCGGGCTCGGCCCCCCGGCATCGACCAGCGCCTGGATCTCGACCAGCATCGGCCGCGTGCCTTCCAGCGTGACGAGCACGCAAGAGCCCGGCACCGGCTCGCCATGCGTCGACAAAAAAATCGCGCTCGGGTTGCTGACCCCTTTGAGTCCGCGCTCGGTCATCGCGAACACGCCGATCTCGTTGACCGCGCCGAAGCGGTTCTTGATGGCGCGCACCAATCTGAAACTCGAATGTGTGTCGCCCTCGAAATAAAGCACCGTATCGACGATGTGTTCGAGCACGCGCGGCCCGGCCAGCGCCCCTTCCTTGGTGACATGGCCGACCAGCACCATCGAGCAGCCGCTGCCCTTGGCGGTGCGCGTGAGCTGCGCCGCGCATTCGCGCACCTGCGCTACTGAGCCCGGCGCCGAACTGAGCTGCTCGCTGTACATGGTCTGGATCGAATCGATCACGCACAGCTGCGGCCGCTCAACGTCGAGCGTGGCGAGAATCTTCTCCAGATTGATCTCGGCCAGCACGCGCACCTGCGTGCCCGCCAGGCCCAGGCGGCGCGAGCGCATCGCCACCTGCGCGCCCGACTCTTCGCCGGTCACATACAGCACCCGCATCCTTGCAGATAGCGCATCGGCCGCCTGCAACAGCAACGTCGATTTGCCGATGCCGGGGTCGCCGCCGATCAAGACCACGCCGCCTTCGACAATGCCACCACCGAGCACGCGGTCGAGCTCGTCCTGGCCGGTGGGCGTGCGTTCGATGTCGGAGGCCTCGATCTCGCTGAGCGTGGCCACCGGCAGGCTTTTGGCCAGGGCCTGAAAGCGGTTCTTAGCAGACGCCGCGCTTTCGGCCACGCCCTCGACCATGGTGTTCCAGGCATTGCAATGCGGGCACTTGCCCAGCCATCTTGGGCTGGTGCCGCCGCATTCGCCGCAGGTGTAGATTGATTTTTCTTTGGCCATGCGACCATTGTCCCCGGGATTGGCGGCCGCGCATGTCCCGGCGCAAACGCCCCGGGCGAGGGGCGTGATACAAACGCGGCCTTCACAAGGAGCGCGCGAGCATGGAGTTTTCGGTCTGGCTGGCATTTTTTGCCGCCGCCTGGGCGATCAGCCTGGCGCCCGGCGCGGGCGCCATCGCGGCCATGAGCTCGGGGCTGAACCATGGCTTTCGGCGCGGCTATTTCACGACCTTCGGCCTGATTCTGGGCATCACGACCCAGGTGCTGGTGGTGGGCGCGGGGTTGGGCGCGCTGATCGCGGCATCGAGCCTGGCCTTTGCCACAGTCAAATGGCTGGGGGTCGTCTATCTGATCTGGCTGGGCGTGCAGCAATGGCGCGCCGAGCCCAAGCCGCTGGTGGCGGCCAGCGTCGAGGGCGTGCAAGTGACCCGGCGCGAGCTGGTGCTGCGCGGCTGGATGATCAATGCGGTCAACCCCAAGGGCACACTGTTTCTGCTGGCCGTGGTGCCGCAGTTTCTGGAACTGCACCGCGCACTGGGCGCGCAATATCTGGTGATCGGCGCGACGCTGTGCTTCACCGATCTGGTCGTGATGGCGGGCTACACGGCGCTGGCGGCGCGCGTGCTGTCGGCGCTGCGCTCGCCAGCGCACCTGCGGGCGATGAATCGCACCTTCGGCTCGCTCTTCATTGTTGCCGGGGTCTTGCTGGCCAGCTTCAGGCGCTCGCTCTGATGCCGGCCGGTCGTCTGTCCGATCGCCTGCTGTTTTGGGGGCCGACGCTGATCTGGGCGTCGACCTGGCACGTCATCCTGTACCAGCTCGCCAGTGATGTGCCGGTGCTCAATTCGGTGGCCTGGCGCTTTGGCCTGGCCGCGCTGCTGCTGTTCGCCTTGGCGCGCTGGCAGGGCAGCTCCTTGCGTCTGCCGCGCTCGGCGCATCTCCTGATGCTGGCCACCGGCATCGTTCAATACGGCGGCAACTACTGGTCGGTCTACCAGGCCGAGCGCCATATCCCCAGCGGTCTGGTGGCGGTGCTGTTCTGCCTGATGGTGTTCGGCAATTCACTGAGCGGGCATTTTGTGTTCGGCCAGTCGGTGACGCGGCGTTTCCTGATCGCTGCCAGCGTCGGCATGCTCGGCGTCGTGATGATCTTCTGGCCCGAGATCGCCTCCACTGGCGCGCGGCCCAGGGCCTTGCAGGGCCTGGGGCTGGGTCTGCTGGCGGTGCTGGCAGCGTGCACCGGCAATGTGCTGACCCTGGTGCTGACCCGGCGCAAGCTGGCACTCGTGCCGATCCTGGCCTGGAGCATGGCTTACGGCGCGCTGTTCCTGCTGCTGCTGTCCGAAGTGAGCGGCGTGGGGCTGCATTTCGATTGGCGCCTCAGTTATGTGCTGAGCCTGCTCTACCTGGCGGTGCCGGGGACGGTGATTGCGTTCGTGCTGTATTTCAAGCTGGCGCAGCGCCAGGGGCCGGCGCGCGCCGCACTGACGGGCGTGCTGATCCCGGTGATTGCCTTGCTCATCTCGGCCGTGTTCGAGGGCTGGCAGCCCGGCGTGTTGTCGGTGGCCGGCATGGCCCTGTGCCTGGGCAGCATTTACGTCGCTACTCGACCGAGCTGATGCGCGTGCGTCCGGCCTTGATGCCCGAGCGCTTTGATTTGGACTCCAGACGCCGCTGCTTCGAGCCATAAGTCGGTTGGGTCGCTTTGCGCTGCAGCGGTGGCGTGGCGACGCTCTCGATCAGCGCATGCAAGCGCTGCAAGGCTTCGCTGCGGTTCATCTCCTGGCTTCGATGTTCCTGCGCCTTGATCACCAGAACGGCGTCGCGGTTGATGCGGTGATCATTGAGCGCCAGCAAGCGCTGCTTGATGCCTTCGGGCAGGCCTGAGCTCTTGATGTCAAAGCGCAAGTGAATCGCGCTCGATACCTTGTTGACGTTCTGCCCGCCCGCACCCTGGGCGCGAATCGCCGTCAGGTGGATCTCGTCGGGGTAGAGCACCCAGCGTTCGCCTTGTAGCAGCAGCTGTGTATCGGCGACACGCATCGCATCAAGCCTCTTGCTGAATGACCGGCACGCGCGGCGCCAGCGCGCACATCAGCTCGTAGCTGATCGTGCCGGCGGCGCGCGCCACTTCGTCGATCGCCAGGCGGCTGCCTTCGGGTCCCTCGCCCCACAGCGTGACTTCGCTGCCGATCTGCGCCGCTGGCAGCATCGAGAGATCGACGCTCAGCATGTCCATCGAAACGCGCCCCACCGTCTGCGTGCGCTGGCCGTCGACCAGGATCGGCGTGCCGGTCGGGCACAGGCGCGGGTAGCCGTCGGCATAGCCGCAGGCGACGATGCCGATGCGCATCGCCTTCTCGGCCGTGAAGCTGCTGCCGTAGCCGACCGTGTCGCCGGGCTGGAGTTGCTGCGTTGCGATCAGTTTGGAGCGCAGCGTCATGGCCGGGCGCAGATCCCAGTGGCGGTCGTCGTGCTCGGGGTAGTCGGGCGCGCTGCCATAGCTCATGATGCCGGCGCGCACCCAGTCGGCGCGCACGCTCGGCAGCTGGCTGTGGCGCAGCACGGCGGCGCTGTTGGAGAGCGACCGTTCGCCAGGCAGCCCTTGCGTGGCGGCCTCGAAGGCGGCCAGCTGATGCGCAATGCCGTCGGCCCCGAAACGCTGCACGTCGGCGTCCGAGAAATGCGTCATCAACGAAATCTCGTCGACTTGCGGCAGCACGTTGAGCCGCGTCCAGGCGGCACGGAATGCGCCAGGCGTGAAGCCCAGTCGGTTCATGCCGCTGTTGAGCTTGAGGAAGACGCGGTGCGGCTGGTGCGTCTTGTGCATCGCGAGCCAGTCGATCTGTTGTTCGCAGTGCACCACATGCCACAGGTTCAGGCGCGAGCACAGCTCCAGATCACGTGCTTCGAAGGCGCCTTCGAGCAGCAGGATGGGGCCGCGCCAGTCGAGCGCGCGCAGCGCTTTGGCCTCGTCGAGATCGAGCAGCGCAAAGCCGTCGGCGCTGCGCAGTCCGGCGTAGGCGTGCGCTATGCCGTGGCCGTAGGCATTCGCCTTGACGACCGCCCAGACGCGGGCGTCGGGCGCGCAACTGCGCACCCGCGCCAGGTTGTGGGCCAGGTTCAGCGTATGGATGAGGGCCTGAATGGGGCGTGGCATGGGGTGAATTGTGGCAGCGCTGGCGCAGGTGCCGACCTTGCGCCTGCCGCAGCGGCGCAAGACGCGCATGCTATAAACCTCGCGGCTGGGAGATCGAATGCAGGCAGGTCGCCGCATCGCCTGGCCAGGGTCTGTTTACCTATGCATCACATTTACCTTGGGGCGATAAAGCCCTGACCATCCTAGACCCTGAGGTTTTCCGTCGATGAAAAGAGGTTTTCACACCATCATGTCAGCGCAGTTCTTCAGCTCGCTGGCGGATAACGCCTTGCTCGTCGCGGCTGTCGAATTGCTCGCCACCGGCGGCGGCGCCGCCTGGCACAGAGCCGCACTGGTGCCGATGTTTGCCCTGTTCTACGTGGTGTTGGCGCCGTTTGTCGGGGCGTTTGCCGATGCCGTGCCCAAGGGCAAGGTGATGTTCTATTCGAACACCATCAAGATCGCGGGCTGCTTGATGATGCTGTTTGGCGCGCACCCGCTGGTGGCCTATGCCATCGTGGGCCTGGGCGCCGCGGCCTATTCGCCCG
The DNA here is from genome assembly GCA_963740455.1 of uncultured beta proteobacterium. GTDB lineage: Bacteria > Pseudomonadota > Gammaproteobacteria > Burkholderiales > Burkholderiaceae_C > Paucibacter. The sequence goes on from CAVUEF010000003.1 coordinate 19,166, forward strand.
CCAAGTACGGCATCCTCACCGAGCTGCTGCCGCCCTCGCAACTGGTCAAGGCCAATGGCTGGATCGAGGGCCTGACGATAGGCTCGATCATCCTGGGGATCTTGCTGGGTGGCCAGTTGATCGGGACCACGGTGGCATCGCACTTGCTGGCGATTGACCTGCCATTCATCAACACCGGCATCGACACCCCACCCGAGGCCGCGATCTCGGCCATCGTGTTCTTGTATGTGCTGGCGGCCATCTTCAATCTGTACATACCGCGCACCGACTCGCCACTGCAGCCGCTGGGCCATGGCGCGGTGGGGCTGGTGCGCGACTTCATGCGCTGCAACACGCGCTTGTGGCAGGACAAGCTGGGCCAGATCTCGCTGGCGACGACCACCCTGTTCTGGGGCGTGTCGGGCAATATGCGGGTGATCATCTTTACCTGGGCCGCCGCGGCGCTGGGATACACGACGACGCAGGCCTCGTCGCTGGCCGGCGTGGTCGCCCTGGGCACGGCTGTTGGCGCCATCGCGGCGTCGGTCTATATGCGGCTGGACCGCGCCACCGGCGTGATTCCGCTGGGCATGGCGATGGGCGTGTTGATGGTGATGCTCAATCTGGTCAACCACCTGTGGGTGGCGATTCCGTTTCTGATCGCGCTGGGCATGATAGGCGGCTATCTGGTGGTGCCGATGAATGCCTTGCTGCAACACCGTGGCCACAACCTGATGGGCGCGGGGCGCTCTATTGCGGTGCAGAATTTCAACGAGCAGGCCTGCATTCTCGGCCTGGGGGCGCTCTACACCGGCCTCACGGCGGTGGGCATGTCGGCCTTTGCCACCATTGCCGTGCTGGGTGTGCTGGTGAGCGTCACCATGTGGCTGATCCGTCGTTGGCACCAGAGCAACTGCATCCACCACAGCGACGAAGTGGAGCGCTTGCTTGCCCTGTCGCGCACCGACCGCTAGCCGCGCCGAGGTGCACGCGGGCGCGCCAGTCAAGGCAGCGCTTGAAACCATCATGAGGGATGCGCTTTGAACACGGCCAAGTTGCTGCCCGCGCTGGCGCTGGGCCTGAACGCGCTGGTGTGGGGGCTGTCGTGGTGGCCGTTTCGGCAATTTCAAGGTGTCGGCCTGCATCCGTTGTGGACCACCGCGTTGATCTACAGCTTGGCGGTGCTGGTCATCAGCGCCGCGCAACGGGACGCCTGGGGTCAGGTCTTGCGCACGCCGACCTTGTGGGTGCTGATAGTGGCCTCCGGCGTCACGAATGCCGCTTTCAACTGGGCCATGACGATAGGCGACGTGGTGCGCGTGGTGTTGCTGTTCTATCTGATGCCACTGTGGTCGGTGCTGCTGGCGCGCTTGCTGCTGCATGAGCGGCTCACCTGGTTTGCTGCGCTGCGCGTGGTGTTGGCGCTGGCGGGCGCGGCCGTCGTGTTGTGGCCTGATGGCGGCGGCCTGCCGCTGCCCGCCAGCCTGTCCGACGGGCTGGCGATTGTGGGCGGCATGAGTTTTGCGCTGAACAATGTGATGCTCAGGCGCGAAGCCCATCGCAGCGAAGGCGCGCGCGCGCTGGCCATGTTCAGCGGCGGCGTGCTGGTGTCGGCGGCGCTTGCCGGCGTGTTGTCGCAGCAAGGGCAGGCGGGCTGGCCGCCGCTGCTGGCGCCCATCTGGGCACTGGCAGCGCTGGCCCTGGGTGGACTGTTCCTGATCAGCAACCTGGCCTTGCAATACGGCGCGGCGCGGCTGCCCGCCAACGCCACCGCCGTCATCATGTTGGTGGAGGTGCCCGTCGCCGCGGGTTCGGCCTTGCTGCTGGGCGGCGGCCAGCTCACCTGGCCAGTGACGGCAGGCGGATTGCTGATTCTGGGCGCGGCCTTGCTCGCTGCGCTTGAACACAGCCGGCCCGGCAGCGCCTGACGTCCAGGCCATCGGCAGGACCGCGTTGCGGCTGATGCCACGCAAAGCGGTGGCGCTGCCGGCTCGTAGAATCGGGGCCTTACACAACGCAAGGAGCCCCCATGTCCATGGATGACCGCGACGGCAAGATCTGGATGGATGGTCAGCTGGTCGAGTGGCGCGACGCCAAGATCCATGTGCTGACGCATACGCTGCACTATGGCTGCGGCGCCTTCGAAGGCGTGCGCGCGTACCAGACGGCGGACGGCGGGACCTCGATTTTCCGGCTCAAGGAACACACCGAACGGCTCTTCAACAGCGCCAAGATTTTGCGCATGAAGATTCCCTTCGACCGCAACCAGGTGATGGAGGCACAAAAGAGCGCGGTGCGCGAGAACGGCCTGGACAGCGCCTACATCCGCCCGCTCATCTGGATAGGCTCCGAAAAGCTCGGCGTCAGCCCGAAAGGCGCGAGCGTGCACCTGATGGTGGCCGCCTGGTCCTGGGGCGCCTACCTCGGTGAAGACGGCATGAAGCGCGGCATCCGCGTCAAGACCTCGAGCTTCACGCGCCACCATGTCAACATCACGATGACGCAGGCCAAGACGGTGAGCAACTACACCAACTCGATCATGGCCAATATGGAGGCCACCGACGACGGCTATGACGAGGCGCTGCTGCTCGACGTGTCGGGTTTCGTGTCGGAAGGCGCGGGCGAGAACCTGTTCATCGTCAAGGACGGCGTGGTGTATACGCCCGACCTGTCGGCCGGCGCGCTCAATGGCATCACGCGCAACACGATCTTCGCGATCTGCCAGGACCTGGGCCTGAAGATGGTGGAAAAGCGGATCACGCGCGACGAGGTCTATATCTGCGACGAGGCCTTTTTCACCGGTACCGCCGCCGAAGTGACACCGATACGCGAGCTCGATCGCATCGAGCTTGGCGCCGGTTCGCGCGGCCCGATCACCGAGAAGATCCAGGCCGCGTTTTTCGACATCGTGCATGGGCGCAATCCCAAGTACGCTGCGTGGCTGACCAAGGTCTGAAGACATTGCAGGTAGAGAAACCATCATGAGCGCATCCAAATCCGTTGTTGAAGTCACTGCTGCCGAACTGCAAGGACCCGGCGTGGTCGCCTGCCCCAATCCGGGAATGGCCTTGTGGAGCAGTCATCCGAAGGTCTTCATCGACGTGGCCACCACAGGCGAAGGCAAGTGCCCCTATTGCGGCACGGCCTACCGGCTCAAGGCCGGCGAGCAGGTGCACGCGCACCACTGAGCTTGCATCGGGCAGAGCCGACCATGGACGACATCGTCAAGGCCGCGCTGAAGAAATGGCCCGATGTGCCGCATTGCCACGGCTGGCTGGCGCTGGACGCGCGCGGCGACTGGTATCTGCGCGACGACCGCGTACAGGCCGCGGGCCCCTTTGCGCAGGTCAAGGGCAGCCGCATCACGCACGCGAAGCTGCGCGAGTTCATCGAACGCAACTATGCGCATGACGAGCAGGGCGGCTGGTTTTTCCAGAATGGCCCGCAGCGCGTCTACGTCGAACTCGAAGCCACACCCTGGGTCTGGCGGATATCTGGAATCGAAGGCGAAGGCCCGCAGATCCACAGCCACACGGGGCTCGCAGCCCAGTTCGAATCAGCCTGGCTGGACCAGAGCGGGCGCCTCTATCTGGCGACGGACCTGGGCCTGGGCCTGGTGCATACGCTGGACATGGAGACGGCGGCTGACGCCGTCAGTGCGGGACTGTGGCAGCCGCAGGATGTGCAAAGTACCGAGCTGCCCGCACGTTTCGGCTTTGTTCGCCAACCCGTCCCGGCCACCGGCAAGACATGAAAAAGCCGACCCTGCGGGGTCGGCTCATCCGGAAGGCAAGACCTGCCCCCCGTTCGATCCGGCTACTTGGACGCCGCCGACGCTGCCGCCTCGGGTGCCTTGGGCTCGTCAAATTTGGCACCGCCCTGGTTGGCCATGTAAACCACCGCTCGTCCCACTTCAAGCTCGCTGAAATCGCCACCGCCCTGGGGCGTCATATTGCCCTTGCCCTTGAGGGCCGAGTTCAGCAAGGCCGCGTAGCCGGTCTTCACACGCGGGCCCCAAGCGGCCAGGTCGCCGACCTTGGGTGCACCTGCCGCACCGGTGGTGTGGCAGGCCGTGCATTGCGCCGCAAACACTTGTTCACCCGTCTTCAGCGTGGCGGCGCTGTTGGGGTCCTTGAGCTCGATGCTGCCGATGGGCTGGATGCGGGCGGCCACCGCTTCAGCGCTGAAGGCCTCGCTCCCGGCCGCCGGCTTGCTGCCCGAGCTGACGAAGTTGGCCAGCAAGATGATGACGATCACCGGGGCGACAAAGGCGAAAGCAACCGCCACGGCGAGCTGCTTGGGCGTCTTGATCGGGCCTTCGTGCGCCTCGTGCGCTTGCGTGTGTTGTTCGGTTCCGCTCATGAAATCCTCGTTGGCGTCGGCCTGCAGGGAAGGGTACGCCCCAGGATGTCGAGGCGTGAAAGCGCGGAATTATATCGTTGCCGATGCGGATCCGGCCCGGTCGGATCACTTGACGACCCGACGCGGCAAGCGATGCGCGAGCGCCGACTCCAGGGCCGGGTACACTCGCTCGCTTGAGCGCCCGTAGCTCAGTGGATAGAGTATTGGCCTCCGAAGCCAAGGGTCGCTGGTTCGATTCCAGCTGGGCGCACCAGGATTGACGCGGCGCCGCTGAAGCAAACGCCAACCTCAGGGTTGGCGTTTTGCGTTGCGGCCCGGTGCTGGCCGATTACTGGCCCATAGGTTGCCGGCCGAGTTCGACACAAAACCCCGTTTCTCGCTCATCTTGGTTGCGTGGTTGCCAATGGCAGGAACAGGGCGCGCGGCAATTCGGGCTGCGCAATGAACCCATGATGCGGGTACAAGGCGGCTGCGTTGTGCGAGGCTTTTGCGAGACGACTCAAGCAAGCCGCCGCGACACATGAGTGATCAGTCTTGCACGTCCTGGCGCTTCAGACGCTCGCTGTGCCAGTAGACATCGTCGCCGCCCAGGCCGTCCAGATTGGCGCGGTTCAGTACGCGCGCCAGCACGAACAGCAGATCGCTGAGCCGGTTCAGATAATGACGCGGCGCCGCGTTGACGGCCTCATGCGCGTTCAAAGTGACCACGGCGCGCTCGGCTCGGCGCGCGACGGTACGGCACACATGCGCGATGGCCGCGCTGCGCGTGCCGGCCGGCAGGATGAACTCCTTCAGCCTGGGCAGCGTGGCGTTGTAGTGGGCCAGCGCTTCGTCCAGGCGCAGCACGGCGTCCTGCTTCAGGAGCTCATGGCCGGGCAGGCACAGCTCGCCGCCCAGATTGAACAGCTCGTGCTGGATCACGACGAGCAGCTCGCGCACATCGTCTGGCAGCGGTTCTGCCAACAGCACGCCCAGGTGTGAATTGAGCTCGTCCACATCGCCCATCGCCATCACGCGCAGGTGGTCCTTCGGGACACGGGTGCCGTCGCCCAGGCCGGTCGTGCCGTCGTCGCCAGTGCGGGTCGCGATTTGTGAGAGTCGGTTGGCCATGCGCAATCTTATTACTTGTGGTTCCGACCTGAGGCGAGCGGATGCCTAGAATGCGTCAGTCACCCGGAGACTGACATGAACGCCCCACAAACCCACGACTTGGCTCCACACGCGCAGCGCCCCATGCCCGCCGCGATGCTGGAAGCGCTCAAGGCCCGTTTTGGCGAGCGCTGCTCCACGGCGCTGGCGGTGCGTCAACAGCACGGCCGCGATGAGTCACCGCTTGATGCGCCGCCGCCCGAGGCGGTCGTGTTTGCGCAGAGCAATGAGGACGTGGCCTTTGTCGTGAGCCTGGCGCACACGCACGCCGTGCCGGTCATTCCCTTTGGTGTCGGTTCGTCGCTGGAAGGCCATTTGCTGGCGGTGCAGGGCGGCGTGAGCCTGGACCTCTCAAACATGAACCGCATTCTGCGCATCAACGCCGAGGACCTGACCGTCACGGTGCAGGCCGGTGTGACGCGCAATCAGCTCAATGACGAGATTCGCCACAGCGGCCTGTTCTTTCCGATCGACCCGGGGGCGGACGCCAGCCTGGGCGGCATGGCGGCCACGCGCGCCAGCGGCACGAACGCGGTGCGCTACGGCACGATGCGCGAAAACGTGTTGGGCCTGACGGTGGTCACCGCCGCGGGCGAGCTGATCCACACCGGCACGCGGGCCCGCAAGTCCAGCGCAGGCTACGACCTGACGCGGCTCTTCGTCGGCAGCGAGGGGACGCTTGGCGTGATGACCGAAGTGACCTTGCGCCTGTATCCGCTGCCCGAGGCGATCTCGGCTGCGGTGTGTTTCTTCCCGAGCATTGCTGCGGCAGTGCAGACCACGATTCAACTGATACAGATGGGCGTGCCGATCGCGCGCTGTGAGTTGCTCGACCCACATGCGGTGCGCGCCGTCAACAAGAAAGACAAGCTCGGCATGCGCGAAGCGCCGATGCTGCTGATGGAGTTTCACGGCAGCCAGGCCAGCGTGGCCGAGCAGGCGCAGACGGTGCAGGAGATCGCGCGCGAATTCGGTGGTGAAGACTTCGAATGGGCGACCACGCCCGAGGCACGCACCAAGCTGTGGACGGCGCGCCATCAGGCTTATTTTGCAGCGCTGCAAACCAAGCCCGGTTGCCGCTGCCTGACGACCGACACCTGCGTGCCGATCTCATGCCTGGCCGAAAGCATCAACGCGTCGATCCGCGAGGCCGACGCGGCGGGCCTGCCCTACTTCATCGTCGGCCACGTGGGAGACGGCAATTTTCACCTCGGCTACCTGGTCGATCCGGCGTTGCCGCAGGAGCTTGCGACCGCCGAGCGCCTGAGTCGCCAGATGGTGCAGCGCGCCTTGCGCCTGGAAGGCACTTGCACCGGCGAGCACGGTATCGGCCTGCACAAGATGGGCTTTCTGGTCGAAGAAGCCGGCGCCGGCGGCGTGGCCTTGATGCGCCAGATCAAGACCGCGCTGGACCCGCGCAACATCATGAATCCGGGCAAGATTTTCTGACCCGCCTCAGCTGGCGGCGGGTGCTGCCACCGTCCAGCTCTTGCTCACTTCGCCTCGGCCGTTCACGCTTTCCAGCAGCACGCCAAAACCCCACAGGCGCGCCACATGCTTGAGCACTTCGTGGGCGCTGTCGTGCAAGGGACGGTCGTGATGCTGGACGTGACGCAGCGTGAGTGAGCGGTCGCCGCGCAGATTGACGTTCCAGACCTGGATATTGGGCTCGCGTGAAGCCAGGTCGTATTGACGTGACAGGGCCTCGCGCACCTCGCGATAACCGGTTTCATCGTGGATGGCCGAAACTTCGAGGTCTTCCTTGCTTTCGTCGTCGCGGATGGCAAAGAGCCGGAACTCGCGCATCAGACGCGGCGACAGGTACTGGCCGACAAAGCTTTCGTCCTTGAAGTTGCGCATCGCATGGTCGAGCGTTGGAAGCCAGTCGTTGCCCGCCATGTCGGGAAACCACTCGCGGTCTTCGACGGTAGGGTGTTCGCAGATGCGCTTGATGTCGGTGTACATGGCGAATCCCAGCGCATACGGGTTGATGCCGCTGTAGGCGCGGTGGCCAATGGGCGGCTGCGCGACGACATTGGTGTGCGACTTGAGCCACTCGATCATCATGCCGTCGGCCAGATAGCCATCGTCATACATCTGGTTGAGCAGCCGGTGGTGCCAGAACGTGGCCCAGCCTTCGTTCATGACCTGGGTCTGGCGCTGCGGGTAGAAGTACTGCGCGACCTTGCGCACGATGCGCACGATCTCTCTTTGCCAGGGCTCCAGCAACGGTGCGTTCTTTTCGATGAAGTACAGCAGATTTTCCTGCGGCTCGGCGGGAAAGCGTTTGGCGCTCGCGGCGGTTTCGGGCGTCTCGCTGCGGCGCGGCAGGGTGCGCCACAAGTCGTTCACCTGGCGCTGCGCATAGGCCTCGCGGTCTTCGCGCCGCGCCTGCTCGGCGGCCAGCGAGAGTTTGGCCGGGCGACGGTAGCGGTCCACGCCGTGGTTCATGAGCGCGTGGCACGAGTCGAGCAGTTCCTCGACCTCGGTCATGCCGTGGCGCGACTCGCATTCGCTCACGTAGTTGCGCGCATAGACCAGGTAATCAATGATGCTCGACGCGTCGGTCCACATGCCGAACAGATAGTTGCCCTTGAAGAAGCTGTTGTGGCCATAGGCCGCATGCGCAATCACCAGGGCCTGCATGGCCAGGCTGTTCTCTTCCATCAGATAGGCGATGCAGGGATTGGAGTTGATCACGATCTCATAGGCCAGGCCCATTTGGCCGCGGCGGTAGTTCTTTTCGGTGCTGATGAACTCCTTGCCATAGCTCCAGTGGCGGTAGATCACCGGCATGCCGACCGAGGCATAGGCGTCCATCATCTGCTCTGCGGTGATGATCTCGAGCTGGTTCGGGTAGGTGTCGAGTCCGAAGCGCTCGGCGGTCTGGCGTATCACCGCATGGTATTGATCGATCAGCTCGAAAGTCCAGTCGCTCGGCGACGGCAGGCGCTCACTCGGGCGTTGCGCGAGCGGCGCCATATGGCGCGGCGGCGCTGGTGGGTGGCGACGGCCGCCAAACTCTTCCGAGCTCGGAGCGCGCCCTACATGGCGACGGTTTTCCAGGGTGATCATGCCGTGGCCCCTTGCTTCTTGAACAGCTCGCGAAAGACCGGATAGATCTGCGCCGGCTCGGTCGCCTTGCGCATCGCAAAGGGCGAGTCCACGCCCAGCAGATGCTGGTACTCATCCCACAGGTTCTGCTCTTGATCGACCACCTGGACGTAAGCGAAATAGCGGCACATGGGCAGGATCTTGTCGGCCAGCAACTCGCGGCAGCGGCCGCTGTCGTGATGCCAGTTGTCGCCGTCGCTGGCTTGCGCGCCGTAGATATTCCATTCGCTGGGCGCATAGCGCGCGTGGATGATTTCCTCCATCAACAGCAGCGCGCTCGACACCACGGTGCCGCCCGTCTCGGTGGCATGGAAGAAGTTCTCTTCGTCAACCTCCTGCGCTTGCGTGTGGTGGCGAATGAAGACGACCTCTATCCTTTCGTAATGCCGCGTCAGAAACAGATACAGCAGGATGAAAAAGCGTTTGGCCAGATCCTTGCGCGCTTCGTCCATCGACCCCGAAACGTCCATCAGACAAAACATCACGGCCCGGCTGGTGGGCACGGGCGTGCGCACGCGGCTGCGAAAGCGCAGGTCGATCGGATCGAGAAAGGGGATGCGCTCGACGCGGGCACGCAGCGCCGAGATGCGTTCTTGCAGCTCAGCCGCCTGCGCCTGAATCACCAGGTCTTGCTGATCGTGTTGGAGCAGCAATCGAAGCTGCTCCTCGCATTCCTGCAATTCGCGTCGCGAGCTCATGCCCAGCGCGATGCGCCGTCCCAGGGCGCCGCGCATCGAGCGCACCACGTGCAGATTGGTGGGCGTTCCGTCGGTCACGAAGCCGGCGCGGTGCGACTTCCACTCGGGCGTGTCCTTGAGTTGGGTCTGGATCAGGTTGGGCAGCGCCAGGTCGTCGAAAAACACCTGCATGAACTCTTCCTTGCTGAGGTGGAAGACGAAGTCGTCGTCACCCTCGCCCGAGTCGCTTGCCTGGCCGCCTGGGCCCTTGCCGGCGCTGCCCTCGGGGCGCTTGATGCGGTCGCCGCGCATATAGTCCTTGTTGCCGGGATGCACCGTCTCGCGCACGCCGCCCTGGTCGTGGCCGAACACGGGTTCGCTGAGATCGCGCTTGGGGATGTGCACGTCCTCGCCACGCTGCATGTCGCGAATGCCGCGCCCATCGACAGCACGTCTCACGGCCTCGCGAATCTGCTCCTTGTGACGGCGCAGAAAGCGCTCACGATTGCCTATCGACTTGTTCTTGCCCGACAGCCGGCGATCGATGATTTGCTGCATCATCAGGAGCTCTTCCTGACCCGCAGATACCACTCGCACAGCAAGCGCACCTGCTTGGGCGTGTAGCCCTTGCCCACCATGCGATTCACGAAGTCCTCGTGCTTCTTGACCTCGTCGGCACTGGCCTTGGCGTTGAAACTGATGACCGGCAGCAGCTCCTCGGTGTTGGAGAACATCTTCTTCTCTATCACCGTGCGCAGTTTCTCGTAGCTGGTCCACGACGGGTTCTTGCCCTCGTTGCCGGCGCGGGCGCGCAGCACGAAGTTGACGATTTCGTTGCGGAAGTCCTTCGGGTTGCTGATGCCAGCCGGTTTCTCGATCTTTTCGAGTTCGGCGTTCAACGCGACGCGGTCGAACACTTCGCCGGTATCGGTGTCGCGGTATTCCTGATCCTGGATCCAGTAGTCGGCATAGGTGACGTAGCGGTCGAAGATGTTCTGTCCGTACTCGCTATAACTCTCCAGATAGGCGGTCTGGATTTCCTTGCCGATGAATTCGGCATAGCGCGGTGCCAACAGCTCCTTGATGAAGCCCACGTATTTCTGCTCGAGTTCGGGCGCAAATTGCTCACGCTCGACTTGTTGTTCGAGCACGTACATCAGATGCACCGGATTGGCGGCGACCTCGGTGTTGTCGAAATTGAAGACCTTGGACAGGATCTTGTACGCAAAGCGCGTCGAGATGCCGCTCATGCCTTCGTCGACGCCGGCATAGTCGCGGTATTCCTGATAGCTCTTGGCACGCGGATCGGTGTCCTTCAGGTTTTCGCCGTCGTAGATCTGCATCTTCGAATACAGCGCCGAGTTTTCGGGCTCCTTCAACCGGGTGAGGATCGCAAACTGCGACATGATCTTCAAGGTGCCCGGCGCGCAAGTGGCGTTGGCCAAGGACGAGCCGCGCAGCAGCTTCTCGTAGATCTTTATCTCTTCGCTGACGCGCAGGCAGTAAGGCACCTTGACGATGTAGATGCGATCCAGAAAGGCCTCGTTGTTCTTGTTGTTGCGAAAAGCCTTCCACTCGCTTTCGTTGCTGTGTGCGAGCACGATGCCGTCGAACGGTATCGCGCCAAAGCCCTCGGTGCCCTTGTAGTTGCCTTCTTGCGTGGCGGTCAGCAAGGGGTGCAGCACCTTGATCGGCGCTTTGAACATTTCCACGAACTCGAGCAGACCCTGGTTGGACAGGCACAGGCCGCCCGAATAGCTGTAGGCGTCCGGGTCGTCCTGAGCGTAGGTCTCGAGCTTGCGGATGTCGACCTTGCCGACCAGCGAGCTGATGTCCTGGTTGTTCTCGTCGCCCGGCTCGGTCTTGGAAATGCCGACTTGCTTGAGCACGCTGGGGTAGCGCCGCACGACCTTGAACTTGCGAATATCGCCCTGGAACTCCTCGAGGCGCTTGACCGCCCAGGGGCTGAGGATGCGGTTCAGGTAGCGGCGCGGAATGCCGTACTCCTGCTCCAGTACGTTCCCGTCCTCGGCGGCATCAAACAAGCCCAGCGGTGACTCGTTGACGGGCGATCCCTTGATGGCATAAAAGGGCACTTGCTCCATCAACTGTTTGAGCCGCTCGGCGATCGAGCTTTTTCCCCCGCCCACCGGACCCAGCAAATAGAGGATCTGCTTTCTTTCTTCCAGGCCTTGAGCGGCATGCCGGAAGTAGCTCACCACCTGCTCGATGGCGTCCTCCAGGCCGTAGAACTCGGCGAAGGCCGGATACAGCTTGATGGTCTTGTTGGCGAACAAGCGGCTCAAGCGCGAGTCGTTGCGCGTGTCGAGTTGCTGCGGCTCACCGATCGCCTTGAGCATGCGCTCGGCCGCAGTCGCATACGCCAACGGGTTGCGCTTGCACTCGGCAAGATAGTCTTCGAGCGAGAGCTCTTCTTCTCGCGTGCGCTCGAAGCGGGCGGCAAAGTTGCTGATCACGTCCATGCTGATCTCCTGTTCATTCAGGTCGGCGACCGTCAAGGCGCCAGGCCCATCAGGTCGTCTGGGAAGTTCTGATGAAGTCCCGCTTGTCAGTCCGGAGCAGGACCGAGGTTTGGGGCTCCATCAGAGCTTTCCGATCAATCGTCGCGTGTCGGGTCAGGCCGTGCTTCAAGCATCGTTCGGGCAGGCTGTCTCAAAGCCTCGAGAAAATGGGTTGTCGATGTCTTGTTCGGCCCTTTGGCCGCAACGTCATCGCGCGCAGTGTGACCCATCATGCCGATGCCGGGCGGACAAGTGAACTCATAGAGCGCAGCAATGATCGATCAGTTCCACACATAGCGTGAAATGATAGGCACATTCGCGTGGTTGCGTTGCAAACACGGGCTCTGGCGCTGCGACGCCGTCAACGTCGGTTCAGCTGCTGGGCAAGCCCAACTTCTCGAGCAGACCATTGAGCTCGTCAAGCGAACCGAACTGAATCGCCAGTTCGCCCTGCTCACCGCGTTGGGTGCGCTTCTTGATGCGGATCTCGACTTGCGCCGTCAGAAGGTCCGACAGCGCGTGCTCGATGCGGACCAGCTCGCGCGACTTCTGGTTGGCTGCGCGCAGCAGCGGCTTCTGGCGCGTCGAGCCTATCCTGGCAACCAGCTTTTCGGCCTCGCGCACGCTCAAACCTTTGGCCGCGATTTCGTTGGCGCTGAGGATTTGCTGGGCGCCGTCGAGCGGCAGCAAGGCGCGCGCATGGCCCATGTCCAGGTCGCCGGCCATCAGCATGTGCTGCACGGCGGGGGCGAGTTGCAGCAGACGCAGCAGATTGCTGGCGGCACTGCGCGAGCGGCCTACCGCTTGCGCGGCCTGCTCATGCGTCAAGTGGAATTCGGTGACCAGCCGCTGCAGGCCTTGTGCCTCCTCCAGCGGGTTGAGATCTTCGCGCTGAATGTTCTCGATCAAGGACATCGCCGCCGCAGCTTCGTCGGGTACGTCCTTGACCAGCACCGGCACCTCGCTCAGCCCGGCGAGCTTGGCGGCACGATAGCGGCGTTCGCCGGCAATGATCTCGTAGCGCGCGTCGCCCACCGGCCGCACCAGGATCGGCTGCATGATGCCTTGCGCCTTGATGCTTTCGGCCAGCTCGTAAAGCGAGCCCTCGTCCATGCGCGTGCGCGGCTGGTATTTGCCGGTGGTGAGCTGTTCGAGCTTGAGGCTGCTGGGCGCGCCGTCGCGTCCGCCCGACGCAGCCGAGTTGCTGACGTTGGGGCCTAAGAGTGCTTCCAGACCGAGGCCCAGACCTTTGGGTTTTTTGGTGACCATGTAGGTGATTGTCGGCGACAAGTGGGCGGTTTCTATTTCGAGGGCGCAGCGAATGTGTTTGTCTCGCTCAGGGCCTGTAGCAAAGCCTGGCCTTGCGCCCACAAACCCAGGCCGGATGCGGTGTTGATGTGGCCATGCGGCCCGATATGCACGATCGTGGCGCCCCAGTCATGAGCCATGCAGCTGGCGGACTCGGGCGCGCAATATGGGTCGTCATTGCTGATCACGACGGTGGCGGGGAAGGGCAGTGCCTTTCGCACGATGGGCCGCCAGTTGTGCAGTTGCGCGGGCATATCGCTGCGCTCGGTGTCGGGCGGGGCGACCAGCAGCGCGGCGCGCACGCGCCGGGTGTGCCGGGAGTGTGCGGCCCAGGCGGCGACCAACTGGCAACCCAGGCTGTGGGCCACCAGCAGCGCCGGCTCGTCGGCCAGACCGGCGTCGTCGAGGAGGACCGCGTCGAGGCGCGCCATCCAGTCGCCCCGCAGCGGCCATTCCCAATCGGCCTGCTCGATCCTTGCGTAGCCAAATTGCTGTTGCCACAGGCTTTGCCAGTGGCCGGGGTCGGAGTTCAGCCAGCCGGGCAGCAGCTTCACGCGATGCGGGTTGGAGCTCATGCTTTATGCTTGCTGCATTGAAAGCCGGATTGTGCGCGAGAGGATGGAGCCATGAAGAAGTATGCGGTGTTTGTCGACGGACAAGAAGGCACGACGGGCCTGCGCATTCACGAGTATCTGGCGCGCCGCGCCGACATCGAGGTGCTGCGCATCGATCCGGAGAAACGCAAGGACGCGCTTGAGCGGGCGCGCTTACTGAACGCCGCCGACGTGGCCTTCCTGTGTCTGCCCGATGCTGCCGCGCGTGAGGCAGCCGCGATGGTCACCAACCCCGACACATGCCTGATCGACGCCAGCACCGCGCACCGCACGCTGCCCGGATGGGTGTACGGCCTGCCCGAGCTGGCGTCGGAACAGCGCGACAAGCTGCGCAGGACCAAACGCATCGCCAATCCGGGCTGCCACGCGAGCGCGTTCATCCTCTTGCTCAGGCCGCTGGTCGATGCGGGTTGGGTGCCGCGCAAGGCGGCGCTGTCGGCCACGTCGATCACCGGTTACTCGGGTGGTGGCAAGAAGATGATCGAACAATACGAGTCGGCAAGTGAGCCCAAGCTTACGTCTCCACGCCCGTACGGTTTGAATTTACAGCACAAGCATCTGCCTGAAATGGTGGCGCATACCGGCCTGGAGGTGGCACCCGTCTTCATGCCTATGGTGGGCAATTTCTATAAAGGGCTGGCGGTCAGCGTGCCTTTGCACCTGAGCCAGCTGAAGCCAGGCACGACCACGGAATCGCTGCACACAGCACTTGTGAAGCACTATGCGGGCGAGCAGTTCGTTCGCGTCATGCCGCTGCGCGATCCGCCCACGCTGGAAGAGGGCTTCTTCGACGTGCAGGGCTGCAACGACAGCAACCGGGTCGATCTGTTCGTGTTCGGCAACGACAGCCAAGCCTTACTGATGGTGCGCCTGGACAATCTTGGCAAGGGCGCCAGTGGCGCGGCCGTGCAGGCCATGAATGTGCACCTGGGGGTGGACGAGGCGCTCGGCTTGTGACGCGCGGCTGATCCGGCGTCAATAGACGCTGGCCAGGTCGGGTGTGCGGTAGTGGTAGCCGTAGCCCTCCACGAAACCCAGCTTGGCATAGAGCGAGCGCGCGGCAAGGTTGTCCGCATTTACCTGCAGATAGGCACTGCGTGCGCCCTGTTCGCGCGCGCGCGACAGCAGCCTTGTGCACAAGGCCTGCCCCAAGCCCTGGCCGCGATGTGCGGGCACGGTGAGTATGTCGTACAGGCCGACCAGGCCGTCTTCGCGTGCGAACTGACCGCAGGCGAGCAAGGTGCCATCGTCGCGCTTGAGCAGCGCACCCTCATAGCGCACCGGAGAGAGTCGCATGCGCTCGGCATGGGCGCTGATTTCGGTGGCGCTCGAGCCTCGCAGCTGGCCCACGGCCTGGGCATATTCGGCATGGCTGACGGGCCTCAATTCACAGCCCGCGGGCAGTCGCGCAGGCGCCAGTCCGGCCAGGTCGGGCCTGAGCATCACGCGGGTGTCGTCAAAGAAGGCCCAACCAAGACGGGCGAGTTGCTGATCAAGATCGGCGGGCTGGGTGAACGGGGTGAGGCGCAGCACCAGCGGCAGGCCGGCAGCCTCGAAAGCCTGCCGGCAACGCGGCAGCATGTCGGCCAGCGGCAAGCGTCCCTGGGCCAGGGCGTTGATGCAGCGCGAGCGCTTGGCCTTGCCGGGCGACAAACGTATCAGCCAGCCGTCAAGCATCTCCTGCTGGGGGGGTGCGCTGGCGTTGAGCCCGGCGGTCTCGGCAGCGCGCAGGAGGTCAATGCTGAGGTCTGGATTGAGCACGCCAGCCGTCCCCTTACAGCGTGCCCATGCGGGCGACCATTTCCTTGGCGAATTCGACATAGGCCTGCGCGCCCTTGGACGAGGGGTCGAACACGACGCCGGGCAGACCGTAGCTCGGCGCCTCAGCCAAACGCACATTGCGCGGAATGACGCTGTCAAACACTTTGTCGCCGAAGTGAGCCTTGAGCTGGTCGCTGACTTGGCTCTGCAGGGTGATGCGCGGATCGAACATGACGCGCAGCAGGCCGATGATCTGCAATTCGGGGTTGAGCTTGGCATGCACCTGCTTGATGGTGTTGACCAGGTCGGACAGGCCCTCGAGTGCAAAGTATTCGCACTGCATGGGTACCACCACGCCTTGTGCGCTGCACAGTCCGTTCAAGGTGAGCAAGCTCAGTGAGGGCGGGCAATCGATCAACACAAAGTCGTAATCATCGATGGCGGCGGCAATGGCAGCTTTGAGCCGGCGGTCTCGGCGTTCGAGGTCCACCAGCTCGACCTCGGCGCCGGCGAGTTCGCGGTTCGCGCCGACCACGTCATAGCCGGTCTTCTCGTTGCGTTGGCGTGCCTCTTTGATGCTGGCGTTTTCGAGCAGCACGTCGTAGACGCTGAGGATGAGTTGGCGCTTGTCTATGCCCGAACCCATCGTGGCATTGCCTTGCGGGTCGAGATCGATCACCAACACGCGCTGGCCCACCTTGGCCAGGCCAGCGGCCAGGTTCACGGTGGTCGTGGTCTTGCCGACGCCGCCTTTTTGATTGGCAATGCAGAGAATCTTGGCCATAGCGAGTGAGGTAGCGAAGGAGGAGAGCTTAAGGCCTGCAAGAGCCAAGCCGTGGCACATTTGCCGCAATGCTTGCGGCGGGTTTCAAATTCTTGGGCGCATCCAGACCAGACAGCGCTGCGCAACCATGCCTGGGACCCGCAATTGTTCCACGTGAAACACTTCGACGCTGGACGGCAGGGCATCGATTTCGTCTTGCGGCAGCTGACCCTTCATTGCAATCCAGCAAGCGCCAGGCTTGAGGTGTTGTCGCGTGAGACGGGTGAAGTCGATCAGCGAGGCGAAGGCGCGAGAGGTGACAAGGTCGAATGGCTCGGTCTTCAGACTCTCGACGCGTGCGTGTTCGCCGCGCAGATTATTCAGACGCAACTCGGCTGCGACCTGCCTGATGAAACTGCTCTTCTTCGCGACCGCATCGACACAGACGACGGTCAATTCGGGCATGGCAATCGCCAGCACCACGCCCGGCAAGCCACCACCGCTGCCCACGTCCATGACGCGCAAGTCGCGGCCGTGGCTGTGGCGCCGCAGCGGCGCTATCAGGCTGAGGCTGTCGATCAGATGCTGGGTCAGCATCGCAGCAGGCTCGCGCACCGCGGTCAGGTTGTAGACCTGATTCCACTTGTGGATCATCGCCAGATAAGCGAGCAGACGGTCGACTTGCTGCTCGTTCAGCGTCAGGCCCAGTTGACCCGCGGCCTGATTCAGGGGTTCACGGAGATTCGAATGAAGAGGCATGGGTTGGGTTCAGGGCGTGTCATTGAGCATCTCGACCGCCGGTGCGCCATTGCTGAAACCTTTGAAGCGACCCTTCTTCAAGTGCACCAGCAGCAAGGAAATCGCGGCAGGTGTCACGCCCGAAATTCGCGAAGCCTGACCCAAGGTTTCAGGCCTATGGGTCGCCAGCTTCTGACGCACCTCGAAGGAGAGGGCGGTGACTTGTGCGTAGTCCAGTTCGGCCGGCAGGCGAAGCCTTTCAAATTGAGATGCACGTGCCACATCGTCGATCTGCTTGTTGATGTAGCCGGCGTACTTGACGCTGATCTCGACCTGCTCGATCACCGCGGCGGCCATCTCGGCGCCCAGTTCGGTCTCAAGGGAGGCGCGCGAAACAACCCAATCGGGGCGCGCGAGCCGGGCGGCTTCGACGACCTGATCAAACCCCAGACTCGGCCTGCGCAGCAGATCCGCGAGATTGTATTCATGCTCCAGCGCCTTGCCGATCAGGCGTTGGGCATCGGCGGCCGCCAGAATGCCGGGATGCACCCAGGTCGACTTGAGCCGCTGTGTTTCACGTGAAACAGCGTCGCGTTTGCGATTGAAAGCATCCCAGCGCGCGTCGTCGACCAGGCCCAATTCACGGCCTGCTTCGGTCAAACGCATGTCGGCGTTGTCCTCACGCAGCTGCAGCCTGAACTCGGCGCGGCTGGTGAACATGCGGTAGGGCTCGGTAACGCCCTTGGTGATCAAGTCGTCGACCAGCACACCCAGGTAGGCTTGTTCGCGGCCCGGCAGCCAGGCCGCCAGGCCCTTGACTTGTCGCGCCGCGTTCAGTCCGGCAAACAGGCCCTGGGCGGCGGCCTCTTCATAGCCGGTCGTGCCATTGATCTGCCCGGCAAAGAACAAGCCGTGGATGGACCGGGTCTCGAAGTTCGATTTCAACGCGCGGGGATCAAAGTAATCGTATTCGATCGCATAGCCCGGCCGCAGGATATGGGCCTGCTCCAAGCCGACCATCGAGCGCACGGCGGCGAGCTGAATGTCGAAGGGCAGCGAGGTGGAGATGCCGTTCGGATAGAACTCGTGCGTCGTCAGACCCTCAGGCTCCAGAAAAATCTGGTGGCTGTCCTTGTCGGCGAAGCGGTTCACCTTGTCTTCGATGCTCGGGCAGTAGCGCGGGCCCACGCCCTCGATCACGCCGGTGAACATCGGACTGCGCTCGAATCCGGAGCGGATGATTTCGTGCGTTCTGGCATTGGTATGCGTGATCCAGCACGGCACTTGGCGCGGATGCTGATCGGCATGACCCATGAAACTGAAGACCGGCACGGGAGACAAGTCACCCGGCTGTTCCTGCAGGCGGCTGAAGTCGATGCTGCGGCCGTCGAGACGCGGCGGCGTGCCGGTCTTGAGCCGCGCCTGAGGCAGAGCGAGTTCCTTCAGTCGTGCCGACAAGCTGATGGCGGGCGGGTCGCCGGCGCGGCCCGCGCTGTAGTTCTGCATACCCACGTGGATACGCCCGTCCAGAAAAGTTCCCGCGGTCAACACCACGGCGCGTGCCCTAAAGCGGATGCCTACCTGGGTGACGGCACCGGCCACCCGGTCGCCCTCAAGCATCAAGTCGTCCACCGCTTGCTGGAACAGCCAGAGATTGGTCTGATTCTCCAGCCGGTAGCGAATCGCAGCCTTGTACAAGACGCGATCAGCTTGAGCGCGCGTGGCGCGCACGGCCGGCCCCTTGGATGAATTGAGAATGCGGAACTGGATGCCGGACGCGTCGGTGGCGGCGGCCATGGCGCCCCCCAGCGCATCGACTTCCTTGACCAGATGGCCTTTGCCGATGCCGCCGATCGACGGGTTGCAACTCATCTGCCCGAGCGTCTCGATATTGTGGCTCAGCAGCAAGGTGGTGCAGCCCATGCGTGCAGCGGCCAGTGCGGCCTCGGTGCCGGCATGGCCACCGCCCACCACGATCACATCAAATTCATTGGGGTACAACATGCTGTGCGCCTGTCCTCGTCTGCTGCGTTTCAGGCGCTGCAAAGCCGCCGATTTTAGTCGCGCCTGTGGATAAGCCAGGGCTGAGTTCGGAGGCCTCAAGCACAATGCGGGCATGAAGTGTCGTCCCCATTGCGCCGCCTGCTGTATTGCGCCTTCCATCAGTTCGAACATTCCCGGCATGCCCCTGCGCGACGGCATCAGCAAGCCCGCCGGGGTTCGTTGCGAGGCCTTGGACGAACAAGACCGCTGCAAGTTGTTCGGCCTGCCCGAGCGACCCGGGGTTTGTGTCTCGTTGCAACCCGAGCCCGATATGTGCGGCGATTCACGCGAACACGCCATGCGCTGGCTCGGTGCCATCGAGGCATCGACCGCGCCCGACAAGTGCCGCGTCAACTGAGCGGCCGGGCGCTCAAATACCGAAGTGCTGCCTGACGCGTGCCTCCAGCAAGGCGCGCGCCTCGGCTTCTCCGCAGTCGGCCAGGGTATCAAAAATGCCGCGCGCGATAGGCCCGAACGCGGCCATGACCGTGGGATCGAAGTGACTGCCGGTGTCTCTTTGCAGAATCGCCATCGAGTCGTCGAAGCTCATTGGCTGCTTGTAGGGACGCTTGGAACACAAGGCATCGAAGACGTCGGCCACCGCAAAGATGCGGGCCGCCAACGGGATCTGCTCGCCTTTGAGCCCGCGCGGATAGCCCGATCCGTTCCACTTTTCGTGATGCCCTGACACCACTGCACTGGCGCCGTCAAGCCAGCCGATGCCGGTCACGATCTCCTCGCCCTGGTTCACATGGGTGCGCATGATGACGAACTCCTGCTCGTCAAGCTTGCCTGGCTTGAGCAGGATGGCGTCCGGAATCCCGATCTTGCCGACATCGTGCAAGAAGCTGCCGGCAATCAAGGATTGCATCGACTTGTCGCGCAACCCCAAGCGCTCTGCGATGCGCGCGGCAATCCATGCCACGCGGTAGTTGTGCGCACCGGTGTCCGAGTCGCGCTTGGCAATCGCCCGCCCCAAGGCTTCCATCATCGAGATATGCGAGTCCAGCACGTCCCGCGCCTTCTGTTCATTGTCGGCAGACAGGCGAATGACGACCGGGTAGAGGGCCACACCGCACAGCAAAGAGGCCAGAATCACCATCAACGCGGCGCTCATCGCGCTCTGTAGCATCTGCTCACGCTGCCAATCGGGAATCACCCGCACCCCTTCGAAGTAGCTGCTGAGTTGGTGCTTGCTAGCGCCATTTTGCTCGTAAAGTGGGATGAAAATACGCAGAACCCAGCGCCCATCCCTCAGCTGTAGACTCTCGTAAGAGGCCGCACTGTAAGCGGGGAGCTGATGACGCGGAAGGAGCGCCTCGATCTGCTCGCCGTTTTGCGTGAGCGACTCGGCCAGCTTGTCGCCCTTGCTGCTATAGATCTCGGCAATGTCGAACAAGCCACCGATCATCGCGCGGGCGGCATCCTCGGCGTGGGCTTTGGCGTCCGGGCCGCTCATCTCGTGCGCACGGTAGTGGATCAGCATGCGGCGCGACTCTTCCATTGCCAGCGAGACCGTGCCCCCCTCTGAGCTCTCCCTTGCCACCAGCCATGCTACCGGGCTGGCAATGGCTGCCAGCAACACGCTGACTGCGGCGATCCGCAGGGCAGTCCGTTTGTGGAAAGGGTTCATGTCATCCGCGGCCCTACGGGCAAGGCGGCTCCTTGTCTACGATTCAGGCCAGCAGACGTTGCAAATCGCCGCTGCGAATCAGCCGGTCCAGGTCGGTCGCGCCGCCAATCAATTGGCCTTTGACAAAAACCATTGGCATGGTCGGCCAGCCGGTCCACATCTTCAGCGCATTGCGCCGGCGCCACTGGCTGAGATAGCTTCCGTAGGCAAGATACTTGTGCGCCACGCCAGCCTGGGTCAGCAGCTTGCGTGCCTTGCTGCAAAACGGATTGCCGGCCATGCCCACCACCAGCACCGGGTGCTCGGCGACAGCCGCCTGAACTTCGGCCAGGATGTCACTTTGGTGATGGGCCACCAGCTCAAGAATGGCGGGGTGCAGGCGGGACGGGTCGAGAACGGGTCGAGTCATTGGGATCTCCGGTGTAGGGGGTCAGGTCTTGCGTCGGCCGAACATGCCCCAGCCTTCCATGCTCATCACGGGCTGGTCGTGCTGATTCAACACCAGCCAGTTTGACCTGACCAGTCCGACCGACGGCCGGCTGTTGCTGGGACGCGCTTCCAGCACTGTCATGCGCACGTGCAAGGTGTCGCCGGGGCGCACCGGGAGCAGCCATTTGAGGTGATCGATGCCAGGCGATCCCTGGCTGGTGGAGTGAAGCAGATAATCGTCACACATCATGCGCATCACCATCGCGCAGGTATGCCAACCGCTTGCCACCAAGCCGCCAAACGCCGACGCCCTGGCGGCGGTTTCGTCCAGATGAAAAGGCTGGGGATCGAAGGCAGTGGCGAACTGCAGTACCTCATCCTTGCTCACGGTGCGGGGGCCAAGCTCTCGCACCAGGCCCACCGGAAAGTCTTCGAAAGCATATGTCCTCATGGCAAGCATTCTAGGAGCGGACGGACATCAGGCAGCGCTGGCGCCTGCACAAGCGGTATGCATTGCCAGTCGCCACCGCACCTCGTTGCGGTTTGCGATGCTCTGGCTGGTGTTTTCTTTGCAAGTTGTCGCGGGCGGCGCGCAGGCCCAGACGGCGCCGCTGGACGGGCTGCGTGCCAGGCACGCCGAGTTGCGCGGCGCTTTGGACAAGAGTGCGTTCAAGGAGCCACTGGTGTTGATGTCGAGCGACTCCGGTGGTCAAGTCGCGGGCGACGTTTACGCTGAGATCAAGCATCCCCTGGCGGACATCGCTGCGGCTTTCAAGACCGCCGCCCAGGCCTGCGACCTGCTCGTCCTGCATCTGAATGTCAGGGCGTGCAAGGCGGCAGGGTCGGAGGCGGGCCAAACCCTCGAACTCTCGATCGGACCCAAGCGCGCAGCGGCGGCGGGCATGGTCTACCGCATGAACTACGCCTTTCGCGTTGAGATCGATTCGCCACAATACCTACGTGTCTTGCTGACGGCTGCCGACGGCCCGCTG
This sequence comes from uncultured beta proteobacterium, assembly GCA_963740455.1. Lineage (GTDB taxonomy): Bacteria > Pseudomonadota > Gammaproteobacteria > Burkholderiales > Burkholderiaceae_C > Paucibacter. Next base: position 41,250 of record CAVUEF010000003.1, read on the forward strand.
TCGACCAGCGACTACCGCATCGTGCTGGAAGCGATGCCGCTGCAAGGGCAACGGGTCTTCCTGCATCTCTCCTACAACTACGCTTATGGCACGCTGGCGAAGATGGCGATGAGCGTCTACCTGGCCACGGCGGGGCGCGCGAAGATCGGCTTCACGGTGATCGGTCAGAGCGCCGACGGTCGCCCGGTGTTCCTGCGGGGCGAGCGCGCGGCGATCGAACGCAACGTGATGCGCTATTACCTGGCACTGCTCGCTTACGTCAGCGCATCGTCGGGGACTTCGCAGCAATTGACCGAGGCGCGCTTGCGCCACTGGTTCGAGTTGACCGAACGCTATGCGCCACAGTTGCACGAACTCGATCTCGCCGAATACCTCGACGAGAAGCACAAGGACATGCGGCGCCGCGCGGGCGCGGCTGAGTGAGGCGCGAGCAGCACGCTTGAGCTGCCGCGTTGCGTCAACCCTTGGCGTGGGCTGTCCTGATCAATCCCTCGCAAGTCGCACGTTGCTGGTCGGCCGGGTCCACCTTGGCGCAAATCCCGTCCAGCTGCGTTTTCAGTCGCGTCAGCACGGCGTCATATTGCCCGCCGGCGTTCCAACTCGCCAACTTGGTTCCCACGCGTTGCAGCGAGCGCGCACTGCGTTCGTAGAAGGCACTTCTGTCCTGCGCCGCTTCGCGCAACAACTGCTCGACGGTGGTCTCGATACGCACCGTATCCGTCGGCGCCAGATCGACCAGGGCGCTCAGATAGCCGGCGCCCCACTGCAAGCGCGTGGCCGGGCCTTCGCTCTTGTTGAAAGCCTGCTCATACCACCTCAGCGCTTCGTCCTTGCGACCCTGCTTTCTGGCATTGCCGGCGAGCTGGCTCATCAGGTAGTAGGGCGAATGGCTGCGCACCAGATTGGCCTTCAGCAAAGCGTCGGATTCCTTCCAGAGACCGGCCTGCGCCAACGCATAAGCGCCTTCGGTGATGACGGCCTGGCGCTCGTAACCATTGCTGATTTCGCGGTCGTCGCGAGCCACCTGTTCGCGCACGCTGTTCAACAGGGCTGCGGGCATCTGCGCGCGCACCTGCACTGCATTCTTGGGCAGGTCCAGGCGCGCCAGCACGATGCGCGCATTCAGCGCGTTGATGCGGTCGGCGCGCGACAGCGTGGCATCACGCTGCAGCCCTTGCAGCGTGGCGTCATAGCGGGCGAGCAAAGTGCGCTTGTCGGCGCCTTCGCTGAGCGTCAATACGATGTTGGCTGCGCCGTTCACCAGCACGTCCATCTGCCTGCGCGCGGCTTGCGGGTCGGCCAGCACCGCCAGCACGCGCTGGCGCATCGCCCCGTCCGCTTTCAGCCCAGCGCCTTCGCTGCTGGCGGCCAAGGCCTTGAGCCACAAGCGCGTGCCGGTGTCTGCATCGCTGCCAGGGGCCGCGCTGGCCAGCTGCGCCAGCAAGCCCGGCAAGTCACCCCGCGGCACAAGTTGCTGCTCATCGGTGTCCCAGGAATAGAAGGCCAGCAAGCGCCATTCATTCGCACTGAGCGTCTTGCCGGCAAGCGCATCGGCCAGCACCGACTTGATGGCGCGGCCACCGGCCAGCCCCAGATCCAGTATCTCCATCACTTGAGTGGCATCAGCCTCACCGGGAAGTCGCGTCAGCTCGGCGCCTTGCGGGTTGAAGAGAATCATGGTCGGATAGCCGCGCACCTTGAAGCGCGCACCCAGCTGTTGCGCACCGGGCAGGTCGCCGTCGACATTGACGGCCACAAAGGCGCGCGAGCGCGCGATGAAATCATGGCGGTTGAACAGCGTCGCCTTGAGCTGGTTGCACGGGGGGCACCACGCTGCACCCCAGTACAGCAACAAGGGCTTGCTTTCGCCGCGCGCCTGGGCGAAGGCGCGCGCGACGTCGGCGTCGGTGCCCGCCGGCAGCCAAGCCACACTCGACTCAGCCAGCGTGGACGCTGCAAAAGCAGGCGTCGAGCAAGCAAAACTGATGACCAGCAAAGCTGCGGCACAGGTGGTCGGGCGGAATCGAAACATCATGGGAGGCACCGTAGGGCTGAGTCAGTGTTCAGTACTGAGGCTCATTGTGCGTCCTTTTGAATTGGCACTGCGCAGGGGTTTTCGCACGTGCTCAAGGTCTGCGACAACGCATCCAGAAACACGCGGGTCTTGGTCGGCATCAGGCGCCGCCCCGGAAACACCGCCCACGCGACGGCTGGCTCGGCCGACCATTCAGGCAAGACCCGGGCCAAGCGGCCATCCTGCAGCATCGGCTGAACGATGAAATCAGTCAGCGCGGCGACGCCACAGCCGTTCTGCGCGAGCTGCATCAATACCTCAGGCGAGTTGGCCTGCGTGTGGGATTCGGGCTTGATGACCTGCGTCCTGGCTTGATTGGGTCCGATGGGCATTCCTGCGGACTCGAGACGCCAGGGCACGATGTCCCCGGTACGGCTGAGCAACATCAGCCCATGCAGCCGATTCAGATCGTCGGGTCTGGACGGCGTGCCCTTTTCGGCCAGATAGCTGGGCGTCGCATACAGGCCGACCTTGAACAGGCCCACACGTTTGGCGGTCAACAGGCTGTCCCCTGGCAGATCACCCATGCGTACCGCCAGGTCGAAGCCCTCGGCGATCAGGTCCACTCGGCGGGCCGAAAGATCGAGTTCAAGCGAGATCGCCGGATGCGCCTTTACAAAATCGGCAAGCATGGTCGGCAATGCGGTGGCGGCGAAGTCGGCGGGCATGGAAACTCGCAAGCGACCGCTGGGCAAGACCTGCCTGTGCAGGGCCAGCGCTTGCGCCTGCTCGACCTCGCTCAGCACTTGGCGGGCATGAACCAGAATCTTTTCGCCGAACTCGGTGATGAGCAATTTTCTTGTGCTGCGCTGAAGCAGGCGCTCACCCAGTTCAGTTTCCAGCGCGGCAATCCGGCGCGACAGCGTGGATTTCGGCAAGCTCATGCGCTCGGCCGCGCGCGTGAAACTGCCGGCGTCGGCGACGTGGGCAAACATCAGCAAATCATTCGGTTCCATGGCGGGAGCGGCGTTCAAAGCGGGTGGAGTGCGTTTCATTATCCTGTTGATGGAACAATGAATGCCAATTCATGGTCTTTTATTCCCCCTCGGAGCCCTATAGATTGGTAGTTCTGCGACGCGATGACCGCCATTCAATGGGCAAGCGCCGCACCACCGGCAACTCGAAAGGCTTTGATCATGAACATCTTGCAACTCAATACCAGCGCCCGCCAGTATGAAGACAACCAGGGTTCGCATTCGACCCGCTTGGCCAACGAACTGGTCGCCAAGCTGCTGGCAACCGAGCCAGGCGCCAGACTCAGCGTGCGCGACCTGGCACGTCAGCCGCATCCCATGCTGGACGAAGGCGCTTTGCAGGCACTCTTCACTCCGGCGGACCAGCGCAGCCCGGAGCAGGCGGCTCGCGTGGCTCTGGACGACGCGCTGATTGCCGAAATCCAGGCCGCCGATGTGCTGGTAGTTGGCGTGCCCATGTACAACTTCGGCATCAGTGCACAATTGAAGAACTGGATCGATGCCATCGTGCGGGTCCGAACCACCTTCCGCTATACCGAAAATGGCGTGGAAGGCTTGCTGACCGGCAAAAGGGTTTACGCCTTGCTGTCACGTGGCGGCAAGTACCGCGACCAGGCCAACGACACCCAAGTCCCTTATTTGCGTACGGTGCTGGGCTTTGTGGGGATGAGTAACATCGAATTCATTTACGCTGAAGGTCTGGCAATGGGCCCCGAGTCCGAGGCCGCCGGCCTGGCCGACGCACGCGCCCAGATCGAGGCATTGTTTGCCCATGATTGATCCGGTTCAACAGGAGCTTGTCACCACCATGAACACACTGACCGCCACCAAAATGATTCACAGCCCGCGCAGCGTCGAGCGCCTGGTCAAGGGTGTGGCCACGAGTGACGGTGCCGGGGTCAAGCTGACGCGCGTGTTGACGCAAGACCTGCAGCGCCGGCTCGATCCCTTTCTGATGCTCGACGCCTTTGGCAGCGACAAGCCGGGCGACTACATCGCCGGTTTTCCGAACCACCCGCACCGCGGCTTCGAGACCATCACCTACATGCTGGCCGGACGCATGCGTCACCGCGACAGCGCCGGCAACGAAGGCCTGCTCGAAAACGGTGGCATGCAATGGATGACGGCGGGACGCGGCGTGATCCACAGCGAATTGCCCGAACAGGAAGAAGGTGTGATGGAAGGCTTCCAGCTCTGGCTCAACCTGCCTTCAGGCGACAAGATGTGCGCGCCCTGGTACCGCGATTTCGTCAACGCCGACATCCCGGAATTCATCTCCGATGGCGTTGTGGCGCGCGTGCTTGCCGGTGCCAGCCAGGGTGTGACCGGCGCCGTGCAGCGCGAAGGCACGCAGCCGCTCTATCTGGATCTGCATCTGGAGCCGGGCGCGACATTCGAGCAGACGCTGCCGCCCGAGCACAATGCATTTGTCTATGTCTACCGGGGCGCGCTGCGCATCGGTGATGTCGAGGTGCCGCAGCAGCGCCTGGCGATTCTGACCAACACCCAGGGCAGCGACGGCGTGCGACTGCAAGCCGGGCCGCAGCCCACGCGAGCGCTGTTGGTGGCCGGGCGGCCGCTGAACGAAGCCATTGCCCAGCATGGGCCCTTCGTGATGAACACCCGAGAACAGCTCTATCAGGCCGTCGAGGATTTCAATGCCGGCCGTCTGGCTTGATCACTCGACGATCTGCACGCCCTTCCAGAACGCCATCCTGCCCTTGATGGCGGCGGCCGCCTCGGTGGGCTCCGGATAAAACCAGACCGCATCGGGATTCATCTCGCCGTTCACGAACAGCGACTTGTAAAAGGCCTGGCCTTTCCAGGGGCAGCCGGTGCGGTGGTTGCTGAAGCTCAGGTAATCGCTCTTCACCGAAGCCTCGGGAAAATAGTGGGCACCCTCGAGCACGACGACATCGTCGCTTTCGGCGATCACCACGCCGTTCCAAATCGCTTTCATTGCGGTATTTCCTTTCCTGACCACACGGGGCCGGAACCTGGCCGCTACGGCAAGGCCTGACCCATGAAGACGAGCCTACGATGGCGCATTCTCTCAAAGGCAGGCCATGAGCTCACCGTATCCGCATTTGTTGGCGCCGCTGGACTTGGGATTCACCCAGCTCAAGAACCGCGTGCTGATGGGCAGCATGCACACCGGACTGGAAGACGGGCGCAAGCATTTCGACCGCATGGCGGCCTACTTTGCCGAGCGCGCGCGCGGCGGCGTGGGTTTGATCGTGACGGGCGGCTTCGCCCCCAATATCGAAGGCTGGTCCAAGCCTTTTGCGGGCACGTTGGCCACCGCAACTGCGGCGCGGCGCCACCAGGCGATCACGCGCGCCGTGCACGCCGAAGGCGGCAAGATTGCACTGCAGATTCTGCACACCGGTCGCTACGGCTATCACCCGCTGTGCGTGGCGCCCTCGCGCATCCAGTCGCCGATCTCTCCGTTCACGCCGCGCGCGCTCACGGCGCGCGGCATCGAACGCCAGATCAACGCCTTCGTGCGTTGCGCCAAACTGGCGCGCGAGGCCGGTTACGACGGCGTCGAGGTGATGGGCTCCGAAGGCTACCTGATCAATCAGTTCCTGGTCACGCACACGAATCAGCGCAGCGATGAATGGGGCGGGAGTTACGCGAACCGCATGCGCCTGGCGATTGAGATCATGCGCCGCACGCGCGCGGCGGTCGGCCCCGACTTCATCATCATCTACCGCTTGTCGATGCTCGACCTGCTGCCCGACGGCAGCAGTTGGGACGAGGTCGTGCAGCTTGCCAAGGCCATTGCGCAAGCCGGCGCGACGCTCATCAACACCGGCATAGGCTGGCACGAGGCGCGCATTCCCACCATTGCCACCAGCGTGCCGCGCGCGGCCTTTGCCAATGTGACGCAAAAGCTGCGCGCCGAGTTGCGCAGCGCCGGCCTGAACATCCCGCTCATCACGAGCAACCGCATCAACGCGCCTGAAGTGGCTGAAGCCGTGTTGAGCGAAGGCTGCGCCGACATGGTCAGTATGGCGCGGCCCTTTCTGGCCGATGCTGAGTTTGTCAACAAGGCGGCGCAGGGCCGGGCGGACGAAATCAACACCTGCATCGCCTGCAACCAAGCCTGTCTGGACCACACGTTCGCGCAAAAGATTTCCACCTGCCTGGTCAATCCGCGCGCGGCTTACGAGCAGGAGCTGGTGATACGCCCTGCTGCCGAGAAAAAGCGTTTCGCCGTGGTCGGCGCCGGGCCTGCCGGTCTGGCTGCGGCCACGACGCTTGCCGAGCGTGGCCATGAGGTGCATCTGTATGACGCGGCGGGCGAGATCGGCGGTCAGTTCAATATGGCGCGGCGCATTCCGGGCAAGGAAGAGTTCTCCGAGACGCTGCGTTATTTTCGCCGCCGCATCGACGTCACCGGCGTGCAACTGCACCTGAACATGCGCGTCACTGCCGACAGCCTGATCGCGCAGCAGTTCGACGCCGTGTTGCTGGCCACCGGCGTGTTGCCGCGTAATCCACGCATTCCGGGCCAGGACAGGCCTGAAGTGGCGCACAAGGTGCTGAGCTATGTGGATGTGCTGCTGCATCAAAAGCCGGTGGGGGCAAGGGTGGCCGTGGTTGGCGCGGGCGGCATCGGCTTTGACGTGGCCGAGTATCTGGTCGAGCAGGGCCATTCACCGACCATGGACTTGCCAGCCTGGCGCCGAGAATGGGGCGTGGCGCTGCCAGGCCTGGTGCGCGGCGGCGTGCTGAGAGCGGAGCCTGCCGCTCCGGCGCGCCAGGTAATGCTGTTGCAGCGGCGCAGCGGCAAGCCCGGCGCGTCCTTGGGCAAGACCACCGGCTGGATCCACCGCGCCACCTTGAAGATGAAGCAGGTGGAGATGATCTCGGGGGTCAATTACGAAGCCATCACGCCCGAGGGGCTGATGGTGAGCTATGGCCCGCAGCACAAGGACGCCCAGTTGATCGAGGTCGACACCATCGTGCTGTGTGCCGGCCAGGAGCCGCTGCGCGACTTGGAAGCGCCGTTGCGCGCTGCCGGGGTCAAGACGCATTTGATCGGAGGTGCGTTTGAAGCCGCCGAACTCGACGCCAAGCGTGCGATCGATCAGGGCACGCGCTTGGCCGCCGGTCTGTAGCGCAGCGCTCAATGCATCGGAGCCGGGCTGGCCACCTGCCACGCTGGCCCGAAGCCAGGCAGTTCCTGCACCACCAGACCGAGCCTGAGCTCGAAGCTGGAGTCGAACCAGCCGCATTCGCGCGGCATCGCTACAGGCGCGTCGGCGGCCTCAGTTGCTGCTTCTGTTGCTGGCTCTGTTGCGTCGACAGGCAGGCTCGTGATGACGGGTTCGGGCACAAAGCGTTTCAGGCTCAGAAACTGCAGCATGGCGGTCTTCCTCGATGGGAGTGCGGGTTGCGGATGAGCGCCATCTTCGCGGGCGGGCTCGCCGCCTTCCATCGCCACAAGGGAGGGTTCGATGGGGGAGACGGCGGCGCGACATCCCCCGTGCGGGTGGTGTCTCGGACCAGGGATAACCCAAGGCACTGCGCAGACGTGCGAGACTGCCACTCGCGTCCCCAAGCGTCCCGCGCCACGATCTACACTTGCACGCTATGAAAGACATCGTCATCAGCGGAACCGGCCTGTACCGGCCACCCCACGTCATCACGAATGCCGAGCTGGTCGAGGCCTTCAATGCCTACGCCGCGCTGCAAAACGAAAAGAACGCAGGCGCCATCGAGCGCGGCGAGCTTGAACCCGTGGTCACGTCGAGCGTGGAGTTCATCGAAAAGGCCTCGGGCATCAAACAGCGCTATGTGATCGACAAGCAAGGCGTGCTCGACCCGACGCGCATGCGGCCCTATTTCGAACCACGGCCCGACGAGGCGCTGTCGTTGATGGCCGAGATCGCCGTGCATGCAGCCAAGGACGCGATGGCCGCCGCCGGCAAGCAGGGCGCAGACATCGACGCTGTGCTGTGCGCATCGGCCAATATGCAGCGCGCCTACCCGGCGATGGCGGTCGAGATCCAGCAGGCCATCGGCGCGCGCGGCTATGGTTTCGACATGAATGTGGCGTGCTCGTCGGCCACCTTCGCCATCGAGCAGGCGGTGAATGCGATTCGTGGCGGGTCGGCCCACTGCGTGCTGGTCGTCAGCCCCGAGATCACCTCAGCGCACTTGGAGTGGCGCGACCGCGACTGCCATTTCATCTTCGGCGATGTGTGCACCGCGGTCATTGTCGAGGCCGCGGACACGGCCACTTCAAGCGATCGCTGGCAGGTGCTGGGCACGCGGCTGGTCACGCAGTTCTCGAACAATATTCGCAACAACGCGGGCTTCATGAATCGCTGCGAAGACACCGACCCCGACGCGCGCGACAAGACTTTCCGCCAGGAAGGCCGCAAAGTGTTCAAGGAAGTCGTGCCGATGGCGGCCGAGCACATCGCCACGCATTTGCACGACCTGAGCCTGGAGCCCGCGCAGATGCGGCGCTTTTGGCTGCACCAGGCCAATCTCGGCATGAACCAGCTGGTGCTCAAGCGACTGGTGGGCCGCGAGGTCGGCGATGACATCGCGCCGCTGATTCTCGATGAGTACGCCAACACCGCGTCTGCGGGCTCGATCATCGCGTTTCACGAGCACCGCGCTGATCTGCGGTCAGGCGATACTGGCGTGATCTGTTCGTTTGGAGCAGGGTATTCGATCGGCAGCGTCGTGGTCCGCAAGGCTTGATTTCATGGCCGTGCGGGGAGGCCCTCTGCGATGAATAATCAGACTGCCGCGCGGACTTCCATCGGGCCTGAGCGGACGCAACAGACGCTGCTCGAATACCAGGCCATCCTGGAAAACGCATCGGTGGGCATCGTGTTCACGCGCGACCGGCGCGTGCTGCACTGCAACCCCCGCTGCTCCGAGATCTTCGGCTGGCCGCATGGTGAACTGGTTGGCCAGGCGGGCTCGGTGCTCTATCTCTCGGACGCAGACTATGCGGCGATCGGCCGCATTGCCGGGCCCATCCTGGCCAGCGGGGGATTGCTGGACCACGAGATGCCGATGCGCCGCAAGGACGGCAGCACCGTTTTCTGCCACATGCGCGCCAAGGCCATCAATCCGGACGACACGGCCGAGGGCACGATCTGGATTGCCGAGGATGTGGGCGAGCGCAAGTATGCCGAGGCACGGCTGCAAGACCTGCTGCTCAGGCAGCAGGCCATCCTGGAAAATGCCTCGGTGGGCATTGTCTTTACCCGCGACGGCGTGATCGCGCACTGCAATCCACGCATGGAGGCAATGTTTGGCTGGACCTCCGACACGCTGAACGGCAAAAGAAGCGAGGTCTTGTTCAAGGACGCGGCTGATTACCGGCGCTTCGCAGAAGCAGTCGGCCCCAGGCTCGGCGCCGGGGAGCGGGTGGATATCGAATGGCTCAACCTGCGCCGCGACGGCAGCTCGTTCTGGTGTCGCCATTTGGCCAAAGCCCTGCCCACCACCGACGGCAGCCAGAGCACGATCTGGATCAGCGACGACATCACCGGCAGCAAAACCGCGCTCGAAGCGCTCGCCAACGCCCACCGCGAGCTTGAGCAGCGCGTCCAGGAACGCACGGCCGAACTCGAAACAGCCCACCAGCAACTCGACGCCATGTTCCAGAGCGCGCCGCTGGCTATCTATGCCAGGGACCGCAACGGCATCGTGACAAGCTGGAACCCGGCGGCCGAGCGAATGTTCGGCTTGACTGTCGAAGAAGCCATCGGCCACAGCGTCACCACCATACCCCGGGACCAACTGGACGAAGCGGAGCTGCTGCGCCAGCGCGTGTTGGCCGGCGAAACCCTGATCCAGCTTGAATTGCTGCGCCAGAGAATTGACGGCACGCCTATCTTCATCAGCTTGACTGTTGCCCCTTTGCGGGATTCGTCGGGCGAGATCGACGGCTTCTTGACGATTGCCGCCGACATCTCCGAACGCAAGGCCGCCGAGCGACAGATCGAGTTCCTCGCCTACCACGATGCCCTCACCGGTTTGCCCAACCGGCTGCTGCTGCAGGACCGGTTCGATCAGGCGGTGGCGCATGCCGAACGCATGGGGACCCGCGTGGCGCTGATGTTCATGGACCTCGACAATTTCAAGCAGATCAACGACACGCTCGGACACGCCACGGGCGACGTGCTGCTCAAGGCGGTGAGCGCGCGCCTGCGCGAATGCGTACGCGAGACCGACACCATCAGCCGGCAGGGCGGCGACGAGTTCGTGCTCGTGGTGAGCGATCTGCACGATGGTCATGCGGCGGTGCCCCTTGTCGCCAAAATCATGGCGCGCATGCAAGACCCCGTGCTGGTCGACGGCAACGAGCTGAGCACCTCGGCGTCCATCGGCGTCACTTTGTATCCTGATGACGGGACCGACTTCAACACCTTGCTCAAGAATGCCGACACGGCCATGTACCGTGCCAAGGAAACCGGCCGCAATACCTACCATTTCTTCAACGAGGAAATGAGTCTGCAAGCGCATGACCACCTGATGCTGCGCGCCGGGCTGCGCCGCGCGGCCGAACTGGGCGAGCTGGAGTTGTACTACCAGCCACAGATTGATCTGTCGAGCGGCCAGGTCGTGGGCGCCGAAGCGCTGCTGCGCTGGAACCATCCCGAATTGGGTCAGGTGCCGCCCAACAGGTTCATCCCGGTCGCCGAAGAAAGCGGCTTGATCGTCTCCATCGGTGAATGGGTCATGCGCGAAGCCTGTCGGCAAGCCAGCGTTTGGCAGGCGGCCGGTCTGCCCCACATCAACGTGGCGGTCAACCTGTCGGCAGTGCAGTTCAAGCGCGGCAATGTCGAGCAAGTGGTGATGCGGGCCCTGGAAGATTCGGGTCTGCCGCCGACCTGCCTGGAACTCGAGCTGACAGAGTCCGTGCTGATTCAAAACGTCGAACAAGTGCTGGCCAGCGTCAAACGTCTCAAGCTGCTGGGCGTGAAACTGGCGATCGACGACTTCGGCACAGGCTATTCGAGCCTGTCCTACCTCAAGCGTTTCGACGTCGACAAGCTCAAGATCGACCAGTCATTCGTACGCGACCTGGCGAGCGACCCGGACGACGCGGCGATCGTGCGTGCCATCATCCAGATGGCCCGCAGCCTCAAGCTCACCACCATCGCCGAGGGCGTCGAAACGGCCGCCATGCTGGAGCAATTGCGTCACTTCCAGTGCGATCAGGTGCAGGGCTACCACCTCGCGCGTCCCATGCCGGCCGCCGATTTCGGGCGCTATCTGGCATCGGCACAGACGCACTGAACCGGCTTTGCACGATTGCTGGGTTCATGTGATCCGGCGCAAGCGCTGTGGCTAGGGGTATGTCTCTATTGGTCGATCGGCCGCCATTTTCAAGAATGCTTATCAGTAACTGCTGATGTACCGATAAGAAGTCGAGTCCGGGCCATTTTTGCTGCGACAGGCCTGGACTTGGCCATACAACGCCAGCGCAAACGCTGGGCCCGTATCCACGCTTGAAGGAGACCCCATGCGCCGTATCGTTCTCACCTTGGCGACAGTGTTCGCATTCGGATTGCAAGCGCCCCTGGCTTGTGCCCAGGCGGCAGCCGCCCCCAAGATGGCCGTCGTGCCGAAGAACAAGGACAACGACCTCAAGCTCTATCTGGCCGACGGCAGAATAGTCAAGGGCGCCGAGGCGATGCAGCGCATGCACAAAGAGGCCAAGCTGATTCTCTGGCTGGCCGGCAACCAGTTCTTCGCGATGGACGATGTCGTGCATGCATTCCAGAAGCAGCACCCGGGTACCGAGGTCGGCCTGATCACGCTGCCGCCGGGGCTGCTGCTTGATGCCATCGTCGGCGGCGGCTGGGAGTTCAATGGTCAGGCCTATCCTGGCCTGCCCGACATCTATGCGTCGGTGAACCTCGGGCATCTGAAGAAGCTCAAGGCAGCGGGCTTGATGGACCACTATGCGGTCTATATGCACAACGAACTCGAGATCATGGTGGCCAAGGGCAACCCGAAGAAGATTGCCGGCATCGCCGACCTGGGCCGCGCCGATGTCCGCACCTCGATGCCCAATCCGCTGAACGAGGGCATCATGCAGTTCTATGCTCGCAAGGTACTCGAGCGCCACGGCCTGTGGCAGAACATCTCGGGCGGCAAGGAATGCGTGTCGTGCCAGAGCACGCCGAGCAACTGGTTTACCGCCGTGCATCACCGCGAAACGCCCGATCGACTGAAGGCGGGTCAGAGCGATGCCGGCATCGTGTGGAAGACCGAGACGCTCGAGGCCTTGCGCGCAGGCGCCGAGGTCGAAGGCGTGAGCTTGCCGCCCGACGACAGCTTGCGCGACGAGGTGTCGTACGCGATCGGTGCGCTCAAGGGGTCGGGCCGATCGGCAGCGGCTGCGAGCTACCTCGGCTTTCTTGCCACTCCTCAGGGCCAGTCGGTCTACACCGGCTTCGGCTTTGTCGGTGCATCGCCGCAGGAACTCGCGCTCAAACCGATTCCCTGAGCG
>CAVUEF010000004.1:0-122117 GCA_963740455.1 uncultured beta proteobacterium
CAATAGTCAGTCGAGGCCAGAGCTGCTGCGCAGGTCTGGCACCGAAGTCGCTATTTCAGTCGAAGCCAGAGCTGCTGCGCAGGTCTGGCACCTCCCCTCTAGTCAGTCGAGGCCAGAGCAGCTTCGCTGGTCTGGCCCCGAAGTCATTATTTTTGAATATCGCCCAAGCAGAGGTACTTGAGCTCGACATAGTCTTCGATGCCGTGGTGCGAGCCTTCGCGGCCCAGGCCCGACTGCTTGACGCCGCCGAACGGCACTTCGGCCACCGATATGAGTCCGGTGTTGATGCCGACCATGCCGTATTCCAGCGCCTCGCCGACGCGGAACACGCGGCCGATGTCGCGGCTGTAGAAATAGCTGGCGAGGCCGAATTCGGTGTTGTTGGCCAGGGCGATGACTTCGGCTTCGGTTTTGAACTTGAACACCGGCGCCACCGGGCCGAAGGTTTCTTCGCGGGCGCAAAGCATGTTCGAGGTCACGTCGGCCAGCACGGTCGGCGTGTAGAAACGCTCGCCCTGGCGGCTCCCGCCGACCACCACTCTGGCGCCCTTGGCCAGCGCGTCGGCCACATGGGCTTCAACCTTCTTGATGGCCTGATCATCAATCATCGGGCCTTGGGTGACACCGGGCTCGAAACCACTGCCCACCTTGATGGCACCGGCCTTCAGCGCCAGCTTGGCGACGAATTCGTCATAGACGCCTTCCTGCACATACAGGCGGTTCGCGCACACGCAGGTCTGGCCGGCATTGCGGTATTTGCTGATCATGGCGCCCTCGACGGCGCTGTCCAGATCGGCGTCTTCGAACACGATGAAAGGCGCATTGCCGCCGAGTTCGAGCGAGAGCTTCTTGATCGTCGGCGCGCATTGGCGCATCAGGATGCGTCCGACCTCGGTGGACCCGGTGAACGACAAATGGCGCACGATGTCGCTGGCGCACAGCACCTTGCCGATCTCGATCGAATTGTCGGCATCGGCGCTCAACACGTTCAGCACGCCAGCGGGCATGCCGGCGCGCTGTGCCAGCTCGGCCACGGCCAAGGCCGACAGCGGCGTCTGCTCGGCGGGCTTGATCACCACGGTGCAACCGGCGGCCAGCGCCGGCGCCACCTTGCGCGTGATCATCGCAATCGGAAAATTCCACGGCGTGATGGCAGCGCACACACCCACCGCCTGCTTGATCACGACAAAGCGCTTGTTGTTGTCGGTTGTGGGTATGGTCTCGCCGTAGACGCGCTTGGCTTCTTCGGCAAACCAGTCGACGAAGCTGGCACCGTAAATCACCTCGCCACGCGCCTCGGCCAGCGGCTTGCCCTGCTCGGCCGTCATGATGCGAGCCAGGTCGTCGGCATGCTGGACCAGCAGGTGGAACCACTTCATCAGAATGGCCGAGCGCTCCTTGGCCGTCTTGCTGCGCCAGATCGGCCAGGCCGCGTTCGCCGCGGCAATCGCGGCTTGGGCTTCGCTGGCGCCCAGATTGGCCACGTCGGCCAATTTGGCACCGGTGGCCGGGTCGATCACATCGAAGCGCCCGCTGCCGGCCACCCATTCACCATTGATCAGCGCATCGGTCTTGAACAGGCTGGCGTCATTCAGCGCAGCCAAAGGGGAAGTCTTGCTATCCATCAAAGTCTCCTAGAGCACCAGACGCCCGGTTCTGGGCATGGCAATGGCTCAACTCTAGCCGGGTTTTGAAATCGCCTTGGCGTGCGCCGGAACCGAAGCCTTCTGCGCGAGGGGCCACACCTATAATCGAGGCCCCGCAAAGTCAAGCACCGCGCCCCTTGCAGGCATGGGCGCGAAGGCAAGAACCGCAGAAAGATTCTGGATGAAAGCCGCCGAGATTCGCACCACGTTCCTGAAGTTCTTTGAATCCAAGGGCCACACGATCGTGCCGTCCAGCCCCGTGGTGCCAGGCGACGATCCGACGCTGCTGTTCACCAACGCCGGCATGAACCAGTTCAAGGACGTGTTCCTGGGCTTTGACAAGCGCAGCTACAGCCGCGCCACGACGGCGCAGAAATGCATACGCGCAGGCGGCAAGCACAACGATCTGGACAATGTGGGCTACACGGCGCGCCACCACACCTTCTTCGAGATGCTGGGCAACTTCAGCTTCGGCGACTACTTCAAGCCCGACGCGATTGCGTTCGCCTGGGAGCTGCTGACGGTCAAGTTCAAGCTGCCCGCCGACAAGCTCTGGGTCACCGTGTATGCCGAAGACGACGAGGCCTACGAGATATGGAACAAGCGCGTCGGCGTGCCAGCCGAGCGCATCGTGCGCATCGGCGACAACAAGGGCGGCCGCTACCTGTCGGACAACTTCTGGATGATGGGCGACACCGGCCCCTGCGGTCCCTGCACCGAGATCTTCTACGACCACGGCCCCGACATCGCTGGCGGCCCGCCGGGCAGCCCGGAGGAAGACGGCGACCGCTATATCGAGATCTGGAACCTGGTGTTCATGCAGTTCAATCGCGATGAGGCCGGCGTGATGCACAAACTGCCCAAGCCCAGCGTCGATACCGGCATGGGACTCGAACGGCTGGCTGCCGTGCTGCAGCATGTGCACAGCAATTACGAGATCGACACCTTTGTGGCCTTGCTGGCCGCTGCCAAGCAGGCGGTCGATGCGGCGGGGCCAGGTCTTGACTGCGACCAGCAAAGCCCCAGCCTGAAAGTGATCGCCGACCACATCCGCGCCTGCTCGTTCACCGTCGTCGACGGCATCATCCCCGGCAACGAAGGGCGCGGCTATGTGCTGCGCCGCATCACGCGCCGCGCGATTCGCCACGGCTACAAGCTTGGCGCGCGCAAGCCCTTCTTCCACCGGCTGGTGGCTGAACTCGCCAGGCAGATGGGCGACGCCTACCCCGAGCTGCGCCAGCATGAGCAGCGCGTGGTCGAGGTGCTGCGCCAGGAAGAAGAGCGCTTCTTCCAGACGATTGCGAACGGCATGGAGATACTGGAGACAAGCCTTGCCAGCGGCACCAAGCAGATCGACGGCGAGACAGCCTTCAAGCTGCACGACACCTATGGCTTCCCGGTCGACCTGACCGGCGATGTGTGCCGCGAGCGCGGGGTCACGGTCGATCAGGCCGGCTTCGACGCTGCGATGAATCAACAACGCCAACAGGCGCGCGCCGCCGGCAAGTTCAAAATGGCGCAAGGCTTGGAGTACAGCGGCGCCGCGACGCAGTTTCACGGCTACGAGCATCTGATGTGCGAGCACTCGAAAGTGACCGCCATCTACGTTGACGGCACGCCAGTGAGCTCGGCCAAGGCCGGCGACGACGCCGTGATCGCGCTCGACCACACGCCCTTCTACGCCGAAAGCGGCGGTCAGGCCGGCGACTCGGGTGAGCTGCGCAATGCCAGCACGCGCGTCGTCGTCGAAGACACCATCAAGATCCAGGCCGACGTGTTCGGCCACCATGGCCGCGTCGTCGAAGGGACGGTCCTGTTGGCGATCAGTTCACCGCCAAGGTGAACGCCGAGCAGCGCCAGCACACGGTGCGCAACCACAGCGCCACCCATTTGATGCACAAGGCCTTGCGTGAAGTGCTGGGCAGCCATGTGCAGCAAAAAGGCTCGCTGGTCGATGCCGAACGCACGCGCTTCGACTTTGCCCACAACGCCCCCATCAGCGACGCCGAGATACGCAAAGTCGAGGCCCTGGTGAACGCAGAAATCCTCGCCAACTCTTGCGCTTCGGCCAAGGAGATGGCGCTCGAGGACGCGCAGAAGACCGGCGCCATGATGCTGTTCGGCGAGAAGTACGGCGACTCGGTGCGCGTGCTCGAAATCGGCTCATCCAAGGAGCTGTGCGGCGGCACCCATGTGGCCCGCACCGGTGACATCGGCCTGTTCAAGATCGTCGCCCAGGCCGGCGTGGCCGCAGGCGTGCGCCGCGTCGAGGCGGTGACCGGCGACCACGCGCTGGCCTATCTGCAATCGCTCGAGACCAGCGTCAACGCAATAGCCGGCACGCTCAAGGCGCCGACCGGCGAGGTCGAAGGCCGCATCCATGCCGTGCTCGATCACGTCAAACAGCTTGAAAGGGAACTCGCCGCGTTGAAGGGCAAGCTGGCGTCGGCGCAGGGCGATGAATTGCTCGCGCAGGCGGTGCAGCTCGACGGCATCAAGGTGCTGGCGGCTCTTCTGACGGGCGCCGACGCCAAGGCCTTGCGCGACACCATGGACAAGCTCAAGGACAAGCTCAAGAGCGCGGCCATCGTGCTGGCCACGGTCGACGGCGACAAGGTACAGATCGCCGCTGGCATCACCGCCGACAAGAGTCGGCAAACTCAAGGCCGGCGAACTGGCCAACTTCGTCGCCGCGCAGGTCGGTGGCAAGGGCGGCGGCAAGGCCGACATGGCGATGGCCGGCGGCACCAATCCGGCCGGCTTGCCCGCTGCGCTGGCCTCGGTGCAGGGCTGGGTCGCCGAGCGTCTTTGAAGCTGCCAAGAGCAAGGATCAAGCGATGAAACGCCTCATGTCAAGCAATGACGAACTGGAGCGACTGTCCACGCTGCTGCAGGATTTGAGCGACAGCCTGCCCGACGACGAAGCGGTGCCGCTGGATCTGCTCGATGGCTACCTGACCGCGCTGATTTCCGGCCCCAAGCTGTGCACGCCGATGGACGCGCTGGCCGAACTGTTTGGCGACGACTGGGCCAGCGCGTTCAAGGAAACCGCCGACATGCAGGAGTTCGTGGCGCTGCTGATGCAGCGCTGGAACGTGATCGCCAGCCAGATCCACCCCGACCGCCTGATGCAGTCACCCGACGATCTTTCCCTGAGCCCATTGATCACCGAGCTGCCGCCCGAATTGCGTGATGAGCTGATCGAAAAAGGCCTGATGACCGAACAGGACGCGGCCCTCCTGCCCGCCGCCGGCGCCTTGTGGGCCGAGGGTTATCTGCAAGCCATAGACGTGCACGAGGACAGCTGGACCATCAAGGATCCCGAGTCCGAGGCGGCGGTGCTGTTTGACGAACTGCTGAACTCGATCTCAGCCGTGATGCTGCCCGAGGGCGAAGAGCGCGACGAGTATCTGCAAAGCACTTACGAGCGGCTCGACGTGACGCAGGACGAGTTGCTCAACGACGCCTTGTTCGCGGCCCAGGACATGCGTTTGTTCTGGCTGAATTACGCGCCCAAGACGGCGCCGCTGCGCCGCGATCCACTGCCCGGCCGCAACGATCCCTGCCCTTGCGGCAGCGGCAAGAAGTTCAAGCATTGCCACGGCGCGCCGGGCTCTCTGCATTGAACCTATTGATCTTTTCATAAATCACGACACTCTTCTGTCGAGGCCACCTTTCAGTCACCTGGTTCCTGGTGCGCGCACGATGCCAAGAAGGCTGGGCAAGTAACTGCGTTCGTGTCCCCCGCCCTACGGGCTCCTCCTTTACCTCACTACGTCACTTACCCAGTCTTCTTGGCGCAGCGGTATCGGTATTTCGGCGCGCATACCGACCGCTCTGCCAAGCAGGAGGATGGGGTGCTCTGCGCAGCGAAATAAAGGGGGAGCCCGCAGGGCGGAGGACATTCGCGGAGCAGAGTGCCGCATCCTCCTGCCCACCAACAACCTTGTCATGAATTTTGGAATTCTCAATAGGTTGAAGCGACCAAGCTTCACCGCGTGCTGGCTTCGCGCCCCAAGAGTTCAGGGGACGCACTCAAAGACAAAGTGATCGGTCAAGGGGCTGGGACCGTGGATCATGCGTGCATGCTTGGCATGTCTCGCGCATTCCTGTTCGGCCAGCACCTGAGCCTCCTGGGCTCGCGCGGCGCTCGCGCTGATGACCACGGCCTGGTCAGTGCTGCTGACGATCTTGGCTGCGCATCCAGCCATCGCGATGCTCAGGGCTACGACAATGTAATTGCGCATGGGATTACCTCGCTTGTGGAGCAACAGTCTATAGCGCAACGCCATGCGTCAGGGCGCGCTGTTCGTCTGTCGCATCGAGGCGCCGCTGCAAGCCGGACTTGCAGGGCGGCGCGCGGCCTGGATGAGCGAACTACTGCGCTCGCAGCTGGTCTGCCAGCGCTTGATAGCTCGCTCGCCTGGGCCCGCCGATGGCCAGCGCTTCGGTGATCGCCTGCAAGGCTTCGACCTTGCGTCCCTGCTCCATCAAGACCTGGGCCAGGTTGTTCCAGGCGTCGGCGGCGCCGGGGTGCGCCTTCACCGTGGCCGTATAGGCGGCAGCGGCGGCACTCAGGTCGCCCATGGCGTAAGCGGTGTTGCCGGCGCCGAACATCAGCACCAGGTCGCTTGGCCAACGCTGCAAGGCGGTCGCATACGCGCTGCGCGCCGCCTGCGGGGACGTGCGCTCGAGTGCGGCAATGGCGCCGGCAAACGACGCGGCTTGCGCTGTCGCCGGCAATTGCCCGACCGGCAAGGCCACCATGGCCCAGTGCGCGCCCCGCGCCCAGGTGCGCTCAAAGACCGACAGTGTCATTTCAAGCCGCTCCGTGCGACCCGAATGCAGCGTGAGCATGCCGCGGCTGCGGTCGAAGCCGATCACGACCGCGTAATGCCAAATCGGATAAACGGGCAGCGACAGGTTCTCGAACACCAACACCGGGTGGCCCGCGGCCACCTCGCGCAGCACCGCTTCCAGTGTCGGCTCAAGCCGGTAGGCGGGCAGACCCTGCCGGCGCGTCGCCACCATCATTTCGAGCTGCAACGACCCCTTGCGTCCAGGCAGGTAGACCTGCGAGACCAACTCTTCGGGGGTCGCGTGCACGCCCGCAGCTTGCAGCAGCATCGCCAGCGAAGCCGGCCCGCATTCATAGTCCTCCTGCGCAAAAAATGGCACGTCGGCCAGCATCGCAACATCAGGCAAATCGGCAGGCCAGCGCGCCAACAACTGGCGCACCGGTGGCGCGACGCAAGCCGTCAGCATCAGCACGAGACAAATAAGAAACCCCGCCAAGGCGGGGCTGTGTCTTCTTCGCCTGCGGACCGTCACCGGATCGAGCGGGTGAAGGGGAAGACCTTGGTCACGCCCAGGATGTCGGTCACCAGCAAGACGATGAACACGGTGAACAGCAAGCCGAGCACTTCGCCGCCGGCCGGGGCCTGGTCGATCCGACCCGCGAGTTGGGCGACTTCGGTATCGGACATGGCAGCCACGCGGGCCAGCGCCGCATTCGCGTCCACGCCTTGCCCGACCAGCGCCAGACGCACATCGTCGCGCGCGAAGAAGGCATTCACCTGGGCGCGCTTGGCGTCGACCGCCTGCCCCGCCGCGGCGGCGACGAGCGCGTCGGTGGGAACGATGGCGGCTTGGGCACGCAGGGGCATGCCCATCAAAGTGCACGAAACTACCAATGTCGAAGCGATCAATCGTTTGCAGACGGACATGATTTTCTCCAAGGCAAGAGGCGTCAGTGTAAGGCTGGGCGCGGGGGCACACCAAGCGCATTTACACCTGGAGACATTGCTCCCATGGCAGCGCGCGGCAGCGACCCGCAGCGATTGCCGACACAACTTTCGCCTACCATGGCGATCAAACCCGTCTCAACCGAGGAGTGCGCCCCATGATCCCGAACACCTGTCGCCGCGTCGTGCTCGCCCGCCGTCCGCCGGGGGAACCCGAGGAGATTGATTTCCGCATCGAGCAGCAGGCCATCCCCGAGCCTGCCGGGCAGGAAGTGCTGGTGCGCGCCATCTATCTGTCGCTCGATCCGTATATGCGCGGACGCATGCGCGACGTCGCGTCGTACGCGCCGCCTGTGGCCATCGGCGAGGTGATGCCCGGGGGCATCGTCGGCGAGGTCGTCAAGTCGGGCCATCCCGGCTTCAAGCCGGGCGACATCGTCGAGGAGCGACTCGGCTGGCAAGAGTACGCGATCAGCAACGGCGCGCAACTTCGCAAGGTCGATCCGGGCATTGCGCCGATCTCGACCGCCAACGGCATTCTCGGCATGACCGGCCTGACCGCCTACTACGGTCTGTTCGAGATTGCCCAAGCCAAGCCCGGCGATACGGTGGTGGTCTCGGCCGCCTCGGGCGCGGTCGGGCAAGTCGTCGGCCAACTCGCCAAGATCGCCGGCTGCCGGGTCATCGGCATTGCCGGAGGCACGAAGAAATGCGCCTTCGTCACCAAAGAACTCGGCTTCGATGCCTGCATCGATTACAAGGCTGCCACCGACATCGAGCCCGCGCTCAAGGCCGCGTGCCCGAACGGCGTCGACGTCTATTTCGACAATGTCGGCGGCGCGATAACGGACGCGGTGCTGCGCAACCTCAGCTTCTTCGCGCGCGTCGCGCTGTGCGGATCGATCTCTCAATACAACGCCGGCGCGGCGGAGCTCGGGCCGCGCCTGCTGGGCCCATTCGTCGGGCGGCGCGTGCGCATGCAGGGTTTCATCGTGTTCGATTTCTTGCCGCGCTCTGCTGCAGCGCTGCGACAGATGGGCGAGTGGGTACGCGCCGGTCAGCTCAAGTACCGCGAGGACATCATCGACGGGCTGGAGAACGCGCCGCGCGCCTTCATCGGCATGTTGCGGGGCGAGAATTTCGGCAAGATGCAGGTGAGGGTCGGCGCAGACCCGTCGCTCAAACCATAGGTGCATGAGACGCTGCGCGCGCCCTGTTCAAGCACTTGTTTGATCTGGTGTCGCTCCGGGCAAGGCGGCTTTTCTGAAGCCACGCCAGATCGCCAGGTCGTAGGCGATTTTCAGCACGCCGCAAGCCACCAGCGGCGCGGCGAGCCAACCGGCGGCGAAGAGCGCCCCGCCCAGTGTGGGACCGGCCGCCGCTGCAAGGCTGCGCGGCACGGCCGTGAAGCTGGCGGCAGCCGCCCTCTCGCCAGGCGTCACCACCGACATGACAAAGGCGCTGCGCGCCGGCACATCCATCTGCGACAGCAAGGAGCGAACCAACAGCAGCGCCAAGGTCAAGCCCAGGCTGGGCGTGAAGGCGGCAGCGATGAGGCACAGGCTCGCGGGAATGTGCGTGAACACCATCGTATTGAGCAAGCCGATGCGCCTGGCCAGACGCGGCGCGGCAAGTTGCGAGGCGGCCGCGCACAGCCCTGACCAGAAGAAGAAAGCGCCGGCCGAGGCGACAGACAGATCGAAGCGCTTGAACAACCACAGCGCGAGCAAGGCGTTGACCACCAATCCGCCCGCAAAGGAGTCAACCGAAAACAGTGCAGCCAGGCGGATCACGATGCCGCGCGATGGTCCCAGCGGCGTCGGCGTCTTGCGCTGCGCTTCATGCGGCTTGGGCAGGGCGCGGTACAGAAACCACACAGCGCAGCCGATTGCACCATAGAGGACGAACATCGCGCGCATCGCATCGAGCCCGCTGATGCCGGTCCACGCCGCGAGCTGCACAGGCAGCGCAGTCGCCAATGCCCCGAACGCGGCACACAGCGAGCCAAGCAGGCTGTAGCGGGCAAACAGCGATGTGCGCGACTCACCCTCGGCAGCCTCGGCCAGGCTGGCATGCTCCAGCGGCAGGAACAGGCTGACATCACCCGAGCTCGGATTGAGCGTGCCGACAAAGGCGACCACGAGCAGCGGCCAGAAGGTCGAGCCCAGCGCGAAGCTGAAACCAGTCGCCGCCATCAACAGGGCGGCGCCGGACAGCAGGCTGCCACGTTGGAAGCGGTGGCCCCATGCACCGACCGCCAAGGTGGCCAGTGCCGACCCCAGCAGCGTGGTGGTGGCAAGCAAGCCGACCTCCCAGGTCCCCAGTCCGAGCGCCAGCAGGTAGGCCGGCAGCAGGATCGCCACATAGCCGTCGGCAAAGGCCCGCAAGGCCCGTCCTTGCAGCAAGGGCAGCGCCGACGCGTGCGCCCCGGCGGGCAACAGCCAGCGCCCGATCACCGACGGCCCAGGAAGTGGCCAGACGAGCTCAACCGGGCTTGCGCCCGCGCACAGCCAGGCTCAGGGCCTTCTTCGCGGCAGCGCGCGATCGGCCGCGGACCCGACATGGCGTTGATCTTTGGTCGTTCCCGGGTGATCGATTTCATGGCGGACTCGCTGCGGTCAGGGTGGCGTATTTTGATCGCAAAGGCGCGCTGCAAATCGCACCGTGCATGGCCGGCCGATGTCGTTGCGCGACGAGAACTCTCCAACCTGGAACTTGTGCAACCCGTCGCAGGTATTCACAATCGCGGTGAAACGTCACGCCGGCCGGCGATCTGCCAGGTCTTGGACGCAGCAAATGGCGATACGATCGCGGTTGAATACAAGTTAACGAGAGGCTTCCCATGTTGCGGCGCGCTGTCTTTGTCACGGGCCTTCTTGCACTGTCTGCGGCTTCGCTTGCAAACGCTGGCGAAGTCGGCACGAAAGCCCAAGCCATCGCGATGGTCAAGCGGGTTCAGGACAAGTTCAAGCGCGACGGCCCGCAGGCCACGTTCGACGCAGTGACGAGCCAGGCCCCCGAGTTTCACGACCGCGACCTCTATCCCTTCATCTACCGCATGGACGGTGTGAATGTGGCGCACGGCGCGCGTCCCGCCCTCGTCGGCAAGAACCTGTTGAAGATCAAGGACCCGGATGGCGTTCCCTTGATTCGACTGATGGTTCAGCTGACGAGCGAAAAGGGTTCTGGCTGGGTCGATTACAAATGGCCCAACCCGATCACCAACAAGATCGAAGACAAGACCAGCTATTGCGAGAAGATGGGCGACTATTTTGTCGGCGTCGGTGTTTACCGTCCTTAGAGCGGCGCATGAGAATTCCGACGCGCCTGCTTCGCGCCCTGCCCGACTTCATTCGCGATCTTTCGATTGAGACGAAGTCCTTCGCTGCGCTGGCCATCCTGCTGTCGTGCTTCGCCGTTGTCGGCGTCAATTCCTATTTGACGATGAGCACGACGAACAACAAGCTCGCTGTGCTGCGCGACCGGACCTTGCCCGAGCAGACCGTCGTCACCGATATTTCCAACGACATCGGCGCGACCCACATGAAGGTCTTTCGCGTCGTGACCTTGGCAAGCAACGGCGTGACGAACAAGGTACTGGACCCGCTTTACTCGGAAGTGCGCTCCGAGCTCGATGCCGAGACGACGCGCTTGAATATTCTGGCCGAACGTCAGCATTCGATCGACGCCAACAAGCACGAGATGGCGCTGATGACCAAGAAATGGTCGAGCTATGTTGGCGGCGTGACCGATTTGCTTGACGTCGGCAGAACGGACGCCCCGATGGCGGCCATGATGCTGGGCGCAGTCGACGAGGAATTCCAGCAGATCGCGGGGCACCTCGGTGCCATGTCCTCGCAGGTCAATGGTTACACCTCATCGCTGGCTTCGGAGGTACTTGTCGACGGGGAGGCAAACAAGCTCTGGCTCGCCTACGGCGGCACGGCCGGCATGTTGATCAGCGTTCTGGTCGCGATCGGCTTCGCACGGTCGCTCGTCAAGCCCATCGTGGCAGTCACGAAAGCCATGCAGAAGGTCTCCAGCGGCGTGGTCGATGTAGAGATCGGATACCAGGACCGGAAGGACGAAGTCGGGCAGATGGTCGAGGCCATTGCGACTTTTCGTCGGACCACCGAGCTGCATGCCCAGGCGATTGCATCGCACAGCCAGCGCTTCGACGCGGCCGTGAACAATATGCCGCATGGCTTGTGCATGTTCGATGCCGAAGAAAGGCTGATCGTTCGAAACAACCGCTATCTTGAAATCTACCGGATGCCGCCGGGCTCGTTCGAGCTCGGGTGCACCCTCGAAGAAACCTTGGAGAGGGTCGCCTCCACGGGCGTCATGAGTGCAGACCAGGCTGAGTATGTTGCCGGTATTCGCTCGGCACTGGCGCAGGGCAAGAGCTGCCAGTCGACCCGGGAACTGAGTGACGGGCGCAGCGTGCAAATATCCAACCAGCCGATGCCCGGCGGAGGCTGGGTCGCCACCCACGAGGACGTGACGCAGCGCATTGCCAACGAAAGGCGGGTCGCCCACATGGCACGCCATGATGGCCTGACGGGTCTGTCGAATCGACTTCACTTTTGGGAGCGCACCGAGGAAGCCATCCCGCAGCTCAGGCGCGGCGACAGCTTTGCCGTGCTCTGCATCGACCTGGATGATTTCAAGACGGTCAACGACACGCTCGGCCACCCGTGCGGGGACAAGCTGCTTGAGTTGGTTGCGGGGCGTTTACGGCAATGCGTGCGCGAGACGGATATTCTTGCCAGGCTCGGCGGAGACGAATTCGCCGTTGTTCAAACCTCGGTGCAAGAGCCGACGGACATCAAGATCATGGCCTGGCGCATCGTGACAAGCCTGAGCGAGCCGTACGAGATCGATGGGCAGGACGTTGTGATTGGCGCGAGCATCGGCGTCGCGATCGCACCTGACGATGGCGACGATCCGGACCAACTGCTCAAGAAGGCCGATATGGCGCTCTACCGCGCCAAGGCGGATGGCGGGCGCACGGTCCGTTTTTTCGAGGCCGAAATGGATGCCTTCATCCAGGCACGTCACAAGCTGGAGACCGAACTGCGCAAGGCGGTCGCGCAATCCGAGTTCATCGTGCACTACCAGCCCATCGTCGACCTCAAGTCCAACCGGATCGACGCGTTCGAGGCCCTGGTGCGCTGGAATCATCCGGAACGCGGGCTGGTCATGCCCGATGTTTTCATCAAGGTCGCCGAAGAAATCGGCTTGATCATTCCGATCGGCGAATTGGTTTTGGGCCAGGCATGTGCCGAGGCCCTGAAGTGGCCACAAGACATTCGCGTGGCCGTGAATCTTTCACCCTCGCAGTTCACGAAGGAGCTGCTTCCGATGGTGGTGCACACGCTTGCATCGACCGGTCTGTGCGCAAGCCGCCTGGAACTCGAAGTCACCGAGTCGGTGCTGTTGCAGGACAACGAGGCCACGATGTCGATGTTGCGTGAACTTCACCTGGTCGGCGTGAGCATTTCGCTGGACGATTTCGGCACCGGCTTTTCCAGCTTGAGCTACCTGCACAGCTTCCCGTTCGACACCATCAAGATTGACCGCTCGTTTGTCAAAGACCTGGGCACGAGTTCGCATTGCGCGGCCATCGTCAAGGCAGTCGCGGGGCTCGGCAAGACCCTGGGCATTGCGGTGACGGCGGAAGGCGTTGAAACGCGCGAGCAACTCGAATTGCTGCGCATTGAGGGCTGTACGGCAATCCAGGGATATTTCTTCAGCCGTCCGCAGGCACCGCGCGATCTCGCGGTGCTGATCGAGACCGTCAATCAGCGGCTTGTCGAGATGAGCGAAGCACCGGACATCGTCAGCGTGACTCAGCCCGCGCAACAAGCTCACTGAGGAGGACGTGCATGACGATGCCAGCTGCCTGCGTTGGTGCGCGCGACTTGCTCAAGTCGACCGATGATTGCAGCCCGGGCCGCGCGCCAATGTCGTTCATGCCCAGGCTCTTGAGCTTGTTGGCGGCGTTGATCTCGTTTGGCGTCGGGTCGGCGGCGCTTGCTCAAGAGTATCCGACGCGATCGATCACGATGGTCGTGCCGTTCCCTGCTGGCGGACCATCAGACCTGGTCGCCCGTATCGTTGGCAACCAGATGTCCAAGACATTGGGGCGCCCGATCGTGGTGGAGAACTCGGCGGGTGGCGGCGGTACAGCGGCCACCGCGCGGGTGATGCGCGCGCCTGCAGACGGCTACACGATCGAATTGGGCACGATGGGAACCCACGCCGCCGCGGTCGCGCTTGATCCCCAGCTTGCCTACCACCCGGCGAGGGATTTCGAACCGATCGGTCTGTCGGCCGGCATGCCGGTGGCGATCTTCGCCCGCAAGGATCTGCCGGCGAAGAATCTCAAGGAATTTGTCGCCTACGCGAAGGCCAATGCGAAAACGCTCAGCATGGCTCATGCAGGCGTCGGTTCGGTGTCCTTTGGCACTTGTCTGTTGCTCAATTCCATGCTCGATGTCAAGCCGATGCTGGTTGCTTACAACGGCACCCGCCCGGCCATGAGCGCACTTGCCGCCAGTCAGATCGACTATATGTGCGACCAAGTCGCCACTGGCGTGACCGAGTTCACCCGAGGCACAGTGCAAGTGCTTGCAGTTGCCGGCGCCACGCGAACGCCAGTCTTGCCGGGCGTGCCCACCACCCGGGAAGCGGGGCTGCCGGGATTCGAGGTTGCGGCATGGAACGCGCTGTTCGCACCCAAAGGCACGCCCAGACCCATCCTCGACCGGCTCGTCGATGCGCTGGACAAGGCCTTGAGCAACGAGGCGACGCGCAAGCACCTGCTCGATCTGGGCTGCGACATTCCGGACGGTTCACGGCGCGGGCAGCAGGCGCTGGCCAACTTGGTCAACAGCGAAATCGAACGTTGGACGCGGGTCCTCGGGGCCGTCGGGTCGCAATCGGGCACACGACCCGGGGGCAAGACGGGCGACCGGAAGTGAACTGACATAGTTGGTCGGTTTCCGCGGCGGGCTTCGACCCGTCTTGGCCGGCGAGGCAAGCAAGCAAGCAAGCCGTTCATCGCAGGGCGGTGCAAAGCCCGACAGTTGCGTTGCATCAAACATCACGCGACGACATCCGCCAGGCGCGTGAACTTTCCCACATGCAGGCGTACAAATGAACCTGTGGATGCAAGCGTCCGCAAGCGTAGTTCGAGGGCCAGCCATGAATTGCAAGCAAAGCTTCATTGGCGTCGCGACAACAGTCGGGGCCGAGGCAATGGACACCGATGGGTTGCCACGAACCCGTGGCACGCGCCTATGCGGCGGCAGACAGCGAGAGGCTGAAAATGACGCGCATTCCGCGTGATCTTGTCGGCATGACGCCAGCCATGGCGAACCGCACCGGACTCATTGAAGTCGGCCGACTGCAACTCAACCATTGCCAGCACCAGCAGGTGCTGTCAATTCAGGACAAGTTGCGCCGCGATGACTGGCGTGTCATGGGCAAGATGTACGACGAAATGGCCGCGTTGCGCAAAGCCATGTGGCCGTCGGAAAGAAGTCATCGCCTCGTCGTCGCCGCCAGCAACAAACGCATGTCCAAGCTGCGCCACCAGATGCTGGAGAACGCGCTCCTCGCCGCTGAAACTTTGATCGCCATCCTGACATCGGATCAGCGCGCACAGCTGCGGCGTAGCACCCTTTACTGTCTTAACGGGACGGCGGGTGACACGCCGCGCAAGCGTCCAAGGAAGGCCGGCTCCGCTGATCCGCCCAACACCCCGCAAAGGACCTTGAAGAGCTTGTGATGATGGCCTGCTTTCGGTAAGCAATGGGATGGACGCCCCCACCCGCAGCGGCATCAATGTGCCAAAGTGGAAGCGTTACTTCAACCACTTGAATCGAGAGGGGCGTCCGTCATGAAGATTACGACAGTTGGCATCGACCTTGCAAAGAACGTGTTTCAGATCCATGCGGTCGATGAACGCGGCAAGACAGTCTTGAAGAAGCAGCTCAAGCGTGACCAGGTAGCCGCGTTCTTCGCCAACCTGCCGCCCTGCCTTGTCGGCATGGAAGCATGTGGCAGCGCCCACCATTGGGCGCGCAAGCTGGAAGACTTCGGGCACATCGTCAAGCTGATGGCTCCCCAGTTCGTCAAGCCGTACGTGAAGACGAACAAGAACGATGCAGCGGATGCCGAGGCCATCTGCGAGGCGGTGGCGCGGCCGAACATGAGGTTCGTGCCGATCAAGAACATCGAACAGCAATCGGTGCTGGCGCTACACCGTGTGCGCCAAAGTTTTGTCAAGGCGCGCACCGCGCAGGCCAACCAGATACGCGGACTCCTCGGCGAGTTCGGCCTCATCATTCCGCAGGGGATCGCCAACATTGCCAAGCGCGTGCCGGAGCTGATCGAAGATGCCTCCAACGAGCTGACCGGCTCGTTCCGGCTGTTGGTGAAGCGACTGATGGATCATCTCAAGGAACTCGACAAACAGGTCGGCGAGCTTGAGCTGCAGATCAAGACCTGGCACCGGGAAAGCGATGCCAGCTGCAAGCTCGAGAAGATTCCCGGCATCGGTCCGATCACCGCCAGTGCGTTGGTCGCCACCATTGGGAACGCGAAGAATTTTGACGACGGCAGACAGCTGGCTGCGTGGCTCGGGCTGGTGCCCAAGCAGCACTCAACGGGTGGCAAGTCGAAGCTTCTGGGCATCAGCAAGCGAGGTGACTCGTACTTGCGGACCTTGCTCATTCACGGCGCGAGATCGGTGATCTTCAGAGCGCAGCAGAAGGTCGACAAGACGAGCTGGCTGCACAAGTTGCTGGATCGGCGCAACCCCAATGTGGCAGCGGTTGCGCTGGCCAACAAGAACGCCCGGATTGTCTGGGCGCTGTTGGCCAACGACCGAGAGTTCCGGTCCGACTACACGCCCGCTGTCGCGGCCGCGTAGCCAGACCGGCCGCAGAAAGCCAAAGCGACAACCAACAGTAGATTCACACCACCGATTGCTCAGGCGATCATGAAGTGATGGCAAAACAGGTCAGACCGTGGTTGGCAAAGCCCGCCCTAGCCGAGGCACCCAGAGTGCGTGTAAGCGATCGAGGCGCCAACCAGCAAATCCCATCAGGGACAGCGGCCAAAAAGCCGCATCTAAAGTCCGAATGTACGGGTGCAATCTTTACCTTCGAGCCGTCATGAATTGAAAGCTTGGCAAACCGGGGGCGTCCATGTACGGCTAGCCGTCCCACCTTGAACAGCCGATGGGTACCGGTCAGGATGGTGTCCACCAACGTTTGAGGTGGACATCATGCAAATCAAGAGTGCGCCGCGACGGCGCCACGATGCTGAACTCAAGACCCGAGTACTCACCGCAGTCAACTCGTCAAGGTGGTGCGGCTAGCCGTACATGGACGCCCCCCGGTTTGCCAAGCTTTCAATTCATGACGGCTCGAAGGTAAAGATTGCACCCGTACATTCGGACTTTAGATGCGGCTTTTTGGCCGCTGTCCCTGATGGGATTTGCTGGTTGGCGCCTCGATCGCTTACACGCACTCTGGGTGCCTCGGCTAGGGCGGGCTTTGCCAACCACGGTCTGACCTGTTTTGCCATCACTTCATGATCGCCTGAGCAATCGGTGGTGTGAATCTACTGTTGGTTGTCGCTTTGGCTTTCTGCGGCCGGTCTGGCTACGCGGCCGCGACAGCGGGCGTGTAGTCGGACCGGAACTCTCGGTCGTTGGCCAACAGCGCCCAGACAATCCGGGCGTTCTTGTTGGCCAGCGCAACCGCTGCCACATTGGGGTTGCGCCGATCCAGCAACTTGTGCAGCCAGCTCGTCTTGTCGACCTTCTGCTGCGCTCTGAAGATCACCGATCTCGCGCCGTGAATGAGCAAGGTCCGCAAGTACGAGTCACCTCGCTTGCTGATGCCCAGAAGCTTCGACTTGCCACCCGTTGAGTGCTGCTTGGGCACCAGCCCGAGCCACGCAGCCAGCTGTCTGCCGTCGTCAAAATTCTTCGCGTTCCCAATGGTGGCGACCAACGCACTGGCGGTGATCGGACCGATGCCGGGAATCTTCTCGAGCTTGCAGCTGGCATCGCTTTCCCGGTGCCAGGTCTTGATCTGCAGCTCAAGCTCGCCGACCTGTTTGTCGAGTTCCTTGAGATGATCCATCAGTCGCTTCACCAACAGCCGGAACGAGCCGGTCAGCTCGTTGGAGGCATCTTCGATCAGCTCCGGCACGCGCTTGGCAATGTTGGCGATCCCCTGCGGAATGATGAGGCCGAACTCGCCGAGGAGTCCGCGTATCTGGTTGGCCTGCGCGGTGCGCGCCTTGACAAAACTTTGGCGCACACGGTGTAGCGCCAGCACCGATTGCTGTTCGATGTTCTTGATCGGCACGAACCTCATGTTCGGCCGCGCCACCGCCTCGCAGATGGCCTCGGCATCCGCTGCATCGTTCTTGTTCGTCTTCACGTACGGCTTGACGAACTGGGGAGCCATCAGCTTGACGATGTGCCCGAAGTCTTCCAGCTTGCGCGCCCAATGGTGGGCGCTGCCACATGCTTCCATGCCGACAAGGCAGGGCGGCAGGTTGGCGAAGAACGCGGCTACCTGGTCACGCTTGAGCTGCTTCTTCAAGACTGTCTTGCCGCGTTCATCGACCGCATGGATCTGAAACACGTTCTTTGCAAGGTCGATGCCAACTGTCGTAATCTTCATGACGGACGCCCCTCTCGATTCAAGTGGTTGAAGTAACGCTTCCACTTTGGCACATTGATGCCGCTGCGGGTGGGGGCGTCCATCCCATTGCTTACGGCTTTCGTAGCGTGGACGCCTGCTATGGTCCGGTCAGCGCATGCCCCAGTTCAGCGTGCGGTGATCGAGCGGCATCAGCTGGATGCGTCCTTGATGATGAGCCGGGTCGTTGCCACAGGGCATGAAGATGCGGATGGGCGGACTGCATAGTTGAAGAGGTCGGCATGGGCTGGATCGCCGTAGGAATCCTGATCCATGTCGCCGACGAACACGTTCAGGCGGGCGACAGCTGCGCGTCGCAGGGGCCGGCCAGCGCCCAGCTGGCAACAGGCAGCGGCAAAACCTGTCGGAGGCCATTGCGTCAGCCGCCGCTGAGCCATGAATCCTCATGGTGACCCCTGGGATTGTCTGGTCAGCCCGAGCTGAATGCCGCCCAGGTCTTTGCCACGCCTTCGTCGAATCCATACCGTGGTGCCCATCCCAGCCTGGCCTTGGCCCGGCCGTTGTCCAGCACATTGACGCTGACGTCGCCGCTCCGGTCGGGCAGTTGCACGCGATCAAGCTTCCGACCGCTGACGCGCTCCACCGCGCCCAGCACCTGCATCACGCTGCGGCCTTCGCCGAAGGAGATGTTCAGTACATCAGGCGCACTGACGCTGGCGCGTAGCAGGGCATCGACCACGTCGTCGATGAAGATATAGTCGCGCACCGCCGTACCCTCGCCGAACACCTTGAGCGGCCGGCCGTCGAGCAGGCAACCCATGGCCACCGCGATCAGACCCTGGTTGCCGAAGGGGTTCTGTTGCGGGCCGTAGGGATTGGACAGGCGCAGGATGCTGACCTCCAGCGGCGTCGTGCGGCCGTAGAAGCTAAGGTAGTTCTCGATGGTCAGCTTGCTCTGACCATAGGCCGACTTCGGCGCCAACGCATGTGTCTCGGGAATGGGCAACTGCTGCGGCTCTCCGTAGATCGTGCCTCCCGACGACGCGTAGACGATGCGGCAGACGCCGCTCTCGCGGGCAATCTCCAGCATGCGGATGGTGGGTAGCAGATTCGACAGTAGGTCGTAGTTGCTGCTTTCGATCACCATATTCGGAAAGGTTGTGGTGATCAGGTGATAGACCGTGTGCACACCCTTGATGGCCGCACGCAGCACGGTGTCATCCATGAAGTCACCATGAATCAACTCGATGCGGTCGAGGATGTCGCGCAGATTAGCAATCGAACGGCTGGGCCGCGTCAACACGCGCGGCCGCAAGCCTTGCACCACCAGCGAACGCACGATGGCCGAGCCGATAAAGCCGGCGCCGCCGAGTACCAGCACCGGTTCGCGGATCGCGGAGGGCGGCGTCGTCATGGCGAGGTCCTGACCTCAACCTTGTCGCGCAGGCTGTAGTTGAAATAGAAGCCCATATTGCGATAGAGCGGCACAATCTTGTTGATGTACTCCTCGAAGAACTCGGCCACCTCGGCAATGCGCTTTTGCGGCACGAACACGATGTCATATGGCCGCAGCAGGATATCGGCCTGCACCGCCTGCTCCAGATGACCCTGCATATCGAGCTTGATGAACACCGGCTGGCCGCTGGCCGAGTTGCGCAGCACCACCACATTGCTGCGCTCGGCACCCTTGCGGAAACCGCCGCTCTGGGCGATGGCCTGCAGCGCGGTGAGCGGGCCGGCATCGAGCGTGTGGGCGGAGGGTGCGTTGACCTCGCCGGAGACGAACACGCGGGCCAGCGCGTACTTGCGCAGGATCACGGTGGCCTGCGGGTTGCGCAGCGTCTTGCCGTAGCGCGCCGTCAGCTCGTCGGACAGCCCTTGGGTGGACATGCCGCTGACATTGAGCTCGCCGATCAGCTGCAGCGCGATACGGCCGTCAGGGCCGACCAGGGCATGTTCGTTCAGCTCCGGGTTGTAGTAGAACTTGATGTCGATCTGGTCGCCGGGCTGCAGCTGGTAACTGAGGCTGCCACCTTCGATTTTCTTGCCGTCGCTGTCCTGGGCCATATAGGCGGCGGGCACGGCGTGTTGACCGACATTCTGGGCGGTGTTGACACATCCGGCCAGCAGGCTGGTGGCAGCGAACAGCAAGGTCGCGATGATTCTCGAGGGATGTTGTGTCACTGTTCGATGAATTCAACGTTCGACGCGAAGTGATTGTACCGGCTTGCGTCCCGGTAGTCGCACCAGAAGACGGCCGCTGGCGGCATCGTGAAACCAGGCCCCCGCCTCACTCATGGCGGCAGGGCCAGCGACCTTTGCCAGCACCGCGCCATCGACCACCACGCGCACCGGCGCCTGCGGCCAGCCGCGCACCTGGACCCACCACACGCGGCTCATGGGCGCCAAAGTCCCGCCGACCTCGCTGATGTCCAGCTGCGCGGCGCCGGCGCTCTCGGTCCAGCTCATCAAGGTGTCCCGATAGGCGCCGCTGCGATAAGCCGTCGTCGCGCCGTCATCGTCATGCAAGGTGAAACTGGCATTGGCGCCAGGGAAGACATCCAGCAGCAGCATCTCGTCCACCACCTGATCCGCGAACTGCCGCACCGGCCCCATCGGCACGATGCCGCCTGCGCGCACAAACATCGGCAGCTGGTGCAGGGGCGCAGCCACCTGCACCTGTTGACCGCCGTTGTAGCGTTGATCCGTGTGGTAGTCGAACCAGGCCACTCCAGCTGGAA
Organism: uncultured beta proteobacterium; assembly: GCA_963740455.1. GTDB lineage: Bacteria > Pseudomonadota > Gammaproteobacteria > Burkholderiales > Burkholderiaceae_C > Paucibacter. Next base: position 20,823 of record CAVUEF010000004.1, read on the forward strand.
GATGCAAGGAGCGCGTCGTCGCCCCCTCGGTAAACACTGGCGCCACCAGCAGCGACGGGCCCAACAGGTACTCGCCGTCCTGCGTATGCGTGGCCGGGTCGTCGGGGAAGTGGAAGAAGGTCGGCGCCAGCACCGGCTGGCTGTCGCGCTCGGCCTGGACGAACAGGCCATAGAGGTAGGGCATCAGCCGGTAGCGCCATTCGATCGTGGCCTTGGCCACCGCGGTGTAGGGCTCACCATAGCGCCAGGGCTCGCGCAGCGGCGAGGTGTTCGTCGAGTGGTTGCGCACCAGCGGCGTGGCCATACCGAACTGCAGCCAGCGCAGGAACAGCTCGGCGTTCGGCGCACCGAGGAAGCCGCCGACATCGGCGCCGAACAGGTTCTGGCCCGACAGGCCCATCGACGCGGCGATCTGCACCTGCACGCGCAGCGAGTCGAAGGTCGAGTCGGTGTCGCCGCTCCAGTTGGCGGCGTAGCGCTGCATGCCGGCAAAGCCCGAGCGCGAGACGATGAAGGGCCGCAGGCCCGGCTGCGCCTCGGTCAGTGCCTCGTGCAGGGCGGCCACCTCCAGCAGCGCATAGACATTGCGCGTGGCGTACTCCAGCCGGGGCTGGCCGTTGAAATCGAAGCGGGCATAGGGCATCTGGTTGGCCGCCGGCTCGTTCAAGTCCACCCACAGACCGCTGACCCCTGTGGACAGGAAACTCTTCAACCGGATTTTGAAGTCCGCCCGCGCGGCCGGCTTGGTGAAATCGACCCAGCTGACCTCGCCCATCCAGATCGGCGTGATCAGCGGCTGGCCGTCCGGTCCGGTGGCGAGGAAGCCCGCGCCGGCGTAGCCCGACCACAGCGGGTCGAACACCGTCAGCAGCGGCTCCAGGATGTTGACGCGCTTGAAGCCCATCGCCGCCATCTGCGCGTTGAAGCCCGCCGGGTCGGGAAAGGTGCCTGGGTTCCAGCTCATCGTGAACAGGCGGTCGGTGTAGTCCAGGTCGAGGAAGAAGGCGTCGGCCGGCATGCTGCGGGTGCGGAACTCCTGGGCCAGGCCCAGCACCTCGGCCGCGCTGGCATAGCCGAAGTGCGCCTGCAGATATCCCAGGCTCCAGCGCGGCGGCAGCGGTGTGTTGCCGGTCAGCCGGCCGAAACCGCGGGCCACTTCGGCCGGCGTCGGCCCGGGCATCAGGTAGTAGCTAAGGCTGCCGGCCTGCGAGGCGATGCTCAGCACCTCGGGCCATCGCCGGCCCAGATCGAACTGCGTGGTCGACGGGTTGTTGACGAACAACCCGTAGGTCTTGCCGTCGCGATGGCCGTAGAAGAACGGCGTGCTCGAATACAGCGGGTTGCTGAGCTCGCCGTAGGCGGCCAGATCGGTATTGCGCATCAGCATCAAGCGACCGCGTTTGTCCAGCGGACCACCGGCCAGGCCAAGGCCGAAGAAGCGCTCGCCAGGCGCGGTGAACTTGGCCCCTATCACCAGGCCGCTGGCGGCGTCCCACAGCACGCCACCGGGCAGATCGGCCGACAGCACCGAGCCGTCATTGCGCATCACCACCACCTGCAGCGGGTTCTTGATGACGATCACGCTCAAACCCGCCTGGCGCAGAAAGACCTTGCTGCCGTCGTCGAAGGCCTCCAGCGGGCCGCCGGCCGGTGCTTGCGCCAGCATCGCGCCGGTGCTGAGCGTGCTCGCCCCGGGCGGCCTGGCCTCGACATGGACGATGCCGCCGGCCAGAAACTCGATGCGCAGCGTGCCACCCAGGCCGCCCAGCACCAGGCTGGCGCCGTTGGCCAGCGGCGTGACCTGGGTCACCGGGCCCAGCGCCACCGGCACGGCCCAGACCCGGCCCATGCAGGCCAGGCAGAGCAGCAGCAGGCGCGCGAGCTTCATGCCATCACCCCGTCTTCTGCATCAGCACGACCAGCCAGGGATTGACTGGCGAGCCACGCAGAAAGCCCATGCCCGGCCTTGAAACGAGCCAAAAAACAAACCGCACCGGCAGACCGAACACCATGCCCTTCACCGAGTGCTTGCTGCGGATGAAGCCCCAGTAGTTCTCCACCGGCATGGCCTGTGCCGGGCCGCAGCCGGCCTGGGCGAACAGCTGCTGGTAGTCGCCCACCGAGAGCAGGAAGCGGCTGCTCGGCGGATTGAAGCGGGGCGTGTACTGGCCCGGCTTGCGCCCATGGAAGATGTCGAACGGGAACCAGCGGTTGGGGCTGCTGACAATGATGAAGCCGCCGGGCTTGATCACGCGCACCATCTCACGGGCCATCGCGCAGCGCTGCAGATGCACATCGGGGCCGGTGATATCGGTGTCGCCGACCACGCCGACGTGCGGGAACACGCAGCCGCAGAAGGCGCAGTCGAAGCTGTTGTCGTCGAAGGGCAGGTGCTTGCCATTGGCCATAACCAGCCGCTCACTGTGCCTGCGCCTGGGCCAGACGGTGCTTCGGTTGCCGCAATCGATGCCCACACTGTCGAAGCCGCAATCGCGCAGCAGATCCACATCGACGCCGGTGCCGCAGCCCACCGACAGCAGACGCGGTTCGCGGCCGCCCGCCAGCCCCTCCGGCCACAGCTTGCGGAACAGCGGCTGCCAGTAGTTGTTGGTCAGGTCGGCGTTGGACTGCTCCTCGTAGCGCAGCAGCGTGTCATCGCTGGGGTCATCGAAACGTTCGCCCTCGATCAGGTCGGGGAAGCCATTGGTGAAGGCATAGTCGCTGGCGCAGACGCGGCAGCGATAGCCCTCAGCGTTGGCGCTCAAGGCACCACGGCAGCGCGGGCAGACCAGGCCCAGGCCCTTGATACGCTGTTCCAGCATCGCGGTGTCGAGCATTGTTCAGGCCCTCGGTGCGGTGAAATAGTTGCCGGCCAGCAGCAGACCCGCGCGGGTGGCAAGACCTGCCCCCACCAGCCAGCGCAGCGGGTGTAGCCTGGACAGGCCGTAGTGCTCGCAGAAGCAGCGGAAGGCGCCGCGGTGGAAGTTAAGGATATGCCAGCGCAGCACAGGATAGGTTCGCTTGCCGCTGCCATTGCCCTCGTAGTGGACGATCTGCGACTGCGGGTCCAGCAGCACCGCGTGGCCGGCGGCATGCATGCGGTCGCAGAACACCGCCTCGTGCCAGTAGTAATAGTCTTCTGCGAAGCCGCCGATGGCCCAGAAGTCGCGCTGGCTGACCAGCATCGCCGCGGCCGACACCCAGTCGGCCTCGAAGGGCACACCCCTCGCCACCTCCTGCTTGCACAGATAGTCCACCACCGGTGAGGCATTGGGCAGCCAGCGGGTCAGCCAGGAGCGCCGCCCGAGGAAGGCGCTCCAGACTGAGGGGAAGCGCCGGCCTGACCATTGATCGGTGCGGTCCAGATTCAGCAGCCGGCTGCCGACCACGCCGCCGCGGGGCTCGGCGCGCAACGTGCGCAAGGTGCGGGCGATGGCGTCGTCGAGCACGATGGTGTCGTCATTGAGGAAATACAGGTACTCGCCCTTGGCAATCCGCGAGCCCTGGTTGGCGGCCGGGCAGTAGCCGGTGTTGCTGGCGTTGGCGATCAGGCGCACGTCGGGGTGCTCGGCCGTGACGCGGGCCACCGAGTCGTCCTTGGAGCCGTTGTCGACGTAGATGATCTCGTAGTTGCAGTCCGGCCACTGCGCGGCGTTCAGCGAGACGATGCACTCGACGATGTAGTGGCAGGCATTGAGCCCTACCAGGACCACGGATACATCGACCCGGCCTTCGGCGGCTTGCTGCGTCATTGCGCACTCCTTTCGCTGTTGTGAATTTGAATCGGCTTCTCTTTGACCAACACGCGGTACAGCGCCCAGCTGATGCCGGCGATCAGCCACCAGCCCTTGAGCGGAAAGTGAAAGACGTCCACCTGCAGGCCATAGATCGCCGTCGCCAGCATCGCCACCTGGGCGGCGACGAAGAAGTCGGCGTGCAGCAAGCTTGGCGGCCAGCGGCCCGGCACCAGCTGGGCGGCGCGGCGGGCGGCGGCATACATCAGCGCGACAAAGCCGAAGAACACCCCCCAGCCGAGCAGGCCCACCTCCATCACCGTCATGATGTACTCGTTGTGGACCGTGGTTTCCTCGGGTGCATCGCCCTTGATGTAGAGCGGAATCACCTGCTGGTTGCCGACGCCGATGCCGGCCAGCCAGTGGTCCTGCGCCACCTGCAGGCCGGCGGCCCAGTACTCGAAACGTATGCGCAGCGTGGCCGAGCGCTCCAGGCTGTAGTTGGAGGTGTCGAGCACGCGGTGCCATACCGCTTCAGGCGCCAGCGGCAGCATCGCCGCCACCGCCAGCAGGGCCACCACCACGCCGCCGGCGCTGAAGCGGTAGAGGCCACGCGCACCGCACAGCAGGAGCACGGCCACGGCCAGCAGGATGGCGGCACGTGTGTTAGTCAGGAACACGTTGTACAGCGTCACCAGCAGGCCGCCACCGATCAGCACGCGCCAGCCGGTGCCGCGCTGGTGCTTCAGGAAATACAGGAAGAAGGGCAGTGTCAGTATCAGGTTCATCGCATAGACGGCCGCATGCGACGTCGGTCCGGCGGCGCGGGCCGTGCTGTCCAGCGCCTCCCACTCCGAGGTGTCAACCATCACGGTGGAGAAGCGGCTGGCCGTCTCGCCCAGATCTGCCTCGGACACGCCCTTGCCGAAGTGCCAGGTGAGGATGGTGAACAGGCCGACGATCACCGTGGAAGTGAGCCACAGCGCCACCGCCGTCTTGGCCAGGCGTGGCGCTTGGCCGATATTGATGACCAGCCAGAAGAACAGCAGATTCCCGAGGATAGCGCCGCAAGCCCGCACCGTGCCCAGCTGGTGGCTGCTGTGGAACACGCCCAGCAGGGCCAGGCAGAAGTAGGCGGCATACAGCCAGAAGGCGCTGCCGAAGGCTATTGCGCGACGGCGTATCAAGGCATGCAGCAGGAAGCTGCCCAGCGCCAGGGTGCCGACGATACGCATCAGCGAGATGGTGTACATCGCGTCGTCGGCGGTGAGCCGACCCAGGCGCTCGATCGGGATGATGAAGGCGGTCAGCATGAAGGCTATCGCCGGCCACAGCATCAGCAGCACCGCGGCACCCAGCACCAGAGGCACTCCCAGCAGCAGCAAGGGCGAGCCAACCGCGCCGCTGCCCAGCGTCAGGGTCGCGCCGCTGAACAGGCTGCCGGCCAGCACGGCCTGCAGGCTGCGCCAGTTGGCGTCGCGGGCGGGACGGTCAACGGGTGTCATAGAGGTAGATCCCCCCACCCTCGGTGCCCGCATAGAGCAGGCCGGGCACAACGTCGTCAAAGACCAGCGACGTGATGTTGCGGTTATTCAGGCCCTCGTTGACCGGGCTCCAGCTCAGCGCCCCGTCGGTGGAGCGGAACACGCCCTCGGTCGTGCCTGCGTAGAGTTCTCCGGGCCGCTGCGGATGGGCCGCCAGGCACAGCAGGAAGCTGCTGCCCAGGCCGCTGGCGCCACCCCGCCAGTGCGCGCCACCATCGAGGCTGCGCAGCACGCCCTGGCCGCCGGTGGCCAGATAGATCTGGCTCGCGTCGCCGCTGTCGATGGCGATGCCTGTCACCACCTTGGGTATCTCGGCGGCGATCTGCACCGTGCCGAACCGCGCGCCGCCGTCATCGCTCCAGGCCAGGCCGGTGCCCAGGGTGCCGGCCAACACGCGCTGCGCTCCGCCGCCCAGCACGCCCACCTCGGCCATCTGCGCGTCGGTCACCGCCGCGCTCCAATGCGCGCCGCTGTCGGTACTCAGAAAGATGCCGACGCTGGCGATCGCCGCATGAACGCGGCCCGCGTCCTTGGGATGGGCCCACAGCGCCGTCACCGTGCCGGCGGGCAGGCCGGAGGCGGCCAGCGTCCAGTTGCCTGAGGCAAGCCGGCGGTAGACGGTGTTGCCCGCGCTGGCATACAAGCTGCCATCGCCGCCGGCGGTGAGCTGGCTGACGCCGCCGGCCGGCAGACCCTGGCCGGCGGCCGTCCAGTGCAGGCCTCCGTCATCAGAGCGATGGACCGTGCCATCGCGCACCGCTGCCCAGACCTGCCAGGGCTGATCGGGGCTGGCCAGCACCACTGCGACGATGTTGCCCGTCAGTCCCTGGTTGATCGCCGACCAGTGGGCGCCCTGGTCCACGCTGAGGAACATCCCGTCGCCGTTGGTGGCGGCATAGAGCAGGCCAGAGCGCGGATCGCAGCTGAGGCCCAGCACCTGGGCGGTGCCCAGGCCGCTGCCGCCGGTGCTCTGCCAGGTGCCAAGATTCCCCAAGGCATTCCTGTAGATGCCGCCGCGGTTCGGCGCGGCATAGACGGTGTCGTCGGCGCAGCGGGCCAGCGCCAGCACATCGGCCATCGGCAGGCCCTGGCCGACAGGCTGCCAGCGGCTGCCGCCCGCATCGGCCGTCCAGACCTGCCCCCCGAAACTGCCCAGCACCATGCGCCGGCCGTCGGCCGGATCGGCGGCGATGGACAGCGCATACGACGCCCGCTGGCCCAGCTGCGCCCAGCTGTCACCGCCATCGTTGCTGACGGCAATGCCGGCCGAGGTGCCCACCAGCACACGGTTCGCTGCCGGCGCCAGCACCTTGAATACATTGCCGTCCGACAGGCCGACGCTGCTCCAGCTGGCGGCGGCGTCGCGGCTGCGGAACACGCCGCCGCTGAGCGACCCGGCATAGAGCGTGTTCGCGTCTACCGGGTCCAATGCCAGGCTGCGCACGAACAGGCTCATGCCGGCGTTGGCGGCCCGCCAGCTGGCACCCCCGTCGTCCGAGGCCTGCACGCCCAGGTACGGCGTGCCCAGCAGCAGGCGACCACCGGGCAGTTGGGCCAGGGCCAGCGCATTGCCGGCCACCGGCGCGGCCATAGCCGTCCAGCTGGCGCCGCCATTGCTGCTGCGGTACAGGCCCTGGCCGTCGAGCAGCGCATAGAAGCTCATACCGCTGCCGGCCAGCGCGGTGACCGGCGCTGCGGGCAGGCCGGTGCCGGATGCCGTCCAGTTGCTGCCGCCATTGCTGCTCAGATAGACCTTGCCGACGCTGCCGGCGATCAGCCGTGCGGGCTGGGCCGGGTCTATCCACAGCGCGGTCACATAGGGGTTGTCCAGGCCGGTGTTGGCGCGTGCCCATTGCAGGCCGGCCGACTCGCTCTTGCACAGGCCACCACCGGCCGTTGCCAGATACAGCACCCAGTTGCGCTGCGGGTCGGACACCAGGGCCACTGCGGCGGCGTCGCAGCCGGTCTTGCTGGGGTACCAGTTGACGCCATGATCGGACGTGGCGTACAGGCCGCCGGCGGACGTGATGGCATAGACGCGGCCCCAGGACGCATGGGCCAGCTGGGTGATGCCCTCGCCTGGCAGGCCGGCGCCGGCCGCGCCAAAACTCATCCCGCCATCGATACTGCGCAAGACCTGACCCGCACCGCTGCCGATGTAGACGATGGGGCCGCGCACCGGGTCGGCGGCGACGCTAAGCACCGTCTGCACCTGGGGCAGCTTGACCGGCAGCCACTGGGCGCCGTCGTCGAGGCTTCGGTACAGGCCCGAGGCGCTGGCCACCAACTGTACGGGCGCGCTTTCGGCGGTGCGCGAGAAGGCATTGATACGCATTGGCACGATGCCATTGCTGGCCAGGGTCCAGCTGTCGCCGTCATCGACGCTCTTCCACACGCCGCTGGTCTCGGCACCGGCATAGGCGGTGCTGCCCCGCACCTGCAGGTCGAACATGGCCTCAGTACGCGTCAGCACCGACTTCCAGGGCTTGCCGCTGTCAAGCGCATGAAGCCCCAGATCGGTGCCGCCCAGCAAGCGCCAGCCCTGTTGGCCGCTGATCGTGGCCAGAGCGCCGACAAAGGCGTTCTGTATGCCGACATCGCCGCGTATCCAGTGGGCGCCGAAGTCAGTGGTCATCAGCATCGAGCCATGCTGACGTGCCACGTGCAGTATCAGGCCGCGGCTGTCGCTGCCGACTAGGCGGCTGTCGCCGGTGGTCCACTGGAACCAGGTCGGCGTGCTGTCCCAGTTGGCCAACGCATAGACGCCGTAGACGGTGGCGACGAACAGGAAGTTGGGCACGCTGGGGTGCGCCAGCACATGGGCCACCGGCAGCTTGGGCAGGTTGAAGCTGAGGTCGGTCCAACTGCTCGCACCGGCCTTGAGCTGGAACACGCCGCCCTCGGTGGCTGCATAGAGGTTGCCGGTGGCATCGAAGCTCAGGCTGGTGACCGTGCCCAGGTTCAGACCCAGCGGTGCCCAGCTGAGGCCCCCGTCCAGCGAGCGGTAGACGCCCTGCCCCACCGTACCCAGATAGACGTTCGAGGGTTGGCGCGCATCGAAGGCGATGGCGCGGCTGCGCACGCCGGCCAGCGCGGCGATCGGCGCCCATTGCGCACCGCCATCCTGGCTCAGGAACACGCCGGCCTGGGCGGTGGCGGCCAGCACCCGATGGGTCTGCGCCGGATCCACCGCCAGCGCCTGCACATCGAGATCGGTCAGGCCGGAAACGATACGGACCCAGCTCTGACCGCTGTCGTCCGAGCGCCAGACGCCGTCCTGATAGATGCCGGCATAGACCCGGCCTATGCCCGAGGGGTCGAAGGCCAGCGCGAACACCGAGCGGGCCGAGAACGGCACATTGACGGCCTTCCACGAGAAGCCCCAGTCGATGCTGCGGTACAGGCCGCCGAAATAGGTGCCGGCCAGCACCACCTGCTCGAAGTTGGGCTGGTGGGCAAAACTCAGCACGGTTCCGTAGTCGGGGCCCAGCGGGCGCCAGCTGCGCACCTGAGCCTGCAGCGATCCGGCCAGCAGCAGGCCGGCCAGCAGCAGCGCCAGGCGATGCAGCCAGGCCTTCATGCCCGCCTCACCTTGGCGCGCAGGCGTCCCAGGAACAGAGCCTTGTCGGCCGCACCGAGATCCCGCTCGTCGCGAATCGTCTGGTTCAGGTACTCGAGGAACAGCGCCAGCGCCAGCCCCACCAGCAGGCCCAGCGGCAGGGCCAGGCCGACCATCAGCAGCTTGCGCGGAGACACCGCCTCGATCGGCCGCTCGGCCTGATTGAGCACGGCGATATTGGACACGCGCCGCAGGTCCAGCGCTTCGGAGACGCGAGCCTCCTCGCTGCGCTTGGCATAGGTCTGGAAGGTCTGCAGGGCCACCGCGTGGTCGCGCTCGATGCGCTCAAGCTCGGACTCGGCACGGTTCAGCGCGCGCAGCCGCGTCTCGATGCCGGCCGCCACCGTGCGGCGCTCGGTCTGCTGCGCCTCGATGGACTGGCGCAGCGTGGCCTCGATCTGGGCCGCCTCGCGGTCCAGCCGCTGCACCACCTCGGCGTCGTCCTTGAAGCGCTGCAACAGCTCGGTGCGGCGTATGCGCAGCTCGGTGAGCTTGGCGCGCAGCTGCTCGTGATTGGGTTGCGAGCTGAGGCGTGCCAGCACCGCCGCATCGGTGGCGGGCAGCGCGCCCGCGGGCAGGCGCAGCAGCCGCAGCTCGCCCTCGTCGCTCTGCGCTTCCTTGCTCAGCAGCTGCAGGCGGCCGAGCAGCAGCGAACGTTCCTCGCCAATGGTCGATATCTGCTGGCCTTCGCGCAGCTGCAGGCGGCTGGCGTCGAGCAGCTTGAGCTGATCACGCAGGGTCTGCAGCTGCTCGTCGAAGAAGCTGCTCATGCCGCGCTCGCGGCGCACCTCGACGCGCTTCTCCAGGTAGAGCTTGACCACCATGTCCACCACCTGCATGGCCAGCTCGGCCGAGGGCAGACGGGCGGCGATGGAGATCACGTCGGAGTCCTTCTCGCGCTCGACACGCAGGGCCTTCTGCACCAGGGTCACCGCCTCCTCGCGCTCGCTCAGCCGCGGCCGCAGATTCAGCAGGATGCTCAGCTCCTTGAACTGCGCCTTGGCCCAGCGCACCACGCGCCGCAGCTCGTGCTTCGCCTTCTGGAACAGCGTCTGCGGCGGCGGCGGCGCCATCTTGAAGGCCTCGGGGCCCAGGGCATCGACCGCGGCCTCCAGCTGCGAGCGCGCGCTGAGCATCTGGATCTCGGAGTTGATGTCCTCCTTGCGCACGCCGGTGGAGATTAGGCCGCCCTTCTCCACCGACACCGGCACCTCGACGTTCTCGCGGCCCAGCCTGACCAGCAGCCGGGCGGTGGACTCGTACTCCTCGCTGACGAGCTGCATCGCGCCATAGGTCGTCAGCACGGCGCCCAGGGTAGTGGCGGCGATCAGCCAGCGGTGATAGTCCAGCGCCCGCACCAGATCGGCCACGAAGGCCGAGCCCAGTTGCATCACCTGATCAACATCGTGGTCCGAATGGCTCATATGCTCGCTGTCCCTGCGGGCAGACCTTGTCTGGCCCAGTTCCAGGCGCAGACCTGCATCAAGCCCAGCTTGATCAGGCGTGCGCCGCCCGACACCCAGGCGGCACCGACGGCACCGGCTGCGGGTATGGCGAAATAGTAAGCCGCCAGCAGCAGCGGCAGGGTGTAAAGATCGAGCTTGAAGATGAAATCGGGCTTGACGAACATCAGATAGGGGATGGCGACCGGAAATGCGCACATCGCTGCCAGCGAACCTGCCAGCAGAAACTCCAACACCTCGGCCGAACCGGCATAGCTCTTGGGCAGCCAGCCGGCCCCGAATTGCAGCAGGCCTAAGCCCGACAGCACGAGCAGAAGCGCCAACGCCAGCAGGCCGCCCTGCACCCTCGCCATCAGCTTCAACAAGGTACCGGAGTGGCTGGCCGGTGCCACCTTGGGGCTGACTACCACGGCCAGATAGGTGCCCAGCAGCTCGGGAATCTGCGCGAACACCTGAGCCGCGGCGAACAGGCCCACCTGCTTCAACGTCGAGTACTGGGTCAGCAGGAGCAGGTCGGCGCGCGACAGCAGCGCCGAGAAGGCAAAGGTGATGAACATCCAATGCAGGACATGGGCCAGCTCGCGGCTCTCGCGCCGTGGCAGCATGCCTCGGCTGGGCAGCTGCGGACGCACCAGCCAAGCGGCACCGAGCAGCGCTGTCAAGGTGCACAGCGCTGCCACGGCCATCAACGCCTGGGCCGAGGGCTGGAACCACAGCAGCACGGCGGCAATGCCGGCCACCCGAAGCGCCTGCGCCAGCAGTTCCAGCCCGGCATAAGCGCCAAAACGCTGCTGTAGCTGAAGATTGAGAAAGACCGAGCGCAGCAGCAGCACGCCACCAGCCACGGCGACAGCCAGCACCAGCAGCTGTGGTTCCGGGCGCTTGAACAGGGCAGAGGACAGCGGCCCGGCCGTCGCCAGCGCCAAACTGACCAGGGCCAAGCTGGCCGCCAGCTTGAAGGTCACGCCCCAGCGCTCGACTGCGGCGGCGCGCGCTATATCGTGCAGGCGATGGACCGAGGCCAGCTTGATTACGCTCATGTCGATGGCCGAACCCAGCACGCCATCGGCCAGGGCCACCAGGGTCAGGCAGATGGCGTATGCGCCGAAGTCGGCGGGCGACATATGCGTCAGCAGAATGCTGTTCAGCACCACCGTCAGCACACCGCCCAGGCCCTTGGGCAGGGCCACATAGGCCGTTTGTTGCAAAGACTTTTTCATGGTGTAAAGGTCTTTGCCACGCAAGCCACAGCGGCGTTACAGTGGTCGCATCTTTGCAGTACACGGCCCTCGGGCTCCCACATGCCATGAAGCAGTTGCAGCGATTTGCGGCTGTTGCCTGCGCGCTGGTCGCGCTGACGACAGCTCCCGCCGGCGCCCGTCCCCTGTACGGTTTCACGCCCTTTCCCTACGACTCGACCGATGAGGCGGTGACGCGCACCTTGGACATCGTGCGCAACAACGCCAATGTCCATGCCCTGCATCTGGACGATGGCATTCCCTGGGACGAGTTGCTCGACGCCAAGCCGAACCCGAAGCGGGTGCAGCGCGAATGGGACAACTGGACCCGCGTCATCCCGACCGGCCGCCCGGTCTATCTGGCGCTGGCGCCGCTGGCCAAGGACCGCAAGAGCCTGGCCCCGACCAAGGGCGAGGCCGGCACCAGCAGCTCCCTGCCCTGGAGCCTGAAGCTGGCGCGGCTTGACGACGACAAGGTCAAGGCCGCTTACCTGGAATACGCCCGCCGCGCGGTCAAGCAATTCCGCCCCAGCTATCTGAACCTGGGCATAGAGGCCGGCGAACTGGCCGCGCGCGACCCCAAGCGCTGGCCGCAGTTCGAGGCCCTTTACCGCAATGTGGCCACTGCTCTGAAGCGCGACAACCCGCGGCTGCAGATCGGCATCTCCTTCGGCCTGCAGTCCCTGATGAAGCCCGGCGTGGCCGAGCTGGCCAAGCCGCTGGTGGACGCCAGCGACTATCTCGGCCTGAGCTTCTACCCGCATATGTCGCCCTTCGCCGAGAAGTTCGGCGACCCGCCGCTGGGCGAGCGCGAGCAGGCCTGGCGCGCACCGCTGGACTGGGCGCGACGCTACACCGACAAACCGATCGCGCTGTGCGAGACAGGCTACTCCAGCATGAATGCGGAGCTGCCCAGCTACAGCCTGAAGATCAAGGGCGACCCGGTGCTGCAGGCCAGCTATGTGCGCGAGCTGGCCCAACTGGCCGAACGCGACAACTACCTGTTCGTCGTCTGGTTCCTGGCCGTGGACTACGACCGCTTGTATGAGCGCATGAGCGGCACGCCGGACAACGAGGTCAATCTGCTGTGGCGCAATATCGGCCTGTGGAGCGGCGACATCAAGGCCAAGCCGGGATGGGCCGAATGGCAGAACGCACTGGCCGGCCGCATCGAGCCGCTGGCGGCGAGAACCAGCGCGGTCAGCGGCGCTCTGGCGGCGGCAGCGATCACGGCCACCGAGATCGGCTTCAGCGCGGCCAAGCAGCTGTTCCTGACCGGCCCCGGCGGCAAGGCCACGCTGGAGGCCGACGCCGGCATGCGCTGGACCTTCGACTACAAGGGCACGGAATGGGCCTGGGCCACCCGCGACATCGGCACGCGGCTGAACACCACGACCAAGCGCATGAGTCTGCGCCTGCGCAGCGACCGACCGGGCACGCTGTTCGTCCAGGTCGAGCTTGCCGATGGCCAGACCTTCTTCACCCAGATCGAGCCGCGCAGCGCCTGGAGCGACTTCAGCATGGACCTGACACAACTGAAGGCCGACCCGGCCAAGAAGCGCGACGGTGTTCTGGCGCCCGAACGCATCACCAAGCTGCTGATCGCAGACGCCGGGGCACAAAACAAGGCGCGGGGGCAGCGCAATGTCTGGATTGCGCGCTGGACATTCGAGTAGCCTGGGCTTGCGCATCGCCGTGTCCATTCAGGCCAGGGCCGCCTGGCGGTAGACGGCCAGGGTTTCAAGCGCCGTCTTGTCCCAGCTGAAGCGCCTGGCGTTGCGCAGGCCGCGCTCGCGCAGTTCGGCGCGCAGCGCCTCGTCCTGCCACAGCTTCAGCATGGCAGCGGCAATGTCCTCGACACGGTAGGGATCGACCAGCAAGGCCGCATCACCCGATACCTCGGGCAACGAGGACAGGTTGGAGGTGATCACCGGCGTGCCGCAGGCCATGGCCTCGATCACCGGAATGCCGAAACCCTCCCACAGCGAGGGGAACAGGAACATCTGCGCCGCACCGTAGAGCAGCGGCAGATCGGCATCGGGCACATAGCCCATCTCGACCACATGCTCGCGCAGGCCAAGCCCGTCCATCGTCTCGTCTATGCCCTGGGTCATCGGTGAGCGGCGCCCGGCCAGCACCAGCTTGACCGGGTCGCGGGCCTCGCGGCGGAACTGGTCGAAGGCCCGCAGCAGGCGCACGATGTTCTTGCGCGACTCGATCTTGCCCAGGTACAGCAGGAAGGGCTCATGCGCGCCATAGCGCTCGGCCACAAGCCGTCGCGCCAGCGCGGCATCCTGCGGCTGGTACTGGGCTCCCACGCCGTTGTAGACCACATGCATGCGGCTGCGGTCTAGCTTGAAGCGCTCGGCCGTCAGCTCACGCGTGCACTCGGAGACGCAGATCGTGCGCGTCGCCGACCTAAGGCCCTTGATCAGCAAGGCATTCAGCCGCAGCAGGATGCCCGGCGCATAGAACTCCGGATGGTTGAAGGTGCTGAAGCAATGGTGGGTGAAGACATAGGGCCTGGTCGAATACGGCGGCGGCGTGAACGGCGCATGCAACAGGTCGATGCGGTGGCGCAGCAGGGCCAGCGGCAGCGAGACGGCGGTGCTGATCAGCCGCAGTGAAGGCCGCAGCACCTGGTGCTGCAGGCGCGGGCCGGGCGGCGGCAGCATGGCGGGGGCGCTGGCGTCCAGGCAGAAGGTGCGGTAGTGGTTCTCAGGGTCCAGCCGCGCCAGCGAGTCGACCAGGCAGCGTTCATAGGTCTCCGGGCCGCCCGCCTGGCGACCGGTCATCACTAGGAACAGGCCGATGTTCAGCATGCGGCCAGCTCCCGGTAGGTGGCCTCTACACGCTTCACGGCGGTCTGCAGCGAATAGTCGTTCTCGATGAAATGCCGGGCCCGCGCGCCATAGTCGCGGGCCCGCTGGGGCTCATCCATCAGCCCCTGCACCGCATCGGCAAACAGGGCATGCTGCAGGCCCGGCACCAGCACGCCGTTGCGGCCGTGATCGAGGATCTCGGGCAGGCCGCCGACCTGGGAGGCGACGATGGGCAGGCCCGCGGCCATGCCCTCGCAGATGGCCAGCGGTACGCCCTCGATATAGGCCGGATGCACCTGGATATCGGCCAAGGCCAGCAGTTCGGGCAGGTTCACCACAAAGCCCAGCAGGCGCACCCGGTGGCCTATGCGCAGCCTCTCGACGGCGTCGCGAATCTCGTCCTCCAGAGGGCCCACGCCGGCCAGCCACAGCCAGGTGTCGGGCCGCTGCTCCAGCAGCAGCGCAAAGCTTTCGAGCAGGAACACTTGGGCCTTCTCGGGATAGAAGCGGGCCACATTGATCAGCACCGTGTCCTCGTCGCGCGCGCCATGCTCGGCACGCAGCTGGCTGCGGCGCTGCGGCTCGAGTTCCAGGCGATGGGTCTCGAAGCCGCAGATCAGGGTGCTGATGTCCTCGGCCCTGAAGCCGCGCTTGAGCGTCTCGTCCCGGGTGTTCTCGCAATGCGCGGTGACACGGTCGAACCAGCGCATCGCCTGCGCGTCTATCCACTGCAGCACATTGCGCTTCCAGTCGAAGTCAAACCAGACATAGGCCGTGGTGATGGTCTTGACCGGTGCCATGCGCGCTGCCACCACGGTGACCAGATCGGCATAGCAGTTGTGGGCGTGGAGAATGTCCACCTGCCGTTCGCGCACCATCTGCGCCAGCAGCCGCGCCGCGCGCCACACCGGCTTGCGCCGGTTCCAGGGGATCCTCCCGACCTCGAAGCCGAGGCGCTCGGCGGCCTCGACAAAGGGCTTCTCGGTCTGGCCCGGGTTGGCGAAGCAGACCAGATGCACCTCGAACTGCGAGCGGTCCAGCGAACGCAGCCAGTTCAGCACGGCGGTCTCGACACCGCCATAGGCCATAGTGTGAATCACATGCATGACCCGCAGCTTGCGCGCCGCCTCGGTGCCGGCTTTCATGTCCATCATGCCCTCCTGCGCTCGGCCCGGCCCGCGGCACTGGCCAGCACGATGCCCGACAGGCCCACCTTCAGCCCCTGCAGCAGGCGCTGCAGATTGCGCAGCTCGCTCTTCTGCGATTGGCCGGCCCGCAGCACGGTGACCACGCCGTCGCAGCGCGAGGCCACCACGGCCGCCTCCGGATGATGCAGGACCTGACCCAGGTTGACCAGCACGTAGCGGTAGCGTTGCCGGCAGGCCTGCAGGCGCTCGCCGGCCTCGGGCGACATGCTCAGCGAGACAAAGTCGCCTTCCACCTGCCCGGCCGGCATCAGGCTCAGCGCAGCAATCGCCGTGGCCTGCGCAGGGCCGGCCGCTTCATCCAGGCGGATGCGCTCCATCCAGCCCGGCGCCGCCTCGGTGCCCAGGGCCTGGTGCAGGGACGGGCTGCGCAGATTGGCATCGATCAGCAAGACCTGGCCCTGCTCCATCACCGCCAGCGCCACCGCCAGCTCGACGGCGGCCTGTGCCGCATCGTCGGCCAGGGTGCCGGTGATGCCGATGACGTTGCTGGCGGCCGGGTGCAGCACCTTCAGCCGCGCCGCGAGGCGAATGCCATCCTCGGACAGCGGCAGATCGCTGCCGCTGACATGGTGCAGCACGGCGGTGATCTGCTCGCGCGTGAGCAGGCCCTTTTCCATCAGCAGCGCGCCGATCTGTCCGGCCGAGCCGGCACTCTGGCGCTGCTTCTCCTGCTCGCTCAAGGCGACATTGACGGCGTCGGCGCTGACATAGCCCAGGCGCACGGCCGCATCGCCGAACCGGGGTTTGGTGAGGTGGTCGTTCATCAGGTTTCTCCCAACATTCTTATTCTGCTTCCACCCATCCCTCAGGACTTGCTGCGGTGCAGCTGGATGGGCTCGCCCTCGGGTCGACGTCGCGGCCTGGCCTTGGACGGGTGGTAGGCGAAGATGTCGCAGGTGTCGCAGACGGTGGGCTTGCGGCCATGCAGCACCTCGGGCGAGAACAGCGAGCGCGCCGACTGGTACTTCTCGCTGTTCCACAAGCGCGGCAGGTCGATGCCCTCCTCGGGGTCCAATTGGCCGAAGTCGCGGTTCTTGCGATAGACCACGCAGCAGGGCGAAATGCCGCCATCCGGATTGACCACCATCGAGCGGTAGAGATAGAAGCAGGGCCCCGGCTTGCCGGCCTGGCCGAACTGCTGCTCGGTGCCGTCGCTGTCCTTGCGGCCCTTGACGCTCTCCGGGTACCAGATATCGGCCACCTCCTGGCGGTTGCGGAATTCGAAGGGCATGCCCACCGGGATGAAGCGGATCAGGTCCACGCCTATCTTCTTGGCCATCGCCTCGGCCTGGGCCACCTCATGCTCGTTGGGCTTCATGACGATGTACTGCCACTCGACCACAGGCGTCTTCTTGCCCCGCGTATTGCGCCGACGTATCAGCTCGGTCATGTTCGCCAGCACGCGGTCGAAGTCGCCGCGGATGCGGTACTTGGAGTAGGTCTCGGGCGTGGCGCCGTCCAGGGACACGACCAGATACTCCAGGCCGCTGTCGATCAGCTGGTCGAGATCGTCCGAGGTCGGGATGACCATGTTCGAACTGAGATTGGTGCCGACATTGCGCGACTGCGCATAGTCGATCATGCGGAACACGTCCTTGTTGATCAGCGACTCGCCCCAGTTGTGCAGGTAGGCCTCGAACAGATAGGGCGCGTGCGGATCGAAGTAGTGCTTGAAATGCTCGAACGACAGCATTGACTGCTCGCGCCCCAGATCGTTCAGCCCGGTGGGGCACAGAGGGCAGCGCAGATTGCAAAAGTTGCAAGGGTCGATGATCAACAGATAGGGGTGGCTGTTGACGCGTACGCGCTTGCGCAGACGCTCGTATTCCACCTGCGCCAGATTGGCCCATTTGCATGGCGTGCCATGCTGCACGACCGAGCGCAGATGCCGGGCGTTGCGCGTGTATTGCGGGACCTTCTGCAGCAGACGGTTCGCCAGCGACATCGTCATACCTCTTTTGCCAATCGCGGCACGGCGCGCGCCGCCTTGAGAAACGCAGCGGTACGTGCGATGCCTTCCTCAAGAGATGTGTGCGGCGACCAGCCCAGCGCTTGTGCGATCTCGGCGTTGTCGCACCAGCTGCGGAACGTCTCGGTGGGCCGCACACAGGTCGGCCGGCACACCACCTTCTGCTGGCCACCCATCAGACCGACGGTCAGCTCTGCCAACGCCTGCACGCTAATCTCGCGCCCGCCACCCAGCGGCAGCACGCTACCGCTGAGCGCGTGGCACTGCTCCGCCGCAGCGATGAAGGCATCCACTGTGTCGTCGATGTACAGCGGATCGCGTGTCTGCGTGCCACCGTCCAGGCCGATCTCGGGTGCACCAGCCTCGATGGCATTGAGCAGAAAGTTGAACAGGTTGAAGCCCTGGCCTGGACCATAGACCAGGGTGGGCCGCAGGCAGACGGCCTGCAGGCCATGGACGCGGCGATAGACATCGACCAACCCCCAGCCCGCCAGCTTCGACACGGCATAGGTGGACAGCGGCTGCAGCGGCTGTTCGCTGCGGTAGGGCACGTCGCCATTACCATAAACCTTGACCGAGTCGCCGTAGACCATGTACACCGCCGGCAGTTCGCGCAAGGCCTCCAGCAGATGGCTCAACGCCGTCACATTGGTGGCCAGCACGGCAGCGGTCTGGACACCATCCTCACTGCCGTCGGGATGGGCTGCCAGGTGGATGACGACCTGCGGCCGCTGCTCGCGCACCGTATCGCGGGTCTGCTCAGGGTCGCGCAGATCGCAGGCGACGAAGCTGTGGGCGTCACCGAGTTGCTGCCTTAACCGACCAGGGCTGCGTGCCAGGCCGCTGGTATGCGCATCCAGCTCGTTCAGGCGATGGACCACATGGCTGCCGATGAAGCCGCTAGCGCCGGTGACGAGCACACGCTTGCCGGACAGAGGGCTACGATGAGTGGCGGTGGCGTTCATGTCAGAAAGCCCCGTCTTGCATCAGAACCTTCTGCAGCGTCTTCAGCAGAACCTTGAGGTCGTAGCGAAAGGAGTGCTGGTGCACATACTCCAAGTCGTACCGCACCGTGTCGAAGAATTTCAGCCGCCCCCGTCCCGAGATCTGCGCGGGACCGGTGACCCCGGGGCGCACGCTGAACTTCATCAGCATTTCGCCATGGTAGTAGCGCAGCATCTCGGGAATCTCGGGCCGCGGCCCGACCAGGGCCATGTCGCCGGTGAGCACATTCCAGAAATTAGGGAGCTCGTCCAGACTGGATTTGCGCAACCACACGCCGCAGCGGGTGACGCGTGGATCGTTGTCGATCTTGAATTTCAGACCAGCCAACTCATCATGGCTGTACTGGTAGGAATAGAGCTCCGGGAAGCGCCGCCTGGCGTCAGCATGTAGTGTACGGAACTTGACGAAGGTAAAAGGCTTGCCGTTCTTGCCCAGTCGCTTCTGGAAGAACAGCGCTGGTCCCGGCCCGTCTATACGGATGATCAGGGCGATCAACAGCATCATCGGTGCGGTCAGCAGCAGCGTGACGGCTGCAAAGACCATTTCGAACAACCGGTGTGCCAAGCTGGGGTCGGCACCGACGAGCCCCGGTATAAGCGTAGTGGTCGGTGTCCGCTGGTCCTCGAAGTTTTGGTGGAATGAGTTAGCCTCGGCCGCTGCGGATTCCTTCATGAATCGCTCCAGAGGAGGTCTGGCTGCAAGCCGAAAGGCCATGGGCACGAAAGGCTTGCACTAAGCAAGGAAGGACTAGCTTCAGGAACGTGAGCCGAGTTGTCCATACTTTGAACTTGACGCGAGCGGCCACGTGCAGTCAACAAACTGACGCCGGCCAGACCCAGACCCAACAGCAGCCACGAAGCGGGCTCGGGCACCAACATCGGTGCAAAAGTCGTGTTGAAGGCCGAAGCATCGGCGGAAAATGGATCGCCCACGACATAGACCGCGCTCTTGGCATAGTCGGTGGCCGTGGTGTGCAGGAAGACGAAGCGGGAGCCGGAATTGGCGTCACCGGGCTTGACCGCCGGACCGAACACGAAATCGATGATACCCGTTGGCGCGTTGACGGGGTTGAACAGCAGCGCCGCATAGGGCACCGAGGAACCCAGGCCATCTAAGCGCCAGTCGGCATCGGTGAGCTGGTCATAGGCGAAATTGCTGAGCAGAAACCCTGTCACCTCGCCCAACGCCAGCCGGTCAACCTGGATGCGCCAGTAGAAATCCAGCGTGCCAGCGACGGCTTCACGCACCACTCGACTCTGCACCGTGCCAGAAACCGAGCCATAGGAGAAGGCCTGCACATTTTCGTCGATCACCGCTCCCGCCAGTTCTAATCTATCGGCAGCGGTCGTGCCTGGTAGCAGGGTGACGAGATAGGTCTCGCCGGAGAATGCCTTGTTGAGCGGCACAGCCTGCGCGGAGACGCTCCAAACCAGTGTGAAGGCGACAGCAGTAATCGTTGAAAACAGCTTGATCATTATCAAAGACCCTCGGTGTTGGAGAGAACCACCGATTTGATGATGATCTAAAGCTTATGGATCCAAACCCCTAGTACTAGGGGCCTCTTTGTCAGTTCCGGGGCCGCACCCCCCATTCGCGGGGGATGGTCCTGTCGTAGGGGCTCGGCTCGGTCGCTAGCCTTCGCCGGCGGCCACAAACATGCAGTCCAGTTGCTGCACCCACCCGGCCTTGAGTTCAAAAGGCGCAAAGCTCGCCTCCAGACTGTTGCGCAAGACTTGGTACGCGTGGCGGCTGGTCAGCGCCGGTAGGGCCTCGAAAGTCGCCACCAGATTCTGGTTCAGATAGCCGCCAAAATAGGCCGGGTCGTCTGAGTTGACGCAGGCCTTCAGGCCCGCATCCAGCAGCGCCACCAGGTTGTGCGCGGGCAGGCTGTCAAACACGCGCAGCTTGACGTTCGAGAACGGGCAGACCGTGAGCGGCACTTGGCTTTGCACCAGGCGCTGCACCAGCGCCGCGTCCTCGATGCAGCGCACGCCATGGTCGATGCGTTCGACCTTGAGCACATCGAGCGCGCTCCAGATATAGGCCGGCGGACCTTCCTCGCCGGCATGCGCAACCAGGCGCAGACCCAAGCCGCGCGCCCGGGCAAAAACCTGCGCGAATTTCTCCGGCGGATGGCCGCGCTCGCTGCTGTCCAGGCCGACGCCGATGAACAAGTCGCGGTGAGGCAAAGCCTGCTCCAGCGTGGCCAAGGCCTCTGCCTCGCTGAGATGGCGCAAAAAGCAAAGAATCAGTTGCGCTCGCACGCCCAGCTGACTTTCAGCGCGCTGCGTGGCGCCGTGCAAGCCGCGCAGCACGGTGGCCATGCTCACGCCACGCGAGGTATGCGTCTGCGGATCGAAAAATATTTCGGCGTTGACGATATTGTCCTGCGCCGCGCGTTGCAGATAAGCCCAGGCCATGGCGTGGAAATCCGCTTCGGTACGCAGCACGCTGGCGCCGGCATAGTAGATGTCGAGAAAGCTCTGCAAGTCGGCGAAGGCATAGGCGGCTCGCAAGTCGGCGATGTCGGCATACGCCAGCGCCACGCTGTTGCGCCGCGCCAGCTCGAAGATCAGCTCAGGCTCCAACGAGCCTTCGATGTGAATGTGAAGCTCGGCCTTCGGTGCGGCACGCAACAGGGCCGGCAACTGCGCGCGGCTGATTCTGTCGAAAGCGATTGAGGTCATTGCCGGTTCCGGTTCTTCTCAAATGACAATGGGCCGCCCGGCAATGCCAGACGGCCCATCGGCTCAAGCGCCTACTTGTTGCTCGGCACCTTGCCTTCGACACCCTTCACATAGAAGCTGATGCCGCTGAGGAATTTGTCGTCGGCGACCTCGTCCTTCTTCAGCACCAATTTGCCGTCGGAACCCATGATCGGGCCCTTCCATATCTGAAAGCTGCCGTCCTTCAGTCCGGCCTTGACCTTGTCGACCGCTGCCTTGGTTTCGGCCGGCACGACGTCGGCGATGGAGACGATGTCGATCGCGCCTTCCTTGACACCCCACCAGTTGTGCTGGTTGCCGGTCCAAGTGCCATTCAGCGCTTCACCGACGGCCTTGATGTAGTACGGTGCCCAGTTGATGACGGCCGAGGCCAGGTGCGCCTTGGGTCCGTAGGCGGTCATGTCCGAATCCCATCCGAACGCGTACTTGCCGTTCTTCTCGGCAGTCTGCAGCACCGCCGACGAGTCGGTGTTTTGCATCAGCACGTCGACACCGCCGTTGATCAGCGACTGCGCGGCTTCGGTTTCCTTCGGCGGATTGAACCACTCGTTCACCCACACGACCTTGGTCTTGATCTTGGGGTTGGAGCTTTGCGCGCCCAGCGTGAAGGCATTGATGTTGCGGATTACCTCGGGGATCGGAATGGATCCCACCACGCCCAGCACATTGGTCTTTGTCATCTTGCCGGCGATGACGCCAGCCATGTAGGCGCCTTCATAGGTGCGCGAATCGTAGGTGCGCATATTGTCGGTCTGCTTGTATCCCGTGGCGTGCTCGAACTTCACGTCCTTGTTGTCGGCTGCGACCTTCAACATCGGCTCCATATAGCCGAAGGTGGTGCCGAAGATCAGCTTGTTGCCCTGGCCGACCATGTCGCGAAACACCCGCTCGGCGTCGGCCGCTTCGGGCACTTTCTCGACGAAACTGGTGGCGACCTTGTCGCCGAATTCCTTCTCGACCGCCTTGCGCGCGTTGTCATGCGCAAACGTCCAGCCGCCGTCTCCCACCGGACCGACATAGGCGAAAGCCACCTTCAGCGGCTCGGCCTTGGGCGCGGCGGCTGAAGCGGGCGCGGCGGGCGCGACGGGCGCGGGGGCTTCTTCTTTTTTGCCGCAGCCCATCAGGGCAGCGGAAGCGGCCAAGCTGGTCCAGCCGACAAGTTTGAGCCATTGGCGTTTTGATGGGGCGGTCATGCGTTCTCCTAGGTGTTGCGTTGAAGGGGGCTAAAACGGCGCACGCCGATTATGGCCCTTGGCCACTCCGGATGGAGTACAACGACCTGCTCAAATCGACGCTTGCAGCGCCAGGGAACTTCGCGTTCCTTGCCGCAACCAATGGTTTGGTCGCAAGCGTTTTGTTTCGACGCGGACCTTCGCGAGTCACACCAGTCACTACAAGAGAATTGCTTTCATGCGCCTGCTGTTGGTCGAAGATGACACGATGATCGGCGAGACCTTGCTCGACTTGCTGCGCGCGGAAAGCTACGCCGTTGACTGGGTCAAGGACGGCGAGATGGCCGACACCGCCTTGCACACCCAGTCCTACGACCTGGTGCTGCTCGACCTCGGTTTGCCGCGACGCGACGGCATGGCGGTTCTGCGGTCTTTGCGCGCACGCAAGGAGCGCATTCCGGTATTGATCGCCACCGCGCGCGACTCGGTTCAGCAACGCATCGAGGGCCTCGACGCCGGCGCCGACGACTATGTGCTCAAGCCCTATGACCTGGACGAATTGCTGGCGCGCATCCGCGCCTTGCTTCGCCGCGCCGCCGGTCGTGCCGAGCCGACCTACGAGCACAGGGGCGTGAGCATCAATCCGGCCACGCGCGAGGTGATGGTCGACGCGCAGGCCGTGGTGCTCTCGGCACGCGAGTGGGCGGTGCTCGAGCCCTTGCTGGCGCGCCCGGGCTTGGTGCTGTCGCGTGCGCAACTCGAGGAAAAGCTCTACAGCTGGAAGGATGAGATCAGCAGCAACGCCGTCGAGGTCTACATTCACGGCTTGCGCAAGAAGCTGGGCGCCGAACTGATCCAGAACGTGCGCGGCGTGGGATATATGGTGCCGAAATCATGAAACTGCTGCTTTCTCACTCCTTGCGGGCCCGGTTGCTGCGACTGCTGCTGGTGGCGATCTTGCTGGGGGCGCTGGTCCAGGCAGGTCTGGGCTATCGGGCGGCCCTGGCGCAGGCCGACGCGATCTTCGATTACCACATGCAGCAGATGGCGCTGTCCTTGCGTTCGGGCCTGCCCGCGGGCGCTGCCAGTGCCGATGCCGATCTGTCGCATGAGGACGAGAACTACGATTTCGTGGTGCAGGTCTGGACCGCGAACGGCCTGAGAATCTTCCAGTCGGCGGCGCGCGCGGCGCTGCCGCAGCGGGCCGTGCTGGGGTTCTCGAACGTCAAGGCGCGCGGCACGACCTACCGGGTATTTTCGGTGCAGTCGCGCTCGCAAGTGATCCAGGTGGCGCAGGACATGGCGGTGCGCAGCGACATGGCCCGCACGCTGGCGCTGCGCACGGCCAGCCCCATCCTCGTGATGGCGCCGTTGCTGATGCTGGTGGTGTGGTGGGTGGTGAGCCGCTCGCTGGCGCCGGTGGACAAGGTCCGCCGCGAAGTGGCCGAGCGACAGGCCAATGACCTGTCGCCGGTGAGCGAGACGGACCTGCCCGATGAGGTGCGTCCGCTGGTGCAGGAGCTGAACCTGTTGTTCCAGCGCGTGCGCCAAGCCTTCGACGCTCAGCAGCATTTCGTGGCCGACGCCGCGCATGAACTGCGCTCGCCGCTGGCCGCGCTCAGGCTGCAGGCGCAGGCACTGCAACGCGGCAGCAGCGAGCAGGTGCGCGAATTGGCCGCGTCGCGTTTGTTGGCCGGGGATCGACAGGGCCAGCCGCTTGATCGAGCAGCTGCTCGTGCTGGCGCGCCAGGAGGCCAGCGCCGCATCGAGCCCGCAGGCCCATCCCGTGGCGCTGGCCGCAGTCGCCCGGCTCGCTCTGGCCGATGCCATGCCCGCAGCGCAGGAGCGCCAGATGGACATCGGGCTCGCGCATGCCGACGATGCGAGCGTCGAGGGTCATGAGGAAGCCCTGCGCATGCTGATTCGCAATCTGCTCGACAACGCCATCAAGTACACGCCGCCAGGCGGCCGCGTCGACCTCGCGGTTCGAGCCGAAGACGGCGCCACCGTTCTGACGGTGGAAGACAGCGGCCCGGGCATCGCGCCGCAAGCTTGCGAGCGCGTCCTGGACCGCTTCTATCGCGTGGGCGAAAGCGACACGTCGGGCGCCGGTCTGGGGCTGGCCATCGTCAAATCGATCGCCGACCTGCACCACGCGCACATCCAGCTGGACGCATCGCCGCGCTTGGGCGGCCTGCGCGTGACGCTGCGCTTTCCACGACGGCTTTGAAAACTGGCTGTTGGCGAAAAGTGGAATCCGACGGAAAGAATATCGTTTGTCGATTGATGACGCGTTGCGGCCAGAAGACGCTCCCAATGACCGCAGCTCTGGCAGGTCATTTTCGCGGCCGATGTCGCCGCAGCGCTTCCTGCAATGGGCGGCTACGCTGCCGGCTGGCCGCGTGGTGGCGATGGAGAGTTGCTCCGGCGCCCACCACCTGCCACGGCGTCTGCGGCTGATGGGGCTCGGTGCGCGACTGATCGCGGCCCACTTCATCACTCCGTTTCGCGTGCAAGGCAGCAGCGGCAAGAATGACGCGAATGATGCGGCCGCCATTTGTGAAGCCGCCTCTCGACCCCGCACGCGCTGCATGCCGGCGAAGACGGCCGAGCAGCAAGGTTGGGGCAGCTTGATCTGAATTTGAACCAGCGTTTCCACTTCCACAGACCCACGTTCGTAGAGGCAAAGCACAGGTCATACCGGCAGCAGGTGAGCCCGATAACCTGTCCGTTGCACGCTCGGTACGCCGAGCCAACAACGTCGAACGAATGGGGTCCTGCTGAGCGGTTCGTATCTGGGGCAGCGGTCACGTCCGCATCAAGCCCGTCGGTAGATGTTCAGTCTGTTCCTCGTCGCGATGCCGCTGTTCAGAACACAGGTCTTGAGGAAAGAGAAAGGTCCAATGTACGTAACCGCTTGATTTGACGGGAAGTCCCTGTAGAGGGGTTGGACATCAGTGCGTGCTAAATCAGAGTCAGTGCGGACTTTCCGTCAGTGACGACCTCTGTTGCCAACTTCTGATCCATGGTGGCTAGTTTCCCTGTGTTCGCTCTTGCTAGCGCGAGCAGGTAGCTGTCAGTGACCCGACTGTGGCTCGACAAGAGATTCGGATCGACCAAGGGGCTCTCGACGAGGCTGATGCTGTCAGGCCAAAAAGCGTGTCCGGGCAGACCACGTATGGCGGCCAAGGCCGCTACGACCATGCTTGGAGGGCCTGGTGAGTTTGGGTACTTCGGGTGACCGACGATCCGTAGCAGACCATTCTCAGTGATGGGGCAGGTGGCAAATGCCTTGTGTCCGACGCGGCCGAACCACTCATGGACTTGATCATGCTGAACATGCGCTGGGTCGATGAGCGCGATGAGCACGTTCACGTCCAGAAGGTGGCGGCTCACGGCCACTCGTCGCGCAGTTGGTTCACAAGTTCGAGTGTTACCGGCACGGCCGCCTTGCGACTCGGCAGAAGCGGTATGCCATTGCGTTCGGTCTTGGTGCTTCGTGTGCTCCGCGACAAACCTTGACGGGCAAGCGCAGAGACTACCTCGCCTAAGCTCCTGCGCTCTCGCTCCGCAAGGTGCTTGGCCGCCGCCAAGACATCGTCGTCAATGGCAAGTGTTGTCCTCATTTCATCGCCTCGGTCGCAGAAAGTGATGCTTGACATCATACATCACACATCGACTCAAGCCGGGGTCAGTATGGCGGTGGCTGCTCGAGACGCTGCTCTTCTGATGCAGAGGTGAAGGGCGAGGAATGAGCGCAGCGAATGACGAGTCCAGCCGCGAAGCGGCGACCTCGCCCGACGGGTTGGACGAAGCCGCTACGCGGCGCAATTCCGATGCCCCGTCCCAGCGGGCGCCAAGTCCGTGGTCAACACCGCGCACACGCGCAGCGATCCCATCTCGCGCTGGGTGCTGGCGCTCAAGGAGCGATCCGGTTGGCAGAAGGCGGTGGTGGCACTGGCCAACAAGAATGCCCGCATCTTGTGGGCAGTGATGACGCGCGGCGAACGCTTCGATCCGCATCACCTCAGCGTCAAGCCCGGCAGCGCTGGACCGACTTGACGATCCGTTCTTCCTTGCACGACGACACGCAGAAGATGCACTGACAGGTCAGACCGGCAGCGGGCAAGCTCGACTAACCCCTGGCGGCCGAAGCCGCAAGGCCCAAGGTCCACGCGATAGGAATGGAGCCCCGCTGAGCGGTTCGTATCTGGGTCCGCATGCGCAAACATGCATGCAACAAGGCCGTCTGTAGAGTGGCAGTCTGTTCTCTGTTCAGCGCTTCAAATCGTCGGCGCGCGATTCACTCAAAAACCTGTCTTGATGGGGAATTCAATGCGACGGTGTTGACGCGGTGGGAAGTCCCTGTAGGGGCCTCGCTTGAGAAATGCGATGCCGTGACGAGATGCGAGTACTTCACTCGGCTGGAAAATTGACATTCGCATAGTTCATGGCTCTACGCACTGCGTCTTCCCTTGTGTTGTCGATCTCCGGGCAGAGATGAACGTGCTCCTTTCGTCCGTCGAGCAGGGAGCCAGCGACAACCACGTGGCCCTGAAAAAGCTCATCGCTCCGCGCTTGCGCGCTGCATTCAATGTCACCGACCTTGTACTTCGTCATCTGTTGCTCCTCGCCCGACGCCATTCACAGGCGTCGATGGTTTGTCGATCGGCGAAGCTTACTTGAGATTGTTGGCTGGTTTGGCCAACCAGTCGAGAAGAGCGTGGACGATGTCAATGTCTTCCAGATACGGGACGAAGCGCAGGGCGTCGCGGGGAATCAAAGCCCCGAAGAGGCCCCTGGTCTCGGAAAGCACGACCTCCGAGGTATCTGTCTTCTTGCTTACCCCATTAAGTGCGTGCCACTCAGACCCCAGCCCAAACGTGCCGCTGGCCTTTGCTACCTTCAGGCGAACAGACGACGTTGGCGTTCTGACCGTTCCATCCTTGCGGAGCACGACAGTTTCGCCATTGCCGATGAACGGCTTGTAGAGCGCAAGTTCTCCATTGACCGAGAGCTTTCTGACGAGATTGGTAAGTCGATGTGTAAACGTCGCTTGGCGAAGTAGCGCGCAAAGACGTCCAATGGAATCATGACGCTTGCGGCCGAAGATCAAACGATCTTCAGAAATGCTGGCGGAGGCGCCGGACAGGAAGGTCACTGAAACACTCGACCTGTTTTCGGATGGGACGAAGTTGAGGGAACGGTAGAACTGGCCGCCTTTTACGCTGACCACCTCTGAGATTGGGTAGTTGTCAGCTTTGTAGCCAATGCCTCGCTCATACAGGCGTAGATCTTCGAATTCGGCGAGTAGCTTTCCAATGTCGCGTGGCTTCTGGTCGGGACAAGTGTTCGCGCCTTCGTGATCGCCGTCAGAGATTTCGGCAAAGAGTTCGCGGTACTCAGAGATGGAAATCTCGCCGGCGGCGAGTCTCGCTTTGAGGATAGTGGTTGGCGTGTCAGTCATTCTGCGAGGCCTAACGTAATGCAGTCGATCCGACCCTTGGTTCGGGTTCGTGGATCAGTACCATAGCGCGCTGTGCGATCAATTGGGAGATGGTTTACCAGCACTGCGGCCGGGATCTTTCCTTGGTGGCTACGCTACCAGCGGTCAGTGGCAGTTGACCGCTGAGGCCGTCACTCCAACCACGCGCCCGTCCGCTCCATGGCTGGCTGGTTTCTGTGTCGATCCGCCATCGCTCCCGCATTGATGCGAGCTTCGCGCTTTAAGCGCCGCCTAAGTCTTCGGCCCGATAGTTCTTCCATGAGATCACTCAACTCCTGGAAAGGACTTCACATGAACACGCTTCTCTTCACCCCCCGCCGCATCGTGATCGCGCTCGTGTCGGCCGGCGTTCTGGCTGCTGGCGGCGCGGTGGCGCTCACCAGCACCTACGTTCGGGCGGCCACGCCGGTGGCCACTCTGGCAGCGCCAGCGGCGCCCGCCGCAACCATGTCCTTGCCCGACTTTGCACAGATCACTGCGCGCAATGGCGCGGCCGTCGTCAACATCAGCGTCAGCGGCATGACCAAGACATCGATGGACGACACCGACAGTGCCCCTACAGCACAGCGCCGCGGCTTGCCGCGCATCGATCCGAACGACCCGTTCTACGAATTCTTCAAGCATTTCCAGGGCCCCAACGGTGGCATGCCCGGCCAGGGCGAGATGCCCACGCACGGCCAGGGTTCGGGATTCATCGTCAGCCCGGACGGCATCATCCTCACCAACGCCCACGTCGTGCGCGACGCCAAGGAAGTGGTGGTCAAGCTGACCGATCGCCGCGAGTTCCAGGCCAAGGTACTGGGCGCCGATCCGAAGACTGACGTGGCGGTGCTGAAGATCGATGCGACAAACCTGCCGACGGTGCAACTCGGCAGCGCGCGCGACCTCAGGGTCGGCGAGTGGGTGCTGGCCATCGGCTCGCCGTTCGGATTCGAGAACAGCGTGAGCGCCGGCGTCGTCAGCGCCAAGGGCCGCTCCTTGCCCGATGACAGCTTCGTGCCCTTCATCCAGACCGATGTCGCGGTGAACCCCGGCAACTCGGGCGGCCCGCTCTTCAACACGCGCGGCGAGGTGGTCGGCATCAACTCGCAGATCTACAGTCGCACCGGCGGCTATCAGGGCCTGTCGTTCGCGATTCCCATCGATGTGGCGACGCGCGTGCAAGCCCAGATTGTTGCCACCGGCAAGGCCAGCCATGCGCGGCTTGGCGTGGTGATCCAGGACGTGAATCAGACCTTTGCGGATTCATTCAAGCTCGACAAACCCGAAGGCGCGCTGGTCGCCAGCGTGGTGGGCGGCGGCCCCGCCGATCAGGCCGGTCTGAAGCCGGGTGACGTGGTGCGCAAATTCAACGGTCAGACCATTGTTTCGTCCGGCGAATTGTCGGCGCTGATCGGCCAGCAGACGCCGGGCCAGAAAATCACGCTCGACATCTGGCGCCAGGGCCGCGGCGAGACGATCACCGCCAAGCTTGGCGATGCGAGCGAACCCAACGCCAAGTTTGCCAAGGCAGACGAGGCCGTCGGCAAAGGTCGGCTCGGACTCGCGCTGCGACCGCTGCAGCCGCAGGAACAGCACGATGCCGGCGTCAAGAGCGGCCTGTTGATCGAGGATGTCCAAGGCCCGGCAGCGCTGGCCGGCGTCCAGCCAGGCGACCTGCTGGTGGCCATCAACGGCACCCCGGTAACGAGCGTGGCCCAGGTGCGCGAGGTCGTCGCCAGGTCGGCCAAGTCGGTGGCGCTGCTGATCCAGCGCGATGGCAGCACCATCTTCATACCAGTGCGCGTGGGCTGAGCGAGCTCCCGCGCAGCAGTGCTCCGGGGCGGCGCACTGCAATCAACTGCCGCCCCGCCATCTTCAAGGAGATACACATGAAGTCGCTATCGCAACGCACTGTGCTGGCAGGCGCAGCCGCAACGTTTCTGTTGATGGGATCGCTGGCGCAAGCCGCCAGCCTGCCGCCCGTACATCACAGCGGCACGGTCGAGTACCTGAGCGGCGGCATCGGCCAGGACGAATCCAGTGCCATCGAGCACGCCAGCAAGAAGTGGCCGTTGACGCTCGAGTTCGCCGTGAAGGACAAGCAGCACGCCGAGTTCACCGCCAACGTCAAGGTGGTGGTGCACGACGCCAAACAGCATGAGGCGTTGCAGGCCCAGGCTGACGGGCCCTTCCTGCTGGCCAAGCTCAAGCCCGGCAAGTACGAGGTCGACGCCACGCTGGACGGCAAGACCCTGCACGAGAAAGTCGACGTCAAGCATGGCCATCCGGCCAAGCTGGTGTTCGTCTGGCCATCCGGCACGGCAGCCAAGTCCTCGTGATCGTCGATGACACCTCGACCTGATGCACGAAGTGAAACCTGGCGCACGCGAGGTGGAGAAGGGCTTGTCCACCCACATTCTGCCGACCTCGGCGACGATGGTCGGCGTGTGCATGACCGTCCTGTCGATCGGCCATCTCGGCCCCGGCGGCGAGGCACGGCTCGTGATCGACAAGATGCTGGCGGTGGATGCGCTGGTGTTCCTGAGCAGCGCCTTGTTGTCGTTCATTTCGATGCGATCAGGCGACGCTCAATCACGTTACGAGGCGCATGCCGAGCTCGTGTTCATCACCGGGCTGGGCCTGCTGGCCATCGGCGCGGTGGTGCTGGCATTTGCCATCACCTGAGCGGCCGCGCCGGGTGGCCAGACACGAAGGCAGCCGCAGACATTGCGCGTCGGCGCAGTCGCATTTGACGCGCGTTCGAGACGAATCACTGGAGCACAAGCCATGTCAGACGAGTTCGATGATGTGAACGAGGTCGATCTGCTTCGCCATGGCGCGCCGGCCGGGACTGGCGACAATCCACGCCCGGCCAGACTGGTCTCGCGCCTGTACGGCGCCGCCAGTTCACCGCTGCGCGCCAGCATGCTGGCGTGTCTGTTGCGGCCACTGGGCACGCTGGGCCTGGCGGCAGTTGCCTCCGGCGCGTTCGCCGGTCTCTTGCGCCGCGGCGCCGACCCGGGGGCTTTGGTCGGGATCGACGAAGCGAGCCGCTACTCGCAGGACCAGATCTTCGAGCTGGCCCGCTTCGTCGAGCAGGTCAGCCCGGACGCTTTGCAGCAACTCGCCAATCTGATCGCCGACAACCCCATGGGCATGGCCGCGTTCAGCGCCGCTGCAGCCCTATTGCTGTTGCGCATTTTGCGCACCCGAATGTCCGGGCCAGCTGACGCACATTAATCCGGGAAAAACGGCTTGCCCAGCGAGGCCGGCATGTTGGCGCGGATGAAATTGGCGTTGCTTGAGATCAGCACCAGCACGACGATGGTCGACAGATAGGGCAGCATGCTCAAGAGCTGGCTGGCGACTTCGACACCCTGCCCCTGCAGATGAAATTGCAGCATGGTGACAAAGCCGAACAGATAGGCGCCGAGCAACACGCGCGCGGGCCGCCAGGTGGCAAAGGTGGTGAGCGCCAGCGCAATCCAGCCCTTGCCGGCAATCATGCCCTCGACCCACAGCGAGGTGTAGATGACCGACACATAGGCCCCCGCGATACCGCACAGCGCGCCGCCCACCATCACGGCGGCCAGCCGGATGCGGCGCACCGGATAACCCAGCGCATGCGCCGATTCGGGCGACTCGCCGACCGCGCGTAGCACCAGGCCGGCGCGCGACCGATACAGAAACCAGGCCAGCGCGCCCGCCAGAAAGACCGCGAAATACACCAGCGGATGCTGCTTGAACAAGGCCGGGCCGAACCAGGGAATATCGGACAGATAAGGGATCGCATAGCGGGCGCGCTCGGTGAGTTTTTCCTGCGCGTAGGCAATGCCCACGAAGGCCGAGAAGCCCGAGCCGAACAAGCTCAGCGCCAGGCCGGCCGCATATTGGTTGGTGTTGAGCCAGATCACCAGCACGCCGAACACGGCCGCCATGGCCGCGCCGGCGCCGGCGCCTGCGGCAAAGGCCAGCCAGTCGTTGCCGGTGTGCACCGCGGTGGCAAAACCGGCGATCGCCGCCACCAGCATCATGCCCTCGGCGCCGAGGTTGACGATGCCGGCGCGCTCGTTGATCAGCAAGCCCAGCCCCGCAATGGCCAGCACCGTGCCCGCATTCAGCGTGGCCGCCAACAGCAATGCCATCGACTCCATCACGCGTCTCCTGGCGCAGTGACGCCGGCTTGGGTTCGGATCGGCCGCACCCAGCGCAGCCGGTAGTTGATCAAGGTGTCGCAGGCCAGCAGCGTGAACAGCAGCAGCCCCTGAAACACGCCGGTCAGTGATTTGGGAAGACCCAGGCGCGACTGCGCCAGCTCGCCGCCGATATAGAACATGCTCATCAGCAGCGCCGAAAAGACAATGCCCACGGGATGGAGCCGCCCGACAAAGGCCACGATGATGGCGGCAAAGCCGTAGCCCACTGGCACATAGGGCGTGAGCTGACCCAAGGGACCGGCGGCCTCCAGTCCGCCCGCCAGCCCGGCCATGCCGCCCGACAGCAGTAGCGCCGTCCACAGCGCGCGTCGCGACGAGAAGCCCGCATAGCGCGCGGCCGCGGGCGCCAGGCCGCCCACCTGCAATTGAAATCCCGCGTAGGTGCGGAACAGCAGCACCCAGAACGCCAGCACCGCCGCCAAAGCGATGAACACGCCGATGTTGACGCGCCAGCCATCGAACAGACGCGGAATCCTGGTGACCGCCAGGAAGCTGATGCTTTGCGGAAAGTTGTAGCCGTGCGGGTCTTTCCAGGGGCCGTAGACCAGATAGCCGAGCAGCATCTCGGCCACATAGACCAGCATCAGGCTGACCAGGATTTCATTGGCGTTGAAGCGGTCGCGCAACAGCGCGGTGATGGCGGCCCAGGCCATGCCGCCGAGCACGCCGGCGCCCAGAATCCAGACCACAATGAGCCGACTCGATTGAGCATCGGCCTGCATCGCAACCCACCCTGCGCACAAGGCGCCGAGCACGAACTGGCCCTCAGCGCCGATGTTCCAGACGTTCGAGCGAAAGCACACCGCCAGACCGAGCGCGATCAGGACCAGCGGCGTGGCCTTCACGCCGAGCTCGCTCCAGGCATAGGCGGACCGGACCGGCTCCCAGAAGAACATCTGCAGGCCGCGCAGCGGGTCCTTGCCGAGCAACACGAACAGCCCCACCCCCAGCAGCACGGTGAGCGCCAGCGCCAGCAGCGGCGAGGCCAGCGACATCAGCTTGGATGGCTGGGGGCGCGCTTCAAGCTTGAGCATGACTCGCCCGAACAGTTTGGTCAGCGCCGCAATCGGCTTTCAGCCACAGCCCGCTCATCCAGCTGCCTATCGTCTCGATGCTGGCTTGGGCTATTGCCACCGAGGGTGAGACCTGACCCTGTGCCATCACCACCAGGCGATCGCTGAGTTCGAACAGCTCGTCGAGCTCCTCGCTCACCACCAGGATCGCGCAGCCGGCGTCGCGCAGTGCCAGCAGCTCAGCACGAATCTGCGCCGCTGCGCCCACATCCACGCCCCAGGTGGGCTGCGAAACAATCAAGAGCCTGGGATTTGCCGAGATCTCGCGGCCCACGATGAACTTCTGCAGATTGCCGCCCGACAGACTCTTGGCCGCCGCGCCCGCGCCACCCGCACGCACCTTGAAGCGCGCGATCAATGCCTGCGCCAGACGCTCGACTCGTCGCGTATCGATCCAGCCCCACCGGTTCACGGCCTCGGTGCGCGTGAGCAAGGTGTTCTGCGCCAGACTCAGCGTCGGCACCGCGCCGCGTCCGAGCCGCTCCTCAGGCACGAAATGCAGGCCACGCTTGCGCCGCGCGCGCGGGCTGGCTTTGGCAATGTCATGGCCGAACAGCCGCACCGACAGCTTGGGCGCGCGTGCATCCTCGCCCGACAGCGCCGCCATCAGCTCCTGCTGACCGTTGCCCGACACACCCGCCACACCCAGGATTTCGCCCTCGCGCAGATCGAACGAGATGTCGGTCAGCGTTGTGCCGAAGGGCGTGAGCTTGGGCAGGTTCAAGCCATTGACCTCGAGCGCCAGCGCCCCGGTGTTGACCTTGACATGCTGTAGCTGTGGCGGCTCGGCGCCAATCATCAGATTGGACAGGCTGGCATTGCTCTCATTCCTCGGATCGATGCTGCCGGTCACGCGGCCCGCGCGCAGCACCGTGCAGTGGTGGCACAGCGCGCGGATTTCATCGAGCTTGTGGCTGATGTAGAGAATCGAGCAACCGGTCTGGGCCAGGCGGCGCAGCGTGACGAACAGCTTGTCGACCGCCTGCGGCGTGAGTACCGAGGTGGGCTCGTCGAGGATCAGCAATTGCGGCTGGGTGAGCAAGGCGCGCACGATCTCGACGCGCTGGCGCTCACCCACCGACAGCGTGTGCACCGGCCGCAGCGGATCGACTTCCAGCCCGTAGAGCGCCGCCACCTCGTCGATGCGCGCCACGACCTGGGCCAGCGTGAACGACTTGTCCAGGCCAAGCCAGACGTTTTGCGCGCTGCTCAGCGTATCGAACAGCGAGAAATGCTGATAGACCATGCTGATGCCCAGAGCGCGCGCCTGCGCCGGGCTCGCCACCTGCACCGGCTTGCCATTCCACAGCATCGTCCCCGAGTCGGGCTTGACCGCGCCGTAGATGATTTTCATGAGCGTCGATTTGCCCGCGCCGTTCTCGCCCAGCACGGCGTGGATCTGGCCCGGCTCGACACGCAGGCTGACGCCGTCATTGGCCTTGACGGCAGGGTATTGCTTGCTGATGGACTGGAGCTCAAGGCGCGGGGTCATGGCTTGCTGCCCTCTGGCCCTTGCCTCGTGCGTCGGGGCGAATCAAGTACGGTCATAGCGCAGCACTCCGCCCACATAAACCGACACCAGGCTGCGTTCATCCGACAGCGTCATCCAGGCAAACACCTTCTCGTGCAATTCGCGCGCCGCGGCCTGGCGGTGCTCGGCGACCCTGCCATGCGCCCAATCCCAAACCGCGATGTCAGCCACCGTGCCTGCGTCCAGATGGCCGATTTCCTGGTCCAGCTCCAATGCGACAGCGGCGCCCAGCGTCGCTGCATACAAGCCGTCCCATGCCGTCATGCGGTGCCCTCCCAGCGCCTGGACTTTGTAGGCATCGCCCAAATTGCGCAATTGGCACAAACTCGTTCCGCCGCCGACATCCGTGCCGATGCTAACGGCAACGCCCGCCTCGCGGCAGGCCGCCCAGTCGAACAGGCCACTGCCCAGGAACAGATTCGACGACGGGCAAAAAGCGATCTGCGCGCCAGCTTCGGCAAGCGCCGAACGGTCGGCGGCGTCAAGCCAGATGCCATGCGCCAGCACGCTGTGCCGGTGCAGCAGGCCGGCGCTGGCATAGACGTCCAGATAGCTGCGGCTCTTCGGGAACAGCTCGGCCACCCAGCGCACCTCGTCGCGGTTTTCGGCCACATGGGTCTGCATGTAGAGCGTTGCATCGGCCTTGCACAAGGCGCCCGCCATCGCCAGTTGCGCGGGCGTGCTGGTCGGCGCGAAGCGCACCGTCACGGCGTAGGCCAGCCGGTCGCGGCCATGCCAGCGCGCGATCAACTCCAGGCAATCGCGCTGCGCTTGCTCGACATCGTCGCGCAGGCCGTCGGGCGCATTCCTGTCCATCAGCACCTTGCCGGTGATCAGGCGCATGCCGCGCTGCTGTGCGGCGTCGAACAAGGCGTCGACCGACACTTTGTGCACGGTGGGGAACACCACTGCCGAAGTCGTGCCATGCGCGAACAGCGTGTCCAGAAACGCCGCGGCCCCGGCCCGGGCAACGCCTGGGTCGGCATAACGACGCTCGGCGGGGAAGGTGTAGTTGTTGAGCCAGTCCAGCAGTTCGGCGCCATACGACGCGATCACGTCGAGCTGCGGGCTGTGCACATGGCTGTCGATGAAGCCCGGCAGGATCAAGCGGCCGCGGTGGTCGATGCGCGTCCAGCCTGCGCCGGGATCATTAGTTTGGACTCCGGCGATGCGGCCGTCGGCGCCGATCAGCAGCCAATGGTCGGGGCGAAATCGCACGGCCGCGCTGGCGACATCGGCCAGGGCGGGCTGCGCGACGAAATCGAGCAGGTCGCCGCGCAGCGCCAGGCCGAGGCGGGGTAGGAGTTCAAGCTGCGACGCGTCGATACTCATTCAGGATGTCGGAATCTGGACGTGGAAAAGGCTAGCATCGTATAAGGTCTGGCTTTCACGACCCCATCTTCTGCGAATTTCGGCGAGACCAGTCCATGCAGCGCACCCGACAGCGTTCCATCCGTTTCTTCCATCAAGGTCGAGTCACCGAGGTGCAAGACCTGACCCCCACCACCACGGTGCTGCGGTGGCTGCGCGAGCACGCGCATTGCACCGGCACCAAGGAGGGTTGCAATGAGGGCGATTGCGGCGCGTGCACGGTGGTGGTGGCCGAACTCGCCACGCCCGATTCGATCGCCTCCAGCGTCGTCGGGCTGCTCAGCCTGCGTACCGTGAATGCCTGCCTGCAGCCCCTGCCGACGCTCGACGGCAAGGCCTTGCTGACGGTGGAAGACCTCGTCCGCGCGGGCGCAGCCTTGCACCCGGTCCAGCAGGCGATGGTCGATTGCCACGCCTCGCAATGCGGTTTTTGCACGCCGGGTTTCGTGATGAGCCTGAGCACGACTTACGAGCGCCATTGCGAGGCGGGCACGCGCCCGTCCCGACGCCAGCTCGGCGACGACCTGGCCGGCAACCTGTGCCGCTGCACCGGCTACCGGCCGATTCTGGATGCCGGCGAGCACATGTTCGACCTGCCGGCGCAGCGCCTGGACACCGCGCCCATCGTGCAGGCCTTGCAAGCGCTGGCGCAAGACCCGCCGCTGCACTACCGAGCGGCCAATCCGGCGCACATATCTCCAGCGGGTGCGCGGCTGGACAGCTTTTATGCGCCACGCAGCTTGAGCGAACTGGCCGCCTTGCGCGAAGCCCATCCCGAGGCTCGACTGCTGGCCGGCGCGACCGACGTGGGGCTGTGGGTCAACAAGCAGTTTCGCGACCTGGGCGACATCATTTACATCGGCGCCGTGGCCGAGCTCAAGCGTATCGAAGCGCGCGACTTCGGCGAACGGCCCGGTCTGTGGATAGGCGCCGGCGCGACGCTGGAAGCCGCTTGGCAATCGCTGGTGCGGCATGTGCCGGCCTTGCGTGAACTGTGGCTGCGCTTTGCCGCGCCGCCGGTGCGCAATGCCGGCACCTTGGGCGGCAATGTGGCGAACGGCTCACCCATCGGCGACGGCGCACCCGCCTTGATTGCCATGGGCGCCGACATCGTGCTGCGCAAAGGCGCCACCCAGCGCCGCATGCCGCTGCAGGACTTCTACCTCGACTACATGCAAAACCGCTTGCACAGCGGCGAGCTCGTCGAAGCCTTGCATCTGCCGCTGCCGAAAGCCGACACGCGGCTGCGCGGCTACAAGATCTCGAAGCGTTTCGACAGTGACATCTCGGCGGTCTGCGCGGTGCTGTCGCTCACACTCGAGCAAGGTCGCGTGAGCGAGGCGCGCTTCGTGTACGGTGGCATGGCCGGCATCGTCAAGCGCGCCACGCTGGCCGAAGCGGCGGTGCTGGGTCATGCCTGGAGCGAGGCACGCCTCGGGCTCGCGACCGAAGCCTTGGCCCGGGACTTCACCCCCCTGAGCGACTTGCGAGCGAGCGCGGCTTACCGGCTGCGCGTGGCGCAGAACCTGCTGCGCCGCTTCTGGCTCGAAACGCGCGCGGACCAGCCGCTGTCCGACGCGCAGCTCAGCGTGTGGCCCGCGCAAGACCTGACCCCCGTGGGTGAACAGGCATGAGCCGCAAGATTGCGGAGAGCAGCCGGAGCATCGGCGTTGGCCGACCGCACGAATCAGCGCATTTGCATGTCAGCGGCGCAGCCGACTACACCGACGACATCGGCGAGCTGCAAGGCACGCTGCACGTGGCGCTGGGTTTGTCGCCGGTCGCGCATGGTCGGCTGATCGGCATTGACTTGGCCGGCTTGCGCGCGCTGCCAGGCGTGGTGGCGGTGCTCACGGCGGCGGACGTTCCGGGCCCGAACCAATGCGGCGCGCTGGTGGCCGACGAGCCGATTCTGGCCGACGATGTCGTGCATTACCTGGGTCAGCCGGTCTTTGCCGTGATCTCGCACGACCGCGAGCTGGCGCGTCGCGCCTGTGCGCGCGCCAAGGACTTCATTCGGATCGAGCTGCTGCCAGCGCTGCTGAGCGCGGCGCAAGCGCACGCCGCCCAGCGCTATGTGGTGCCGCCCATGCATTTGTCGCGCGGCGATGCACAAGCGGCATTGGCCCGCGCGCCGCAGCGCATGCAGGGCAGCTTCACGGTGGGCGGGCAGGAGCAGTTTTATCTGGAGGGGCAGATCTCCTATGCGCTGCCGCTCGAAGACAACGCCGTCAAGCTCTTGTGCTCGACCCAGCATCCGAGCGAGATGCAGCATCTGGTGGCGCATGCGCTGAAGCTGCGCAGCAATCAGGTGCAGGTCGAATGCCGTCGCATGGGCGGGGGCTTCGGCGGCAAGGAGTCGCAATCGGCCGTGTTCGCCTGCATCGCGGCCATCGCGGCGATGCAATTGAAGCGTCCGGTCAAACTGCGGCTGGACCGGGACGATGACTTTCTGGTGACGGGGCGCCGCCACGGCTTCGACTACCGTTATGACATCGGCTTCGACGCCGACGGGCGGCTGCTCGCGGCCGAAGTCGAGATGGTGTCCAACGCCGGCTGGTCGGCCGATTTGTCAGCGCCGGTGATGACGCGTGCGCTGTGCCACTTCGACAATGCCTACTGGTTGCCCGATGTCTCGATACGCGGCTATTGCGCACGCACGAATACCCAGAGCAATACCGCGTTTCGCGGCTTCGGTGGACCGCAAGGCGCACTGGCCATCGAGACGATGCTCGACAATGTGGCACGCCGTCTCGGGCTGGACCCCTTGGCGGTGCGTCGCGTCAATTTCTATGCGCCCGACGCTGCACTTGGCCGCAACACCACGCCGTATGGCCAGGTGGTGCAAGACAATATCCTGCAGCCGCTGGTCGAGCAACTGGTGGCCAGCAGCGACTACACAGCGCGCCGCGTTGACGTGGCACGCTTCAACGCGACCAGCGCTGTGCTCAAGAAAGGCCTGGCGCTTGTGCCGCTCAAGTTCGGCATCGCCTTCAATGTCGTGCACCTGAACCAGGCCGGCGCGCTGGTTCATGTTTTCACTGACGGATCGGTGCTGGTGAATCATGGCGGCACCGAGATGGGCCAGGGACTCAACACCAAGGTGGCGCAAGTGGTCGCGCACGAACTCGGCGTCGGCCTGGAGCGCGTGCGCTGCAGCGCGACCGACACGCACAAGGTGGCCAACACATCGGCCACCGCGGCCTCCACCGGCAGCGATCTGAACGGCAAGGCCGCGCAGGATGCGGCGCGCAAGATCCGCGCGCGCCTGGACGCCTTTGCGGCGACGCAGGCGGACGCCGGAAGTCTGAGCTTTGATGCGCTGGTGGCGCGCGCCTACCTGGCGCGCGTGCAACTCTGGAGCGATGGCTTCTATGCCACACCGGGCCTGAGCTGGGACCGCGCCACGCTCAAGGGCAATCCCTTCCATTACTTCGCCTATGGCGCCGCTGTCAGCGAGGTCGTGCTCGACACATTGACCGGCGAGTGGCGCGCGCTGCGCGTCGATGTGCTGCACGACGTGGGCCGCTCGCTGAACCCTGCCATCGACATCGGCCAGGTTGAGGGCGCTTTCATCCAGGGCATGGGCTGGCTGACCACGGAAGAACTGGTCTGGCATCCGAAGACGGGGGCCCTGCTCACGCATGCGCCCAGCACCTACAAGATTCCCACCGCCAACGACTGCCCGCCCATCTTCAATGTGGCGCTGTTCGACGGCGCCAACCGGCAGGACAGCATTCACCGCTCGAAGGCCGTGGGCGAGCCGCCGCTGCTGCTGCCCATCTCGGTGCTGCTGGCGCTGCGCGACGCGGTCTCGGCCGTCGGCGAGCACTGCACGGACCCCGACTTGCGCGCACCCGCCACCCCAGAGGCCCTGCTCGATGCCATCGACGGGCTGCGGCAGAGTGCACAGGGATAGCCTGAATGTTTGCACCAGGCGAGCTGCGCCCGGGTCATACTTGGCTCTACCCGTTCGCAAGCACGCGCTTGTCTGGTGAAGCAACAGCTTGCCAGCGCGTCGTGCAGCCCATTTGAGGAGCGTCTGATGCAATCACAGACCGAAGCGTCGCCCCCCGCAGGCGGCGCTGAAGAAGCCACCTTGTTGCGCATGCAAGCACTGCTCGAGCGCGCGCCCCTGGCGCTGGCGTTCGTCCGCGGTCAGCGTTTCGAACTCGTCAGCGAGGAGATGAACCAATTGTTCGGCCATGGAGACCCCACTGACCTGGCAA
This sequence comes from uncultured beta proteobacterium, assembly GCA_963740455.1. Lineage (GTDB taxonomy): Bacteria > Pseudomonadota > Gammaproteobacteria > Burkholderiales > Burkholderiaceae_C > Paucibacter. The sequence goes on from CAVUEF010000004.1 coordinate 61,232, forward strand.
GCCAGAGCACGCGCGTCGTGCATGTTTCGGACGGCGCCCACAGCGCTTTGCAGGAACGTTTGCAGACCGCTTTTGCCAAGGGCCGACCGCTGGATGAGGAAGTTGAATACGTGCGCGGCGATGGTGCGCGTTTCTGGGGCCGCTTGAAGGCCACGCCGCTGCAATGGGACACGCCGTCGAGCGAAGCGATGTGGATTGTCGAAGACGTGACCGCGGCGCGCCAGTTGCGCTTGCAGCCCACCTGGGCGGGCAAGCACGACCCGCTCACCGAGTTGGACAATCGCGCAGAGTTCGAACGACGTGTGGCCGAGCATGTGAACAGCCGCCGCCACGAGCCGGTCTCGGTGCTGTGGTTGGACGTCGACAAGTTCCGCGACGTTGTCGATGCTTCAGGCGCCGAGGTGGCCGAGCATTTCCTCTACCACCTGAGCCAGATGCTGATCACCAAGGTACGCGCCTCCGACATCGTGGCGCGTCTGGAAAGCGACTGCTTTGCGATGTTGCTGCCCGACTGCGACCAGCACTACGCCCAGATCATTGCCGAGAAGATTCGCGCCTCGGTGGCAGGATTTCGCTTGCGCTGGGGATTGCACCGGACGCGCGTGAAGGCCTGCCTGGGCGTCGTGCAACTGCACGCTTCGCTGGAGAACGTGGATGCGGTGATGGGCGCCGCAGCGCAGGCCTGCGCCGAAGCCAAGGCGGCCGGCGGCGATACCGTGCGCGTGTTTGTATCCACGACCATGATGGTCATCTGACCCAAGCCCTGCTTGAGCCTTGATCCTCAGTCGCGAGTCATCGCTTGGAGCGCGGGCAGGTCAAGTACCTTGACGCAATATCCCTGCACCTCGATCACGCCCTTGCGATTGAGTTGTCGCATCATGCGCGACAGGGTTTCCGGCGTGATCGCCAATTGGGCCGCAATGTCGCGCTTGCGCTCGTTCAAGGCAATCGAAATCTCGCTGCAAGCCGGACCTTCGGGGTGGCAGCGGTGCAACAACCACACCGCAAGGCGGTGTTCGGCATCCTTGTGCATCAGGTCATGGGTCGTGCCAGTCAGGCTGTGAATGGTGTTTGCCAGTCCGGTCAGCAAGCGGTCGAGCATGACGGCCTGACTCGCCATCAGTTCACGCATGCGGTTCAGAGGCAGGACGATCAGCAGCGCGTCGCCCACCGAGCGCGCGTCCTGTGCGTAGCTACCGCCCAGCCAGGCGCTGCTCAGATCAAGCCACTGCGGGCCGTGCACGGTGCGTTCCAGATAGAAAGGCTCATCGTCGCGTGCCAGACCCAGTCCGACCGACCCCTTGAGCACCGCCACCAGATGCTGGGCTCGCTGATGCCGCGTGAACGCCATCTCGCCGCCGCGCAGTCGCCGTACGCCGCGCATGGCATTGAGCGCCAGCAACTCGGTGGCGCCAAGCCCCGGCCCTCCGAATATGGCGTGCCAGTCCGACGCGCCGATGCTGGTGCCTGAATCATCCCGTGGGGGAGCGGCACGCTTGTTGGCGTCGCGCGCGATCTGCAAGGTGTCGATAGTGATGTTTTCCACGTTGTCGCTATGGCAACAAAGCTGCCATGGCTACGAATGTGAGGCAGAGGTTCCAAGCCGTCCTTGCGTTGGGTCAAATGCATGCATGCTTGCCCAGTTCGCAGCAATCACGCGAGCTGCAATCTGTTGCCACGTTTGATCCAGGCCAAATCCTGGTAGGGCTCGATGCCGCGCCGCCGCTCACTTGGGCTGCGATACAGCGCGCGCTTCGAACCAACGCGCCAGCACGGCACGTTCGGCGTCGGTGATCTGGGTCGCATTGTTCAAGGGCATGGTCTTTTGCACCACCGCCTGCTGGTAGAGCGCCGCAGCGTTTTGCGCAATCAGCTCGGCGCTGTCGAGCCGGATGTTCTTTTGTGCGAGCTGCGCGTTGTGGCACACCACGCAGCGCTGCCCAACCACCACCTGCACCTGGGCCAAGCTGGGCGCCGCAGATGGCGCGACATGCCCGGTTGGGGCAGGCGCCATCCAGACGATCAGCGCGGCCAGCATCAAAAGCACGACCGCCACCAGGCCCCAGGCGTTCACGCCCTGGCCTTGCCTGTCGTGGCGCTTCACAAAGAAGGTGCGCACCAGGGCGCCGGCCAGCATCAACACGATCAGCACCAGCCAGTTCTGCGCATGGCTGTAGAGCATGCCGTAATGGTTGCTCAGCATCGCCACCAACACCGGCAGCGTGAAGTAGGTGTTGTGCACGCTGCGCTGTTTGCCGCGCTGGCCGTAGATCGGGTCTGCCGCGCGGCCGGCGCGCATGTCCTGAATCACCTGCCGCTGGCCTGGAATGATCCAGAAGAACACATTGGCGCTCATCATCGTGGCCATCATCGCGCCGATGATCACGAAGGCCGCCCGGCCGGCAAACAGCTGGGTCGCCCCCCAGGTCGCCGCCGCAATGAAAACGGCGATCAGCCCCAGCACCAGAGCGTCGTTGCCGATGCTGCCGTCAGGCTTGTGGCCAAAGCGCCGGCAGATCTGGTCATAGGCCAACCAGCCTGCCGCCAAGAAGGCAAGCGCCGCAGCCGTCGCCGCGCTCGCTCTCCAGTCGAACACGCGCGCGTCAATCAGCAAGCTGCTGGCGTTGAACAGGTACAGCACCGTGAACAGCGCCATGCCGCTCATCCAGGTCCAGTAACTTTCCCAATAGAACCAGTGCAGATGCTGGGGCAGGTTGCGCGGTGCGACCAGGTACTTCTGCGGGTTGTAGAAGCCCCCGCCATGCACGGCCCACAGTTCGCCATCAACGCCCTTGGCTTTCAGGTCGGCTGACTCGGGCTTGAGCAAATGGTTGTCGGCCCAGACAAAGTAGAACGACGCGCCGATCCAGGCAATCGCCACGATCACATGCAGCCAGCGCAGCAGCAGGTTCGCCCATTCGATCAAATAGTTTTCCATCAGGCCTTCCCCGCTGGTCCGTCGCAGGCGATACCTCGCGTCGGGGCCGCTACGACAGGTGGTCGCAAGTGTATACAACCGCTCCTGGCTGGCAAGGCATGGTTGGCTATGCCGCACGTGCCGAAGTCGATGCTTCCACAAACACCACCTCGCGTGACGCAGATGCTCTTCTCCGGCAAGCGATTCACGCAGTTCCGACCCGAGTTTCCTGGGTTTCGTCAAGGTATTACCATTCGCACCTTGGCAGAACTTCTGTCACACAAGACAAGGTATTGTTGCGGGCGCACGAGGACATTGGTCAGGCGCGCCGACCGCCCCACAAGGACAATAATGAAACGAGTTGATGATTTCCGCCTGAAATTGGGCCGCAAAGAGCTGGTGCCAATTGTCATTGGCGGCATGGGTGTGGACATTTCCACTGCCGAGCTGGCGCTGGAAGCGGCGCGGCTGGGCGGCATTGGTCATATCTCGGATGCCTTGGTGCATGACGTTTCGGACCGGCGTTTCGATACCGAATACGTCAAGACCAAGACCAAGTTCTACAAGCACAACATCGACAACTCGGACAAGACCTCGGTCCAATTCGACCTGGGGCATTTGGCCGAGGCCACCGAGCTGCATGTGGGCGGCACGATGCAGGCCAAGCACGGTGACGGCATGGTCTTTGTCAATTGCATGGAAAAGTTGACGATGAACGCGCCGCGCGAGACGCTGCAGGTGCGTTTGAACTCGGCGCTCGACGGCGGCATCGACGGCATCACGCTCAGCGCCGGACTCCATCTGGGGTCGCTTGGCCTGATGGCCGAGCACGCAAGGTTTCGCGATGCCAAGCTGGGCATCATCGTCTCGTCGCTGCGCGCCTTGCAGCTCTTTCTGAAAAAGAGCGCCCGCCTGAACCGGCTGCCGGACTACATCGTGGTCGAAGGCCCGTTGGCCGGCGGCCATCTGGGCTTCGGCCTCGATTGGGCCAAGTACGACCTGGCCACCATCGTGGCCGAGATCGCGCTGCATCTGAAGGCCGAGCAGATCGACATTCCCTTGATTCCTGCCGGTGGCATCTTCACCGGCAGCGACGCCGTGTCCTTCCTCGAGCATGGCGCCGCCGCCGTGCAAGTGGCGACGCGCTTTACGGTGGCCAATGAATGCGGTCTGCCCGCCAAGGTCAAGCAGGAGTATTTCAAGGCCAGCGAAGAAGACATCGTCGTCAACACCATCTCGCCGACCGGCTACCCGATGCGCATGCTGCGCAACACGCCGGCAATCGGCTCAGGCATACGCCCCAACTGCGAGGCGTACGGCTACTTGCTCGACGCCAACGGCAACTGCGCATACATCGACGCCTACAACGTTCAGCTTGCCCTGCATCCGGATGGCAAGAACATCTCGGTGATGGACAAGACCTGTCTGTGCACGCATATGCGCAACTACAACTGCTGGACCTGCGGCTCCCTGACCTACCGGCTCAAGGACACCACCCGGCGTGCGCCCGACGGCACCTACCAGACCTTGAGCGCAGAACACATATTCAACGATTACCAGTTCAGCGTCGATCAGCAGATAGCGCTTCCGGCTCCAGCGTTCGCCTGACTGGTGCTGGCCGCCCGCGCCGACAAGCCCGCCCAGCCCTGCAGCAGTTGCGCCACCACGGCCACCGCAATCACCTGCGGCTGTTTGCCTTTGATGCCCGGCACGCCGACGGGGCAGCGCACCTGCGCCAGCTCGGACTCGCTGAAACCGCGCGCCGCCAGACGCTGCCGAAAGCTCGCCCATTTGGTCTTGCTGCCGATCAGCCCCACCAGGGCCAGGTCCGCGCGCTCGCGCTGGCGCTGCAGACAGGCGGCAACCACGTCCAGATCTTCGGCATGGCTGAAGCTCATGATCAGCACGCTTGAGCCCGGGGTCAGGTCTTGCACCGCCGCTTGCACGGGATTGGAATGCTCGGTCTGGACATGCTCGGGCAGGTCGATCGGAAAGACCTCGTCGCGACTGTCTGTCCAGTGCACACGGGCCGGCAACTGGCCCAGCAGTTCGACAATCGCGCGCCCCACATGGCCGCCACCGAACAGCGCCACCGGCATCAATGCTTGTCGACTCGTCAGGCGCTCGCGCAGCCCCGCAGCATCCGCGCCGCCCAGCAGTTCGAAGCGCAAGTGCACGACGCCGCCGCAGCATTGCCCCAGGCTCGGGCCCAGCGCGTAGCGGCGCAGCGGCGTGTCGACGGCACCGGCCAGCAGAAAACCGCGGGCCTGGGCGATGGCGTCGAATTCAAGCTGTCCGCCGCCAATCGTCGCCATACTTCGCTCGGCCGTCACCGCCATCCAGGCCCCTACCTCGCGCGGGCCGCTGCCCTCCAAACGGGCCACGGTCACCAGCACGGCCGGGCCTTGCGCCAGCGCCTGTTGCAAAAGCTGCCATTGCGGCGTCGGTCGAGCCACGTTCAACTGCCCCGGTAGGTCGAATAGCTCCAGGGACTGACCAGCAGCGGCACGTGGTAATTCGACTCGGCATCGGCGACGCCGAAATCGATCGGCACCTCGTCCAAGAACGTGGGCTCGGGAAGCGCTGCGCCACGCGACTTGAAGTACCCGGCCACGCCGAACACCAGTCGATAGCGGCCGGGCAGCAGGTCCGGTCCCTCCAGCAGCGGCGCATCGGCGCGGCCGTCGTGGTTGAGCCGCACCGACTTGAGCCGCACCAGCTCGCCACCATCGCGGCTGTAGAGAATCACTTCCATGCCGGCGGCCGGGCAGCCGTGCATGGTGTCGAGTACGTGGGTCGTGAGTTTGCCCATCGAAGTCCCTTGTCGAATCGTTGGTCTCGGCGCCGCCGCTGACGCAGTGTGCCTGCACTTCAGACCACATCATGCCCACACTCAGGCGTTCAGGCCCTCGCCGACCTGAATCCGGTGCTGCTTTGCGATGCAGGAGCTGCTCAGGGTACAGCGGTCGACAGACCCTAGAATCCCTCTCATGCTGATCATCAAGAAACTCCTCCCCCAGGGTGAAGGCCTGGCCCCGGCGCTGATCAAGCGCGCGGGCGTGCTCTCGCTGCCGCTGGCGCACCGCCAGCACCATGAAGCCAATCTGAGCAACGGCGAGGGCCTCGAGCTCGGCCTGCGCCTGGCACCCGGCACCCTGCTGCGCGGCGGCGACGTGCTGGTGGCCGAGGACGGCTCGCTGATGCGCGTCGAGGCCGCACCAGAACACTTGCTGGTCGTGCGGCCCAATGCAGCGAGCGGTCATGCCTCGGACCTGATGCGCCTGGCGCATCAGCTCGGCGAGATGCATGTGCCTATGCAGGCCGATGCCGACTGCCTGCGCGTGTCCGGCGATGCCGAGCTGGCACAGTGGCTGGAGCGCCAGGGCTTCGCGTTGTCGCCCGAGCTGGCGCCGTTCGATCCGCCCGCGCTATTGAGCCAAATGCCCGAAGTGCTGGCGCATCAGCATGACCACGGCCAACATGTGCACGGGCCGCAGTGCAATCACGACCATCACGAGCACGCTGCGCACGAGCACGAGCATGCCGACCATGTGCATGGGCCCGGCTGTAAACACTGAGGCCACGTGCACCGGCGCAGCTGTGTGCTGTTGTCTCGCCGGCGAAGATTAGCGTGCCTGGCGGTAACCAAACGCGGCGCTCATCTCAGTTGCTCCACCGCGCTTCGCGCGACCCGCAACGCATGAATCGAAAGCAACCAAGCGGACGCCGTGGAACCGGCTTTGCCGGGCCACTGGCGGCGCCCCCTGGGGGGAGCGCCGCAGGCGCTTCGGGGGGGATTCATTTCAGCGAAATCATGCCGCGCATGGCGCGCACCGAGCCTTCTCCGATGGAAGCGCCAAAGCGCTTGACCAGTCGCTCAGCCACGTTTTCCTTCGGCGTGTAGTCGATCACGTCCTCTGCCTTGACGACTTCGCGCGCCACATAGTCCAGGCTGCCGAAACGGTCGGCCAGCCCCAGTTTCACGGCATCTTCGCCGTTCCAGAACAGGCCTGAAAAAGTGTCCGGCGACTCTTTCAAGCGTTTGCCGCGTCCGTCCTTCACGGCCTTGATGAACTGGCTGTGGATCTGGTTGAGCATGGCCTGGACGTAGTCGCGCTGCTGCTCCGATACCGGAGAAAACGGATCGAGCATGCCCTTGTTGGCGCCTGCCGTGATGAGCCGCCGCTCGACGCCGAATTTTTCCATCGCGCCGGTGAAGCCAAAGCCATCCATGAGCACGCCTATCGAGCCGACCACCGAGGCCTTGTCAACAAAGATCTGGTCGGCCGCCGCCGCAATGTAGTAGCAGCCAGACGCGCACATTTCTTCGACGACCACATAGATCGGCTTCTTGTACAAGGCTTTCAGACGCAGGATTTCGTCGTAGACGATGCCCGACTGGACCGGGCTGCCCCCCGGCGAATTCATGCGCAACACCACCGCCCGGGCGGCCTTGTCCTCAAACGCCGGCCGCAACGCAGCCAACAGGTTTTCGGCGCTGGCCTCGCTGTCCACGGCAATTTCGCCGCGCAATTCGACCAGCGCCGTGTGCGGGCCGCTGGGCGACGGCAAGTGTTGGCGCTGCACCATGAAGAACCAGACCAATATGCCCAACAACCCCAACCAGACGAGTCTGAAGAAGCTGCGCCAGCGGCGCTCGCTGCGGCGGTCTTTCAGGTAGTCACGCGCGAATTGTTCCAGCACGGGCTCGAGTCCCGCCACCGCACTGGCTGTCTTGCCAGCGCCAGTGGCGGGCGTGGAGTCGACGGGCCCAGGTTGGTTGTCGACACTCAGGGTGGCGGTGCCGGCGTCGGGGATGGGGCCGGGAAGATCGTCGTTCGGGTTCATGCTGCACTTTCGAGAAAAACAGGGCGGGTGTCACGCGAAGGGTACCAATAGACCATGCCATCAATCTCGCTCACTTCGACACGCGTGAGCTTGCCATGCCGGCAGGGGCCGGTCACGAGGACACCGGAGCGAGGCTCATAGATTGCTCCATGTATCGAGCACATGATGTAGCGCTTGTCGCTGTCCAGAAATTCCCCCGGCTGCCAGTCCATTTCAGCGGGTACATGCACGCAACGGTTCAGATACGCCACCACCTGGCCATCAAAGCGCAGCGCGAACGCACGCGCCGGCTGCCGCCATTGCAACACATCGAAGACATGCGCCACACCGCGCTCGAGTAAGGCGTCGGAGCGGCACAAGGGGAGCGGCTCGCGCACGAAAGCGTCAGGCATGGTCATCCAACCATCGCCGCAACTCGGCCACGCTGCGCGCCACATGCACCGGTGCAAAGGCCTGGAAGCTCTCATGCGCATGCGCGCCATAGCTCACGCCCAAGCCGGCGGCGCCAGCATTCGCGGCCAACTGCAAATCATGCGTGGTGTCGCCTATCATCAGCGTGCGCTCGGGCTCAACCGCCAACTCGCGCATCAGCTCCAGCAACATCCGGGGGTCCGGCTTGGACGCGGTTTCATCGGCCGTGCGGGTGCCGTCAAACATGTGCTTGAGCTGGGCGCTGCCCAGCGCCTCGTCGAGTCCACGGCGGTTCTTGCCGGTTGCCACGGCCAGCCGGTGATGCCGCGACTTGAGCGCGTGCAGCATCTCCAGCACCCCGTCGAACAGCATCAGCTCGTCTTTGCGCTCGAAGTAGTGGTGGCGATAGCGCAATCCCAGCTCGGGATATTTGTCGGGCGACAAGCCAGGCGCCACCGACTTGAGCGCGTCTTGCAGACCCAGCCCTATCACGTAGCTGGCGGCCTCATCGCTGGGCACAGCAGTGCCCACGTCGGCGCAAGCCGACTGGATGCAACGGGTGATCAGGGACGTCGAGTCGTACAGCGTGCCGTCCCAATCGAACACGATCAAATCATAGTGGTGGGGTCTCAAAGTCGATCTCATGGCGAGGGGGTCAGCAAGGCGAGCAGCGCTTCGCACTCAGCGGGCCATGCTGCCGCAAGTTCGATATCCGCGCCGGTGGAGGGATGCTTGAACTTCAGACGCCTGGCATGCAAGAACATGCGCTCGAACCGGTGTCCGCCCAGCAGCTCGCCGCGCGCCAAGGCATGGTTGAGTTCAAACAGGCCGTACTTGGTGTCACCCACGATGGCGTGCCCCGCATGCTGCAGATGAACGCGGATCTGATGCGTGCGGCCGGTCTTGATGGTGACGTCGAGCAGGCTGAAGCCCTGATACTGCCTGATCACCTTGACCAGCGAGATCGAGCGCCGCGCCTCCTGGGCATGCGCGTCATGCTCGGAACTCACGGCACGCACGCGCCGCTCGCCAGCGCTGTCAAGGTATTTGTGCAGCGCCACGTCGATCACCTTGTGGGCAGGATCCCAGGCGCCGACCACCAGTGCCGCATAGGTCTTGTCGGTCTCGCGCTCGCGGAACTGCGCTTGCAGATGCGTGAGGGCGCTGCGCTTCTTGGCAATCAAGAGCAGGCCCGAAGTCTCGCGGTCCAGTCGGTGCACCAGTTCCAGAAACCGTGCCGTGGGTCGCGCCTGGCGCAACTGCTCGATCACGCCAAAGCTCACGCCACTGCCACCATGCACGGCCACGCCGGCCGGTTTGTCGATGGCGATCAGGTGCTCGTCCTCGAACACGATGGGGAACTCGCGCGGCGGCGCTGCGGGGGCGCCGCTTAGCACGCGCTCGGGCAGGCGCACCGGCGGTATGCGCACCTCGTCACCCAAGGCCAAGCGCGTGTCGACCCCGGCACGACCCTTGTTGACGCGTACCTCGCCGGCCCGAATCAAGCGGTAGACATGGGTCTTGGGCACGCCTTTGAGCTCGCGCAGCAAGAAATTGTCGAGGCGCTGACCGGCCGAACCCTCGTCTATCTGCACACGGCGCACCGCCGGACTCGGCGCAGCCGGCATGGTCACGGCAGCACCTGAAACTTTCGATCTGGGCGCTCGCGACTTGGGCGCGGAAATCGGCACGCGCGTGCCCAGTGCGGGCCGTGTGCCGCCCTTGCGGGGAGCCGCACTGCCGGGCTTGGCCGCCTTGCCCACTTTCCGCCCTATAATGCTTTGCACCACGTTTGCGCCGTAAGTATTTGATTTGCCTGAGTTTAACTGGGCACTTGCGGCGTAACTGGCGATTCGTCTGAATGAGACGGGTCAAATTCGGTGATGCAACGCGCCCTGCCCTGGGCGGGCGCTGTCCCCAAGTGACAGCGCGGCCAGTGGCAGCACGTGGCAGAGAAAATGTAGAACGAGCCAAGCCCGTGTCCTGTCAGGTCCGGGAAAGACAAAGGTTTATTGGCATGAGACGCGCATATACACAGTGCAGACCTCATGCCCGCGTCCAGTGATCAGCAGATGTCCCGTTTCAATCCCTTTCCCATGCACCATGTCTGCCTAGCGCCTCGGCCGAATGCCGAAACGCTCCGCTGCGCTGTGCACGGACCGCATGGCGACTGCCGCCACGCCAGGGGTAACGGGCAGCTGGCTGCGCTGCCACGCACGCGCCAACGCTGCACGGCTTGATCGAGTCACGATCAGCTGAGCAGTCCAGGGCGATTCCTTACTCGGTTCCTCCACGTTTCTCGTGCATCGTTATGTCGCAATCGGCTTCGGTCGAGAGCGATGAAGATGTTTGCGCTTGAGTCTGCCAGCAGGCCAATGCGCACGAGGAGAGTGAAATGAAACGCATGCTGATCAATGCGACGCAGCCCGAAGAGCGTCGCCTGGCCATTGTCGATGGCCAGAAACTGATGGATTTCGAAACCGAAATCGAGGGTCGCGAGCAACGCAAGGGCAATATCTACAAGGCCGTGGTGACACGCGTCGAGCCCTCGCTGGAAGCCTGCTTCGTCGATTACGGCGAAGACCGCCACGGTTTCCTGCCGTTCAAGGAAATCTCGCGCCAGTACTTCCGTGAAGGCACCGACGTGCGCACCGCGCGCATCCAGGACGCCATCAAGGACGGCCAGGAACTGCTGGTCCAGGTCGAAAAGGAAGAACGCGGCAACAAGGGCGCTGCGCTCACCACCTTCGTCTCGCTGGCCGGTCGCTACCTGGTGCTGATGCCCAACAATCCGCGCGGCGGTGGCGTAAGCCGTCGCATCGAGGGCGAGGATCGCGAAGAGCTGAAAGAAAACCTCGACCAGCTCGACTATCCCAAGGGCATGAGCCTGATCGCTCGCACCGCCGGCATCGGCCGCACCGCGCCCGAGTTGCAATGGGACCTGAACTACATGCTCAAGCTGTGGAGCGCCATCGACGGCGCGGCCAAGAGCGGCAAGGGCGCCTTCCTGATCTACCAGGAGTCGTCGCTGGTGATTCGCGCCATCCGCGACTATTTCACCGCCGACATCGGCGAAATCCTGATCGATACCGACGACATCTTCGAGCAGGCCCAGCAGTTCATGAACCACGTGATGCCAGAAACGGCCAATCGCGTGAAGCGCTACCGTGACGACGCGCCGCTGTTCAGCCGCTTCCAGATCGAACACCAGATCGAAACAGCCTTCAGCCGCACCGTGAACCTGCCTTCGGGCGGCGCCATCGTGATCGACCATACCGAGGCTCTGGTGTCGGTGGACGTGAACTCAGCGCGCTCGACGCGCGGCAGCGACATCGAAGAAACCGCCACCCGCACCAATCTGGAAGCGGCCGACGAGATCGCACGCCAGATGCGGCTGCGTGACCTCGGCGGCCTGATCGTGGTCGACTTCATCGACATGGAAGAGAGCAAGAACCGCCGCGAGGTCGAACAGCGTCTGCGTGACGCCTTGCGCTCGGACCGTGCCCGCGTGCAGTTCAGCTCCATCAGCAAATTCGGCCTGCTCGAACTGAGCCGCCAGCGCCTGCGCCCGGCGCTAAGCGAGGGCAGCCACATCACCTGCCCGCGCTGCAACGGCACCGGCCACATCCGCGACACCGAGTCCAGCGCGCTGCAGATCCTGCGCATGGTGCAAGAGGAGTCGATGAAGGACAACACCGCCGCCGTGCATGTGCAAGTGCCCGTGGAAGTGACAAGCTTCTTGTTGAACGAGAAGCGCACCGAGATCACCAAGATCGAGATGAAGCAACGCATCACCGTGCTGCTGGTGCCCAACAAGCACCTCGACACGCCCAACTACAAGCTCGAGCGCCTGCGCCACGACGACCCGCGCCTGGAGAATCTGCAGGCCAGCTACACGATGATGGAAGAGCCCGAAGACGAAGTGGGCATCACGCGCCGTGAAAAGGCCAAAGCCAAGCAAGAGCCCGTCATCAAGGGTTTGTTGCCCGAGACGCCGGCGCCGGTCGCGCTGCCCAAGCCCGTACCTGCTGAGCCGGCACCGGTCCGCACGGTCGCTGCCGCGCCGGTCAAGGCCGGCGGCGGCTTCTTCGGCTGGATCAAGGCCTTGTTCGCCGGCGATGAAGCCGCGCCAACGGCGACACCCGCCAAGACGGCGCAACCCAGCCCGGAGGGCAAGCCCGCCCGCGAAGGCCGCGACGGCCAACGCGGCGGACGAGGTGATAGAGGCGATCGCGGCGGCCGGGGTGGCCGAGGCGGTCGCGATGGCGCCCGCGAGGCCAAGCCCGAAGGTGCAGGTCGTGACGGGCAGCGCGAAGGCGGTCGTGGTGGCCGCGGCGAGCGCGACGCGCGCCCCGAGAATCGTGAAGGCCGCGAGGCCGGTCAAGCCAACCCGCGCCGCAGCGAGAGAAACGACAAGCTCGATGTCGGCGTCAGTGCCGAGCGCAACGACGAAACTCGCGCGCCGCGCGGCGAAGGTCGCCGTGGTCCGCGCGCCGAGCGTGGTCCGCGCCCCGAGGCGCGCACGCAAGGGTCAGAAGCTGCGACAGACTTGAACCTTGCGGCCACTCAGCTCGCCTTTGTCGACACCGTGCCGGGCGCCGAGACTTCCGAGCGCTCCGAAGAAGCCCAGGTCGGCGAGCAAGGCGAACGTCAAGGTGCGCGCCGACGGCGTCGCCGTGGCGGACGTGACCGCGATGAAGTCCGCACCGGAACGCCGGGCGTGGCCGCAGATGCCGATGGCATGCTGCTGGGCGACGGCGGCGCCGCGCCGGAAATTGAAGCGCAAGTGCAAGCAACTGCACCCGGTGAGGCCGCGGAAGGCGTCGAAGCTCAGGCCCGCGAGGGTCGTCGCAACCGCGGCCGTGGCCGCGGCGCGCGTCGCGACCAGCCTGAAGGCGAAACAGTTGAGGGCAACGCATCCGCCTCTGGGGCACCGGTGCAAGGCACGCTCGAAGCGGCTGAGGTATCCGACGCTCAAACGCATGTCGCCAACACCGTGGTCGCGCTGGCCGACCTTGAGCCCGCAGCGTTGGAAGTGATGGTGGCCAAGCCGATCGAAGCCAGCGCTTTTGTGGCGCAGCCACAAGCGGCGCCGGTGGTCGAACCTGCGCCCATGCCTGCGCCTGTTGCCACCCCTGCCCCGGTGGTGGTGCCCGTGCCGGCAGCTGCCCCCGTGCTTGCGCCAGCAGCAGCGGCACCCGTTGAGAGCTATGCGCTGCCCTTGCAGGACTTGCAAGCGGTGGCCGAGAGCGCCGGCCTGCAGTGGGTCAACTCCGATGCAGCCAAGATCCGCGCCGTGCAGGAAGCCATGGCTGGGGAGAGCAAGCCCGTGCAAGCGCCGCGCGCACCCAAGCCGGTCGAGCCAATCGATCAAGGCCCGCTGGTGCTGGTCGAGACACGCAAGGATCTGGCGCAGACCAAGTTGCCGTTTGACCGGCAAGAGTAGTTGGGCGCCAAGCACCAAGCAAAAAGCCGCGCTGGCATGCCAGTGCGGCTTTTTTCATGGTCGGTTGGCGTCAGCGTTCAGGGCAATCGCTCCAGCGCATGTTGATAGCTTGGCTGGTGCATCAACTCGTCCCAGGTGAGTGGCGCGGTTTGCGGCAGCAGGTCGAGGCGGCGCGCTTCGCTGTCGGCCTCAAGCTGCCAACGGCCGGTCTTCAAGGCTTGTTGCAGGCCGTCGAGCAAGGCATCAATCGGCGCGCCGCCATCGACCACCGACTGATTGCACAAGAGCACCATGTCGCACCCGGCGTTCAGCGCGGTGATGGCGCCCTCGACCGAATTGCCGGCCACGCGCGCGCCTTCCATGCTCAGATCATCGGTGAAAATGGCGCCGTTGAAGTCGAGCTGACCGCGCAAGATGTCTTTCAACCAGCGCGCCGAAAAGCCGGCCGGCAATGCATCGACCTTGGGATAGGTGACATGGGCCGGCATCACGCTGCTCAGGCTGGTGGACAACCAGTCGTAGGCTCTGGCGTCATCGGCAAGAATTGTTTTGAGCGAGCGCTTGTCGATGGCCGACGCCAGGTGCGAATCGGCCTGCGCAAAGCCGTGCCCCGGAAAGTGCTTGCCGCAATTGGCCATGCCGGCTTGCAGCAGGCCATGCATCAGGCTCTTGGCCAGCAGCGAGACGACACGCGCATCACGATGGAAGGAGCGGTTGCCGATCACCTCGCTGCGCCCATGCTCCAGATCGAGCACCGGCGTGAAGCTCAGATCGACGCCACAGGCGCGCAATTCAGCCCCGAGCACATAGCCTGCGGCGGTGGCAGCGTCGGTGGCGCGCATCGCGTCTTGCATCCACAGCTCGCCCAGCGAGCGCATGGCGGGTAGGTGTGTGAAACCGTCGCTGCGAAAGCGCTGCACACGCCCGCCCTCATGATCGACGGTGATCAGCAAATCGGGCCGCAAGGCCTTGATCTCGGTCGTCAGCGCCGTGAGTTGCGCGCGGCATTGCCAGTTGCGCGCGAACAAGACCAGGCCGCCCGTCAAGGGATGCATCAATCGACGGCGGTCTGCGTCATTCAGACTCAGGCCCGCCACGTCCAGGATCACCGGGGCATGTTGAAATTCGCTCATTTTTGCTTGCTCAATTGAAAAGGGTTTCCACCACCACAAAGGCGGCGGCGTATTCGGTTTCGTCACTGACACTCACATGCGCGCTCAAGCGACGCGCGGCGAACCAATCGGCCAGCTCGCCATGCAGACGAATCTCGGGCTTGCCGCTGGCCGTATTCACGATCTCGCAGGCGCGCCATGTCATCGGCATGCGCATGCCCAGCCCGATGGCTTTGGAAAAAGCCTCCTTGGCCGAAAAACGCGTCGCCAGAAAGCTCAGGCCCCGCGCCTGCATGCGGGCACCTCGCGCGCGAAACACTTCGATCTCGTGCGGGCCCAGCACTTTTTCGGCGAAGCGCTCACCGCGCCGCTCCAGGGTCTGGCGCATGCGACGCAGATCGCAAATGTCGGTGCCTATGCCGTAAATCATGGGCCTGTTCTCAAGCCGAGAATGCGCGTTGAATACAGCGCTGATAGTCGCGCACCGTTTCCGTGTAGCCCAGCTCGAGCGCATCGGCGATCAGCGCGTGTCCGATCGAGACCTCCAGCACGCCGGGGACCGCGCGCAGGAAGTCGGTCAGGTTGTCGCGGTTCAGATCGTGGCCGGCGTTCACGCCCAGACCCACGGCAAGTGCGGCCTGCGCGGTGCGCGTGAAGCGGCTCAAGACCTGCCCCTGCTCGACCGTGCGATAGGCGCTGGCATACGACTCGGTATGGAGCTCGATGCGCTCGGCGCCCAGCGCAGCCACCATGGCCATCGCTTCCGGAATCGGGTCCATGAACAGGCTCACGCGCACGCCGAGCTGCTTGCATTCTGCAATCAGCGGCGCCAGGCGCTGCAGGTCGGCAGGCAGACTCCAGCCATGGTCGGAAGTGAACTGCCCTTCGCTGTCGGGCACGAAAGTGGCCTGCTGCGGACGCAGCTCGCGGATGAAGTCCATCAGATTGTGAAAGGGGTTGCCCTCGATGTTGTACTCGGCCTGCGGCCAGTCCCGCAACAAGGCTGCCAGTTCGTGCACGTCATGTGTGCGGATGTGGCGCTGATCCGGGCGCGGGTGCACCGTGATGCCTTGCGCCCCTGCCTCCAGGCAAAGCTGCGCAGCCCGCTTCACGCTGGGGATGTCGAGATGCCGGGTGTTGCGCAACAAGGCCACCTTGTTGACGTTCACCGACAGCGCGGTGCGAAGGCCGCGCGAGCCGGCTTCGGGGGCCATCAAGGGGTTCATGCGCAAGGCCCGCCCGGCCGCCCGAACGACAGTGAACGCCCCTTGGGGGCACAGCAAACGATGAGGGCACGGAGCTTGTTCATTTCATTCCATGAGTTTTTGCAGGTCCAGCATGACTTTTCGAGTGCGCAGCGGTGCATGACCGAGGTGATGGTAAAGCAGGCCGCGCAGCGCGACTCGCAGGGCCGGCAAGTCGGTACCACAGGCTTGCATCAGGGCTGGGTGACTGCCATGCTCCAAAGCGGCTTGCAGATGGATCAGCGTGGCGCCGCTCAGCGTGCAGGCGTCTGCGCCGGGAGCGATCACGCCGGAAAGCGGCGACAAGGCGTATTCCCGCTCGGGCTGCAAGGCAGATTGGGTCAGGGTGGCCAGGCTCAGATCGGGCAACAAGCCGATTTCACGCAAGAGGACCAGCTCGAACGCACGCAAGGCCGACTGGCTGGTGGCGTCGTCAACCGCATTGATCTGACGCAGCGCCAGCGCATAGGCATCGAACAACTGCGGATGCGGGTCTTGTCGCGCCAGCAACTTGAGCAGCAGCTCGTTGAGGTAGTAGCCAGAGAACAGGGCCGCACCATCGGGCATGGTGGCCCCACCGGCCCACTCGGCGCCGCGCAGGCTCTGCACCTCGGCCACGCCATCTGCGCCTTGCGCGCCCCTGGACAGGGTGACGTTGATGCGCTGAAACGGCAACAGCACCGCACGCAATTGCGAAAAGGGGCGCTTGGCACCTTTGGCGACCACGGCGATACGGCCCAGTTCGCGCGTGAACAAGTCCAGCACGAGGCTGGACTCGCTCCAGTTGTACTGGTGCAGCACGAAGGCAGCCTGCGTCGCCTGCGCACGCGCGACCCTGGCGCTGTTCACTCGTATCCGTAGGAGCGCAAGTGCTCTTCGCTGTCGGCCCAGCCCGAGCGCACTTTGACCCACAGCTCCAGAAATACCTTGGCGCCCATCAGCGTCTCGAGCTCCTGGCGTGCCTCGGAGCCGATGCGCTTGAGGCGTTCGCCGCCGCTGCCGATGATCATGCCCTTGTGCGCGTCGCGCTCGACCACGATGGAGGCGGCAATGCGTTTCAAGTTGCCCTCTTCCTCGAACTTGTCGATCACCACCGTGCAGTTGTAGGGCAGCTCATCACCCGTCAGGCGGAACAGCTTTTCGCGGATGATCTCGCTGGCCAGAAAACGGTCGCTGCGGTCGGTCAGCGCGTCCTCCTCGTAGAACCAGTCCTGCTCGGGCAAGTAGGGTTTGAGGATGGCGAACAAGCGCTCGACATCGCTGGGTTTTTGCGCCGACAGGGGCACGAACTCGTTGAAATTGCGCCGCTCCTGCATGCTCTTGAGCCAGGGAATCATGTCGGCGCGCCGGTTCACCGCGTCGAGCTTGTTGGCGATGAAGATGACCGGCTTGTGTTCGGGCAACAAAGACAGCACCTTGGCGTCATCGAGGTTGAAGCGTCCCGCCTCGACCACGAACAACACCACATCGACGTCGGACAGCGACGACAACACGGTGCGATTGAGGTTGCGGTTCAATGCCGTGCCATGTTTGGTCTGAAAGCCTGGCGTGTCGACAAACACGAACTGCGCATCGTCGACCGTGCGCACGCCAGTGATGCGATGACGCGTGGTCTGCGCCTTCTTCGAGGTGATGCTGACTTTTTGTCCGACCAGGGCATTGAGCAGCGTCGATTTACCCACATTGGGTCGGCCCACGATGGCCAGCAAGCCACAGCGGCGACCCTTGCCGTCATCAGCTTCGGTCGGCGCGACAGGTGGCAATTCAGGAGATTCGTTCATGGGAAACCATTCGCTGCCGGATTTAGGTTCAATCGCGCAGGCCGCTGCCGGGCCTGTCACGGGATTTCAATTCGTCCAGCACAAGCTTGGCAGCCAGTTGCTCGGCGCTTCGGCGCGAGCGCCCTTCACCACTCTTGCTGACCTCAAGGGCCGCCACCACGCAGTCGACTTCGAAAGTCTGTTCATGCGCCTGGCCACGGGTCTGGACAATGCGGTAATCGGGCACGGGCAGACGACGTGCCTGCAACCACTCCTGCAGTTCGGTCTTGGCGTCTTTGGCCCAATTGTCGACGCCGGTATTGGCAATCACGTCGGTAAACAGACCTTGCACCAGCCTTTGCGCCGCCTCATAACCGCCCTCGACAAAGGTTGCGCCAATCACCGCTTCGAGCGCATCGGCCAGTATCGACGGCCGCTGCGCGCCGCCGCCGCGCGCTTCGCCATCGCTGAGCCGAAGCACCTGCGGCAGATCCAGATTCAGCGCCAACCTGTGCAGGCTTTCTTCGCGCACCAGGTGCGCGCGCACGCGCGTCAGATCGCCCTCGTCGGAACCCGTGAAACGCTCGTACACGAGACTGGACACGGCCAGGCTCAGCACGGCATCGCCCAGAAATTCAAGCCGCTCGTTATGGTCTGCACCGAAGCTGCGGTGCGTCAAAGCACGCCTGAGAAGCTCCGGCTGCTTGAACCGGTATCCCAGCCTGGTCTGCAGTGTTTCCAGCAATCGACTCATCCTGTGTCGCGGTTCGAGCAAGCACCGTCGCAGACGAGACGCCGCCCGTGCTCAGGTGTCAGTCGGACCGCCCTTCGTACTTGATCAACAGATAAACCGGCCCCATCAGTTCAATTTGCTTTTCATACGCGAAACTGATCACCACGCGTTCTCCCTCTTTGGTGACCACCAGGTCTTGTCCGGTGATGCTGCCAATGGAATACTCGATCATCTTCTGACGCTCGAAGTCTGCACGCGCCGAGGCCACCGTCGGCGGATTGGACTTGGCGATCTTGTTGATGGCGCTGCGTATCGTGTAGTACTCGTTCAGAGTGGGCAACACCTTGATGGTGACCAACCCCAAGAAAGCGATCAGCATGGCCCAGAACAACAGACCAATCAGTGAGAGTCCGCGCTGTTGGTGCCTCATCAAGAACTTCTCCTGTAGATTGATACCACGGTCAATGCACACATCGACGGGCGACTGCCCGCTCAATTGAACGGGCCAATACGCTTGAGATTGCCAAAATTCATCCAGACAAAGAAGGCCCGCCCGATGATATTCTCGTCCGGTACAAAGCCCCAATAGCGCGAATCGCGTGAGTCGTCACGGTTGTCGCCCAGCATGTAGTAGTAGCCGGCAGGCACTTTGCAGCTCACGCCCTCGGCGCTGTAGCGGCAGTTGTCCTGGTAGGGGAACGGACCGTCCCGGCGATCGGGTCTGAACATGGACGGACGCGTCGGATCGACCAGGATCTGATGTTCTATCTTGCCCAGTTTCTCTGTGAACAGCGGCTTGTAGCGCATCCCGCTCTCATCGTAGAAATCGCCCTTGGGCTGCACCTCGGTGGGCTGACCGTTGATATACAGGCGCTGGTTCAAATAGCTGACTTCATCACCGGGCACGGCGGCGACACGCTTGATGAAGTCGATGCTCGGATCTTCCGGGTAGCGAAACACCATCACGTCGCCGCGCTGCGGGTCGCTGATGGAGATGATCTTCTTGTTGATCACCGGAAGGCGCACGCCGTACTGGAATTTGTTCACCAGGATCAGGTCGCCCACCATCAGCGTGGGCACCATCGAGCCGGACGGAATCTTGAAGGGTTCGAACAAGAACGAGCGCAGCAGGAACACGGCCAGAATCACCGGGAACAATCCGGCCGTCCAGTCCAGCCACCAGGGTTGGCGCAGGATCTCGCTGCGGGCTGCGGCCACGTCTCCATCGACCTGGGCGATACCCAGCCGACGCAATTCTTCGCGGCGGGCGGCGTCTCGCGCTTCGAGGGCAGCCGCGGCCGCAATACGCCCGGGCAGAAAGTAATAGCGCTCGGCCAGCCAGTAGACCATGGTGACGACGCTCATGACGAACAGCAGCAGCGCGAAATTTCCGCTCCACGACCCCATGTACCAGCCACCCAGATAGGCGATCAGCACAGCATAAAGAATTCCGGTGATTGCACTCATCAATCTTCCACTTGGAGAATAGCCAGGAACGCCTCCTGCGGCACCTCGACAGAGCCGATTTGCTTCATGCGCTTTTTACCGGCCTTTTGTTTTTCGAGCAGCTTCTTCTTTCGAGAGATATCGCCACCGTAGCATTTTGCCAGCACGTTCTTGCGCAAGGCCTTGATGTCTTCACGCGAAATGATGTTGGCGCCGATGGCAGCCTGGATTGCCACGTCATACATCTGGCGCGGAATGATCTCACGCATCTTGGCGGCCACCTGACGGGCGCGGTATTGCGACTGCGAGCGATGCACGATCAGCGACAGGGCGTCAATGCGCTCGCCGTTGATCAGCATGTCGACCTTCACCACATCGGCCGCACGGTACTCCTTGAACTCGTAGTCCATTGAGGCATAGCCGCGCGACACACTCTTGAGCTTGTCAAAGAAGTCCAGCACGATTTCGGCCAACGGCATCTCGTAAGTCAGCTTCACCTGGCGGCCGTGATAGGCCATGTTCAGTTGCACGCCACGCTTCAGATTGGCCAGCGTCATGATAGGACCGACATACTCCTGCGGCATGAACAAGTGCACGGTGACGATGGGCTCGCGGATCTCGACGATCCTGCCCTGCTCCGGCACCTTGGACGGGTTGTCCACTTCCATGACCGTTCCGTCACCGATCTGCACCTGGTAGACCACACTGGGCGCAGTGGTGATCAAATCCTGATCGAACTCACGCTCCAGGCGCTCCTGCACGATTTCCATGTGCAGCAGTCCCAGGAAGCCGCAGCGAAATCCGAAGCCAAGCGCCTGAGACACCTCAGGCTCGTAGTGCAGCGAGGAGTCATTGAGCTTGAGCTTCTCCAGCGCGTCGCGCAGTGACTCGTACTCGCTCGATTCGGTCGGGTACAAGCCAGCGAAGACCTGCGGCTGGACTTCCTTGAATCCGGGCAGCGCCGCACTGGCCGGGCCCATATTGTTGGGCAGTTTCTTGTCCAGCGTGACGGTGTCGCCGACCTTGGCCGCCTGCAACTCCTTGATGCCGGCGGTAATGAAACCCACCTCGCCTGCGCTGAGAGAGTCGCGCGGCGTCGAGTGCGGCGTGAACACACCCATCTGGTCGATCGGATAGCACGCGTTGGACGCCATCATGCGGATGCGCTCGCCCTTCTTGAGTGTCCCGTCCACCATGCGCACCAACATCACCACGCCGACGTAGTTGTCAAACCAGCTGTCGATGATCATCGCGCGTGGCGGTGCTTCCAGCACACCGCGCGGCGCCGGCATGCGGGTGATCACCGCCTCCAGGATCTCGTCGATGCCCTCGCCGGTCTTGGCGCTGCAGGGAATGGCGTGGGTCGCATCGATGCCGATCACATCCTCGATTTCCGACTTGGCGTTTTCGGGATCGGCGTTGGGCAAGTCCATCTTGTTGAGCACCGGCACCACTTCCACGCCGAGTTCCAGCGCGGTGTAGCAGTTCGCCACGGTCTGGGCTTCCACACCCTGGCTGGCATCGACGACCAGCAACGCGCCCTCGCAGGCCGACAGGGATCGACTCACCTCGTACGAGAAGTCGACATGCCCAGGCGTGTCGATCAGGTTCAGGTTGTAGGTCTGCCCGTCGCGCGCCTTGTAACTGAGCGCCGCTGTCTGGGCCTTGATGGTGATGCCGCGTTCCTTCTCGATATCCATCGAGTCAAGCACCTGCTCCTCCATCTCGCGGTCGGTCAAACCCCCACAGCGCTGAATGATGCGATCCGCGAGCGTGCTCTTGCCATGGTCGATGTGGGCAATGATGGAAAAATTGCGGATGTGATTCATGCTGATTCTTGCTGCGCTGAACAGGGAACACAACGGCGCAAACCGTTGCAGCGCAAGCTCATATCGCGAAGCGATGTGACGGTGCGAAGCACCGTGCTGAGGCTAAAAAAAAGGCACGTCGAATGGGTGACGCGCCTTCCAACAAATCGTATGGCAACTGCTTGTTGGGCGTTCATTGTAGCCAAAACAAGCAGTCCGGAAAGCCGCCCGGAGATGGAAAATTCATCGTTGCGGACCGCCAACAGAAATGTTATCAACAGCTTATCAACAGACTTTGACGACTGACTTGGGGATAGTTTCTGACCCGGTCTCGACCGAACTGAATTCATGTCGAAACTCAGCTCCAGAACCGCAGATTCTATCCGAGAAGCAGTTCAATCCGAAGCATTCCCAGATTAACGTGAGTGAGCACCGACACTTGTTGAACGGAAATTGCTGAAAACAAGGTTTGGCAAGGGTTCAAATAAAGATCTGGATGCCGCAATACGAAATATGCCAGCAATTTGCTGAAGTAAATCGAACGACTCCTGCGCACATTGATCGCTGGACCTCGGTCATTGCCCTGGTTTGAGCAGAACAAACCTGTCCGTGTTTTCGCGCCGAACCAGCATCGTGATGACCTTGGCCTTTTCCAGCTTGCCCACGACGACGCCAAACTGCCTGGCGTTGGCGATTTCCGTATTGCCCACCGACATGATGATGTCTCCCTCGTGCAGACCCGCACGCGCTGCGGCACCCTCTGCAAGCTCAACGCGCACACCCTGCTTGAGTTTGAGTTCGCGTCGCTGAGCATCGGTCAAATCGGACACCACCAATCCGATCGAACTGGCTTGTGCGGGTGCGGGCTTGCCTTTCGCGTCTGCATGGAAACTCGGACGCTCAGCCTCCATCTCAGCCACGACGACCGTCAAGTCTTTGTAGGCCCCGCGCCTGAACACCTGCAATACGGCCTTGCTTCCGGGCTTGATACTGCTGATCACGCGGGACAGATCACCGAACTTCTCGATCTGCTTGCCGTCCACTTTGGTGATGATGTCGCCGCCCTCGACGCCCGCCTTCTCGGCCGGACCGCCCGGCTCGACGTTGCCGACTGCGGCGCCGATGGGCTTGCCCAGGCCGATGGCTTCGGCCACTTCCTTGCTCACCTCGCCAATGCGCACGCCGATGCGTCCGCGCACCACACGGCCGGTGCTGCGCAGCGCATCGGCCACGCGCATCGCTTCATCGATAGGAATCGCAAACGAGATGCCCATATAGCCGCCCGACTGGCTGTAGATCTGCGAATTGATGCCCACCACTTCGCCGCGCATATTGATCAAGGGGCCGCCCGAGTTGCCGGGGTTGATCGCCACGTCGGTCTGGATGAAAGGCAGCAACTCTCCGGTATCACGCGCCTTGGCGCTGACAATGCCTGCCGTCACGGTGTTGTCCAGGTTGAACGGCGAGCCGATGGCAATCACCCACTCGCCTACCTTGAGTCGGCCCACATCGCCGATCTTCACTGCCGGCAACCCGCTTGCCTCAAGCTTGAGCACGGCCACGTCGGTGCGCGCGTCCGCGCCAACGATTCTTGCCTTGAATTCGCGCTTGTCCGTCATGGTCACGATGACTTCATCGGCCCCATTGACCACATGCGCATTGGTCATCACAAAGCCATCCGGACTGAGAATGAAGCCCGAGCCCACGCCACGCCGCTGAGGCATGTCTTCTTCATTGCGCGGCTGACCCCGCCGCTGATTCGGCACGGGAATGCCGAACCGTTTGAAGAACTCCTGCATCTGCTGGTCCATTTCGGGCAAGCCATGCGGATTGCTGGGCACTCGCTCGATGGTGCGAATATTCACCACCGAGGGCCCTGCACGCTCCACCAGTTCGGTGAAATCGGGCAACTCCTTGCCCTGCGCATAGCTCGCGCCAGGCACCAGCGTGAATGCTGTCGAGACCACCAAGCCCGCTGCAACAACCCTGCTCCAGCGCCGCAAACCAGACAGACGGATGACATCGTTCATCTTCAACCTCAAAGAGTTCATTCGTTTGACAAGCAATGTGAATTATCTTGGCACCAACACATGGTACCCACCTGAATCAGCGCTTTCTTTCAAGCGCCGCGTAGAAGCGCTGCAAGGTGACGATGGGAACATCACCCATCACGGTGATCCACCAATCCCCCTGGCGTTGCATCAAGGTTTGCGTTGCTCCTATCGAAGTCTGCACGGGCTGTTGGTCCTTGCTCGGATCGACGGGTTCGATGAAGATCGAGACATAGGTCAAACCATCCGAGAACACGACTTGCAGCATGCTGCGGCTCAAAGCGTCGTCCTGTACGCCGCCGGGCACAGGCCGCTTGACGCTGCTCACCTGCTGGAATCCCGGCACCAGTGCGCGCAGCGCCCAGCCTTCATCTGCAAGCTTGACCGACTTGGCCAGCTTGCGTATCACCCGCATGCCATCGAGCTTGGGCATGCTCTTGATCAGACCTTTCCCGCTGAGCCCTGAGCCCAACACAAGCTCCGAGAAGGCAGACGACTCCAGCACCTCATCGCGCGCACCCAGAATCTCGGCGCGCAACAGCAAGCCGGTCTTCCGTTCGGCCCACAAGCGGTGGGCGAAACGAGCGTCGTCACGCGGCGCGAGCAACAGCACGTCAGCCTCAAGGCCGGCCACGCGATCAACCCCCAGCCTTCTGAGCTCGTAATGTGCCGCGATGTGGTCTGCCCCGCCTTGGAGCAGGGCCGGAAAGTCGGGCAGATCATCACGCTGCTCGATCTGCACGACGTGCAGATCGGGCCAAAAGGTATGCACCACATGTCGTTGACGGAAGATCTGCCGAGACTGACCGTCGAGCGCGTCGATGCGCTCGTAACGCTCACCGCCATTGCAGACATTCACGACATGAGCGCTGTGCACGCCGCCGCCCGCGCTGACAACGAGCGTGCCATGGAAGTCGTAGCGGTCGGCCGCATCATGAATGCGCATAAGCCATGCGCGCGCCGAACTCGCAGTCAACGCCGATGCCTGATCCACCGTCGCCCGCCCTTGTGCAAGATTCTGGCTCTGTCCGTGCATTGGCACGGAGCCAAGGGCGAGGATGAGCAGGGCCGATGCGAACGAGCTCAGGCGCATGTTCAACTTAGGGTTGGAGCGCATCGAAGCTGGCGTTGCGCAGATACCCCGTTGACAGACCGAGCCCGGTGCCGGCAGCAAACTCCTTGTGCGCCTGCAAATAGCGTTCGAGTCGCGCATCGCGCAGTAATCGGCCGTTGGCTGGATAGCTCGTCGCCTGGGAGGCCTTGGCGCCACCGGTCTGCTGGCTGTTCATGCCGGCAGAAGCTGTCATCACGGCCGGGGTGCGCGCCGTCACTGCCACTTCTGCCGTGCTGGTCGGCGCAGTCACCGTCGTCTGCGGGAGGTTTTGAGCAAGCTGACGCTCTGCGCCCGCCTGATTCCAAGCGCCATTGTCTTTCAGCACAAGCAGAGATCCCGCTGCGAGCACGAACCCGGCGGCGACCGTCATGGGTGTGGCCCAGCGCTTGCGTCTTGCTCGAGCGCCGGCTGCATCGGGCTTGGAGGCAGATTCAGATTGCGGCGCCAGCACCACCGGCTCCAGCGCCAGACGCGCACTGAACCGATTGAGAAACTGCCTGTCATGCGCGGGCGCCTGGGCCAATTCGTCGGACCGCAGGGTGTCGCCTATGAGGTGATACGCGTGCCATTGCCTTCGCACCTTGTCGTCTGTTCCCCAGATCTCACAGAGTGCCTTGGCCTCGTCTGCCCCCGCATCACCGTCCATCAGGGCCGACAGCCCCGCCGCGTGTTCAGACTGCATTTCTTGCGATGACATGTCTCACTCCAATGTTCACGTGACCGAGGCGTTACCAGCGCGCGCCGTCGCGCGTATCCAGCAAGGGCCGCAGCCGGGTGGCGATGGCCTCACGCGCCCGAAAAATGCGCGACCTGACCGTTCCGATCGGACAGTTCATGGCCTCGGCAATCTCTTCGTAAGTCAGGCCCTCAATCTCGCGCAGCACGATGGCCTGGCGCAAATCTTCCGACAATGCCTCCATTGCAGCATTCACAGCCGCCGCAATTTCCTTGCTGGCCAGCAGGGCGTCCGGGGTCCCACTGTCACTTGGTTCGCTTTCCGTGCGAGAAGTTTCGTCATCTTCATCGCTGAATCTCAGGGAAGACTCTGAGACTGTCGGGTCGCGCTTGAGTTCCAGCAAGAACTTCTTCGCTGTGTTCACCGCAATGCGATACAGCCAAGTGTAGAAAGCGCTCTCAAAGCGAAACTTCGGCATCGCGCGGTAGGCGCGTATGAAAGTTTCCTGCGCTATATCCTCCACCAAATCGACGTCGCGCACCATGCGTCCGATCAAACGTTCGATGCGGCGCTGGTACTTGACCACCAGCATCTCGAACGCTTTGACGTCGCCACGCTGCACACGCTCGACCAGCAGAGCATCGGAGTCTTCAATAATCATCGGGAGTCGAATTTTCCGATCAGTGAACGCCAACGTCAGAGGACACCGCGCTGGCATGGTCTGCGGTCGAATATAACGTGCCGCGCAAGACATGCCATTGCTGCGGCAAGTCGGCGCGCGACAGCGCCAGATAACGGGTTCCGCGCCTGTATCGGTGTGACACCAGATCCGTATGGCGCAACAGCATCCAATCGCCCAAGTCGAGCATGGCGCGCAACTCACCCTGGCGCTCTTCGCCGCCAGGGCTTGCGCCTGACTTCAACAGCCAGATCTGGCCGTCCCAGCGCAGGCTGCGTGGCTTTTGTCTACGCAAACCGCGTCCTGAAAAATAGGCCACCGGCAATGCCAGGCTGCCGATCAACAGGGCCAGCGCAATCGGCGATGTGTCCAGAAGGTGCGTCAGGGAAATCAACCACCACAGCAGGCTCGCAGCCGACCAGACCATCAGCATCGACAAAGCCCGCCGCCAGGCCAGGCCCATCCTCACATCGATTTGAAATGCCGGTGGGTGGCGCATCGCCTGCCCGGGTGACGCGCCGTCTCAGACGCGCTTGAACAGCAAAGTGCCGTTGGTGCCGCCAAAACCGAAGTTGTTCTTGGCAGCGATTTCTATCTTCATTTCACGTGCGGTGTTGGCGCAGTAGTCCAGATCGCAGGCCGGATCTTGGTTGAAGATATTGATGGTGGGCGGCGCCACCTGGTCGCGCAAAGCCAGCACCGTGAAAACCGACTCGGCACCACCCGCACCACCGAGCAAGTGCCCGGTCATTGATTTGGTCGAGCTGACCACCAGCTTCTTGGCATGATCGCCAAAGGCGAGCTTGATGGCATCGCTTTCGTTCACATCGCCCAGTGGTGTGGAGGTGCCGTGGGCGTTCATGTATTGCACCTGGTCGGCGTTGATGCCAGCGTTGCGCAACGCGGCCCGCATCGACCGCTTCGGGCCATCGACATTGGGTGCGGTCATGTGATACGCGTCCGCTCCCATGCCAAAGCCGATGATTTCGGCGTAGATGTTGGCGCCGCGCTTCTTGGCGTGTTCGTACTCTTCGAGCACCATCACGCCCGCGCCCTCGCCCAGCACGAAACCGTCTCGGTCTTTGTCCCAGGGACGCGAGGCCGTCTTGGGATCTTCGTTGCGCGTCGACAAGGCGCGTGCCGATGCGAATCCACCCAGCCCCAGCGGCGAGATCGTCGCCTCCGAGCCGCCTGCCACCATTGCATCGACATCGCCGTACTCGATCATCCGAGCGGCCAGGCCTATGCAGTGCAGGCCCGTCGTGCAAGCCGTGACGATGGCCAGGTTCGGGCCCTGAAAGCCGTATTTGATCGACACATGCCCGGAGATCATGTTGATGATGGAAGCCGGCACGAAGAACGGCGACACACGGCGCGGGCCGCGTGAAATCAGTTCGGCGTGCATGTCTTCGATCAGCGGCAAGCCGCCAATGCCTGAACCGATCAGACAGCCGATGCGTTCGGCCATCTCTTCGCTGAGTTGGTCGCCGGTTGGCAGCCCCGAATCCTGCACCGCCTGCATGGAAGCCGCCAATCCGAAATGGATGAAGGTGTCCATGTGACGGGCTTCTTTGCCGGGGATGTAGTCTTCGATATCGAAGCCCTTCACCTCGCCAGCGATATGGCAGGAAAAGCCCGACGCATCAAATTTGGTGATGCGATCAATGCCGGGCTTGCCGGCAACAATATTGGCCCAGCCCTCTGCCACCGTATTACCCACGGGACAGATCAGACCAAGCCCGGTAACGACAACGCGGCGACGGGTCATGCGGCAGGGGAATCAGTGATGGGACGCAATCTCAGGCGTTGAAATTGCAGAATTGCGCTCAGCTCTTTTGACTCTTGACTGCATAGTCAATGGCCAATTGCACTGTGGTGATCTTCTCGGCTTCTTCATCGGGAATTTCGATGCCAAACTCGTCTTCGAGTGCCATCACCAGTTCCACTGTGTCCAGAGAGTCGGCGCCGAGATCAGCCACAAAGGCCTTCTCATTGGTCACATCGGACTCAGGCACGCCGAGTTGCTCGGCAATGATTTTCTTGACACGTGTTTCGATATCGCTCATGACTCCTCCAGGAGGGGATGCTAGGTACAGCCCGGGATTCTAAGGCCTGTATCGCGATTCCTCTAGAACTGCCGAACCGAAAGGATCGGAACCAAGGGTTTCGCTTGACAAACCATACCGGTCGGGCGGGACCGGCGGGCACAGGCAGGATTGCCTTGCCTCAATTCATGAACATGCCTCCGTTGACATGCAACTCGGTGCCGGTAATGTAGCCAGCCTGGGGTGAAGCCAGAAAGACCACGGCCCCTGCGATTTCTTCGGGCGCGCCCAGCCGACCCAACGGAATCTGTGCCAGCAGTGCGGTCTTCTGAGCCTCAGGCAGACCCTCGGTCATGTCGGTGGCGATGAAGCCCGGTGCCACGCAATTGACGGTAATACCGCGGCTGCCCAACTCGCGCGCCAGCGCACGCGACATACCCGCGACGCCTGCCTTGGCTGCCGCGTAGTTGGCCTGCCCCGCATTGCCGGAGGCACCTACCACCGAGGTGATGCTGACGATGCGGCCATAGCGCTGCTTCATCATGGGCCGAATCACGGCCCGGCTCATGCGAAACACGGCTTTCAGATTGGTATCGAGCACGGCATCCCAGTCCTCGTCCTTCATGCGCATCGACAAGGTATCGCGCGTGATGCCGGCGTTGTTGACCAACACATGCAGGGCGCCATGGGTCTTGGCAATGTCGTCCAGCACCGCGTCGATCGCGGACACGTCATTCACGTTAAGCACCACGCCACGTCCGCCACGGGCTGCCAGCGCTTCGCTGATGCCGGCCGCGCCCGCTTCGCTGGTGGCAGTGCCGACCACCGTCATGCCCTGTTGGGCAAGCGCCAGCGCGATGGCGCGGCCAATCCCGCGGCTTGCGCCGGTCACCAGGGCGACCTGGCCATTGAATGTTGTTTCGTTCATGTCTATCGAGTTCAGGCCAGCAGATTCTTGGTTTCAATCAATGAAGCCGGGTCCAGCACCATGGCGCTTTGCAAGTCGGCGTCAATGCGCTTGACCATGCCCGCCAGCACCTTGCCAGGGCCGCATTCAATCACACAGGTCACGCCGCGCGCCTTCAAGGCTTGCACCACCTCGACCCATCGCACCGGGCCGAAGGCTTGTCGATAAAGGGCGTCGCGCAATCCATCGGCATCGACTGACACGGCGACGTCAATATTGTTCACCACCGCAAACTGTCCTTGGGCAAACGCGGTCGCGGCCAATTTTTCCTTCAGCCGTTCGGCAGCCGGTCGCATCAGGCTGGAGTGAAATGGCGCCGACACCGGCAGTGGCAAGGTGCGTTTGGCGCCGGCCGCCTTGAGCAGTTCGCAAGCCTTTGCGACCGCATCCTTGGTGCCCGCAATGACGGTCTGTTTAGGGTCATTGAAATTGGCGGCCTCCACCACCTCACCACAGGCGGCCGCGGCTTGCTGGCAAACCTGCCGCACCACCTGTGCATCCAGGCCCAGAATCGCCGCCATCGCACCCACGCCCACTGGCACGGCCTCTTGCATGGCCTGGGCGCGAAAGCGCACCAGCGGCACCGCCTGCGCCAGACTCAGTGCCCCCGACGCCACCAAGGCCGTGTATTCACCCAGCGAATGGCCTGCGGCCGCCTGCAGGCAGCAAGCCGGTTTCGTGAATCCAGACCCGGTAACAGGCAATGCCCGCGGTCAGCATCACGGGCTGGGTGTTGGTGGTGAGGTCCAACTGTTCTTTAGGGCCCGTGTGAATCAGGCGGCCCAGGTCCTGGCCGAGCGCGGTGGACGCCTCTTCCAGCGTCGATCGCACGAGTGGGTGATCGCCCCAGGCATCGAGCATGCCCACGGCTTGCGAGCCCTGGCCTGGAAATACAAAGGCAAATTTGCTCATCTTCAAATTTTGTTTTCTGTCACTCAGCCTACATGTCAAGCAAAACGGCGCCCCAAGTGAAGCCGCCTCCTACACCTTCGAGCAACACGGTTTGCCCCGGCTTGATGCGACCGCTGCGCACACCATGGTCAAGCGCCAACGGAATCGATGCAGCCGACGTATTGCCATGCTCATCGACCGTGACAATCACCTTGTCCATGGACAGTTTCAGCTTCTTGGCGGTGCTCACCATGATGCGGATATTGGCCTGATGCGGAATCAACCAGTCGATGTCGGCTGCTTGCTTGCCGGCCTTGACCAGCACGGCACGCGCCACCGACTCCAGCACACCGACCGCGAGCTTGAACACGGCCTGGCCATCCATCTTGAGCAGCGGGTCGCCGAGGATTTGCCCGCCGGCCACCGTGCCGGGCGTGCACAAGATGTCGGCATGGCGACCGTCGGCATGCAATTCGCTGGCCAGAATGCCGGGTGTATCGCTGGCTTCAAGCACCACGGCGCCAGCGCCATCACCAAACAGCACGCAAGTCGTGCGGTCCTTGAAATCGAGGATGCGCGAAAACGTCTCTGCGCCGATCACCAGTGCCTTGCTGGCCGCGCCGGAGCGGATCATCGCGTCGGCAATCGTCAGCGCATAGATAAAGCCTGAGCACACGGCTTGCACATCGAACGCCGGGCAGCCATGCACGCCAAGCTTTTGCTGAAGCAAGCATGCCGTGGACGGAAACACCATGTCAGGCGTCGAGGTGGCGACGATGATCAAGTCGATCTGTGCTGCCTTGATGCCCGCCGCTTTCAGCGCGGCACGCGATGCCTGCAGGGCCAGGTCGCTGGAGGTCACGTCGCGCTCTGCGAAGTGACGTGCACGTATGCCAGTGCGTTCGACGATCCACTCGTCAGAAGTCTCGACGCCGTCTTTCGCAAGCTCTGCCGCCAGTTGCACATTGCTCAGCCGCTTGGGCGGAAGGAAACTGCCCGTGCCGGTAATGCGGGTGTGAAGTAAGGTTTGCTTCTTCATGCAGTTCCGGCGCTTTGCGCCGTCTCGGACACATCGTTCACTGCCACGCCCGGCAGCGAGGCAAGCGTGGAAAGAATGCTGTCGTGCGCGTGCTCCAGCAGGCCGTGGCTGGCCGCTTCAAAGGCGCGGTTGAGCGCCTGCTCGAAGGCAAACGCATCGGACGAACCATGTGCCTTGAACACCAGCCCGCGTAAACCCAGCAGTGCGCCCCCACCGTAGCGCCGCGGATCCATGCGCGCCTTGAAGTGCTTGAGCACTGGCATGGCAGCCAGCGCCGCCAGGCGCGTGACGACGTTGCGAGCGAACTCTTGCTTGATGATGTTGAACACCATGGCCGCCACGCCCTCAGCCGTCTTGAGCGCCACATTGCCCACGAAACCGTCGCACACCACCAAGTCGGTGGTGCCCTTGAAGATGTCGTTGCCTTCGACGTTGCCGTAAAAGTTGATATGCCCCGACGCCGACGCAGCGCGCAACAACTCGCCGGCACGCTTGATCGTTTCACTGCCCTTGATGGCTTCTTCGCCAATATTGAGCAAACCCACGCTCGGGTTTTCCTTGCCATCGACAGCCGCCACCAAGGCGCTGCCCATCACGGCAAACTGCAGCAAATGCTCGGCTGTGCAATCGACATTGGCACCCAGGTCGAGCACCGTCGTGAAAGTACCCAACTGATTGGGCAAGACCGCAGCAATCGCGGGCCGATCGATGCCTTCCAATGTCTTGAGCACATACCGCGCCACGGCCATCAACGCGCCGGTGTTGCCGGCCGACACACAGGCATGCGCCACCGCAGCCATGTCGGCACCTGGTTTGACCTGGGCAATCGCCACGCGCATCGAAGAATCCTTCTTGCGACGCAGCGCCACCTCCACAGAGTCACTCATGCTGACCACTTCGGAGGCGGGCAACAAATGGCAGCGCGTCCAGCCGGCTGCGGGTTTCAACGCATCAGGCAAGCCGATCAAGATCACTTCGGCCTGGGGGTGTGCAGCCAGGAATGCCTTCGCGGCAGGCAAGGTCACCGAGGGCCCGTGGTCACCGCCCATGCAGTCAATGGCAAGACGAATCACTCGCGCGCCAGTGCCTGTCGAGATCTTAGGGATAGAAGTTGGCATCGGCAGGAATGTAGTGTGACGCTGCACAAGACGCAGTCCTCTTGAAGAATCACCGAAGGTACGCGAGCCACAAGTCAAGAGCAAGCGGGGTGACCCGCACAAACCTCAACCAAGACATCTGCATCCACAAAGCAAAAACCCGGCGCTGCAGCAATTGCAGGCCGGGACTCTGTGTTCAAAAACCTTGCAAGACAAGATGTGAGTGACCCGCACCCACAGCCCATGCCATGCCTGAATCAGGCGTCGGCCTTGGTTTTGAGAACCTTGCGCCCGCGGTAGAAACCGTTGGGGCTGATGTGGTGGCGCAGGTGCGACTCACCCGTCGTGGGCTCGATCGCGGTGCCCGGAGTATTCAGGGCATTGTGCGAGCGGTGCATACCGCGCTTGGAAGGCGACTTTTTGTTTTGCTGAACGGCCATGGGTTTCTCCTAACGTTCCGGTGTAATAAGCTCGGGCGACAAGGCTTCTTCAATTTGCCGCGGGCTACCGGCATCCCGGCCGAGCTCTCGCGGCAACTTTGCGGCGAAGGTTTCGTACCGGGGAAAGCCGGTCATTCTAGCACGATGAATCAAGCCGACAGCGCATCGATGATCCACGCTTCAGTCATTGGGCTCTTCTTGCTTCAAAGCCGCCAATGCAGCGAACGGATGCTTGCGCACCTCGCCGGACATCGACACGTCTTTGTCTAAATCGTCGGCCGGCATCGGCAAGGGTTGGGGGCAGGTCTTGTGGCGCGGCACGAGGGGCAAGGCCAGCAGCAGTTCATCTTCGATCAGCTCGCGCAAGTCAAGATGCCTGGGCAAGGCCAGCACATCTTCAACGCTCTCGGCATCGATTTCAGCCGCCGTCTGCTCGTCTCGCACGAAGCGAAAGTCGCGCTGCAATTTGACGGCTGCACGCACTGGCTGCAGGCAGCGCTGACAGGTCAGTGCCACCGTCGCGTTTGCCTGCAAGTGCAGCCAGATTTGCGGCTCGCTCCCGCGCGACTCGCGGCGCTCGCCACGCGCCAGCCAACTGATATCTGGCCAGCCGCTTGCCGGCGCCTCGGGGGCAGCGTCGGCCGCCAAGCGCTGCAACTCGGCCGCGCGCCAGACGCCCTTCAACTCGGCGCCTTCACGGGCGAACAGTTCGACGTCCAGCTTGACAGGATCAAATGCTCTGACTTTCATGTCGAGAGTGTACGTGGGCCGGTGCGCAGCGGCCTCGCGCTTGGCTCGGCCTGCCAATGGGACAATGCAGGCATGTCACCCCGTCCCGCCCTGATTCTTGGCTCCAGCTCGCGCTACCGGCGTGAATTGCTGGAGCGTTTGCGGCTCCCTTTCGAGTTGGCGTCGCCCGACGTGGACGAAGCCCCGCAGCCTGGCGAAGCGCCGGTGGCCATGGCTCGGCGCCTGGCGCTGGCCAAAGCGCGAGCTGTGGCGACTCTGTTCCCGGACGCCATCGTGATCGGCTCGGATCAGGTCGCCGACCTGAACGGTCAGCCCTTGGGAAAACCCGGCACGCATGCACGCGCCACCGAGCAACTGCGCGCCATGCGCGGCCAATCGGTGGTGTTTCATACCGCAGTGGCAGTCGTCTGCCAGGCCACAGGCTTCGAGGCGCAAGACCTGGCCCCGGTGACGGTGCGCTTTCGCGATTACAGCGATGCCGAGATCGAAGCCTATCTGCGCGCTGAAGCGCCGTATGACTGCGCAGGCAGCGCCAAGTCGGAGGCCCTGGGCATCGCCATGGTGAGCAGCATGGCGTCGGACGACCCGACCGCCTTGGTCGGACTGCCGCTGATTCGCTTGTGCACCATGCTGCGCGCGGCCGGTCTTGATCCGCTGCTGACAAAGAGTTCCACATGAGCGGCCGGCTGATTCTGGTCCCCAACACGCTCGATTTCGGCGTCGAAGGCGCTGCCGTCGATTTGCACGAAGTACTGCCACTGGAAGTGATACGCATGGCGGCCGGCTTGACGCATTGGGTGGCCGAGAACGCCAAGACCACGCGCGCCTTCCTGAAACGGGTGGATGCGATCGTGCCCCTGGTGCAACCCGTCCAGTCCCTGAACATCGTCGAGATGCCGCGCCCTCCCAAGGGACGCACACCGATTGATCAGACGGCACGCAACAATGCCTGGCCTGCCTTGCTGGCGCCCGCGCGTGCCGGTCACGACATCGGCTTGATCTCGGAAGCAGGCCTGCCGGCAATTGCCGATCCCGGCGCGTTGCTGGTGGCCGCAGCCCATGCCGAAGGCATCAAGGTGCTCGCTTTGAGCGGACCCAGCTCGCTGCTGCTGGCCTTGAGCGCGAGCGGCCTGAATGGCCAGAGCTTTGCCTTCGTCGGCTATCTGCCGGTGGACGCTACTGCGCGCAACAGCCGCCTGCGCGAAGTCGAGGCCTTGTCGCGGCGCCTGGGTCAGACCCAGCTGATGATAGAGACGCCCTACCGCAATCAGGCCTTGCTGGATGCGCTGCTGGCGGGTTTGCAGCCGCAGACAAGGCTTTCGGTGAGTTGTGGCCTGACCCTGCCCAGCGGATGGACACGTACCAGCAGCGTCGCCCAATGGCGCGCCAAACCCCAAACCATGCCCGACAAAGTGCCGTCAGTCTTTGCCTTGCTGGCCGATTGAAGGCGCGCTCAGGGCGCGGCCAAGCCCTTCAGGACGAAGCGGTCGCTTCGGGCTCTTTGGCACCAAACAAGGCCGCGACTTTTCTCTTCGGCTTGATATTGGACGACATCGCCCTGCCGACCGCCACCTGGGCCGCAGTGGCCGAGTCCCAGACGGCTGATTCGGCAGCCGCGCTGGGTTCGTAGGGGCGGTCAAAGAAAGGATCAGCGTTGCGTTGCGGAGCGCGCGGCGCACTGTAAGTTGATCGTGCCGGCATGCGCTCGCGCGGCTCTGGCCTGGCTTCATCGGCAGGCCCGGCCGGCGCATCCTCGGCGCTGCGGCGCGGCGCACGCACCGGGCGCAGATTGTCCAGTTCAAGCGGCTCGAGTTCGACTTTCTGTTTGATCAGTCTCTCGATATCGGACACCAGACGCTGATCGTCACGCGTGACCAGCGTCACTGCCAAGCCCGAGGCTCCGGCGCGGCCGGTGCGGCCGATACGGTGCACATAGTCTTCAGCATTGAACGGCACGTCGAAATTGAAGACCGCCGGTAAATCGACGATGTCCAGGCCGCGCGCAGCCACGTCGGTGGCCACCAGCACGTCGACCTCACCGCGTTTGAAAGCCAGCAAGGCCTTCAGACGTTCGTCCTGCGACTTGTCGCCATGCAAGGCATTCGTGCGCAGGCCGTCGCGCTCGAACGAGCGGGCCAGACGCGCACAACCGAGCTTGGAGTTCACAAACACGAGCGCCTGGGTGAGCTCGCGCTCCTTGATGATCTTGAGCACGGCACTGCGTTTGTCGTCGGTGCTGACACTGTAGAAATGCTGCTCCACATTGGCAGCCGTCTCGTTGGGCCTTGCGGTCTCCACCAAGATCGGGTTCTGCAGATAACTTTCGGCCAGACGCTTGATCTCGGGCGAGAACGTGGCCGAGAACAGCAGCGTCTGGCGCGTCTTGGGCAAGTAGCTCAGGATGCGCTGCAGGTCGGGCAGGAAGCCGATGTCGAGCATGCGGTCGGCCTCGTCGAGCACCACGTACTCGACCTGGTTGAGCACACAGTTCTTGGCCTCGATGTGGTCGAGCAAGCGGCCCGGCGTGGCAATCAAGACCTCGACACCCGCCTTGAGCTGCGCCGTCTGCGGCTTCATGTCGATGCCGCCGAATACGACCGTGGCGCGCAACTGCGTGTGCTTGGAATAAGCCTTGACGTTGTTGGCAACCTGGTCGGCCAGCTCACGCGTGGGCGCCAGCACCAGCGCGCGCACCGGATGACGCGCAGGCGATGTACTGGTGTTCTCGTGCTTGAGCATGCGCTGCAGCAGTGGCAGTGAAAACGCCGCCGTCTTGCCGGTGCCGGTCTGGGCAGCGCCCATCACGTCACGGCCTGCGAGCACCAGCGGAATCGCCTTGGCCTGTATCGGCGTCATCTCCGTGTAGCCGGAGTCGATCACAGCACGTAAAAGTTTCGCGTCCAGCGCGAGCGAGTCAAAGCGCGTAGCAAGCGCCTCAGTGGCAATGGGTTCAGTCATGCGGCGACATTATCCTCTTATCGCCATACAAGCCCGGGTTTGCCCTGATCCGGGCCGTTTCGCTCAGCGCCTGACCACCAGCCAGCGCGGTGTCTTGAATCGCACAATCATCCAGTACATGCTGACGTAGGCGATCAGGAATGCCACCAGCAACAAGGCCAGCATGGCGGTGTCGTCCCACCAGATCACGGCCGGAATCGCCGCCGCCGAGCACAGCACCCATAAATAAGGCGCAGTCATCGAGTTGCGGCGCGTCAGGACACGCGCGTCTTGCGAACCGATGGCCCACCGCATCAAGCGGCGATAAACCAGGCTGTGCAGATGCACGCCATCGGGCATGCCCATCGGTCGGCCTCGCACGATCCTGCGCCGGTACATGGAAAACACGGTTTCCATCACCGGGTACGCGCACAGCAGCAACGGAAACAACGGTGAAACGCTGAGATTTCGGTTGATCAGCAGAATGCTGAGTTCAGCCAGCATGAAGCCCAGAAAATAGGCGCCGCCATCGCCAAGAAACACCAGTCCCATCGGATAGTTCCAGACGAAAAATCCGAGCGTCGCCGCCAACGTCAGCACGGCCATGCTGGCCACCAAGCCATCGCCCACCGTCATGGCGACCGCCGCCACGCCGGCCAGCATGACCACGCAGCACATCGACGCCAATCCATTGAAGCCGTCGATGATGTTGATCGCGTTGGAAACGCCGGCGACCACCAGCAACGCAAGCAAGAATGCGCCGATGGTCGTCGCTGCAATCGCATCCAACCCGGGTATCGAGGTGTGATTGATGTCGGCGCCCAGCAGCCACACGCCCAGTGCCGCACCGATGCAAATCGCCAACAAGCGGCGCAATGGGCTGACTCGCTTGGTGATGTCTTCCATCAGGCCGGACGCAAACGCAGGCAAAGCACAGAACATCAACGCCAACACATCGTGTCGAAGTCTGGGTTCCTTGAAAAGAAGAAAGCTCGCTCCGACTAAAAGACCCACAAAGATTCCGACGCCACCAATGCGCGGCACTGGCTGCGTGTGAAATTTTTGAGGCCCCGACAGATCGTTGTCAGCCGACATTCCGGCGTGCAGATGCGCCGAGCGCACGATGAACAAGGTTGCGATCAAGGCAACGGCAAAACTCAGTGCGAAAGAAGACAGCATGCATGGAAGTGTAGCCAGGGCCGAGAGTGAAACGCAAACTACCCTCGTCAGGAGGTGTCGCCAGAACCTTTGGCAACCAGTCCACCAGCTAGAATCCCGATCCATCCAGGCGACAGTTGCAGTCAACCGACGCGCCTTCGCTCCACTTCTTGTGAGGTTGCATGACCACTGGAATTATCTCGGACTCCATCCGCGCGACGACTGCGCGCAAAGCGGATTGCGCGGCATCGAGCTGGGCGGCAGCGTCTGTCTTTGCAAGGGGGCTGCAAGTCGCGTGTGCATGCCTGGCAGCAAGCTTGCTGATACAAAGCGCCTACTCGGCGCCGGCCAATTCGCCCACCGCATCTGATGCCGGTCCGATCAACTTGACGCCCGCGCGACAAGACGGAACTAACGGCGGCGAAGAAGCCTCGCGGGGAACGAGAACGGACTCTGACACGAGAGCAAGAACAGGCACTGACACGGACAAAGGCCGCCGCTACGAGCCTTCCGACTTCGAGCGATACGTTCAGCGTGCCACCGGTGCGGATAAGGACATACGCCGCTTCGGGGCCGAACTGATGAGTCCTGATGGCGCTGCGGCCATGCAAGCGACCTCATCTGCGATCCCTGGCGACTATCTGATTGGCGTGGGCGACGAGATACTGGTCACGATATGGGGCTCGGTCGACGCCGATCTGCGCCTGACGGTGGATCGCAGCGGGCGCATCACGCTGCCGCGCGTCGGCCCCGTGATGGTGGCCGGCACACGCTACTCCGATCTGAATGCCAACATCGACACGCGCGTCGCCCAGGTGTTTCGCAACTACAAGCTCAGTGCGTCCATGGGCAAGCTGCGCGGCATCCGGATCTACGTCACCGGGTTCACCCATCGCCCTGGCGCCTACACGGTCAGCAGCTTGTCCACCCTGGTCAATGCCCTGATGCAGGCTGGCGGCCCCTCGTCGGGCGGGAGCTTTCGGAATATCGAACTGCGTCGCGGCGGCAAGCTGATGTCCCGCTTCGACTTGTATGCGCTCCTGATCAACGGAGACAAGGGCGCAGACCTGAATCTGCAGGCCGAAGACGTAATCCACATCGACGCCGTCGGCCCGCAAGTCGCACTGATTGGCAGCGTCAACAAGCCGGCCATCTTCGAGTTGAAACCGCAGGAAACGCTTGACCAACTGCTGGCCATGGCCGGCGGCTTCACCGCTGTTGCCGACCGGTCGCGGCTCAGTCTCGAACGGATCGATGCTCGCACCACCGAACGCATCATCACCCTGAGCTTGCCCGAGCAGGGCAAGATGACGCCGCACAGCGGTGATCTGCTGCGTGCCTTCAGTGCCGTGGAGGCAACCCTGCCCCAGAACAAGCAGAACAAACGCATCCTTGTCGAGGGTGAGGTGGCCAGACCAGGCGAGTACGTGTTGCCAGCGAGCAGCACCCTGAACGACGCCGTTCGGGCCGCGGGCGGCCTGACTCCCAAGGCCTACTTGTTTGGCACCGATCTGAGCCGAGAGAGCGTTCGTGTCACCCAGCAAGAAAATTACGACCGGGCGCTGCGGGAGTTTGAGGCCGAGTTCACCAAGAGTGCCAGCACACGCAAGACGCTGTCAGCAGACGAGGCCGCTGCGCAGGCAGCCCAGAATCAGGGGACCGCAAGGCTGATTGCAAGCTTGCGCGCGGTTCAGCCCACTGGACGCATCGTCCTGCAGTTGAGCCCGGGTGGCAGCCAGCTTCCGGATATCAATATCGAGAACGGCGACCGCTTGTCCGTGCCGGCACGTCCCGCGACGGTTGGCGTTTTCGGCAGTGTATTCAACGGCGGGAGCTTTCTCTATGCTGACGGCAGCGTCGTCGCCGATTTTCTTCGCCTGGCTGGCGGACCGACGAAGGGTGCAGACACGGGCAGCGTATTCGTCGTGCGCGCCAATGGCAGTGTGGTCAGCGCCCGCCAAAGGCAAAGCGGCTGGCTGCTGGGATCGAACGCGCTTGACGCAGCCCCTGCCCAGCCCGGCGACACCATCTTCGTACCAGAGGAACTCAACAAGACGAGCTTCACCCAGGAGGCCAAGGAATGGACGCAGATCCTGTACCAATTCGGCCTGGGCGCAGCGGCTTTGAAGATCATGCGCAATTGATGAGCGAGCACAAGGATATGACCAACACACTCGGGGAGACACTCACCCCCGCCAACGCTCAGACAATTGACGACGAAATCGCACTGGGCGATATATTGCGGCCGCTGCGGCCGCGCTGGAAGTTGATCCTGGCGCTGACGCTGGCCGGGGGCGTGCTGGGTTACGGTGGCAGCTACTTGATCACGCCAGTATTCACCGCGCGGGTCAGCTTTTTCCCCCGCAGCAGCAAAGCTCGGCATCTTCTGCGCTGGCCTCATTGGGCGCCCTGTCGGGCCTTGTAGGTGCAGCCGGGCTGAATGTGTCGAGTTCATCAGGCCAGCAAATCGCACTGCTGGAAAGCGAAACGATCAAGGACCGCATCATCAAGCGCTTCGACTTGAAGCAGCTCTACAAGACGAGTATGTCGTCGATGCGCGCAAGACCCTGGATGGCCGGCTGCGCATTGCCGTTGGCAAAAAGGACAACTTGATCACCGTCGAGGTCGATGACCACAGCCCGCTGCGGGCAGCGCAGATGGCCAACGCCTTTATCGAAGAGCTGCGAGGCCTCGCCGGCACCATGGCAATGACAGAAGCGCAGAAGCGTCGCGCCTTCTTCGAGCAGCAACTGACACAGAGCCGCGAGCGGCTCAAGAAGGCGCAATTGGCACTGCAGAAAACCGGCTTCAATGCCGGCGCGGTAAAGAGCGAGCCCAAAGCAGCCGTCGAGGCCTACGCCCGGGTCAAGGCCGATCTGAGCGCTGCCGAAGTGAAGCTGGGCGCGATGCGCAGCACCCTGGCGGACAACGCCACCGAGGTCAGACAGCTGCAAGCCACCATCGGCGGGCTGCGCGCTCAGCTGAGCCGGCTGGAGACGAGCGACAACGCGAGCGGCGCCGGCGCCGACTACATCGGCGCACTGCGCGACTTCAAGTACGAAGAAGCGCTGTTCGAAATCTTCTCGCGCCAGTACGAGATGGCCAAGCTCGACGAAGCGCGCGAAGGCGCCCTGTACCAGGTGGTCGATGCTGCCACCCCGCCCGAACGCCGCAGCAAGCCCAAGCGCTCAGTGATCACGCTGATTGCCGCGGTGCTTAGCGGCATTGCCATCTGCGCCTGGCTGCTGCTGGGCCATTTCAGGCGTCGCGACCCGATCTGAACGCTTGAAATTCTGATCTCGATTGGATCGACGTTTCACAATGGAATCAGCCAAAGCTAAACGCCCAGTTTTGCGGATTCGTGACTGTGGTTCATTTGCGTGTATTGCAAAACGCAGTCAAAGGGTCCGCCTCTTTTTTCTCCACAATATGCACTCGAGCGGCGAGGTGAACAACGGTGGTGATACCGACCAATGCCGAGTTTAGATCGGCTCCGTCACCTCGACTTGAAAGGCGCACTGACCCTATACCCAGGCGCTTAACAAGCGCCTGGCCGACGAAACCCGTGCCACCGGTAATTAGCACACTCAAGGCTGCTCCCTATTACACCTTGATGCCGACGGTGGAAAGAACTCCATCGCTTTTAAGGGATATCGCAGCAACAACTTTAGCCAATTGGTTGGTATGGCGTTCGCGCGACAGGCCCGCATCATCTCGCGGTTAAGCTGCACAGTGGCACGCCACCCACTGGTGCTGAGACCCCCCATTTGCATACGAACCAAATACTGCGAAATATGACGGTGACGTAGCTCGGGATGTTTAAACACTCTGGCAATCAATTCGAAATCCCCTGCAATACGATAGTCGGTACAAAACGCGCCATACCGAAGAAACAACGCGCGACGCATAAATAAAGCTGGATGCGCCGGCATCCAGCCCCAACCCAACCCACCGATTGAAAACCGACCAGAATTGTACCGGCGTACAACAGTATCCTGCTGCCCGAAGCGGAAGAACTCCACATCACCGTATAAGGCATCAAGCTGTTCGGCTTCCATGGCCTCAGCGACCCGAGCCAACACATATGGGTCTTTGTAAAAATCATCGGAATTGAGAAAAGCAACGACGTCACCAATAGCCAGTTGCACACCCTTATTCATTGCGTCATAAATTCCCTTGTCGGGCTCAGACACCACTCGCACCGCAGGTCCACCCACCCTGCTGACTATTTCCAGCGTATTGTCGGTGGAGGCACCATCGATCACAATGTGCTCGAAGTTGCGGTAGGACTGACCGCCCACCGATCGTAGTGTGTCGGCAATGGTGGCAGCACTGTTGTAGCTGGCTGTGATGATACTGATCTTCATGTGGAATGTGGTTTGGTGGCACTGTCAATCATCAGGTTAGCGAAATCCGCTGCGAACTGGCGTACGCGGGCATGGGCGGCGTCCAACGCGCCGCACAGCGCATGGTCACGCTGTGCGTCGCTCAGCGATGGCATGGCGGCAATAGCGTCGGCCAATTCCGAAGCACTGTGAGGGTTGAAGTAGCGCGCCTGATCACCGACCTGTTCGCGGTTCACAGCCAAATCGGACAGCAACAAAGGCACTCCCAGCGCTCGCGCTTCTTCCACCGGGGTGCTCCAACCCTCGAACAGCGACGGATTAATCAGGCCTGCGCTGGCACGCATAAGCGCGGCGAGGTCAGCATAGGGAATCAACCCTAACAGCCGAAGCTGGTTATGCAGACCAAGTGAATCGAGCTTGGCCTTGAACTTCGGGAAGTATTCGGGGTGACGCTCGTCCATCTGTTTACCCGATGACACAACAACAACATCCACCCCGCGCGAACGCAGCAGCGCCAGTGCATCGAGCACCAAGAAGTGGTTCTTGTGCTTTGAAAACTGGTTGGGCATGAACAAAAAATGCGCCGGCAAGCCATAGCTATCAGCAACGGCGCGAGCCTGCGTCAGCGAAGGTGGCTGGCCCGGTGGCACGGCAAAACGAACGGCGCGCGTGCGGCCTACGGTGCGAGGGTAGAAGCGCTCGCAGTCGTGCTGCGCGTCTACGCTGCTGAGCATGATAGTGCGCCCAGCAGCAATTTCCGCCCTAAACCCCAATTCACGCTTCCAATACCCTTTGAAAGTAAACATGTGGCGCAGGTGGCGGTGCTGAAAATCGGGTATCCAAGCAATCACTGGCAGCCCCAGTCGCCAGCCGAAGAATTGGGCCGATTCGAATACTATGTTGATGCCGTGCAGGCGGAATATGTCTCGCAAGTTCGAGTCAACACCCAACAGAAGCGATGTGGCCAATATTCTCGATCGCCTCACGCGGTTCAGTGCCGGCGTGCGAACGATTTCCAGCCCCAGCACCGCCCCGAACGGTGCGGCATCCCCTTGAGGGACATCCATACCAAGGAAC
Source organism: uncultured beta proteobacterium (assembly GCA_963740455.1). Lineage (GTDB taxonomy): Bacteria > Pseudomonadota > Gammaproteobacteria > Burkholderiales > Burkholderiaceae_C > Paucibacter. The sequence continues at coordinate 104,224 of CAVUEF010000004.1, forward strand.
AACACCGGAGTCACCCGGTCAGACTCGTGATGGCAAAGTACCCGCAACAGGTTAAGCAGGTAGTTGTATACACCCGTTCCACTTCCCCCGCCAATCAGGGTGAATGCCACGCGTATCAAATTTGCTCCTTGGCTTGTCCCTGAAACCAGCGCACGTAGTCAATCAGGCCTTGTTCAATAGGTATCTGCCACTTGAACCCGAGGCTCGCAATCCGACTGGCGTCGGCCTGCAGGCTGAATGGATCACCGGCACGCGACTGTCCACTGAAACGCAGTTCGGGTCTGGGAATGCTGCTTTGCCAAGCCGCGATTACCTGCGATGCCACGGCGCGCACAGGGGTGGCCACGCCACTGCCCAAATTAAACGTAGGCACCTGAGCATTGGCCAATTCGGGCAAGACCGCAAGGGCACGAACTACGTCGCGCACATCGGTCCAGTCGCGCAATTCATCGCCACTTCCGCCCAGTTCAACCATCGCTTGACCGGCCTGGAGTTTGCTACATATATCCCAAAGCAACTGCTTGCGCAGGCCGGCCCCATAGACCGAAAACAACCGCGCCACGGCCGAACGCAGGCCGTAGGTGGCGCCGTACGAACGGCACAGAGACTCCATCATCAGCTTGTGATGTCCGTAGGGCGAGTACGGCGCCAACGCAGTGTCTTCGCCGATCTGCCCGGCGTGCCCGGCGCCATACACCGCAGCGCTCGACACGGCGACGACGCAGGTCTGCGGGGACTCCTGGCGCAGCCACTCGAACAGCTCGACCGTGCTGGCCACCGTGCGCGCGAAGTCTTCTTTCGGCTGGGCGATGGCGGCTCCCACGGACGAGCCACCGGCCAGGTGCATCACCACATCGGGTGGGCCGGCGAGCGTTCGCAGGGCGTTGAGGTTGCTGGCCGACAGGTCACCATTCAGCCAGTGCCCGACGCCCCAGGGTGCTGCGGCAGCGGCCGGCCAGGCGCCATGCCCGATGCCCGCCACCGCGTGACCTGCGCCGCTCAGGGCTTGCGCCAGGTGGCGACCTATGAACCCGTGCGCGCCGGTGATCCAGATGCGGCCGTTCATGATGGCTTTCGGGCGATGAAGGAGTACAGCCGCCCCGGCCGATGATCAACGCGTTCCAGGGCGGGCAACAGCAAGGACCAGACGCCGGGCAGGCGAAGCGCCAAGCCGATGAGCCTGGCAAGACCGGGCACACCTCGCGACAGCCTGCGCGCCACCTCTTCCTGCAGCGTGCGGGTGGTCTGCGGCGCGAAGTTGATCGGGCTGCGAAGCGGCGCCAGAACGCCCTCCAGCTGAAAGCCGGCCGCCTGCAGTGCCGCTGTATATGCATCGAGGCGAAAGGCATTCTCGCCTCCGTACAACTTGTGCAAGGGGTGCAGTTCGAGGAATGCTGGCAGGTCGGCTTCGCGCGAGATCACGTGTTCGCGCACGGCAATGAGGCTGCCACCGGGTTTGAGGACGCGGAAAAACTCACGGCATGCCGCAGCCAGCTCGGAGGTGTGATGCAGGACGGCGCGCGCGAACACGACGTCGAAGCCGGCATCCGGGAAGGGCAGGCGCTCCGAAAACTCTTCGGTGACGGTGATCGGCAGGCCCGCCTCGACCGCCAGTTGGCGAATGGCTTGTGCGCCCACGAGCGCACTGGGGTCGGGCTCCAGTGCCGTGACGGCAAAGCCCTCTTTGGCCAATGCGTAGCTGGCAATGCCGCGCCCCGCACCCACGTCCAGGGCGTTTGCATTGGCCGGATTCGGCAGGTGGGTGCGCACTGCTTGCCATTCGGCACTTTGCCAGTAGCGGTGCGCGGCAGCAAGCAATGGGTCGTCGTAGTAGGCGCCGATGACCAACTCACGTTGGTCGGGCTGCGAGCGCAGCCAGGCGACGGCGGACTCCCAGGTCGCAAAGACCGACGACTCACTCATGATGGTTCGCCCTCGTGATCCAGTCGCCTCACGATTCGCGCAGGGTTTCCTGCAACGACGCAATAGGGAGGGACGCTTTTGGTGACGACCGAATTTGCCCCGATGACCGCGCCTTCGCCCACCGTGACCCCCTTGAGAATGCTGACGCCGAAACCGATCCACACCTTGTCTTTGATGGTGACCGGTGAGACGATGACTTTGTCCCAGTGCTTGACGCCCTGCATCCAGTCGCTGATGTCGCGGCTGCGATCCTTCCATGCCAGCGCGTGCGAGTCGTGGTCAACGACTGTCACGCCCCAGGACATGATCACGTCGTCGCCGATCGTGATGCCGGTATGGCAAACCAGATGGCTGGCGCCGAGAAAGCAACGGTCGCCGATCTTCACCTCACCACGGTCGTGATCGAAGTTGATTCGGCACCGGAGCATGGAACCTGCGCCGACCACGATCCGCCCGGCGCCGGATCCACGCAAAGCCCACCAACGCACCATCGAGTTGGGCCCGACTGAAATGCGAATGCGACGGGCGACGAAGAGACCGATCAGGTCATTTGCCAGCGAACGCAGCTTGCCGCTCACGAGAGCCCCACCAGATTCTGAAATGCCTGCCATTGGATTGCTTTGCTGTATTGCGTCTGCATGGTGCGGTGGCCATTGGCCGCGATTCGCGCGCTGAAGTCTGGCGTGCCGAGGGCGGCTTCGATCACTCGCGAGGCAGGCTGTGCTTCGGTGTAGGTCTTCATCGTTTCACCGTCCACCATGCCGGCCGGGTAGCGGCCCTCGTCCGACACCATCAGGGCGCCGCACCCCATGGCTTCAAAGCATCGCATGTTGCCGCGATCCAGGCCCGCCATGTCGACGGCACCATTCAGCACAATCTTCGACTGCGAGATGGCCTTGTACAGGTCGCGGCCGAATACCGGTTCGGCACTCACTGACCGTATTTCCGAGGGCCGGCGATGACCTGCCAGGGGCAACAGCCTACCCCACGGCGATTCTGCCAACCGTGTCAACCGGGACCGGTCAAGGTGGAACCTGACGCGATGATGACCGGCGAGCATCGCCACTTGTTCGAGCACGGCCGCCCGACGGCTGTGGTGGCGGCTGTAGCCACCGACAAAGAGCACGTCGATAGGCCGGTCAGTGTTGGCCGCATAGGTGTCCATCACCGGGTCGTGCGCTGGCGCGAAGTAAGCGGCTGTCCAGCCGGCCTTGCGATAGTTCTCCAGAATGCCCGGAAAGTTACAGACGACGGATGCGTAGGCTCCAAAGTCTGCGCGAGGCGAGGGCGCGGCACGCCAGGCGATGCTCTTCTTCACGCAACCCGGCAGGCGCCGAACGAAATCACTGCCGTACCGCATGGGGTCGAGGTTGTAGAAGACTTCCGTTCGATGTTCCTCGATCTGGGCCAACAGAATGTCGGCAAGCGTTGCATTGCTGTCCAGGCCACGTTCCTTTGCCCAGCAACGCTGCTGCACCTCGTCGTCCGCGTTCGTGAAGAAGGCGGTGGGGTCACCGCTGAGCACAGGTTGCAGGAAATGGCATGCGCCATAGCGGTCACCCAGGAACACCTGCAGGTGCTCCACGAACGTAGTGCACTTCTGGCTCAGTTGGCGAAGGCGCGGTACATAGGCCGGATACAGCCCGGAATTTTGGAACAGTCTCATAGTACGGCCCCTGGATGTGTTGAAGGGGCAGCTAGTACGTCGCGGTTCTGGCTCGATCCGGATCGAGACCGCCAAGCCACCAGTCGCAGCAGCAAGGCCAGCCCACCTGTCATTGCGGAAGTGCTTAGTGCGATCCAAAGAATGGTGAACACTCCGGATGCACAGCCAGCGATCAAGTACACCGAATCATCGCTGCCATCGCGCTTGAAGAGGTAGACGTCGATGCTCCTGAACGTGAAGGCACCCCAGATTGATACCCGTGTCACCCTTACTCTCATGCTCAAGTTGGCCGTGCTAAACGTCGCCCCGAGTGCCAGATCGGCCTCTTGACCTTGGCGCTCGCAATCGGGTGTCGGTGAGGGGCGAACATCAGTGCCAGGACAATCCACATTTGATTCGACTCCGATAAGGAGCCGGAAAACTGGACTGCAACGATTTGCTGGATAGCCAGCAGCGGGACAACGACAAAGCCGGCGCGCAAGAGCGCAATGGCTTGCCGTATCGCCATCCAAAACAACACCAACAAGAGGACCAAGCCAAGCGTGCCGGTGGCCATTGCGGCCTCAATGAATGGATTGTGTGGATAGGTATTTGTTTGCAATTCCACAAATGCGCTGCCAATGATCGGATGGTCCAAATACTGTTGGATGGCGCCAGTCTGCAACAGAATTCGCTCCAACGTAGAGGGGTCATCTTCAACGATGGATACGCGCTGCTGCAGAACCGAGTCGCCTATCAAAAGCGCCTGAAGAACAAGCAAGGGAATGACGATCAGCATGACGCCGCGATATCGACGATTGCACAAGCCAAGCAACGCCATGCAAACGACCAGTGAGACCAGCGGGCCGCGCGAACCGGACAACTGCAGGAGCACGATCGCCGCGATGGCGGCCAGCAACGCCAACAACCGGTTGTTTCGACCGCCGCCGATCCCCGCCAGCCTGAAGCATGCGATGAGGGTTGTCACCGCGACATGGCCGTAAGTGATGGGGTTGACCGTGTCGACTGAAAGACGCCCCGTTTCGTCGAACAGGGAGCGGTCCCCGGCGAGGTCGAAGCTGACTTCGATGAACGCGATGATGCAGACGCTAGTACCGATGATCGCCAATATCCTTGCAAGTCTGGCTTCATCCCAGCAGGTGGCCGGCACCAACATGACGGCGAGCGATGAGGTGACACCGCCTATGATGAAGAACGCGAGCGCCTCGCTTGCGCCAGGAATGCCTGGAACGATCAGGTCCCAAAGCAATCGAGAAAGATAGAGCAGCCAGAAGAACAAGGTGAGTTTGGCGCCAACAGTCAATCGATTGGCGCGAAGTATCACGATCAGATGCAGCGAGACCAGCAGCACGAATGAACGGACGGGTATAGACCCGGCAAGACTTGGCCATCCGGTCATTGCGACCAATGATCCGAGCAATGGATATCCAACAAAGGCGGCAACGAGCAGCCATCCAACAACGTTTCCGACCGTGCGCATCTGTGCACGGCGGACGCGCTCGGGCGACCGCACCTGTTTCTGGGTTGAGGGGAGTGCTTTCAAAGTGCGTCCCCGTCAGGCATGCCTTTGCAGCCACCACTTCATGTGGATGTAAGGCCACAACCGCCCGACCTTCTCCCAGTCCCAGGCCTTCTCGTTCGAAATGGCTGCTACTCGCTTGCGCAAAGACGCTGTATCGACCAGATCGTCAAAGGCCTGGTTCTCCTGGTTCAGCACGCTCATCACCCATTCGCTCAGCGGCCCATTGAGCCATTCCGGCATGGGCGAGTTGAAGCCGACCTTGCGGCGTGCCAGCCGGATGCTGTCCGGCATGAGCCCGGCCATGGCTTGGCGCGCGACGAACTTGCTCATGCCTTGCGAAGACTTCGCGTTGTCGGGCAGTGACATGACATAGGTCACGAGTCGCCAATCCATGAAAGGCATACGCACTTCCACGCCGTGCGCCATCGACAGCCGGTCGAAGTTGCGCAGGATTGTCGGCAGCACGGTGGCGTGGAACATGCGGTACAGGCGGCGGTTCAATGGCCCCCACTGCGCCGGCAATTCATCGTCGTCGAACGGTGTGCCCAGATCGGGCGGCGCGGCGAGCCGGTGGTGGCGCAGGAAATTGAGGCCTCGCGCCGTCAGCCAAGCCGCCTTGGCCGAATCGGTCACAAGCCCGATCATCCTGTGGCGGCTGGCCCCCCAGGCCAGCAGGTTGCGCAGCAAGAAGCCAAGCGTCTGTCCTTCCTGCCGGTAGGCGCCCATCAGCTCGTCGGCACCGTGGCCGTCGAGAGACACCACGGTCTTCGCGCGGCGCAGCTCGCGGTAGATCTGCCATGGCGCAGTGGGGAGGCTGATGTACACGTCGTCCAGGTCGGCCAGCACGGTATCGATTTGCGCCAGCGCGTCGTCATCGCGCATCGTCAGCACGTGCGGAGTGACGCCGGCGAAAGCTGCCGCTTCGAGCGCCTGCGGGGTCTCGTCGTTGGACTGGCCCGGAAAGGACGCGATGAAGGCGTGGCGCCAATCTGTGGCCTCGCGCAGATGCGGATGGTCACTGTTGGCCACGTGTGCCATCGCGCCGGTGATTGCACTGGAGTCGAAGCCGCCACTCAGGCAGGTGCCCACCGAGACATCGCTGCGCAGCCGCAGGCGGGTGGCGTCGAGAAACAACTCACGAAAGCCATCGGCCTGCAGTGCAGCCGTCGCCGGCGGCGCCACCAGATGTTGCGTCGTGCGCCACCAACGTTCCAGCGTGAAGCGCCCGCCTTGCACGATGGCGCAGTGACCGGCAGGCAGTCGACGCACCGAAGTCAGGAGACTTCGCTCGCCGCCTTCGATCGAGAACGGATCGAACAGGAGTCGGGCTGCGACCGCGCGGTCAAGCTGTCGGTCCAGCCAAGGCAGCGCGGTCAACGCGCGCATCTCGGAGGCGAAGGCGAACCGGCCTGCCGACTGGCTGTAGAGCAGTGGCTTGATGCCGAAGCGGTCCCGGGCGAGGAACAGGTCGCCGCTGGCGTTGTCGTGAATGGCCATCGCCCACATGCCGTTGAAGCGTGTCAGCATGGCCTTGCCCCAATGCCGCCAGGCTTCGAGGATGACCTCGGTGTCGCTGTCGCTGCGGAACACGCTTCCGAGTCGCTGCAATTCCTGGCGCAGCTCTATGAAGTTGTAGATCTCGCCGTTGAAGACGATGGTGTACCGGCCGTCGCCAGTTTGCATCGGCTGATGACCGCGATCAGAGGTGTCGATGATCGCGAGGCGCCGATGCACGAAACCGGCCGAACCGTCGGCGCTGACCAAGATGCCTTCTCCGTCGGGTCCGCGATGCGCGAGAGCATCGGCAAGACGGCGCAAATCACCGACATCGAACTCGGTACCACGGTTGACCAATACCCCTGCAATGCCGCACATCGCCTTATCCTCGATTCCGCAAGAGCGTGCCGCGCGCCATGCGCAGGCAATCGGTGACCAAGAGCCGACCGCGGCCGGTGACAGACGTCAAGGCGATGGATGCGATCGCAACACTGCAGAACATCGCCGCATAGCAGGCCGACAGTTCAGCCCAGGTGGTCGCCGACGGTGACCCGATCCGATACCAGGCTGCGCCCACGACCAGGCCGATGAACAGCGGAGGCAGCGTGCAGGCGATCAGCGTGACGAGTGACACCGTTCCTTCGAACGACTGTTTGCTGAAGGGCAAGATAAAGGCGAGTCGCAGCGCGCTCGCGATCAGAAAACCCAGGCCGGCTGCGGCGGGACCGTAGAGCTTAATCAAGACAACAGTCAACGCGACCGTAGTGACGGCATGAACCACGGTAAGCAGCGCCAGTCGTGCAGTCTGCCCGGTTCCCATTGCATGATAAAAATAGACATTCGCCCCGGCGCCCACAACGCCCGCAGCGGCCAGCGTTCGCAACATCGGGGCCGCACCGTCGGCCGTCGTCGGGTCGACCCAAAGGGCGATGATGTCCCACGCAAGAGGAATCAAGGGTGCCAGCGCGCAAGCCGCCACTGTGTTGAGGATCCAGGACACGGTGATAAAGAACGAAGCACGGCGCTCGACCGCATCGCTCGATGTGGCGCTGAAATGAGGGAAGAGCACCTCGCCCGCTTTCAGCACCGCCATGTGCACGACCTCCTGCAGTCGCATCGCTACGTTGTACTGGCCGACCACCGCCAAGGGAGCCAGTGTGCCGAGCACGTAGCGGTCCATCTGCAGCCCGATGGCGCCGGCGAAATGCGACACCCCTTGCCACTTGCCAAAGTCGATGATCGCAGTCAGATCACGGCGCGTCGGGGATCGGAGGGGGAACAGCCATGGCAGGCCGCGTCGAACCAACAACCACCAAATGACCAGCGATGCGAGAAGTCCGATGCTGGTACCAACGAGATAACCGAGGGCCGTCGGGAATTGCACGACGGCAACCGCAACTGCCGCCACATTGGCCATGGCCGCGATGATTCCAATGCCAGCCAGCGACGCGTACCGCTGCGTTGCTGCTACGGTCGACTGTAGAACGAACGTGAATTGCTGCGCCACCCAGCCAAAGGCCGCCACCGCAAAACTGACTTGCCAGTCGCGGTCCACCTGATTCGTGAGGCCAAACAGGTGACCGACGGACGCCCCAAAAACGAGCAACAGAAGGATGCTAAGAAAGCAACCGACTACACACAAGACTATCGCTGCGGAAAACATCCGCCCGCTTTCAACCAATTCCGATGCAGCAACGCGATGAGCCAGTTCGCGCAATGTCGCTTGCCCAAGTACCGTGCCAACCAGCAGGAAGGGAGCAAACACTGCAAGGATCAACGCTGCGATACCAAAAGCCTGCAACCCGATGTTCCGGATGACGAAGGGCAAGAGCAGAAAATTGCACCCCAGCGCAACGGAAAACGCCAGAAGATTCCATCTCGAGTTGGAAAGAAGCTCGTGTTTTGTTACCACTTCGGCTTCGCATAGATGCCCAGGAATCATTATGCTGAAAACTCCCGGATACCGCTGGCCACCAGTGCAATTTGCTCAATTTTCATCTCAGGATAAATAGGTAACGACAAGATTCGAGACTGGTTGTAGTAAGCATTCGGGAAGTCCTCAGCGACATGGCCCAATCGCGAGTAGGCAGGCAAAAATGGCAATGCGGCCGGGTAATTAATCACTGTCTGAATGCCGTTTGCCATGAGATGCTGTGCCAATGCGTCGCGCCGTTCATGCCGAATTACATATAAATGATATACGTGTTCCCGACCTTCATCTGTCTCAGGTAAAGTCAGCCCTGGTACGCTGGCAAGAAGTCTGTTGTACTCCGTTGCTATTGCTTGACGCCTGCGCGTCCAACTCGTTAGATGCGGAAGTTTGACAGCCAGAATCGCCGCCTGCAGCCCATCGAGTCGGCTATTAATTCCCTCAATTCGATGATCCCCTTTGGTCAGTCCACCGTGACGCGCAAACATCGCCATCTTGTCTGCCAGGGTAGCATCATTGGTTGTGATTGCGCCGGCGTCACCCATCGCGCCCAGGTTCTTTCCGGGGTAGAACGAATAGGACGCGGCATTTCCGAAAGTGCCCACCATACGCCCGTTGATTTGCGCTAGATGCGCTTGGGCGCAGTCTTCAATAACCCACAGCTTGTGCTTTTGGGCTATGGCCATAATGGCCGGCATGTCGGCTGGCTGGCCGTTCAGGTGAACAGGAACAATCCCCACCGTCCGCGGTGTGATCAGAGCTTCAAGCTGTGTTGGATCCAGGGTATAGGTGCTTGCATCGGTGTCGCAGAACACGACTTTTCCGCCTGCCTGTGTGATCGTTTCTGATGTGGAAATCCAGGAGTGTGCCGGTGCGATCACCTCATCGCCTGGTTGCACGCCCAGCGCATGCATGGCGATATAGAGCGAATCAGTGCCATTGGCACAGGACACGCAGTGCTTCACTCCAGTCGCTTCAGCGAACTGCTCCTCAAAACGTGCAACGAACGGCCCGCGAATGAACGCGGAAGAGCGAATGACCTCGGCAATTGCCGCATCAATCGGTTCCTTGATAGTCAGATATTGGGCATGTAGGTCAGCGAAGGGAACAGCGATATTCATATTATTCGATCTTTGGTAATTGAGAATGCAATGTGCGTATCAGTCGGGCAGGATTACCTGCGTAGATTCCATGTGTTGTTATATCTTTGGTGACAACGGAGCCGGCACCAATAACTACGTCGTCACAGATGCGCACAGGAAGAATAGTCGCGTTGGAACCGATGGAAACCCGATGGCCAATGTGCGTTGATTTCCAGAGTTCGCGCTTTCCGCGAGCCGGACCGCCACCCGCAAACAAGTCGTTGACGAACATCACGCCGTGCCCAACGAAGCAGTCTTCTCCTATGCTGACGAGTTCACACACGAAGGCATGTGACTGGACTTTGGTGCGCGCGCCAATAGTCACATCCTTCTGTATTTCCACAAACGGGCCAATAAAGACATCGTCACCTATGCTGCATCCGTAAATGTTAGTGGGTTGCACAACCGTGACGTTGCTGCCAAATTGCACATTAACGATGCCGACTTCCTTGAGCCTGGGTTCCGCCATTAACGTACCCCTAATCGACAATGCTCGGCGCGAAAACGCAGTGGTACCTCACGCCCGGTTTCGATGGATTCATAGATGGCACTGATCAACTCAAGGCTTTTTCGGCCCACCAGTCCGTCCACGATGTGTTGTTTGTTATTCAAGATACCGTCAACGACGTGTTCGTAATAGGCTTGGTGCCCAAACCCATAGACGTTTGGCGGATTGACAGAATATTTTTCCATCACATCTTCATCGCCAACCTCGGGTTTGACGAAGTTCCAGACCTTCATTTCATTCACGGCAAAGCCGGCGATTTCGACAGTACCGCATTCACCTAGTATTGAAAGTGAACCTTCGAGGTCTTTTGGACGCGTGGCCGTTGTTGCCTCAATCGCACCGAGTGCACCATTCTTGAAACGCAAAATAACGACCGCCGTATCTTCGGCCTCAATGTCGGCAAGTGCGGTGGAACTCATGGCAAATACGCTAAGCACATCACCCATCATCCATTCAAGCATGTCCACATGGTGGCTGGCCTGATTCGCCAGCACTCCACCGTCCATCGCCCAAGTACCGCGCCACGCCGCTTGATCGTAGTAAGACTGGGGACGACACCAGCGGACACGAACAGTACCGATGGTAAGTTTCCCGAATCGACCCGCTTCGAGCGCCTGCCGCGCCTTAGCGACCGGTACATTGAAACGATTTTGCTTGACCACGAAGAGTTTGCCTCCGGCCTGGTCACAGGCTCGAATCATGGCATCAGCATCGTCAAGTGTTAGAGCCATCGGCTTTTCGACCACGATGTGTTTGCCGTAGGGCGCGAGGGCTACAACATGCTCAGCATGCAGGCCGCTTTCGGTCAGCACCACCACTACATCAATGTTTACCGATCGCATCATTTCATGCATATCGGTGAAAAATGGCACTGAAAACTGTTCGCCAATTTTTTTTGCTTTATCTTCTACCAAGTCGCAGACCGCGACCAGGCTCGCACCCTGAATCTGGGAATTTCCTAACAGCTCAGAGTGCCGTTTGGCGATTCTTCCGCACCCAACCAATGCAAATTTCAACATTTACCGTTCCTTCCAATTCCAGAATACTCAAACCCCAAAGATTTCATGTCGGCTGGTTCGAAGAGGTTTCGTCCGTCAAAGATCACCGGGCTCGTCATGGCGGCTTTAAGCGCCTTCCAGTTTGGACTGAGGTAATCCTTCCACTCCGTCACGATGATTAGCGCGCCTGCGCCCTGCGCGGCCTTCAAGGGCTTGTCGACAAACTGCAGCTGACCCAGCAGCGTGGGGGCATCGGCGAGGTCCAGCGCTAGCACGCGCCTAGCCTCTTCCTCAGCTACCGGGTCGTGTACGGCAATGCTAGCGCCAGCGCGCAGCAGCGCACTGACGACGACGCGGCTTGGCGCGTCGCGCATGTCGTTGGTATTGGGTTTGAACGCCAGGCCCCACAGAGCAAATGTTTTGCCAGCCAGGTTTGGGCCGTACTTGGCAAATATCTTGTTGACCAGCACGTTTTTTTGATCGTGGTTCACGGCCTCTACCGCTTCGAGCACGCGCAAGGTTTGGCCGTTCTCGCGGGCGGTGCGGGCAAGTGCCTGCACGTCCTTGGGGAAGCAACTGCCGCCGTAGCCAGTGCCAGCGTACAAAAAGCTGTAGCCAATGCGCGGGTCAGAGCCTATGCCCTGACGAACTAGCTCAATGTCGACCCCCACCTGATCGGCCAAGTTGGCAAGCTCGTTCATAAAGCTGATGCGGGTGGCCAGCATGGCGTTGGCTGCGTATTTGGTGAACTCGGCGCTCTTTACGTCCATGACGCGAGTGCGCTCGTGGTTGCGGTTGAAAGGGGCGTACAGCTGTCGCATGGTGACCAAGGCTTGCTGGCCTGCGGCGTCATCAGTAACGCCAAGTACGATGCGGTCTGGGCGAGTGAAGTCTTTTACGGCGGCACCTTCTTTCAGGAATTCGGGATTGGATACGACGCTGAAGGCGGGGCGCTGCATGGATTGCCGCGGTGCGCTCGCAATGACGGGTGAGGCGAAGCGGCTTTGCAGTTCAGTGTTGATCGCGGCCGTTACCTTGTCGGCAGTGCCAACGGGGACGGTGGATTTGTCTACTACCACCTTGTCGTCGGTCATGTGGCGGCCGATGTTGTGGGCGGCGGCTAATACGTATTTCAGGTCGGCGCTACCATCTTCGTCGGGCGGAGTTCCAACTGCGATGAACTGCACGCTGCCGTGGGCCACGCTGGCGGCGAGATCGGTTGAGAAAGTCAGGCGACCTGCATCGACGTTTCGCTCAATAACCTCTTTCAGACCCGGCTCATAGATGGGAACTTCGCCGTTGTTGAGAAGGTCGATCTTGGCTTGATCTACATCCAGGCAGAACACGTTGTTGCCTAAGTCCGCTAGGCAGGCGCCGGTAACAAGGCCGACGTAGCCGGTGCCGATGATGGTGATGTCCATGGTTATTCAATACTCACGCTGACGTTGTAACCATGCTGTTTGAGCAGGGCATGTTTTTTGGCATCGGCCAGGTCGGTTGCAACCATTTCTCGCACCAGTTCATCGAGTGGGATTTCAGGTACCCAACCCAGTTTCTCTTTGGCTTTGGTGGGGTCACCGAGCAGGGTCTCAACTTCTGTTGGACGGAAGTAACGGGGGTCGATTTTTATGACGGGGACTTCCGGAGGGCATGGATTGCAGCGCTGCGCTCGCAATGACGATTCAGGAGGATTCGTCCAATAGCCGACTTCACTCACGCCCACGCCTTCCCACCGAAGTTGCATGCCCAAAGCAGTGGCCGCTTTTTCGATGAACTGACGCACGCTGTATTGCACGCCGGTGGCGATGACAAAATCTTCAGGTTGATCTTGCTGCAGCATCAGCCACTGCATGCGCACATAGTCTTTGGCGTGACCCCAATCGCGCAGGGCATCGATGTTGCCCATGTAGAGGCAGTCCTCCAGGCCGAGGCTGATGTTGGCCAGGCCACGGGTGATTTTGCGAGTGACAAAGGTTTCGCCACGGCGCGGACTCTCGTGGTTAAAGAGGATGCCGTTGCAGGCGTAGATGCCGTAGGCCTCGCGGTAGTTCACGACAATCCAGTACGCATAGAGCTTGGCCACGGCGTAGGGGCTGCGCGGGTAGAACGGAGTTGTTTCTTTCTGTGGTGTTTCTTGCACCAGCCCGTAGAGTTCGCTGGTGCTGGCTTGGTAGAAACGGGTCTTCTTTTCCAGCCCCAGGATGCGTATGGCTTCCAGAATGCGCAGCGTGCCCATACCGTCGACGTCGGCAGTGTATTCCGGGCTCTCAAAGCTGACTGCCACGTGGCTTTGGGCACCGAGGTTGTAGATTTCGTCGGGCTGTGTTTCTTGAATGATGCGCACCAGGTTGCTGGTGTCGGTGAGGTCGCCGTAGTGCAGCTTGAAGTTGGCGTTGTCAACGTGCGGGTCTTGGTAGATGTGGTCTACACGCTGGGTGTTGAATGAGCTGGCCCGCCGCTTGATGCCGTGCACGATGTAGCCTTTTTCCAGCAAAAACTCAGCAAGATAAGAACCGTCTTGGCCAGTGATGCCGGTGATGAGGGCGACTTTGGGTGTGGTTTGGGAAGCGATAGTCATGGGCTGGTGCGTGTGAGTGGCACTATTAACGGGGTTCTTTCGGCGTAACAAAACCAATCGGTCGTTTGGCTTGGACGGGCGGCGTCATCAACTCACGAAGTGCATCGAAAACCTGTTTGAGTTGATTGCGCGTGTTGCGACTGAAGGTGTCGTGCTCCATGGACAGCAGCACGGTCTTCTCTTCGAGTTCGCTCAGCCGTTTGGCCAGCTCGGTATGGGTAGCGGCCAGTTCACGCACGCGCACGAACGTGCGCATGATCTCGACGTTGACGCCTATAGCGCGCGGGCTCCCCAAAACCGACGACAGCATCGCCACACCTTGCTCGGTAAACGCATAGGGAGCCGTGCGACGTCCCCCGCGCCCGGTGTTTGAGGTCACAGTTTGTGACCTCAAAGCCGCGAACTCTTCGACAGAGAGTTGAAACATGAAATCTTGCGGAAAGCGCGCAAGGTTGCGCTTAACCGCTTGCACCAGCACTTTGGTTTGCACACCGTAGAGTTCGGCCAAATCTGCGTCAAGCATCACGCGTTGTTCGCGCAGCATCAAAATACGGCCACCGATAAGCGACTGGATCGGCGCAACGCTTTGCGTACGCGAGGCCGGAGCGATGTTGGAACCGTCAGTCATTTTGTACGCTGCAAAAACTCTTGGTATGCGGCTACCAAACCTGTTTCCAACGCGGTTTTTGCCTGCCAACCCAGCGCGTTAAGCCTGCGGCTGCCCATCAACTTGCGGGGAGAACCATCGGGCTTGCTGGGGTCAAATTCGATCTGACCTTGAAAGCCGATCACCCGGCCAATGGTTTGCGCCAGTTCGCGGATGGTGATGTCTTCACCGCAACCGACATTGATGTGGCTTTGCATGGGCTGGGTGTGGGCGTCGTAGCTAGCTTTGCCCAGATTCATCACGTGCACGCTGGCTGCGGCCATGTCGTCCACATACAAGAATTCTCGCTTGGGCGTGCCGCTGCCCCAGATGGTGACGATGGACGCGCGGTTGACCTTGGCTTCATGAAAGCGGCGGATCAGCGCGGGGATGACGTGGCTGTTCTCGGGGTGGTAGTTGTCACCGGGGCCATACAGGTTGGTGGGCATGACACTGCGGTAGTCGATGCCATGACTTTCGCCGTATTGGCGGTTATAGCTTTCGCACAGCTTGATGCCGGCGATCTTGGCAATCGCGTAGGGCTCGTTGGTGGGCTCTAGCGTGCCGGTGAGCAAGGCGGCCTCTGTCATCGGCTGCGGGGCGAGCTTGGGATAGATGCAGCTGGAGCCCAAGAAGAGCAGCTTCTTCACACCGTTTTGGAACGCAGCCTCGATGACGTTGGCTTGCATGATCAGGTTTTGGTAGATGAACTCGGCCGGGTAGGTGTTGTTGGCATGGATGCCACCTACTTTGGCTGCGGCCAGATAGACCTGGGTGGGTTTTTCCGCCTTGAAAAAGGCTTGTACGGCAGCTTGGTTGGTTAAGTCCAGCTCGGCGTGCGTTTTGCGGACCAAGGACTCGGGACTGAGGCCGCTTTGAAGTAGTAGGCGCACTATTGCCGAACCAACCATGCCACGGTGGCCTGCCACGTAGATTTTTTGGGTGCTGTTCATGAACCGGATTTCGCTGAGGCGGTTTGCGATGGCGGATCTGCCTCAAGCTGCAGCGCCTCAATTTCGCCCCGCAGCTCTTCATATTCAGCCATCTTGCGCTGCAAGAACCGCTTGGTCAGGGCTGCTTTTTCAGCCACGCCGGTGGGAGTGAGCAGGTAGGCGTAACCCAGTTTGTTGGGGTTCTTGCTGAAGTTGCCCATTTTCAGCCAGCCTTTTTCGACCAGAGCGCCAATGCAGTAGTTGATACCACTCAGGCTCATCCCCACTTCTTTGGCCAAGGCGCGCTGGGTGATGCCAGGCTTTTCCTGGAGCAACTTAAGCGTCCAGAAATGCGTGTCTTCGTTGACAGTGCGGCGACGAGAGGTCATGTTGCTTGGAGGTACGGGTGCGGAGTACTGAGAAAGAATAGGGTTTGGGGCTGCTACCGCAACCGCTATGCACCCGAATGGGCGCGTGACTGTTCGGTCGACAAGGAGCTTGTTCTAATTTAGAACAGAGTTTAGCTTCGTAATCGACGTCTTTTTTGCGATGGCAAAAATTCATTTCGAGCCTGGCTGTTTACAAACTCAGCCCTCAGCCCTCAGCCCTCGTCCCCGGCGCGTCCTCCCCTTGCGGGTGGGCTGGCTCTTCAGTCCCTAAGCATTGCCCGCCCGAAACTTCTTGATCAACTGCCCCAAGGCCAGCCGCACCGCATCGTCGTCAAGACATGCCTGCGCCGAGTTCAGCCCCTTGAGCCACACCAGCACCCTGGACGCAGCCTCCGCATCATTCAGCCTGGCCACGCTCAACCTTGCGATGGCGGTGGGCACCGCGGTGTCGCTGTCGGCCAGCAGTTCCTCGAACAGCTTTTCTCCGGGGCGCAGGCCGGTGAACTCGATGCGGACTTCGTCGAGGCTGCGGCCCGAGAGACGGATCATGTCGCGCGCCAGGTCTTTGATGCGCACCGGCTCGCCCATATCGAGCACATAGACCTGGCCGGTTTCGCCAAGCGCTGCCGCCTGCACGACCAAGCGCGCGGCCTCGGGGATGGTCATGAAGTAGCGCGTGATGTCGGGGTGCGTGACGGTGACGGGCCCGCCTTTGGCGATCTGCTCCTTGAACTTGGGGATCACGCTGCCGCTGGACCCCAGCACATTACCGAAGCGCACCGCCATGAATTTGGTTGCATGGCCTTGTGGGAACTGGTGGCCAATTGAGCTGGTCGATGCTTGACAGATAGACATCTGTGCATACAATGAATCCATGAAAATTGACTGGGATCCGGTAAAAGCAGCCGCTAATCTGCAGGCACATGGCGTGTCGTTTGGAGAAGCGGCGACCGTGCTTGAGGACGACTTTGCCTTGACGCGTGAAGATCCAGACGCACAAGGCGAGCAGCGTTTCGTCACACTGGGGATGAGTGCCACGGGTGCACTGTTGAAAGGACTTTGTATGAAAAAAATCGTCGCTGAGCCATACCGGGATATTGATTTCACAGATGCCAAGCAAGGCGCGGTGATCCCACTTGAGGCAGGCAAGACCAAAATATCAATCCGGCTGGACAACAAGGTGATTGAAGACTTCCGTGCGCAAGTTGAGCGCGCTGGAACTGGCAGCTATCAGACCCTGATCAATGACGCGCTGGTGGCGTTTATCCAGCAGCGTCATTGATCAGGGTCTGATAGCTGCCAGTTCCAGCGCGCTCAACTTGCGCACGGAAGTCTTCAATCACCTTGTTGTCCAGCCGGATTGATATTTTGGTCTTGCCTGCCTCAAGTGGGATCACCGCGCCTTGCTTGGCATCTGTGAAATCAATATCCCGGTATGGCTCAGCGACGATTTTTTTCATACAAAGTCCTTTCAACAGTGCACCCGTGGCACTCATCCCCAGTGTGACGAAACGCTGCTCGCCTTGTGCGTCTGGATCTTCACGCGTCAAGGCAAAGTCGTCCTCAAGCACGGTCGCCGCTTCTCCAAACGACACGCCATGTGCCTGCAGATTAGCGGCTGCTTTTACCGGATCCCAGTCGATTTTCATGGATTCATTGTATGCACAAATGTCTATCTGTCAAGCATCGACCAGCTCAATTGGCCACCAGTTCCCACAAGGACATGCAACCAAATTCATGGCGGTGCGCTTCGGCAATGTGCTGGGGTCGAGCGGCAGCGTCATCCCCAAGTTCAAGGAACAGATCGCCAAAGGCGGGCCGGTGACGGTGACGCACCCCGACATCACGCGCTATTTCATGACCATCCCCGAGGCCGCGCGCCTCGTCGTGCAGGCGGCAGCGCTTGGCGAACCCGGCCAGGTCTATGTGCTCGATATGGGCGAGCCGGTGCGCATCAAAGACCTGGCGCGCGACATGATCCGTCTCTCGGGCCGCAGCCTCGACGAAGTCCGCATCGAGTTCACCGGCCTGCGCCCCGGAGAAAAGCTGTTCGAGGAACTGCTGGCCGACAGCGACACCGCGGTGCCCACCGCCATCGCAAGGTTGAGCGTGGCCAGGCTGAATGATGCGGAGGCTGCGTCCGGGTGCTGGTGTGGCTCAAGG
>CAVUEF010000005.1:0-84228 GCA_963740455.1 uncultured beta proteobacterium
CAGACCGCTTGGCATGTGCTGGTCACCGGATTGGCCGTGCTGCTCACGCTGTCGACGAGCTGGATTGTGCTGCGCCGACTCAATGCGTCGGTGCTCGACCCCATGGAACGACTCAGCAGGCTGATGCAAGCGGTGACCGAAAACGGCGACTTGAGCCTGCGCGCAGCGCAGCCGGATCGCCGAGATCGACACCTGGGGCAGCGGCTTCAACGCCATGCTCGAACAGATTCACGCGCGCGATGTGCGCCTGTCAGAACAGCGAGATCATCTGGAACAAGAGGTGGCTGCGCGTACCGAACAACTGCAGCTCGCCAAGGAGGTGGCCGAGTCCGCCAGCCAGGCCAAGAGCGATTTCCTGGCGACCATGAGCCACGAGTATCCGTACCCCCATGAACGGTGTGCTGGGCATGAACGAGTTGCTCATCGACAGCGAGCTCCAGCCTGGGCAGCGCGTCTGGGCCGAGGCGGTGCAGAAGCTCGGCCGCCATCTGCTCGGAGTCATCAACGACATCCTGGACTTCTCGAAGATCGAGTCGGGGCACCTGGAGCTGGAACTTGTCGATTTCAGCCTGGTCGATGTGGTGGAGAGGCGAGGAAAAAAAAAAAAAAAAAAAAAAAAAAAAAAAAAAAAAAAAAAAAAAAACGTCGCCCAGCCTGCGCTCGCCAAGGGCCTCGAATTGGCGGCGCAGTTCATCCCGCATGACGCGCCGTTGCTGCTGCGCGGCGACCCGTTCCGGTTGCGCCAGGTGGTCTCGAACCTGGTTGGCAACGGTCCATTGTACAAGTCCACCGAGGTCGGCGAGGTGGTGGTGCGCGTGAGGCTGACCCAGCAGACGAGCACCGAGGCCGAGGTGCGCCTCAGCGTCGAGACACCGGCGTCGGCATTGCGCCGCAAGCAGCAGCGAAGTCTTCGAGCATTTCTCGCAGGCCGATGGTTCGACCACCAGGCGCTATGGCGGCAGCGAGCTCGGGCTGGCGATCTGCAAGCGTCTGCTGACGCTGATGGGAGCGAGCATCAGGTCGACAGCGCGCCGGGCAAGGGGGCGAAGTTCATCGTTGACCTGCGCCTGCCGGTGGCGCGCTCGGCCGTCGCGCGGCCTTTGACCCCGGTGGCGCTGGACGGCGTGCGCGTGCTGGTCGCGGACGACAACCAGACCAACCGCGACATCCTGCTGGCTCAGTTGCAGGGTTGGGGAATGCAGGTGCGCTGTGTCGAAGGCGGGCCGCAGGCGCTGGTGGCGCTGGGCGAGGCCGTGCGCGCGGGCGTCCCCTTCGATTTCTCCGGCCGTGCTCGACATGCACATGCCCGGCATGGACGGCATGCAACTGGCCCGAGAAATCCAGTCGCAACCCGCTCTGGCGGGCACGCGGCTGATCATGCTGAGCTCCAGCTATGCAAGCGAAGACCGGGCGACGCGCCTGCAGTCGGGCATCCTGCGCTTCCTCGACAAGCCGATCCGACGCGCCGACCTGGCGCGTGCGGTCGGCGAAGCGATGGCGCACGTGACCATCGAAACGCCACTGCCACCGCCACCGCCACCTGCGCCACGGCCCGAAGCGCCAGCCGGCGCCCTGCGCGGCTTGGTGCTGCTGGCGGAGGACAACCCGATCAACCAGCGTCTGGCCAAGGCGATGCTGAGCAAGCTCGGGCTGCAGTGCCAGGTGGCCGACGATGGCGCTCAGGCCGTCGATCGGGTGCGCGAGACCGACTTCGATCTGGTGCTGATGGATTGCCAGATGCCGGTGATGGACGGGTACCAGGCCACCGCAGCGATCAGGAATCTGCCGGATGGCCGCGGCAAGGCGCTGCCGATCGTGGCGCTGACGGCCAACGCCATGCAGGGCGACGAACAAGTCTGCCTGGACGCGGGCATGAACGGCTTTCTGGCCAAGCCCTACTCGCTGGAGGCGCTGCGCGCCGCGTTGGCGGTCTGGCTCCCCCACTCGCCGGGGGTCTCGGCGGCGCCGGCGCCGCCGCTGCCCGCGCCCGCGTCGGCGCCGCTGCCATCGGCCATCAACATGGCGGCCATCGATGCGCTGCGTGAGATCGACGACACCGGCAGCATGGGGCTGGTGGCGCAGTTGGTGAACTCGTTCCTGAAGTCGGCTGACGAGAACCTCGCCCGGCTGGCCGCTGCGGCCGCTGAAGGCGACACCAAGGCTTTGTCGCAAGGGGCGCACTCGCTGAAGTCCAGTGCCGCAAACCTTGGCGCCGAGGCCTTGGCGGGTTGCTATCGCGAGCTCGAAAGGCTCGCGTACGAGGGCCGGGTCGACGCGGCGCGCGGTCTGATCGAGCCGACCCGGCGCGAACAGCAACGCGCACTGCAGCAACTGCGTGAACTGCTGGCGGCGGGCGCATGACGCAGCGCCAGCACACCATCCTGGTGGTCGACGACGACGGCGATGCACGCCTGGTCATGCGTGCCGCCCTGCGCAAGGCCGGCTTCGCCGTACGCACGGCCGCCGACGGCGAGGATGCCTTGCAACGGTTCCGCGCCGAGCCCTGCGACCTGGTCATGCTCGACGTCGACATGCCCGGCCTCAACGGGCACGAGGTCTGCACCATCTTGCGCACCGAGGCCGGGCCCTTGCTGCCTATCGTCATGGTGACGGGCATGGACGATGTGGCTTCGGTCGAGACCGCCTACCTGCATGGCGCCACCGACTTCATCTCCAAGCCGGTCAATTGGGCCCTGCTTGGCCACCGCCTGCGCTACCTGTTCCGGGGCTTGCAGACCCTGCTCGAGCTGGGTGCCGCGCAAGCGCGCCACGCGGCCATCCTGAACGCCATTCCGGACCTGCTGTTCGAAGTGGACATCGACGGCCGCTACCTCGACTACCGGCCGCCAGACACCGGCCCGCTGACCGCCCGCGCCGACGACTTTCTCGGCAAGAAGATCGCCGACGTAATGCCGCCTGCGGCCGCCGAGGTCTGTATGGCGGCGCTCAGGATGGCCCACGCCCGAGGGTTTTCGAGCGGCGCGCAGTTCGAGCTGCCGCACGGGCAGGGCAGTAGCTGGTGCGAACTGTCGGTGTCGAGCAAGGCTGTTCCTGCCGGAGAAAAGCCACGCTTCATCGTGCTGTCGCGCGACATCACCGAACGCAAGCTGGCCGAAGCCGGGATCGCACGCCTGGCCTATTTCGACAACCTGACCGGCTTGCCCAACCGGCTCTCGTTTCTCGAACGGGTCGACCGCGAGATCAAGCGCGCCCAGAGGCGTGGCGAGATGCTGGCGGTTCTGTTCATGGACCTCGACGGGTTCAAGAACATCAATGATTCGATGGGCCATGCGGCGGGCGACCTGATCCTTCGGTGGACCTCGGAGCGCTTGCGCGAAGCGCTGCGCCCGACTGACATCCTGTCGCGTCCGATGTCGCTCGATGATGAAACCATCGGCGGCGCGGACGATCTGGCCGCGCGCCTGGGTGGAGACGAGTTCACGGCACTGGTGCTCGATATCGAGCGTCCGCAGGACGCCATGGTCGTTGCCAATCGGATCGGCGAGCTGATGCGCAAGCCCTTCGTCCTGGAGGGGCGCGATGTCACCCTGACGACCAGCATCGGCATCGCGCTCTATCCGCAAGATGGCGGCGACGGCGCAAGCCTGCTCAAACACGCTGACACGGCCATGTACCACGCCAAGGATCTGGGCCGCGACAATGCGCAGCTCTACATCGCCTCGCTCACCGACGAGGTGCTCAAGCGCATGGAGCTCGACGCCAGCCTGCGTTGGGCGCTGGAGCGGCAGGAGTTCCATCTGGTCTATCAGCCGCAGATCGATGTCGTCTCGGGCCAGGTCTGCGCGGTCGAAGCGCTGATCCGCTGGACGCATCCGACGCGCGGCTTGGTGCCGCCGCTGGAGTTCATTGCGCTGGCCGAAGAAAACGGCTTGATCGGACGCATCGGCAAGTGGGTGCTGCTCACCGCCTGTGCCGACGCGGCGCGCTGGAGCCGCACCGGGCTGCCCGTGCGCGTGGCGGTCAATCTTTCGCCGCTCCAGTTCAGGAGTCCGAACCTGTCGCAAATGGTCGTGGACGCCTTGCAACAGTCCGGCCTGGCGCCCGAGCTGCTCGAGTTGGAAGTCACCGAAGGGGCTTTGATGGAGAACACCGCGGCGACGCGCGTGGCGCTCCAGGCCTTGCGTGATCACGGCGTGCGCATTGCGCTGGACGACTTCGGCACCGGCTATTCGTCCCTGGCCTACCTGACGCGCATGCCCATCAGCAACATCAAGGTGGATCGCTGCTTTGTCTCCGGCCTGCTCGATGGCGGTGAGAGCAGCGCCATCGTGCGCGCGGTCGTGGCCATGGCGAGCAGCCTGGGCATGTGCGTGACCGCCGAAGGCGTGGAGACGCTCGAACAGGCACAGGTCTTGCGCGCGATGGCTTGCGACTATTTGCAGGGCTTCTACTTCAGCCGGCCCGTGGCGGCCGACGCCATACCCGAGCAACTGACGCGCCGCTGGACGCTGTGAGGCGGCGCTGCGACCGCGCCCGGCACGTCGCGGGACCTTGCGCGCGGCAGCTCACTGCCAGCCGAAGTGCCGGATGTAGAGGCGTTTCATGAATGTCGTCAACGCTCCGTAGCCGATCAGGATGGCTGCGAGCCACGCAAAGTAGGCCGGCGGCAGCGGCTGCAGCCTGAAGGTCGCGGCCAGCGGTCCCATCGGCAGCCACAGGCCCACGAGTACGATCGCTGCCGTCATCACCATCAGCGGCGCTGCGGCGCGGCTCTCTATGAAGGGCAGCTTGGGTGTGCGGATCATGTGCACGATGAGCGTCTGTGTCAGCAGGCCCACCACGAACCAGCCCGACTGGAACAGCGTCTGCTGCGCCGCCGTGTCGGCCTTGAACACCCACCACATCAGGGCAAAGGTGGCGAGGTCGAACACCGAGCTGATCGGCCCGAAGAAGACCATGAAGCGGCCGATGTCGGCGGGGTTCCACTTCAGCGGCAGCGTCACCAGTTCGGCATCGACCTTGTCGAACGGGATGCCGGTCTGGGCGATGTCGTAGAGCAGGTTCTGCGTCAGCAACTGCAGCGGCAACATCGGCAGGAATGGCAGGAAGGCGCTGGCGATCAGCACCGAGAACACATTGCCGAAGTTCGAGCTGGCCGTCATGCGGATGTACTTCAGCATATTGCAAAAGGTGCTGCGGCCCTCGATCACGCCCTCGTCCAGCACCAGCAGGCTTTTTTCGAGCAGGATGATGTCGGCCGCCTCCTTGGCGATGTCCACCGCCGTGTCCACCGAGATGCCGATGTCGGCGGCGTGCAGTGCCGGCGCGTCGTTGATGCCGTCGCCCATGAAGCCGACCACATGGCCGTTGGCCCGCAGCGCATTCACCACCCGCTCCTTGTGCAGCGGCGTGAGCTTGGCGAAGACGGCGTGCTGCTCGACGGCCTGCGCCAGGGCCGCATCGCTCATGGGCTCGATCTGCGCGCCCAGCAGCAGCTTGTCCGCAGGCAGGCCGACCAGGCCGCAGACCCGGGCCGTCACGAGTTCGTTGTCTCCGCTCAGCACCTTGACGCTGACGCCGTGCGCGGCCAGCGCCTTGAGCGCCGGTGCGGCCGACTCCTTGGGCGGGTCAAGAAAGGCGACATAACCCAGCAGCGTGAGCTGCGTCTCGTCGGCGACCGAGTAGGTGGCCTGCGCCGGCGGCAGCTCCTTGATCGCCACGGCCACCACGCGCAGCCCCTCGCTGCCGAGTTGGCGCGTGACCTGCTGCACGCGCTCCAGCATCGCGCTGTCGAGCGCCAAGTCCTGCGCGCCCTGGCCCTGATCGACGCGCACGCGGGTGCACGCCGCCAGCATCTCTTCGAGCGCACCCTTGCAGATCAGCTCGTGGCGCTCGTCTTGACCGGGCACCTTGTGCGACACCACCACCGACATGCGCCGGCGCATGAAGTCGAAGGGGATCTCGTCGACCTTGCGGTAGTCGTGCTCCAGGTTCAGCCCGGCCTTGAGCTCGACACGTTCGAGCACGGCGTGGTCGAGCAGGTTCTTCAGGCCGGTCTGGTAGTGGCTATTGAGGAAGGCGAACTTCAGCACCTCGTCCGACGCGCGGCCGAAGGCGTCGGCGTGACGGTCGAGTGCGATCCGGTCCTGCGTCAGCGTGCCAGTCTTGTCGGTGCACAGCACGTCCATCGCGCCGAGGTTCTGGATCGCGTCGAGCCGCTTGACGATGACCTTCTTGCGCGCCAGCAGCACCGCGCCCTTGGCCAGCGTCGTGGTCACGATCATCGGCAGCATCTCGGGTGTCAGGCCGACTGCCACCGCCAGGGCGAACAGCAGGGCCTGCAACCAGTCGCCCTTGGTGAAGCCATTGACCAGCAGCACGATGGGCACCATCACCAGCGCGAAGCGGATGAGCAGCCAGCTGACGCTGTTGACGCCGGTCTGGAAGGCATTGGGCGCCGTGTCGGTGGCGCTGGCCCGCAGCGCCAGGGTGCCGAAATAGCTGCGGCTGCCGGTGGCCACCACGAGCGCGATGGCCGACCCCGAGACGACGCTGGTGCCCATGAACACGAGGTTGCACTGGTCGAGCGGCCCGTCGTCCGCAGTGCCGCGATGGGCGAACTTCTCCACCGGCAGCGACTCGCCGGTCAACGCCGCCTGCGCCACGAACAAGTCGCGCGCGCTGAGCAACCGGCAATCGGCCGGGATCATGTCGCCGGCCGACAGCGCGACCAGGTCGCCGGGCACCAGCTTGCGCAGCTCGATCTCTTCGGGCCGGGCCGGTCCGGGCAAACCTGCCTCCGGTGTGCCGCGGGCGCGCCGGATCACACTCGCCTTGTTGCCCACCAGGGTCTTCAGGCTCTCGGCGGCGCGGTGCGAGCGCCCTTCCTGCACGAAGCGGATGGCGGTGCTCAGCGCCACCATCGCGCCGATGACGATGGTCGCCTTGGTGTCATGGGTCAGGTAGGACACCAGCGCCAGGGCGCTCAGCAGCAGGTTGAACGGGTTTGCGTAGCAGTGCCACAAGTGCAGCCACCAGCTCAGCGGCTTGTCGTGCTCGATCTCGTTGGGCCCGCTGCGGCGCAAGCGCGCGGCGGCTTCGGCGCTGTTCAGTCCGCCTGCGTGCGACTTGAGCCGGGCGATCGCGGCGGCGGGCTCGTCGAGCGCGACGCGCAGCAACTCCGAAGCGAGCTGCTCGGGCACCGCACGCTTGGCGCCGTGGGCGGTGAGCGTACCCAGCAAGGGGCGGCGGCCGAAATGCCTGAGCCTGCGCCGGCGGCGCAGAAATCTGCTGAACCAGTGCGTCAGGACCTCGAGCATGTTCCTTCATCCGGTGGTCTTGCCTGGCGGGTTGCGGGGCTTTGAAGACATCTTGCATCAATGCCTTGAGCTTCAGTCGCCGAGCAGTGTCGAATTTCTTTACATTGACCCCTGAACCTCGTCCATAAAACGCTTGTTCTTATCGATCTCCTGTTCGTAACGTATTGATTAAAAAAGACAAAAACGACGCTCAGCGGCTCTTGGCATAAACATTGCATAACCCATGTCGCAGGCAGGTATCGCTGGCACATCGACGCCGCCGTACGTTTTGATGCTTCCTTAACCAGGGTTTGTGCCTATAGGAGTAAATCGAAATGAAGATCTCTAGAAAGATTGCCGTCTGTTCTGCGATTGCCGCGGTCTTCGGGAGCATGTCGGCTCAGGCGGCGCTGACGCTGAGTGTGATTGATTCCGTCGCCGTGAGCGGAGCCTTTGGTCTTGCCTATGACGGTACCAATATTTGGTACTCGACAAATTCCCGTGTGGTTGGTCGTATCGACCAAAACGCCCCCGGCATGGCGGCATTCGGTCCGACGTTCGCCGCGCCGGTCTGGGCAGCCATGGCATGGACTGGCTCCAGCCTTGCATTTGCAAATGGCAATACCCTTTATTACCGCTCAACCACCGGCGCGGACTTGGGCAGCATGACCCTTGGGCGGTCGGCAGGTCTGATTGACGGCCTCGACATTGAAGGGGGCAAAATATATTGGTCGCCAGACGTCAGCTACGCGGCGCAATTGAATGCCACCACAGGCGTCGATGAAGGGATTATTCTCAATCCGCCCGGCGGTTTGTCGGGTATCGAGCGCGTCGTTTCGGGTGCCAATGATTGGCTTTTTGTGGTCAATGATGCATCGAGCCCCCGTACCATTTGTCGTACGCTGACCAGTGCGCCCAGGCCTGCTTCGAGTTTCCCGGCCGGGGAGTGTGTTGCGCTGCCCAACTCGCGCTACGAAGACTTGGCTTTCGATGGCCGCTACCTTTACGCTGCCGACTACTACGGTAATCGAATTGACAAAATGGATCT
Organism: uncultured beta proteobacterium; assembly: GCA_963740455.1. Classification (GTDB taxonomy): domain Bacteria; phylum Pseudomonadota; class Gammaproteobacteria; order Burkholderiales; family Burkholderiaceae_C; genus Paucibacter. The sequence goes on from CAVUEF010000005.1 coordinate 8,308, forward strand.
CTTGCTCGGCGGAGGGTCGATTTTTGTCCCGCCCGGCCAGGTGCCTGAGCCTGCGACCTTGGCCTTGCTTGGTTTGGGTTTGACTGGGCTTTGCCTGACAAAACGACGCAAGGTTTGATCTGCCCGGCTGGGCACGATCACAAAGAAGCGGTCCTGAGTGGCCGCTTTTTTTTGCCCATTGACTCCATTGGATTATTTCTGTCTCGATGCCGTTGAGAAGGTGCTGGCCGAGCATCAAGCGAACTGCGCTGGCTCAGCGTGCTCGGCATCGGTCAGTGCGGGAAGTCGGGCGTGTTTGATAATGCAGGCATCTTCAAGCAGACCCGAGGTCAAGAAATGCTGTGCCCTGTGACCTGTCTCCCGGTGGAAAGACGCATGGACGCTGGCGTGGCGGTCGGCGCATGACATGGTCGCTGCTGGCCCGCGATGAGCAGGGGCGTTTCGGTGTGGCCATTGCAAGCCGCTTCTTTGCCGTCGGGGCTTTGTGCGTGCACACCAAGGGCGGGGTCGGTGCGATCTCGACCCAGGCGCTGATGAACCCCCTCTACGGGATCGAAGGTATCGCGCTGTTGAGCCAAGGTCTTGGCGCCGCCGAGGTGGTGGCCCGGCTCACGGCTGCTGACGACGGCAGGGAGCAGCGGCAGCTGCATGTGCTGCCTGCGCATGGCGCGGCAGCGGCGCATACGGGCGGCGCCTGCATCGATTGGTGCGGTCACCAAGTCTTCGAGAACTTCTCGGTCGCCGGCAATATGCTGGCCGGCCCTGGCGTGTTGCAGGCCACGGCGGACGCTTTCATGGCCAGCCATGGGCATCCTCTGGCGCAGCGGCTGATCACAGCGATGCGGGCCGGCGAAGCCGCCGGCGGCGACAAGCGCGGCAAGCAGTCGGCCGCAGTGCGCGTGCATGGCCCCGAGGACTACGCTGAGCTCGACCTGCGGGTCGACGATCATGCCGATCCGCTGGCCGAGTTGCAGCGCCTTTTTGATGTCAGCCTGGAGCGATTTCAGCCCTTTGTCGCTTGTCTGGCCAAGCGCGGCGACCCGACCGGCGAGCTCGATCGCAGCCGCATCGAAGCTGCCGTCGAGCGCTTTCATGCCCGGCTGCGGGGCGAGGTCTGAACGTGGCGCTGCTCGAAGTCAAGCATCTGCGCACGCTGTTTGCCACCGACGACGGTGAATTTGCCGCCGTCGACGGCATCAGTTTTTCGGTCGATGCCGGCAAGACCCTGGCCATCGTCGGCGAGTCGGGTTGCGGCAAGAGCGTGACCTCGCTGTCCATCATGGGCCTGGTGCCGCCGCCGGGCCGTATCGCCGAAGGGTCGATCCGCTTCGACGGGCGCGAGTTGATGGGTCTGCCCGCCCGCGAGATGCAGGCGCTGCGCGGCAATGCGATCGCGATGATTTTCCAGGAGCCGATGAGCTCGCTGAACCCGGTCTTCACGATTGGCGAGCAGATTGTCGAGGGGTTGATGCGGCATCAAGCCATCACCCGCGCGCAAGCCCAGCAGCTGGCGCTGCAGATGCTGGAGCGCGTGCGCATTCCGGCGCCTGAGCAGCGTTTTCACGAGCATCCGCACAAACTCTCGGGCGGCATGCGCCAGCGCGCGATGATCGCAATGGCGCTGGCCAACCATCCGCGGCTCCTGATTGCCGACGAGCCGACCACGGCGCTCGACGTCACGATACAGGCGCAGATTCTCGACCTGATGCGCAACCTGCAGCGCGAGACCGGTGCGGCCATCATGCTGATCACGCACGACCTTGGCGTTGTGGCCGAAGTGGCCGACGAGGTGCTGGTGATGTATGCGGGGCGCATTGTCGAACAAGCGCCCGTGGCGGCGCTCTTCAAGCAGCCGCAGCACCCTTACACCGTGGGTCTGCTGGGCTCGATGCCCACCTTGCACGGCGAGCAGTTGCGACTCGCCGCCATCGACGGCCAGGTGCCGAGTCCCCTGCACCGTCCGGCGGGCTGCAGCTTTGCCGAACGCTGCCCGTTCGCCGACGCGCATTGCCATGCCGAGTCGCCCGAGTTGAAAGAGGTGGGCCCGGCGCATCGCTCAGCTTGCTGGCATGCGCCGCTCGACGCTGACGCGCTGCTGGCGCGGCGGGCGAGGGCGGCATGAGCACGCCGCTTTTGCAGGTGGAGAACCTGGTCAAGCACTTCCCGGTGCGTCGCGGCCTGTTCGGACGCGCCACCGGTGCAGTGCGCGCGGTCGATGGCGTCAGCTTCACGCTCGACGCCGGCCAGACGCTCGGCGTGGTCGGCGAGTCGGGTTGCGGCAAGTCGACGCTGGGACGCCTGGTGCTGCGCCTGATCGAGCCCACCGGGGGGCGCGTCGTGTTCGCCGGCACTGATCTGGGCACGCTCGACGCCGCAGCGCTGCGCGCGCAGCGCCGCACGATGCAGATCATTTTTCAGGATCCGTATTCATCGCTGAATCCGCGCATGACAGTCGGCCAGATGCTGGCCGAGCCGCTGCGGCTGCATGGCCTGCACACAGGACGTCATGGCGAGCGCGTGACTGAGCTGCTGCAGACGGTGGGCCTGGCGCCCGAGCACGCCGGGCGCTATCCGCACGAGTTCTCGGGCGGCCAGCGCCAGCGCGTCGGCATTGCGCGCGCGCTGGCGGTCGAACCCAAATTGATCGTCTGCGACGAGGCGGTCTCGGCGCTCGACGTGTCGGTCCAGGCGCAGGTCGTGAACCTGCTGCAGGACCTGCAACAGCGCTTCGGCCTGGCCTATATCTTCATCGCGCACGACCTTGCCGTGGTCAAGCACATCGCCAGCCGGATCGCCGTGATGTACCTGGGCCGCATCGTCGAGATGGCAGACAAACACCAGCTGTTTGCCGCGCCGCGCCATCCCTATACGCAGGCGCTGCTGTCGGCCATTCCGCTGCCCGAGCCGGGTGGCGGCCAGCAGCGCGTCTTGCTCGCCGGTGATGTGCCCAGCCCGAGCCATCCGCCGTCGGGCTGCCATTTCCATACGCGCTGCAAGTATGTTGAGAATCGCTGCACGACAGAAGTGCCACTGCTTGACAATACCGATGGTCACGCGGTGGCCTGCCACCGCTGGCAGGAGATCGAATCGCCGGTGACGCTGCATGCGCCGCCGGTCAATGTCAGGCTGCAACGCCTGCAATCCGCTTTCGTCAACTGAACCTGGAGATCGTGATGAAGAACAAATGGTTGATCAGCTTGCTGCTGCTGTCCGGATTGGCGCAGGTGCAGGCGCAGACGCTGCGCGTCGGCCTGGCCGAAGACCCCGATGCGCTCGACCCCACGCGGGCACGCAGTTTTGTCGGGCGTATCGTGTTCTCGGCCTTGTGCGACAAACTGTTCGACATCGACGAGAAGCTCAACATCGTGCCGCAACTGGCGCAGAGCTATGCCTGGTCGGCCGACCACAAGGCGCTCACCATCAAGGTGCGCCCGGGCGTGACGTTTCACGATGGCGAAAAGCTCGACGCGGCCGCGGTCAAATTCAATATCGAACGTCACAAGACCCTGCCAGGCTCGAACCGCCGCGGCGAGCTGGCGCCCGTGACCAGCGTCGATGTGGTCGATGCGATGACGGTGCGCCTGAACCTCAGCGCGCCGTTTGCGCCACTGCTGGCAACGCTCACCGACCGCGCCGGCATGATGGTTTCGCCCAAGGCTGCGCAGGCCGAGGGCGAGAAGTTCGCAGCCAACCCGGTGTGCTCGGGGCCGTTCAAGTTTGTCGAACGTGTCGCGCAGGACCGCATCGTGCTGGAGCGCTACGACCATTACTGGAACAAGCAGAACGTGCACTTTGACAAGATCAGCTTCACGCCGATTCCGGACGCTACCGTGCGCTTGGCCAACCTGAAGTCGGGCCAGCTCGACTTCATCGAGCGCGTGGCGTCGAGCGACATCGAGAAGCTGATCACGGAAAAGAAGTTCAAGGTGGCGCGCATCACCGAAATCGGCTACCAGGGCATCACCATCAACATCGGCAAGAGCGAACGTTCGCAGCAAAATCCGTTGGGTCGCGACCCGCGTGTGCGCGAAGCGTTCGAGCTGTCGCTCGATCGCCAGGGCCTGGCCCAGGTGGTGATGGACAACGAAGCCACGGTCGGCAACCAGTGGGTACCGCCGACCAACACCTTCTACGCCAAGAACGTGCCGGTGCCCAAGCGCGACATCGCCAAGGCCAAGGCTTTGCTCAAGGCGGCTGGCGTTCCGCATCCGACCTTCACGCTGCTCACGACCACTGCGTCGGATGCGCAGCGCATTGCGCTGGTGGTGCAGGCGATGACGCGCGAAGCGGGGTTCGATGTGAAGATCCAGTCGGCCGAATTCGCGACCTCGCTGAACATGGCCGACAAGGGCGATTTCGACGCCTACACCCTGGCCTGGAGCGGCCGCCCCGACCCGGACGGCAATCTGTTCAGCTTCCACGGTTGCAAGCAGCCGCTGAACTACTCGGGTTACTGCAACGCCGAGACCGACAAGCTGCTTGATCAGTCGCGCACGCTGCTCGACACTGGCGCTCGCAAAAAGGTGTTCGAGCAGATTGCCACGCAGGTGCTGAGTGCGCGCCCGGTGATCTATCTCTACCATCGCAACTGGCTGTGGGCTTACAGCCCGAAGCTCAGCGGCGTGCGCGAGATTCCCGACGGATTGCTGCGCGTGACCGGACTGAAGATGGCGCCCTGAGCCCGAGCTGCCGCGATGTTCGAGTTCCTGCTGAAACGCCTGGCGTCGGTCGTGCCGACACTGATTCTGGTGTCGGTGCTGATCTTCGGCCTGCAGCAACTGCTGCCGGGTGATCCGGCCATGGTGCTGGCCGGCGAAGAGCAGGACCCGACCGTGGTGGCGTATCTGCGCGTCAAGCTGCATCTGGACAAGCCGCTGCCAGTGCGCTACGGCTACTGGGTGGCCGGCGTGCTCCAGGGCGATCTGGGCGAATCGATCCGCAGCCAGGAGCCGGTGCTGACGCTGGTGCTGCAAAAGCTGCCGGTCACCGTCGAGCTCGCGTTGTTGGCTTTTGCGATTGCGCTGTTGATCGGCATTCCGGCGGGTGTGGTCTCGGCGGTCGGCCGAGGCACGGCCTGGGACGCGCTGGCCAACGGTTTTTCGCTGTGGGGCATCTCCACCCCGAACTTCTGGCTCGGCATTCTGCTCATCATGCTGTTCTCGGTGCAACTGGGCTGGCTGCCTGCGTCGGGCTATGTGAGTCCGTTCGAGGATTTGCGCGCCAATCTGGCGGCGATGATCATGCCGGCCTTCGTGCTCGGCAACGGCATCGCCGGCGTGCTGATGCGCCATACACGCAGCGCGATGCTGCAAGTGCTGTCGGCAGACTACGTGCGCACCGCGCGCGCCAAGGGTTTGAGTGAGCGTGTGGTGGTGCTCAAGCATGCGCTGCGCAATGCGCTCACGCCCATCATCACGCTCGGCGCGCTCGAGCTCGGCACGCTGCTGTCGGGCGCGGTGCTGACCGAGCAGGTGTTCACGATTCCCGGTTTCGGCAAGCTCGTGGTCGATTCGGTGTTCAACCGCGACTACGCGGTCGTGCAGGGCGTCGTGCTCGTCACCGCGACGGCCTACATCACGCTGAACCTGCTGGCCGATCTGGCCTACTTTGCGGTGAATCCGAAACTGAGGTCCTGATGAGCGCGATGGCCATGACTTCAACAGCCAAACCGCTGCCCAAGCGCGAGGCCGGCCCCTGGCGGCGCGCCTTGCGCAAGCTGACGCGACGGCGCAGCGCCTTGTTCGGCGCGGCGGTCGTGCTGGGTTTTGTCGTGCTGGCGCTGTTTGCCGGCTGGATCGCGCCCTTGGATCCGATCGCCACCAGTTGGGGCGACATCCGCAAAGCGCCCTCTGGCGCACACTGGTTCGGCACCGACGAGCTTGGCCGCGACGTGCTGTCGCGCGTGATCTGGGGCACGCAAGCCTCGCTGCTGGCCGGCATGGTGTCGGTGTCGATTGCGCTCATGCTGGGTGTACCGATCGGCCTAGCGGCGGGTTTTCTGGGCGGCGCGGTGGACGTGGTCATCTCGCGCGTCACCGACGCCTTTCTGGCCTGCCCGTTCCTGATTCTGGCGATTGCCATGGCGGCCTTTCTCGGCCCCAGCCTGACCAACGCGATGATCGCCATCGGCGTGTCGGCGACGCCGATCTTCGTGCGTCTGACGCGCGCCCAGGTCATCAATGTCAAGGTCGAGGACTATGTCGAGGCGGCGCGCGCGGTGGGCAATCCGCCCTGGCGCATCGCCTTGCGTCATGTGCTGCCCAACGTCACCGCGCCGCTCATCGTGCAGGCCACGCTGTCGGTCGCGGCGGCGGTGATTGCTGAGGCAAGCCTGTCCTTTCTGGGCCTGGGTCAGCAGCCGCCCGCGCCGAGCTGGGGCAGCATGCTCAATACCGCGAAGAACTACATTGACAACGCGCCCTGGATGGCGGTCTGGCCGGGGCTGGCGATCTTTCTGCTGGTGCTCGCCTTCAACCTGCTCGGCGACGGCTTGCGCGACGCGCTCGACCCGAGACAGCGCTGATGCAGGCCACGCCTCACGGTTGAGGTGGCGCCGCGGCGTCAGCCAGGCCGAGCTCGCGCAGGATCTGCTGCGTATGCGCGCCCACCGCAGGGCTGGTTTGCGGCACGCGCGCCGGGGTTCTTGAAAAACGCGGCGCGGGTGCCGGCTGCTGCTGCCCGTCGACCTCGACAAAATTGCCGCGCGCCTGGTTGTGCGGGTGCAAGGGTGCTTCGGCCAGGCTCAGCACCGGCGCAACGCAGGCGTCGCTGCCTTCGAGCAGCTGGCACCATGCATCACGGCTGCGCGTCTTGATGCGCTCGGCCACTCTGGAGCGCAAAGCAGGCCAGTCGCGGGTCTGGTATTGGCGCGACACATCGACCTCGTCGAGCCCGAGCCGGCGCATCAGCTCGGCATAGAACTGTGGCTCGATGGCGCCCAGGCTGATCTGCTTGCCGTCAGCGCATTCGAAGACGTCGTAGAAAGGCGCGCTGTGCAGAAAGAAATTCTGCTCAGGGCTGTCGCGCCAGACGCCTTGCGCGCGCAGGCTGTGGATCAACGTGGCCAGGGTGTTCACGCCGTCGACCATGGCCGCGTCAATCACCTGTCCCTGGCCTGAGGTGCGCGCTTCCAGCAGCGCGCATACCAGTCCGTAGGCCAGGAACATCGCGCCGCCCGCCATGTCGCCGATCAGGGTGGCAGGAATGGTCGGCAGCGCGCCAGGCCGTGCCGACAGGCTGAGCGCGCCGGTCAAGGCGACATAGTTGATGTCGTGGCCGGCGGCGTGCGCCAGCGGTCCGCTCTGGCCCCAGCCAGTCACGCGCCCATAGACGAGTCGCGCATTGCGCTGGCGCACCACGTCGGGTCCGAGCCCGAGGCGCTCCATCACACCGGGTCGATAGCCTTCGATCAGCGCGTCGGCGCTGTCGAGCAGGTGCAGCGCGGCGTCCAAGCCGCTCGCCTGCTTCAGGTCCAGCAGCATCGAACGTTTGCCGCGGTTCGACATGCCGCCGCCTCCGACATTGGCTGCGGCGTTTGCGCGCTCGATGACAATCACGTCGGCGCCCATGTCGGCCAGCAGCATGCCGCAAAAAGGGCCCGGACCGATGCCGGCAAACTCGATCACACGCAGGCCTGCCAGCGGTCCTTGGCTCATCCTTGTCTCCTCTGTTGGTTCGGTGGCGAGGTCGCCGCGCAGCGGCGCACGCTCATGCCGGGTATTCATGGTCAGCGTCACAATACACGCATGAGCAAGGCATTCACCAAAGAGAGCGACGGCGAAGACGACGAGGACATGGCGCTGCCAGCCATTCCTCCCGGCACGCGCAATTACCTGACGCCCAAGGGCTATGCCGACCTGCGCGCCGAATTCATGGAATTGCTCGACGTCGAGCGGCCCAAGATCGTCGAGGTTGTGTCATGGGCCGCAAAGAACGGCGATCGCTCCGAGAATGGTGACTATCTCTACGGCAAGAAGCGCTTGCGCGAAATCGACCGGCGCCTGCGCTTTCTGACCAAACGGCTCGACATTGCCGAGGTGGCCGACCCCAGCATTCATCACGGCAGTGACCAGGTTTTTTTTGGCGCGACGGTGTCGTATTTGAGTGCGCGCGGCGACGCGCGCACCATCACCATCAAGGGCATTGACGAGGCCGACAATTTGAAAGGCGAGGTGAGCTGGGTTGCGCCGATTGCACGGGCCTTGCTGAAGGCGCGCGTGGGCGACGAGGTGCAACTGATGACGCCCGGCGGGCTGGAAAAAATCGAAGTGCTCGAGGTCAGCTATCCGTTGCCCGAGCCTGCACGCAACTAAGGCTTGACGCGCCAAATCCGCAAGGTCGAATGGCTGCGTTTGAGGATGCGCAGCACCTCGGCCAGGTGCAGGCGGTCGCGCACGCTCAGCAGCAGTTTGAGCTCGGCGGTTTCGCCCTGGGCATCGTCGGCCATGGCGATGTGAACGATGTCGGCCTCGGCCGCGCCCACCGCCGCCGCCACTTGGGCGAGCACCCCCTTGCCATTGCGCAGCAGCACCCCCACTTCGGCGTCGAACGGACGCGTCAGCTCCTCGGCCCAGCTCACCTTGATCCACTGCTCGCGGTCTCGCTGCAGCAGGCGACGCCCGACGCCGCACTCCCGCGTGTGCACGATCAGGCCTTCGCCGCGACCCAGATAGCCGGCGATCTGGTCGCCCGGAATCGGATGGCAGCATGGGGCCAGTTGCACCGATGCGCCCTCGCTGCCGTCGATGCTGAGTTCCTGGTTGGTTGCCATGATGTCCTGCTCGAAGCGGCCCAGCGTCATCGTCACCGCATCGGGTTTTGCGCCTTGTTCACTGAGCAGGCGTGCGAGCCGTCTGGCCACAATGGAAGCGAGCTTGCGGCCCAATGAGATATCGACCATCAGATCGTCGACCTGGCGGTTGCCGCTCCAGCGTGTCAGGGCCTGCCACAAGGCATTCGCACTGGCGTCATCCGGGCTGAGGCTGGGCAGATTCAGGCCTTCGGCGCGCAAGGCCTGGCTCAGCATCTTCTCGCCCATCAGGCTCGCTTCATCGTGCTCAAGCGTCTTGAGGAAATGGCGGATCTTGGAGCGCGCGCGGCCGGTGCGCACAAAACTCAACCAGGCCGGATTGGGGCGCGCGCCGCTGGCGGTGACTATGGTCACCACGTCGCCGCTGTGCAGCTCGGTGCGCAGCGGCACCGGTTCGTCGTTCACATGGGCTGCCACGCAATGATCGCCCACGTCGGAGTGGATGGCGTAGGCAAAGTCCACCGGCGTGGCGCCGCGCGGCAAGGCCAGAATTCTGGACTTGGGCGTGAACACATAGACCGCGTCGGGGAACAAGTCGATCTTGACATGCTCAAGAAATTCGTTCGCGTCGCGCGTTTCGTCCTGGATGTCGACGAGCGACTGCAGCCAGCGCGAACCCATGCGCTGCGCCTCGGAGATACCGGCTTCGTCGACCTTGTACAACCAATGCGCAGCGATGCCTTGCTCGGCCACGCTGTGCATGGGCACGGTGCGGATCTGGAACTCGACCGGCGTGCCCACCGGGCTCACCAGCGTGGTGTGCAGCGACTGGTAGCCGTTGGGCTTGGGGATGGCGATGTAATCCTTGAAGCGACCCGGTTGCGGCTTGTACAACTGGTGCAAAGCGCCCAGCACCAGATAGCATTCGGGCAGGGTTTCGACGACGATGCGAAAACCGAAGATGTCGCTGACCTGGGCAAAGCTCAGGTGCTTGTCCTTCATCTTGCGAAAGATCGAATACAGGGTCTTCTCACGCCCGTGCACCTTGACCTTGATGTCGGCCTTGGCCAGTGTGTCCAGCACATCGCGCTCGATGCGCGACACCATGTCGCGCCGGTTGCCGCGGGCTTTTTCAATGGCCTTGTTCAACGCCGCAAAACGCCAGGGATAGATGTATTGGAAGGCCAGGCCTTGCAGCTCGCGGTAGGTCTGATTCAGCCCCAAGCGGTGCGCAATCGGTGCGTAGATGTCGAGCGTTTCGCGTGCGATACGCTGGCTCTTTTCAGGCGTCATCGAGACCATCGTGCGCATATTGTGCAAACGGTCAGCCAGCTTGATGAGGATGACCCGCACGTCGCGCGCCATCGCCAGCAGCATCTTTCGGAACGATTCGGCCTGCGATTCCTCCTTGGTCGAAAACTGCAACTTGTCGAGCTTGGTCAGTCCATCGACCAATTCGGCGGTCGGCGCGTCGAAGCGCTGGAGCAGTTCCACCTTGGTGATGCCGCAGTCTTCCATCGCATCGTGCATCAACGCGGCCATGATGGCTTGCGCGTCCAGGCGCCAGTCGGCACAGATGCCGGCCACTGCCAGCGGGTGCGTGATATAGGGCAGGCCGCTGGCACGGAACTGGCCCAGATGCGCCTCATCGGCAAATTTGTAGGCCTCGCGCACGCGCTTGATGTCGGCCTTGCCCAGGTAGCCGAGCTTGTGGGTCAAGGCGTCAAACGACGCTGCCTCGGCGTCGCTGGGCTGGCTGCCGTGCGACGTGCGCAGTCCCGGCAAGCCTGACAAGGCGGCGGGAAGTCGTGCGGCGGCGAATGATCTGAGACCCATGCCTTGAATTTACAGGAAACCGCTGCGCTGCGCGGCCCGTCGGGCCCAGGCCGCGCAGAAATGAAAACGGGCGCCAGGGCGCCCGTTATGTAATCCGGCTGCGAAAATCTCAGAGCGGCACTTTGCGAAGCATTTCGATGCCGACCACGCCAGCGGCGATTTCGCGCAGTGCGGTCACGCCGGGCTTGTTCTTGGACTCGACCTTGGGCGTATGCCCTTGGCTGAGCATGCGGGCGCGATATGTCGCGGCCAGCACCAACTGAAAGCGGTTGGGTATCTTGGTCAGACAGTCTTCGACGGTGATGCGTGCCATATTGATGAGTCCGGGGCTAGAGGTTCAAGGGAGATCGAGGGCCTGAAACACGGCGGTACGGTTTCGGCGCTGGGCGGCATATTTTAACCTTTGTGCGTGCACGATCGCTTTCAGGTCAAAAAGCGCGGTCTCGAACGAGGCGTTCACCACCACGAAATCGAAGTGTCGGGCCTGCGCCACCTCGACGCGGGCATTGAGCATGCGTTGCTCGATCACGGCGTCGGGGTCCTCGCCGCGGCGCTGCAGACGTTGCCGCAATTCATCCCAGCTCGGCGGCAAGATGAAGATCAGCACGGCGTCGGGGAAGAGCTGTTTGATCTGCCGCGCGCCTTGCCAGTCGATCTCGAGCACAACGTCGCCGCCTTCGGCCACGCGCGCTTCGATCGCCTCGCGCGACGTGCCATAGAGATTGCCGTGCACCTCGGCCCATTCGAAGAAGTTGCCGTCCGCCACCATGGCGCGGAACTCCGGCGGCGTGGTGAACCAGTACTCGCGGCCATGCTGCTCCTGGCCACGGGGAGGGCGCGTGGTGTGCGAGATCGACACCGCCAGCTTGGCGTCGAGCTGAAGCAAGGCCGTCACCAGGCTGGACTTGCCTGCGCCACTGGGTGCTGCGATCACAAAGAGATTGCCGGGATATTCCATGTTCGGTCTGCCTTGCGCTTGCGATTGCATTTGCATTTGCCCGCCTCGATCGGGCTGCCGGCAGTATGCAGGCTTGCAACCTCGATTGTTGTCGACCCTGTCGCATACAGGCATTGCGGGCATTCTTTGCGGCAGGGATGTGCAGGTCGGCACAAGGTGTCGATTCTACGCAGGGCAGCCACGCCGCGTACTGCACACGTGGCCTGTCCGGTTGCCTTGCCAGCGCCTCCGACGCAAGCGTGAATGGCGCAGCTGCCTGTCCGTTCGCCGGTTCGACCCACCTTCTGCGTCTGCTAGCGCACAGACGCGCAACCTGCAACGCGCGCACCGTCAAGCTGGGCACCGCCTGACTTGAACTCCTCCTGGTTCGGCTTCGCGCACACAGGGGCAGCCACCTTTTCCGGGCGCTGTCGCAAGCAACGGTGAAAGGCGGGTTTGCCCAGCACGTACGTCGCCACGACCCACTGGCACTGGTTACACATCAAAGGAGGATCTGGATGCAAGTCGGCATGATCGGACTGGGGCGGATGGGTGCCAGCATGGTTCGGCGCTTGCTCAGGGCGGGTCACGTGTGCGTGGTTCACGACGTGCAAGCGTCTGCTGTGGCTGGCCTCGTCAAGGACGGTGCCACGGGGGCTGCGTCGCCGAGGGAGATGGTTTCGCAGCTTGACCAGCCCCGCACGATCTGGCTGATGGTGCCGGCGGCAGTGGTCGACCAGGCGCTCGGTGAACTTCTGCCCTTGCTGGATGCGGGCGATATCGTCATCGACGGCGGGAATTCGTACTACCGCGACGATATGCGACGAGGCACGCAACTACAGACCCGCGGCCTTCATTACCTCGACGTCGGTACCAGCGGTGGCGTTGCCGGCCTGGAGCGCGGCTACTGCCTGATGATCGGTGGCGAAGCTGGTGTGGTCGAGCATTTGCGCCCGATCTTTTCGTCGCTGGCGCCGGGCATCCAAGCTGCAACGCGAACGCCCGGCCGCCCGGCCGATACGGGTACGGCCGAAGAGGGCTTCCTGCACTGCGGTCCGCACGGGGCAGGGCACTTCGTCAAGATGGTCCACAACGGCATCGAATACGGTGTGATGGCGGCGTACGCGGAAGGGCTGAACATCCTGCGCAACGCCAACCTGGGCCAGCGCGACCAGCAGCACGACGCCGAGACGACGCCGCTGCGCGACCCCGAGCTGTATCGGTTCGAGATGAATCTGCCCGAGATCACCGAGGTGTGGCGCCGCGGCAGCGTCATCGGTTCCTGGTTGCTCGACCTCACCGCCACAGCCTTGCTGAAGGATTCCGCACTGGCTGGATACGGCGGCCGTGTGTCGGATTCGGGCGAAGGCCGCTGGACGATCCAGGCGGCCATCGACGAAGGGGTGCCGGTGCCGGTTCTCAGTGCCGCGCTGTTCGAGCGCTTCGCGTCGCGCGGCAACGCCGACTTCGCGGACCGGGTGCTGTCGGCGATGCGCTACGAGTTCGGCGGCCATGTCGAAAGGCCGGCGTCATGACATCCACGCAAGACGTCGTGTTCCTGCTCGAAATGGACATGGGCAGCCTGTTCACACCCCATGAAAATAGGATGAACCCCAGATGAACACCAATACCCGCAAGCTGCACGATCTGGGGCAACGCATCTGGCTCGACAACATCACGCGCGAGATGCTGAACAACGGCACCTTGGCGCGCTACATCGCGGAGCTTTCGGTGACCGGGCTGACCTCGAACCCCACGATCTTCGAACATGCGATTGGCAGCGGTGATCTCTACGACGACGCAATCCGAAGGCTGGCGGCCCAAGGTCTCCCTGCGAAGACATCTTCTTCGACCTCGCGCTGCAAGACCTGACGCAGGCCGCCGATCTGTTCCGGCCGATCTTCGACGCCAGCGGGGGCGCCGACGGCTGGGTCTCGCTGGAAGTCTCGCCGCTGCTGGCCAACGACAGCGCCGCAACCATTCAGGCTGCGGCTCGACTCCACAAGCGCGCCGCGCGTCCGAACCTCTTCATCAAGATTCCCGGCACGCCTGAAGGCATTGCGGCGATCGAGGAGTCGATCTTCGCCGGCGTGCCGGTCAACGTCACGCTGCTGTTCTCGCGCGAGCACTATGTGGCGGCGGCCGAGGCCTATCTGCGCGGCATCGAGCGCCGCCTCAAAGCGGGTCTCGATCCAAGAGTCGAATCGGTCGCCTCGCTGTTCGTCAGCCGCTGGGATGTCGCGGTGAAGGAGGACCTCCAGCCGCAGCTCCACAACCGCCTGGGCATCGCCATCGCCATGAGAACCTACAAGGCCTATCGCGATTTGCTCGGGTCGGAACGCTGGCAACGCCTTGCCGCCGCAGGAGCTCGCCCGCAACGCCTGCTCTGGGCCAGTACCGGATCCAAGGACCCTGCGTCACGCGACACGCTCTATGTCGAGGCGCTGGCCGCCGGCCAGACGATCGACACGATTCCGGAAAAGACGCTGCTCGCGTTCGCCGACCACGGCAAGCTCGGCGCGACCCTGCCCGCCGATGGCGGATATGCTGAAAGCGTGCTCGACGAGTTCAGGCGCGAAGGTGTCGACGACGAAGCGCTCGCCGCGCGGCTGCAGCGCGAGGGCGTGCAGGCGTTTGCCGAGTCGTGGGGCGCCTTGATGGCACGGATTCGTGAGAAGGGTTCGCAACCGGCAGCGGCCAGGAAGGCGTCGGCATGAACCTCGGCTACGACAAGGCGCTGTACCTGCTGCCGTTCGACCACCGGCAGTCGTACGTGACGGACCTGTTTCACTTCGAGCCGCCGCTGACCACGGCGCAGCGCGGCCAGGTCATCGACAGCAAGCAGTTGATCTACGAAGGCTTCAGGCAGGCGCTGACCGAAGGTGTGCCCATTGAGGCCGCTGCAATCCTGGTCGATGAGGAGTTCGGTGCCGCCATTCTGCGCGACGCGAACCGCCGCGGGTACGTCACCGCGCTGTCCGTCGAACGCAGCGGTACGGACGAGTTCGAGTTCGAATACGGTGCCGACTTTGCCAGCCACATCGAAGCGTTTGATCCGGGCTTTGCCAAGGTGCTGGTGCGCTACAACCCGGACGGCGACCGTGCGCTGAACCTGCGGCAGGCGGGCCGGCTGAGGCAGTTGTCAGAATACTGTCGAAGCCGCCAGCGGCGCTTCATGTTCGAACTGTTGGTGCCGGCGACCGACGAGCAGCTCGCGGACGCGGGCGGCGACAAGGAAGTTTTCGATTGGCAGGCACGGCCGCTGCTGATGCAGCGGTCCCTGCTGGCACTGCAGGACGCCGGCATCGAGCCCGACGTCTGGAAGATCGAGGGCCTGGACCGCCATGCCGATGGCGAGCGCATGGTGCAGATCGCGCGGCGCGGCGGCCGCGACCAGGTCGGCTGCATCGTGCTCGGCCGCGGTGCCGATGAAGCCAGGGTGCGCGGGTGGCTCAGCATCGCCGCGGGCGTGCCGGGCTTCATCGGGTTCGCGGTGGGACGCACCAGTTTCTGGGATGCGGTGGCGGGATACCGCGCGCAGACCTCGACCCGTGCCGAAGCCACCACGCAGATTGCCCAACGCCTGCGCGAGTGGGTCGGCCTTTTCGAGACGGGCCAGCGGTCGCTCGCGCCGGGCTCGGCCGCTGCAGCATGACCACCGCGATCAGCCCCCTGGCCGGCCGACCGGCCCCGGCCTCGATGCTGATCGATGTCGGCAAACTCGTGTCGGCGTACCACACCGATGTGCCCGACCCGACGGTGGCCGCGCAGCGCGTGGCCTTCGGCACTTCGGGGCACCGCGGGTCGGCCTTCGACCGCTCGTTCAACGCCTGGCATGTGCTGGCCATCACGCAGGCGATCTGCCACTACCGCAAGGCCCACGGCATCGGCGGGCCGCTGTTCATGGGCATCGACACGCACGCGCTGTCGGCACCGGCGTGCGCCAGTGCGCTCGAGGTGCTCGCAGCCAACGGCGTCGACGTGATGCTGGCAATGCGCGACGAATTCACACCGACGCCGGCGGTCTCGCACGCGATCCTCGGCCACAACCGCGGGCGAACGCATCCCGGTGACTCTGGCTTGGCTGATGGCATCGTCGTGACGCCTTCGCACAACCCGCCGCGCGATGGTGGCTTCAAGTACAACCCGCCGCACGGTGGCCCGGCAGGGCAGGCCATCACCAGCTGGATCGAAGCCGAGGCCAACCGCCTGCTCGAAGCGCAGCTCGCAGGCGTGAAGCGCATCCCGCACGCCCAGGCCGTGCGGGCCGCGACGACGCACCGGCACGACTTTCTGAGCGCCTACGTCGCCGATCTCGACAAGGTGATCGACATGGACGCGATCCGTGCGGCGAAGCTGCGCATGGGCGTCGATCCGCTGGGCGGCGCCGGCGTCCACTACTGGGGGCAATTGCCGAGCGCTACCGTCTCGACCTGAGTGTCATCAGCGAAGTCGTCGACCCGACATTCGCCTTCATGCCGCTCGACTGGGACGGCAAGATCCGCATGGACCCGTCGTCGCCGTATGCCATGCGGCGGCTGGTCGACATCAAGGGCCGCTTCGACATCGCCTTCGCCTGCGACACCGACCACGACCGCCACGGCATCGTCACCCCAGGCGCGGGCTTGCTGGCGCCCGACCATTATCTGGCGGCGGCCATCGACTACCTGTTTCAGAACCGACCCGATTGGGGCCAACAGGCGGCCGTTGGCAAGACGGTGGTCAGCAGCCGGCTGATCGACCGGCTCACGGCCAGGCTCGGTCGAAAACTGGTCGAAGTGCCGGTCGGCTTCAAGTGGTTCGCCGCCGACCTGCACAGCGGCGCGCTCGGCTTCTGCGGCGAAGAGAGTGCCGGGGCCACCTTCCTGCGCCGCGACGGCTCGGTCTGGACCACCGACAAGGACGGCATCGCCGCCGCGCTGCTCTCGGCCGAGATCACTGCGCGCTCTGACCACGAATCCGGCCGCGACCCCGGCGAGCGTTATGCAGCACTGGCCGCCGAGTTCGGCAGCCCGGTGGCACGCCGGGTGGAGGCGCCCGCGACGGCACAACAAAAGAAACAGTTGGCTGCGCTCACGCCGCAGCAGATCGGCTCGACAACACTGGCCGGGGAACGCATCGAAAGCATCCTCAGCCACGCGCCGGGCGATGGCGAGGCCATCGGCGGCATCAAGGTCAACACCGCCAACGGCTGGTTCGCCGCGCGGCCCTCGGGCACCGAGAACATCTACAAGATTTATGCAGAGAGCTTTGTCGGCCCAGCGCACCTGCAAGACATCCTGCACGAGGCGCAGATCATCGTTGACGCGGCGATTTCGCCTGCGGCTCCGCCGTGAAAGTCAATGATTCCGAAAGGCTCCCATGTCCGACATCCTGACCCCCGACACCCTGCGCAAGATGGACGCCTACTGGCGCGCGGCGAACTATCTTTCGGTCGGGCAGATCTACCTGCGCGACAACGCGCTGCTCGACGTGCCGCTGGCGCTCGAACACATCAAGCCGCGCCTGCTCGGCCATTGGGGCACCACACCGGGGCTGAACCTGCTCTACGTTCACCTGAACCGGCTGATCAAGGACAACGAGCTCAACCTGATGTACGTCATCGGCCCCGGCCACGGCGGGCCGGGCATCGTGGCGCACAGCTATCTGGAAGGTTCGTACACCGAGCACTATCCGGCCATCGAGCTCAACCGCGCCGGCGTGCAGCGCCTGTTTCGCCAGTTCTCGTGGCCGCATGGCGTTCCCAGCCATGTCTCGCCCGAGGTGCCGGGCTCGATCCATGAAGGGGGCGAGCTGGGCTACTCGTTGGCACACGCCTATGGAGCGGCCTTCGACAACCCCGACCTCATCGTCGCCTGCATCGTCGGCGACGGCGAGGCCGAGACCGGCGCACTGGCGGCGAGCTGGCATTCCAACAAGTTCCTGAACCCCGCGCGCGACGGCGCGGTGCTGCCGATCCTGCATCTCAACGGCTACAAGATCGCCAACCCCACGGTGCTGGCCCGCATCAGCCGCGAAGAGCTGACCGATCTGCTGCGGGGCTATGGCCACGAGCCGCTGTTTGTCGAAGGCGACGACCCGGCACTGGTGCACCAAGCGCTGGCCGGCACGCTGGATGCGGTGCTGGCCAGCATCCAACAGATTCAACGCGATGCGCGGACGCTCGCCGTGGGGCAGTCGCCGACACGCCCGCGTTGGCCGATGATCGTGTTGTGCACGCCCAAGGGTTGGACCGGGCCGAAGTTCGTCGACGGCAAGCCAGTCGAGGGCACCTGGCGCTCGCACCAGGTGCCGATCGCCGAGTTCAAGACCCCCGGGCACCTGCAGCAACTCGAAGACTGGCTCAGGAGTTACCGACCCGAGGAATTGTTCGACGAGCGCGGCAAGTTCCGCGAGGAGTTGGCCGCGCTGGCGCCGACCGGCCGGCGCCGCATGGGTTGCAACCCGCACGCCAATGGCGGGGCCTTGTTGCAGCCGCTGGCCATGCCGCGCTTCCAGGATTACGCCGTGGCGGTGCCCGAGCCCGGCGGCGTGGACGCGGAAGCGACGCGCGTCCTGGGCCAGTTCCTGCGCGACGTGATGAAGCTCAACCTGGCTGCCGCCAACTTCCGCCTCTTCGGCCCGGATGAGACCGCGTCGAACCGACTGGAAGCCGTCTTCGAGGTCACCGGCAAGGTGTGGCTGGATGATTTGCAGCAGGGCGACAACCATCTCAGCGCCGACGGCCGCGTGATGGAAGTGCTGAGCGAACACCTGTGCGAAGGCTGGCTCGAAGGCTACCTGCTGACCGGCCGCCACGGCCTGTTCTCGTGTTACGAGGCCTTCATCCACATCATCGATTCGATGTTCAACCAGCACGCCAAGTGGCTGAAGGTGTGCAACGGCATTCCCTGGCGCAAGCCCATCGCGTCGCTGAACTACCTGCTCACCTCGCATGTCTGGCGGCAAGACCACAACGGCTTCTCGCACCAGGACCCGGGCTTCATCGACCATGTGGCGAGCAAGAAGGCCGATGTCGTTCGCATCTACCTGCCGCCCGACGCCAACACCCTGTTGTCGGTGGCCGACCACTGCCTGCGCAGCAGCAACTACGTCAACCTGATCATCGCCGGCAAGCAGCCCGCGCCTCAGTGGCTGGACATGGACGCGGCCGTGCGCCACTGCACGACGGGCGCGGGCATCTGGGACTGGGCCAGCAACGATGCAGGGGATCCCGATGTGGTGCTGGCCTGCGCCGGCGATGTGCCGACGCTGGAGGCGCTGGCCGCCGTGACCCTGCTGCGCAGCTATGTGCCCGACATCCGCATCCGCTTCGTCAACGTCGTCGACCTGATGGTGCTGCAGCCGCCATCGGAGCACCCGCACGGCCTGGCAGACCATGAGTTCGACGCCCTGTTCACCACCGACAAGCCAGTGATCTTCGCCTTCCACGGCTACCCCGCGATCATCCACAAGCTGACCTACCGGCGGCACAATCACGACAACATTCATGTGCGCGGCTACAAGGAGGAAGGCACGACGACGACGCCGTTCGACATGGTGGTACTGAACAACCTGGACCGCTACCAACTCGCGCTGGACGCGATCCGGCGCATCCCGCGGCTGGCCGGCCAGGTCGCCGCGGAAACCGCGCGTTTTGAGGCGACCCTGCAGCGCCACAAGCTCTACATCGGCGAGCATGGCGACGACATGCCTGAGGTGCTGGACTGGCGCTGGGCGACTTGAGAGCATGTCCATGACTCCGATCTGCATACTCGCGCTGAACAGTGGCTCTTCGTCGCTCAAGTTCGGCCTGTACCGCGTGGACGCGTCAAGCCTGGAAACACTGCTTGCCGACAAGCTCCCCGCGGCCGACCCGCAGGACGCGCTCGCCCGTGTCGCGGCCCTGCTGGAGCAGCACCATCTGCCGGCGCCTGCCGCCATCGGGCACCGCATCGTGCATGGAGGCCCGGTGCTGCGCGAGCATTGTCTGATCGACGCGGCGGTGCTCGAGCAACTGCAGGCCGCTACCCCGTTTGCACCGCTGCACACGCCCGCTGCCCTGTCGGTCATCCGGCTGGCCCAGCAGCGCTTCCCCGGCATCGCTCAGGCGGCATGTTTCGACACCCGCTTTCATGCCGGCATGCCCGAGGTCGCCCGCGTGCTGCCCATTGCCAGGGAACTGCAATCGCAAGGCATCCAGCGCTACGGGTTTCACGGACTCTCGCTCGAATCGATCGTGCGCCAGCTCGGCAACGATCTGCCGAACCGCCTGGTCGTCGCCCACCTCGGCAATGGCGCCAGCGTCACCGCGATCAAGGGCGGCCAATCGATCGACACCAGCATGGGCTTGACGCCCACCGGTGGCGTGGTCATGGGCACGCGCAGCGGGGACCTTGACCCCGGCGTGCTGGTGTACCTGCTGCGCGAGAAGAAGTTCGACGCCGCCATGCTTGAGTCGCTGGTCGATCATCATTCCGGCCTGCTGGGTGTTTCCGGCGTGTCCGGCGACATGCGGCAACTGCATGAAGCGGCGGCCACCGATCCTGATGCGCGGCTGGCCATCGACATGTTCTGCACTTCGGTGCGCAAGCAGATCGCCGCCATGATTACCGTGCTCGAAGGGCTGGACCTGCTTGTCTTCACTGGCGGCATCGGCGAGAACGATGCGCAGGTGCGCGCGGCTGTCTGCGGCGGCCTGTCCTGGATCGGCGTGAGGCTGGACGACGCGCGCAACGCGGCCTCGAACCAGGCGATCCATGACGCTTCATCGCGCTGCTCAGTGCGGGTTTTGGCCTCGCAAGAAGACGAGCAGATCGCCCGCCATACCTGGGCCTTGCTGGCGCCCGAGCGCTACAGGCCCTTGCCAGCATCGAGATTGAACCATGGCTGAAACGATCGAACGAAACAAGCGCCGCGGCCTGCGAGCGCTGCCGCGGCTGTTTCAGATTCTGGGTGTGCTCGCCCGCCACAAGGTCCTGGGGGCCTTGTTCGGCAGGCGGCGGTGGCCGACGCCGACGCAGGTGAGGGAGGTATTCGAGGAACTGGGCTTGGTCTTCCTCAAATTCGGGCAGGTGCTGGCGATGCGCCGCGACCTGCTGCCGCAGGCCTACACCGACGAGCTGGCACTGCTGCACGACGACTTGCCGCCGATGGCCTTCGACGTGGTCAGCGCAACGGTCGAACAGGCCTTCGGCAGCCCCCTGGCAACGTTGTTTGCGTCGTTCGACCCGACGCCGTTGGCTGCCGCCACCGTCGCCCAGGTGCATGACGCTGTCACACTGGACGGGCGTCGCGTGGCGGTGAAGGTGCAGCGGCCGGGCTTGTCGACCATCATCGCCACTGACATCGCCGCACTGACCACCCTGGTCGCCCTGACTGAAAAGCTCATGCCACGCCTGCGCACGTTCGATCTGCCTCGCGTGGTCAGCGAGTTCGACACCAGTCTGAAGCGTGAGATCGACTTCAATCGAGAAGCGCGCTCCGTCATGCTGTTCCGCGCTGCGTTGATCAATTTCCATGACCTCTGGATTCCGGAGGTGATTGCGGAGCTGTCCAGCGGCGAGGTGCTCACGATGGAGTTTTCGGACGGCGAGCGCATCGATGCATACGCCAGACGGCACCCTGAAGCGATGGCACGGTCGATGGACACCCTGTTGCGGGTGATGCTGCAATCGATCTTCGAGGAAGGCATCTTTCACGCCGACCCCCATCCCGGCAATGTCTTCGTGCTGCCCGACGGGCGACTCTCGCTGCTCGATTTCGGCAATACGGGCGAGCTCGACGAGCCGATGCGCGAATCGCTGGCGCTCCTGCTCGACGCGGTCGTCAAGGGCAATGCGCGCGGCGCCACCGAGGCCTATCTCGAAATGGCGTCGGCCGGGGCAGACGTCAACCGCGTGGGCTTGATCGCTGACATGAAGACCGCGCTCTACAAGATCCGCCAGACCAACCTGGCGCAGGTTTCCATCGGCACCGCCCTGGATTCGCTGACGAGTGCCGGAAGCCGCAATGGTGTGCACAACCCGGCCGAGTTTGTGTTGCTGACGCGCGCCTTCGTGATTCTCGAATCGATGGTCGAGCAACTCGACCCGCAGCACGATTACATGGCGTCGTTTCGCCACGAGATCGCCCGGCTGACAGAACAGCACTTCGGAGCAGGGCGGATCAAGGACAAGTCGATCCAGCTGGCACGCGACGTCGAGCGCCTCATCATCGATGCGCCCGGCGACACGCGGCGCGTGCTGCGGAGATTTGCCGAAGGAGACCTGGGCCGGCTGCCGGGTTTGGAAGACCTGGGCGCGCGCGCCAGTCGCAATCTCGAGCGGCTCGCCAGGTCCATCGCCTACGCGGCCCTCGTCATCGGTGGCTCGTTGCTGTTGCTGACGCCAATGGGTGGCTGGCATCACCTGCTCGGCGAAGCGATGATCATCTGCGGGATTGCCGGCATGCTCTTCGCCGCCATCGGCGCCCTGCGCCGCGACCATGGCTGACGCTGACCGCAGGCCGAGCGCGCCTCTGCGTGCTGCGTGCGCTGTCGCACAGACGTTGGCGAGACCCTGGCCCAGCATTCACATCTGCGATACATGACCCTGTGTTCGCCCTATGGAGACAACATGAACTCAATGCGTGCTTTGGCTGTTGGTGTGGCCCCCCTGTTGGTCAGCAGCGCCGCCTTGGCGCAGAGCGGCAGCATGAAGGGCGGCTCATGGGGAGGCGGCTGGATGGGCGGCTACGGCGGCTTCTGGATGCCGCTTCTGCTGGTCGTCGCGGTGGTCGCCATCGTGGTGTTGATCGCGAGGCGCAAGTGAGCGAGTAATAGCACGTCCTGACTTGCCGGCATGTCGCTTGCGGAGCGAGCCTCCCGCCGCTTTTCTTTCCATTCACAAACACTTGGAGTCCGTGATGAACCCTTTACGATCTGTTTCCCTTGTCATTGCCCTGGCCAGCGCCAGCGCCTTGATCGCCTGCACCACCGCCCCGGCGATGCCGATGGGCGCTGCGCATGGCGGCGGCATGGCCACCCCCGAGCACATGGACGCGATGCATGCGCAGATGTCGACCATGCGCGAGATGCACACCAAGATGATGAACGCTCGGACCCCTGAGGAGCGCCAGGCGCTGATGGCCGATCACATGAAAGCCATGCAGGGCGGCATGGCCATGATGAAGGGCATGTCCGGCATGGGCGGCATGTCTGGCATGGGCGACCCGAAGGACATGCCGGCCGACATGGGCCCGCGTCACAAGATGATGGCGCAGCAGATGGCCATGATGCAGATGATGATGGAGATGATGATGCAGCGCATGCCGCCGGCCACGGGCCAACATTGATGACCATTCGGTGACTCAGCCCCGGTCAGATTGGTCGGCCCCGGCGCCATCGAAATACAGTTTTTACTGCGTCCTGATGGAGCCGGACTTCGCCAAGGCGATCGCCGCGGCGACCGAGCCCCTGAAGGCTGAAGGCATGGGTCTCCTCACCGCGATTGAATTGAACCTTGACCCTTCACCTTTGGAGAATTCACCATGCAAACCTTCAGCTTTGACGTCAGCGGCATGACTTGCGGCGGCTGCACCGGCAGCGTGCAGCGCGCGCTGAGCAAGATCGACGGTGTGAGCCACGCCGAAGTCACCCTGCATCCGGGCGTCGCCTCGGTGCTGGCTGATCCCGAACGTGTCACGTCTGCCCAGATCGAGTCGGCGATCAAGGAATTGGGCTATCCGGCCAAAGTGCGGGCGACGCCGCAAGCGCAAGCGGCGCCGGCACGCTGACTGATTTTGATCTGAAGCGCGCACCATGAAAACAAACATCGCCGATGCGCGCGGCCACGGCCACACCGGGGACGATCTGGCGGGTGACGAGCGAACGCTGCCAAAGGCCGCCAGCGCCCCTCATCCTGCAAGGAGCCACTCCGGCGAACGGGCGACCGCGAGCGCCGCCAGCAACGACCGCAAGGTCGATTCCGAACTGGAGAAGTTGCAGCGCGAGAGCTTTGACTACTTCGTGCATGAGACGAATCCTGTCAACGGCCTGGTGATCGACAAGACGGCGGCGAATTGGCCTTCGAGCATCGCCGCCACGGGCCTGGCCTTGGCGTGCTATCCGGTGAGTGTGAAGCGCGGCTTCATGACCCGGGCTGCGGCCGTGGAGCGCGTATTGACAACGCTGCGATTCTTCTGGAACAGTCCGCAAGGCCCTGAACCGGATGCCACCGGCTACCAAGGCTTCTACTACCATTTTCTCGACATGCAGACGGGCCGACGCGCCTGGCAGTGCGAACTGTCCACCGTGGACAGCGCCTTCCTGCTCGCCGGTGTTCTGGCCGCAGCCGTGTTCTTCGACGCCGACAGCGCGCAGGAGAACGAAATCCGCGCGCTTGGCGATGCGCTCTATCGCCGCGCCAATTGGGTGTGGGCACAGAATGGCGCTGCCACTGTCACCCATGGCTGGAAGCCGGAGAGCGGCTTCCTCCCCTATCGATGGGAAGGCTACGACGAGGCGCTGCTGCTCTACGTGTTGGGCCTGGGCTCGCCGACCCATCCCTTGCCCGAGCACAGCTACGCGGCGTGGGCCTCGACCTACCGCTGGACGCAAGGTGACGACACCGAAGGCGGGCAGGCTTACCTGTATGCAGCGTCGCTGTTTACCCATCAGCTTTCGCATGTCTGGATCGACTTTCGAGGCATCCAGGACGCCTTCATGCGGGACAAGGGCATCGACTACTTCGAGAACAGCCGCCGCGCCACGTACGCGCAACAGCGCTACGCCATCGTCAACCCGAACAAGTTCGACGGCTACGGCAGCCACTGTTGGGGCATCACGGCGAGTGAAGGTCCCGGCCCCGGCACGCTGATGGTGGGCGGGATCGAACGTGAGTTCTTCGGCTACCTGGCCCGGGGCGTGCCCCGCGGTCCCGATGACGGCACCCTGGCGCCCTGGGCGGTGGTGGCCTCCCTGCCTTTCGCGCCCGAGATCGTGCTGCCGACCTTGGACTACTGCATTCACCAGGCCAAGCTGACGCAGTTCAACTCCTATGGCTTCAAGGCATCCTTCAACCCGTCGCATCCCGGTGAGCCTGGCAACCCCTATGGCTGGTGGGTGTCGCCGTGGCATTTCGGGATCAACCAGGGACCGATCATTTTGATGATAGAGAACTACCGTTCGGGCATGTTGTGGCAGTTGATGCGAACTTGCCCGTACATCGTCAGTGGCCTCCAGCGAGCGGGGTTCACGGGAGGCTGGCTTCGAACTTGAAAGCGCGCCAGATTGGCAACTGACCCAGCCATTCTCAATGGGTCACGACATCAGTGCAGGAGAAGATCATGACGACAGCGAATGTTTCACAGGCCAGCACGCTCGGAATGCCACCGGAGTTGAGACGAGCCCAGGCGGCCATGCAACTCCCGGAAGTGCAGGCGATGCTGCAAAGGCTTTCGGAATTCGATCTCGGCATCTTCATGCCGCATCAACACGACGAACAAACCGGTGACTTCCAGCCCTTGCGGGGCGACCTGCTGCAAGTCGAGGCTGGCTGCAAGGTGACGTTCCAGAACAGCGACGAGATTGCGCGCCAGGGTGAACGCTTTCTTCCCGTGGCCTGGCGTTGGCGGGACGGTGCGTCGATGGCTGCGTCCGTGTGCGAAATGGTGGTCCAAGACGGGCCGAATGGCACTCAGCGCCCGGTCAAACACAAGATGCCGCCGCACGAGCACTGATTCGACGGAGATCGGCTTGGCCAGCGAGGCCACCGCCGGTGATGACAAGGGGTTGTGCATCCAGACAAGCGAGGAATTGCGATGAAAACGAGTGTGATTGAAGTAAGTGACATGCTTTCGGTCTTGAGCGTGCATGGTGTTGAAGATCGAATTGGTGAGGTGCCCGGTGTCGAGAGCGTCACTGTCAATTTTTCCGTGGGCAATGCCACCGTTCGCTATGACGAAACCCGGCTCGATGTTTCGGATATCAAGTCGGCTGTGCGTCAACGCGGGTACGACGAGGCGGCTGCACCTGCATCGCCCCCCGGAGCCGCCGATTCCAAGCCCGCCGCGCCCAAACCTGCCAAACCTGCCGAACCTGCCGAACCTGTTTCGGCAGGTGCCGATGCATCGGGAGCCAAGGGAGCCAAACCGCCCGCCAAAGCGGCGCAACCCGCCGCGCCGGCTCCGGTACAGCCAGCGGGGGCCGCCGACCACGCCGCACCCAGCGGCGGAGAAAAAATGGCCATGACGGGCAAAGCGATGGACGAAATGCCTGGGGCGCCGGCGTCGAAGTAGACCAATTCATGGAGTCGAGATGAAGACGAGCGTGATCGAGGTGCGCGACATGTTGTCGGTGCTGAGCGTGGACGGGGTTGAAAAGCGCATTGGCGAGGTGCCTGGTGTCGAGAGCGTCACGGTCAATTTCGCTGCAAAAAGCGCCACGGTGCGCTACGACGAAACCCGACTCGAGGTGGCCGACATCAAGTCCAACGTACGCCAACGCGGATTTGAGTCAGCAGACGATGCATCATCCAAGCAGGCAAGCAGGCACGGGGCCGCCAGCGAGGCTGCCGGACCGCCGGCGTCTCAGGACCTGCCTGCGCCACCTGCCCCCGCGCCCAATGCCGACCCTGTCGAGCCATTGCCGGCTGCTGCCGCGACCCCGACCGAAGCGGCGGCCCCCGCAGCCGACGACAGCCCGAAACCGGACCCGGAACCTGCCGCGCCTGCGGCCCCAGCCTCGCAAGCTGGCGCAGACCAGTCCGCCGCGGTCCCCGCGCCGACAAGTCCCGCAGCCGACGCGACCGAGGAGGTCGCCGAGCCGGGCGCGATCGAGAAGCTCACTGCATGGGTTCACGACACCTTTGCCGGCGAAGACAAGGCTCCGCCGCAGCCGAGTCCGGCGCCTGCGGCCCCGACTGCCGACAACCCGAAGGCGACCGCCAGCGGACCCGCCACGCCTGAGCCATCAGCGGCCGCACCTGGCGACCACTCGGCACATGCGGGCCACGCAAAGCCGGGTGCAAAGCCGGGCGCAAAGCCGAGCGAGAGCGCGACCATGTCGGCCGACATGGCGCACGAAATGGGCCACAGCGGCGGTGACATGGGAGCGATGGTGCGCGACATGCGCAACCGTTTCTGGATCTGCCTGGTCTTCACGATTCCGATCTTCATCTACGCCCCGATGGGCGGGATGTGGCAGGCTCCTGCGCCGCCGTTCGGTTTGGAGTTGAATCTGTGGCTGTTTTTCTTCGCCACCGCCGCCGTGGTCTATCCGAGTTGGCCGTTCTTCGTCTCCGCCTGGCGCGCGTTGCTGAAGGGCACGCTGGGCATGGCCGCGCTGATTGTGTTGAGCGTGGGCACGGGCTACCTGTTCAGCGTCGGCGCCACCTTCCTTTTCAAGGAAGCGGGTCAGTTCTTCGAGGCGGTTTCGGTGCTGCTGGTGTTCATCCTGCTTGGCCACTGGCTGGAGATGCGCGCCCGCGCGGGCGCATCGTCGGCCATCAAGGCGCTGATGGACCTCACGCCGACGAAAGCCAACGTCATCCGCAACGGCGCTGAGGTCGAAGTGCCGACGACTGAGGTGTTGGCCGGCGAGATCGTCGTGATCCGGCCGGGTAACAAGATCCCGGTCGACGGCACCATCGTGACCGGCGAATCGCTGGTTGACGAGTCGATGCTGACCGGTGAGTCGATGCCGGTGAAGAAGGGGCCAGGCGCCACCGTGGTGGGTGCCAGCATCAACAAGAGCGGCAGCTTCCGCTACAAGGCCACCAAGGTCGGTGCCGACTCTGCGCTGGCGCAGATCGTGAAACTGGTACAGGAGGCGCAGAACTCGAAAGCGCCAGCGCAACTGCTGGCCGACCGGGCCGCGCAATGGCTGGTGATTGCCGCCATCATGGTCGGCCTCGCAACCTTCGCTGTGTGGTTCTGGGTCATCGGCGAGTCGCTGCTGCTGGCAGTCACCTTGACGATCACGGTCTTCGTGATCGCCTGCCCCGATGCGCTGGGACTGGCCACGCCGATGGCCGTGATGGTGAGCACCGGCCTGGGCGCGGCCAACGGCATTCTGTTCAAGAACGCCTCGGCGCTGGAAGACGCCACCAAGCTCGACGTCATCATCTTCGACAAGACCGGCACGCTCACTGTGGGACAGCCAGAGGTGGTGGAGATCATCACGGCCGAAGGCGTCACCGAGGACGTGCTGCTGACTGCCGCCGCCGCCGTCGAGCAGGGCTCCGACCACCCGCTGGCCCAGGCCATCGTGCGCCGCGCCGCCAAGCTCGACATCGTCTCACCCACCGGCTTCGAAAGCCTCGACGGCATGGGCGCGCGCGCCGAAACCGCCGGCGGCACGGTGTACCTCGGCAACCGTTTGCTGATGGATACGCAAAAGCTCGTGCTCGGACCCCTGGAGGCCGAGGCCAAGCGCATGCAGGGCGACGGCCGCACGGTGGTGCATGTGGCGCAGGCCGGTCGCGTGATCGGCCTGATCGCCATTGCCGATGCGATCCGGCCCACCTCGAAGGCGGCCATCGCCAAGCTGCGCGAACGCAAGATCGAAGTGGTGATGCTGACCGGCGACAACCTGGCCACGGCCACACGCATCGCCGCCGACCTGGGCATAGCCAAGGTACTGGCCGACGTGCTGCCCGGCCAGAAGGCCGAGAAGGTGAAGGCGCTGCAGGCCACCGGCAAACGGGTCGGCATGGTGGGCGACGGCGTCAACGACGCGCCCGCGCTGACCCAGGCCAACGTGGGATTTGCCATCGGCGCGGGCACCGACGTGGCGATGGAGAGCGCTGATGTCGTGCTGATGAAGAGCGACCCGTACGACATCGTGGGCGCCATCGAGCTGTCACGCGCCACGGTGCGCAAGATGCACCAGAACCTGTGGTGGGCGGTGGGCTACAACGCGATCGCGTTCCCGCTCGCGGCCGGCGTGCTGTACCCGTTCGTGCTGAGTCCGGAGGTGGCCGCGATTTCGATGTCGGGTAGCACGCTGATCGTGGCGATCAACGCGCTGATGTTGAAGCGCACCAAGCTCGCCGGCATCAAGCGGGCGGGATCGCCGGTCGCGCCAAAGCCTGCCACGAGCCTTGCTGCGGGAGCATCGGCATGAGCGAGCCGATGAGCGACGCAGACTTGAATCACGGCATCACGCACGGCGACGAAGGCTGGAACAAGACCGCGACCACCGGGTTCATCAACCGCCACGTCTTCCCCGACGGTGAACTCCGCTGCGTCCGCAATATCGAGCTTGGCACGGAGCGCGCGGGCCTCTCGGACGGGGCGCGCTGAATGTGCTTCTCGGCCACGGCGAGTTTTTCGGCGGCTGCAGTTCTGATCGGGATCGGCACGCTGACGTTGCGCATGTCGCTGGCCTCACATCGGCCGCGCGATTTGCCATTCGCTGCGATCCCGCTGCTGTTCGCGCTCCAGCAGTTGATCGAAGGCGTGATCTGGCTCACGTTCCGCGCTGATGCGCCGTTGTTGAACTCGGTGATGACCCATGTGTATTCATTTTTCTCGCATGTGCTGTGGCCGATCTACGTGCCGGTGGCCGTTGTGCTGATGGAGCCGGCAGGATGGCGTCGCCGAGGCTTGCTCGCGTTCGTTGTGGCCGGCGCTGCGGTCGGCGCCTACCTGCTGTATGTCCTGTTGGCGTTTCCGGTCGTCTCGCGGCCGACGGGTCAGCACATCGAATACGTTTCACCGCATTTCTTCGCGGCGGTGACGATGACGGCCTACTTGCTGTCGACCGGGCTGAGCCCACTGCTGTCCTCGCATCGGATGGTGATTGTGTTCGGGGTGCTTGCGCTGGCGTCGTTTGGCGTGGCCTACGCTTTCTATGCGACATGGTTCATCTCGGTGTGGTGTTTCTTCGCCGCACTGCTGAGCGCGGTGGTCTATCTGCACGTCGTGCGCAGGTCGGGCGACAACAGCACGCCCGGCCGGACCGACACACGGCCCTCTCAGGCTGAGATCCGCAGGACCAGGCAGGGCTTCGGCGCCGAGAGCGAGAAAGAATTCGCCATGCAACCGAGTGTCGGATTCGACACGGCACCGGCCAAGCTTGCAGGCTCGGGATCAGGGGTGTCCAAGTGAGCGCAGGCACAGGCGTCGGCAGGGCCCACGGGGGCGGCAGAGCGCTGCTGTCTGGGGGCCTGTCGGCCATTTTGCTGGTGTGCGCGCTCGGCGGGTCGGCACCGAGTGTGGCGCAGGTGGCGGTGCCGCCGCTGACGGGACATGTGATCGATCAGACCGGCACGCTGACGGCACAGCAGACGCAAGCGCTGGAACAGACGCTGGTCGCCTTCGAGGCCCTGAAAGGCAGTCAGCTCGCCGTGCTGATGGTTGACTCGACCGCCCCGGAAGCAATCGAGCAATACGCCATGCGCGTGGCCGAGCAGTGGAAGCTCGGACGCAAGAAGGTCGATGACGGCGCCATCCTCGTTGTCGCCAAGAATGATCGCGCGATGCGCATCGAGGTGGGGTATGGCCTGGAGGGCGCGCTCAGCGACCTGACCAGCAAACGCATCATCAGCGAGACCATCCTGCCGCGCTTCAAGAGCCAGGACTTCTATGGTGGCATCACGGCCGGGGTCGAGCAGATCATCCGCGTGGTCGATGGCGAGCCCTTGCCCGCGCCAAATGCGCGGTCCAGCCAGGGCCTTGGCAATGTTCAGCAATACGCACCCATGCTGTTCATTCTGGCGCTCGCCGTGGGCGGTGTGCTGCGTGCGACGCTGGGCAAAGTGCTCGGCTCGTTGCTCACGGGCGGTGTGGTCGCGCTGATCGCGTGGTTCGTCGTCGGCGCCGTCTCGATGGCGCTGCTGGCCGGCGTGGTCGCGCTGTTCGTCACCTTGTTGGGTGGCGGCATGCTCGGCCGCGGCCTGGGGGGCTACTACGGTGGCGGTGGCCGGGGTGGGGGTATGGGCGGGAGCGGTTTCAGCGGCGGTGGTGGCGGTTTCGGTGGCGGCGGTGCGTCGGGGAGGTGGTAGCCATGAATGTCAAACGCATCGCGCGCCACCTGTTGGTGACTGATGGACAGGTCGGCAAGGCCTTTGCACCCGCCACCTTGAGCAGAATCGAACAAGCCATCAAGGCGAGTGAAACCGGACACCTCGGCGAGATCCGATTCGCGGTCGAAGGGGGACTCGACGGCGCGCCATTGTTCAAGGGGCAGTCGGCCCGCGAGCGTGCGGTCGAGCTCTTCTCGCAACTGCGCGTCTGGGACACCCAGCACAACACGGGTGTGCTGATCTACCTGTTGCTCGCGGACCGGGCCGTCGAGATCGTTGCCGACCGCGGCATTCACGCCAAGGTGGAATCGCAGGAGTGGCACAAAGTTTGCCGCCTGATGGAAGCCGCCTTCGGGCAAGCGGACTTTGAGGGCGGTGTGCTGATTGGCGTGCAGGCCGTAACGCGGCATCTGAGGCAGCACTTTCCCTCTGACGGCCACGACAGGAATGAACTGCCGGACAAGCCGGTGGTGCTATGAGGCCGGCGGCGCTGACTCATGCGCATTCCAGCGCCGTGTCCGGGCCGGACGTTCGGGAAGGAGCAGATCACGATGGCATCGCTCGGGTTTTGTTTCTCATGAGTAGCTGGCAACCCAAGACCGAGGGCACGGGCTGCCGTTGACGAGAACGCACTTCGACAATCCCAAGGAGAAACGTGATGGCACGGTTGACGGAAAACTGGTTCTGGCTCGTGACCTTCATGGCTTTCATCGCGATGCATATGTTCGGCCACGGTGGGCACGGTGGCCACTGCGGGCATGGCCGTCACGGCGGCGATGACCGCGAGCGAAGTGCGGATGGCACGCAAGCGGGCGCGGGGCAGAGCCGATCCCCGGACGCCAAACCTGGCGGACACCAGCACTGAATGACTGAACTCGATGCGATCCGGGCCGGATCGACACCCGGGTACGCCGTGACGTGGACGAAACCAGCGCAATGATGCAAGGAGCAACAGACATGCTGAACATCAAGATCGTGAGCCGGTCGCTCGGCATTTTTACCGCCATCAGCTTCGTGCTGTGCTTGATCTACCGGCTGATCGAGAGTTTGCTCTACGGGGCCCATGTCGGACTCGTGTTCGTGCCCATCCACAATTTTCTCGCCCGCCGCTGGGGTGGGCCGGGCATGCGCGCATGACACAGGCAAACGCCGCAGGCGGGCGAGGGCGATCGGTCAAGGCCACTGCAACGGGCGGATTGCGGCCTGCCCAAGTGGCCTGGTTGGCGGGGGCTGTCTTCATCGTCTCGGCTGGCTATGGGGCGCTGCTGCCGGTGCTGCCGGGTTGGCTGGCCTCGATGATGCCCGGCGTCAACGCGACCGAAGTCGGCCGTCACGTCGGCTTTCTCAGCGGCGTGTACGCAGCCGGCGTTCTGTTGGGTGCGCCCTTGTGGGGTGTCGTCTCGGATCGGGTCGGGCGGGGCCGCATCCTGATCCTCGGGCTGGTCGGCTACGTCGCGAGCCTGCTGCTCCTGCTGATCCCGGGCCTGGCCAATCTTTGGGGCATCTACACGCTGCGGGCCACGACCGGATTTTTCGTCGCAGCCGTCGTTCCGGTGGTCTCGGCGCTGGTTGCACAACACACACCCGAGAAACAACGCGCCCGGCGTTTTGCATGGTTGGGGGCGATGTCGCTGCTCGGGTTTCTGTTCGGCCCGACCTTGAGCGCCGTCGCCGGAGGAGTCGGTCCGTGGATGGCTGATGGCGCGCCGTCGCCAGCATTGCTCGCGAGGGTCGCGCTGGTCCTGTCTGCATTGCTCGGCGCAGTGATGATGCTTGGACTTGCCGCGACCTTGCCGGCGTCGCTTGGCGCCGCCAAAGGGGTTCAAGACAAGCCAGTGGGTTCCGTCCAAGGCCGTTCCGCTGCCCTGTTGTGGCTGAGCGGGATGGTGATGTTCGTACTGGCCGGCTTCGAACTGGGCATCGTGCTGCTAGGGCAGCAGTCGTCCGGACAATCGTCTCGCCAGGCGGCGATCATGCTTGCCGAGTGCGGCCTCGTCATGCTGTGCGTCAACGCACTGCTGTTCGTCACGTCGCTGCTGGAAAAAATCTCGGCACGCATCCTGATAGGCGCGGGGCTGCTGCTGGCGATCATCGGCTTGGCAGTGCTGGCAGTGGATCGCTCCGACGCCTGGATGTACCTGGGCGTCAGTCTCGCCTCGGCCGGCACCGGTCTGGTGTTGCCCGTCATCGCCTATCTGGCTGCGGGCGCTTCGCCTCAGAAGCTGGGCGTCGTGATGGGCGGGTTGGCCGCGGCGTCCGGCCTGGGCCAGACACTCGGCTCGGCCGCGGGCGGCTGGCTGTTCGGCGTACAAGCACATCTCAGCTTCGGCTGGCTGACTCTGCCCTTGGCGTTGATGCTGGAGCTCTTGCTGACGCGACCGCGCTGGTGGTCGGCCGTTGCCACCGTAACAACTGCACCGCCGCAGCGCCAGGGCAAGCGCGCTGACCGTGAAGCATCTTCCTGAACTGTGCACTGCTGCGCGTCTGGACAATCGCAGTGCATGGCCTTCCCGGCCACCATGTTGATCGCGTGGCGAATGCTCGGGCCGGCAAGACACCCCGGAAACGTCACTCGATGTTCTGCACCTGAACTTCGGGTACGAAGCCAAGTGCCTGTCGTGCCTTCATATTTCGTTTGTCTCGCGCCGAAAACACCACAGCGAACCCCAGATGTCTTCGATGCAGTGCAACGCTGAAATCGGCTGTCGGCAGTCGGCATGCTGTGGGATCGATTTGCGGGACTTGCAATGCCGGTCAGGCGACCTGGAGTTCGATCTTTCCGGCGCGGCGGCGCACGGGACCAACGACGATCTTGACGTCGTGTCCGAGGCGGGTGACCAGTTCCAGCAACTTGGCTTCGCTGACGCCGCGGAACTGACCGCGGGTGATGCGGGAGACCTTGGACTGGTCGATACCCAGCAGCTCGGCCGCGTCCTGTTTTTCACAAGGCCAGGTGGCGGAGCGTGCCAGAAAGCTCGAGCCGACGCCTGACCTCGGGTCTGTCAAGCGAGATGCGGACGGCAAGCCGCTCATCGCCGAGCCGCCGATAGGTACGCGCAGTGCGGAGCGGGTCACTTCACAGCCCAAAAGCCCGCCAGTCTCTGCTGAAGCTCGCCCACGACGAGACCGAACTCAGGAGCCGAAACAGAGAGGTTTCGGGCAAAGGCATTCCACTGCCGCTGCTTTCCAGGATCCGCAGCAAAGGCGTCGCTGAGCCCGTCCGGGACCACCGTCGGTATGACCGTGTTGCGCCGTGCAAAGGTCGCCGAGATGGCCCGACGCAGCCGCTCTGGCTCGATCTCGAATGCGCTCATGAGCATCCACACGTCGTAGTAGTCCTTCATGCGGCTGTTGGCCCGTCCGAGAGCGACCATCGCATGAAACTTCTCGGCGATGACAGTCTCGAGCGGATAGGCGCGCAGGTGAGGCGACGGCATGTCGAGCAATACCGGCAGATCGATGTTCTCGACACCTGGCTCGATGGCATCGCCGAAGCCAATGTCGACGGTGATCGGAATCCGCGCACCCGCGAGCGCGGCCGTGGTGCGAAGCCGCGATCCGCCGTACTCGACCTCTTCGCGGATAGCCTCGATCCGCAGGCCCTTGAGGTCGAAGCTCACCCCGTCGTCAACCTCGACCGCCATGATTTCACGGAACGTCCCGAGCAGAGCATCTTCCGCCGCGTCCCCGAAACCAAGCAGGTCCACGTCGCGCGTCGCGCGGTGTGGCTCGTCGAACCAGGTGGCCAGCAGCATCGCACCCTTCAGCACAAACCGCTCGCGATGCGGCGAGAGGCTCAGTCGATGCAGCAGACGCTCCAGCGCATAGCGCGTGAGCAGCAGTTCCATGGGTTGGCCGCGCGCCCGCGCCAGGGTCAACAGACGCTGGCGCACCGAAGCGCCGATGTTGCGCGGGCGATCAGGCATCGCTGGTCAGCGCCATGACGTAGGGCTCCATCGTGGCCCACACGCCCGCGGCCTCGGCTTCGCGCGCAATCTCCGCAGGCGTAGCCTTGCGCTGCCGCAGCGCTTGGCGCAGGCCCTCAATGGCAAGCGCATCGCCCACCGTTCGACGGTAGCGGAACAGGTCGGCCACCGTCTTGGCAACACCGAACACGGGCACGGGCGTGCCGGCGATCTTCTTGCGTTCGACGCCACGGCGCAGCAGCTCGTCAGAGAACCGGGCGACGCGGATCGGCGGATAGGTGAGCCGGGGACGCCAGTCCTTGCGCCCGATGGCGATCCAGACCTTCGGCGGCATCTGGTCGGTGAGACCGTGGAACGCCAGTGCCGAGGCCAGGCAGATGACGCCCTTGGGCACCAGCCGGGCCGCTTCGGCCAGCGACTGCTGCGCATCGAGCGCGGCATCGGGAAGTTGGTAGAGCCCTCGGGCCAGGCGCACCACCTCGCCGGCGCGCTCCATGCGGCTGACCGTGGTGGCGGTGATGCCCGCCTCACTGAACTCCGCGAGCCGCGTCATCCCCCGCCGCTTGAGCAGCGCCAGCGCCTGGGTGCGCTGCGTGGAGCTGTCGGAGGTGAGCATGTTATAAATCCTCGGGCGAATCAACAAAACGTCCGAGCATTTATACCACTTCAACGCGGCTGCGAGGAAAGAGTCGCTCAGCGGTATTCGACCGCAGGTTCAGTCGCCCTTGCTGATTGCACGTCCTGCGGAGCGACTGGTCCGAGCACCGGATTGATGTGCTTGCGCAGCACGCGGGCGACGACGTCCGGATGCTTGTAGCGAGGCTGGATGTACCTCGCGAACCAGACTTCACCGAGACGCTGCTCGGTAGGCACTTCAAGTACCAGTGCCTTCTTCGCCTGCTTGGCCGCCGACACGTCGATGCCACGCTCGATCCCTGCGCGGTCCTGCCTGACCTGCTCACGCGCATCCCTGAGCGAGAGCTCCGGGTAGCGCCCAAGTACCTTCTCCTTGGAGCGGCCTTTCAGCCGGTAGCGAAGGATCCACGAAGCCTTGCCCGCCTGCGCTGCGGTGGTGCTCGAAACGAAGGTCAGGCATTCGCCAACACCGCAGTCCACGGCGCCTGCGGCGAGCCATGCCTTGAGCTCGCGGTCGGTGATCGGTCTTTGCTGTCTTCTCATTTTCCAAAGGCTCCTGTGAGGCTGTAGGGCTTTTGTTCGGATGAACGCGCCAGAAGCGTCGCGAACCCCAAAAACCCCACAATAAACCCCACAGGTTGCGCGCGCTTCGCTGCGACGCCCTGGGACAAAATATCCTTACACGACAGTAAGTTAGTGTGTTTCCTGGGATCGCCTGGGACCCCCAGAAAATTCACTCGATGTTCTGCACCTGCTCACGCAGTTGTTCGATCAGGACTTTCATCTCCACCGAGATGTTGGTGAGCTCCAGCGCCGAGGCTTTGGAGCCCAGCGTGTTGGCTTCCCGTAGCAACTCCTGGATCAGGAAGTCCAGGCGCTTGCCGACCTCGCCGCCGAGCTTGAGCAGGCGCGCGATTTCATCCAGATGGGCGCGCAAGCGCGCCAGTTCTTCGGCGACGTCAATGCGTATCGAATAGGCGGCGGCCTCGTTCAAGGCGCGCTCCTGCAAGGCCTCGCGCGCAATCGTCTGGGCCGCGCCGGTTGCTTCCAGCGCCTCTTGCCAGCGTTCGAGAAAGCGCTGTTGCTGGCGCTTCACGACAGCGGGCACCAGCGGTTCGGCGAGGCTGGCGAGTTCACGCAGACGCTCGACGCGCTCCATCAGAATGCCGACCAGCTTGTCGCCTTCGCGCGCACGCGCATCGGCCAGACCCGCGATGCAACGCCTGGTGGCGTCCAGCGTCGCTTCGTCCAAGCGCTCGTTGCCGGTGCCGCCTTTGCACCACTGCAGCACCTCGTGCACGCTCAATGGCTGGGCGTTGGGAAGCCACCCCTGAACCGTGCTTTCGAGTCGCGACAGGCGGCTCAGCTGATCGAGCTGCGGCTGAGGCCAGGCTGTGTCTGATTCGCGCTGCGTGTTGATGCGCATCTCGATCTTGCCGCGCCGGAACTTCGCGCTGAGCAGTTCGCGCAAGGCCGGCTCGAGCGAGCGCAAGTCGTCGGGCAAGCGAAAACCCAGGTCAAGAAAGCGGCCGTTCACAGAGCGAAGCTCGACGGTGACGGTGGCGCCAGCGCTGCTGACCGTATCACCGCCCTGAGCGGGCTGCGAGGAGGCGCTGGCATAACCGGTCATGCTGTAGACTGACATATAGCTTTCTGACAAGCGAAAATCGGATTATGTCAAAGCCAAAACCGGCACCCTTGCCTGCGGGTACTGTCGTTGGGGGATATCAGATCGTCAAGCGGTTGGCAGCAGGCGGATTTGGCGTGGTGTATCTCGCCGAAGACCCTGAGCACCGGCTGGTCGCCCTGAAAGAGTACCTGCCGTCTTCATTGGCAGAACGTTCTCCAGGGGAGCTGACCCCACGCGTCAAGCCCGAAAAGCAACCTCTCTATCGACTGGGGCTGAAGAGCTTCTTCGAGGAGGGGCGCTCACTTGCCCAGATTTCGCACCCCAGCGTCGTGTCGGTGCTGAATTTCCTGCGCGAGAACGAAACCGTCTACATGGTGATGAATTACTTGCAGGGCGACACCTTGCAGGATTTCGTCGTCACGGCGCGTGAACTCAAGCGCGACAAGGTGTTTCGCGAATCGACGATCCGCAGTCTGTTCGATGAAATTCTGCGTGGTCTGCGCATCGTGCACCAGCACAAGATGCTGCATCTGGACATCAAGCCGGCCAACATCTTCATCACCAACGACAACAAGGCCGTGCTGCTGGACTTTGGCGCGGCGCGCGAAGTCTTGTCCAAGGAAGGCAACTTCATCCGTCCGATGTACACGCCGGGCTTCGCTGCGCCCGAGATGTACAAGCGCGACGGCACTTTGGGCCCCTGGACCGATATTTACGCGATTGGCGCCTGCATCTACGCGTGCATGCAGGGGTATCCGCCGAACGATGCGCCGCAGCGCGTCGAGAAGGACCGCATCGCGCTGAGCCTGTCGCGCCTGCGCAATGTCTATTCGGACAATCTGATCGAGGTTGCCGAGTGGTGCATGTCGCTCGATCCACTGGCGCGTCCGCAATCGGTGTTCGCGCTACAAAAAGAACTGGCGCGCGAGACCGAACGACGCTACACGAAACTGAGTTTCAGCGAACGCCTGAAGTTGCAACTGGAGAACATCAAGACCGGGGTCAAGTCGTGAGGTTCAGCGTGTTCCAGGTGAGCCGACGCGGTGGGCGCGAGAAGAACGAAGACCGCATGGGCTACAGCTACACGCGCGACGCGGGTCTGTTTGCCCTGGCCGATGGCATGGGCGGACACCCCGAGGGTGAAGTGGCGGCGCAACTCGCGCTGCAAGGACTGTCCGCCTTGTTCCAGCGCAATGCCAAACCGGCATTGGCCGACCCCGCGCAGTTTCTGCAAGAGGGCATCCTGGCCGGGCACTTGCAGTTGCTGGCCTATTCGGCTTCAAAAGGCATGAGCGACACGCCGCGCACCACGCTGGTGGCTTGTGTGCTGCAAGGCAATTTCGCCTATTGGGCGCATTGCGGCGACTCGCGCCTCTACCTGGTACGCGGCGACAAGCTGATTGCCCGCACGCGCGATCATTCGTACCTCGAATTGCAAGAAGCACTCGGACGCAGCCCGGCCGCGGGCGAGAGCTTCAACCGCAACGTCCTGTTCACCTGTCTGGGCAGCCCTGGCAAGCCCATGGTCGATGCGACCGGCCCGCTGTTTCTGCAGGATGGCGACCGCCTGCTGCTGTGCTCGGACGGCCTGTGGGGAACGGTGGACGACGCTGTCATCACCGACCAGCTGGCCCGGCGCTCGATCGAGGAGGCGGTGCTTGAACTGGTCGAAATGGCGCTTCGAAATGGCGGGCCGCGCAGCGACAACGTGACCGCGTTGGCCATTGAATGGGAGGCGCCTGAAGCCGCCGAGTCATCACAGGGCATATCGACCCGGTCGCTCGGCGACGACGGATTCACGTCGACAATACAGGCGGCTCTGGCTGCTGGTGGGGGCGCCGGCGACCTCGACGAAGCCGAGATCGAGCGCTCGGTGCGCGAGATCAACGAGACCATCACCAAGCGCTCTCCCAAAAAACCTACCTGACTGGAATCACGATGACTTTTGTCCGCACGGACGCGCGAGGTGCAGCCGCTTTGCGCCCGGTACGCTTGACACGCCACTACACCAAACACGCCGAGGGTTCGGTGCTGATCGAATTCGGCCACACCAGGGTGCTGTGCACCGCCTCGGTCGAGGAACGCGTGCCGCCGCACAAACGCGGCAGCGGCGAGGGTTGGGTCACGGCCGAGTACGGCATGCTGCCGCGCGCCACCCACACGCGCAGCGACCGCGAGGCCGCCAAGGGCAAGCAGAGCGGGCGCACGCAGGAAATCCAGCGCCTGATCGGCCGTTCGATGCGCTGCGTGTTCGATTTGAAACGCTTGGGCGAACGCACCATCCAACTCGACTGCGATGTCCTGCAGGCCGACGGCGGCACGCGCACCGCGGCCATCACCGGCGCCTATGTGGCGGCGCATGACGCGGTGAGCTGGCTGTTGGCGCAAGGCAGAATCAGCGAGTCGCCGCTGCGCGATGCGGTGGCCGCGATTTCGGTGGGCATGCTG
Source organism: uncultured beta proteobacterium (assembly GCA_963740455.1). Taxonomy (GTDB): domain Bacteria; phylum Pseudomonadota; class Gammaproteobacteria; order Burkholderiales; family Burkholderiaceae_C; genus Paucibacter. The sequence continues at coordinate 47,456 of CAVUEF010000005.1, forward strand.
GGCGGCCAGGCGCTGCTGGATCTGGAATACGTCGAGGACTCGGCCTGCGACACCGACATGAACGTGGTCATGACCGGCGCGGGTGGCTTTGTCGAGTTGCAGGGCACGGCCGAAGGCGTGGCCTTCACGCGCGCACAGATGAACGAGATGGTCGCTTTGGCCGAGCAAGGCATTGGCGAACTGCTGGCTTTGCAGCGTCAGACGCTCGGACTGTGATGCGCTTGGTGCTGGCCTCGAACAACGCCAAGAAGTTGGCGGAATTGCAGACGCTTTTTGCACCGCTGGACCTGAGCCTGGTGAGCCAGCAGTCGCTGGGCATTGCCGAGGCCGACGAGCCGTTTCACACCTTTGTCGAGAATGCCTTGGTCAAGGCCAGGCACGCAGCGCGGCACAGTGGTTCGGCGGCGCTGGCCGACGATTCGGGTTTGAGCGTGCAAGCACTGGCCGGGGCGCCCGGCGTGCTGTCGGCGCGCTACGCGACGCTGTTCGGCCGAGCCAGGAGCGACGACGAAAACAACGCGGTACTGCTCGAGCAGATGCGCGGCAAAGCCGATCGCGCGGCCCGCTTTGTCTGTGCACTCGTCGCGGTGCGCTCGGCGCAAGACCCGGAGCCGCTGATCGCGATGGGACGTTGGGAGGGTCAGGTCTTGACCCAGCGGCAAGGCGAGGGCGGCTTTGGCTACGACCCCTTGCTCTTCATCCCTGATTTGAACGCGAGCGTGGCCGAGCTGAGTGCCGAGCAGAAAAATCGGCTCAGCCACCGGGCACTGGCGGCACAGGACCTGCTGCGTCAGATGCGCGAGGTCTGGCATCTTGGCTGATGCTGAAAAGCCGGTGGCCCTGCCGGGGCTCAATCCGGCAGCGGAACTTGACAACGCACAGCGGCTGGTGCAACTGATGCGGGCGGGTACCTTGAATCTGCCGGCGCTGCCGCCGTTGTCGCTCTATGTGCACCTGCCCTGGTGCCTGAAGAAGTGCCCGTATTGCGATTTCAATTCGCATGCCTGGAGTGCAGGGACGGCGTTGCCCGTGGACGCCTATCTGGACGCCTTGCGCACCGATCTGGAGGCCAGCCTGCCATTGATCTGGGGCCGACGCGTGGTCAGCGTCTTCATCGGTGGCGGTACGCCGAGCCTGTTTTCGCCCGAGGCGATCGATCGCCTGCTGGCCGAGATACGCAGCCGCGTCCAGCTTGAGCCCGGCTGCGAGATCACGCTCGAGGCGAACCCCGGCACTTTCGAAACAGATCGCTTCAAGGGCTTTCGCGGCGCTGGCGTGACGCGCCTGTCGATTGGCGTGCAAAGTTTCGACGACGCCAAGCTCGTTGCGCTGGGGCGCGTCCACAACGCGGGCCAGGCGCGCGCCGCCGTGCTCGAAGCCGCCGAGGCCTTCGAGACCTTCAACATCGACCTGATGTATGCGCTGCCGGGACAGAGCCTCGAAGAACTGGATCTGGATCTGGGCCAGGCCTTGGCTTTCAAGCCGCCGCATCTATCCGTCTATCACCTCACCATCGAACCCAACACGATGTTCGCCCTGCATCCGCCGACGCTGCCCGATGACGATCTGGCCTCGGACATGCTGGACTTGATCAGCGCGCGCACCACTGCCGTCGGGATGGACCGCTACGAGGTCTCGGCGTTTGCGCAGTCCGGCCACCGTTGTGCGCACAACCTGAACTACTGGCAGTTCGGCGACTATCTCGGCATAGGCGCCGGTGCGCACAGCAAGCTGTCGTTTGCGCACCGCGTGTTGCGCCAGGTGCGCTGGCGCGAGCCGGCCGCCTATATGGCCCACGCGGCACAGGGCCGGGCCGTATCTAACGAGAACGAAGTCAAGCGCAGCGAGCTGCCCTTCGAGTTCATGCTGAATGCCTTGCGCTTGCGCGAAGGCGTCGAGCTGGCGCGCTTTGCCGAACGTACCGGCCTGCCTTTGAGCAGCATTCAGGCCGCGCTGAGCCAGGGGCGCGAGCGCGGACTGCTGGAGGTCGATAGAGCGTATCTGCGCCCCACCGAGCGCGGCTTTGATTTCTTGAGCGATCTGCAGTCGCTATTCCTGCCCAAGGCCTGAGGCACGGCGTGGCCCTTGCGGGCCAAATCAAGCGGCCATGGCACGCCGATACCACTGGTGAAAATGGCGCATGCCATCTTCCATCGGACTCTGGTAGGGGCCGGTCTCGTTGTCGCCTCTGTCAAGCAAAGCCTTGCGGCCCAAGTCCATGCGCAGCGCGAGTTCGTCGTCCTCGATGCAGGTTTCCATATAGGCGGCCTGCTCGGCCTCGATGAAGTCGCGCTCGAAGGCGGCAATCTCTTCGGGGTAGTAGAACTCGACGATGTTGAGCGTCTTCTGGGGACTGACGGCGACCAGGGACGAGACCACCAGCACATGCGGATACCACTCGACCATGATGTGCGGGTAGTAGGTGAGCCAGATCGCGCCATGCTTGGGCAGTTTGCCGTTGTCGAACTTCAGCACTTGCTCGTGCCACCTGGCGTAAACGGCCGAACCGGGACGGGCCAGGGCGTTTTGCACGCCCACCGTCTGCACCGAGTGGTGTGGGCCGAATTCCCAGGCCAGATCGTCGCAACTCACGAAGCTTCCCAACCCAGGATGAAACGGGACGACGTGGTAATCCTCCAGATAGACTTCGATGAAGGTCTTCCAGTTGTAGTCGCACTCGTGCACATGCATTTTGTCTAGCACATAGCCGCTGAAGTCGAGCTCGTCGCGCGGGCCAAGATTGCTCAGGTCGGCGCCCATGTCGCGGCCATTGTCTTCAAACAACAAGCCGTTCCATTCGCGCAAGCGGTAGCGGTTCAGGTGCAGGCAGGGGTCCTGGTCAAAGTGGGGGGCGCCCACCAAGTCGCCCTGCAGGTCATAAGTCCAGCGGTGCAGCGGACACACAATATTGTTTTTCGTGTTGCCACGGCCGCGCAGCATCAAGGCTTGCCGGTGGCGGCACACGTTGGAGAGCAGCTCGATACCGCTTTGCGTGCGCACCAGAACGCGCCCTTCACCCTCCTGGGGCAGGGCGTAGTAATCACCAATCTCAGGCACTGCAAGCGCGTGCCCGAGATAGCGCGGGCCGCGCTGGAATATCTGCTCCTTTTCCTTGCGAAAGAGGGACTCATCAAAATAGCTTGAAACGGAAAGCTGAGTGCTGTGGTGGCTGCGCTCAAGAGCGTCTGATGTGATGCTCAGGTCGGACATGATCCAAAGGGGCTCTCCAGAAGCTGGTGTCTTGTCCCGTTCGCTCGTGCGCAAGCGGGATATGCAGACGTCGAGATTGCATGCACGCAATCTCGTAAAGAGAATGGGGTGCGGTGTGGGCCGCGCGAGGGCGCAATTGTACCCAGCGCCGCTTCGTCCGGACGGCATGCAAGGTAAACACGGCGAAATCATCGTGGCAAGGTTTGGCGCTGACCGGGTCATGCGGCGCTCGCGCCGCATATGCCTGACTACAATGGACGCTTTATCCGCTGCTATGACCAAGACCTTGACCACCGCGGCACCCAAGCGCGCGACGCCGGCCAGCTACGAAGACGCGCTGGTCGAACTGGAGCGGCTGGTTGCCACCATGGAAGCCGGGCAATTGCCACTGGATCAATTGCTGGGCAGCTATCAACGCGGCGCGGAACTATTGGGCTATTGCCGCTCACGCTTGCAGGCCGTGGAGAGTCAAGTCAAGCTGCTGGAGGACGGCGAGCTGAAGGTGTGGGAGGGATCATAAGTATGCGAACCGCAGAGTTCGAACCATGGGTGAGCAAGACCTTGCAGGATGTCGAAGCTGCGCTTGAACTGTGGGTGCCGAACGACTCGCCTGCCGGTCTTGGCAAGGCGATGCGCTACGCCGTGCTGGGCGCGGGCAAGCGGCTGCGCCCCTTGCTCGTGATGGCGACCTGCGAAGCCGTCGGTGGCCAACGTGAGGCGGCGCTGAGAGCGGCCTGCTCGGTGGAGTTGATACATGCTTATTCGCTGGTGCACGACGACATGCCTTGCATGGACAACGACGTGCTGCGCCGCGGCAAGCCCACCGTGCACGTTCGATTCGGTGAGGCGCAGGCCATGTTGGCGGGCGACGCCATGCAGGCGCTCGCCTTTGAAGTACTGACGCCCGACGCTGATCAGGTGCCGTTAGCCTTGCAGGCCCGTCTGTGCGCGCTGCTGGCGCGTTCGGCCGGACACGCCGGCATGGCAGGTGGCCAGGCGATCGATCTGGCCAGCGTCGGCCATCCCTTGAATGAAGCGTCCTTGCGCGACATGCACAGGCGCAAGACCGGCATGCTGCTGCAAGCCAGCGTCATGATGGGCGCGGCCTGCGGAGTTTGCAGTGCTGCCACGCTGGCGGCACTTGCTGAGTATGGATCTGCGATCGGGCTGGCCTTTCAAGTGATCGATGACATTCTCGATGTGACTCAGGATTCTGACGTGCTTGGCAAGACTGCGGGCAAGGACAGGGACGCCAACAAGCCGACCTTTGTCAGCGTGTTGGGTTTGGAGTCCGCAAAGCGCCATGCCCAGGAGTTGCGCGATCAGGCTCACATCGCTTTGTCCACCAGTGATCTTGTCAATACGGACTGGTTGCTCAGGCTTGCCGACAAGGTCGTTGAACGGGACAGCTGAACCGCCATGAAATATGCCCTTCTGAACACCATCGACAGTCCCGCCGATCTGCGCCGTTTGCCGCGCGCGGACTTGCAGAAACTGGCCGACGAGCTGCGCGCCTTCGTACTTGAAAGCGTCTCCAAAACGGGGGGGCATTTGTCGTCCAACCTCGGCACGGTGGAGTTGACGATTGCCTTGCACTATGTGTTCAACACGCCCGAAGACCGCCTCGTGTGGGATGTCGGTCATCAAACCTATCCGCACAAGGTGTTGACGGGTCGGCGTGAGCGCATGGGCAGTTTGCGACAACTCGGCGGCATCGGCGGATTTCCGCGACGCGACGAGAGCGTTTACGACGCCTTCGGCACTGCGCATTCGAGCACCTCGATTTCGGCCGTGCATGGCATGGCCGTCGCGGCGAAGATCAAGGGCGAAGGCCGCAAGGCCGTGGCCATCATTGGTGACGGTGCCATGACTGCCGGCATGGCGTTCGAGGCCTTGAACAATGCTGGCGTCGCCAATGCGGGCGTACTGGCCGACATGCTGGTGGTGCTGAACGACAACGACATGTCGATCTCGCCGCCGGTGGGGGCACTCAACAAATACCTGGCGCGCTTGATGAGCGGCAAGTTCTACGCCACCGCGCGTGAGGGCGCCAAGCAGGTGCTGAAAAACGCGCCGCCCTTGTTCGAGTTGGCGCGCCGCTTTGAAGAACACGCCAAAGGCATGGTCATACCCGGCACCATCTTCGAGGAATTCGGCTTCAATTACGTCGGCCCGATCGACGGTCATGACCTGGATGCGCTGATACCGACGCTGGAGAATCTGCGCGACAAGTCCGGCCCGCAGTTCCTGCATGTGGTCACCAAGAAGGGTTATGGCTACAAGATGGCCGAGGCCGATCCGGTCAACTATCACGGGCCGGGCAAATTCGACCCTGCGGTGGGTCTGCTTAAGCCCACGACGCAACCGAAGCCGACCTTCACCCAGGTCTTCGGCCAGTGGCTGTGCGACATGGCCGACAAAGACCAGCGCTTGGTGGGTATCACGCCAGCCATGCGCGAAGGCTCGGGCATGGTCGAGTTTCACAAGCGCTTCCCGACGCGCTACTACGATGTGGGCATTGCCGAGCAGCACGCGGTGACTTTCGCTGCCGGTCTGGCCTGCGAGGGTTTGAAGCCGGTGGTCGCCATTTATTCGACTTTCCTGCAGCGCGGCTACGACCAACTGATTCACGATGTGGCGATACAAGACCTGCCGGTCGTGTTCGCGCTCGATCGCGCCGGGCTGGTGGGGGCCGATGGCGCGACCCACGCGGGCGCTTACGACATTGCCTACTTGCGCTGCATCCCGAACCTGAGTCTGCTCGCTCCGGCAGATGAGAACGAGTGCCGCCAGTCGCTCTACACGGCGTTCATGCATGAGCATCCGACGGCGGTGCGCTACCCGCGCGGAAGCGGCGTCGGTGTGGCGATAGAAGCCAAGATGACAGCCCTGCCCTGGGGCAAGGGCGAGTTGCGCCGCAGCTCAAGCCTGGTGGCCGGGCGCGGCGCTCAGCGCATCGCCATCCTTGCCTTTGGCACGCTCTTGTATCCGGCGCTCGAGGCTGCGGAGCAACTCGATGCGACGGTGGCGAATATGCGTTTCGTCAAGCCACTTGACCATGACTTGGTGGCCGAACTGGCGCGCACGCACGACGCCTTGGTCACCGTTGAAGAGGGTTGCGTGATGGGCGGAGCAGGCAGCGCCGTGCTGGAGTCGCTGCAACAGGCGGGTCTGCAAGTGCCGGTGTTGGTGCTGGGTTTGCCTGACGTCTTTGTCGAACATGGCGACCCGGCCAAACTCCTGGCCATGTGTGGTCTGGACGCGGCCGGCATCGAACAGTCGATTCTGAAACGTTTCGGGTCGCGTCCGACCTTGCTGCGGCCTGCCGCCAACAGCTGAGAGGCTTGCCACTTCGCGCACACCGATCTGTCGATAACCCTTGGCCAACGCATGGCTGGCGGAGCTGTCATCCTTGCGAGCGTGCCCACAATGGCGCGCCTTTCCGCGTGAACCCGATCGCCAAGCTCAAACCGACCATGAACAAGAACACCGACCTGCTGCACATTCCGGACACCCAGAGCGAGCGCGACGACCGTCATCTGTTGATTCAGCGCGTGGGCGTCAAGGACGTGCGCTATCCGCTGCAGATCCGCGTGGCGGATCAACTGCAAACAACGGTCGCCAACTGGACGCTCGACGTGGCCTTGCCGGCCGAGAAGAAGGGCACGCACATGTCCCGCTTCGTTGCCTGGCTCGACCGCTTGAATGGCCCGCTGGACGCGGCCACGCTGAAAGCCGAACTGGCGCAGATGCTGGACAGGCTGCACGCGCTCGAGGGCCGTATCGAAGTACGGTTTCCGTTCTTCGTGCGCAAGCGCGCGCCGGTGTCTGGCGTCGAGAGTCTGCTTGACTACCAGGGTGGCTGGATCGCTGAAACTCGCGATGGAAGCACGGTGCTCTGGGTCGAGGTGGCCGTGCCGGTGAAAAGCCTGTGCCCTTGCTCCAAGGAGATCTCGGACTATGGCGCGCACAACCAGCGCTCGCTCGTCACCGTCAAGGTCGAATTGACCGGCGACGAAATCCCGTGGGGACAGCTGGTTCGTTTTGCCGAAGACAGCGCGTCCAGCGAAATCTGGGCGCTGCTCAAGCGCCCGGACGAAAAGTGGATCACCGAGCACGCCTACGAAAACCCCAAGTTCGTCGAAGACCTGGTGCGCGACGTGGCCCTGCGGCTGAACGCCGACGCCCGCGTAGGACGCTATAGCGTCGACGTGGAGAACTTCGAGTCGATTCACAACCACAGCGCCTACGCACGCATAGAGCGGGCATAGAACGGGCATAGCGCACATCGCAAGACCTGTGGGCTTGGTGTGTCAAACAGGCACAAGCTTTCCGGTGTCGACGGCTGGTGCGGCTATTCCGTTCAAATGCGATTGTTTTCGGCCGCTGCACGAGACTGTTTTGTGCAATTGAAAAACGCAATGACGGTCATGTGATTAATCAAACCTAATGATGTAGGTATTTTGATATTCTTTGCGTATTCCTTCAACCATAACGGAAATCGCAATGTCTCTGATCAATACCGAAGTCAAACCCTTCAAGGCCACCGCTCTTCACGGCGGCAAATTTGTTGAACTCACCGAAGCCAGCCTGCAGGGCAAGTGGAACGTGTTCGTGTTCTATCCGGCCGACTTCACTTTCGTTTGCCCCACCGAGTTGGAAGACCTGGCCGACCGCTACGCCGAGTTCCAGAAGATGGGCGTCGAGATCTACGGCATATCGACCGACACGCACTTCGCCCACAAGGCCTGGCACGACAGCTCGGACGCCATCAAGAAGGTCAACTACCCACTGATCGGCGACCCCACCGGCACCATCACCCGCAATTTCGGCGTGATGATCGAAGACGAAGGTCTGGCTTTGCGCGGCACGTTTGTGATCAACCCCCAAGGGCAGATCAAGCTGTGCGAAATCCATGACAACGGTATCGGCCGTGATGCCTCGGAGTTGCTGCGCAAGGTCAAGGCTGCCCAGTACGTGGCCAGCCATCCCGGCGAAGTCTGCCCGGCCAAGTGGACCGAAGGCGCCAAGACGCTCAAGCCTTCGCTCGATCTGGTCGGAAAGATCTAACAGGTCCGACTCCAACTGACCACCCGAAGCCTGTGCCGAGGCACAGCTTCCCCCACTTCTTTTGTCGTTGTTCCCGCAGGCCCACAAAGCCTGCCGGGGACACCGCTGGCCGCCGCTTTGCTCGCACGCCGTAGGCCAGCTCTCAAAGTCGCTCGAATCAAAGGATGCACAACATGCTGGACGACAGTCTGAAGACGCAACTCGCCGCTTACCTTGAACGGGTCACCGAGCCTTTCGAGATCAATGCATCGTTGAGCGACGCCGAGAGCTCGCACGAGATGCTCGCGCTGCTGCAGGACATCAAAGCGATGTCCGACAAGATCGTGCTCAGGACCGACGGACAGGATGCGCGCAAGCCGTCTTTCAGTCTCAAGCGTATCGGCTCGGAGATGAGCTTGCGCTTTGCCGCCATCCCTTTGGGCCATGAGTTCACCTCGCTGGTGCTGGCGCTGCTGTGGGTCGGCGGGCATCCGCCCAAGGTCGAACCCGAAGTGATAGCGCAGATCAAGGCGCTCGACGGCGACTTCAACTTCGAGGTCTATATGTCGCTGAGCTGCCATAACTGTCCCGACGTCGTGCAAGCGCTCAGTCTGATGGCCATGCTCAACCCTGGCATCAAGACGGTCGTGATCGACGGTGCGCTGTTCCAGGACGAAGTCAATGCCCGCGAGGTGATGGCCGTGCCCAGCATCTACTTGAATGGCGCGCCGTTCGCATCGGGTCGGATGAGCGTGGAAGAAATCGTCGCCAAGCTCGATACCGGCGCCGCAGCCCGCGCTGCGGCTGAGCTCAGCGCCCGCGATCCCTATGACGTGCTGATCGTCGGTGGCGGCCCGGCCGGTGCTGCGGCGGCCGTGTATGCGGCCCGCAAAGGCATACGCACCGGCGTTGCTGCCGAGCGTTTTGGCGGCCAGGTCAACGACACGATGACGATAGCGAACTACGTCTCGGTGCTGGAGACCGACGGGCCGAAGTTCGCCGCTGCGCTGGAGGCGCATGTGAGGGCCTACCATGTCGACATCATGAATCTGCAACGCGCCGACAAGTTGATTGCGGCGACGCACGCTGGAGGCTTGATTGAAGTGCAACTGGCCAATGGTGGCTCGCTGAAAAGCAAGGCCGTGATTCTTTCCACCGGCGCGCGCTGGCGCAATGTGAACGTGCCCGGCGAGCAGCAATACAAGAACAAGGGCGTGGCCTATTGCCCGCATTGCGACGGCCCCTTGTTCAAGGGCAAGCGCGTGGCGGTGATAGGCGGCGGCAACTCGGGCGTCGAAGCGGCCATCGACCTGGCGGGTCTGGTATCGCAGGTCACGCTGCTCGAGTTCGACGCTGCGCTGCGTGCCGACGCGGTGCTGGTCGCCAAGCTGCGCAGCCTGTCCAATGTCAGCGTCCTCACAAGCGCGCAGACGACCGAGCTGACCGGTGATGGCACCAAGCTCAAGGGCTTGAGCTATACCGACCGCGCCTCTGGCGAGGCCAGGCACATCGAGCTCGAAGGCGTGTTCGTGCAGATCGGCCTGGTGCCCAATACCGAGTGGCTGAAGGGCGTCGTCGAGCTCTCAAAGCATGGTGAGATCGTCGTCGATGCCAAGGGTCAGACCTCGGTGCCCGGCGTGTATGCCGCAGGCGACGCGACGACCGTGCCGTTCAAGCAGATCGTGTTGGCGGCCGGCGACGGCGCCAAGGCGGCGCTCGGCGCGTTCGACTACCTGATGCGCATGCCCGCGGAGTCGGCTCAGGCGCTTGCCGCCTGAAGTGGGCGACGGCTGAAGCGCCAGCCCTCGAGGCTGTAGACCAGCAGCGCGATCCAGATGAAGATGAATCCGACCAGCCGCGAGAGCTGGACGGCTTCGTGAAAAACCCACACGCCCAGACCGAACTGCAGACTCGGACCGATGTATTGCAGCACGCCCAAAGTGGCCAGGCGGATGCGGCGCGCGGCGGCTGCAAACAGCAGCAAGGGGATCGCAGTGAAGGGGCCGGACAGCAGCAACCAGCCCAGCATGGACGAGTCAATCCGGTCGAAGCTGCCTTGCCCCGTCCAGGCAAACCAGCTCAGGCCCAACAGGGCGAATGGCGTCAATAGCAGGGTCTCTAGCGCCAGTCCCTCAAGGGCGCCGAGGGTGGCCACCTTGCGCATCAGACCATAGACCCCGAAGCTGGCCGCCAGCGTGAGCGCGATCCACGGCAGATGGCCTGCCTGCACGCTGAGCCAGAGCACGCCCGCCGCAGCCAGGCTCAGCGCCACCCACTGCGCCCGACGTGGCCGCTCCTTGAGCACCACAAAGCCCAGCAGCACATTCACCAGCGGGTTGATGAAATAACCCAGCGCCGAGTCCACCACATGGTGATTGTTGACCGCCCACACATAGACCAGCCAGTTGCACGACAGCAGCAGCGCGCTCACACAACTCGCTCGCAGCAGCTTGGGGTTGCGCAGCGCGCTGCCAAGCCAGGACCAACGTTTCAGCACGGCCAGCACGATCAAGACGAAAACCAGCGACCAGACGGTCCGGTGCAACATCACTTCAAGAGGTGAAATCGCGGCGACTTGTCTGAAATACAGAGGGGCGATGCCCCAGGCGGAGAAGGCGAGGGCCGCGTACCAAATACCTGGGTTCATGCGTGCTTTCAATGCGAATCCGGCATTTTCTCAGTTCGCGCAGCCCCAGGCGCGAACGCTCAGGTATCAGTGCTGGAAAAGCGCGCGTCGATGTGCAGCACTTTCAAGAAGCCGGGATCGGCAGCGTCGGTCGCTTGGCTCATGATTGAACGCCGTCCAGGTAGTACCAGAAGCCGTCCTCACGCACGAAGCGGCTGCGCTCATGCAGGCGGTGCGCACGGCCGCCCAGCTTGCTGCGTGCGACGAATTCGACCTCGGCATGGTCGGCGTCGAGTTGGGTGTGCTGTTTGACGTCCAGCCCCAGCCACTTCAGACCCGGCTCGCTGGGCGGCAAGTGCGCTGGTCTTGTGCTGGCGTGCCAGGTGGCGAGCAGGTAGTCGCCCAGGTCGAGCACATAGGCGCTGTAACGCGATCGCATCAGCGCCAACGCGTCCGGCGCGCCCAGGCCTTGTTCGGCTTGGCGCCGATGCAGCGTCGCGCAGCATGTGGCGTAGCTGCGCGTGCTGCCGCAAGGGCAAGGGGCTTGAGAACTTGATTTCATTGCGACGCATCTTGCCTGATGCCGCGTCTTCTAAAATGGCCCATGAGCCTGAATCTCGACGACGACCCCTTCGCTGCGCCGCTGCAACAAGCGAGCAGCGGCTTGCTGAAAAACCTCAACCCCGAACAACTGGCTGCCGTCACCTTGCCGGCGCAGCCTGCCTTGATCTTGGCCGGTGCCGGTTCGGGCAAGACGCGCGTGCTCACGACCCGCATCGCCTGGCTGCTGCAGACCGGTCAGATCTCGCCGGCCGGCGTGATGGCTGTGACCTTCACCAACAAGGCGGCCAAGGAGATGCTGACGCGTCTCTCGGCGATGCTGCCGGTGAATGTGCGTGGCATGTGGATCGGCACGTTTCACGGCCTGTGCAACCGCTTCCTGCGCGCGCACTGGAAGCTCGCCAATCTGCCGCAGGGCTTTCAGATCCTGGATGCGCAGGATTCGCAGTCGGCCATCAAGCGCGTGATCCGCGCCATGAAGCTCGACGAAGAGCGCTATGTGCCCAAGCAGGTGAGCTGGTTTGTTGCCGGTGCCAAGGACGAGGGCAAGCGCCCGCACGACATTGCCATCGGCGACGAGCAGACGCGCGTCCAGGTCGATATCTACCAGGCCTATCAAGACCAGTGCGAGCGCGAAGGCGTGGTCGATTTCGCCGAGCTGATGTTGCGCAGCTTCGAGCTGATGCGCGACAACAGTGCCTTGCGCGAGCATTACCAGCGCCGCTTCAAGCATCTGCTGGTGGATGAATTCCAGGACACGAACCGACTCCAATACGCGTGGCTCAAGATGTTTGCTCCCCCGCCTGATCAGGCGGGGGCTTCAAGGACTTCTGGTGGCGGCCAGGGCGTGTTTGCGGTCGGTGACGACGACCAGAGCATCTACGCCTTCCGCGGCGCGCAGGTCGGCAATATGGCCGACTTCGAGCGCCAGTACAAAGTCGATCACGTCATCAAGCTCGAACAGAACTACCGCAGCTTCGGCAACATCCTCGACACGGCCAATGCGCTGATCGGCCACAACAGCCGGCGCCTGGGCAAGAATCTGCGCACCGAAGCGGGTGCCGGCGAGCCGGTGCGCGTGTTCGAGTCGACCTCCGACTACGCCGAAGCGCAGTGGCTGGTCGAAGAGGCGCAGTCGCTGCACGGCGACGGCATGCCTCGCCGCGAGATCGCGCTGCTGTACCGCAGCAACGCGCAGTCGCGCGTGCTCGAGTCAGCGCTGTTCAACGCCGGCATTCCTTATCGCGTCTACGGGGGCTTGCGCTTTTTCGAGCGCGCCGAGGTCAAGCATGCGCTGTCCTATCTGCGCCTGCTCGAGAACCCGAACGACGACACCAGTTTCCTGCGCGTGGTGAACTTCCCCACGCGCGGCATTGGCGCGCGCACGGTCGAGCTGTTGCAGGACGCGGCGCGCGCCAGCGCCCGCAGCCTGTACCAGAGTGTGGCCGCGGTCAGCGGCAAGGCCGGCAACAACCTGGCGGCGTTCACCCAGATGATCGATGCATTGAGGAGCGCCACGCAAGGCCAGAGCTTGCGCGAGATCATCGAGCAGATGCTGCACACATCGGGCTTGATCGATTTCTACAGGCTCGACAAGGAAGGTGCCGATCGGCTCGAAAACCTGGATGAACTCATCAACGCAGCCGAGGCTTTCGTGACCCAGGAAGGCTTCGGCAAGGACGCGGTGGCTTTGCCAGTGGACGAGCATGGCGCGGGTTTTTCACCCGGCGCAATGGCGTCAAGCGACGGACTGCCCGACGCATTGACGGATGCTCCATTCACGCCCGACGCCGAGACCGGCGAAATCATGTCGCCGCTGGCGGCGTTCCTGACTCATGCTTCGCTGGAGGCGGGCGACAACCAGGCGCAGGCAGGCCAGGACGCGCTGCAACTGATGACTGTGCATTCGGCCAAGGGCTTGGAGTTCGACGCGGTCTTCGTCACCGGCCTCGAAGAGGGCTTGTTTCCGCACGAGAACTCGCTCAGCGACGCCGACGGTGTCGAAGAGGAACGCCGCCTGATGTATGTGGCCATCACGCGCGCACGCCAGCGTCTGTACCTGAGCTTCAGCCAGACGCGCATGCTGCATGGCCAGACCCGCTACAACGTGAAGAGCCGCTTCTTCGACGAGCTCCCCGAAGCCACGCTGAGGTGGCTGACACCGCGCACGCAGGCCTTCGGCTCGGGCTTTGCGCGCGAATACCAGTCGGCATGGGCGCGCGGGTCGGGTCTGAGCTCCATCGTGGGGGCAGGTCGGGTCCCCGAGCCCGCCCCTTATGTGTCGAGCCAACCGGTGCCGGGCGGCTTGCGCGTCGGTCAATCGGTGTTTCACACCAAGTTCGGCGAGGGCGTGCTGCTCACGCTCGAGGGTAGCGGCCAGGACGCGCGCGCGCAGGTCAATTTCGGCAGGCACGGATTGAAGTGGCTGGCGCTCAGCGTGGCCAAGCTCACGCCGATCGAGTGACTTGATACGGCGCTGGCAAGGTTTCGGAATACTGTCACTCAGCTGTCACGGGGCTCACCTAGAGTGCGGTGCAGCGCCAGCGGTGAGGGGGTCTCATTGCTGCGCGCCATCAGCAACTCCATTGAGGCTCTATGACACGCTCACTTGACATTTCCCGACGCCGCGCCCTGCAATGTTTCGCCAGCGTTCCCTTGTTGCCGCTGGCAACGTCCCCGGTACTGGCCGCGCTGGTCGGTTGCGGCGGCAGCTCGGCTGCATTGACATTGAAATCGGTGGGATTTACCGCCATGGCGGCACCTTCCTTGAGCAATGCCGCTGCCATGGCCACCACCACCGTGGCCTCAAGCATGAATGCCACTTACAGCGACGGCTCCACGCAGAGCTTCGCGCTGAAGTACGTGCCTTTCTTCATCACCGGCACCCAGGTGCCGGACGGCAAGGGCGGCACGACCCTGGCGGGTGCCTATTACGACATCAACAACAAGCCGATCGTCGACCCGACGGATGCAACCAAGCGCCAGTACTTCTCGGATTGTCCGGACGGCATGTCGCTGCTGGAGCCCATCAGCGGCGCCAGCGTGGCCGGTGTCAAGGGCAATACCGTGTTTGCCGTGGTGCAGTTCGAGTACGTGACACGCAACGTCGCAGGCGCGTCGATGTACGGTCAGCTGCCGTCGCCGATTGCGGTGCTCACGCTCGATCAGGACAAGACCACCGGCCAGCTGAGCCTGGTCAAATATCAGAATGTCGATACCAGCGGTGTGAACGGCTTGTGGATCACCTGCGGCGCCAGCCGCTCGCCCTGGAATACGCATCTGTCCAGCGAAGAGTACGAACCCGACGCGACGACGGCAGCCGGCAATGCGCAGTTCAAAGCCTTCAGTCAGAACCTGTACGGCGATGCCACCAAGGCCAACCCGTATCACTACGGCCATATGCCCGAGATCAGCGTCAATGCTGATGGCAGCGGCAGCATCAAGAAGCACTACTGCATGGGCCGCATCTCGCACGAACTGGTGCAGGTCATGCCCGATGAGCGCACCGTGCTGATGGGCGACGACGCCAGCAATGGCGGCCTGTTCATGTTCGTCGCCGACAAGGCCAAGGACCTCAGCGCGGGCAGCCTGTATGTGGCCAAGTGGACGCAGACCAGCAGCGCCAACGGCGGTTCGGCAACACTGAGCTGGATCAAGCTCGGCAGCGCCAGCAGCGCCGAGATCAAGGCGCTGGCCGACAGCTTGAAGGCGGTCGATATCGTCGACGTCAAGACGAGCGACCCGGTCGATGCCAGCTACACCAAGGTCCCGTATGGCGGCAAGTTCAACTGGGTCAAGTTTGCTGTCGGCAAGGACAAGGCCGCTGCTTTCCTGGAAACCCACCGCTATGCGGCCTTCAAGGGCGGCAGCCTGGGCTTCACCAAGATGGAAGGCACGACCGTCAACGCCAAGGACAAGATCGCCTATTCGGCGATGAGCTACATCAAGAACGAAATGAAGAACGGCTCGGGCGGCATCACCGTGCAAGGCCCGGGCGCCGGCGTCACCTATGCGCTGAACCTGACGGGTGGGCAGAAGGACGACAGCGGTGCCGTCATCGACAGCGCCTGGGTCCCGATCGACATGGCCGCGGTGCCGGCGCTGGTGGGCGAAGACCTCGCCACGGCCGATGCCCTGGGCAATACCGCCAACGCCGACAAGGTTGCCAACCCGGACAATCTGAAGTTCTCGGAGAAGCTGCGCACCTTGTTCATCGGCGAAGACAGCGGCATGCATGTCAACAACTTCCTGTGGGCCTACAACGTCGACACCAAGCAGTTGAGCCGCATCCTGTCGTGCCCGTCTGGCGCCGAGTCGACCGGCTTGCAAGCTGCCGATGACGTCAACGGCTTCACCTACATCATGAGCAACTTCCAGCACCCCGGTGACTGGGAGACCCCGCTGCATGACAAGGTCAAGGCGACGCTCGACCCGCTGGTCCGTGCCAACTACCAGAACCGATTCGGCGCTGCCGTCGGTTATCTGGCGGGTCTGCCCAAGGCGGTCTGACGCGTCAGCAGCGCCTGAAACGCCAACACCCGGCGCGCGCGAGTCCCCAGCGGCGGCGCGTCGGGCTCACTTTGTGGTACCGCCACCGCCGGGCACTGCGTCGACGGTCTTCTCGATCACCGTGCCGGTGACCTTGACCCCCGTCGTCACCACTGCGCCCGCGACAGAGATGACGGCCCCGGCTGCGGCACCCGCAACGGTCACGACGGCGCAAGCGCTCAAGGCCGCGCTGAGCGCGCCCAACAAAAGCGGCCTTGCACAGCGCTTGATCGAGCCGTGGCGCATCGGCTTGAAGTACGCGTTCGACATCGGCTTGTGCGACCGCTCAGGTGAGAGCGGGTGGGTCGGTTTTCGTCGCTTCGTCATTGCTGCTGAACAGGAAACAATCGACGAAGCCGAAGTACAGCGAGGTGTAGAACACGGTCGAAAACAGCAGCCCGGCGGGCAGCGCGATCAGCGGCACCAGATTGGTCATGCCGAGCATTCCGGCCGCCACGCTGGTGACCAGGCCGAATGCCACCATCACGCCCAGCCAGGCCAGCGCGTTCAAGAAGAAGGCACCCCGGTTGCGCCACACCGCCAGCGTGCTGGAGAACATGGCTTGCAAGCTGCGTTGGCCGCCCCAATGCACCAGGGCACTGGCATACCAATAAGGTACCGACCACAGGGTGGCCAGCCCGAGGCGAGAGGCCACGCCCCAGAACAGGCGTGGATCGGCGAGCAGCTCGACCAGCTTGGCTTCATCGGCCTTGTTGCTGCCGAGCAGGGTTTCAAACTGGTCGAAGGCGCCGCCGTCGATCCAGTCGCTGAACACCATGATCAGCACCGTGCCCAGCGCATAGCTCGCACACAGCATCAACTGCGTCTTGCTCCGGGCCGAGGTGAGCTTGAAGGGCGCGATGAACACCGTCGCCGTGGGGGTGTGCCCCTGCAGCGCGGCGTGCGTGGCGAGCATGAAACCCAGCGACAGGATGGGCAAGGCCATCAGCAGCAAGGCCGTGCCCAGCACCGGCAGCAGCATGGCCACCATGCCGGCAAACAGGAAGATGCCGAACAGGCCAGCGAAGGCGATCGGAAAGCGCCTGAATACCTTGAAGCCATGGCGTAGCCAGCGCACGCCGTGGCGGGCCGGAACTTGTTGCAGGCGCAGGGCCATTGTTGTCATGGGGGTGCTCACAGGGGCAGGGCGTGCCAGGGGCGCAGCAGGCGCTCGCGCAGCACGCGCTCGAAATGACCAGGATCATGGGGCTTGATCAGCGCGGCATCGCGCGGCAGATAGAAGTCCCACAGGCGAGAAATCCAGAAACGCAGGGCAGCGGCGCGCAGCATGGCCGGCAGCAGCCGGTATTCAGCGCCGCTCAAGGGGCGCTCCTTGGCGTAGGCATGGACCAGCGCTTCGGCGCGGGCTTCGTCGAGCCGCCCCGAGTCCAGATCTATGCACCAGTCATTGATGCACACGCCCAAGTCGAACATCCAGCTGTCGACGCCGGCAAAGTAGAAATCGAACAAGCCGCTCAGGCGTTCGCGTCCCGGCAAGCCGTCGAACATCACGTTGTCGCGAAACAGATCGGCGTGGATGGGTCCGCGCGGCAGCTCGGCATAGGTGGCCGACGCCGCCACGGTCCGCTGATACGCCAGCTCGCCGGTCAGCAACTGCGCCTGCTCGGGGGTGACGTAGGGCAGCACCACCGGCACAGTCTCCATCCACCAGGCGAGTCCGCGCAAATTGGGCTGGTGCAGTGGATAGTCCTGCGCCGCCAGGTGCATGCGCGCCAGCATGGCGCCGAGCTGAGCGCAGTGAAACAGATCGGGCGCGAGCTGGTGGCTGCCACCCAGCTTGTTGACCACCGCCGCGGGCTTGCCGTTCAGTCTGTGCAGGATCTCGCCCGCCGCATCGGCCTGCGGGTCGGGCACCGGAATGCCGCGTTTGGCCAGGTGCTTCATCAAGTGCAGATAGAAAGGCAGCTGCTCGAAACTCAATCGTTCGAACAGCGTCAGCACCCACTCGCCGCGCTCGGTGGTGAGGAAATAGTTGGTGTTTTCGATGCCGGCCTTGATGCCACGCAAATCGAGCAAGGGGCCCAGATTCAGTTGCGTGGCCAGGGCGCCGGCCTGTGCGCGCGTCACTTCGGTAAAAACAGCCATGTTCGGATCGAGGGTCGGCGCTGAGAGAGTGAGTGGAGGGCAAGGCTTGCCAAACCCTGGGTCCGGCCGCGCTGCACGATGGGCAACGACAGGGTTTTGGTGGCCCCGATTCTAGGCGCCTGGCACGCCCGGCGGCGGGGCGGCCGATTCCAGCACAATCCCGGCATGAATTCCCATCTCCTGCTGCTGGTCGACGGCTCCAGCTATTTGTACCGCGCCTACCACGCCATGCCCGATTTGCGCGCCCCCGACGGCGCGCCCACCGGCGCCATCCACGGCTTCGTGGCGATGATGAAACGCCTGCGCGAGCAGTTTCCGGCCGAGCATGCGGTGTGCGTGTTCGATGCCAAGGGTCCGACCTTCCGCGACGACTGGTACCCCGCATACAAGGCGCAGCGCGCGCCGATGCCCGAGCCTTTGCGCGAGCAGATTGTGCCGATCCACGAGGTCGTCAGGCTGCTGGGCTGGCCGGTGCTCGAAGTGCCGGGCATCGAGGCCGACGACGCGATCGGCACGCTGGCCAAGGTGGCGGCCGCCAGCGGCCACACGGTAGTGATCTCGACCGGCGACAAGGATCTGGCGCAGCTCGTCAACCAGCATGTCAGCCTGATCAACACGATGAGCAACGAGAAGCTCGATGTGGCGGGCGTGCAGGCCAAGTTTGGCGTGCCGCCCTCGGCCATCATCGACTACCTGGCCTTGATGGGCGACGTGGTCGACAACGTTCCCGGCGTGGTGGGCGTCGGCCCCAAGACCGCTGCCAAGTGGATTGCCGAGCATGGCTCGCTCGATGGCGTGATCGCCGCTGCGGCCGCCATCAAGGGCGTCGCCGGCGAGAACCTGCGCAAGGCACTCGCCTGGTTGCCCACCGCCCGAAAACTCGTCACCGTGGTGCAGGACTGCGATCTGAGCGGCCATGTTCAGCAGTGGCCGGCGCTGGATGCCTTGGCACTGCGCGAAGTCGACAAGCCGGGCCTGCTCGAGTTCTACAACCGTTTCGGCTTCAAGAGCTGGAAGAAGGAGCTCGAAACCGCGCTGGGCGTGGCGCCGGGCGCGGCCGCCGCCAAGCCGCAGGCCGATGGCGGAACACGCGACCTGTTCGGCGAGCCCGATCCTGCCGTCGCGCCGGCAAGACCTGACCCCGTGCAGCGTGCGTATGAGACGGTGCTGAGCTGGCCCCAGTTCGACGCCTGGCTGGAAAAAATCAAGGCCGCGCCGCTGGTGGCGCTGGACACCGAGACCGATTCGCTCGACGCGATGCGCGCGCGCATCGTCGGTCTGTCGTTCAGCGTGAAAGTCGGCGAGGCCTGCTACATCCCGCTGCGCCACGATGGGCCCGACGCGCCCGCCCAATTGCCGCTGGACGCTGTGCTCTCAAAGCTCAAACCCTGGCTGGAGGACGAGCGCGCCGCCAAGCTCGGCCAGCATGTCAAGTACGACACGCATGTGCTCGCCAACCACGGCATTGCGGTGCGTGGCTATGCGCACGACACCATGCTGCAAAGCTATGTGCTCGAGGCGCACCGACCGCATGGGCTGGCCAGCCTGGCTGAGCGCCATCTGGGCCGCAAGGGGCTCGACTACGAAGACCTGTGCGGCAAGGGCGTGCACCAGATTCCGTTTGCGCAGGTCGATGTGGCGCGCGCGTCCGAGTATTCGTGCGAAGACAGCGAGATGTGCCTGCATGTGCACCAGCTGCTGTGGCCGCAAGTCGAAACCGACGCCGGGCTGAAGTATGTGTACGAGCACATCGAGATGCCCACCAGCAGCCTGCTGGCGCGCATCGAGCGAACCGGCGTGCTGATCGACCCGGTCAAGCTGAACCAGCAAAGCCAGCAGCTCGGCGAGCGACTCGTCGCCTTGGAGCGCGAGGCTTACGAGATTGCCGGCCAGCCGTTCAACCTCGGTAGCCCCAAGCAGGTGGGCGAAATCCTGTTCGGCAAACTGGGCCTGCCGGTGGGCAAGAAGACCGCCAGCGGCGCACCCAGCACCGACGAGGAGGTGCTTGAAAAGCTTGCGCAAGACTATCCGCTGCCGGCCAAGCTGCTCGAACATCGCGGCCTGGCCAAACTGAAGAGCACGTACACCGACAAATTGCCCTTGATGATCAATCCGGCCACAGGCCGCGTGCACACCAATTACGCGCAGGCGGTGGCCGTGACGGGGCGCTTGTCGAGCAACGATCCGAACCTGCAGAACATCCCCGTCCGCACCGCAGAGGGCCGGCGCGTGCGCGAAGCCTTCATCGCGCCGCCGGGCTGCCATATCGTCAGCGCCGACTACTCGCAGATCGAGCTGCGCATCATGGCGCACATCAGCGGCGACCCGGGTCTCTTGCACGCCTTCGGCGAAGGCATCGACGTGCACCGCGCCACCGCCAGCGAAGTGTTCGGAACCCCGGTGAACGAGGTTACGACCGAGCAGCGCCGCTATGCCAAGACCATCAACTTCGGCCTGATCTACGGCATGGGCGCTTTCGGCCTGGCGTCCAGCCTGGGCATCGACCAGAAGGCCGCCAAGGACTATATCGAGCGCTACTTCGCACGCTTTGCCGGCGTCAAAACCTATATGGACGAAACCCGCGCGTCGGCCAAGGCCAAAGGCTATGTCGAGACCGTGTTCGGCCGGCGCTTGTGGCTGCCCGAGATCAACAGCGGCAACGGGCCTCGGCGCACCGGCGCCGAACGCCAGGCCATCAACGCGCCGATGCAGGGCACGGCCGCCGACCTGATCAAGCTCGCGATGATCGCGGTGCAGCAGGAGCTCGACGCCAAGGCCAAGGCGTCGCGCATCATCATGCAGGTGCACGACGAGTTGGTGCTCGAAGTGCCCGACGCCGAGCTCGACTGGGCCAAGCTGGAGATCCCGCGCCTGATGGCCGGCGTGGCGAGCCTCAAGGTGCCGCTGCTGGCCGAGGTCGGTGTGGGGCTGAATTGGGACGAGGCGCATTGAGGCGTGCGAAAGCCGCGCAGCGCCAAGCTGGCGCCTTGCCTCTGCCCCTATAGAATGCCCGCGGGGGGAACATGACGCCAGAGGCAAAAGCCCGAGTGACGATAGACGCACTGCTTGCGCAGGCCGGCTGGCATGTTTGCTCCATGGCTGATGCCGACATCCACGCTGTGCAGGGCGTGGCCATCCGCGAGTTTCCCCTCAACACCGGCCACGGCTTTGCCGACTACCTGCTCTATGTGAACGGCAAGGCCTGCGGTGTCATCGAGGCCAAGAAAGAGGGCGCCACACTCACCGGCGTGGAAGTGCAATCCGCGCGCTATTCGCAGGGTCTGCCCGCCGGTCTGCCAGCCTGGCGTCGCCCCTTGCCCTTTCTGTTCGAGTCCACCGGGGTTGAAACCCATTTCACCAACGGCTTGGACCCGCAGCCGCGCGCCAGAGGCGTGTTCGCCTTCTTCCGCCCTGAGCTGTTGGCCCAGTGGTTGATTTATTTGCCGGAGCAGGCGGCTGCCAACACGGCGCAAGAAGAGCCCGGCACCTTTCTCGCCCGCATGCAGCACATGCCCGAGCTCATCACGCAGTGGGGCGTGGGCGGCGCCAGCTACCAGCTCTGGCCGGCGCAGATCAAAGCCATCACCAATCTGGAAAGAAGCCTGGCCGCCAACAAACCCAAAGCCCTGATCCAGATGGCCACCGGCAGCGGCAAGACCTTCACCAGCATCGGCTTCATCTACCGCCTCATCAAGTTTGCCGGCGCGCGGCGCGTGCTGTTTCTGGTGGACCGCGGCAACCTAGCGCGCCAGACCAAGAAGGAGTTCGACGCCTACGACTCGCCCTACAACAACTTCAAGTTCGGGCAGGAATACATCGTCCAGCACTTGCAGAACAACCAGCTCGACACCAGCGCGCGCGTCGTCATCTGCACCATCCAGCGCATGTTCTCCATGCTCAAGGGCCGGCCGTTGGACGAGGCGGCCGACGAAGAAAGCACCGCCGGGCTGGAGGGCTTGTTCAGGGAAGCCGAGCCCATCGCCTACAACTCTGCCATCCCGATCGAGAGCTTTGACATCGTCGTCACCGACGAAGCCCACCGCAGCATCTACAACCTGTGGCGCCAGGTGCTGGAATACTTTGACGCCTACCTCATCGGCCTGACCGCCACGCCCAACAAGCAGACCTTCGGCTTCTTCAAGCAGAACCTGGTGATGGAATACAACCACGCCCAGGCCGTGGCCGACGGCGTCAACGTCAACTACGACGTGTATCGCATCAAGACAGAAGTCACCGAAGCCGGCGCCAAGGTCGACAAGGGCTACTGGCTGGAGACCATGGACCGCGCCACGCGCCGCCGCGCTGCCTGGCAGCTCGACGAAGACTTCGAGTACGACCCCACCGAGCTGGACCGCGCCGTGCAAACGCCCGACCAGATACGCACCGTGGTGCGCACGCTGGTTGAGCGCTGGCAGAGCGATCTGTTCCCCCAGCGCGAAGAGCTGCCCAAGACCTTGGTGTTTGCCAAGGACGACAACCACGCCGAAGCCATCGTGCAAATCCTGCGCGAAGAGTTTGGCCGCGGCAACGAGTTCGCGCAAAAGATCACCTACAAGACCACCGGCAGCACGCCCGAGCAGCTCATCAAGGACTTTCGCACCAGCTACTACCCGCGCGTGGCCGTCACCGTGGACATGATCGCCACCGGCACCGACATCAAGCCGGTGGAGATGGTGGTCTTCATGCGCAGCGTGAAAAGCCGCAGCTTCTTCGAGCAGATGAAAGGCCGGGGCGTGCGCATCTGCAACCCCACCGACCTGGCCCAGGTGAACCCCGGCGCGCATGTGGTGAAAGACCACTTCGTCATCGTCGACGCCGTGGGCGTGTGCGAGCGCGACAAGACCGACAGCCGCCCGATGGACCAGAAGAAGAGCGTGCCGCTCGACAAGCTCTTGCAAGCCGTGGCGCTGGGCAATGTGGAAGACGAAGTCTTGAGCAGCGTGGCCGCCCGCCTGGCCCGGCTCGACCGCGACCTGGGCGAGGCCGACCAGGCCAAGATACTGGAGATGAGCGGCGGCCACACCCTGCAAAGCCTGGCGCGCGGCATTGTGGAAGCGCTCAACATCGACCCCACGCAAGACATGGCCCCAGCGCAAGCAGAGGAACGCCTGCGCCAGGCCGCCAAACCCTTCAGCAACCCCAAGCTGCGCGAGCTGATTCTGCAACTGCGCCAAAAGGCCGACCTGGTGGTGGACACGGTGACGCAAGACAGCCTCATCGCCGCCGGCTTCACCGAAGGCTCGGACCGCGCCAAAGACATGGTGCAGAGCTTTGAGGCCTTCATTGCGCAGCACAAGGACGAAATCACCGCGCTGCAAATTCTCTACAGCCGGCCCACACGGGCGCCGCTCAAGTTTGAAGACATCAAGGCCTTGGCCGACGCGCTGCACGCGCCGCCGCACCTGCTGGACGAAACCGCGCTGTGGCAGGCCTACGCCGCGCTACAGAAGGGCCGCGTCAAAGGCGCCAGCCAGCGCAGGTTGATGACCGACCTGGTCAGCCTGGTGCGCTTTGCCATCCAGCAAGACAACGAGCTCGTGCCTTACCCCGAGCGCGTGCAAGCCAACTTCAAGGCCTGGCTGGCGCAGCACGGCAAACCGTTCACCCCCGAACAACAACATTGGTTAGAAATGATCCGCGACCACATCGCTGCCAACTTGTGTCTTGAAATCGACGACTTTGAATATGCGCCGTTCAACAGCGAGGGCGGGCTGGGCAAGGTGCACCAGCTGTTTGGCGCTGAATGGCCGAAGGTGATTGAGGAATTGAATCGGGAGTTGGCTGCGTGAGTGGTAAGCAACGCGTCTTTGTCAGCTCAGTGCAAAAAGAGTTGGCCCAAGAGCGCCAGGCGCTCAAACGATTCATTCATGCCGATCCGCTGCTGTCGCGGTTTTATGAAGTCTTCTTGTTTGAAGACCTACCCGCAACAGACTTGCGGGCAGACGCGGTGTACCTCGGTGAAGTGGATCGATGCGCCATTTACCTCGCAATTCTGGGCAACGACTACGGGTTTGAGGACGCAGAGGGCATCTCTCCCACCGAGCGCGAATTTGACCGTGCCACCGCCCTGGGCAAAACGCGCCTTATCTTTGTGCGCGGGCAGGACGACGATGCGCGTCACCCCAAGATGCGGACGCTGGTGCGCAAAGTGGGCGATCAGCTGATTCGACGCCGTTTTGGCGACACGCCAGAGCTGCTTACCGCTGTGAATGCCAGTCTGGTCGATCACCTGGCCCGCACGGGCGCACTACGCACCAGCCCTCTTGACGCCACAGCGTGCGCGGGCGCCACGCTGGCCGACATCTCGCAAGACAAGCTGGCCCTTTTTCTGGCCCGTGCGCAGACCAACCGTGGCTATGCGCTGGACCCGGCCACGCCCATGCTCAGCGCGTTAACGCACTTGAATCTGCTCGATGCCGGGCAGCCCAGTCATGCAGCCATCCTGCTCTTTGGTCAAGCGCCGCAGCGCTTCTTGCCCAGCTCGGAACTCAAGTGCATGCACTTTCATGGCACGGGGGTGAGCAAGCCCATCCCCTCGTACCAAATTTACAAAGGCACGGTGTTTGAGCTGGTCGATCAGGCGCTGGATTTTGTGCTGTCCAAAATTGCCCGCGCCGTGGGAACCCGCGCCGCAGGCGCACAGGCCCCGGTGGACTACGAACTGCCGCGCGAAGCCGTGGCCGAAGCCATCGTCAACGCCGTCGCGCACCGCGACTACACCTCCAACGCCTCGGTGCAGGTCATGCTGTTTGCCGACCGGCTCGAAATCTGGAACCCCGGCGAACTGCCCCCGCAACTCACCGTGGACAACCTGCGCCGCCCGCACGCGTCCATCCCCCGCAGCCCGCGCATTGCCGAGCCGCTGTTTTTGGCCCGCTACATTGAAAAGGCCGGCACCGGCACGCTGGACATGATCCACCTGTGCGCCCATGCGGGCTTGCCAGCGCCCGAGTTTCGGCAAGACGGCGGGCAATTTATCCAGACCTTGTGGCGGCCCAAGCGGGCGACGGAGGGGGGTGACGTTGCTGCGGCAGGGACCAAGTCAGGCACCAAGTCGGCACTAAGTCGGCACCAAGTCGAAATCCTCGCCAAGGCCAGCACTGGCGCGGCTTTGACCGATTTGATGGTGGTGGCCAAACGCACTGACAGGACCAAGTTCAGGCACCAAGTCATCCAGCCATTGATGGACCAAGGCTTGCTGGAAATGACCCTGCCCGACAAACCCACCAGCAGCCAGCAAAAATACCGCCTCACCCCTGCGGGGCAGGCTTGGCTGGCGACCCTGCCGGGGAAGAAAAAATGAACGTGATCCGCGACCACATCGCTGCCAACTTGTGTCTTGAAATCGAAGACTTTGAATACGCGCCCTTCAACGGCGAAGGCGGGCTGGGCCGCGTGCACCAGCTCTTTGGCGCTGAATGGCCGAAGGTGATTGAGGAATTGAATCGGGAGTTGGTGGCGTGAGTACTGTGGATTCGTTGATGGAGAAAAGCTTGCCGATAGGTTGGCAATGGCAAACCATGGGAGATATTGCCGAGGTGGTTAGCGGAGGTACACCACGGACATCGGACTCTTCAAACTTCGAAGATGGTGATATTCCTTGGCTCACGCCGGCTGATCTTTCGGGCTATGCCGCAAAGCATGTGTCACGCGGTTCTCGGCTACTGACCAAGAAAGGGTTGCAATCCTGTAGTGCACGCTTGTTGCCGGCCGGATCAGTTCTCTTTACTTCCCGCGCTCCGGTTGGCTATGTTGCTATAGCAAGTAATCCAATTGCTACCAATCAAGGCTTCAAGAGTTTTGTCTTGCGTGAGGGTGTGCTGCCCGAGTACGTTTACTGGTGGCTGAAGGGGGCCAAGCAGTTAGCAGAAAGTCTCGCAAGCGGAACAACATTTCTTGAGCTTTCTGGTGCCAATGCCAAGAAGTTGCCTATCCCAATAGCGCCTCTGGAAGAACAGCGTCGCATCGTCGCCGAAATCGAAAAGCAGTTCTCCCGCCTCGACGAAGCCGTCGCCAACCTCAAGCGCGTCAAAGCCAATCTCAAACGCTACAAAGCCGCCGTCCTCAAAGCCGCCGTCGAAGGCCGCCTCGTCGAAACCGAAGCCGAACTTGCCCGCCGCGAAGGGCGCAGCTACGAGACCGGCGAGCAACTCCTTCAACGCGTCCTCGATGTGCGGCGTGTTGAATGGAAAGGCAAAGGGAAATTCAGCACACCCGATGGGCCGACTGTGACGAATCTCGCAGACCTGCCTGAAGGGTGGACATGGGCTTCAGCGATTCAAGCATGTGAGCAGGTGGTGGACTGTCATAACAAGACCGCGCCCTACACGACAAGCGGAATTCCTCTGGTTAGAACCACAAATATCCGCGATAGTCGGTTACAGCTCGATGAAGTTCGATACGTCGATCAGCCTACCTACGAGTTTTGGTCGCGACGTTGCCCGCCCGAGCCGGGTGATGTGCTGTTTACCCGTGAAGCGCCAATGGGTGAGGCCGGCATCATTCCTCCGGGCATGAAGCTGTGCCTTGGGCAGCGGACCATGTTGATGCGGCCATCTCCAGCGATCTCTGCCGGTTTCCTGCTTTCTGCGCTTTTGTCTCCGGTTGTCAAAGACCTGATTGATCGTGTCGCAGTGGGCAGCGGCGTTAAGCATTTGCGTGTGGGCGATGTCGAGCGATTGCCCGTGCCGCTTCCTCCAATCATCGAGCAAGACCGGATCGTCGCCGAAGTCGACCGCCGCCTGTCCATCGTCCGCGAAGTCGAAGCCGAGGTTGATGTCAATCTCAAGCGCGCTCAGGCGCTGCGGCAAGCCACGCTGTCCAAGGCTTTTACTTTGTCGGAAACTCGCGAGACAATCGGACGTCCGGGAGACTCATCATGAACAACGATTTGACCACTGAAATGGCATCGCTCCGGTTCGACGGTCCGCGTTTCATCGGCCATGCCTTGGACGTTGAATGCACGCAGGAGTTGATCGCATACCGCGATCTGGTTCTGGAGTGTGCCAAATCGCTGTGGCGATCCAAGTACCCCAATCGATCAAATCTGCCCAAGGGTTTTGAGAAGGGCTTTCGTGTTCAATTCAATCGCCTGGAGGATGGGTCTGCGCTCGTGCCCTTGCAGCGTGTCCGTCCGGCCGATGAGCAGGGAGAGCTTGATTTGACCGATGAGTTTGATGAGGCTGTCAAACTGATCGATCAAGCCATTCGCGCTGCGAATGACGAAGACTTGCTGCCCGTTGGCCTGCCATCGAATGTCATCCCATTGTTTCGGGATTTCGGCAAGACTTTGCGCGACGAAGAAACATTGTTTACCCGGGGGCGCGGCAGCCTGCAGGAGGCGCCTTACACGGCGAAGGCCCGTAAGCGTTTGGCTGAGTGGGTGGAGCCGACTTATGAAGACCTGGTCACGGTGGCGGGCGAGGTCCGAATGGCGAATCTTGGCCCCGGGCGTTTTGCGTTGCTGGTCAGCCGGGCTGGCGGCCAGTCCGTGGTGGAGGGCAAGTTTTCGCCAGCGGATGAAGCGAAGGTCTTGGCCGCATTGATGGAACACCAGACCACTCGTCTGCAAGTGCAAGGTCTGGGGGAGTTTGGTACATCAGATCGAATGCTGAAGCGATTTTCCAGGGTCGATCAGGTTGATATGGTTGTCGAGTCCGTGTCCTACGACGATTCAGCTGTTCCTATCTGGGAACAGCTGAGCGCCATTGGCCGTGAGGCACCTGCTTCCGCATGGGATGTGGTGCCCACGGATCTTTCTGCCCGCATCGATGAAGTCGTGTATGGCAGCAGAGCTTCGCGAACATGAAGACAGTTTTTGCGGACACCGGATATTGGGTTGCCGTGCTGAATCCAAAGGAGGACTGGCATGCGCGGGCTATTGATGCTTCGAAGTTGCTTGGCAAGGCCAGAATGATCACAACTGAAATGGTTCTGGATGAATTGCTGGCGGCCTTGTCGAAAGTTCCGGTGCGCGCATCGGTCATTCTTGGTGTTGACGCGATTCGAAGCAACCCGAATACCGAAGTCGTGCCGCAAACTTCCATTCAATTCAGCGAGGCATTCGATGCGTATCGCCGTATGCCGGACAAGGAGTGGAGTCTTACCGATTGCGCATCCTTTGCCCTGATGCGGGAACGTGGCGTCTCGGAGGCATTGGCGCACGACCATCATTTTGAGCAAGCAGGGTTTATTGCACTGTTGCGGCAATAGTGCATGCAAGAAATCACCGGCGAGCACCCCAAGGACATCACCGCCTTGTTGCAAGCCCTGGTGCGTGACGGGCTGCTCATTCAAAAAAACCAGCGTCGCTGGGCCAGTTTTCGGGTGGCGGGGGACTCCCCTCATAGCGAGACGATGGAAGCGGGGTACTCCCCTCATAAGGAGGGAGACTCCCCTCATAACGCGGGTAGTCCTGCACGGCTCCCGCCAGAATTGCTGGCATTGGCCGAGCCCGCACGCCTTAGATCACGGCTATCTCCGGCGGCCATGGAAAACCTGATCCTGGGGCTTTGCCGGGGGCGATGGCTCACCGCGAAGGAGCTCGCTGAATTATTGAACCGGGACGCAGACAACTTGCAAACCCGAATCCTGACCGGAATGGTGAAGAAGCAGGCACTTGAGCTGCGCTATCCCGAAGTGAGAAACCGGCCCGATCAGGCCTACCGTACTTTGTCGAGTTAGCGCGCTTATCGTTCTCAGAAATGCTTCACATGTAGCCGAAATTGCCAAAAGAAAATCAATGAACGCACACACCCTCGTCCAGAAACTCTGGAACTACTGCAACGTGCTGCGCGACGACGGCATGAGCTATGGCGACTATGTCGAACAGCTCACCTATCTGCTGTTCCTCAAGATGGCCGACGAGCGCGCGCAGCCGCCGCACAACCAGGCCAGCATCGTGCCCGGCGCGTATTCGTGGCCCTCGCTGCTGGCGAAAGACGGCGATACGTTGTTCGAGCACTACCGCCATGTGCTGGAGGTGCTGGGCCAGCAGAAGGGCACGCTGGGCCTGATATTCGGCAAGGCGCAAAACAAGTTTCAAGACCCTGCCAAGCTGCGCCGCGTGATCGTCGATCTGATCGATGCCGAGACCTGGACCATTCTGGGCGCCGACGTGAAGGGCGACGCCTACGAGGGCCTGCTGGAGAAGAACGCGCAAGACACCAAGAGCGGCGCCGGTCAGTACTTCACGCCGCGTGCGCTGATTGCTGCCATGGTGGATTGCATGGCGCCGCAGCCCGATGAGCGCATTGCCGATCCGGCCTGCGGCACGGGTGGCTTTTTGTTCACCGCGCACAACTACATCGTGGCGCACAACAGGAACCTCACGCGCGACCAGCTCAAGCATCTGAAGGAAAAAGCCTTCATCGGCTACGAGCTGGTGCATGCCACGGCGCGCGTGTGCGCAATGAACCTGCTGCTGCACGGCATTGGCTCCGAGAAATCGGTGCCGGTGGTGGTGGGCGATGCATTGGGTTCCGACCCCGGTGAGCGCTTTGATGTGGTGCTGGCCAATCCGCCGTTTGGCAAGAAGAGCAGCACGGTGATCGTGGGCGAAGACGGCCGCACCAGCACCGAGAAGGACATCATCGAGCGCGATGATTTCTGGGCCACCACCAGCAACAAGCAGCTCAACTTCGTGCAGCACATCAAGACCCTGCTGGCCACCCACGGCCGCGCGGCCGTGGTGCTGCCCGACAACGTGTTGTTCGAGGGCGGCGCGGGCGAAACCATCCGCAAGAAATTGCTGCACGAGTGCGATGTGCACACGCTGCTGCGCTTGCCCACCGGCCTGTTCTACGCGCAAGGCGTGAAGGCCAATGTACTGTTCTTCGAGAAGAAACCGGCCAGCGAATCGCCCTGGACGAAGAAGCTGTGGATTTACGACCTGCGCACCAACAAGCACTTCACGCTCAAGACCAACCCGCTCAGGCGTGAAGACCTGGACGAATTTGTCAGCCTGTACAAGGTGGGTAATAGGCATCAACGTGCGCCGACTTGGAGTACCGAGAATCCCGATGGCCGCTGGCGCGTGTACAGCTATGACGAGCTGGTAGCGCGCGACAAGGCCAGCCTGGATATTTTCTGGCTCAAAGACGACGCACTGGCCGACAGCGACAAGCTGCCGCCGCCTGATGTCATTGCGCAAGAAATCGTCGAAGACCTGCAGGCCGCGCTGGAGCAGTTCAAGCTGATTGCCGCTGATCTCGGCGCTGATGTCGTCGAGCAAGACGCGTAGCGTGCGGCCCGTCGTTGACAGGCAGGTCCACCCAATCGAAAAACGGCTTCGTTCCCCATGTCCAATGTTCTAGCCGCACTCTGGCCGCTGTTCGCGCTGATCGTGGCGGGCTACTACGCGCACAAGCTCGGCTTGCTGAGCGAAGGCTTCTGGTCGGGCGCAGAAAAGCTCAATTACTTCGTGCTGTTTCCGGCGTTGCTGGTCAACAGCCTGGCCACCGCGCCGCTGCACAACCCGGCTTTGCCGCGCCTCATGGTTGCGGTGTTGCTGACCCTGGGGCTGTGTGTTGCAGGTCTCTTGGTCATGCGGCGTGTGCGGCGTTGGCCGGCATCGCGCTTCGGTGTCTTCCTGCAAGGCACAGTGCGCTTCAACACCTATCTCGGGCTGGCCATCGTGAGCAGCCTGTATGGCAAGGAGGGCCTGGTGCTTTCGGCCGTCATGCTGGCGCTGATCGTCCCGGTCGTGAATGTGCTGTCGGTGCTGGCGCTGACCTCTGATCGCCACCCCAGCGCCAGCACCATCGTGCTGCCGCTCATCAAGAACCCCTTGATCCTGGCTTGCGTGATCGGCGTGCTGCTCAATCTGGCCGGCATCGAGCTGCGCGGCGGCGCCGACCGTCTCGTCGCCTTGCTGGCCGCGACCAGCCTGCCGCTGGGCCTGCTGTGCGTCGGCGCGGCATTGAAAATCGGCGAGCTGCATGGCGAGCTGCCGGCGCTGATTTCCAACAGCCTGATTCGCCTCTTCGTCATGCCCACGCTGGCCTGGACCTGCGGCCATTTTCTGAAGCTGCCAGCGATAGAAAGCGCGCTGCTCGTGCTGTTCTTCGCGCTGCCAACGGCACCGACCGCCTACGTGCTCACAAGGCAGCTCGGCGGCAACAGCCACCTGATGGCCGGCATCATCACGCTGCAGACCTTGCTTTGCGCGGTGAGCTTGATGGTGGTGTTGACGCTTGCGGGCTAAGTGACGGGGGAGGGCGCCCATCCCGTCAAGGGTAAAACCGGGCAGCGCACATGCTCGAATACAGCGCAAAATGCGCTCAAAACGGGAGGCAAAAAAACAATGCCAAATCACACAATGAAATTCATCGAACCTGCGCACCGTGCTGCGTGTGCAGGGGTTATTGCACAGTCTCGTTACCCATGACAACAACTCGCGCGCACTGTAATGAATGTGGAGGTGATAGGAATCACGCCATCCTTCACGCCGAAAAGACATCGTGGGTTTCCGATGACGAACACGCCGTTTCTGGTGGTGACAAATACGAAACACTCAAATGTCTTGGTTGTGACGCGATCAAACTTCGCCACACTTCATGGTGTTCGGAAGATGATGGCTCGACTGTTTATTACTTTCCGCCGTCCGTCTTTCGGAAGCGCCCGGAATGGATGAGCACTCTGTGGCTTGAGCTTCCTACGGAGGAGGAGTTTGTTGATGGTCTGTTGGAGGAAATCTACAGCGCACTACAGAACAATCAACGACGGCTCGCCGCAATGGGCATTCGTGCCTTGCTCGAACAGATCATGATTGCCAAAGTTGGTGACCATCGCTCTTTCGCAAAAAACCTTCAAGAGTTCGAGGCGGCCGGGTATGTTTCGTCGAAGCAAAAGGAGCGCTTGGAAACAATTCTCGAGGCTGGTCACGCAACTATTCATAGATCGTTTCTTCCGTCCAAGGTCGATCTTGTAGCACTCGTAGATATTGCTGAGAGCGTTATTGAAACAACGTATCTGCACGACTCTCAGGTCAAGGAGTTGCGCAAGCGTATTCCACCGAGGGGGGAATGAGGTCATGGCAAACCTCTGATTCCACCGGGCCTGCGCGAAAAGCCGCGCAGGCCGATGAATTCAAACTTTAGATTTGCCAATACGATGCCCGCGGTCACGTTCGTCGACACCAACATCTTGAAGTTCGCGGCATCTGAGCTGTTCAGATTTCGCCCTAGACAAGAGCAAATCCAATGGGGGCCAAAAACACTGAATCTCGTCGTACATGACCAAGTGATCGTTAACCCGAACGATAGGATTCCGAATCCAACATTGAAGGCCGAGATCGATCTCCTGCCCATGGTGGCTGTACTCGGCAAGACTGGTGTAGTGGATTTCGTTCAAACCGTCGAGGCCTTATACGAAGCCTGGGGAATACCAAACATGGACAGCGAGTCTGGGCCGTTTTATGGAGCACAAATTCGTCTGCTAAAGGACATCCCGTTTCGGTATGGTCGTGTCATGGGTGGCCTGGGCATCGACGGAGAAGTGGAGCAACTCCGCTTCATCAAAGGCATCCGTAACCCACGCTTTGAGGCGCTTCAACGAGCAAGCGGAGCATTCCAGGGCCGGGATAATCCGCCAAACTCCAACCAACTGATTGATGCATTTCACCTCTGGTGCGCCGAGGTGGCAGGTTGTTCGTACTTCCTGACCCTGGACTTCAAGCTACAGAGGTCGTTACTCAACAGCAAGCTCGAGCTGCCTGTGAAAGTGCTTCGCCCTTCGGAATTGCTGCTGGCAGTCGAAGGTAGGCCGTAAGCCGTGCCAGGCGAATCTAACCGCTCGCTCGTTCGGCTCCTTCTTCGGCGGGCCGCACAGTTCCAACGCCAAGCCGTACAACACATGCACGCCACCATCCGTTTCGTTGCCAAGTCAGACGCCCCCCGTTTCATTGAAGCGGTTCGCGCGAGCCGATCGCTCCACCGACCTTGGGTCAAGCCACCGGCCGACGCCGATGCCTTCTCTGCGTATCTGCAGAAGATGAACCAGATCACCGACTTCGGCTTCATCATCGAAGCGGCGAGCGCTGGAGAACTTGTCGGCGTCGTCAATCTGACCAACGTGGTTCGCGGTCCCTTGCAGAGCGGCTACCTTGGCTATTATGCTTTTGCGGGAATGACCGGAAAAGGTCTGATGAAGGACGGATTGAAGCAAGTGGTTCGGCACGCTTTCAGGCAATTGGGACTTCACCGCGTCGAAGCAAACATCCAGCCAAGCAACACGGCCTCGATGGCCTTGGTGCGGGCCTGTGGCTTCAGCAAGGAAGGCGACTCGCCCAAGTACCTGAAGATTGGTGGGCGCTGGCGCGATCATGAACGCTGGGCCTTGGTCAAGGGCACGAATGCGGCCTAATATGCCGCTCCGCGCTGGTTACCTAGAACCCTAAAACGTCTATGCGCTATCAGGGAAAAATAACAAACTGGAAAGATGACAAGGGCTTCGGATTCATCAGCCCAAATGGTGGTGGGAGCCAGGTCTTCGTTCACATCAAGTCGTTTGCGAACCGACAGAGAAGGCCCGTCGGAAATGAAATCGTGACCTACGATCTCAAGGTCGACGCCAACGGTCGAGCGCAAGCTCAGAGGGTCGCATTCGTCGGCGAGCGCGCACCATCGAACATTCCACCTGAGCGAAGCAATACCTCGCTCATAGTGGCCGCTGGCTTTCTCGTCTTTGTGGCGGCGTCTGTCTTCGTCGGCAAGTTGCCGCTTGCCGTCTTATGGCTCTATCTCCTTGGCAGTGTCGTCGCATTTCTTGCCTATGCATTTGATAAGTCCGCCGCAAGAAGGGATAAATGGCGCACTCAAGAAAGCACCTTGCATCTCTTCGCCGTGGTCGGCGGCTGGCCCGGTGCGTTAGCGGCTCAAAAGCTGCTGCGTCACAAATCCAAGAAGCAGTCTTTTCAAATTGTGTTCTGGGTTACCGTCGTTCTCAATTGCAGCGCCCTCGCGTGGTTATGGTCGGCTCCAGGTGCCGGGGCGCTCCGTTCCTTTCTTGGTGCGGCGTGAAGGTGCCGGACCGACGCGCAGCGGGCTTTGCCGGACTCCAGCCTGCCGGTTGTCTCAAACGCCATGCCGCATGAAGTGACCCTGCGCGCTGCAAGACCTGCCGATGCCAATCGCATCGCCGATGTGCTGCTCGCGTCGCACGAGGCATTCTTGCTGTATGCGCCATCGCCGCACACCGACACGGAGATACGCTGCTGGGTGCTCGACGTCTTGCTGCACGGCGAACAAGTCACTGTCGCGCTGGTAGACGAGCAAATCGTCGGCGTGTCGTGCGTCAAGCGCTCAGACGGCGTGAGCTGGCTGACGCAGATGTATCTGCAGCCCGAGCAGGCGATGTCCCAGAAATTGTTGAACTGATGAGCTGAGGGTGGCGGTTCCTTTCGCCCGCATGTGAACATGCGGGTGCCTTGCAAGCAAAGAAAGGAACCACCGAAATGAAGTCTCGCACGAAGCCCGCGCTGCGGGTAGTACCTGCTGCCCAAGTGCAGCTCTCCCTCAATGTCCAGACCGTCCTTCGTGACGTGAAGGACGCGTTCTACGGTCTGTGCGTGAACGCCGGCAAGCAAGTTCTGGCAGCCATGATGGAAGCCGACAGGGAGGTGATGTGCGGTCCGATGAATGTGCCCAACGCGGCCCGCAAGGCAGTGCGTGGCGGCACCACGCGATCCAGCGTCGTGCTGGGAGGCCAGCGCATTGCCATCGACAAGCCACGGGCACGCAGCCTGCGACGTGGCGAGTTGGAACTGCCCACGTTCGCGTGGGCGGCGCATACGGACCCGTTGGACATGGCCACGATGGCATCGATGGCCGCCGGCGTCTCCACCCGTCGATACGCCGGCACCCTGGATCCACTTCCCGAGCCGGAGGAGGCGCTGTCGGTGTCCAAGAGCTCGGTGTCGCGGCGCTGGATCGCGCTGAGCGAGAAGCAGCTGCAGGAGTGGTTGTCGAGCTCGATCAAGGAGCTGGATCTGCCGGTGGTGATGATCGACGGCATCCACTTCCGTGACCGTGTGATCCTGGTGGCCCTGGGCATCGACTCCCAGGGAAACAAGCACATCCTGGGGCTGCGTGAAGGCTCCACGGAGAGCACGCGGGTCGTGCGCTCGCTGCTGAGCGACCTGGTCGAGCGAGGGCTCGATGCCGATCGCAAGAGGCTGTGGGTGATCGACGGCGGCAAGGCCTTGCGCCGCGCGATCCTGGACTGCTTCGGCGAACTGGCGCTGGTGCAGCGGTGCCAGGAGCACAAGCGGCGAAACGTGATCGAGCACCTGCCCAAGGAGTTGCACGCCGGCGTAGGCCGTGCCATGCGTGATGCCTGGGGCAGCACCAACGCTGAGCTGGCCAAGAAGCAGCTGGCGCGGCTGGCGACGTCGCTGCAGGCCAAGCACCCCGGCGCGGCCGCTAGCCTGCGAGAGGGTCTGGAGGAGACGTTGACAGTGCAGACACTGGGGATCACCGGGGCGCTATACCGCACGCTGCGCACGACCAACCCGATCGAGAACCTGAACGGGTTGATCGCTCACTTCACGCGCAACGTCAAACGATGGAAGGACGGACAGATGACGCTGCGCTGGGCAGCTGCCGCACTGAGCGACTCCAAAGGGCGCTTCCGCAAGCTGCGCGGACACCGCGAAATGAAGGACCTATTAGCTGTATTGAAAGCCCCGGCCAATGCCGCCACCAACGCTCACCGAAAGGCCGCGTAGTATCACGAACAAGGAGCCGTCATCCGGCCGCGTTCAACAGCACTCGGGACATTGCCCCCGAGCATGCCAATCGCGGCATCGGTACACAGCTTCTTGCGCAAGCGCTGGCGAGCCATCCCCGGCCGTTTCGGCTCTACACCTTTCAGCGCAATCTCGGTGCTCGCAAGTTCTATGAGCGCCATGGCTTTGTGCCGATAGCGTTCACCGACGGGTCCGACAACGAGGAGAACTGCCCCGATGTGCTCTATGAACTCGCTGCTTGAACTGCGAAGGGTGCATTGGCTATGACTGCCATCGCGCTGTCGGCGCACATTTGCGCGCTCGACGCCATTCGACCTCAAAACCACTTGTAGTCTTACGTTTAACGTAATACACTCTGCGCATGATCCAGTCTTTCCAGTGCAAGGACACGCTGGCGCTGTACGAGGGCAAAGCGCCTCGTCGGTTCAGAGCCTTGGCGAGAGTCGCGGAGCGCAAGCTTGCGCAACTGGACGCGGCGCAGACATTGGATTTCTTGAAGGCACCGCCGGGTAACCATCTGGAAGCACTGAAGGGCAATCGAAAGGGTCAGCTCAGCATTCGCATCAACGACCAATGGCGCGTCTGTTTCGTGTGGAGTGAAGTTGGGCCGACAAACGTTGAGATAGTGGATTACCACTGAAGGAATGAAGATGGCACCTCCTGTGAATCGCATGCGAGCAGTTCATCCAGGTGAGGTTCTGCGCGAAGACTATCTCGCCCCGCTCGGAATAAGCGTGAACGCACTCGCCCTTGCATTGGATGTACCAGGAACCCGCATTCACGAAATCGTCAAAGAGAGGCGTGCGGTTACGGCAGACACAGCGGCGCGCTTGGCGAAATACTTTGGTGGCGATGCCGCCTCCTGGTTGGCCATGCAAGCCAACTACGACTTGAAGACCTTGCCGACCTTGCAGGACATTGAACGCA
>CAVUEF010000006.1:0-387586 GCA_963740455.1 uncultured beta proteobacterium
TCACTCCGGCCTCGCCAAGTCGCTTGCTCAGTCGGTCAATCAGGATGTCGTGGTTGACGCGGTCGAAGAATTTCTCCAAGTCCACGTCCACCACAACCCGCCGACCCGACTGCACGTACGCCTGCGCGGCAAGCACCGCATCCTGCGCACGCCGACCCGGCCGGAAGCCGTAGCTGTGCTCGCTGAAGCCGGGGTCCAGAATCGGTTGCAGTACCTGCAGCAACGCTTGCTGGATCAGCCGGTCCGTCACCGTCGGTATGCCAAGTTCGCGCTCGCCTCCGTCCGGTTTGGGAATCAATACCCGCCGTACCGGGCTGGGCCGGTACGTCCCCGTCAACAGTTGCTCGCGGATCACAGGCCACGCAGTGATCAGATGCGTTGCAGTCTGGTTGATATCCAGCCCGTCCACACCCGCGGCACCTTTGTTGGCCCGCACTCGTTTGAGCGCCCGTTGCAGGTTCTCTCTCGTGAACGCGGCGTGTAACAACGCCGCGTGGGGGCTGCCCGTGTCGCTCGGCTCATGTCGCGGGCCCTCGGCTTCGTCGCTGGCAGGTTCACGCACGGCTTCACCGCGCGCTGCCCCCGCCCGCCCCGCTGGCGCGGGCATCTGACGCATGGCCTTGGACATCGACATCTCGATCAACACTCCTTCTCGTTCGGCCCTTCGCCGTGCGCTTCAGCCTGTGCGGCTTGCCCCGGCTACTACGACCTCTGCTGACTTCTCGCCCCGTCTTTCAACGTCGGACTTTCACCCACAAGGCGAGATCTCCCCAGGTAAGAACGCACTCCTTCACTGCACAACCGCCGAATCTACGTCGCCTGACACTTGGTCACAAAAGCTTTGCGGTTTCATGCCCGCTCGCCTTGGTCGGCAACGCCTTCTATCCAGTTCTTGTCCATCGGCTCGCAATTTATGCTCCACGCTTCCTTCCCACATTCGGTCACCCTTATGCAGTTGCGCTTCACTTCGCTCACTGTGACCAGCTCGCGGGAGGACTTGCACCTCCAGGAGTGCGCCCATGCTGGGCGCACATAGAAAAAGCCCAACCGTTACCGGTTGGGCCCTCTAATTAATAGCCTGACGATGACCTACTTTCACACGGGAACCCGCACTATCATCGGCGCTGAGGCATTTCACTTTCCTGTTCGGGATGGGAAGGAGTGGGACCACCTCGCTATGGTCATCAGGCTTAACTGGTTGGCTGACTGATTGAACTTTCATCCAATCAGCCCGCCCAATTTGTAGAGTCTTTAGATTGTATTTAGAAATATATTTTCAACATATCAATACACAGTCTGAATTAGCTTATTCGATTGCGCCACATTCTGGCATAACTTGTATTCATACCCAACCATTTTATTACTTTGACGACATTGACTTTCATTTACATGAATTCCAACGTGACTTCAAAGTTATAGGGTCAAGCCTCACGAGCAATTAGTACTGGTTAGCTTAACGCATTACTGCGCTTCCACACCCAGCCTATCAACGTCCTGGTCTCGAACGACTCTTCAGGGGGCTCAAGGCCCCGGCAAGACTCATCTTGAGACGAGTTTCCCGCTTAGATGCTTTCAGCGGTTATCTCTTCCGCACTTAGCTACTCGGCAATGCCACTGGCGTGACAACCGATACACCAGAGGTGCGTCCACTCCGGTCCTCTCGTACTAGGAGCAGGCTCTCTCAATCTTGCAGCGCCCACGGAAGATAGGGACCAAACTGTCTCACGACGTTTTAAACCCAGCTCACGTACCTCTTTAAATGGCGAACAGCCATACCCTTGGGACCGGCTACAGCCCCAGGATGAGATGAGCCGACATCGAGGTGCCAAACACCGCCGTCGATATGAACTCTTGGGCGGTATCAGCCTGTTATCCCCAGAGTACCTTTTATCCGTTGAGCGATGGCCCTTCCATACAGAACCACCGGATCACTTTGTCCTACTTTCGTACCTGCTCGACTTGTCAGTCTCGCAGTCAAGCACGCTTATGCCAATGCACTATCAACACGATTTCCGACCGTATTTAGCGTACCTTCGAACTCCTCCGTTACACTTTGGGAGGAGACCGCCCCAGTCAAACTGCCCACCATACACTGTCCCCATCCCGGATAACGGGACAAGGTTAGAACCTCAAACACACCAGGGTGGTATTTCAACGTTGGCTCCACGACACCTAGCGGCACCGCTTCAAAGCCTCCCACCTATCCTACACAGATCTGTTCAAAGTCCAATGTAAAGCTACAGTAAAGGTTCATGGGGTCTTTCCGTCTTTCCGCGGGGAGATTGCATCATCACAAACATTTCAACTTCGCTGAGTCTCTGGAGGAGACAGTGTGGCCATCGTTACGCCATTCGTGCAGGTCGGAACTTACCCGACAAGGAATTTCGCTACCTTAGGACCGTTATAGTTACGGCCGCCGTTTACTGGGACTTCAATCAAGAGCTTGCACCCCATCATTTAATCTTCCAGCACCGGGCAGGCGTCACACCCTATACGTCGACTTTCGTCTTTGCAGAGTGCTGTGTTTTTAATAAACAGTCGCAGCCACCGATTCTCTGCGGCCTTTATCGGCTCCCCAAGTAAATGGTTCACCTACCAAAGGCACACCTTCTTCCGAAGTTACGGTGTCAATTTGCCGAGTTCCTTCTCCAGAGTTCTCTCAAGCGCCTTAGAATACTCATCTCGCGCACCAGTGTCGGTTTGCGGTACGGTCAATCTATAGCTGAAGCTTAGTGGCTTTTCCTGGAAGCAGGGTATCACTCACTTCGTCTGCAAGCAGACTCGTTATCACGCCTCATCTAATTCCCCCGGATTTGCCTAAGGGATACGACTACACGCTTGAACCGGGACATCCAACACCCGGCTGAGCTAACCTTCTCCGTCCCCACATCGCACTATAGATCGGTACAGGAATATTGACCTGTTTCCCATCAGCTACGCATCTCTGCCTCGCCTTAGGGGCCGACTCACCCTACGCCGATGAACGTTGCGTAGGAAACCTTGCGCTTTCGGCGAGGGGGCTTTTCACCCCCTTTAACGCTACTCATGTCAGCATTCGCACTTCTGATACCTCCAGCAGCCTTCACAAGCCACCTTCACAGGCGTACAGAACGCTCTCCTACCACGTGCAATAAATTGCACATCCGCAGCTTCGGTAACTGGCTTAGCCCCGTTACATCTTCCGCGCAGGACGACTCGATCAGTGAGCTATTACGCTTTCTTTAAATGATGGCTGCTTCTAAGCCAACATCCTGACTGTTTTAGCCTTCCCACTTCGTTTCCCACTTAGCCAATTTTAGGGACCTTAGCTGGCGGTCTGGGTTGTTTCCCTCTTGAGTCCGGACGTTAGCACCCGGTGCTCTGTCTCCCAAGCTGTACTCATCGGTATTCGGAGTTTGCAATGGTTTGGTAAGTCGCCATGACCCCCTAGCCATAACAGTGCTCTACCCCCGATGGTAATACTTGAGGCACTACCTAAATAGTTTTCGGAGAGAACCAGCTATTTCCAAGTTTGTTTAGCCTTTCACCCCTATCCACAGCTCATCCGCTAATTTTGCAACATTAGTCGGTTCGGACCTCCAGTAAGTGTTACCTCACCTTCATCCTGGCCATGGATAGATCACTTGGTTTCGGGTCTACACCCAGCGACTAGACGCCCTATTCGGACTCGATTTCTCTACGGCTTCCCTATTCGGTTAACCTTGCCACTGAATGTAAGTCGCTGACCCATTATACAAAAGGTACGCCGTCACCCCTTTCGAGGCTCCGACTTTTTGTATGCATACGGTTTCAGGATCTATTTCACTCCCCTCCCGGGGTTCTTTTCGCCTTTCCCTCACGGTACTAGTTCACTATCGGTCGATTACGAGTATTTAGCCTTGGAGGATGGTCCCCCCATATTCAGACAGGATTACACGTGTCCCGCCCTACTTGTCGCACGCCTAGTTCCACAATCTACATTTTTCATACGGGGCTATCACCCGCTATGGCCGGACTTTCCATTCCGTTCTGATATGCAAACTGCTAAAACGTGCAGGCTGTTCCGATTTCGCTCGCCACTACTTTCGGAATCTCGGTTGATGTCTTTTCCTCGAGCTACTGAGATGTTTCAGTTCACCCGGTTCGCCTCGCATGACTATGTATTCATCTGTCTGAATATGGGGGGACCATCCACAAGGCTAAATACTCGTAATCGACCGATAGTGAACTAGTACCGTGAGGGAGGCGAAAAGACCCCGGGAGGGGAGTGAAATGAGATCCTGAAACCGTATGCATACAAAAAGTCGGAGCCCGAAAGGGGTGACAGCGTACCTTTTGTATAATGGGTCAGCGACTTACATTCAGTGGCAAGGTTAACCGAATAGGGAAGCCGTAGAGAAATCGAGTCCGAATAGGGCGTCTAGTCGCTGGGTGTAGACCCGAAACCAAGTGATCTATCCATGGCCAGGATGAAGGTGAGGTAACACTTACTGGAGGTCCGAACCGACTAATGTTGCAAAATTAGCGGATGAGCTGTGGATAGGGGTGAAAGGCTAAACAAACTTGGAAATAGCTGGTTCTCTCCGAAAACTATTTAGGTAGTGCCTCAAGTATTACCATCGGGGGTAGAGCACTGTTATGGCTAGGGGGTCATGGCGACTTACCAAACCATTGCAAACTCCGAATACCGATGAGTACAGCTTGGGAGACAGAGCACCGGGTGCTAACGTCCGGACTCAAGAGGGAAACAACCCAGACCGCCAGCTAAGGTCCCTAAAATTGGCTAAGTGGGAAACGAAGTGGGAAGGCTAAAACAGTCAGGATGTTGGCTTAGAAGCAGCCATCATTTAAAGAAAGCGTAATAGCTCACTGATCGAGTCGTCCTGCGCGGAAGATGTAACGGGGCTAAGCCAGTTACCGAAGCTGCGGATGTGCAATTTATTGCACGTGGTAGGAGAGCGTTCTGTACGCCTGTGAAGGTGGCTTGTGAAGGCTGCTGGAGGTATCAGAAGTGCGAATGCTGACATGAGTAGCGTTAAAGGGGGTGAAAAGCCCCCTCGCCGAAAGCGCAAGGTTTCCTACGCAACGTTCATCGGCGTAGGGTGAGTCGGCCCCTAAGGCGAGGCAGAGATGCGTAGCTGATGGGAAACAGGTCAATATTCCTGTACCGATCTATAGTGCGATGTGGGGACGGAGAAGGTTAGCTCAGCCGGGTGTTGGATGTCCCGGTTCAAGCGTGTAGTCGTATCCCTTAGGCAAATCCGGGGGAATTAGATGAGGCGTGATAACGAGTCTGCTTGCAGACGAAGTGAGTGATACCCTGCTTCCAGGAAAAGCCACTAAGCTTCAGCTATAGATTGACCGTACCGCAAACCGACACTGGTGCGCGAGATGAGTATTCTAAGGCGCTTGAGAGAACTCTGGAGAAGGAACTCGGCAAATTGACACCGTAACTTCGGAAGAAGGTGTGCCTTTGGTAGGTGAACCATTTACTTGGGGAGCCGATAAAGGCCGCAGAGAATCGGTGGCTGCGACTGTTTATTAAAAACACAGCACTCTGCAAAGACGAAAGTCGACGTATAGGGTGTGACGCCTGCCCGGTGCTGGAAGATTAAATGATGGGGTGCAAGCTCTTGATTGAAGTCCCAGTAAACGGCGGCCGTAACTATAACGGTCCTAAGGTAGCGAAATTCCTTGTCGGGTAAGTTCCGACCTGCACGAATGGCGTAACGATGGCCACACTGTCTCCTCCAGAGACTCAGCGAAGTTGAAATGTTTGTGATGATGCAATCTCCCCGCGGAAAGACGGAAAGACCCCATGAACCTTTACTGTAGCTTTACATTGGACTTTGAACAGATCTGTGTAGGATAGGTGGGAGGCTTTGAAGCGGTGCCGCTAGGTGTCGTGGAGCCAACGTTGAAATACCACCCTGGTGTGTTTGAGGTTCTAACCTTGTCCCGTTATCCGGGATGGGGACAGTG
Source organism: uncultured beta proteobacterium (assembly GCA_963740455.1). Lineage (GTDB taxonomy): Bacteria > Pseudomonadota > Gammaproteobacteria > Burkholderiales > Burkholderiaceae_C > Paucibacter. Next base: position 5,962 of record CAVUEF010000006.1, read on the forward strand.
TATGGTGGGCAGTTTGACTGGGGCGGTCTCCTCCCAAAGTGTAACGGAGGAGTTCGAAGGTACGCTAAATACGGTCGGAAATCGTGTTGATAGTGCATTGGCATAAGCGTGCTTGACTGCGAGACTGACAAGTCGAGCAGGTACGAAAGTAGGACAAAGTGATCCGGTGGTTCTGTATGGAAGGGCCATCGCTCAACGGATAAAAGGTACTCTGGGGATAACAGGCTGATACCGCCCAAGAGTTCATATCGACGGCGGTGTTTGGCACCTCGATGTCGGCTCATCTCATCCTGGGGCTGTAGCCGGTCCCAAGGGTATGGCTGTTCGCCATTTAAAGAGGTACGTGAGCTGGGTTTAAAACGTCGTGAGACAGTTTGGTCCCTATCTTCCGTGGGCGCTGCAAGATTGAGAGAGCCTGCTCCTAGTACGAGAGGACCGGAGTGGACGCACCTCTGGTGTATCGGTTGTCACGCCAGTGGCATTGCCGAGTAGCTAAGTGCGGAAGAGATAACCGCTGAAAGCATCTAAGCGGGAAACTCGTCTCAAGATGAGTCTTGCCGGGGCCTTGAGCCCCCTGAAGAGTCGTTCGAGACCAGGACGTTGATAGGCTGGGTGTGGAAGCGCAGTAATGCGTTAAGCTAACCAGTACTAATTGCTCGTGAGGCTTGACCCTATAACTTTGAAGTCACGTTGGAATTCATGTAAATGAAAGTCAATGTCGTCAAAGTAATAAAATGGTTGGGTATGAATACAAGTTATGCCAGAATGTGGCGCAATCGAATAAGCTAATTCAGACTGTGTATTGATATGTTGAAAATATATTTCTAAATACAATCTAAAGACTCTACAAATTGGGCGGGCTGATTGGATGAAAGTTCAATCAGTCAGCCAACCAGTTAAGCCTGATGACCATAGCGAGGTGGTCCCACTCCTTCCCATCCCGAACAGGAAAGTGAAATGCCTCAGCGCCGATGATAGTGCGGGTTCCCGTGTGAAAGTAGGTCATCGTCAGGCTATTAATTAGAGGGCCCAACCGGTAACGGTTGGGCTTTTTCTATGTGCGCCCAGCATGGGCGCACTCCTGGAGGTGCAAGTCCTCCCGCGAGCTGGTCACAGTGAGCGAAGTGAAGCGCAACTGCATAAGGGTGACCGAATGTGGGAAGGAAGCGTGGAGCATAAATTGCGAGCCGATGGACAAGAACTGGATAGAAGGCGTTGCCGACCAAGGCGAGCGGGCATGAAACCGCAAAGCTTTTGTGACCAAGTGTCAGGCGACGTAGATTCGGCGGTTGTGCAGTGAAGGAGTGCGTTCTTACCTGGGGAGATCTCGCCTTGTGGGTGAAAGTCCGACGTTGAAAGACGGGGCGAGAAGTCAGCAGAGGTCGTAGTAGCCGGGGCAAGCCGCACAGGCTGAAGCGCACGGCGAAGGGCCGAACGAGAAGGAGTGTTGATCGAGATGTCGATGTCCAAGGCCATGCGTCAGATGCCCGCGCCAGCGGGGCGGGCGGGGGCAGCGCGCGGTGAAGCCGTGCGTGAACCTGCCAGCGACGAAGCCGAGGGCCCGCGACATGAGCCGAGCGACACGGGCAGCCCCCACGCGGCGTTGTTACACGCCGCGTTCACGAGAGAGAACCTGCAACGGGCGCTCAAACGAGTGCGGGCCAACAAAGGTGCCGCGGGTGTGGACGGGCTGGATATCAACCAGACTGCAACGCATCTGATCACTGCGTGGCCTGTGATCCGCGAGCAACTGTTGACGGGGACGTACCGGCCCAGCCCGGTACGGCGGGTATTGATTCCCAAACCGGACGGAGGCGAGCGCGAACTTGGCATACCGACGGTGACGGACCGGCTGATCCAGCAAGCGTTGCTGCAGGTACTGCAACCGATTCTGGACCCCGGCTTCAGCGAGCACAGCTACGGCTTCCGGCCGGGTCGGCGTGCGCAGGATGCGGTGCTTGCCGCGCAGGCGTACGTGCAGTCGGGTCGGCGGGTTGTGGTGGACGTGGACTTGGAGAAATTCTTCGACCGCGTCAACCACGACATCCTGATTGACCGACTGAGCAAGCGACTTGGCGAGGCCGGAGTGATCCGGCTGATCCGGGCGTACTTGGACAGCGGGATCATGAGCGATGGTGTGGTGCAGCAGCGCTACCAGGGCACGCCGCAAGGCGGGCCGCTGTCGCCGCTGCTGGCCAACGTGCTGCTCGACGAGGTGGACAAGGAGTTGGAACGCAGAGGCCACAGTTTCGTACGCTACGCAGACGATGCGAACGTATACGTTCGCAGTCACCAGGCGGGCGAGCGGGTGATGGCGCTGCTACGGCGTCTGTACGGCAAACTGCAACTGACGATCAACGAAGCCAAGAGTGCGGTGGCGAGCGTATTTGGTCGAAAATTCCTGGGCTACAGCTTGTGGGTAGCACGGGGACAAGAGGTCAAACGGCGCGTGGCCGACAAACCCCTGGCGACGTTCAAACAGCGGGTGCGTCAACTGACGCGCCGCAGCGGCGGGCGCAGCATGAGCCAAGTGGTGGAAGGGCTGCGGCCCTATCTGCTGGGTTGGAAGGCGTACTTCGGGTTGGCGCAAACGCCCCAAGTCTGGCGCGAGCTGGACGAGGGGCTTCGCCACCGGTTGCGCGCCCTCCAGCTTAGGCAATGGAGACGCGGCACGACCATCTATCGCGAACTGCGTGCGTTGGGGGCCACGCCCGGGGTTGCAAGAACGGTGGCGGCCAACAGTCGACGCTGGTGGCGCAACAGCGGGCTGCTGCTCAATAGCGTCCTGACCATCGCCTGGTTTGATCGCCTGGGCTTACCCCGACTCTCATGACCTCAACTTCTCGAACCGCCCGGTGCGGACCCGCATGCCGGGTGGTGTGGGAGGGGCTCGGTCAGGTATCCTGGCCGCCCCTATCCCGATTGCTGCTTCGCAAGTATTGACGGATTGATGCGGTTTGGCTTACGTTGAGATGGCTTGTACAGATCACAGGTTCTGGATTACTTTGAATCGATTGAGTGGAGACACGTAGTCCGCACATTCTGGAGATCACGCTGTTTTCGAGGATGAATCAATCAAGGTCTAGGGTCTTCCCTTACGTGCGACAATTCACCATCACTCTGCCGGGTTGTTGCGTGCGGGCACGGACCAGCCCCCCGTCCAGTTAAGCAGCCCCATGGACTCTTTGAATACCGACACGCTGATTGACATTGACCACGTCTCATTTGGCTACGACGACAGTCGAACCATCTTGCGAGACGTCAGCCTGCACATTGCTCGGGGCAAAGTCACGTCCCTGCTAGGGGGGTCGGGATGCGGCAAGACCACGTTGTTGCGGCTGATCGGTGGTGTCCACGCGGCCACCCGTGGTCGTGTCGTGTTCGACGGTGAAGTGATCGCCGTCCGCGACCGAGCGCAGCTCTACCGCCTGCGCCGCCGTTTGGGGATGTTGTTCCAGTTTGGCGCGCTGTTCACCGATCTGACGGTATTTGAGAACGTCGCTTTCCCGCTGCGCGAGATGACCGACCTGTCCGAACCACTGATCCACGACATCGTGCTGATGAAGCTCAACGCAGTGGGTTTGCGAGGTGCGGCCGATCTGCGCATCTCCGAGGTTTCGGGTGGGATGGCGCGGCGCATCGCGCTTGCCCGGGCGATCGCACTTGATCCCGAACTGATCATGTACGACGAGCCCTTTGCCGGGCTGGATCTGATTTCTATGGGCGTCACAGCCAAACTGATACGCACCCTCAACGACGTCACCGGTGCCACCTCGCTGGTGGTCTCGCATGACGTGCCCGAATGCATGGCCATCAGCGACCATGTGATCCTGATGGCCACCCTGGGCCGCATTGTGGCCGAGGGCACACCTGCCGAGCTGATGGCCTCAACCGACCCTGAAGTGCGCCAATTCGTGCGTGGCGAGCCCGATGGGCCGGTCAAATTTCACTACTCGGCCCGGCCGATGGCCGAGGACTACGGACTGGGTGCGCCACGATGAACTGGCTGGCCGCACTTGGAGTCAGGACGATGGCCGTGCTGCATCGCTGGGGGCACGCGGCGCTCTTCTTCATCGCCCTGCTGAGGGCCGTGCCGGCCTCGCTGCGCCGCATCGGTCCGGTGATCACGCAGATCCACGCCATCGGCAACCGCTCGTTGCTGATCATCCTTGCGTCCGGCCTGGCGGTGGGCTTTGTGCTGGCGCTGCAGATGTATTACGCGCTGGTCACTTACGGCGCGGTCGAGTCGCTGGGGTTGATCGTCAACCTCTCGCTGGTGCGCGAGCTCGGGCCGGTGGTCACCGCGCTGCTGTTTGCCGGCCGTGCCGGCACCTCGCTGACCGCCGAGATCGGCCTGATGAAGGCGGGCGAGCAGATCGCAGCAATGGAGCTGATGGCCATCGATCCGCGCGTGCGCGTGCTGGCGCCGCGTTTTATCGGAGGCATTGTCTCGTTGCCATTGCTCACCGTCTTGTTCTCGGCGATCGGCATCCTCGGCGCCTGGGTGGTGGCGGTGGGGTTGATCGGCGTGGACGCCGGCAATTTCTGGTCGATCCAGCAAAATGGTGTCGATGTCTGGCGCGATGTGGGCAATGGCGTGGTCAAGAGCGCGGTGTTTGGCGTGATCTGCACTGCTGTTGCGCTCTACCAGGGTTACGAGACCGAAGCGACGCCCGAAGGCGTCGCCTATGCAACCACCCGCACCGTGGTGATCTCGTCGCTGGCGGTGCTGGGCATGGATTTCATTCTCACGGCCTTGATGTTTTCGACGCCGTGACGACCAGCTGATTTGGAGCGTACAAGATGGCAAAAAGAGGTGTTGAAGTCATGGTCGGCCTGTTTGTGGTGATGGGCCTGGTTGGCTTGGTGTTCATCGCGCTGAAGGCTGCCAACTTGTCGAGCTTTGGCAGCGGAGATACCTACACCGTGTCGGCTCGTTTCGATAACATCGGTGGCCTCAAGTCGCGGGCACCAGTGCGGTCGGCCGGCGTACTGGTCGGGCGTGTCACCTCGATCAGTCTCGATCCGAAGACCTTCCAGGGTGTGGTCACACTGGCAATCGAGCGGTCATTCCAGTTTCCCAAGGACAGTTCGGCCAAGATCCTTACCTCGGGCCTGCTGGGCGACCAGTACGTCGGCCTGGAGGCGGGGTACGACGAGGCCAGCCTGGCTCCCGGCGGGGTCATCAAGAATACACAGAGTGCGGTGGTGCTCGAGAACCTGATCGGCCAGTTTCTCTTCAATAAGGCGGCCGACTCGGGCAGTTCCGCGGGGCAAGGAGCGAAGAAGTGAGCGAGGCCAAGACGCCTGTGCGGACGCTGAGAAGTATCAGCCTGCTGCTGCTGTGCGCCGCCGCGCTGACGTTGGCGGGCTGTGCCAGCGGCAGCCGGATCATTGCTCAGGCGCGCATGGGGCCAGGCCAGAAGCTCGACCCCTGGGAAGCCTGGAATCGCAAGGTCTTCGCGTTCAATGAAGGGCTGGATGAGAAGGTATTGAAACCGGTGGCAACCACCTACCGTGATGTGGTGCCCGGACCGGTTCGCATGGCCGCTGACAATGTCTTCAACAACGTGGCCGATGGTTGGTCGGCCGTGAACTTGTTCTTGCAGGGGCGTTGGCGCGTCGGTGTGCAGCAAAGCATGCACTTTGCTATCAATTCAGTGTTGGGCATCGGGGGGCTGATTGACCTCGCTGGCGAGGCAGGCATGGATCGCCACAGCGAAGATATGGGCAAGACCCTGGGCCAGTGGGGCTTCAAGACGGGCGCCTACATTGTCTTGCCCCTGATTGGCCCATCGTCGGTGCGTGATACCTTTGCGTTGCCGCTGGATCGTTTGGCCTCACCCGCACTGGTGTTCAACAATGGCAAGGCTCAGCTCGGCGTCTTTGTCTTGCAGACCGTGAACACGCGCGCCAACTATTTGCGCGCCACCGAGATGTTGGATGAGATTGCGCTGGACAAGTACACCTTCATTCGCGACGCCTATCTGTACAAGCGCGGGAGCATGAGCGAAGACGATGAAGAGCCGAGCCAGCCAACAAAATCGGACCTGCGTTCGTCGCCCTATTGAAGAGTGAAATCCATCGAAACGCTGGCGGCGTTCGGTTTTTGTTTTGTGTTGTCCTTGGGCAGAGTGATTGAGAAAAGGATTGTCATGTTGTTCAAATTTGTTGTTGCCCGCAGGGCGCTGGTCTTGGCGATGCTCGCTGGAATCAGTGTTCCTTCATGGGCCGCCGACGTCATCCCTCCGGACGCGTTGATCCGTCAGATTTCGACCGACGTGATGGAAACCGTCAAGAGCGACAAGGCGATACAGGGCGGCGATGTGCAGAAAATCATCGCCATTGTTGATTCGAAGGTCATGCCACACGTCGATTTCCAGCGCATGACGGCAACCGCCACCGGACACTTCTGGAGGCAGGCCACGCCACAGCAACAAGCGCGCTTGCAGGACGAATTCAAGACGCTGTTGGTACGCACTTATGCTGGGGCCATGTCCGAAATAAAGGACCAGACCATTGGCGTGAAACGAATGCGCACGAACCCTGACGATACGGAGGTGGTTGTGCGCACCGAAGTGCGCGGCCGGGGTGACCCAATCCAGCTCGATTACAGGATGGAAAAGTCGGCGAACGGTTGGCAGATTTATGACGTCAACGTCTTGGGTATCTGGTTGGCTGATCAATACCGCAACAGCTTTGCGCAAGAGATCGGTGCCAACGGTATCGATGGCCTGATCAAGGCACTGGCTGATCGCAACAAGAAGGCCACCAACGGTGGCAAATGAAGCCGCAGACCAAGGCATGCTGGCTCTGCCGCAAAGCGTGCGCCTGGGCAATGCCGAACAGGTGCTGAGCCTGCTGACGCAGGGCCTGCAAAGCAGCCCGACGCAAGCAAAGCTGCAACTCGATGCGTCGGCCCTGCACGACTTTGACTCGGCCGCGCTGGCCGTTTTGCTGGAGTGCCAGCGCCGAGCCTTGGCCTCGGGACGCACACTGGCCCTGGTCGGCTCGCCGACCAAGCTCGAGGCGCTGGCGCGCGTCTATGGCTTGACTGCGCTGCTGTGGCCCGAGCATGCTCAGACCTCCGGCGCGTAACGCTTGCTGCGCAGATTGCGCTTGATTTCCTGCAGTATGGGCCTGAGCCCCGGCCCCAGTCTCAACGCCACGCCCGTGCACAAGATGTCGACGACGATCAGGTGCAGCAGCCTCGACACCATCGGGCTGTAGCGGTCATAGTCTTCCGGGTGATCCACGGCGAGCAGGATCTGACCAGGGCTCTGGCCGATGCGCGCTAGCGGCGAGCCGCTGGCTGTGACGATGATGACAGTGGCCCCCTTTTTTCGCGCGATCTCGGCTGCATCAATCAGGTCGCGGCTGCGTCCCGAGTTGCTGATGATGACCACACAGTCGCCAGGCTTGAGCATGGTGGCGCTCATCACCTGCACGTGTCCGTCGCTGCAAGCTACCGCGTTCACGCCGAGGCGGAAGAATTTGTGCTGAGCATCCTGCGCCACGATGCCTGAGTTGCCCACGCCGTAGAACTCGATGCGACGCTTGCCGCGCCCTGCATCGGCCAAGGCGTTGATGGCGGCTTCAAGCAAGGTGCTCGCCGCATCGTTGCGATAGTGCAGCAGTGCAGCAACGGCGTTGTCTATGACTTTGATGATCAGCTCGCCGGGCTTGTCGCCTTCATCGACCGCTTGATGCACGAAGGGCACACCCTCGCTGACGCTGCCAGCGAGCTTGCGCTTGAAGTCGACCAAGCCGTCATAGCCGACGCTGCGACAAAACCGCACCACGGTGGGCTTGCTGACATGGGCGCGTGCGGCTAACTCCGCGATGGGCAGCGAGGCAAATGCGCGTGCGTCGGAGATCAACAATTGCGCCACACGTTGTTCGGCGGGCGGCAACGCGGGCAGGGCCGCGCGAACGCGTTGCACGATGCTCATGTCAGACGCTCCAACGGATCGACGCTGCCGAGGTCATAGCTCTTCTGACCATGCAAAGCCGTCACGCGCCACCAGGGCGCTGGCGGCCGGCGGGCCCCAGCTGCCAGACGTATAGGGGCGCGGACCACTCGAGTCCTGCTGCCATGCGTCGAGAATGGGCTCCACCCAGCGCCAAGCCTGCTCCTGTTCATCGCTTCGCACGAACAAGGTCAGACGTCCGGCGATCGCGTCGAGCAGCAAGCGCTCGTAAGCCCCCACGCGATTCGCTGCAAAGGCCTTGTCGAAGTCCAGATCCAATGAGACCGGAGCCAGCGATTCCCCGTGAGAGCTGCCTTTGGCAGCCAGCAGGTGCAGCTCCAAGCCATCTTCTGGCTGCAGCTTGATCACCAACTTGTTTGCCGTGTTGCCGCCCGGAAAAATCGGATGTGGTACGGGCCGGAAGTTGACGACGATCTGTGCGTCCCGCGCGGCCAGACGCTTGCCGGTGCGCAGGTAGAAAGGCACGCCTGCCCAGCGCCAGTTTTGCACCTCGGTGCGCAGCGCCACAAAGGTCTCGCAAACGCTGCTGGCCGGCACCTTCATTTCATCCAAGTAGGCCTGGACCGGCTTGCCGTCGGAGCTGCCGGCACGGTATTGGCCGCGCACCACGTCGCGCGCCACGGCCGCCGCAGTGAACGGCTTGAGGGAGCGCAGCACCTTCAGCTTCTCGTCACGAATGGCATCGGCGTCACTCGTGGACGGTGGCTCCATGGCCACCATCGTGAGCAGTTGCAGCGCATGGTTCTGAATCATGTCGCGCAAGGCCCCGGTGCGGTCGTAAAAGTCACCGCGCGTGCCCACGCCCAAGTCCTCGGCCAAGGTGATCTGGATATTGGCGATGCTCTCGCGGCGCCACAATGGCTCGAACAGCGCGTTGCCGAATCGCAGCGCCATCAGGTTCTGCACCGATGGCTTGCCCAGGTAGTGGTCGATGCGGAAGGCCTGGCTTTCGGCAAACACTGCGCGCACCACTTTGTTGATCTCTTGTGCGCTCGCCAGATCGTGACCCAAGGGTTTTTCGAGCACCACGCGAACTCTCGGTCCGTTCAAGCCGGCGGCACCCAGCTGCTCGCAGATCTGTGTGAACAGATGCGGACTGGTGGCCAGATACATCACCACGGTATCGGCGTTGCGCTCATCGAGCCAAACTCTCAGCCGTTGGTAATGATCGGGCTGCGACAAATCAAGTTGTCGGTAGTGCAGCAAAGCGGCAAAACGCTCGAACTCGTCTTCACTGGGACGCTTCGATGGCTCCGCCTCCTGGAGGCGCTCTTTGAGCCAGGCGCGATAGCGCTCGCTGGGCATGTCGTCTCTGGCTACCGAGAGAATGCGTCCGCCTTCAGGCAGCTTGCCATGGCGAAACGCCTGGAACAGGGCTGGCATCAGCTTGCGCCATGTGAGGTCGCCAGTGCCGCCAAAAAAAACGAGATCAAAGGACATGTATGAGCCAGTTAGACACTGTTTGCATGGTTGGACGGGCAGAGAACCAAGGTGATGTAACCCAGTTACATGATAATGATGTCCAAGTTTCACCGCGGCGTCAATGCCTGTACGTTGTTGGAGGCCAGGCACGCGGACTTGGCTTACAAGCGCGTGAGTCCAAACGTCACCCAGGAACAAGGTCTAATCGAGTCTGTTCTCCTTATCTGTACCCGATGGCACTTGAACCGATGAACCCACTCGATCAGCTCAGACAGTGCAAGGCCAAACCAGCGTTGATCGCGACGACCGCGCCGCCCACGGCCAGCGAACTTGTGTGTCTTGGTGGCCAAATGTTCGAGGTATGAAAATGAGGACGCTTCGATGTGACCAAACGCCGAGCTGGGGCGCGCTGACCGAGTATTTCCGGACCGCCGGGCGTGATCTTGACCTGCGCCTTGCCTTTGAGCAGGACGCGGCACGCTTCGAGCATTTTTCGCTGAGAGCACCCGAGGTGTTCGCCGATTTGTCCAAGAATCTCATCGATGCGCCGGCAATGCAGCTGCTGCTGCAACTGGCACACGACTGTGGTCTTGAGGTCCAACGTGACGCCATGTTTGCCGGCGAGCTCATCAACCGCACCGAGGGCCGCGCCGTACTGCATACCGCCTTGCGTGCGCCCAAGGGCCAGGGATTGCACAGCGAGCTTGTCCATGGCGTGCTTGAGCAAGTGCTGGCCTATGTGGAAAAGGTACGTGATCAAGCGGTCAGCGGCATACGTCATGTCGTCCATATCGGCATCGGCGGCAGCGATCTGGGGCCGCAGATGGTGGTGCCTGCCCTGGACGCTTTCGCGCACCCGAAGCTGCATTTGCACTTTGTCTCCAACATCGACGGGCATGATTTGGTCAAAGTGCTGCGCGGGATGAATCCGCACGAGACGCTGTTCGTGATTGCCTCCAAGACCTTCACCACGCAGGAGACCCTGGCCAACGCCCAGGCCGCCAAGGCATGGTTCCTGGCTCAAGGCGGCAGCGACATCGGCAAACACTTTGTGGCAACCACCACCAACGTCGAGGCGGCGGCGGCTTTCGGCATCAGCACGACCTTTGGCTTCTGGGACTGGGTGGGAGGACGCTATTCCATTTGGTCGGCCATCGGCCTGCCCATCGCACTGGCCATTGGCGCAGAGAATTTCCGCGCCTTCCTCGCTGGCGCACACGCCATGGACCAGCACTTTGTGCAAGCGCCGCTGGCGTGCAATCTGCCCGTGCTAATGGGGTTGCTGGACGTCTGGTACCGCAACTTTCATGGCTTTGGCAGTCGCAGCGTGGCGCCTTATCACCAGGGCCTGCTGCGCTTGCCCGCCTATCTTCAGCAATTGGAAATGGAGAGCAACGGCAAGCGCGTGGATCTGGACGGCAACGCGCTGCCTTATGCCACCAGCCCGGTGGTCTGGGGCGAGGCTGGCACCAATGGTCAGCACGCCTATTTTCAAATGCTGCATCAGGGCACTGACCTGATCCCGGTCGAGTTCATTGCCGTGAAAACGCCCCACTACGGTTCAGACCTGACCCCGGTGCTCAAGCCCATGCTGGCGGATCAGCACCGCAAGCTGCTGGCCAATTGCCTCGCCCAATCTCAGGCGCTGATGCAAGGCAAGACCACTGAACAGGCGCTGGCCGAGCGGGCGCCGACCGCCAGCGGGACCCTGGACGCGCCGACGCTGGCGCGCCATCGAAGCTTTCCCGGCAATCGACCGAGCACCACGCTTGTGTTGGAGTCGCTGACACCGCGCTCGCTCGGCGCGCTGATCGCACTCTACGAGCACCGCGTGTTCGTCAGCGGTGCGCTGTGGGGGATCAACAGTTTCGACCAATGGGGGGTGGAGCTGGGCAAGGCCTTGTGCAGTGCCTTGCTGCCGCGGATGGACAACGGTGACGTGTCGGGGCTCGATGGTTCGACGGCCGGCTTGCTGACAATCTTGAAGGGTTGAATCCAGCCCGTCAGTTGAGGTCATCACTTTGCGCTTGCGGCAAGGTCTGATCCGCAGCCTCGTCAGAATCCACCCGGAAGGATTCGCTGGCCCAGGCCCCCAGGTCGATCTGGCGGCAGCGCTCCGAGCAAAACGGACGCCAGGGGTTCTGTTCGGAATAGACGCTGCTTGCGCCGCAACCGGGGCAGCGCACCAGACGCGTCTTTGTGGAGATTGAAGCGGGATTCATGTGCACAAGGTCAATTGCACAGTGTCAGTTCGAAACTGGCGTCCCTGGGCGTCAGCCTGAGCCGGCCCTCGTCGTCTTGCTGCATCAACCGGATCGATACCAGCAGCCGGTGGCCGCTGATCTCGGGTATCAAGCCCAGCGTTTCGTCCAGGCGCACGCGCAGCAATTGATACACGCGGCCCGCTGCCAGGCTTTGCTGGTATTGACCGGCGCTGGCTGCCACCATGTGCGGCACGCCTGCATCGCGCAGCAGGCCGAGCAACACCTGCAGGGCTTGTGCGAGCGGCATCAGCGTGGCAATCCACAGCATCAAATCGGCCCTGCGGTGGTTCGGCGCGCGATGCTGCCAGGCAAAGTAGGCGGGCAAGTCAAACTCGCAGGTGCCTCCGGGAATATTGATACGGCTGCGTATGCTCATCAAGAATTCGTTCGCGGTGAGGCTGTGGCCAGCCTTGCCGGACAACTGGTTCAGACCGTCGAACGCCTGCTCGATGCGTACCACCACCTCGTCGAGTGCCTGCTCTGAAATGGACGGGTTGCCGCGGTAGCTGTTGAGCTGGGCCTTGTGGCGGTCAAGCTCCTTGAGCAGGTCGGATTTCAGATCGGCCCGCGACGCGACGTCCATGATCTCGAAGATCGTGGCCAGCGCGAAATGGTGGTCAATCGGTTCATCGCGCGGGATCAGCTGGGCCAGGCGGTCGAACAAATGTTCGAGGCGCAGCATGGTGCGGATGCTTTCATTGAACGGGTATTCGTAGAGGACCAAGGCGGCCATTCCTTGTCAGCCAAAGCAATCTGGAGGGCGTTTCTGGGTCGCGAGTGCAAGGCCCTTGCGAGGATTGTTTCACACTGAGCAGCACGACGCCTGCACGTGCAACTCCGGAAATGAGTGATAGCTTAACTGAGCCAGCAGTCGCGCAAGCTTTGCACTTGCTCATTCAACTCGGCCATGCTAAGTTGTTCGTTGTAGATCACGGCATCAGCGCAAGCGCGGCGCGCACTTCGACTCGCCTGTTGACGCAATACTGACCGGACCGCATCGACGGTCCAGCCCGAACGGCAAACGACACGTTCGATTTGCGTGCTCTCGAGGCAATCGACCACGAGGACCTTGTCGACCTGCATGCGCCAGCGACCCGATTCCGCGAGCAGCGGAACGTCGAACACAATCACGGCGTTGCCGGCAACTGCGGTCAGACGTGCTGTCTCTGCGGCAATCATCGGGTGCAGGATAGCCTCCAGCGCCTCGCGATTCAGAGGGTCACCGAAGGCCAATTGGCGCATGTGGGCGCGGTCCAGGGCACCTGCGCTGTCCACGGCCCGAGGGCCAAAACGCGCCACGATGGCAGGCAGTGCCGGGCCGCCCACGGCAGTCAGTTGGCGTGCAATCGTGTCGGTGTCTATCAAGGTGGCACCTGACGCGGCCCACATGGCCGACACAGTGCTCTTGCCGCTGCCAATGCCTCCCGTCAAGCCAATGCGAAGACCGGCAGTTGAGCTTGATCTCAGGCCCATCCCATCCAACCCAGCACTCGGTCAGGTCCGGCCAGCAGAGCCACCAGACCGCCACCCACCAGGAACGGGCCGAAGGGGACGTAGCGGCCCTCGCGCAGGGAGGCGCGCATCTTCATGGCGATGCCCACCACCGCGCCGATCACCGAAGCGCTGAGTACGATGGGCAGAATCATTTGCCAACCGAGCCAGGCACCGAGCGCAGCCAGCAGCTTGAAGTCACCATAGCCCATGCCTTCCTTGCCGGTGGTGAGCTTGAACAGCCAATACACCGACCACAGCGACAAATAACCAACAGCGGCTCCGAACACGGCCTGTTGAAGCGGCAGCGTCCAACCCAGGGCCGCCGCCATCAGCCCTGCCCACAGCAGCGGCTGGTTGATCGAGTCAGGCAGCAGGGTGGTGTCCCAGTCGATGGCGGCCAGGGCGATCAAAGCCGCGCCAAAGACACACCACATGAGGGTCAGTCCTTGCGCGCCGAAGCGCACGCCGATCGCCGCAAACAGGGCACCCGTCAGCAGTTCGATCAGCGGGTAGCGGGGCGAGATCGGCGTCTTGCAGGCGGCGCAGCGTCCGCGCAGTCGCAAATAGCCCAACACGGGAATGTTTTCATGCCAGGCCAGTTGATGACCGCAGGCCGGACAGCGTGAGCGAGGCTTGGCAATTCCCAAGAGGGGCAAGGCAGCCAACTTGCTGTGCACCAGTTCGGCCCCTGCAGCCAACTGGCCGGACTCGGAAGTCGTCAGGCCAGCCAAGCTCTGCAGTGCCTGCCTGTCGCTCAAATGAGCGGCAGCGTCGGCCAGCCACTGGCGCTCCATGATGAGCGGCACCCGGTGCGCCACGACGTTCAGGAAGCTGCCCACACACAGCCCCAATACCGCGAGCCACACAGGGGAGAGCAAGAGCTGAACCAGATGGGGATCCATTGCCTTCGCCTACACCACTTGACCGAGTTTGAAGATGGGCAGGTACATCGCCACGACGATGCCACCGATCATGGTGCCCAGGATGACGATGATGATGGGCTCCATCAGGCTCGACAGGCCCTTGACCATTTCATCGACTTCGTCTTCATAGAATTCGGCGGCCTTGGACAGCATGTGATCCAGTGACCCAGATTCCTCGCCAATGGCCGACATCTGCAGCACCATACTGGGGAAGATGTTGGTTGATTGCATCGACGTGGTCAGCGATGAGCCGGTGGACACGTCGCGCTGGATCTTCAGGGTGGCTTCGGAAAACACCGCGTTGCCCGACGCTCCGCCCACCGAATCGAGCGCTTCCACCAGTGGCACGCCTGCGGCGAACATGGTCGACAAAGTGCGCGTCCAGCGCGCCACCGCCGACTTGTAGAGCAAGTCTCCAAAAATCGGGATCCTCAGCAGCAGACGATCCATCACTTGCTGCATTCGTTCCGAGCGTTTCCAGCTTTGCAGAAAGAAGTAGATGCCGCCGCCCATCGAACCAAAGATCAGGTACCAGTAGGCGACAAAAAATTCCGATAGGGCAATCACAAACAGGGTCGGCGCGGGCAAGTCGGCGCCAAACGACTTGAACACCTCCTTGAAAGCAGGGACCACGAAAATCATGATCACGGCCAGCACGATGAAAGCCACCACCATCACGCCGATGGGGTACATCAGCGCCGACTTGATCTTGTTCTTCAGCGCGACCGTTTTCTCCTGATAGATCGCCAGACGATCCAGCAACGCCTCCAGGATGCCGCCGGTTTCGCCCGCTTCCACGAGATTGCAATACAGCGCGTCGAAATACATCGGGTGTTTGCGAAAGGCAGTCGACAAACTCGTGCCCGTTTCCACATCGCCCCGGATGTCGGTGAGCAGGCGCGTCAACTTGGGGTTGGGGCTGCCGCGCGCCACAATGTCAAACGCCTGCAGCAATGGCACGCCCGCGCGCATCATGGTGGCGAGTTGGCGCGTAAAGATGGCGATGTCCTTTTGCTTGATTGACTTGCCACCGCTCAACCGACGCTTCTTCACCTTGTTGACCAAGATGCCCTGACGCCGCAGGGTGGCGTTCACCATGGCTTCGCCTGCCGAGCGGACTTCGCCGCGCAGAATCTTGCCGTTGCGATCTTTCCCCTCCCACTCGAACACGAATTCAGGAACCTTCTTTGCAGCCGTCGACGTCGCCATATCACCTCCAGGGGGTCAGTCCCCAGCCTGCCGATTGTCCCTGCGCGGGGTTTATTCGTTTGTGACAGAAATCACTTCTTCGAGGGTTGTAAAACCTGCGCGCACTTTGATCAAACCTGACTGTCGGAGGTCGCGCACACCTTCTTTGCGGGCTTGGTCCGCAATATCCACCGCAGTGCCCAGGGCCAGAATGATGCGTTGGATTGCATCGGTAACTGGCATCACCTGATACAGCCCGACGCGGCCTCGGTAACCATTGTTGCAATTGGAGCAGCCTACCGCGCGGTAGGGCTTCCAGTTGCCATCCAGATCGGACTCTGCGAATCCAGCTCGCACCATCGCGTCGCGGGGATAGTCGGCCGGTACCTTGCAGTTTTCGCACAAGCGGCGCGCCAGCCGCTGCGCAGTGATGAGCAACACGCTCGACGCAATATTGAAGGGTGCCACGCCCATATTCAACAGGCGGGTCAGCGTCGATGGCGCGTCATTGGTGTGCAGCGTCGACATCACCATGTGACCTGTTTGCGCCGCCTTGATCGCAATGTCGGCCGTATCGAGGTCGCGAATTTCGCCGACCATGATGATATCGGGGTCCTGACGCAAGAACGCCTTGAGAGCCACGGCGAATGTTAGGCCCGCCTTGTCGTTGACGTTCACCTGGTTCACGCCCGGCAAATTTATTTCGGCAGGGTCTTCCACGGTGGCAATGTTCACACCCGGCTGGTTCAGAATGTTCAGACAGGTGTACAGAGATACGGTCTTGCCCGAGCCCGTCGGGCCGGTCACCAGAATCATGCCGTAGGGCCGCTGAATGCAGGTCAGCAGGCGATCCTTCTCGATCTTCTCGTAGCCCAAGGCCTCGATACCGAGCTTGGCGCTGGATGGATCCAGGATGCGAATCACGATCTTTTCACCAAACAAGGTGGGCAGGGTGCTGACCCGGAAGTCAATCGCCTTGTTGCCGAACTTGAGCTTCATGCGCCCGTCTTGGGGGACGCGGCGCTCGGCAATGTCCATGCGTGAAATCACCTTGATGCGCGAAGACAGTTTGTCTTTGATGGCAATCGGCGGCTGGGTGATTTCACGAAGCTCGCCGTCGATTCGAAACCGCACCCGGTAATGATATTCGTAGGGTTCGAAGTGCAAGTCAGAGGCGCGCATATTGATCGCGTCGATCAACATCTTCTGCAGAAAACGCACGACCGGTGCGTCTTCCACATCGGTCTGGACCTCTGCAGACTCCGTGGTGGTGGTGGCGTCTTCTTCAGAGACATCAAATTCGAAGTCGCCACCCGCCATCGATTCCAGGGTTTCGTTGGCACTGGAGCCGCTGATCTCCAGCAATTTTGTCAGCTTGTCGTGCTCGACAATGACCCACTCGGGAGACAGCTGCGTGGCGAACTTGATGCGTTCCACCGCCTCTTTGTCGGTCGGATCCGCTCCGCCAATGAAAAGCCGGTTGCCGCGCCGCCCGAGCACGAGCACCTGATACTGCGCGGCCAGCTTGGCCTCGATGATGTTGCGCGGCAGCTTCTGCGTATCCAGCGCGTTCAGGTCAAGCACGGGCAAGGCCAGCGCATTGGACAAGGTATGAGCCAGGTCTGTAGGTGACACCGAGCCAGCGGCCATCACTGCCGACACAAAACTGATCTTCTTTTCCCTCGCTGAGCGAACCAGGTCCTCAGCGGCCGAGGTCTTCAGTTTGCCTGCATGCACCAGTACGCGTGCCACGCCCGACAGGGTGGATTGCAGGGGCTCGGCCAAATGGTTGTCCACGTTGGGTTCGCTGCTTTCGATATCAATGCAAAGTGAAATGGTCCATGCAAGCCCGGTGAATCATCGCTGATTCGATGGGCAATGTACATCGAGCGATCAGTCGGACTGAAGTCAAACCAAATTGGACCATATATTGCTTCGATGCCGCCTGAGTCCGCTTCTGTGGAACAGATTTGGAACAGCACCCGCGAAAACACGAAAGCCCCTGCGTCAGGGGCTCCGTATGTCGTTGATTTACATGGAGAGATTTGGTCGGGGTGAGAGGATTCGAACCTCCGGCCTCTACGTCCCGAACGTAGCGCTCTACCAGGCTAAGCTACACCCCGATCAGACAACCAGTCTGACGCTGGCTCGTGGATTGAACGGCTCAGAACGAGCGATCAATGGACTGAACGCAGAATTCTAGCAGAGCTTCGCGCCACTTCGTGTCGGGCAGCAGAGCCAGGCATTCGCGCGCCTTGTCGGCCTCGACGCGTGCGGCGTCACGTGTCGCTTCCAGCGCGCCGGTCTGGCGAACGATGGCGATGATGTCGCGCAAGCGTTCGTGCTCGCCATGTTGAATGGCGCGACGTATCAACGTGGTCTGCTCGAGCGTGCCTCGCTCCATGGCGATCAATAGCGGCAATGTGGGCTTGCCCTCACGCAAATCATCCCCGACGTTTTTTCCCAGCGCGTGCGAATCGCCTTCGTAGTCAAGCAAGTCATCGACAAGCTGGAAAGCGGTCCCCAGGGCGCGACCGTATCCGGCGCAGGCCTCTTCAAGCGAGGGCTCGGCGTTGGCCAAGACCGCACCCAGGCGCGCACTGGCCTCAAACAGCTTGGCGGTCTTGAACCGAATGACGGTCAGGTAGCGGTCAACGGCTATGTCCGGGTCGTGCATGTTCATCAACTGCAGCACCTCCCCTTCGGCGATCACGTTCGTGGCCTCTGCAAGTATCTCGAGAACGCGCATCCGGTTCACCGACACCATCATCTGGAAGGCACGTGAATACAAAAAATCGCCGACCAGGACGCTGGCCGCATTGCCAAACAAGGCGTTGGCCGTGTCCTTGCCTCTTCGAAGCGACGATTCGTCGACGACGTCGTCGTGCAGCAGGGTTGCGGTATGGATGAACTCCACCACGGCGGCCAATTCGAAACGTTCCGGGCCTGCAAAACCCAAGGCATTGGCAAACAGCAGCACCAGTTTGGGCCGCATGCGCTTGCCTCCGGCGTGCACAATGTAGCCCGATATCTGATTGATGAGGGCCACGTCGGATGTGAGTCGACGCGCGATGACCGCATCAACTTCGTGCATCTGCCCGGCCAATGCGGCAATGACCTCGGACATGGGTTGGGTGGGCGAGGCAGACGCGGTAGGCACCTTCAGCATCTCGTTAGAGGAAAGCGTCGATTATAGAAACACCTTGCCGGGGTTGACGCGCCCAGCGCACGCTGCTTGCGCGACACAGGTGCACGAGGGCTCAAGTTCTTGGGCACCTCCCGTGCTAGAATGCTCGGCTCTGCGCCATGTGGGCGTGGAACATGCCTGGCCTGGCCACGGCGCGGCACCTGCGTTGTGCGGGGCGCTGTTGTCTTGGCAGTGGATTCACCCAGGCGGTCAATTTGAAGGGGCTGATATGTACGCGGTCATAAAAACCGGTGGCAAACAATACAAAGTTGCTGCTGGCGAGAAAGTTAAAGTAGAACAGATTGCTGCGGATGTTGGCCAAGAGATCGTGATCGACCAGGTGCTCGCCATAGGTAGCGGCGCGGACCTGAAGGTCGGGACTCCCTTGGTAGCCGGCGCAAGCGTCAAGGCCACGGTGGTGGCTCAAGGCAAGCACGACAAGGTGCGAATCTTCAAAATGCGTCGTCGTAAGCATTACAAGAAGAGCCAAGGCCATAGGCAGACTTTCACCGAGCTGGAAATCAGCGCGGTGCTCGGCTGAGCATCGTTGGGCAATCTTAGAAGGAGCTAATTCATGGCACAGAAAAAAGGCGGCGGTTCCACACGGAATGGCCGCGACTCCCAACCCAAGATGCTGGGTGTGAAGGTGTTTGGCGGCCAAGTCATCTCGGCCGGCGGCATTATCGTGCGCCAGCGTGGCACCAAGTTTCACCCTGGCGTCAATGTAGGCATCGGCAAGGACCATACGCTGTTCGCGTTGGTTGATGGCCACGTCTCGTTCGCCATCAAGGGCCCGAGAAACCGTCAGACCGTTATTGTGACGGCGGCATAAACAAATCGATGCGCCGCCTTCGGGTGGAGCGGTTTGTCATAGAGCCCCGGCTTGCCGGGGCTTTTGCATTTTGAGCTGGATTACCATTGCCCAAGCGCCGAGGCACACACCATGAAGTTCGTAGATGAAGCCACCATTGATGTCGTCGCAGGCAACGGCGGGTCGGGTTGTGCGAGCTTTCGCCGGGAAAAGTTCATTCCCTTCGGCGGGCCCAATGGCGGAGATGGTGGGCGTGGCGGCAGCGTCTATGCGGTCGCCGATCGCAATATCAACACCTTGATCGACTACCGCTACGCGCGCCGCCACGAGGCGCGCAACGGCGAGCAGGGGCGCGGCTCGGATCAGTTTGGCGCCGCAGCCGACGACATCGTGTTGCGTATGCCGGTGGGCACCATCATCCGTGACGTGGAGGCCGATCAGATACTGGCTGAGTTGCTCGTGCATGGCGAACCTGTGCTGATCGCCAAAGGTGGCGACGGTGGCTTTGGCAATTTGCATTTCAAGACCAGCACGAATCGGGCGCCGCGCCAGAAAACACCCGGTTGGCCCGGCGAGCAGAAGAAGCTCAAATTGGAGCTGCGCGTGCTTGCCGACGTGGGGCTGCTGGGTCAGCCCAATGCAGGAAAGTCAACGCTGATCACGGCCGTTTCCAACGCGCGACCCAAGATTGCCGACTACCCGTTCACCACCTTGCATCCCAACCTCGGCGTGGTCCGGGTGGGACCCGAGCAAAGCTTTGTGGTGGCCGACATTCCAGGCCTGATCGAGGGTGCCGCCGAAGGCGCCGGGCTGGGGCATTTGTTCCTGAGGCACTTGCAGCGTACGCGGCTGCTCTTGCATGTGGTCGATTTGGCCCCGTTTGACGATGCCGTCGATCCGGTGGCCGAGGCCAAGGCCATCGTGAACGAGCTCAAGAAGTATGACCAGGCGCTGTACGACAAGCCGCGCTGGCTGGTGCTGAACAAGATGGACATGGTGCCCGAGGAAGAGCGCAAGAACCGGGTCAAGGACTTCGTCAAGCGTTACAAGTGGAAAGGCCCCGTGTTCGAGATTTCCGCGCTGACGCGCGAAGGCTGCGCCGGTCTCATTCAAGTGATCTATCAGCATGTGGCTGCAGCCCAGCATGTGGTGGAAGAGGTGGACCCGAGATTCCAGAGCGCGCAGGAGTCCGAATCCGGCGCTGACCTATGAGTCCCTCGGTGTTGAAGGATGCCCGTCGCATTGTCATCAAGGTGGGCTCAAGCCTGGTGACGAACGAGGGCCGCGGTGTCGATGCCGAAGCTATTGGCAACTGGTGTCAGCAACTCGCTACATTGGCAGGCCAAGGCCGCGAGGTCGTCATGGTCTCCAGCGGCGCGATTGCCGAGGGCATGAAGCGCCTGGGCTGGAAGACCCGTCCCAAGGAGTTGCACGCGCTGCAGGCCGCCGCTGCGGTAGGTCAGATGGGCCTGGCGCAGATGTACGAGAGCAAGTTGCGTGAACATGCGATGAAGAGCGCTCAGGTGCTGCTCACCCACGCCGACCTTGCCGACCGCGAGCGCTATCTCAACGCCCGCTCGACCTTGCTGACCTTGCTGGCCCACAAGGTGATTCCGGTGATCAACGAGAACGACACCGTCGTCAACGACGAAATCAAGTTTGGCGACAACGACACCTTGGGTGCGCTCGTTGCCAATCTCGTCGAAGCAGACGCCTTGGTGATACTGACCGATCAGAGGGGTCTGTATTCGTCCGACCCGCGCAAGCATCCCGATGCACGCTTCATTGAGCAAGCGGTGGCCGGAACACCTGAGCTTGAACTGATGGCCGGCGGCGCGGGCAGCAGCCTGGGGCGTGGCGGCATGCTCACCAAGGTTCTCGCCGCCAAGCGGGCGGCCGGCAGTGGTGCCAGCACGGTAATCGTCTGGGGGCGCGAACCCGATGTGCTGCTGCGCCTGGCCAGGGGCGAATCACTGGGCACAACGCTGACCGCAGTCACCCCCAAAATGGCTGCGCGCAAGCAGTGGATGGCCGACCATCTGCAACTGCGTGGGGCCGTCTCAGTGGACGCAGGCGCTGCCGCCAAGCTGCGCAGCCAGGGCAAGAGTCTGCTGCCCGTTGGCATCACCGCGGTGCAGGGCGAATTTCACCGCGGCGACGTGATCGCCGTGCGCGATGAGAGCGGCGTGGAGCTCGCGCGCGGCCTGACCAATTATTCGAGTTCGGAGGCGCGCCTGATGGCACGCAAAGCGTCCAGCGAATTCGAACGTCTGTTGGGTTATGTCGCCGAGGCCGAACTGATCCACCGCGACAATATGGTGCTGACCTGAGTCCGGGCCGTACACCCTCGCGCTATGGCGGCTCGGACGACGAGTCCGATGCGAGGGGCTCGTCATTGGCGTCGACCGCTGCCGGGTCGTTCCGGGCGTCATCGTTCTGCTGAAGGCGCATGCCCGAGCGCAGATAGCGGTTGTGGTAGTTGGTGCGCGGTATGAAACGCGCCAACTCGGTCAATGCCATTTCGTAGACGCCACGCTTGAATTCGATCACCGACTCGAGCGGCACCCAGTAGTCATTCCAGCGCCAAGCGTCGAACTCGGGGTGGCTGGTAGCGCGCAGATTCAGGTCGCAGTCGCGACCGGTCAACTGGATCAGAAACCAGATCTGTTTTTGCCCCCGGTAGTGGCCGCGCGCGTCGCGTCGAATGAAGTGATCGGGCACCTCATAGCGCAGCCATTCCCGGGTGCGGGCCAGGATGCGCACGTGTTCAATGGTGAGCCCCACTTCTTCGTGGAGTTCACGGTACATCGCCTGCTCGGGCGTCTCGCCGTGCTTGATGCCCCCTTGCGGGAACTGCCAGGAATGGGTCCGGATGCGTTTGCCCCAGAACACCAGGTTCCTTTGGTTAAGCAGGATGATGCCGACGTTGGGTCGAAACCCTTCACGGTCGAGCATAATCAACCTCGAATCTATAGTTGGATTCATTATTGCATTGGGCGTCCCTTCGGGGGCCTCATGCTTTCCCTCACCCGGTGTGTTCGCGCCCGGACAGCCCCAGACCCCATGAAAGCCACCCAGTTCTTCATTTCCACGCTCAAAGAAGCACCCGCGGACGCAGAAGTCATCAGCCACCAGTTGATGCTGCGAGCGGGCATGATCAAACGCCTTGGCGCCGGCATCTACAACTACATGCCCATGGGCCTGCGCGTCATACGCAAAGTGGAAGCCATCATCCGCGAAGAGATGAACCGCGCCGGAGCTGTCGAGTTGTTGATGCCGGTGGTGCAGCCGGCCGAGCTGTGGCAGGAGACAGGGCGCTTCGAGGCGATGGGGCCGGAGCTGATGCGCGTGAAAGACCGTCATGGCCGCGACTTCGTGATCCAGCCGACCTCCGAAGAGGTCATCACCGACATCGCGCGCCAGGAACTGCGCAGCTACAAGCAGTTGCCGAAGAATTTCTATCACATCCAGACCAAGTTCCGCGATGAGCGCCGGCCCCGATTTGGGCTGATGCGCGGGCGCGAATTCACGATGAAGGATGCCTATTCCTTTGACCGTGACGTCGAATCCGGCACGCGCAGCTACCAGGCGATGTATGACGCCTACTGCCGCATCTTCGACCGCATGGGCTTGCAATACCGCGCTGTGGCGGCCGACTCGGGCGCCATTGGCGGCGATGTCTCGCAGGAGTTCCAGGTCATTGCCGAGACCGGCGAAGACGCCATCGTCTACTGCCCGACCAGCGACTTCGCCGCCAATATCGAGAAGGCCGAGGCGGTGGCACTGATCGCGCAGCGCGGCGCCGCCACTCAGGCGATGACCAAGACGCCGACGCCCGGCAAGAGCACCTGTGCGGATGTGGCTCAGCTGCTCAAACTGCCGCTGGCGCAGACCGTCAAGTCGCTGGTGCTGGCCACCGATGAGTTGGACGACAAGGGCCAGATCATCAAAAGCGCCGTCTGGCTGCTGCTGCTGCGCGGCGACCATGACCTGAACGAGGTCAAGACCAGCAAGGTCGAGGGCCTGAAGAATGGTTTTCGCTTCGCCACGGTGGGCGAGATCGAGGATCACTTCGGCACCAAGCCGGGCTATCTGGGCCCGATCGGTTTGAAGAAGCCGGTGAAGATCGTTGCCGATCGCACCGTCGCCCAGATGAGCGACTTCGTATGCGGCGCCAACGAGGCCGACTATCACCTCACCGGTGTCAACTGGGGCCGCGACCTGCCCGAGCCCGATGCGGTGGCGGACATCCGCAACATCGTCGCCGGCGACCCCTCGCCCGACGGCAAGGGCGTGCTGGCGATACAGCGCGGCATCGAGGTCGGCCATGTGTTCCTGCTCGGCACCAAGTACAGCGAGCCGATGAAGGCCAACTTCCTGGACGAGAACGGCAAGCCGCAGCCGATGGTGATGGGCTGCTACGGCATCGGCGTGACGCGTATCCTGGGTGCTGCGATTGAACAGAATCATGACGCTCGCGGCGTCATCTGGCCGGCTGCGATCGCGCCGTTCGCGGTCGTGATTTGTCCGATCGGCTATGACCGCAGCGCTGACGTCAAGGCCGCTGCCGACAGCCTCTATGCCGAGCTGATGGCCGTTGGGGTCGATGTGCTGCTCGACGATCGCGGTGAGCGTCCCGGCGCCATGCTGGCCGACTGGGAGCTGATCGGCGTGCCGCACCGGGTGGTGCTCGGTGACCGTGGCCTCAAGGAAGGCTATGTCGAATACCAGGGCCGGCGCGACACCGAGGCGGCCAAGCTGGCGCTGACCGATGTGGCAGCGCACTTGCGAGCCCAGCTGCCGCGTTGAGCCGCAGCCTGATGATGCACCGGCGCGGCCTGCTTGGCGCGGCATTCCTCCTGCCGCTGGCAGCATTGCCGCGCGCCGCCAGGGCCGGCGCCCAGATCGAGGAGCCCTTGGCCGATGCGGTGCGCTCGGCGCTCTCGGCGGCCATCGCCAACAGCGCACCGCCGCGACCCAGCTTCGACAACATCGATCAACGCATGGCCTATTTGCGTTGGCTGGGCGAGATGAGCCAGCGCCTGAAAAAGCGCAAGAGCGAACACCTGACGCGGATCGAGTTTTTGCAGACGGTCTGGTACGAGGCCAAGCGCGCCGGACTCGAGCCGGCGCTGGTGCTGGGGCTGGTGCAGGTGGAAAGCGCGTTCCGCAAATACGCCATCAGCGCTGCCGGTGCGCGCGGCTATATGCAGGTGATGCCGTTCTGGGCGCGGCTCATTGGCGACGGCGACCCGGCGCAGCTGTTTCACATGCAGACCAATCTGCGTTTCGGCTGCGTGATCCTGCGCCATTACCTCGATATCGAGCGCGGCGGCCTGTTCATGGCCCTGGGGCGCTACAACGGCAGCCGGGGCCGCCCCGAATATCCGAATGCGGTGTTTGCGGCGCGCAGGGCATGGCAAGTGGCGGGCGCCGATGGGGTGCGGGCTGCGCTGCCGATGCGTCTGAACGGCAGGCAGGGCGCAGGTCAATCAGCCTGACGAACTGACCCGCCGAGAAGGGGAAGAGCCGGCGGATGAGTCGCTCCAAGGCAGTCATACTTCCGCTTGGGAGCTTGAGTTTCATATCCGTGGAGTGCGCGCATTGAATAGGGTTTCGCTTTGATAACTGACCCCGTCTTTGCGCGTGACCGCAGGCGGGTGAGCGTTGCGCTGCTGCTCTCCTTGCTGATTCATGCGTTGCTGTTGAGCCTGACTTTCGGTAGTCAGGTGCTCGGGCTGCCGGGCTTGGACTTGCCCTGGCGAGAACGACGCCTGGAGGCCGACGCGCTGCGCGTGGTGCTTGCGCCTGCGCCAGCTCCTCCGCCCGCACCCGCCCCTGCACCTGCACCTGCACCTGCACCTGCACCTGCCCCTGCACCAGCACCAGCACCAGCACCAGCACCAGCACCAGCACCAGCACCAGCACCAGCACCAGCACCAGCGTTGAGCGCGCCACCGGCAGATCTCATGCCGGCCGCCTTGGCCGAGCCAAGCCCGGAGCCAAAGGCTGCAACCGACGCGCCCGCGGTGATGACTCTATCTGCCCCCGCTGTGCCGGCCGAGATGGCGCCACAGCCCATCCCGGTGCCGGCCCTGATTGCCTTGGCGCCGACCGACGCGGCTGCCTGGGTCGTGCCCGCCGTTCCATTGCTGCCAATGCCCGTGATCGCGGCAGCGCCAAGCGCCTCGACGCCCGAGGCTGCGATACCGGCGCCGCGAATTGCGAGCGACGCAGCGCCCAAGCAGATCGACACGCAGGCGCGCGAGCGGGCCCTCGAACAGGCCAGACTCGAACGCGCCGAACAGCAGGCGCAACAGCAGGCGCAGCAGATGGAGGCGGCGCGGCAAGAGGTGGCTCGTCAGGAAGCTGCGCGGGCCGAGGCCGCACGGCAGGAAGCTGCGCGAGCCGAGGCCGCACGGCAAGAGGCTGCACGCCAGGAGGCCGAACGCCAAGAGGCCGCACGTCAGGACGCTGCGCGAGTTGAGGCCGCACGGCAGGCGGCGGCGCGGCAAATGGCTGTTCGTCAGGAAAGTGAGCGGGCCGAGGCAGCACGCATGGAAGCCGCTCGCCAAGAGGCCGCAAGGCAAGAGGGGGCCAGGCAAGATGCGGCGCGGCAAGATGCGGCGCGGCAAGCGGCGGCACGTGCCGAGCAAGACGCAAGACGCGAGGCGGCGCGCCGGGCGATGGGCCGTCAGCTTGACGAAGAAGCTGCCCGGCGCGACGCCGCCGCAAGCGCTGCGCGCCCCTCATCCAAGCTGCTGCCTGCAGCGAGCAGCATGCGTCGCGGCAGGCTGTTCGGGTACACCGACGCGAATGCCGAATTCATCTTGTACGCCCAAGCCTGGAGCCGCAAGATCCAGCTCAACATGACCTTCGACATGGTTCGCGAAGCCGCCAAGCAGCCGCACGCCAATCCGCTCGTCACGGTGGCAATTCGAAGCGACGGCTCGGTCGAGGCGGTGACTTTCGTCCTCTCCAGCGGCGTGCCGGCACTCGACGCAGCGATCCAGCGCGTCGTGCAAAGCCAGGCGCCCTATCCGCCGTTCCCGCCCGGCCTGGCGCGCGAGTATGACGTGGTTGAAATCCGCCGCACCTGGAGCTTTGACATGGCGATCCGGATGTATTGACGAGAGAGCCGGTGAGGGTAGCGATCGTCAGCTTCAACCTAGTCCAGTAAACTGTGCAGAATTCTGTCAGCTGCGAGGAGGCGGTCATGTCCATTTCAGTCAGTGACGTTGTGCCTTTCACCCAGGCGCGCGCCAATCTCTCCGAGCTGGCCGACCAGGCCAAGGCCGGTGCCGAAAAGATCATCACCAAGAACGGCGAAAGCTACGTCGCGCTGATAGACGCCGATCGCTTGGACTACTACCACCGGCTGGAGCGCGAGCGCATCCATCTGCTGCTGATCGACGATGCCCGGCGTGGGTTGGAGGACATCACAGCTGGGCGCACACAGCGTGCCGACGCAGCCCTGGCATCGCTTCAAAAGCGCAGGGCCAAGACTGCTTCAAGCGCCAAGCCGGCCAGGAAGCGTGGCTGAGAAACTGCACCGCGTCGAGCTGACCGCCAGCTTCATGGCGCGGCTCGAATCCATCGAAGTCTTTCTGACGGAAGCCGGGGCAGGCTTTGCGTTTGATGACTTGCTCGCGGGCTTGCGCGCCACTGTCGTGCCCAACCTGGCACGCTTTCCATTGATCGGTCGGCGCTATCTTGAGCAGCCGCCGCAATCGGCTGAAGCCTTGGAACAATTGGCCAAGCTCCCGGCGGGATCGCTTGACCACTTGCGCGTGTACCTGCATGGCGATTACCTGATGCTGTATTCGGTGATTGACGAGGTCGTCTACCTCTTGTCGATCCGGCATCACCGGCAACTGTCGTTCGATTTCGCAGGTCTGTGGCCGACATAACAACCAACAGGGAAGGGCGCCGCGCATGACATCAGCAGCCAAGCCACCAGAGCACGATGTCTCAGCCTACTTAGCCCCCGCCTGTTCGTGGTCACCTACCGCAGCAACGCAGCTCCATGGATAAAAAGCAACTCACTGAAGCAGACATCCGAACCAAGTTCATCACACCTGCGCTTGTCGGCCAGAGCGGCGGCAAGTGGAATGTGATGACGCAGTTGCGCGAGGAGTGCTACTTCACGAAGGGCCGGGTCATCGTCCGCGGCAAGACGGTCAAGCGCGGCGAGGCCAAGAAGGCCGACTACATCCGGACCTCGTCTGGCGCACGTTTGTTGGGCGCATGGATGCCGGCGAAGTCGAATCGCCAACTGACGAAGCGCCGCCGTTCGAGATTCCTTTGACGTGGCGATGGACTACGCTTGAGTCGCTTGGGAATGTCAAACCGCGCAATGCGGAGGCCGACGGTGTTCCAGCGTCGTTCGTTCCAATGGCGCTGATTCGGGCGGAGTATTGGTGCCATCCTCAACATGAAGTCAGGCCGTGGGGCGAGATTAAGAAGGGCTACACGCACGTGATGGACGGTGACGTCGTGCTCGCCAAGATCACGCCGTGTTTCGAAAACGGCAAGTCTGCTGTCATGAGCGACTTGACGGCCAGCTTTGGCGCGGGCACGACGGAGCTGCATGTCTTCCGCGCCTTGGGCAGTCCAGTGATTCCACAATTCGTTCTGGCCTATCTAAAGTCGCGAGGCTTCATCGAGCGGGGCCTCCCGCGCATGACGGGCTCCGCTGGTCAGAAGCGTGTGCCGCACAACTACTTCGCGCGGTCGCCCATCCCCCTCCCACCCCTCGCCGAGCAACGCCGCATCGTCGCCAAAGTCGATCAACTGATGGCCTTGGTGGACGAGTTGGAAGCTCAGCTCACCGCCTCCCGCGCCGCCGCCGAAAAACTGATGCAAGCCGTGGTCGCCGAACTGACCGCGCCGCCGGGTGAGGTGGCCGCGTGATGGGTGAAATCCTGACCGGGCTGAATATCCTGGAGAAGCTCGGGAACCTCAGACCCTTCAGACGAGAGCGAGCACCAAGTGCCCGACCGCTTCGGTGGTGGGTCTCACCTTGATCTCGATGTCGTAGCCCAGCCGGTTCAGGCAGTCCATCAGCTTGCGCTCGGACAGATTGGCGAAGTCACCGCGCAACATGGCCGAGACCTTGGGCTGCGGAATGCCCATGCGCAGGCCAGCTTGCGCCTGACTCAGACCGAGGCGACGCATGGCGCGGGTGATCTCGACGACCAAGCCAGACTTGATCTTGAGCTTGTCGGCATGGGCCAAGCCGAGGTCGGCAAACACATTGCCCGAGCCCATTTCGACTGCCACGCCTTCAACGATTCTTTTCTTCATCAAGCATCTCCTTGACGAACGCCTCAGCCACCTTCAGCCTCGCGCGAATAAGTTCCAAGTCTTCCTTGGGGGTGGCGATACCGCTCTTGCTCTTCTTCTGGAAGCAATGCAGGACGAACACCGCTTCCTCGAACTTGACGGTATAGACCGCACGGTAGGTGCCGCCAGCGTCGTCCTCGACGACTTCCAGCACGCCGGCACCGCGCCGAAGCCCTTCAAAACCTTTGCCGCGTCGTGCTGCTCGCCGCGCTGAGCAAAGTCCAGCGCATGGCCGAAGAACTTGCGCACATCGACAGGCAAGGCCATCAAGTCCTTCCTGCTGCTGCCGATGAAAGCGAGGCGCTTTTCGTCGCTCTGTGCCATGGTTTGAACTATACCCGAACAGGTATAAGCAGCAAGAGCTTCCTATGAAAGCGGTGGCGCGGCGCCCGACCCTGTCTCCGTTACGATGCATCCAAGCATCGCGCGAAGGCACATCGCATCCGGCCCACCCATGGAGAACATCGAATGAGCAAGGTCGTCGTCACAAGTGCTGGCAGCCAGGCGGGCCAGGCCGCGCTGCGCGAGTTGATCGCGCATGGCCACAAGAGGGGCGATGTCGATGGGCTGCCGTCGGCCAGGCCGCTCGGCCGTTTCCTGAAGGCCTGTGGGTTTCAACGCGCGAACAGCGCTGCGCCGATATGAACAATTCTAAGATTTTCAGTATCAAGCCGGCGCTTCCCGCCGGGCCGCAGCAGTCTGCGGTCGAGTTCCGCGAAGTGCTGCGCCTGATCGGCGGCGGCGAAGCGGCCACGGACGTATCGGCCAGCGTCTTGTTCACCGAGCCCTGCGAGCTGGTGCTGCGCCGGGTCATGACCCGCTATGGCTTCGATAGACTGCCGGTCACTTATGGCGAGCTGTTCGGTCTGTTCGAATACTGCGACAGCCTGGACGCCGCATCAGGCGTGGGCCTGCGGCCCAAAGACCAGTTGGACGAATGGCAGGCGGCATCGTTCGTGGTGTGGCGCCGCAACCAGCCGCAGCTGATGCCCGCCATCGAGCGCTATTGCGCCGGAGACACCGATGGGCTGCGTGCATTGCACAGCCAGCAAGACACGCTGACCACGCTCGGGCGCAACTACCTGATGGTCGAGGACGACGACGAGTGAGAGTCGGGTAGCGAGGCTAGCCCGATGCTCGAAGGCCAAGACCGGGTGACGCGGTGGCAGTGGCTTTGGCACAAAAGGCTGGACGGCTTCACCCAGGGCGTGGAGTTGGCGTAGAGGCCCGTACTGCGCATTGTGGGTATGAAAGAGAACTTGAATTGCCAAGCTGTTCATTAAAGCCTGCTTTAATAAGCCGGGCCAGTTCTAAGGCGCACGTTCATCTCCATCGCGCCGACTTCTTCAACCGCAGGCAGGCGTTGTTGGCCCGAGATCATTCGGCGAAGTGGCGGCAAGTGCACGGGCTCGGAACTTGATGAGACTGATGAGGAAAACAACGAATGATCAGTTCGAATCGACGTCGCTGGTTATTGGCAGGCGGTGCGGGAGCGGTGCTCGCTGGGCTGGGCGCGCTCGCGTATCGGCGCGTTCATCCGCCATCGCCACCGATAGGCTTTGATGTCGAACCCGAAGCGCTGGAGCGCGCCAGAGCGCTGCTCAGGCGCCACGTCTCTATCGATGCGCACGCGCATCCGGGCCGAACTTTTGTGCGCGGCGCTGAGCACCTCTCGGGCCTGGTCTGGGTCTACGCGAAGCTCGGGCACTTCGAAGCGCAGACCGTCGCGGCGATGGCCGAAGGCGGTTTGTCGGCGGCGGCATTCGCTGCGGTTGCAGATTTCCAGACGCTCGGGACGGCGGGCGAGGGGCTGGAAGTGCGGCGCGAATTCGAAGCCGGCGAAGCCTGGGCCAGCTACAAGCGCCAGATCGGATCTCTGAGGGCGCTCGGCAGCAGCGGCTTGGTTTACCCGATCAACAAGCCGGCTGACTTTGAGAGCGCGCGCGCCGCGGGCAAGGTGGGCGCGCTGCTGACGGTCGAGGGCGGCGACTTCCTGGAGGGCAAGCCTGAACGCGTGGTCGAAGCCCTCAATGACGGCGTGCGCTCGATCACGCTCTTGCACTACCGCAACAACGAGCTCGGCGACACGATCACCGGCGCGCCGCTGCACGGCAAGCTGACCGATGCGGGCATCGCCGTCGTCAAGACAATGAACCGGATCGGCATGCTGATCGACGTCGCGCATGCGTCGCAGGCCACCGCAATGGGCGTGGTTGCAGCGACTTCACAGCCGATCATGGCCTCGCATGTGCATGTCAACAGCGACGCGCTGAGCCATCCGAGATTCATCTCGGCAGAGCTGGCCCGGGCGGTCGCGCAAACCGGTGGCGGTGTGCTCGGTGCCTGGCCGGCGGGCATCGGCATCGGCGACCTCAGGGGTTTCATCGATCGCACGTTCGAGTTGATCGATGTCGTCGGCATCGACCATGTCTGCCTCGGCACCGACATGGACGCCAACTACAAGCCGGTGTTCGATACCTATACCAAGCTGCCTTACTACGTTGCCGGTCTGCTCCAGCACGGCTTGAACGAAGCGGACGTCGCCAAGGTGATCGGAGGCAACTTCCTGCGTGTCTTTACGGCCGTACAAAGAACGTCGGGCTGATGCCGGGGTCGATGCCGCAGCAGGGCGCCGGACCTCAGGCATTTGGACCGATAATTCATTCTGCAAGTTGAAGGCCTATACGGCTGATGACTGAAGGGCTTGGCAGAGATGTCGGGCCATTCGACTGAGACGTGACGAAATCTGTCCCGGCCTTGGCCTGTTGCGTCTCGACTCGGGGCGTGACGCCGCCCCACCGTCACAAACGGGGGGCGGCTTGATTGCATGCCCTCGCCCTGGCTTGACAGCGTCTCGGCTCTATGGGGTCTGCACCACCGTCATTCATTGGTGCGCTCGAATCGGGTTCGAGCGCACCGCCATGAACACAGCTACTAACGAGACATCGATGCAAAACACCTTGAAAGAATTGTTGGCCACGGGCGCCGATGCGGCACCCGCCATCTCGGCGCCGTCGCGCCAACCCTTGAGCTACGGCGCATTGCGCGGCCTGATCGACGCCACGCTGGAACGCTTGAACGGTCTGGGCATCGGTCGCAACGAGCGCGTGGCCATCGTGCTGGCCAACGGCCCCGAGATGGCGACCTGCTTCGTGGCCTGCGCCAGCGGCGTGGCCAGCGCGCCGCTCAACCCGTCCTATCGCGCTGACGAGTTCGAGTTCTACCTGTCGGATCTGCACGCCCGCGCGCTCATCGTCGAGCAAGGCAGCAGCTCGCCGGCGGTGGACGCCGCCAGCAAGCTTGGCGTGCGTGTGATCGACCTGGTGGCGCAGCTTGATCAGGGCGCAGGCAGCTTCACGCTCGTGCCGCGCGAGGCCAGCGCAGACGCGCAGCCGACGACGCAAGGCGGCTATGCACAGCCTGGCGACACATCGATGGTGCTGCACACATCGGGCACCACGTCGCGTCCGAAAATAGTGCCGCTCTCTCAATCCAATCTGGCCGCCTCGGCCAGCAATATCCGTGAGACGCTTGCAGTTCACGGCGCAGGATTGCGGCCTGAACATCATGCCGCTGTTTCACATCCACGGGCTGATTGCCGGATTGCTGGCGCCGCTGTCGGCCGGCTCGCGGGTGTTCTGCACGCCGGGGTTCAACGCGCTGAAGTTCTTTGGCTGGATGGACGAGTCGCACCCGACCTGGTACACGGCGGTGCCGACCATGCACCTGGCGATCGCCACGCGCGGCAAGCACAACGCGGCGGTTCTGGCGCGCCACCAGCTGCGCTTCGTGCGCTCCTCGTCGTCAGCGCTGCCGCCGCAACTGATCGATCAGATCGAGACCCTCTTCAAGGCGCCGCTGATCGAAGCCTACGGGATGACCGAGGCGACGCACCAGATGACCTCGAACCCGCTGCCACCGCTGGCGCGCAAGCGCGGCTCGGTGGGCCGCGCGGCGGGCCCCGAGGTGCGCATCCTTGGCGAAGATGGTTTTGTCGGCGCGGGCGAGCCGGGTGAGATCGTGATCCGCGGCGCCAACGTTACCGCCGGCTACGAGAACAATCCGAAGGCGAACAATGAAGGCTTCGTCGACGGGTGGTTTCGTACCGGCGACCAGGGCGTGATGGATGAAGAGGGCTATCTCAGCATCACCGGCCGGCTCAAGGAGATCATCAACCGCGGCGGCGAGAAGGTGAGCCCGCGCGAGATCGACGAGATCCTGCTCGACCACGTCTCGGTCGCCCAGGTCGTCGTGTTCGGCGCACCGCACAAGCGGCTCGGCGAGGAAGTGGCCGCGATGGTGGTGCTGCACGAGGGCCACGAGTGCGGCGAGCGCGAGTTGCAGCAGTTTGTGGCCAAGCGCGTAGCCGCCTACAAGGTGCCGAAGAAGATTCTGTTCGTCGACGATCTGCCCAAGGGCGCGACCGGCAAGTTGCAACGCATCGGGCTGGCACAGCGCATCGGGCTGGGTTTCGGCTCCTACGTCGCGGGCGAGTTCTAAGCCATGAAGTACGCAATCGTCGGTGCTGGCGCGATCGGCGGCTACCTGGGCGCGAAGCTGGCGCGCGCAGGCGAGGACGTCACTTTCATCGCGCGCAATCGCAATCTCGAAGCCATCAACAAAAACGGCTTTCGCCTGATCCTGGAGGACGGCAGCGAAGAACATGCACCCAGCGTGCGTGCGGTGCAGCGCATGGCGGACGCCGGGCCGCAGGACGTGGTGCTGCTGACCGTGAAAGCGCATCAGGTGGTCGACCTGCTGCCCGATCTGCGCGCGCTGTTCGGGCCCGACACCCTGGTCGTCACCATGATCAACGGCATGCCGTGGTGGTATTTCCATCGCCTCGCCGGGGCACATGAGGGGCGTGGCCTGGACAGCGTCGATCCGGGTGGACGCATCGCGGCGCACATCGAGGCCGAGCGCATCATCGGCGGCATCGTCTACCCGGCCGCCGAACTGATCGAGCCCGGTGTGGTGCGCGTCATCGAGGGGAATCGCTTCACGCTCGGCGAACTGGACGGTTCGCGCAGCGAGCGCATCGAGGGGCTCTCGCAGAGCTTCATGCGCGCCGGCTTCAAGGCGCCGGTGGCGCGCGACATCCGCAGCGAAATCTGGCTCAAGCTGTGGGGCAATCTGACCTTCAATCCGATCTCGGCGCTGACCCATGCGACGCTCGAAGACATCTGCCGCTTCGCCGAAACGCGCGCGCTGGCGGCGGGCATGATGAGCGAGGCGCAGGCGGTGGCCGAGAAGCTCGGCGTGCAGTTCAAGATCTCGCTCGATAAACGCATCGCCGGCGCCGAGAGCGTGGGCGCGCACAAGACCTCGATGCTGCAAGACGTCGAGCACGGCCGCGCGATCGAGCTCGAAGCGCTGGTGGGATCGGTGCTTGAGCTCGGCCGCATCACCGACACGGCCACGCCCAGGATTGAAGCCCTCTACGCCGTCACCAAGCTGCTCGCGCACACGCTGGACGCACAGCAGGGGCGGCTGCGCGTGGAGCCGCGCTAGTGCGGTGGGCGCGGGGCGACCCTAGCGATACACGAGGACCGGGACTTTCGAGTGCGAGAGCACCTTCTGGGTCACGCTGCCGAGCAGCAAGCCTTGCATGCCGTCTCGTCCGTGCGAGGCCATCAGGATCAGATCGCAGTCCTTCGACTCGGCGGTGATGGCGATGACTTCGTACGGGCGATCACTGACCTCGACGACCTGACTGAAGGGCACCCCCTCTTCTGCCGCCGCCTTCTGCATCGCCGCGAGATACCGGTCTGCCCGTGCGTGGGCATCGGCCAGGTAGTTCTCCTTCGTGTCGGTGAGTGCCATCGTCTCGACCGTCATCGTATGGAACTTCGGAACGACGCAGATACCGGTGACCTTGGCATTGGCCTCCTTGGCAAAGCGCATTCCCTTCACAATCGCAGCCTCCGAGAATTTGGAACCGTCGGTTGGCATGAGGATGTGGGCGAACATGATGTCCTCCATTTGCCGGGTTGGGGCGACGGGCACCGCGCGCATCCGGCAGCTGCGCGAGGCAACAGCAACGTTGCGCGCACGCGCGCGGGTGATGATTGAGCAGCGTCAACGCGCAGCGACGGACCGTGTCATGGGGGGCAAACTCCGCTTCCCGTCGCGTGGGAGGGGTGCCAGGTTCGATGCCGTGCCGGTCCATGCCAGCGGAGCGAATGTCGCCAATCCGGGTAGCGGGGGCTCTTTCCGCCGCCGTCTGCCGCCGTTGATGACCCGAGCGGGCACGTCACGATTGATCCCGGCGCCCGGAAGTGCAAGCACGTGCGAGCTTTACCGCTGGCTCAGGGCCGCACGCACGCTCTTGACTTGAAGACCTCGTCGCCGGCGCAACTCCGCGCCGACCGCCGCACAACATCGCGTCAGCGGCTTCTGAAAGACGACGCGGAATTTTGCAGGGCCGACTCTGAACGACTGCGAAGTCAGCGCCTGAAGGCGGACTCTCAACTGGTCGAGCGGCTTCAAGCTTGCGGCCTACAGCGAACGGATTCTCGGCTCAGTGGGCCGAAGTCTGCGGTCGTAGGCTCTTGTATTGCTCATTCAGGACCATCGAATGCCGAGAGTGCCCGTTCACAGTCGCCCGAGTACGAAACCGAGCACGACTCCGCAGCCGCCAGCGATCAGGGCGATCACCCAAACGGGCAGGCCGATTTCCGGCTGTCGCGTGGCGACAAGTGGCGGCTGCGCAGCAATGATCGCGGGGGCGGCCGGTGGTGCAGACGGAGCGACTGCAGTACCACCAAGGCGTCCCGCGAATGCAGTGAAGAAATCATCGGCATTCTTCTTCGCGACCGACTGCACCAGGCGGCTGCCCACGCTGGCCAGCTTGCCGCCGATCTCGGCCTGAGCCTCGTAGCGCAGCAGGGTGTCTGCGCCGTCTTCGGCGAGCGCCACTCGGGCTGTCATCCGGGCAAAGCCTGCGGCGCCGCCCTGTCCCGCGCCAGACAGCGTATATCCACGGGGCGGGTCGAGATCGCTCAAGGTGACGCGGCCCTTGAAGACGGCGCTGATGGGGCCGACCTTGATGGCCACCACGGCCGTGAAGTCGGTATCGGACGAGCGATGCAATTCGCGGCAGCCGGGGATGCACGCCTGCAAGACCTCGGCGCTGTTGAGCGCCTCCCACACTTGCGTAGCTGGTGCGGGAATGCGGTATTCGCCAGTGAAATCCATGGTGTTCGCGAAGCCTGTATTTCAGTGTCGATAGTGCTGGAACAGTACCTGCGTGCCGTCCCGGCCATGCCCTTGCGCGGCCAACTGGTCGTACAGACGCTTGGCCAGTGCCAGCCCCGGCAGATCAAGCTGCATCCGTTGCGCCTCGTGTAGCGCGATGCCCATGTCCTTGATGAAATGCTCGGTGAAGAAGCCCGGTGCGAAGTCTCCCTTCAGCATGCGCGGGGCCATGTGTGCAAGCAGAAAACTGCCCGCCGCGCCGCCGCTGATCGAGCTGAGCACCGTGGCAGGATCGAGCCCCGAGCGCAGCGCATAAGCCAGCCCCTCGCACACGCCCAGCATCGTCGATGCGATGACGATCTGGTTGCACATCTTGGTGTGCTGGCCGCTGCCTGGTCCGCCTTGCAGCACGACGCTTGCGCCCATCAGACGCAGCACCGGCAAAGCCTGGTCGAACGCCGCTTGCGCGCCACCCACCATGATTGAAAGCTTGGCGTCGCGCGCGCCTATGTCGCCGCCCGACACCGGCGCATCGAGCGCCTGCGCTCCTCGCAAGACGGCGCTTGCGGCGATGCGCTCGGCAAGCTCCGGGCTGGAGGTGGTCATGTCGATGAGGAGCGCCCCAGCACGTGCACGCTCGACAAGACCGCCCGCGCCGAGATAGATCGCCTCGACATCGGCCGGATACCCGACCATCGTGATGACGATGTCGCTGTTCGCCGCCACGTCGCCGGGCGTGTCGTGCCAGGTTGCACCCGCTGCGAGCAACGTTTCAGCGCCGCTGCGTGAGCGGTTGTACAGATGCAGATGATGACCAGCACGCTGCAGATGACCCGCCATGCTGCGGCCCATGATGCCCAGACCAATGAAACCGATCTGCAGATTGTTGGCGTCGCTCACGTTGAATTCTCCTTGGCTGCTTCACCGCCGCGCAGCAGTGAGCGCAAATACATAGGCGTGAAAGGCTGGCGATTGGCCACCACACCGTAGGGACGCAGCGCGTCGTTGATGGCATTGCTGATCACGCCGATGGCGCCCATCACGCCGCCCTCGGCCATGCCCTTGATGCCGGCCGGCGTGAATTGGCTCGGCGTGTGCATCGGAATGATTTCGAAGTTGGGCAGTTCGGTCGCGGTGGCGACCAGGTAGTCGACCAGCAAGCCGGTGCGATTCTGGCCGCTCTCGTCGTAAATCACCTCCTCGAACAAAGCGCCCGACAAGCCCATCGCGATCGCGCCATGCTGCTGTCCCTGCACGACCACCGGGCTGAGCACCGTGCCGCAGTCTTCGGCCACCACATAGCGCAGGATCTGCAAGCCGCCGGTGCGCGCATCGAGCTCGACTTCGCAGGCATGCGTGGCGTTCGAATAAGTCATCGGCGGCGGATCGTAAGTGCGGTTGAAGTCCAGGCCCGGCGCCATGCCCTCGGGCAAGGCCAGCGGGTCGAGATAGGCCACGCGCGCCAGATCGGCCAGCGCCAGGCCGGTATCAAGCCAAGCGACGCCAGCGCCGCGCTCGACGCGGCCGTCGACCATCCGCAACTCGGATGCGTCGCTCAGTCCCAGCAGCTTCGCGGCAATTGCCAGCACCTTGGCACGCGCGTCGAGCGCGCACAAGTACAGCACGCCGCCGCCGGCCGTGCCGCCGCGCGCGCCGCGGCTGCCCATGCCATAGGGCGCGATGTCGGTGTGTCCGAGGTGCAGGCGTACCTGCGCCGGCGCGACGCCGAGCCCCTCGGCCACGGCCTGCGACAAGGCGGTTTCGTAGCCCTGGCCGGTCG
Source organism: uncultured beta proteobacterium (assembly GCA_963740455.1). Classification (GTDB taxonomy): domain Bacteria; phylum Pseudomonadota; class Gammaproteobacteria; order Burkholderiales; family Burkholderiaceae_C; genus Paucibacter. The sequence goes on from CAVUEF010000006.1 coordinate 43,564, forward strand.
CGCCGAGACCTACCGAAGCATTCACCGCACCGCTGGGCTCGATGCGCAGCCAGGCCGCTTCGTGGCCCGAGCCGGCAATGCCCGCCGATTTGTAGAACGCCGACCCATAGGTGGTCGACTCGACCACCGTGCACAAGCCCAGCCCCAGCAGCCGGCCTTGCGTCAACGCCGCGCGCTGGCGCTCACGGAACGCCGCATAGTCGATCGCCTTGAGAGCCGCCTCGAAGGTCTCGCGCGGTGTCACGTCGCGCAGCACTTCTCCGGTGGCCATTCTGTAGGGCAGATCGGACGGCTCGATCATGTTGAGGCGGCGCACCTCCATCGCGTCCAGGCCGAGCTCGCGTGCAATCGCCTCGATCGTTCCCTCCATGACCCAGCTGGTGATGGCCATCGGCGCGCGCATCGGCGCATTGCCGACCTTGTTGGTCAGCACGATCTTCACGTCGAAGCGGTAGTCCTGCACCTTGTACGGGCCGGTCAAAATCATCGCGACGACACGCGCCAGGTAGTTGCCGGGGTAGAAGCAATAGGCGCCAAAGTCTTCGAGAAGCTCGAGTTCGAGCGCCAGCAGTCGTCCCTTTTCATCGACCGCCGCGCGCGTGCGGCACAGGTCCTCGCGCGCTTGCGTCGACGCGCTGAGGTTCTCCAAACGGTCTTCGCGCCAGCGCACCGGTCGGCGCAGATGGCGTGCCAGCGCGGCCACAGCCAGTTCCTCGCGGTACAGGGTGATCTTCTGTCCGAAGCCGCCGCCGACATCGGGCGAGATCACCGAGACCTGCGATTCGGACAGGCGCAAGCGGCTGGCCAGCATGGTGCGGTAGGGATGCGGCACCTGGCAGCCGACATGAAAGCTAAGGTGCTCGCGGCCTTCGTCCCAGACGGCAATGCAGCCGCGCGTCTCGATCGGCACATGCGTCTGGCGGTGCTGAGAAAAGCTGCTCTCGACGATGCGATGGGCCCCGCGCATGCGCGCCTCGACGTCTCCGAAGGCTTGATGCTGATGCGACACCAGATTGCTCGCCAGCTTTGGATCGACCAGCGGCGCACCGGGCTCGAGCGCGCGCTGCATGTCGGTCACGGCTTGCAGCGCTTCGTAGTCGACGAACACCTGCTCGGCGGCGTCCTCTGCCAGATAGCGGTCGGTGGCGACAACGCAGGCCACCAGGTCGCCGTGAAATCGCACCCGCTCGATCGGCAGGCTGTCCATCTCGACCGGCTGCAGCCCATCGATCTGCGGCGCCATGCGGTGGCGGGTGGTCCATACGGCCAGGTTTTGCCCTGTGAAAATGCCAACCACCCCGGGCATGGCGCGCGCCGCTTCGAGGTCGATGGACACGATGCGCGCGTGCGCATGCGGCGAGCGCACGAAGCAGACTTCGAGCGCACCCGGCACCACGATGTCGTCGATGTAGCGTCCGGCGCCGATCAGGAAGCGCCGGTCTTCCTTGCGCGGCAGGTGTTGGCCGATGTAGCGGAATTCAGCGCTCGACATGCTCGCCCCCGCGCATGCGCTGCGCCGCCTTGCGTATCGCGGCAACGATATTGTGATAGCCGGTGCAGCGGCACAGATTGCCCGACAAGACATTGCGGATCTCATCGTCCGAGGGATCGGGATGTTCGCGCAAATATGCCTCGAAAGTCATCACGATGCCGGCCGTGCAAAAGCCGCATTGCAGACCATGCTCCTCGTGCAACGCCTGCTGCAAGGGCGACAGCTTGCCGCCCTCGGCGACCGCCTCAATGGTGGTGATCTCATGGCCTTCCATCTGCACCGCAAAGGTCAGGCAGGCGCGTGTCGGTCGGCCGTCCACCAGAACCGTGCAGGCACCGCATACGCCGTGCTCGCAGCCGACATGGGTGCCGGTGAGCCGACAGTCCTCGCGCAAGGCGTCGGACAGCAGCTTGCGTGGCGCGACTTCGATGTCGAAGTCACGACCGTTCACGTTCAACCTTATCGTTTGGCTTTCCATCAGGGATTGGCTCCGCTCTTTTGTAGCGCCGCCGCCAGCGCGCGCGCGACCAGCGTTTCGGTCAGCTCACGACGGTACAGCGCCGGAATGCGCTCGTCGTCCTCGGGCTGCACCGCGCCGCTGGCCTTGGTTGCCACTTCGGCGACCCAGGCGGCATCGGCATCGCGCCCCGCCTGCTGCGCGGCGAGCTCGTCCAGATGCACGGGCACCGCTTCGACGCCGCCGATACCCAGACGCAGGCGCGCCACGCGGTCGCCGTTCAATTGCACGCTGGTGGCGACGCTGACCATGGCGAAGTCGCCGTGACGGCGATTGAAGACGCGAAACGCCGTGCCCTCGCCGCGCTGCAGGGCCGGAAAGCGTACCGCCACGATCAGCTCGTCGGGTTCCAGCGCGGTCGTCATGACCGAAACAAAAAACTCGCTCGCAGGCACGACGCGCCGGCCGCGCCGGCTCGCGAGCTCTATCTGCGCGCCCAACGTCACCGCGACCAGCGGCAACTGGGCCGCGGGGTCGGCATGCGCCAGGCTGCCGCCCAGCGTGCCGCGCTGGCGGATCGCGTAGTGGCCAATGCCTTGCGCGGCCTCGGCCAGCAGCGGGCAGCGTTGGCGCAGCAGTTCGGAATCTGCCAACTGCTGATGGCGCACCAGCGCGCCGATCTCGATCCACCCGTCCGATTCGTGCAGCTGATCCAGGCCCGGCAGATCGCCGAGGTCGACCAGTTCGGCAGGCTGGGCCAAGCGCAGGTTCATCATCGGCGTCAGGCTCTGTCCGCCGGCAATCGCTTTGGCCGCGTCACCATGCTCGGCAAGCAAGGCCAGCGCCGCGTCGAGCGTGGCGGGCCGGTGGTAACTGAAGGCGCTGGGCTTCATCGCGATCCGATCCTTTAGCTGCGCAGGCTCAAGCCGCTTTGCTTGTCGAACAAGTGCAGGCGGTCGATGTTCAGGGTTAGCGCGACGTTCTCGCCCTCACGGTGCTTGCGGTCCTTGTCGACGCGTACGAATACCTGGCCGCCGGCGGTCTGCAGGCCCAGAAACTGATCCGAGCCGACCGGCAGCACCGAGGTCACGCTCCCGCGCAGCGTGTTGGCGTCGAGTCCGGGCTCCTCCAGCACGTCTTCGGCGCGCAGGCCCAGCATCACCTCGCGCTGCCCCTGCGCCAGCGCCTTGGTGGCCAAGTAGGCGGGCAAGGCAAGCCGGATATCGCCGCGCACGAACATCGCTCCGGCGGGCGTCGCGTCCACCCGGCCTTCGATGAAGTTGATCGGCGGATTGCCCAGGAAGGCGGCGACAAACACGTTGCCGGGCTGCTCGTAGATCTGGTCGGGTGTGCCGATCTGCTGCACCACGCCGTCGCGCATCACGACGATGCGGTCGGCCAGCGTAAGCGCCTCGGCCTGGTCGTGCGTCACATAGACAAACGTCGTCTGCATCGCCTGGTGCAACTGCTTGATCTCGGCACGCATCGAGATGCGCAGCGCGGCGTCGAGGTTGGACAGTGGCTCGTCCATCAGGAACACCTGCGGTTGGCGCACCATCGCCCGGCCCAGCGCCACGCGCTGGCGCTGCCCGCCCGAGAGCTCGTTCGGGCGGCGCTCGAGCAGCGGCACGATCTCGAGCCGCTTGGCGGCATCGCGCACTCGACGGTCGATCTCCCCGGCTTCGTGCTTGCGCATGCGCAGGCCGAAGGCGATGTTCTCGTAGACCGACTTGTGCGGGTACAGCGCATAGCTCTGGAACACCATCGCCACGTCGCGCTTGTGCGGAGGCACCTCGTTGACCACCTCGTCGTCGAAGCGCAGCTCGCCCTCGGAGATTTCCTCCAACCCCGCAATCATGTTCAACGTGGTCGACTTGCCGCAGCCCGAAGGGCCGAGCAGCACCAGGAACTCGCGGTCGGCGATGTCCAGGTTGAGATCGGCCAAAGCGACGAAGCCGTTCGGGTAGCGCTTGCCGACGCCTGAGAATTTGATGCGTGCCAAGACGGGCTCCTTCAGCCTTTGACCGCGCCTGCGGTCAGGCCGGACACGATGTAGCGCTCGAACATGATGGCCAGGATCACCGGCGGGATGATCGCCAGCACGCCAGCCGCGTTGATGAATGAAAAACTGATCGTGAAGTCGGATGTGAACGACGCCACGACGATGGGCATGGTCTGCGAGGCCAGCGTCTGCGTGAACATCAGCGCCAGCAGGAACTCGTTCCAGCTCGTCAGAAAGGTGAACAGCATGACCGCAACAAGCGAGGGCGTGGCCAGCGGCAGGAACACGCGCAACAGAGTCTGCAAGCGCGAGCAGCCGTCGACGCGCGCCGCCTTGTCGAGTTCATCCGGCAGCGACTCAAAATAGCTGAGCAGGATGAAGATGCTGAACGGCACCGTGATCGCCAGGTAGGTGATCACCAGCGACGCCAAGTTGTCTAGCAATCCGAGCTTTCGGATGAACAGGAAGAACGGCACGACCAGCGCAATGTCGGGGATCACGCGCGTGACCAGCATCAGGTAGATCGACGACGAGCGACCGACGAAGCGGATCTTGGCCATCGCATAGGCCGCGGGCACGCTCACGATCAGGTTCAGCAAGACCACGATCACCGCGACGATCAGGCTGTTGCGCATCGCCGGCAACAGGTTCTTGGCGGTCGAAGGGATATAGCCGCCGGTGGCGGTGTCGCCTTGGCGGCGTGTCTCGTAGGTGACCTTCTTGTCGGCCTGGAATATCGCCGAGAAGTTCTGCAACGTGGGGTCGTGCGGTATCCAGTGCGGCGGCTTGGAGGTGATCTCCGCCTCCGACTGGAACGACGACGACACCAGCCACCCGATCGGCGCCAGCACATAGCCCAGGAACACCAGCGAGGCGATGGCCAGCAGGACCGGACGCATGAGTTTGGACAGGCGCATTACAGCTTCTTGCCCATTGTTCGGATGATCGAGAAGGCGAGCAGGAAGGTCACCAGCGCCATCACGTACGCGAGCGCGGCGCCGGTGCCGAACGAGAGCTTGCGGAAGGTCTCGACATAGACTTCCCAGGCCAGCACATGCGTGGCATCGGCTGGTCCGCCCTCGGTGAGGATGAAGAACATGTCGAAGTGGCGGACGGCCATCATGGTCTCGTAGATGATGACGAGCGCGAAGCCCGGTCGCAGCGAGGGCAGCGTGATGTGCACCAGGCGCTGCCAGACATTGGCGCCATCGACCTTGGCCGCACTGTAGAGGTCGGCGGGGATCGACTTCATTGTCACCAGCAGCAGAATCGCCGCCAGCGGCACTTCCTTCCACACAAAGGCGTTGGCCACCAGCGCCAGCGTCTTGTCCGGGTCACCCAGCCAGACCATGTACTTGTCGATGAAGTCGAGCTGGTACAGCAGGCCGTTGAGCGCGCCATAGCCCGAGTCGTAAATCCATTTCCACATCAGGCCGTTGGCCACATAGGGAATCGCCCAGGGCACGAGCAGCATCGCCGACAGGAAACGCCGGCCGCGGAACTCCTCGTTGAGCAGCAGCGCCATCAGCGTGGCGATCACCATGATGGCCGTCACCGACATCACGGTGAACGAGGCCGTGCGCGCGACCGACTCCCAGAACTGCGTGTCCTGGAAGATGCGAGCGTAATTGTCGAACCAGACGAAAGGCACGCGGTTCGGGCGCGTCAGCTTCAGGTCGAACAGACTGACCCAGAACGAGTAGACGACCGGAAACACCGCCACGATGGCCAGCACAGCCATCATCGGCAGCAGGAACAGCATCGCGCTGCGCTGGTCGTAGCGGCTGACCGGAAAACGCGGCCGCGCGGCCGCAAGACTCTTGGCGCTCATGATGGCTTTCGATCAAGCGAGAAGACGCAGCCACGCAAGCGCATGGCTGCGCCGACAGACACTTCAGCTCTTCTTCAGATCGTTCCACGCATCGCTTGACTTCTTGAGCGCGTCTGCCACCGACGACTTGCCCACGATGGCCGATTGCCAGGCCGTGCCGTTCACTTCGTCCCACTCGCCGAACCAGCGCGAGACGACGTCCTTCTTGCGCGCAAGACGCTGTTGACGCTCGAACATCGCAATGTCGGAGTACTTGGCATACGAAGCCTTGATGTCCGGATCCTGGAACAGCGACTTGACGCCGAAGCCGCTGCCGATGTCGGTGAACATCAGCTTCTGGAATGTGTACTGGCCGTCGGCCTTGCCACCGAACCACTCTATGAACTTGGCGACGTTGGCGGCGCGCGCCTTGTCGGCCGCTGCCTGTGCGGTCATGCCGTAAAAGCGCATCCAGCCCACCGTGGCATTGCTGCCGCCGGGGCCGGCAGGCATCAGCGTCTGCTTCACATTGCCGGCAATCTGCGACTGCGCGGGGTCGTTGAGCGTGCGCACGCGGTAGCGGGCCAGCATCGCGAAAGCGTGATTGCCCGACGTGAACGACTTCAGGCCATTGAGCTCGCCAATCTCGACGCATGCCGGCGAGACAATTTTGTGCTTATTAACCGCATCCACGGCCCATTGCATCGCCTTGTGCGCGCCCTTGGTGGGATCGTTCATGACGGCGTTGCCCGCATCGTCGACGAAGCGTCCGCCGTTCGAGAACACCTGAGCTGACAGGAACTCGATCAGCCAGCTCTCGCGCGCCATCGACAGCATCAACGGGTACTCGGCGATGCCGGCCTTCTTCATGATCAGCGACTGCTGCAACACCTCGTCCCAGGTCTTGGGCGGCGCGTTGATGCCGGCCTTCTTGAGCTTGCTCTCGTCGTAGAAGAAGGCCATGTAGTCGTTGTAGTAGGTCAGACCGTATTGCTTGCCCTTGTATCGCATCGATTGGGTGCAGAAATCTTCGGCGTCGGCGTTGTACTTCATCAGCTCCGGATAGCCGTCGATCGGTGCCAACCAGCCCGCCTCGGCCCATTCCGGCAGCCAGCTGTCCGACACCCAGAGCGTGTCGATCGGCGCACTGCCGACGAACTTGGTCACCATCGTGTCGCGGTACTGCGCCCAGGGGGCGTTGCTGTAGTTGACGTGGATGCCGGTCTTCTTTTCGAAGGCGCTGATGTGGCTCTTGACCTGGTCGACCGCGGCCGACCAGGCAAAGAAATTGATCGAGTCTGCAGCGTGGGCGCTCTGGCCCGGCAGCAACAGGGCCGAGCCAGCGGCTCCAGCCATCTTGAGGAATTCGCGACGGCCCGCGAAAGGTAGCTTGATCTCGCTCATATCGTCTCCAACATGGTTTCAGTCGACGCCAAGACGGCAGATGCCGCACCTCCACGCCGCGTCAGCGGCCGGTGACTCAGTATTCACCCAAAGTTCTTTGTCGTCAACTGACGATAAGCGATGTCGTCAAGATCTCAGCGCTTCTTGCGCGCCACCGGCAACACCGCTCCCAGGCCGCCAAGGAAGGAGCGGATATGCATGGTGATGACGTCGTGCGATGACAAGGGATTGACATTGCCGTAGACATGGCGGCGGATCGCCAGGTGCGACACCGCGCCGTGCAGTATCCAGCCGACTTCCTGCATTTGCGCTGCGTCGGCAGGTACCTTGAGCCCCTGCTCGAAGGCCGCTTCGGTCACCACGATTTCGAGCATATTGGTGACGATGGCCGCGATGTAGGCGGGCGCGATCGCCACTTCGGCAAGCGACGCGTAAAGAAACATGCGCAGCCAACGCCGCGTCGTCACCGTGTCGTAGTACTCGAAGTAAAAGCGCATCAGTCGCTGCTCGACCGGCACACTGCGATCCTTCAGGTCAGAAAACCAGATCGCCTTGAACGAACCCGCGATCTCGCTGCGGTAGACCTCCTCGATCAGCGCCGCCTTGCTCGGGAAGAAGCTGTAGAGCAGGCGTTGCGAGACGCCGCAGGAATCGGCCAGCGCGCGCGTCTGCGCGGTCAGGCCGTACTCCGAGAAGAACTTGTAGGCCTGCGCAAGCAGTTGCGCGCGGCGCTCCTCGCGCGGCAGCCGCACTTGCACGGCCTTGTGCAGTTTGGCGCGCGGCGCGTTGCTGCGCCGGCTGGCTGCCAACAGGTCGGACTTGGCTTTCATGGCGTGGCGCTTGGCTCGGGTACGCGCCAGATCAGGGCGCTTGTTTGTCGACTGGCGATACTATCCTCACAGGCTTCGTCTGCTTCCATTGACAGCTAAGGACAAACCATGATTCTCGAAATGCGCACCTACCAGATCCAGGCCGGCAAGGCCGGAGAATTCCTGAAGATCTACCAGGACAACGGCCTGCACATCATCACGCGCTACGCCAAACTGCAAGGCTGCTGGACCAAGGAGTCGGGCACGCTCAACTCGGTGGTGTTTCTATGGTCGTACGACGACTACGGACACCGCAGCGGGCAGCGCGTCAAGCTCGGCCAGGACGCGCAGTGGCAGGCCTTCGTGCCGACCATCCTGCCCTATCTGGTACACCAGGAAAGCGTGTTTCTCAGCCCGGTGGCGTTCTCGCCAATCCAATGACATTCCGGGGGTCATCGCAGCGATGCGTTCGCTGCTGGTAATGCGCACCGATGATGTCGATCATGAACGCCCGCTGATGGCCCTACGCTGATTGGAAGCAAGAACCACGCGGACGATCCCGGCGCCCGGAAGTGCAAGCACTTCAAGCGCACGACGCTGGCACTTGGGGCTAGCCGCCGTAGTTGTTGCTGAGCGTGCCGATGCCGTCGATCACGACGTCGACGACGGTGCCGGGCTTCATCGGCAGCACGCCCAGCGAGGTGCCGCACAGAATCACGTCGCCGGGCTCCAGCGTCATGTCATGAGACAGGCGCGACACCAAGGCGGCGGGACTGAAAAACATGTCGCTCAGCGCGTAGTTCTGGCGCTCGCGACCCGCCACCAGCGTGCGCAGCTGCGCCCTGTCGGGGTCGAAGTCGGTCTCTATGACCGGGCCGAGTGCGCCAAAGCCATCGAAGCTCTTGGCGCGCGTCCACTGCGCGAACGAGCTGTCGCGGTGCAGCAGCTCAATCGCGGTGACGTCGTTGGCGCAGCTGTAGCCGAAGATATGCGCGGCGGCGACCGCTTCGCTCACGGCGCGTGCGCGGCGCCCAATCACCACGGCAAGCTCGCCCTCGTAGACCACGCGGCCGTCGTACGAGGCGGGCGCGGCAATCGGCGCCAGGTGCCCGCAGGCGCTGCCGGGTGACTTGAGGAAGTACAGCGGTTCGCTGGGTGCGGCCCAGCCGTTCTTTTCGGCGGCGGCGCGGAAGTTGTTCCACAGGCCGATGATCTTGCCCGGCACGCACGGCGCCAGATACTCGATCTCGTCCAGTCCGAGCAGCTCATCGGTGGCCAGCGGTGCATCGAACATGGCGCCGCTGTGGCAGCGCAGCTGCGTGCCTTCAATCGTGCCAAATCCTTGGCGACCCCGGCAGGCAAATCGGATCCACTTCATAACTCGCTCCTGGTACTGGTTTCGGGCTCGGTGCAATCACGCGCAGCGCCGCAGCAGCCGCACAGGCAGGGCGCAGCTGCTGCGGCCACTCTCATCACCGCAATGCGCGCAGTCGGCTTTGCAGCGCGGCGGCGTTGAGCGCGCCGAAATGCGCGTCCACCTGGCGGCCGCCGGCATCAAAGAAAACGGTGGTGGGCAGGCCGCGCGAGCCGACTGCCGGCAAGAGTTGCGATTGCGCGTCGAGCAGCACTTCGCGCAGCGGTAGGTGTTCGCGCGCGAGGTAGGCGCGCACGGTGTCGGCCGACTCGCCCTGGTTGACGAACAAGAAAGCGATGCCGGGTTCGCGCTGCTGCGCCTGCGCCAGCATCGGCATTTCCTCGCGGCAGGGTCCGCACCAGCTGGCCCACAGATTGAGGACCACAGGACGCCCGCGCGCGAATTGCGGCAGGCTGGCGCGGGTGTCGGTGGCCAGCTCGGTGACCATGATGGCGGGCAGCGATGGCTGATCGCGCAGTCCCAGGCCCAGTGTCGCCGCCAGCCACAGCGCGCTGCCTGCCAAGGCGCCGATCACAAGCGGCCGACGCAGGGCCGGCAGGCGCATGCCGCACCACGCCAACCATGCGGCGCCGGCGAAGGCGCCGGTGGGCGCGTGCCAGCCGCCGTCACGGATGTCCAGCGCCAACCAGGGCGTGGCCGCATAGGCGTCGAAGTTCAAAGCGAGGTGGGCGATCCGCGCGGCCAGCAAACCGATCAGCGCGGCAAGCCACAAGGCGTCGTAGGCGGCTCCTGCATGGCCGAGGGCGACGCGCCCCGGGCCTTCAACGCGCGCCTCGCGGCGCAACCGCCACGAGGCAAGGCCGGCGGCAATCCAGACCGCGCCCAGCAGCAACAGCGGCGCCATAGGCAAGGCCAGCGGGCCCAGAGAGATTGAGAGCATGAGCCAGTATCGCCGCAGTGCCGCAGCCGCTGCGGCTGGCGCAGCTGCCTTGACAATTCGCGAGCGAATCCAGGCTGCAAAATAGGGCCATCACCGAAAGCCACCCACTACCTGGAGAAACCGATGAGTAAAGCGTTCAAGATTGCCGTGATTCCCGGCGACGGCATTGGCAAGGAAGTGGTGCCCGTGGGCCTGAGCGTGCTCGACGTGGCGGCCAGGCGCTTCGGTATCGACCTGCAATACACCCACATCGACTGGGCCAGCTGCGACTACTACGCGAAGACGGGCGCGATGATGCCCGACGACTGGAAGGCCCGGTTGCAAGGGCACGACGCGATCTATTTCGGCGCTGTCGGCTGGCCGGCCACCGTGCCCGACCATGTTTCGCTGTGGGGCTCGCTGCTCAAGTTCCGCCGCGAGTTCGATCAGTACATCAATCTGCGCCCGGTGCGCTTGTTCGAGGGCGTGCCTTGCCCGCTGGTCGACGCCCAAGGCAAGCCGCGCCAGGCCGGCGACATCGACTTCTTTGTCGTGCGTGAAAACACCGAGGGCGAGTACACGAATCTGGGCGGGCGCATGTACGAAGGCACCGATCGCGAGATCGTGATCCAGGAAGCGGTGTTCTCGCGCCACGGCACCGACCGCGTCATGAAGTACGCGTTCGAGTTGGCGAATTCGCGCAAGCGCAAGCATCTGACGGTGGCCACCAAGAGCAACGGCATCGCCATCAGCATGCCTTGGTGGGACGAGCGCGCCGACGCAGTGGCCGCGGGCTACCCCGGTGTGACGATGGACAAGCAGCACATCGACATCTTGTCGGCGCGCTTCGTGCTGCAACCGACCCGCTTTGACGTGGTGGTGGCGAGCAATCTGTTCGGCGACATCCTGTCGGACCTGGGGCCCGCCTGCACCGGCACGATAGGCTTGGCACCATCGGCCAGCCTCAACCCCGAGCGCAAATTTCCGTCACTGTTCGAGCCGGTACACGGCTCGGCGCCGGACATCTACGGCAAGAACATTGCCAACCCGGTGGCGATGATCTGGTCGGGCGCCCTGATGCTCGACTTCCTGGGCCGCCGCGACGCGCATGACGCCATCGTGAACGCCATCGAGATCGTGCTCAGGGAAGGGCCGCGCACGCCCGACCTGGGCGGCAACGCTTCGACGCTCGAGATGGGGCAGGCAATCGCGAGGCTGGTCGGCGCCTAGTATCAAAACGAGTAGCTCACGCCAAGCTGAATCAAAGGCTTGAAACGCATGTCGCGCAAGGTCTCGTCCAGGCCTTGCGCCGGATTGGCGCTACCGCCCAGTCGCAGGTCGTTGTTGGCACCGATGCCGACCAGGCCGAAATCGGCCTTGAAGCCCCAGGTGCCGCGTACCGATTGGCCGGTGTAGCCGATGCCGATGTAAGGGATGGTGGTGTTGACGTCCGCGCCGTCGTTGCCAGGGCTCCAAAGACTGAGCGATCGACGGCTCAAGGACAGGCCACTGGGTGCGCCGAGCGAATTGCCGCCCAGCGACAGTGCCACCGGCCCCATCAGCAAGCCGCTGGTGGCACGCAGACCTCCGCTGCTGTGCTGGCCCAGCCAGGAGCCGGTCAGGTAGTAGTCGCCCAACACACTGGCGCTGAGCAGTCGGGGGCTCGTGCCGTGCAACCCGCCAAAGGCGCTCAATGACGTGTCTACCGTGTTCAATTGCAGGCGACCTTGCAGACGCGGCCAACTGGCCTGATCAAGCGCGGTCCTCGCCCGCAGACCCTCGTCGGCATGGGCGAGCGAAACCCCTGTCAGAGACAAGGCCGACAGGGTTGCCAAGATAGAAATACGCAGGCTGTTCATCGCGATCTCCCGGGCTGGCAAACATTTGCAGGGCGGGCCGGTCTGTATGACTTGGCCCGATGAGTTGAGTTCATGCTACCGCCGAGCAAATTCCCTTGTCTGTCAAGATATGTGTGTTTTTCGCCGATGTTGCTACTTTGCCGTTACGAATTCACCCGGGCGTTGCCCACCGGTCACACGGGGTCGATCTCCGAGGTCGCGCCGGCATTGAATCTTTACAAATCCCGCAGCGTCCAGCATCCCGTGCACGGCCTGAGCCTGGTCGTAGCCATGTTCGAGCAGCAGCCAGGCCGCCGGACGCATGGCGGCCGGGGCGCCCGCCACAATGCTTTGCAGCGCCGCCAGACCGTCGCCGCCGGGCGTCAGCGCCATCTGGGGTTCATGGCGCAAGGCCGGCAGATGCGGGTCGCCGACGGCGATATAGGGCGGGTTGCTCAGTACCAGATCGAACTGGCGCCCCGAAACTGCGTCCCACCATGAGCCCGGATGGGCGTTCACGTCGAGGCCCAGACGCCTGGCATTGCTGCTCGCGACGGCCAGGGCCGCGGCGCTGAGGTCGGCCATGTGCATGGCGACAAACGGTGCCGCATGCTTGACGGCCAGGGCGATGGCGCCGCTGCCTGTGCCCATGTCGACCACTTGCGGCGCCGATCCGGCGGGCATGCCACGCAGGATTTCCAGCGCCCAGTCGACCAGCACTTCGGTGTCGGGCCGGGGCACCAGCACGCCGGGGCTGACTTGCAGCATCAGGCCATGGAATTCCTTTTCACCCAGCAAGTAGGGCAAGGGGACATCGCGCAGGCGCGCGCTCACTTGATCGACGAATTGCTGGCGCTTGAGCGGGCCAAGCGCCTGATCGTCATGCGCCGCCAGCCAGGCACGGTCGGCCTTGAACAGCCGGGCCAGCAGCAGTTGCGCGTCCAATCGATCCAGCCCTTGATGTTTGGACCAAGCCAGCGCCTGGGCGATGGTGACGAATGCCGGGGCGTTCAAGACCTGCCTTCCAGCGTGGCCAGTTGCTCGGCCGCCTGGGCGGCTTGGAGTGCTTTGAAGACGTCGTCCAGATCGCCGTCCATGATGGCGCCGAGCTTGTAGAGCGTGAGGTTGATGCGGTGGTCGGTGAGGCGTCCCTGCGGAAAGTTGTAGGTGCGGATGCGGTCGCTGCGGTCGCCGGTGCCGATCAGGCTCTTGCGCTGGGCGGCCTCCTTGGCGGCGCGCTCGTTGCGATCTTTGTCGCGCAAACGCGCGGCCAGCACGGCCATCGCCTTGGCTTTGTTGCGGTGCTGCGAGCGGTCGTCCTGGCACTCGGCCACCAGTCCGGTGGGCAGGTGGGTGATGCGGATCGCGCTGTCGGTCTTGTTGATGTGCTGGCCCCCCGCGCCGCTGGCGCGAAAGGTGTCGATGCGCAAATCGGCCGGGTTGAGCTGAATTTCCTCAGCCGGGTCGCCCTCGGCCATCACGGCCACCGTGCAGGCGCTGGTGTGGATGCGGCCCTGGCTTTCGGTGGTTGGCACGCGCTGCACGCGGTGGCCGCCGGACTCGAATTTGAGCCGGCCAAAAGCGCCGTCGCCCTCGACGCGCACGACCAGATCCTTGTAGCCGCCCAAGTCGGAAATGCTCTCCGAGAGGATTTCGGTCTTCCAGCCGCAGCGCTCGGCATAGCGCAGATACATGCGCGCCAGGTCGCCGGCAAACAGCGCCGATTCGTCGCCACCGGTGCCGGCACGGATTTCCAGAAAGGCGTTGCGCGCGTCGTCCGGATCCCTGGGCAGCAGCGCGGTCTGCAACTCGCCGTGCAGGCGCGCGAGGTCGGCCTCGGCGGCGCTGATTTCTTCGCGCGCCATGTCGGCCATGTCGGGGTCGTCCAGCATCGCGCGCGCGTCAAGCAGATCGCGTTCGCGTTGTTCGTATTTTTGAAAGCTGTGCACCAGACCGGCAACTTCGGACTGCTCCTTGGTGAGCGAGCGGTAGCGGTTCATGTTGGCGGCAACGCTTGCGTCGGCCAGGTTGGCGTCCAGCTCGGCCAGGCGGTGGCCCAGACGTTCAAACTGTTGGCGTAGAGAATCTTTCATGGCGCTCGATCACAAGGGACGGTTGAGCGCGGGGGCGTTGGCAGCCCGGGTGTCGGGGCCCTGCAGCACGCCACCGCGAGCGGTGGAGTTGCGGGCGCCAGCTAACGGTCGGCGTCGCCGGGCTTGGGCGCGGTCGGCCCGTAGACACTGCTGCGCAGGAACAGGCGCGACACGGTCTGCGCCAGTTGCTCGCGCTGCTCGCCCTCGCTGGTGTGCAACTCGGCGAGCGTGCCGTGCAGCACCTTGTTGGTGAGGCCGCGCGACAAAGCTTCGAGCACGGTTTCGATGTCGGCCCCTTTGGCCAGCAGCTTGCGGGCGCGTGCCAGCTCGGTGGCGCGCCAGTTGTCGGCCTGCGCGTTGAGCGCCTGGATCAGCGGCACGGTGTGGCGCTGATCCATCCAGTGAACAAAACTCTGCACGCCGGACTCGATGATGGCCTCGGCCTGCTCGACCGCGGCCAGACGCTTTTCACCGGCGGTCTGTACGACCGAAGACAAGTCGTCGATCGTGTAGAGATAGACGTCGTCGAGCTGGGCGACTTCGGGTTCGATGTCGCGTGGCACGGCCAGATCGACCATGAACATGGGCCGGCGACGCCGCGCCTTGAGGGCACGCTCAACCGCACCCAGCCCGATCAGCGGCAACGCGCTGGCGGTGCATGAAATGACGGCGTCAAACTCGGCCAGACGCGCGGGCAGGTCGGACAAGCGCATCGCTTCGGCGCCCAGGTGACCGGCCAGCTTTTCGCCGCGCTCCAGCGTGCGATTGGCCACCGTCATCGACTTGGGATTCTTGGCGGCAAAGTGGGTGGCCACCAGTTCGATCATCTCGCCCGCGCCGACGAACAGAACGCGTACTTCTTCCAGATTCTCGAACAGTTGCGACGCCAGCCGCACCGAGGCGGCGGCCATGCTGATCGAATGCGCGCCGATTTCGGTCGAGGTGCGCACTTCCTTGGCCACCGAGAAAGTGCGCTGGAACAACTGGTGCAAGGTGCTGCCCAGCGTGCCGGCCTGGTCGGCCTCGCGCACGGCTTGTTTCATCTGACCCAGGATTTGCGGCTCGCCCAGGACCATCGAATCGAGCCCGCTGGCGACGCGAAACGCGTGGCGCGCAGCGGCGCTGCCTTCCTTCACATAAGCGTGATCCATCAGCTGGCTGCTCTCGACCGACCCCAGGCCCGCGAGCCACTCGACGGTTGGGCGCACCAGCGCGGTCCCGCCCGCCACGTACAGTTCGGTGCGGTTGCAGGTGGACAGCATGGCGGCTTCGGCCGGTCCGGCGCCCTGTTGCACGCGCAAGGGCTGCACGCGCTCTTGAAAACCGTGCAAGGTGGGTGCCAATTGTTCGAGCGTGAACGCGAACCGCCCGCGCAAATCCAGCGGGGCGGAGCTGTGGTTCAGGCCGAGGGCAAACACGCTCATAGGGCTTGATTATAAAATTTCCGGGTCGCCTCGATGACGTCAATGCGCGAAGCCTTGACATATATCGTGGCCGAAGCGTATCTAATCGCCCATCTTTGCATTGTCGACTGGTCAGATTGGAGTGATGTTGAGCCCTGTAGCTGCCTTGTGGCACATCTTGAACTTCTTTGCCCCCGCGCTCGGCATGGGGTTGATCAGCGCCAGCCTGGTCAAACTGCTGTGGCGGCGTGAACTGAAAGTGACGCCCTGGCGGCGGCTGGCGTTGTGGGCCACCGCAGCCAGCGCGCTGGCGCTGCTGGCCGCGCTGGTGCTGCTTGGACGCGACGGCACCCTGCTGGGCTATGGCGCCATGCTGCTGGCCTGCACGCTGGCGCTGTGGTGGGTCGGCTTGAGAAGGCTGCGGCGCAAGACTGCCTAGGCTGCGGCCGTTTCGTTCTCCAGCACGACTTCGCCGCGCAATGAGTTGGTGAAAGCGGCGGTGACCGTCACATCGACCATTTGGCCGATCAGGCGCGGCGGACCCGCGAAGTTGACCTTGCGATTGCACTCGGTGCGGCCCATCAATTCATGGGCGTCCTTGCGCGACGGGCCTTCCACCAGGATGCGCTGCACGCCGCCCACCAGGCTCTGGCTGATGGCCAGCACATTGGCATCGATGGTGGCCTGCAGATGCTGAAGGCGTTCGATCTTCAAGGCGTGCGGCGTGTCGTCGTGCAGCGCGGCGGCGGGCGTGCCGGGGCGAGGGCTGAACACGAAGCTGAAGCTCTGGTCGAAACCGGTGTCGGTGATCAGCTTCATCATCTTCTGGAAGTCGTCTTCGGTCTCGCCGGGAAAGCCGACGATGAAGTCGCTGGACAGGCGGATGTCGGGCCGCACGGCGCGAAGCTTGCGTATCGTCGACTTGTATTCGAGCGCCGTGTAGCCGCGCTTCATGGCTGCCAGGATCCGGTCCGACCCATGCTGGACCGGCAGGTGCAGGTGGTTCACCAACTGCGGCAGCTTGGCATAGGCGTCGATCAGGCGCTGCGAAAACTCGTTCGGGTGGCTGGTCGTGAAGCGCAGACGCTCCAGCCCCGGGATCGCGGCCACATAGTCGAGCAGCAGCGCGAAGTCGGCGGTTTCTCCGGTATCGCCCATCTTGCCGCGGTAGCCGTTCACGTTCTGACCCAGCAGCGTCACTTCCTTGACGCCCTGATCGATGGCGGAGGCCACCTCGGTCAGCACATCGTCGAACGGTCGCGAAAACTCTTCGCCGCGCGTGTACGGAACGACACAGTACGAGCAGTATTTCGAGCAGCCTTCCATGACCGAGACATAGGCGCTGCCGCCTTGCACGCGCGCCGGGGGCAGGTGGTCGAACTTTTCGATCTCCGGAAAGCTGATGTCGACCTGTGCGCGGTTCTGGCGCTCGCGCTGCGCCAGCATCTGCGGCAGACGGTGCAGGGTTTGCGGGCCGAACACCAGATCGACATAAGGCGCTCGCGCGATGATGGCCGCACCCTCCTGGCTGGCCACACAACCGCCCACACCGATCAGCACGCCCTTGGCCTTCAGGTGCTTGACGCGACCCAGGTCGCTGAAGACCTTCTCCTGCGCCTTCTCGCGCACCGAGCAGGTGTTGAACAGGATCAGATCGGCCTGCTCCACGTCGGTGGTGAGCGCATAGCCTTGCGCAGCGTCCAGCACATCGGCCATCTTGTCCGAGTCGTACTCGTTCATCTGGCAGCCGAAGGTCTTGATGAATACTTTCTTTGTCATGATCTAGCGCCTGGTCCAGGTCTGCGCGCCGACATCGAAGCTCCAACGCGCGGCTTCTTGCTGCGTCTGCGGCCAAGGGCTGTTGGCCCGCTCGGCCGCATTGAGTATCCAGACGTCTTTCACGAGGCCGTACGAGTCGATCGTGTAGTTCACGATGAAGGCCTGACCGGTCAGGCCGGCCGAGAGCTGGAGCAGATTGTTTTCGCCGCGTATGCGCGCGCCCGGCGCCAGGCTCGCCGGCTGGCCGTTGAGCTGGATCGCGGGGGCCTGGGTCACCACCATCTCGCCGCGCAAGACGTCGGCGGAGAAGGGGCGGCGCGATTGCGCGTTGGCCGGGGCGGCCAGCGTTAGCGTCGCGACACAGGCGACGGCAGAAATGACACAGCGGTACATGGGTTACATCCAGTGGCTGCAAGAGGGCAGCGGAGTTTAGTCCATCGCGATCAGGCGCCAGCCACAGCGAAGCGGATGCTTGCACTGAAGCCGCGTCCATCGGCGACCGGCGAGACCAGCACCAGCTCGGCGTTGGACTGCTGGGCGATCGTGCTGACCATCGCCAGGCCGAGACCGGCGCCTTCTGTGCCGCTATTGCCGCGCTCGAACTTGCGGCCCAGCTGCGCCAGACTGGCTTGTGGCACCCCAGGCCCGTGATCAAACACTGTGAGTGCCGTCGCATCGATGCGAATCGTGACCAGGCCAGCTTCGCCGCCATGCTTGAGCGCGTTGTCGACCAGATTGCGAAGCGCGATGCCCAGCGCGTCAAGATCGCCCTCGACGTGTACAGGATCTGCCTCGACCTGGAGCCGCAAGCGCCCGGTGCGCCTGGCCTCGGCGAACTCGTCGGCCACCATGGTGGCCAACTCGACCAGTTCGACGGATTCGCGTTGCAGTGCTACGCCGGATTCGATGCGCGCCAACTGCAGCAGCCTGGTTGCCAGGTGCGTGATACGGTCGAGCTGCCGCACCAGCGCCAGGGCCTGCACGCGTTCGGTCGGTGCCCCTGCGGCCTGGGCGAGTCGCTGCGCCTGCGCACGCGCCGCTGCCAGCGGGGTGCGCAGTTCGTGCGCCGTGTGTGCTGCGAAGGAGCGCTCTGCAGCGACCATCGATTGCACATGGGTCATCAGCGCATTGACGGTTTGCAGCCAAGGTTGCAGTTCCTGGGGCAGTCCGTCGGTTTCGAGCGGGCGCAAGTCATGCGGATGACGTTGCGCCAGCTCAAGTCGGCTCGGCTCCAGCGTGGCAAAGGCGCGCGTTAGCAGCATCCTGATGCCCAGCGCCGTGATCGGCAACACGACGAGCAGCGCCACCAGCAGCCAGATGGCGCTGTTGCGCATCACTTCCAAGCGGTGCTCGATGGTCTCGGCCACTTGCACACGTCGCAGGCCATCGGGGGCGGTCAGGGTCAGGACATGCCAGCTTCCGGCACGCAGCAAACCGTCGGGTGCGGTCGGGTCGAGTGCTTGCCTAGGCGCCGCATTCGATCGCATCCGCATCACGCCCGTCGCGTCGAAGACCTGATAGACGACATGCTCTTCCTTCGGATCGACGCCCGGCGGCAGATTGACCAGCTGAGTCAACGCCGAGTCCGGCACCGAGAGCAGCAGCTGGGCGGTTTCCTGCAAGGCGTTGTCCAGCACCTCGCCGGCCTCGTACCACAGGCCGCCCATCGCAGCTGCCGCGCCGATCAGCCAGAGCGCACCGATCCAGACCAGCAATTGCCGGCGCAGGCGCTTCTGAAGGTTCCACGCAGCTTCAGGCATCGAGTCGATAACCGAGGTTGCGATGCGTGCTGATGACAGCGCTGCCCAGCTTCTTGCGCAAACGGCTGACGATGACTTCCATAGAATTGCTGGCGGCCTCGCTATAACCCTGACGCTGCAGCGCCGCCTCGACATCAGTGCGGCTGTAGATGCGCCCCTGTTGGCGCGCCAGACACAGTAGCACGGCCCACTCCATAGCAGTGAGATCCAGGCGTTGCGTGCCTTGCTTGGCTTGGCGCGTGCCCAGGTCGACGACGATGGTGTCGATCACCAAACGCCTTGCATTGCTGTTGCGGCGGCTGACGGCGTCGATGCGCGCCAGCAATTCGTCCAGGTCGAAGGGTTTGACGAGGTAGTCGTCGGCGCCGGATCTCAAGCCGCGGATGCGGTCGCTGATCTGGTCGCGTGCCGTCAGCACGATGACCGGCTGACGAAGCCCCTCGGCACGCCAGTCGCGCAACAGCATGAGACCATCGCCGTCGGGTAGGTGCAGATCCAGCAGCGCCAGATCGAAGCTCTCGACCTGACGCGCTTGAGCAATGCGCTTGCACCAATGCACCTCATGCTCGGCAGCTTCGAGATGATCGACCACAGCCTGGCCGAGGTCGATGTCGTCTTCAAGCAAAAGCAGTTGCATGGTGTGGCTCATCTAAAGCTGAAAGCCGCATTGGACCGACGCAATATGAACCGAATCTGAACAAAAAAGACTGCGCAACGCGTGCCGGTCTTGGCTGCCCCGCTTCATGTCTTTCCGAACTTGGTTTCGAAAAGAATGCCGATGTCTTTCAGCAGCTGCGTAGGCAGCACGCCGCCGGCACAGACGATGACCTTGTCGTTGGGCAGTTCTTCACGGCCGTCTGCGGTCTTCAGAACGACCTTGTCAGCCTCGATGCGCTCAATCGTCGACGCGAGCATCACACGCACCCGGCCGCTGCGCTGCAACACTTCGAGCCTCAGGCGGTTCTTTTCCTTCACGCGTGAAAACGCATGGCTGCGGTACGACAGGCAGACCGTGCCATCGGCTTGCTCGCCCAGTGCGATGGCGGCTTCCAGGGCGCTGTCGCCGCCGCCCACGACCAGCACTGACTGGCCCGCGTATTGCTCGGGATCGACCAGGCGGTAGACCACCTTGGCGCTTTCTTCGCCCGGCACATCAAGCTTGCGCGGCGTGCCGCGGCGACCCAGCGCGAGCAGCACGCAGCGGGCGTGCAAGGTTTCGCGCGAGGTCCGCACCATGAAGCTGCCGTCCGCCTGGCGCTCCAGGCCCTCGAAGCGCTCGTTGAAACGCACCTGCAGCCCGGTCTTCTTCATCACATCGGCCCAGAAGGCGAGCAGCTTTTCCTTTTGGACTTCGGTGCCGAGCTTGACGGTGCCGATGATGTCGAGCTTGACCGGTGCCGTCATCGCGATCTTGTGGCGCGGGTAGTGATAGACGGCGCCGCCCAGCGAGTCTTCCTGATCGATCACCGCATAGCGCAATTTGTGGTGGATGGCACTCAAGCCCGCCGAGATGCCCGCCGGTCCGGCGCCGACGATCACCACGTCCAGCGGCGCCGCATGGCTACCCACGCCTTTGCGGATCGCGCCCATGGCTTGTCGGCCCTGCTCTGCCGTCTTGCGGATCAAACCCATGCCGCCGAGCTCGCCTGCGATGTAGACGCCGGGCACATTGCTCTGGTACTCGGGGCTGACGTGCGGGATGTCGACGCCGCGCTTGGCCGTGCCGAACACGAGCGTCAGCGCATGCACCGGGCAGGCATCGACGCAGGCGCCGTGTCCGATGCAGGCCGAGGCATTGATCAATGCCGCCTTGCCATTCACGACACCCAGTGCGTTTTCCGGGCAGGCCCGCACGCAGGCGCCTGAGCCGAAACACTTCGTAGGGTCGGCCACAGGATGTAACGAGGCGGGCTCATTCAAGCCGGTTCGTTCAGATTCGTCCATTACCTTGGCGACCTCGCGGCTCAGACGCGCCTTGCGGCGCAGGTAGGCGCCGACGATCAAGGCGGCAATGGCTGCGTAGATGAGGATGTAAATATCAAGACCCATGGTGAAAGCGTCGATCAAGCGTGGTCGGCATCGTATTCGATGCGGATGAATGAAGGCCAACACCATGGTTCAAGGCAGTAAAGGTGGAGACGTGATGAATTCGATGGCAGCAACGGCTGTATTGCAAGGCCGACCCGAGGCGACGCGAAAGTCAGTGGCGACACCGACACGTCGACGCGACCTGGCCTTGTATCTTGGTTTGGCGCTGTTGACGCTGACCGTGTGGGGGGTGAGCCGGCTCGACTTGTTCACCGCCGCATCCGACATCGGCTACTGGATCGGCGTGGCCGGTGGCGTGTGCATGCTGATGCTGTTCACCTATCCGATGCGCAAGCACTTGCGCTTCATGCAGCGCTTCGGCGCAGGCAAGCACTGGTTTGTTGCGCATATGGTGCTGGGTGTCGCGGGGCCGATGCTGATCATGTTGCACTCGACCTTCCGGATCGGCTCGATCAACGCCGGCGTGGCGCTGTACTCGATGCTGTTGGTCGCGATCAGCGGCGTCATTGGACGCTTTCTCTACGTGAGGTTGCACCGCGATCTGCACGGAGAGAAGCTCAATCTGGATCAATTGCGCAAGGCGCACGCCAAGCACGACTCGCCCAGCACGCAACTGGGCTTTGTTCCGCTGGTGGCGCAACGCCTTGCAGACTTCGAGCGCGGGGTCCTGACCGAGTCGGGCAAGAGGCCGGCGTTGCTTCACTCATTGGTGGTCGTGCCTCTGCGCCGCATGCAGGTCGATCGTGTCTGCCGCGAAGAGCTGAAGTTCAAGGTGCTCGCACTGGGCCAATCCAAGGCTTGGGAGCCTGCCAAGACGGCAAGCCTGCTGCGCAAGACGCGTCGCCTCGTGCATGAGGAATTGATGGCGATACAACGCATCGCCCAGTTCAGCGCCTGGGAGAAGCTGTTTGCCTGGTGGCATGTCGCGCATGTGCCGTTTGTCTATCTGATGGTGTTGAGCGCGGTGGCCCATGTGGTCGCGGTGCACGCCTACTGAGTGCTGCGCAGTGAGATTGCTGGCCATCATGGGCATGCTGATCGGCGTTCTTGGCGTTATCACGCCCGCACATGCGCAGACGCTGGAATCGGTGCTGTCACCCGGCCCCTTGATTTCCGGTCATGCCAAGTACGAGGGCGACTGCAAGTCCTGCCATGTGCGCTTCAACCCCGCCGGTCAGGACACGCAGTGCCTGGATTGCCACAAGGAGGTCGCTCAGGATGTGCGCCAGCACAGCGGCTGGCATGGCCGCATCAAGCCACAGGCGTGCCGCACCTGCCACACCGATCACCGCGGACGCGACGCCAAGGTGGCCGAGTTTGACCGCAAGACCTTCGACCACGGCATGACCGATTACGTACTCAAGGACAGACACCTAGTGCTTGAGTGCGCCAAGTGCCACAGCGCTGACAAGCGTTGGCGCGAGGCACCTGGCGAGTGCAACAGCTGCCACAAGAAGGACGACGTACACAAGGGCGGTCTGGGTGTGAAGTGCGCTGAATGCCACAACGAACGGGGCTGGAAGGGCGTCGAGTTCGACCATGGCCGGAAGACCAAGTTCGAGCTCACGGGCAAACATGCCGACATCAAGTGCAATGCGTGCCATGCCAAGGGCCGCTTCAAGGACACCCCGCGCAATTGCGTCGCGTGCCACAAGAAGGACGACGAACACAAGGGTCAGTACGGCGAGAAGTGCGAGAGCTGCCATGGCGCGAAGGCCTGGAAGCCCGCCAGCTTCAACCACGACGTGGACAC
This sequence comes from uncultured beta proteobacterium, assembly GCA_963740455.1. GTDB lineage: Bacteria > Pseudomonadota > Gammaproteobacteria > Burkholderiales > Burkholderiaceae_C > Paucibacter. Next base: position 66,507 of record CAVUEF010000006.1, read on the forward strand.
CCGCTATGCGCTCATCGGCAAGCACCGCAGCGTCAAGTGCGCTGACTGCCATACCGGGCCGCTGTATCGCAGCAAGCTCGGCCAGGAGTGCATCGGCTGCCACCTCAAGGACGACAAGCACAAGGAGACGCTGGGCCGCGATTGCGCCGGGTGCCACACCGAGCGCAGCTGGAGAGAGCCGCCGAAGTTCGACCATGAGAAGACGCGCTTCCCGCTGCTGGGCCAACACGCCAAGGCGCAGTGCAAGGACTGCCACCAGGACGCGCTGTTCCGCCAGACCCCGAGCCAGTGCATCGACTGTCACCGCAAGGACGACAAACACGCGGGCACGCTCGGTCTGGCCTGCGCCGACTGCCACTTCGAGCGCGACTGGAAAACCACGCAGGGCCGTTTCGACCACCGGCGCACCAAATTTGCGCTGCGCAATGCCCACGCCGCACCGAAAGTGAAGTGCATCAGCTGCCATCAGGATCTGAAGAGCTTTCGCCCGACATCGACCGATTGCATCTCCTGCCACAAGCGCGATGACAAGCATGAGGGCACGCTGGGCAAGCGCTGCGAGCAGTGTCACAGCGACTCGGTCTGGCGGGTCGCGGGCTTCGACCACGCGCGCAGCAGCTTTCCCTTGGTGGGCCGCCATGTCACTGCCAAGTGCAAGGACTGTCACGAAACGTCGCGCTTCAAAGATGCTGAACGCGAGTGCTGGTCGTGCCACCAAAAGAACGATGTCCACAAGCAGCGCTACGGCACGGCTTGCGAGGACTGTCATAACGCGCGGGCCTGGCCATTGTGGGCTTTCGATCATGACAGCCGTACCCACTGGAAGCTGCAGGGGGCACACCGCAAAGTGCGCTGCGAGCAGTGCCATGTTCGCCCGGCACCGGCCGGTCAGCGCGCGGCACCCATCGAGCAGGCATGCATCGCCTGCCACAGCCAGGACGACGCGCACGACGGCGCGTTCGGTCGCCGTTGCGAGCAATGCCATTTGGCTGACAACTGGAAACAGTTTCGGTCCCGTTTGCGCTGAAGGATTGTGACCATGACCACTATGAACGACACCCAAAGGCCTGCCATGCTAAATCGTCCAGGCGCTGCGGCGCATGCCCCCAAGGCACGGCTGCGGGCCATGCTCCATCTTTGGATCGTGTTGGCGCTGTATCTGCTTGTTGCCCCGCAGTCGTGGGCCCAATCGAGGGCAGGCTTCGATCACCTTAAGACTGGCTATGCCTTGTCAGGCGCGCATGCCAAGGCGAGGTGCGAGTCGTGTCACCAGGGCGGCATGCTCAAGAGCACGCCGCGCGATTGCGCCAGCTGTCACACCCGAGGTGGTCGCTTTGCCAAAGGCAATGTGCTGATGTCTCCACAACACCTGCCAACCACAGACACCTGCGACAGCTGCCACACGACCAAGGTCTTCGCTGGCGCCAAATTCAGCCACGCCCAAGTGCCGGCAGGCAGCTGCCTGACTTGCCACAATGGCTCGACGGCGCCAGGCAAGACCGCCAACCATGTGAGCACGTCTGCCTCGTGCGACACCTGCCACGCGACCCATTCCTGGCTGCCCGCCAAGGGCATGGACCATACCGGCTTCAATGCGGCCACCAACTGCGCGAGTTGCCATAACGGTACGACGGCGTCGGGCAAGCCCGGCGGTCACATGCCGGTCGGTTCGACCAACTGCATCAGCTGCCACTCGACGAACAAGTTCAGGCCCAGCAGCTGGAACCACACCCAGACCGTGGTGACGGCGCAGTGTGCAAGCTGCCACTCGGGCGCATTTCCACCCGCTGACGGCAAGCCGTCGAATCACATTCCGTTTGCGTCGGTGGCGGTGTCGGCCGCGGCCAATTGCGACAGCTGCCACAAGGCCAGCGTGACGACCTGGGCGAACGGCAAGTACCACGCAAATTTCAGCGTGACAGGCCAATGCGCGACCTGTCACACAGGCAGCTACCTGAACGCTACCGGCAAGCCCGCGACCGCTGTCCATGCCGGCGTGACCAACTGCGAGGCCTGCCACAAGACCAGCGGCTGGGCGGGGGCCAAGGTCGATCACAGCACGTTCAGCGCGGCCACCAACTGCGCGAGCTGCCACAACGGCAGTTCGGCCACCGGCAAGCCCAGCGGGCACATGCCGGTGGGTGCGACCAACTGCGTCAGTTGCCACAGCACGACCACGTTCAAGCCCAGCAGCTGGAACCACACGCAGACTGTCGTGACGGCGCAGTGTGCGACCTGCCACTCGGGCGCCTATCCGCCCGCCGACGCGAAGCCTGCCAACCATGTGCCGTATACGGCTGTTGCGGTGTCGGCTTCGGCCAATTGCGACAGCTGCCACAAGCCGGGTTATGTGAGCTGGGCGAACGGCAAGTACCACGCCAACTTTGGCGTCACAGGCCAATGCGCGACCTGCCACACAGGCAGCTACCTGAACGCTACCGGCAAGCCGGCGACCGCTGTCCATGCCGGCGTGACCAACTGCGAGGCCTGCCACAAGACCAGCGGTTGGGCGGGGGCCAAGGTCGATCACAGCACATTCAGCGCGGCCACCAACTGCGCGAGCTGTCACAACGGCAGCACCGCGACCGGCAAGCCGGCGTCACATATGCCTTCAGGCGCGACCAATTGCATCAGCTGCCACCGCACGACTGCTTTCAAGCCCAGCACCTGGAACCACACACAGACTGTCGTGACGGCACAGTGCGCGACCTGCCACTCGGGCGCCTACCCGCCGGCCGACGCCAAGCCGGCCAACCACGTCCCCTATGCGGCGGTGGCCGTGCTCGTATCGGCCAACTGCGATACCTGCCACAAAGGCAGTTTCGTCAGCTGGACGAATGGCAAGGTGCACGCCAGCGTCAGCGTCAGCAACCAGTGCGCGACCTGCCACACGGGGGGCTATCTGAATGCGGTTGGAAGGCCCGCCAACGCCACGCATGCGACCATCGGCGCGACGCCTTGCGAGACCTGCCACCGATCCACCAGCACATGGTCAGGGGCCATCTTCGGGCACTCGGCGATCAATGCCGTGGGCACCGGCACTTGCGACACCTGCCACAACGGCAGCACCGCCAAGGGCAAGACGCCTGCGCATATTCCGATCACGGTGGTGACCGCCAAGTGCGATGCCTGCCACAAGTCGCAGATGAGTTTTGCCACTGCGGTGACCATGAACCATACCGCGGTCACCGGCATGTCGTGCAAGTTGTGTCATAGCGGCAGCTACACCTCGCAGGGGCCCCAAGGCGCGCTGGCCAAGCCCACCAACCACATTCCCGAGGTGCAGCTGCTCGCCGGTAGCGCGCTGGACTGCAATGCATGCCACACCAGCACGTCGGCCTGGTTGTCGATGCGCATGAATCACAACGGCAGCATGGGCAGCGGCGCGGGCTGGTGCAAGGCCTGTCACCAGACCGGTGTGAGCTTCCTGGGCAATATGGAGAAGAAATCGCTGACCCACGAGGCCAAGGGCACGGTGCCCATCGACTGTTCCCAGTCGGGCTGCCATCGGCCGCTGGGCAACAAGGGCGCTGCGTACACCAACTGGGATTGAACTTCGCGGCCCGGCACGACGCAGCACGCAGTGCGCCGTCCCGGGTCAAACATAAATCAGAGGGACCGACGATCGGTCGGTGATTGAGGATAGATATGCATCACAAAAGAAGTGGGAAACGCGCTTGGCTGAGGACCGTATCACTGGCGGCCGGCTTGATGGCATCCATCGGCGCCAATGCCCAGATGATCGAGGAGCTGGAGCTGCGCTCCGAAGGCGCCCAGGCCGTGATTGCGGTTCACTTCACGACGCCGGTGCGCTACTTGCGCTCGGTCTCGGCTGGCTCGCGCGACCTGGTGCAGGCCATTTACGAAGTGGCGCCAACCCGTGACCCGGTGACGCCAGTGGATGGACAGCGCAAGACCTTGCATGGTGGCTCGGGCATGCCCACCGTCACCGTGACAGACGAGAGCGACACGAGGCGTGGGCGCAAGCTGGTGGTTCGATTCGATGCGTCGAGTCGTTTCACGGTGCGCGCTGGCAAGACCAATCGCATCATCGAGATCGTGCTTGAAGGCCTGGGCGAGGCGGCGCGGTTGAATGCGGAGCGCGCACCGCAGGCGCACGCCGCACCAGAGCGTCGCTACCAGATCGTGCTGCAACGCGGACCGTCGCCCATTGGCATGGAAAAGCCGCTGCCAAGAGCGCTGGCTGACGTTGACCTGCGCAACACGGCGCGCGTGGTGCAGGGCAAGACCGAGTACCAGCTGACGATCGGACCATTCAACACGAAGCAGGATGCGAGTGCTGCGCTGCAGCTGCTGACGGATTTTCCGGGCGCAGTGATCAGCGAATTGACTGGAGCCGATGGCTCCGCGGACGCGTTGTCGGCGGGCACCGGGGCGGCTCAGCCAGCGCTGGATCAGGACGCACGCGGACGCGAACTGCTGGAGCGGGCCACGCAGGCTCAGGCGCGCGGCGACGACATGGCAGCGGCGGTGGCGCTGGAAGAACTGCTGACCCTGCCGCCGACCTCGTCGTCGCGTGCAGGACAGGCCATGATTGGCGAAGTTCGTCAGCGCTTGGGCGACGTCGATCGCGCCCGAATCGAATCGGAGACATTTCTGAAGTTGTACCCGGAAGGACCGGACGCCCAACGCGTGCGTGAGCGTCTGGCCGGCTTGCCCGCAAAGACAGCGGATCGGTCCGAGCACAGCAAGCCTGCGGCCACCGGCAGCTGGACCGGATCGTGGTCGCAAACCTATTACGGCGGGCAATCGCAGACGCAAACCCTGCTCAAGGACACGCCGCTGGAGGGCCAAATCCCACAGGTGGTGTCCGACTCGACGATCTCGGGCACCGACCAGAAATTGCTGCTTTCCAACATCGATCTGGGTTATCGATATCGCGACGCAGACAAGGATGTGCGTTTCGTGTTTCGCGACGCGCTCGCTGCGGACTTCATGCCCAATCGCCCGGACAAGAACAGAGTGTCGGCGCTCTACCTGGACTACAAGCTCATCCACCAGGGCGTGTCGGCGCGGCTGGGGCGTCAATCGGGCCTGGGCGGCGGTGTGCTGGGCCGCTTCGACGGCGCCTTGCTGGGTTGGGCGTTCCGGCCAAAATGGAGACTCAATGCCGTGGCCGGCGTGCCCACCGACAGCTTGCTCGACGCAAAGCGCCACTTCTATGGCGCGTCACTGGACGCGGATGCCTTGCTGCCGCAACTCGGCGGTTCGGTCTACGCCATTCAGCAAGTCATCGACGGGCAAATCGACCGGCGCGCGGTGGGCAACGAGTTGCGCTATGTGAAACCGAACGCGACCGTCTTCTCGGTGCTTGAATACGATCTGGCCTTGAAGGGATTGAACATTGCCTCGGCGCAGGGCCTGTTCATGACCGAGGGGAACACCAGCATCAACCTGTTGGCCGACCGTCGCTCCACGCCCATGCTGATGCTTGGCAACGCCTTGTTCTTTCCGTCGCCCGACGGCACCTTGTCGAGGCGCATCACCGATCTGCTGGGGCTGCAGTCGCTTGACGCGATGCGCCGCTATGTCAGCAGCACCACCGCCTACATGACACAGGCGTCGTTCAGCGTCACCACCCCGGTGAGTTCGCACTGGCAGGCCGGCGTCGATGTGCGGCTGGTCAACGTCGGGGCGCTCGCTCCGGTGGTGGACATACCCGAACTGGTGAATGGCCGGCCCGGCACAGGCAACCTCTGGACGGCGGGTTTGCAGGCCATCGGGACCAATTTGTATTCTCAGCGTGACACCCATGTGCTGATGGTCTCGGCGGTCTCCGGCCCCAACCTGACCGGTTGGCTGGCGTCCTACAACAACCTCTCGACGCCTTGGCCCTTGTGGCAGATCGAGCCCTCGTTGCGTCTGTATCAGCAGAGCCAGCAGATCCCCGTCGGGGCGGTGCGCACCTGGCGCATCACGCCGGGTCTGCGCGTGAGCTACAAACTGGGCCAGCATTGGAGTCTGGAGTCCGACCTCAGCGTCGAGTTCAGCCGCACCCACGGACCAAGCCTGGACGAATCGTCGCACCGGTTGTTCTACGCGTTGGGCTATCGCTATGACTATTGACCAAAGTCAAGCCTTAGGCGGCAGTGGTTTTGGATGAGCTCGGGTTATCCCTGCTAGCATTCCCTCCAACGCGCCGGCCAAGCATCGAACCGTGCTTGGCACGGCGAACCCAGCCGAACCATTGTCAGCCTCTCCCCTCCTTGCCCACGCCTTTGGACACATCATCGCCATTGACCGGTCCCCTGGCAGCTCGGGCACTCGCCTGCCGGCGCGGCCGGCGCTGGCTCTTTCGCGGCCTGGAACTGCAGCTTGAGCCCGGCAGCGTGACCTGGCTGCGCGGCACCAATGGCAGCGGCAAGACCAGCCTGCTGCGCATTCTGGCGGGTTTGTCGGCGCCGGCCGAAGGCGAGGTCACCTGGGCGGGGCGTCCGATCGCGCAGTCGCGCGGCGAGGCCCGCCAGGGAACGCTCTATATCGGCCACGCCAATGCGCTCAAAGAAGACCTGACGCTGCTCGAATCGGTGGCCTTTCTGGCGGTGCTGGCCGGGCTTGACGAGCCGGTTGCGCGTGCCCACGCCGCGCTTGGCCATGTGGGTCTTGGGCAGCGGCGCGACGCTTTGGTTCACACCTTGTCTCAAGGACAGCGGCGACGCGGCGCGCTGGCGCGACTGGTGCTTGATGAGCAGCCGCGCACCTGGATTCTCGATGAACCCTTCGACGCACTCGACACTCACAGCGTGCGTATCCTGTCCACCATGATTGAAACCAATGCGCAACGGCAAGGCGCCGTGCTCCTGACCAGCCATCAAGTGGTGGAGTTGGCGGGCGCCAGCGAGTTCGATCTGGAACCGTGGCGGTGCGGGACATGAACGGCGTGTCCGGCGCCGGGCCAGCGGCTGTGCCAGGCGGTGTTGCGGCACTGAGCGTGGGCCAGCGCTCAAACGATACGCGCCGGGTGCTCCCGTTCAGCGGTTTGCTTTTCGCGGTCACCGTGCGCGACTTGCTGCTGGCGCGGCGGCGCCGCATCGAGGCGCTGTTGCCGCTGGGATTTTTCATCGTTGCCGCGGGCCTGTTCCCGATCGGCGTCGGGTCGGAGTTGCAGATGCTGCGCCAGATGGGCGCCGGCGTGGTCTGGGTCTGCGCTTTGTTGGCGGCCATGCTGTCGGTGACGCAGATGTTCGCCAGCGACTACCAGGACGGTTCGCTCGAGCAGATGATTCTGTCGTCGCAGTCTCTGATCACGGTGGTGCTGGGCAAGGCCTTGGCGCACTGGCTCTCGAGCGGCGTGCCGCTGGTGCTGGCAGCGCCCTTGATCGGCGTGTTGTTCGACATGCGCGCTGACAGCATCGCCACGCTGGCGCTGAGCCTGCTGCTGGGCACGCCGATACTGAGCTTGCTGGGCAGCCTGGGTGCCGCGCTCACCTTGGGTCTGCGCAGCGGCGCTGCACTGGTGTTCCTGCTGGTATTGCCGCTCACGATTCCGGCCCTCATCTTCGGCACCGGCGCGGTGGTCGCGGTCGATTCCGGGATCTCGCCGCAGGCGCATCTGTCCTTGCTGGCGGCGCTGCTCATTGCCACATTCCTGGGTGCCCCGCTGGCCACTGCGGCAGCTTTGCGTATTTCGATGGATTGACGATCTTGAAACCAAAACAAGCCACCTCTCCGCTGCGCTGGATGACCTTTGCGGCACCCTCGCGCTTCTATTGGCTCTCCGGCTTGCTGGTGCCCTGGCTCTGGGCGGTCGCGCTGGCGCTGGGTGCCGCGGGCCTGTATGTCGGTTTTGCCATCGCGCCAACAGACTTTCAGCAAGGCGATGCCTACCGCATCATCTTCATTCACGTGCCCGCGGCATGGATGTCGATGATCATCTACCTGGCCATGGCCTTCTGGGCCTCATGGGGGTGGATGCTCAACGCCCGCATGGCCTCGATGTTCGCGCGCGCGCTGGCACCGACCGGCGCGATGTTCACTTTTCTGGCGCTGTGGACGGGCGCCTTGTGGGGCAAGCCCACCTGGGGCACCTGGTGGGTATGGGACGCGCGCATCACCTCCGAATTCATTCTCCTGCTGCTCTATGTCGGCTATATCGCATTGACCGAGGCGATCGACGACGTGCGCCGTGCCGCCCATGCCGGAGCCTTGCTGGCGCTGGTCGGCGCGGTGAACATACCGATCATCTATTTTTCGGTGAAATGGTGGAACACCTTGCACCAGGGCTCGACCATCAATATGAACGCGGCGCCCAAGATGGCCAGCACCATGCTGATGTCGATGCTGCTGCTCACATTCAGCTTCTGGGCCTACAGTTTTGCGGTGACCTTTACCCGCGCCCGGGCTATCGTGCTCGAGCAGGAATCGGACACCGAATGGGTGAAGTCGCTCGCAGCGACCAACCCAGCACTTTGAGAGGGTAAGCAATGCACTGGAATTCTTTTGACGAGTTTTGGCACATGGGGGGCTACGGCCTGTACGTGTGGGGTTCTTACGCCGTGACCTTGGGCGTGATGGCGATCGAGGCGATGCTCAGTCGCCAGCGCCTGAGCAAGGCGCGTCAAGCGGTACGCGAGGAGCAGCAAGCATGAAGCCCCGTCACAAGCGAGCCATCATTGTGGTGGGCGTGCTGGCCGCCGTCGGTGTGGCGGTCGGCCTGGTACTGAATGCCTTCAACAGCAATCTGGTGTTTTTCTACACGCCTTCGCAGATCGCGAGCAAGGAGGCGCCGCAGGGGCGCACCTTCCGGGTCGGCGGCCTGGTGGAGAAGGGCAGCGTGGTGCGCGATGGTGTGACGGTGCGTTTCACCGTCACCGACACGGTGCAGAAAGTACCGGTGCGCTTCGAGGGCGTGCTGCCCGACCTCTTCAAGGAGGGCAAGGGCGTTGTCGCGCAAGGTCAGCTCGGCAGCGACGGTGTGTTCGCAGCCCGCGAGGTGCTGGCCAAACACGATGAAAACTACATGCCACCCGAAGCTGCCGAAGCCTTGAAACAGGCCGGTGAGTCGAAAGCCCGCATGGCCAAGACCTTGCAAGGAGCCAAGTCATGATCCCGGAAATCGGTCATTTTCTGTTGATCATGGCGCTCGGTGTCGCGCTGGCGCAGGGCGTGCTGTCGCTGACCGGCGCGCAGCGCGTGAATGCCGCGTGGATGGCGCTGTCCCGGCCGCTGGCATGGGCGCAGTTTGTGCTCGTCGCCCTGTCGTTCGCGTGTCTCACCGCGTCATTTGTGCGGCTTGATTTTTCGGTACTCTACGTGGCGTCGAACTCGAACACCGACTTGCCGCTGGCCTACCGGATTGCCGGTGTCTGGGGTGGTCACGAGGGTTCCTTGCTGCTGTGGATGTTGATGCTCAACGTCTGGAGCGTGGCCGTCGCCGCCTTCAGCCGCAGCCTGCCCGCGGTGTTCGTGTCGCGCATCCTGGGCGTGCTGGGCTTGGTGGCGGTAGGCTTCCTGCTGTTCACCTTGATCACCTCGAACCCGTTCGAGCGCCTGCTGCCTGCGGCGCTTGAGGGCCGCGACCTGAACCCCTTGCTGCAAGACCCGGGCATGGTGATTCATCCGCCGATGCTCTATATGGGCTATGTCGGTTTCTCGGTGGCCTTCGCATTCGCGATTGCAGCCTTGCTGGGCGGTCAGCTGGACTCGACATGGGCGCGCTGGACGCGACCCTGGACGACGGCCGCCTGGATCTTTCTGACCTTCGGCATCGGCCTGGGCAGCTGGTGGGCTTACAACGAACTGGGTTGGGGCGGCTGGTGGTTCTGGGACCCGGTCGAAAACGCCTCGTTCATGCCCTGGCTGGCCGGTACCGCGCTGATTCACTCACTGGCGGTGACTGAAAAACGCGGCGGCTTCAAGGTCTGGACCGTGTTGCTGTCCATCATCGCGTTCTCGCTGTCGCTGCTGGGGACCTTTCTGGTGCGCTCGGGCGTGCTCTCGTCGGTCCACGCCTTCGCCACCGATCCGCGCCGCGGCTTGTTCATTCTCGGCTTCCTGGTGATTGTCATCGGCTCGTCGCTGGTGCTTTATGCCTGGCGCGCGCCGCGCGTCGGCCTGGGTCAGCGCTTCGGGCTGGTGTCGAAGGAGTCGATGCTGCTCCTCAACAATATGCTGCTGATCGTGGCCGCCGGCGCGGTGCTGCTGGGCACGCTCTACCCCTTGTTTCTGGATGCGATGGGCCTGGGCAAGATCTCGGTAGGCGCGCCCTACTTCGAGACCGTGTTCGGCTTGCTGATGGTGCCGGTGATGTTTGCGATGGGGATCGGCCCCTTGGTGCGCTGGAAGCAAGATGAAGTGGGTGGCGTGGCACGCCGCTTGCGTTTGGCATTGCCGGTGGCGCTGGCCGCGGCATTGTTGGTGGGCTGGGCGGCGGGGCGCATTTCGCTGATCGCGACCGGCGGCCTGACGCTGGCGTTCTGGATCGTCGCCAGCATCGGTGTCGATCTGATCGAGCGCCTGCGTCCGGCCGGCCAGCAGACCAACGTGATTGCGCGCATGCGGCTGCTGCCGCGCGCGATGGTGGGCATGATGGTGGCCCACTTCGGTGTCGCTGCGTTTGCCTTTGGTGTGGCGATGGTCAAGACTTACGAGATCGAGAATGACGTCAAGATGGGCGCCGACACCACGACCGAGCTGGCCGGCTACAACTTCCGGATGATCAACCTGCGCGAAGTGCAAGGCCCCAACTACAAGGCGGTGCAGGGTCAGATCGAAGTCAGCCGTGGTGGCAAGCTGATCGCAACGCTGCAGCCTGAAAAGCGCATCTACCGCGTGCAGTCCAATCCGATGACCGAGGCCGCCGTGGACAGCAACTTGTTGCGCGACATCTACGTGTCGATGGGTGAGCAGTTGCCCAACGGTGACTGGATCGTGCGCGTCCAGTACAAGCCCTTCATCTACTGGATCTGGAATGGCTGTCTGATCATGATGCTCGGCGGCATCCTCGCCTTGAGCGACCGGCGCTATCGCCAGCGCAAGAGCAGCACGGTCGAGCTTGCGGCGCACTCCGGAGCCGCAGCATGAAGGCGCGCTTGCTGTGGCCGCTGGGCATCTTCATCGTGTTGGTGGTGTTCCTGGCGGTCGGCCTGAAGCTCGACCCGCGCGAAGTGCCGTCACCGCTGGTGGGCAAGCCGGCGCCCGATTTTTCGGCCCCCGCCTTGATGGAGCCGGGGCGCGTGATCCGCAAGCAAGACATGCTCGGCCAGGTCTGGATGATCAATGTCTTCGCTTCGTGGTGCGTGTCCTGCCGCGAGGAGCACCCGATTCTGTTGGCCTATTCACGCAATAACGGTGTCCCGCTGATCGGCCTGAACTACAAGGACAAACGTGACGACGGCACGGCCTGGCTGGCCCGGTTGGGCAATCCCTACAAGGACATCGTGTTCGACCCCGACGGCCGTATCGGCATCAATTTCGGCGTGTATGGCGTGCCGGAAACCTTCATCATCGACAAGGCAGGCGTGATTCGCTACAAGCAGATCGGTCCGGTCACGCCCGAGGCCTTGCGCGACAAAATCGAACCACTGTTGAGGCAATTGAATGCTTGAACGAACCTTGAGGCACGCCTGGCTGTGCCTGTTTCTTGCACTCGGTGTGGGCGCCGTGCAGGCCAAAGAGGCCGAGTCGGCCGCAGCCAACCCCGAGATCGAAGCCCGCATGATGTCGGTGGCCAGCGAGTTGCGTTGCCTGGTCTGCCAGAACCAGACGATTGCAGATTCGCACGCCGACCTGGCGGTCGATTTGCGGCAGGAGATCCGCGAGATGATGGCGAGCGGTAAAACTGCTGATCAAGTCCGCGACTACATGACGCAGCGCTATGGCGACTTCGTGCTGTACAAGCCGCCGTTCAAGGCCAGCACGGCGGTGCTGTGGATAGGTCCTGCCGTGCTGCTCGTGCTGGCCCTGGTCTTGCTCGGGTTGGTGCTGCGCAAGCGCCAGCGACTCGGCGACGACGCTTTCGATCCCGAACCGCCAGCCGATCCCGATATGCCGGGCAAGGCTTGACCCCGGTACCCACCCGACAAGAACGAGAATTCCAAAGATGTCTCAAATCGACGAACTGAAAAGCCAGATCGCCCAACTCAACGAGTTGATCCGAACGGGTGTGCTGACCAAGAAGGCTGCCACTGCCAAGCGCGATGAACTCGAAGCCAAGTTGCTGGCGCTCGTGACAGGCGCTGCGCGTCCGAGTGGCGCGGCGGGCAGGGCGGATGCCCAAGCGTCCCAAGCCAGACCCTCGCGGATGCTGTGGCTGGGCGTCACCGCCTTTGTGATCTTGTTTGCCGCGGGCGGCTATGCCTGGCTTGGCAATCGGGCCGGCCTGACGGTTGCCCCCGGCGTGGCTGGTGCGGCCAGTCCGGAGGCGGCGGCCAGTTCGGCGCACGAGATGGGGGCGGCGCAGATCGAGGGCATGATCGAGAAACTCAAGGATCGCCTGAAGACCACGCCCGACGATGTCGAAGGCTGGACCATGCTGGCCCGCTCGTACTCGGTGCTGGGACGCCATGCCGAGGCCTTGCCGATGTACCGCAAGGTGGTCGAACTCAAGCCGAAGGACGCCCAGGCGTACGCTGACCTTGCTGACGCCGTGGCTACCGCGAATGGCAGCAACCTCGACGGCGAGCCCGAGAAGCTGATCGCCAAGGCATTGAGTCTGGACGCCAAAAACGTCAAGGCGCTGGCATTGTCGGGTACGCTCGCCTTCAACCGCGGTGACCCGGCCAAGGCGGCCAAGACCTGGGAGCAGGCGATGAGCGGTCTGGAGCCGGGCAGCGATATGGCCAAACAATTGCAGGGTGCGCTCAACGAAGCGCGTCAACGTGCCGGTTTGGCGCCGGCACCGATGGCGCCAGCCAACGGCGCGACCCCGGTCGCGAAGGCTGGCACGGACTCGAGCATGCGCGGGCGGGTCAGCTTGTCGGCCAAGTTCAAAGGACAGGTCTCGCCCGAGGACACGGTGTTCATCTTCGCGCGACCCGTCAGCGGCGGCCGGGCGCCGTTGGCGATTTTGCGCAAGCAGGTGAAGGACTTGCCGTTCGACTTCACCCTCGACGAAAGCCTCGCGATGAGCCCGGCGATGAGCCTTGCCACGGTGCGCGAAGCCCAGGTCGGCGCGCGCATCAGCAAGAGCGGCAACGCCATGCCTCAGCCCGGCGACTTGCAGGGCATCACGGCGGCTGTCCCGGTGGGCAGCAAAGGCCTTGCCATCGAAATCAACGAGGCTGTGAAGTAAACCTTTCGACCCGGACGCTCGGCCTGAACCAAGAGCCGCTGCCTGCCAGCGGCTCTTCTATTTCATGACGGTGCTTGCTGCTGCCAGACGCCGCGGCTTGGCGCGGGTAAACCATGATTTTTCAAATTACGCAAAAGTCAGAAACTCTCGACAAATGATCAATCAACTCATGAGGTTTACCTTGACAAGGGCTTGGCGGCGCGCCGAGGCCGCGCGTGGATAGCTGCTGGAGCGACGTCGAAGCGGCGCGATTTGTCGAAGGCTACGGCGCGCAAGGTGTGCCACCGGAACTGGCCTTGCGTACCTATTCGGCGCGCTTGCTGGGGCGCGATGCGCGGCTGGTTCTGCATGGTGGCGGCAACACTTCGGTAAAGCTCGACATGCGCGACGTGTTCGGTGACGTGGTCAAGGTCCTGTGCGTGAAGGGCAGCGGCTGGGATCTGGCGCGCATCGAACCCGCCGGCCACCCGGCGGTGCGTATCGAGCCGTTGCATCGCCTGCGCAAGCTCGACCGCTTGTCTGACGAGGACATGGTGAATGTGCTGCGCAGCAACCTGCTCGATAACGCCGCCCCCACACCTTCGGTCGAAACCCTGCTGCACGCCTATGTGGAGGCGCGTTTCATCGACCACACGCATGCGGTGGCCGCACTGGTCGTGGCCGACCAGCCCGACAGCCGGGCGCTGTGTGAGCAAATCTACGGCGAGCGGGTGCTCTGGATTCCCTATGTGATGCCGGGCTTCGAATTGGCGCAGGTGGTGGCAAAGGCCTGCGAAGCGCATCCGCAGGCGCAAGGGCTGTTGCTCAGCCAGCATGGACTGTTCAGCTTCGGTGCCACGGCCAAACAGAGTTATGAGCGCATGATCGAATTCGTCACGCTCGCCGAGAACTTCATCGAGGGGAGGCGCAGCGCGGTCACGCCGTCCGTTGCGCCGTCCATTGCGCCGCCGTTGATCGCCTCGGAGTACTGCGCGGCGATGGCCGACATCGCGCCCCATCTGCGCGCCTTGTTTGCAAAGCTCGCGCCGAACGGCGCGCCCAGGCACTGGATATTCGATCTGCGCGACAACGCGCAGGCACTCGACTTTGCCAACGGCCTGGGCCAGAGCGAAGCGGCGCAGCGTGGTGTTGCCACGCCCGATCATGTGATCCGCATGAAGGGCAGGCCTCTGGTACTGCCCGCACCCAGGCGCGATCAAATCGAAGCCTGGGTGACGCAGTCGGCGCAACGGCTGACGGAGTTTGTTGCGAACTATCACGCCTACTTCGAACGCAACAACGCGCGCGTGGGCGGCACCAAGACCGAGCTCGACGCCTTGCCGCGCGCCATCGTGGTGCCGCAGCTGGGGGTCATTGCGGTGGGCAAGTCAGCCGCCGAGGCAGCGGTGAACGCCGACGTGATCGAGTCATGGATCGAGGTGCTCAGCCAGGCCCAAGCGTGCGGTGCCTATGCGCCGGTCGGCGAGGCCGACGAGTTCGATATGGAGTACTGGTCGCTCGAACAGGCCAAGCTCGGCAAGCAAGTGGCCAAGCCGTATCAAGGCCGGGTCGTGGCGATCACCGGCGCGGGCAGCGGCATCGGCGCGGCCACCGTCCGTGCCTTTGCCGCGCTCGGTGCCGAGGTGGCCTTGCTGGACAGCAATTTGGAGGCGGCGCGCAGCGTGGCCGCGGCCATCGGCCCTCATGCGCTGGCGCTGCACTGCGATGTGACCCAGCCTGACTCGGTGCGCAGCGCCTTTGATGCGCTGGTGCGGCGCTTTGGCGGGCTCGATGTGCTGGTGTCCAACGCCGGCGTCGCCAAACAGGGCGCCATGCTGAACCTCCCCGACGCAACTCTGCGCACCAGCTTCGATGTCAATTTCTTCGCGCATCAAATGGTCGCGCAAGCCGCGGTGGACATCATGAAGAAACAGGGCATGGGTGGTGTGCTCTTGTTCAATGTGTCCAAGCAGGCGGTCAATCCGGGGCCCGACTTTGGCGCCTATGGCACGTCCAAGGCGGCGCTGATGGCGCTGATGCGGCAATACGCCATCGAACATGGCAAGGACGGCATACGCTGCAACGCGGTGAATGCCGACCGCATCCGCTCAGGCCTGCTCGATGCGCAAATGATTGCGCAGCGCGCCAAGGCGCGTGGCCTGAGCGAAACCCAATACATGGCAGGCAACTTGCTGGGTGTCGAGGTGACTGCCGAGGATGTTGCCCAAGCCTTTGTCGCGTCCGCGCAGTTGACAAAGTCAACCGGCAATGTGATCTGCGTGGACGGTGGCAATGTCGCCGCGATGCTCAGATGAGCGTGCCCGTCCACTGTCCGCCGCGGTCTTTCCGTTTCCTGTCAATGCCAACAACCCCTTGGAGCAATGTCCTATGAAACATATTCCTGGTTCCGTCGGAATGTCGACACCGAACAGACTGGCGCTGGCCGTCACGCTGGCGCTGAGCGCCTGGCCGGCGCAGCAAGCCGTAGCGCAGGAGAAGGCCGCTGCAACGCAACTTCAGACCATTACCGTCACGGCCGAGCGGCGCGTCGAGAGCATCAAGGATGTGCCGATCTCGGTGTCGAGTCTCGGCGGCGACACGCTCGACGCGCTCAACTCCAGCGGTGCCGACGTGCGCTTCCTGGCCGGACGCGTGCCGAGCTTGAACATCGAGTCCTCGTTCGGGCGCGCCTTTCCACGCTTCTATATCCGCGGCTACGGCAACACCGATTTCCGGTTGAACGCGTCGCAGCCGGTGTCGCTGATCTATGACGACGTGGTACAGGAGAACCCGATCCTGAAGGGCTTCCCGGTGTTCGACCTGGACCGCATCGAGGTGCTGCGCGGTCCGCAAGGCACGCTGTTCGGCCGCAACACGCCGGCGGGCGTGGTCAAGTTCGATTCGGCCAAGCCGACCAAGCGGCGCGAGGGTTATGCCAGCCTGTCCTACGGCACTTATGGCACGGCCAATCTGGAGGGCGCGATCAATGTGCCCTTGTCCGATACGGTTTCGGCACGCGTCTCGCTGCTCAATCAGACGCGCGACGACTGGGTCGACAACACCTTCGCAGCCGGCCCCACCAAGAAACTCGAAGGCTACCGCGACACTGCGGTGCGGGCGCAGTTGCTGATCGAACCGAGCAAGGACTTCAGCGCGCTGCTCAATGTGCACTCGCGCGACCTCAATGGCTCGGCGCGGCTGTTCCGCGCCAATATCTTCAAGCCCGGTACCAACGATCTGGTGGACGGTTTTCAGGCGTCCAAGATCTCGCTCGACGGCAAGAACGAATCCAAGCTCAAGGTCAATGGTGCCAATGCCAGGTTGCGTTGGGGCCTGGGCGACTTGGCGCTGCACTCGATCACCGGTTTTGAATCGCTCACCACTTACAGCAGAGGCGACATCGATGGCGGTTACGGCGCTGTGTTCCTTCCCGCCGGGATGTCCGGGCCGGGCGTGATTCCGTTCGCATCAGAAACCGCAGACGGCATTCCGACGCATGAGCAGCTGACGCAGGAGTTCCGCATCGAGTCCAACTATGCCGGACCGATGAACTGGCAGGCCGGTCTGTACTACTTCCACGAAGACTTCAAGATGGAGGCCTTCACTTACGATTCGCTGGGAGGCGGTGCGCAAGTCGGCTATGAGCGCTCGCGCCAGAAGAACGACGCCTACGGCGTGTTCGGTGCCATGACCTATGCGCTGACGCCCGACTTCAAGCTGCATGGCGGCGTGCGCTATACGCATGACAAGCGCGACTTCAATGTCGAGGCCTACAACAGCAGCGACTTCGTGCCTTGCGTACTCAACAAGCAGTGCACGCTGGCGCAGCTCGGCGCTGCCGGTCCCTTGAGCGCCAGCCCGAGCAACGGCAAGTTCAACTGGGACCTGAGCGCAACCTATGCGCTGAACAAGGACATCAACTTGTTTGCACGTGTCGCGACGGGCTTCCGCGCTTCCAGCGTGCAGGGCGCCGGACCGTTCAACGGTCAATCGGTGGCAGGACCCGAGAACAACACCTCGGTTGAACTGGGCGTCAAGGCCGATCTGTTGGATCGCCGCGCACGCCTGAGCTTCTCGGTGTTCGACTACGCGGTGAAAGACCTGCAACTCACCGCCGTCGGCGGCGCCAACAACGCCAATATCCTGCTCAACGCCAAGAAGGCCACCGGTCAAGGCTTCGAGCTCGATCTGCAAGCCTTGCTCAGCGACCGTCTGGTCGCGAGTCTGGGTATCGGCATGAACGACACGCAGATCAAGGACCCTGGCCTGGCAGTGGCGGTGTGTGCCAGCTGTACCGTCACCAATCCCAGGACGGCCGGCGGTCTGGCACTCATCGACGGCAACCCGCTGCCGCAGGCGCCCAAGATAACGACCAATGCCACGCTGAAGTACTCGATACCGACCGCGCACGGCGAGTGGTATGTGTTCACCGACTGGGCTTATCGCAGCAAGATCAATTTCTTCCTCTACGAGTCCAAGGAATTCACCGGCAAGTCGTTGCTTGAGGGTGGTTTGCGCGTCGGCTATATCTGGGACAACGGCAAGTATGAAGCGGCGGTGTTCGGTCGCAACATCACCAACCAGATCCGTGCGGTCGGCGGTATCGACTTCAACAACCTGACCGGCTTCATCAACGACCCGCGTACCTACGGGGTTCAGTTCAAGGCCAGTTTCTAGGTCTTTGGGGGCGCATGTACTGAGAGAGTCCGAACGCTTGATCGCGTTCGGACCGTCGGGTCGGCATTGTGCTCGGCGACGCCAGGCGCATGCGCATCCAGTAGTCAGATGAACCAGGGATTGCGATGATCAGATATCCGTACCTCCCCGTTTGGCTGTGCGTGTTCGCGCTCGCGTTGCTGACCGTGAGCGCCCCGGCACAGGCGCAGAGCAAGAAACTCTACGTGTATGTCTCGCCCGACCGGCTCGGCGTGAACGCCTTCTTGCAGCAAGGCAAGACCGGCACCGAGGCGGCGGCCAGGAAATTCGGTGCTGCCGTCAAGACGCTGGAAAGCAGCAATGCCGCCGACCGCGCCGAGAACGTACGCGCCGCGGTCAGCGACGGCGCGACGCTGGTGGTGCTGCTGGGTTTCGAGTTCGCCGACATCGTTGAGGAAGTGGCGCCCAAATCGCCCAAGACCCAGTTCCTGATCGTCGATCAGTGCATCAAGAATCCGCCGCCCAATGTGCACTGCGCGGTGTTTCGCGAGCATGAGGCGGCCTATCTGCTCGGCGCGGCGGCGGCGCTGTTCGCCAAGACCCAGCACATCGGCATCGTGACCGCGCTCGACATCCCGTTCCTGCGCCGCTACACCGAGGGCTTTGCGCAAGGCGCGCGCATGGCCAAGCCCGGCATGACGGTGGATGTGCGGTATGTCGGCGGCCCGAATCCCTTCGGCGATCCGGTGCGCGCCAAGGAGCAGGCGCTGGCCTTGCGCGCAGCCGGCGCCGAAAGCATCTTCACGGCCACTTCGGGCGGCGACTTCGGTGTCTTCGACGCGGCGCGCGCGCAAGGCTTCAATGTCATGTCGGTCGACGTGAATCGTTGCCCGAACGTCCCCGGCCAGGTCATCGACAACACGCTCAAGCACATCGAGAAAGTGATTCTCCAAAGCGTCGAGCGCATCGAGAGCGGTTCGAAAGCCGAACTGCGCAGTTACGGCATCAAGGAAGGCGGCATGGGATTGATGGCGCTCGATGAAGCGGGTCTGGCCAAGAGCGGCTGTCTGGTGGCGACGCGTCCGGACGTGGTGCGCAAGCTGCGCGGCTGGGCGCAGGACATCAGCAGCGGCAAGCTCGTCATCGAAGATCCGATGACTAAAAAGCGCTGACGCCCGACAAGAAGAATCTGCCCATGAAAATCAATGGAACCCCCTGGCGCACGATCTGGGCCGAGCCCGATGGCAAGGTCCTCATCATCGACCAGCGCGCGCTGCCGCACCGGCTCGAAACACAAACCCTGACGGGCAGCGCCGCGGCCGAGCGCGCGATCCGCGAGATGTGGGTGCGTGGCGCGCCGTTGATAGGCGCCACTGCCGCCTACGGTATGGCGCTGGCGATGCGCGAGGACGCCTCCGACGCCGGACTGGTCGCCGCGCACGCCAGGCTGCTGGCGACGCGGCCCACCGCAGTGAATCTGCGCTGGGCGCTCGATCGCGTGAGCCAGCCGCTGCGCCTGGCGCCAGCGCCAGAGCGCGCCGCGCTCGCCTACCGGCTGGCGGCGCAGTTGTGCGATGAGGACGTCGCCATCAACCATGCGATCGGCACGGCATGGCCTGGGCCTGATCGAGGCCGCGGCGCGGCGCAAAACGGGCCAGCGGGTCAACATCCTGACGCACTGCAATGCCGGTTGGCTGGCCACTGTCGACTGGGGCACCGCCACCGCGCCGATCTACCAGGCTTTTGATGCCGGCATCGACCTGCATGTCTGGGTCGACGAAACGCGGCCGCGCAACCAAGGCGCCTCGCTCACCGCGTGGGAGCTCGGCCAGCATGGCGTGCCGCACAGCCTGATCGTCGACAACGCCGGAGGCCATCTGATGCAGCATGGCCAGGTCGATCTGTGCATCGTCGGCACCGACCGGGTCAGCGCCAATGGCGACGTCTGCAACAAGATCGGCACCTATCTGAAGGCCTTGGCCGCCTTCGACAACCAGGTGCCCTTCTATGTGGCCCTGCCTTCGCCGACGCTGGACCTGACGGTGTTCGACGGCGTCAAGGAGATTCCGATCGAAAACCGCGACAGTGCCGAGATCTCGCATCTCACCGGCCTGACAAAGGACGGCCTCATGCACACCATAGGCATTGCCCCGCGGGGAACGAGCTGCGCGACGAATCCGGGTTTTGATGTGACCCCGGCGCGGCTGGTCAGCGCGCTCATCACCGAGCGCGGTCTGTGCGCGGCCACGCCGCAAGCGATCGCCGCGATGTTCGGCAAGACGGCCTGAGCCCATGCAGAACCCGTCCACGCATTCCACCGCGCTGCTTGCCGCAGCGATACGCCGGCAAGTGTTCGAGCACACCTTGCGCCACAACGGCGGCTATCTGAGCCAGGCCTGCTCGGCCGCCGAAATCCTGGCGACCCTGTACGGCGAGGTGTTGCGGCTCGGGCCTTCGGTCGCGCCGGCTGTGCCGCGGCCCTTTGCCGGTGCGCCGTCGGCGGCCAATCCGGACAGCTTCACGGGTGCCGGTTACCACGGCGCTTTCGAGCCCGACCGGGATCGCTTCTTTATCTCGCCGGCACACTATGCGCTGGTGGTCTACAGCGCGCTGGTGGTGCTGGGTCGGCTCGCGCCCGAAGGCCTGGAGCAGTTCAACTGCGACGGCAGTTCGGTCGAGATGATTGGCGCCGAGCACAGCCCCGGCATGGAGGTCACCACGGGATCGCTGGCGCAAGGCCTGTCGATGGCCGCGGGACTGGCTTGGGCGCGCCGACGCCGCGGCGAGTCGGGGCGCGTCTGGGTCTTCATGTCCGACGGCGAGTTCCAGGAAGGCCAGACCTGGGAATGCTTTGCCGCGATGAAGCATCACCATATCGAGAATCTGCGCGTCATCGTCGACGTCAACGCGCAGCAATGCGACGGTGCAATGAAAGAGGTGCTCGACCTGGGCGACCTGGCGCAACGCTTGCGCGCGTTTGGCGCCGACGTGCACAGCGTCGACGGCCACGATATCGACGCCATCAGACAAGCCGCGCGTACCCCCGCCACCGGTCGTCCGCTGGTGATTCTGGCGCGCACCCGTCCCTACCAGGGCATGGACTTCCTGCAGCGGCGCTTCCCGCGTCTGCACTATGTGCGCTTCAAGAGCGAGCAGGAGCGCGACGAGCTGCAAGCGGGCGTCGACGCGCAGCTCGCGCACACCGAGGCCGCGCTGCGCCAAGCAAGGCAAGAGGCGGCGCATGGCTGATCTCAAGCAAGCCTCATCGCTGTCGAGCGCATTGCCGACGGGACCGCAAATGGTCGACCGGCCCTACGAGACGGCCTTCATCAGGTTTGCCAGCCAGCGCCCCAATGTCATGTGTCTGTCGGCCGACCTGACCGCGTCTTGCGAGGTCGACAAGTTCCGCGATCAGTATCCGCAGCAGTTCCTGTCGCTGGGCATGGCCGAGCAGAACATGCTGTCGTTTGCTGCCGGTCTGGCGCTGGGGGGCTTTACGCCCTATCTGCACAGCTTCGGCGTGTTCCTGTACCGGCGCCCCTATGACCAGCTCGTCAATTCGATTGCCTACCCGAACCGGCGTGTGCGCCTGATGGCTTTTCTGCCCGGCCTCACGACGCCCGGCGGCATCACGCACCAGGCGATCGAGGACATCGCGATGATGCGCGCGCTGCCCAATATGACGGTGCTCGAGACCGGCGACGCGAGCGAGGTCGAGAGCGTGCTCGATGTGGCGGAAAACATCGACGGCCCGGTCTATGTGCGCGTGCTGCGCGGCCAAGTGCCGCGGCTGTTCGGCGAGCCGATGCAGTTCAACCGCCTGCGCGTGCTCTCCGAGGGTGGCGAAGTGCTGCTCGTCACCAGCGGCATCTGCACCGAGGAGGCGATGCGCGCCACGCCCTTGCTGCGCAGCATCGGGGTGCGCATCACGCATCTGCATGCGTCGACGCTCAAACCATTCGACGCCGCGACGCTGCTCGCGCATGCGCGCCATGTGAAACACGTGGTGACGATGGAGAATCACACCGTCGTCGGTGGCCTGGGCAGTCTGGTGGCCGAGCTGCTGGCCGAAGCGGGGTGCGGTGCGCGGCTGGTGCGGCTGGGCCTGCGTGACACCTTCGCGCACGGAGCGTCCAGGCCCTATCTGATGCGCAAGTACGGCATGGATGCACTGGCGCTGGTGCAGACGCTCTCCATCATGCTGGGCCGCGAGCTGCACATCGGCGAGAGTGACCTGAGCGCGGTACGACTGGACGCGGTGCATTCAGCAGCCAAGGCCGAAGCCTTATGAGCACCCCCAGGGCCGGCGAGCGCCAGCCCGCCCCCCGCGGAGGGCAAGCAAACTCGGGAACTGCCCGTCGCTTGCTTGAGACGGACCTGCGCGACGAGCGCTTCAGCGTGCGTTATCTGCTGGCCGCCAGCAACGACGAGCAAGCGCGCGCGCTGGCCGAAACGCTGTGTCTGGAGCAGACCGTCGAGGTGCCGCGCGCGCTCGTGCCGGCTGGTTTCATCGCCGAGCATATCGTCGGCAGGATCAATGATCTGCGGCGCCGCGACGCATTGCATTTCGTCGCCACCATCAGCTATCTGAGCGAGTTGGTGCGCGGCGACTTTCTCAATCTGCTCAATGTGATCTTCGGCAATAGCTCGATCAAGACCGGCTTGCGCGTGCTCGACATCGAGCTGGGGCCGGGCTTGCTGCAGGAGTATCCCGGGCCCCGATTTGGCATGGCCGGATTGCGCACGCGCCTGCAAGTGCCGCAAGGCCCCCTGCTGCTGGCGGCGGTCAAGCCAGTGGGCCTGTCGGTGGCCGAGCTGGCCGAGCTGTGCTTTCGCTTCGCGCTGGCCGGCATGGACTTGATCAAGGACGACCACAACCTCGCCGACCAGCCTTGGGCGCCGTTCGAGCCGCGCGTGCTGGCGTGCGTGCAGGCAGTGCAGCGCGCCAATGCGCTGACTGGGCGGCGGGCCGTGTTCGTGCCGAATCTGACCGGACCGCAGGCCAAGCTGCATGCGCGCGCGCGCTTCGCCGTGCAGGCCGGTGCCGGCGCGCTGATGCTGGCGCCGGCGCTGCTGGGTTTCGATGCGGTGCGCGAGCTGGCGCAAGACGCCGACGTGAATCTGCCCATCATCAGCCACCCGGCCTTCGGCGGTGCCCAAGTGATTGCCGCTGACGCCGGGTTCTCGCACGGCTTTTACTTCGGCACCTTGCAGCGCTTGATGGGTGTGGATGCGGCGATCTTTCCGAACAGCGGCGGGCGCTTCGGCTTCAGCCCTGCCGAGTGCGCCGAAATCCGCAGCAGCGCGACCGCGCCGATGGCGCATCTGGCGAGCTGCTGTCCGGCGCCGGGCGGCGGCATGACGCTTGCCAATGTGCCGCGGATGCGCACGCTGTACGGCGACGACGTGATGTACCTGATGGGTGGCGCGCTGCTTGGCGATGCGCGCGGCCTGGACAGTGCGGTGCTTGAACTGCGCCGCGCGGTCGGGCGTGGCGGGGGCCGGCGCAATGACACAGGCTGAGGCGCGCGTCGAACTGCTTGGCATGACCAAGTCATTCGGCCCAACCATGGCCGTCGATGCGGTCTCGCTGCGCCTGTTGGCCGGCGAAGTGCATGCCTTGGTGGGCGAGAACGGCGCGGGCAAATCGACCTTGATGAACCTGCTGTTCGGTCTGCTCCAGCCTGACGCCGGCACGATTCGCGTCGACGGCCAGACGCGCCGCTGGCGCTCGGCACAGGATGCGATGCATGCCGGCCTGGGCATGGTGCACCAGCATTTCATGCAAGTGCCGGGCATGACGGTGCTCGACAACATCTTGCTGGGCGCCGAACCCTGCGATCGATGGGGCTTCATCTCGCGCGACCGCGCGCGTGTGCAATTGCGCGCGATCGAGGCGCGCCACGGGCTGGGCGTCGATGCGGACCGCTTGGTGCAGCAGTTGTCGGTCGGCGAGCGCCAGCGCGTCGAGATTCTGAAGATGCTGTTTCGCGGCGCGCGCGTCATGATTCTGGACGAACCCACGGCCGTGCTGACGCCGGTCGAGAGCCGGCAATTGTTCGATATCTTGCGCGGCTTTCGCGACAGCGGCTTGACGGTGGTGATGGTCACGCACAAGCTGGCGGAGGTGATGGCGCTATCAGACCGGGTCACGGTGATGCGCGCCGGGCGCGTCGTGGCGCAGCTGCGCACGGCTGATACGAGCGCGGCGGAAATTGGCGAGGCGATGATGGGCCGCCAGCTGGCCCAGCCGCCGCGCCGCAGCGCACCGCCCGCCGCTGCGCCGCTGCGTCTTGCCGCGCATGACTTGAAGGTGTACGCAGGCAACAGCCGCATGGTGCTGCGCGGCACCAGTTTCGAGCTGCGCGCGGGCGAAATCGTCGGGCTCGCTGGTGTGGCCGGCAACGGCCAGCAGGCCTTGATCGCGGCGCTGGCGGGCATGCTGCCCTTGCAGTCGGGCGCGCTGCAGCTGGACGGACGCGAAATCGGCGCGGCGAGCGTGCGCGAGCGGCTTGCGGCGGGTTTGTCGGTCGTGCCCGAGGACCGCACCCGGCTCGGCTTGGCGGCGGGCGCATCGGTGTGGGCCAATGCACTGGCGGGGCTGGAGCATGAGCCACGTTTCTCGCAGCGCGGCTGTCTGCGCATGGGCGTGGTGCGTGCCTATGCGCAAGAGCTGCTGGAGCGCCACGACGTGCGGCCGCGCGACATCGACCGGCCGGTGCTTGAGCTGTCGGGCGGCAACCAGCAAAAGCTGATGCTGGCGCGTGCCCTGGAGCGGCGCGCCCATGTGCTGGTGGTCGAGAACCCGACCTGGGGTGTCGACATCGGCGCGGTGCAGGCCATTCAAGCGCGCTTGCGCGAACAGGCCGCGGCGGGCTGCGCGGTGCTGGTGGTCTCCAGCGATCTCGACGAGATTCGCGGGCTGTGCAGTCGCCTGCTGGTGATGAATCGCGGACGCATCAGCGGCGGCATGGATTGCGACGCCATCGACGCGGCGCAGCTGGCGCTGTGGATGGGCGGCGCTGGTGCCGGGCGTGAAGCGGCATGAATCGCAGAGGCTGGATGATCTTGCTCGCGCTGCTGGGCTTGGTGCTGGCCTGGCCGGACGCGCGCGGCGTGCTGTGGGCCGCGCTGGACGGCGCTTTCGGCGGCCGCCACGGCGCCAATTTGTATGCCACGCTGCGCCAGGCCGCGATGATCGGCGCGCTGGCCTTGTCGGTGCTCGTGGCCTTGCGCGCCGGCTGCTACAACATCGGCGGTGAGGGACAGCTGGTGCTGGGCGGCTTCAGCGCGGCGGTCGTCGGCCTGTACCTGCCGGGGCCGCCCTTGCTGGTGATGGCAGCCGCGATGGCCAGCGCGATGCTTGCCGGCGCGGCATGGGCGATGCTCGCAGCCTGGCTGCAAAGCGGCTGCGGTGTGCCTATCCTGATTGCCTCGCTCTTGCTCAACTATCCGGCGCGCAGCCTGACCAGTTGGCTGGTCAGCGGACCACTGCGCGACGAGAATTCCGGATCGGCACAAACGCTCAGGCTGGCGCGCGAACTGTGGCTGCCGGCGCTGCCCGGCACCGACTTGAATCTGATGGTGGTGCTGGTCGTGCTGCTGGGCTTGGGCGTTCATTTCGGTCTGCAGCACTCAAGGGCCGGTTACCGCATCGGCTTGCTCGGCCACAGCCCGGAGTTCGTGCGTTTCAACGGGCTTGATCCGGAACGCCTGACGCTGGGCGCGATGGCGGCCAGCGGTGCGCTGGCCGGGCTGGCCGGCGCGCTGGCGGTCTTCGATCTGCATTACCGCTATGTGGACGACATGCTGACCGCGCCGCTCTACGCCTGGAGCGGCATTGCCGCCGTGCTGCTGGTGTTGACGCGGCCGGCCTGGGTCTTGCCGGCGGCTTTGGCCTTGGCGGCGATCAAGACCGGCGCCTTCGGGCTGGAGCGATCGATGGGTGTGCCGCGCGAGCTCGCCGATGTCGTGCAGGCGCTGGTCGTGCTGGCGGTGGCGGGCGGGGTATGGCGCATGCAGCCGGCCGCAGGCAGGAGAGGCACTTGAGCGAGTGGCTGACACTGCTGTTCTCGCCCGAGCTGCTGGCGGCATTGCCGCGCTTTGTCGCACCGGTGCTGCTGGCCGCGCTTGGCGGTGCTTTGTGCGAGCGCAGCGGCGTCGTGAATATCGCGCTGGAAGGCATGCTGCTGGCTGGCGCCTTTGCGGCGGTGTGCGGCTCCTATGCCAGCGGCAATGCCTGGCTCGGCGTGGCGCTGGCCATGGTCGTCGGCATCAGCATCGGCGCGCTGTTTGCGTGGCTGCATGTGCGGCGCGAGGGCGACGCGATCGTGGTGGCGATCGGCCTGAATCTGCTGGTCGCGGGGGGCACCGTGTTTCTGCTGCGCGTGCTGTTCCAGCGCCAGGGCGTGCTCGACGATGCGCGCATCGCCGGCATTGCGCCCTTGCACCTGCCGCTGTTCGAGGCGGTGCCGGTGCTGGGCAGTCTGTTGGGCAGGCAATCGCCCTTGTTCGTGCTCGCCTTGCTGCTGACGGTCGGGCTGCATCTGCTGTTTGAAAAACACCGCTTCGGCTTGCGCCTGCGTGCGGCTGGCGAGAACCCGCAAGCGCTGGCGGCCAGCGGCGTGTCGCCGACGCTTGCGCGCACCATCGCCTTGCTGGCATGCGGCGCGCTGTGTGGGCTGGCCGGTGCGCAGTTGTCGCTCTCGAACGTGACGCTGTTCGTCGAGAACATGAGCGCGGGCCGCGGCTGGATCGCGCTGGTGCTGGTGCTGCTGTCGGGCGGTCGACCCTTGATGCTGCTGCTGTTCGCCTTTCTGTTTGCGGCCATCAACCAGTTGGGCGTATCGGGTCAGGCGCTGGGCTGGCCGCAGCAGCTGTCGGATGCACTGCCTTATGTCGTGACGCTGATCGCCCTGGCCTGGGTGTCGAGGCGGCGCCTGCGCTTGCGGTGACAATGATTTCTCTGGAGACTTGATGAGCATGATCGAACGTCTGAATCGCATCGGCGCGTCCCTGACGCAGCACGGCCTGAGCGAGCGCTACGAGATCGGCCTGATCCTGGGGTCGGGGCTGGGCCAACTGGTGGACGCCGTCGAAGGCGCGCGCCATATCGCCTACACCGACATCGATGGTTTTCCGCATTCGACTGCGCCCTCGCATGCCGGGCGGCTCGTGGTGGGGCGCCTGGCCGGACGCAAGGTGGTGGTCATGCAAGGGCGCTTCCACCTCTATGAGGGCTGGAGCGCGAAGGACATTGCCTGTCCGATTTATGCGATGAAGCGCATCGGGGTCAGGCATCTGGTGGTGACCAATGCCGCTGGCGGGCTGAACCCGAATTACCAGCCCGGCGACGTCATGCTGATCGACGATCACGTCAACATGCTTGGCACCAACCCGCTGATCGGTGCGAACGACGAGTCCTTGGGTCCGCGCTTTCCAGATATGTCCAGAGCCTATTGGCCGGCGCATCGCGAACTCGTGATGAGCAAGGCGCTGCAGCTCGATATTCAACTCAGGCACGGCGTCTATGTCGCGGTGCCGGGCCCGTCGTTCGAGACCTCGGCCGAGCGGCGCATGTTGCGCATGGGCGGTGGTGACGCGATCGGCATGTCGACCATCATCGAAGTCATCGCCGCCAATCACGCCGGTCTGCGCGCTGTCGGGTTCTCGGCCATCGCCAACGCAGCCACCGGTTCGGTGCACCAGCAACCCGATACGCTGGAGGACGTGGTCGCCCATGCGCAGCGCGCCGGCGTGCAGATCGCCAGGCTGCTGCAAGCCAGCCTCGCTGAACTGCGCGGCTAGCCCTGCGCAGAATCACGGAACCCACCCTCATGGCAGCGACCAAATCTGCACGTCCATCGTCGGCAGGCGACGCCAGTGCCTTGCGCGCCACGGTGTCCGATCCGGTGATTGCCGCAGCCTGGGCTTATTACTACGAGAACCGCAATCAGAACGAGGTGGCCGAACTGCTGGGGGTCTCGCGCGCCAGCATCGTCAGCTATCTGCAGCAGGCGCGCGAACTCGGCTTGATACAGATCTCGCTCAACAGCGATTTCTTTGTTGCCAATGAATTGAGCCTGCGCTTGTGCGAGCGTTTCAAGCTCGCCGAGGTGCTGGTCGTGCCGGGCAGCGCGGTACGCCGTGGCGAGGCAGCGTCGGGCGCGGGCACAGCGGCCGCGGCCGTCACTGCGCTCGAGCGTGTTGCGCAAGGTGCTGCGGTGCGCTTGCCGCAGTTGCTGCAAGCCGGTGATCGGCTCGGCGTGGCCTGGGGGCGCACCATCTTTGCGCTGGCCAGCAAGATCCCGCGCATTGCGATTGCCGACCTCACCGTGTGCCAGATGGTGGGCTCGATGGTGTCGGACGACGGCTTCGCGGCGGAGAGCTGCTCGGCACGCATCGCCAGCCGCCTGAACGCGACTTGCGTCAACATCCACGCGCCGGCGATTCTGTCGAACAGCGCGCTGGCCAGCGCCTTGCGTTCCGAGCCGAGCATCGCGCACCAGATTGCGCTGGTACGCAGCTGCAACAAGGCGGTGTTCTCGGTCGGATCGTGCAGCGACGACACGCTGCTGGTGGCCTCGCGCATCGTCACCAAGGCCGAAGTGCACGAGTATGTCGGACGCGGCGCCGCGGCCATCATCTGCGGGCGCTTCATCGACGCGCAGGGGCGCCATCTCGACGGCCCTGCCGACGACCGCATGATAGGCATCACCCTGGACGAGTTGCGCGCCAAACCCCTGCGCATGCTGGTGGCCTCGGGCCTGGACAAGCTCGACTCGATCCGGGCGGCGCTGGCCGGCGGCCACGCGACGCATGTGTGCATCGACCTTCAGATCGCGCAATCGCTCGACGCCGCGCCTTGAACCTCGATGAGCGAGAACACCCGCATGCCCACAAGCCCCGTGCCGGTCGCAGAGCTGCTCGATCTGCGTGGACGCATGGCGCTCGTCACCGGCGCCAGCGGCGGCATCGGCCGCGCGATTGCGCTGCGTCTGTCGGAGGCCGGCGCGAACGTGGCGCTGCACTTTCATCGCAGGCCTGCGGCGGTGGCTGAGCTCGCCGCGACCATCCAGGCGCGAGGCGGACGCGCCTGCGCGCTGGGCGCCGATCTGCGCGACGAAGCCGCAGTCGCGCAGCTGTTCGCGCACGCCCAGCGCGAGCTCGGCGCCATCGACATCCTCGTCAACAATGCCGCCGATCAATCGGTCGCACCCTTGGCTGGCATGAGCTTGAGAGCATGGCGCGAGATGTTCTCAAGCAGCCTGGACAGCGCCTTTCTCGCCACGCAATGCGCGGCGCTCAGCATGGGCGCTCGCGCTGGCGGCGCCATCGTCAACATCGCCAGTATCGAAGCGCTCGCGCCGGCCGTGGGACACGCGCATTACGCCAGCGCCAAAGCGGCCCTGCTGATGTTCACGCGCGCCGCAGCGCTCGAATACGGCCATCAAGGCGTGCGCGTGAATGCTGTCTCGCCCGGCCTGATCGACCGGCCGGGGCTGGCCACCGATTGGATTGATGGCGTGCAGCGCTGGCAGGCCGCCGCGCCGCTGGGCCGGCTCGGGCAGGGCGGCGATGTGGCCGATGCGGTGCTGTTTCTGAGCTCGAACGCGTCGCGCTGGATCAGCGGAGCCAATCTGGTGGTCGACGGCGGGGTATCAGCGCGACCTTCGTGGTGAGTCGGGCTTGGGTCCGGCGGCCGGCTGGCTTTGTTCTGCTGGCCCGGCAAAAAGTCGCTTTGCCAACAGCCAGACCATCGATCAAGTGGTTGCCGTTGCCGGGAAGTCCATGGACGAAGTGCTGACCATCACCAGCGGAGTTGTTCGACCTCAAGACCCATGGCCGCAGCAACCTTTTCCAGGGTGGCCTTACGAGGCTGCTTGACTCGCTCCATTTGCGCGTAGGCAGCTTGGGTAATTCCGATTCGCCCAGCCACTTCGGCTTGGGTGAGTCCGAAGTGCTCGCGCCAGGCTGCCATGGGAGATACGCCCCGCTCGAACGACAGATTGACAACCTCGTTTGGAACCGTACCTTGACTGAATCCACCCTTCATCCTGCGAAACTGGTCGTAGGGCACGACGACAAAAGCAGGCTTGCCGTCCTTGCCTACCAGCACCTGAAATTCAGTACGTGCGTTCATCGCGTTTCCTCACTTCCTCTATGCTCACGATGCTGACAGCCCCATCGTGCTCGAAGAAGACTCTGTAGTTGCCCACTCGGAGCCGGAATCCATACGGGTGATTGTTCAGGGCAAGTACGTTCCGCGCTTTGCCCAGGTCCACCAGTTCAGACGTCACAGCCTGACGAATCTGCTTGCTGATGCGGGTGTCAAGCTTGCGCAGTTGACGAAGAGCCTTCGGCTGCCAGTTGATCGAATTCACCGGGCGAGTATAAGCTAGGCATACGTATTGTCAACGCCTCGCCTGCGCCTGTATGGCGCCAGACGGCTTGTCTTTGAACGCAAAGCCGTATCAGCAGGAACCGGGCGGGTCGGTGCGCGGCGCGGGCTCCTGCTGCTCAAGCCATTCGCGCCATACCGCCATCAAAATGGCCAGGATGACCGGGCCGACGAACAGGCCGATCAGACCGAATGCGGCCACGCCGCCGAGCACACCGAACAGCACCAGCAGGAACGGGATGTGCGTGGCATTGCTGATGACCAGCGGACGGATCAGGTTGTCGACCCAGCTGACGGCGAAAGTGCCCCACAGCAACAGACCGACGCCGGCGCTGGTCTGGCCCTTGAGCAGCAGCCACCCGCCGATCGACCCCCAGACGAAAGGCGTACCGAACGGGAACAGCGCGATCAATGCCGTCAGCGCCGCCAGCAGGACCGGCGCGTGCACGCCTGCCGCCCAGTAGCCCAGTCCGGCCAGCGCGCCCTGCGCCAGTGCCGTCAGCACCAAGCCATAGACGACCGCCTTGGTGGTGGCGCCGACCGCGCTCAGATAGCCGTCAATGCGTGCGCCGACCATGCGGTGCAAGACCTGGCGCAACTGCGACAGCAGGGTTTCGCCATCGCGGTACATGAACACGAGCGTGAGCAGCGCAAAGCCGAACTTGAAGACGTTGCGACCCGCACCGCCGAGCATGTCCAGCAGGTCGCCGGTCTGCTGTCTGACCCACAAGTCGATCTGCTCGCGCAAGGCCGTCGGGTTGCGTGACAGTTGGTCCAGCGCATGCTGCATCCAGTCGCCCAGCCACGGGATGGCAGCGATGAAGTCTGGCAGCGGCCGCGGCCCTTGCGCCAGATTCGCGGCGAGCGCGGCGTAAGCCGCCGCCAGCTCGACGCGCATCGTCAGCACCAGCCACAGCGCCGGCAGCACGAAGGTGGCCAGCAGCAGCAAGGACAGCAGCGCCGCGCTCAGCGTGGCGCGTCCTCCTGTGACGCGGCGCAGCCTCACATACAGCGGCCAGGTGGTGTAGGCCATGATCGCGGCCCAGGCCACCGGCACCAGGAACAACTGCAATACCGTGTACGCCAGCACCAGCAGGCCGCCGAGCAGCAAGCCCAGCAGCGTGCGGCGCGTGCCTGTCTGAGAAAGGTGGTCAGTCATGGGCAAGTCTGTCGGCCACGCCAGCTTGGTCAAAAACACCAGCATCCATGGGACTCTCCAGCGGGAAACAGGCGGTCAACTGCGGTTTCTATTGATCTTTTCATAAATCACGACACTCTTCTGCCGAGGCCACCTTTCAGTCAAATGGTTCCTGGTGCGCGCACGATGCCAAGAAGGCTGGACAAGTAACTGCGTTCGTGTCCCCCGCCCTCCGGGCTCCTCCTTTACCTCACTACGTCACTTACCCAGTCTTCTTGGCGCAGCGGTATCGGTATTGCGGCGCGCATACCGACCGCTTTGCCAAGCGCGAGGATGGGGTGCTCTGCGCAGCGAAATAAAGGGGGCGCCCGCAGGGCGGAGGACATTAGCGGAGCAGAGTGCCGCATCCTCCTGCCCACCCACAACCTTGTCATGAATTTTGGAATTCTCAATAGGATCATGCTGCAACAGGTGACGAATTGACGCAAGCCGACAGGTGCTGCGTTGACGGTGCTCAAGCATGCCTGGGCCTGGCTGGATTCGCTGGGTGTTGTTTCAGCATGCGGCCAGGCAGATCGGGCCGCCGCTTTGCCGGAGCGCGGAGCCAAAGCGCACGACAATGCCACTCATGGTTGCCGTGGTGACAGCCGCAGGAGGCATTGCGCATGTTTCACCTCTTTACGGTCAGCGGCCGCGTGTTCAGTGGCGGCCCCGAGCAGATACGCGACATGAGGCCGACCACGCCGGTGGCGCGGGTGCGCCGCGTGACGCGCGCCGGCGCCGACTTCGACGAGCAGCCGCAGGCGCAGCGCCAGAGCCCGCCGCCGCTGGCCGGCGATGTCGGCCGCCACGGCGCCTTGGCCGAATACGCGGCCACCGGGCAGCGCGCCGGGCCGCAGCGCCACCCGCTCACACATGTGTCCGACGTGATGAGTCAGCCGGTGCTCACGGTCGCGCTTGACGCGACCGTCTTGCAGGCCTGGCGGCAACTTGCCGAGCATGGCTACGCGCAGGCGCCGGTGGTCGACGCCAAAGGCCAACTGGTAGGCATGTTCCTGCGCGCCGGGCTGATGCACGCTGAATTGATCGAAAGCGCGATCAGCGATACCGCGAACTTGCGCAAGCTGCTGATGCAGACGGTAGCCGAGCGCATGGCTACGCCCGTGCCTGCGGCCACGCCTGACACCGAGCTGCGCCGCGTCGCCCATGTGCTGATCGACGCCGGGCTGCCGGGCATGCCGGTGGTCGACGAACAGGGCGCCGTGATCGGTTTCGTGTCGCGCACCGACATAATGCGTGCGGTGGTCGCCGATCCGCCGCTGGATCTGTGGGGCTGAAGCCAACCGGCTCTTGCCATCGACGGCCAGCGCGATCCAACCGGTTTCTTATGTCAGCCATTCCACGCCCGAGCGCAAGCCAACTGATCGAACTCCTGCAGCTCAAGCCCTTGCCAGCCGAGGGTGGCCTGTTCAGACAGTCGTGGCGTTCGTCGCTGCAAGTCGTTGCGCACGGCGGGCCCCGTCCGGCGGGCACGGCGATCTACGCGCTGCTGAGCGACGCGCCCGATGCGTTCTCGGCCATGCACCGCCTGCGCTGCGACGAGCTCTGGCATTTCTATCTGGGCGACGCCATCAAGATGCTGCTGTTGCATCCCGATGGCCGGGTCGAGCGCGTCGTGCTGGGGGCCGATCTGCTCGGGGGTCAGGTCTTGCAGGCGGTGGTTCCTGCCGGCTGCTGGATGGGTGCGCGGCTGCTGGCAGGTGGGCGCTACGCGCTGTTCGGCTGCACCTCGGCGCCGGGCTTCATCGAGGCGGATTACGAAGGCGGCGATGCGCGCCTGGCAAGCCAATACCCGCAAGCGGCGCAGGAGATCGCCGCACTGCTGCGCGAGGGCGCGCCACTCAGCATGCCCCCCGCGCCGGACTGAGGCTGATCGCGAACGTTCGCCGGGCCTTGCCGACACGGCGGAACCTGTCGAGCTCAGCCTGCACAGACTGGCTCCTGTTGGAGCGGTCTCGATGCGTTTGTGGAGTACCGGCCAACGGCTATTTGCGGATGCTCCGGACCGTCCGGTTTGGAGTTGTCCACCCATGTGATGTGGAGCTGCAGCTTCGTGTCCGCCGGGCTTGTCAAGCTTCGCTCAGCGCGCCACATTAACGGTCGGACCTGACCATCATGGCAAATGTCAGCACGTTCTTCGACCTGAACCAGGCAATTTCTCTGTCCGCTGGGCATGACCGCATGATCGTGTTCGCCAGGCGCAGCTCGGGCGAACTCGCCCATATCGATGAAGTTGCCAACGGAAAGGCCTGCGCCTGCGTTTGCTTGGCCTGTAACGAAGCCCTTATTGCGCGCCAAGGTGACGTGCTTGCACACTCATTTGCCCACCAATCGGGTACGGAGTGTGACCACGCCCTAGAAGCCATGCTGCATGGTCTGGCAGTCGAGCTCATCAAGCGGCGTCAGCAGTTCGTCGTGCCGGCCTTGTACGTCAAGGCTTCCATAACAACGCCCTATGGAGACTTGACTGACGTGAGGCAGCGTCCCGCCACCAGGGTCCCTGTTGACAGCGTCGAGTTGGACAAGCGCGCACCATGGGCGCGCCCGTGCGTCGTCACTTGGGTCAAGGGCCGCGAGTTGCTGATCCACATCGCCCTGCACCACAAGGCCGACGAGCAAGAGCGCCAGGCCCTGGCGCGACTCGATCAGGCTGCAGTCCAGGTTGACCTGAGCCATCAATTTCCGCGCACGCTCGCCGAGTTCACGCAGATCCTGTTCACCGCGGATCTGCGCAAATCGTGGCTTTTCAATCACCGAGAGGATGCGATGCGTGCCGAGATTCAGGCGGCCCTGGAGGTGGCGGCCGACGAAGCGCGCCGGGCGCATGAATCAATCATGAAAGAGCGCCTGGAGCGCGAACGGACCGAGCGGGCTCGGATCCACGCTGCGGCAGTGGCCGCCCGGCGTGACTTCGTGAAACTGCATCCTGTGGCGACTATGCGATCAGTCACCACCGCACAGTGCCCACCGCAGCCACCACCAAAGCCGGCCAAACCCGCCGAGCTGAGCGCCAGCGTCGAGTATCAATCGCAGCAAGGTTCGCTATGGCTCTTGCACAGTGCTCACCCCGACATCTACTTCAGAATGGAGCCCGGCGTCGATCATGCTCGGCAAGTGCTCGAACAGTCCGGCGCCACCAAGGACGGCTCAGGCGTGTATCGCATTTCCCGCGACGGCTGGGCATCGGCGGCTGTGCGACTGGCCGACTTCTGGACCATCATTCGATCTGTCTCTGGAGCGCCAGAAGCAGACGCGATGCCATCCAACTCAAACGACTTCGGACAGTGAGTCCACCGGACTGCGCACCGCGCCGCCGCCCACTTTGAGAACGTGCGTGTAGATCATCGTGGTCGCCACATCGGCATGACCCAGCAGATCCTGCACGGTGCGTATGTCATAACCCGCTTGCAACAAGTGCGTGGCAAAAGCGTGGCGCAAGGTGTGAGGCGTGGCCGGCTTGACGATGCCGGCTGTCTCTACCGCGCGCTTGAACGCACGCTGGAAGGTCTGGTCGTACAGGTGGTGACGCCGCACCACGCCCGAGCGAGGATCGGTCGAATGCGTGGCCTGCGGGAACACCCAGAACCAGGACCACGATGCGCCAGCGCGCGGATATTTGCGCTCCAGGGCATCGGGCATCTCCACTCCGCTACGGCCCTGAGCCTGGTGAGAACACGCATGAGCAACAGACACGCTGACAACGCCGGGTCGAGCACCGCGCTCGCTCGCAGGCAAGGCTGCGCGTCACCCAGGCACGAAGACCGAAACCGCACAGATCGACCACTGGCCATGCCGTCAAACGCTTCCAAGCAACTGCTTCATGCGGCTTGCACGCCACAAGCAGCATCTCACCGGCCTGGGATGGGTACTCAGCAAGGGCTTTGAAACTTACACTGCCCTAGTCAAACTGCCGCCACCGAGCGGCGGTTCAGTCCAACAAGGTTTATCTGACGCCATGCAACACCTGCGCATTCGTTCACCGTTGGCTCGGCGTCAGATAAACGCTATTCGTTGGGCATCACAGAAAGTATCATCCCAAACATTAATTGGCTCAGTTATCACTACGGTATGCAAAGAATACTTCTTCTATTTGTAGCTTTTTTTATCTCGGGTTGTGCAACACCTGCAACCGTTAAGTCGCTTCAACAATGGCATAACAGAGAAGTTAGGCTGGGGATAATTACACGAAAAATTATTACTGCGAATCTTTCACTTTGCCCTATCCATAGGAAATATTACGGTTTCACGTCCATCTGGCTGGAGAAAAATGCCAACACGGATACCGGGATGAAATGGGCTGAGGCGCTTCATCTCCAAGAGGAGCCAACCATTATTACGGTCATTCCAAATAGTGCGGTTGATCGGGCTGGCTTACGCGTTGAAGATGCGATTCTTTCATTCAATAATATCCAATGGCCCAAATCTGGCGCTGATAAGGAGGCGTATGGAAAAGAACTACGTGCAGCGCTTACTTTTCCAACAATGCGCCTCGTTGTACGACGCAATGAGAAAGAAATATCTCTGTTACTTACCGGTGAAGATGCATGCGCTGCTGACGCTGCTCTAGTAAACAATCAAGAATCCAACGCCCACGCTGGCGGGTACTTCGTTTTTATAGATGAGGGCCTAGAGGAGCTGCTTCGTGATGATGCCGAACTGGCATTTGTGGTCGCACATGAGGTCGCTCACGTAATCTTGGGCCACTCGGTACTGGGAAAGGAAAACGACCTCAATGACAAGAAGCGTGCTTCAATGGAGCAAGCCGCAGACGCATTGGGCATTCGACTAATGGTACGTGCGGGCTACGATCCGGCAGCAGCAACTACCGCAATTAGAAAAATTGACCACGCAAACCGTGGCCCAATTTCTAGATGGCTGGGACTTCATGGGGTTTATATGCCTACGGAACAACGGGTAGAGTTCTTAAAAGCATCTACGACTGACATCGGCGAATGAGGCAACTGGTGCCCCGGCTATCTTACGTACCCGCCAGTCAACACCTTGTGTGCCATGTGCATTGGGAGTGATTGCAATGATGCCCAACCCGTCATTCGAGCGGGACAGCCCAGAAGCGGGCTGCCCCTCAATTTTACGTTAGCTTTTATTCCGAGGAGTTTCATAATGCAATTTGAAGAACAAATAGTGATCACGGCGCCACCGGAAAAGGTGTTTGCGCTATATGAAAATGTCACCGCTTGGTCATCATGGGATCCTGACGTAAAGACATCGTCCATTGAGGGTTCGTTTGCTTCTGGGTCATCAGGTTCACTTCAACCTTCCAGTGGCCCCAAGGCAAAAATCAAATTTACAGAGGTCATGCCTAATCGGTCGTTTACTGTAGAAACCAAATTACCATTGTGTGTCATGCGTTTTGAACATGAACTTACCCTTCTTCCTTCTGGTACAAACGCAAAGCATCGGGTCACTTTCCAAGGTCTGCTTTCTCCATTTTTTGGGCGAGTTATTGGGTCTCAAATACGCAAGGGCTTGCCAAATACCATGCAAGGTTTAAAACGTGCAGCCGAACATCAAAGCTAACCCGGCGTTCGAGCGGGACGCCGCAAAAGCGCGGCGCCCCTCAACTTTACGTTGGGCATCAGCTGGGCCTTCCCGTTGTCCTAGTTGACAACACCAGTTCATGTTGTCATCATCGCCAACATGAAGGCTGCCGAGCTATTCCGAACACGCATCGTTTACACAGAGCATGCGTTTGCCGAGTTGGTTCTGTGGCGGGTTCCAGTTCCTGTCAAAGCTTCGTTGCACGAATACAAGTACCGTTTGGCCTATGTCGTCAAAGGTATCTGTGTCGTTCGGTATGACAACGAGGTAGGAAAGGGAGATCACCGCCACTTTGGTAGCAAGGAGAGCAACTACTCCTTCACCAATCCCGAAGCATTGCTCGCTGACTTCCAACGTGATATTGCGAGGTGGAATCGTGAAAACAGTGACTCTTGAGGTGCGCTCCCCTGCGGAAGCTATGGCTGGATTTGCTCAGGCTTGGCGGGCTGGAAAAGCGGAGAAGACTGCCCGAATCAGTTTTGCTTCACCGGAGCTTCTTTGGAAAGTTCTCACTGCAAAGCGATGGGAATTGCTTAAAGCTTTGTGTGGTGCGGGCCCCGTCTCCATTCGCGAAGCAGCACGTCGGGTTGAACGCGACGTCAAGGCGGTTCATAGTGACGTTACCGCTTTGCTGGAGGCAGGAGTGCTAGATCGCACCGAAAGCGGAGCCATCGTCTTTCCATTCGAAGCGGTAAAGGTTGAGTTCCTGCTGCAAGCAGCTTAGATCCTGCGCGCAGATGCTCAACCCTTCAATCGAGAGGATGTGTCCTGGCACGCCTCTCATCTCAAACGTTAGGCCTCAATGAGAAACTTCGCTCGAATATTGGCTTTGTTGTACGCGGTCGTCGTTGGCCTGGCGGCTCTTTGGGCGTGGTACACCGATGTGACGCTGCTTCATGCAGGGCGCGAGCACATGCTCCCTGACATTCTGTTGTTGATCGTATCGCTGCCGACATCCAATACACTCGATTTCTTCTACGAGCGGTCGCCGGCATTTTTTGCACCACCGTTCGCGCAGCTGACATGGCTAACGGCTTGCGGTGCTTTTCAGGCAGCTGTGCTTTACTTATTGCTCCGGCCCGATGAAGTCTCAAGCTGCATAGCGCACGCGACGATCCTGGAAGTAGCCAATAACCCGCTCAGGAGTTTTGTCCAGCATCGCCATGTGCTCGTTGGCCGCCTCGCGTAACTTGCTCTTGGTGCGCACTGGAACTTTTCTGCCCATTTCCTGTTTCAAATCCGCATTGAGCCGCTCTTCGGGATTGAGTTGAGGGCTGTAGCTGGGCAGATAGAACAGCTCAATTTGCGTGTTTCTCTCAGCTACCCAAGCCTTCACTACCTTGCTGTGATGCACCCGCAAATTATCCAGAATCAGAAACACCTTTTTGCCTGCATCCTTGATTAATGCGGTCAAGAATTCAATGAGCTTTTCAGCATCAAAGGCATCGTCAATGATCATCCAGCGGGTCTTGCCCTGGTTGGTCACCGTGGCAATCATCGAGAGCTTTTGTCGGGTGCCACCGACGGTCAATGCAACAGGTGTTTTGCCCGCCGGTGCGAAGCTTCTGCCACGCACATCGGTGTTGACCAGCGCGGTCTCATCACCCCAATGGATTTCAGCGCCTTCCAAGCGAGCACGCTGCTCTATGCCGGGGTATTCACCCTCCAGCCACGCCTGAACCGCCACCGGGTTTTGCTCATAGGCGCGCTTGATTGGCTTTTGGGGCGTGAACCCCCAGCGCTTGAGGTACTTGCCCACACTGCGCACGTGCAGCTTGATACCGTATTCCTGCTCAATGAGTTGCCCGACAGCCGCCCGGCTCCAAAGAAAAAAATCCATCTTGAGTTGCTCAGGGCGCTTGTCAATGATGGTGCGCTGGATGCAGTCTTCCTGAACCTGCGTGAGGGTGCGCCCCACACCCGGACTGCGTCCGCGCAAGGCGGGCCGGATAGCAGGCCAACCGCCTGCATCGAACAGGTCAATGCAGGCGCGAACCGCGGGGTAGCTCAAGCCCGTCATGGATACGATTTGCATGACGCCCAGTGCCTTTTTGTGCAACCTCACGACTTGCTTGCGCCTCTCGTGGAGCTGCTCCAGTGTTTGCTTTCTTGCGTTTTCTTTTTCCATGAACTTTGGAGTAGATAAATCCAAGAAAGTTCATATTTTATTGGGCCGGATCAATAGTCGGCCCTGCAAAATTCCGTCCGCCCGTCACCACGGCAAGCGACGCGACATTCTGCGGCGGCTGGCGCGGAGCTTCACCGGCGACGAGGTCTTCAGCCAAGAACGTAGGTGCAGCCCTGAGCCAGCAGTGAAGCTCGTAGGGCCGGGGCTGACCGCAGCACCATTTGAAGCAGGCACAAAAAAACGGGCCCCAGGCCCAGGCGGGTGATCGCGCGCAGCAGCCAGCGCAGGTTGTAGCCGGCGGCACAGCTGATCGAATGCAACGCATCACCCAGCGCGCCTTGCAGCCAGCACCGATCCATCCGGTGATCGGACTTCAAGTGCCCGATGGCCGGCTCGACCGCTTGGCGCCGGCGCAGCCAGCCCTTTTGCTGCGGACTCAGGCTCTTGTACCTGCCTCGGTGAATGATCTGCTTGTCGGGGTTCTCGGCATCCACGCCACGAAACCCCAGATCGACCACGATCTGCTTGAGCTTGACCGCGTGGTCTTGCAACAGGTTCGTCGCCTGCTCCAGCACCGCGCTCAGGATGTGGCCGTCATACGGATTGCCGGGGAAGGTGCGCGCACCCAGCATCAGGCCGTGTTTGTGCGAGACCACCACGGCGCTCTTGACGCCGAACTCATAGGGCTTGCGGGCTTTGCCTTTACCGATGCACTCGACCTCCGGCGCATGCAGCGCGTACAGCTTGTTCTTGTCGTGGCGTTGTTGCGTGCGGATGCGCTCGGCGCGCTCCAACCACATCATCAAGTCGCTCGCCGCCTTGGCGGTGTCGGGCGCGAAGTCCGGCGCTTTGCTCTTGCGCTGCGCCTCGCGCATCACGATGCCCAGAATCGTGCGCTGACGCTTGAGCACTTTCTTCAGGCGCCGGAACTGCTTGGCGTGCGCGTAGCCGCCGGCGCGGCGACGCAACTCCTTGCCTTCCTTGGCATAGGTCTGCTTGAGCACGATGCCGGCGCGCTTGGCGGCGCTGACGACCTTGTGGCGTGCGATCTCCGACAAGCGGCTGTCCACAGGGTGCGCGATGGCCTTCTCCTGGACCGTGGTGTCGACGATCACGCGCTCCAGATCCCTGGGCTTGACCGCCTTCATGGCCACTGCGGTGTCGATCGTCGCCTTG
This sequence comes from uncultured beta proteobacterium, assembly GCA_963740455.1. GTDB lineage: Bacteria > Pseudomonadota > Gammaproteobacteria > Burkholderiales > Burkholderiaceae_C > Paucibacter. The sequence goes on from CAVUEF010000006.1 coordinate 106,855, forward strand.
AGCAGATGCTCCAGCCCTTCTTCGCCGAGGTCGCGCCGAAAGCGTCCGATCTGCGTGGCGTCGCATGGCAGCCGGTGCTCGTAGTAGTCCATGCCGCTGAAGAACTGCCACAGCACGTTCTCGCTCCAGCGGACCACAAGCTCCTCGTCGCTGAGGTTGAAGCTGTGCTTCAGATAGAGCAGGCTGGCCATCAGGCGGATCGGCAACTTCGGCCGACCAGCATTGCTGATACCCGCGCCCACCAGCACCTGGGTGGGGCCGAACATGTCGTGGCCTTCGAGGGTCTGGCCGGCGCGTTCCTGGCGCTCGAACTTGGCCGCCACCGAGGCTTCGATCTGATCCCACGGCAGCCGCGTCGCCAGCACCGCCAAGGGATCGTTCAGATTGATCATCGCGTCAATGCGGCTGCGGAAAAAGTCGACCGTCTCCATCCTCGAATCCCCCAGAAATCAACTCATCAGATAACGCTTTTCGAGGGATTCGGTGTACCGCGTTTACACAAAAAACTGAGCATTCATGCGGGTTGGCGGGGATTTGCAGGGCCGACTACTTACTTGCCGCGCTCGTCCCCAAGCAGCCACATGCAGCCTCTCAAGAAACACCTCCCAAGTGATTGATTTGTCATGGTGTTTTCAAGCGGGCTGAGCAGCCGGAATGATCTGCATGCCGAGCTTCTTGGCGCGCTCGGTGAGGTTGCGCAGCACACGCTCGCGATAGCGCTCCTCGAAGTAGTCCTGCCCCGCGTCGGTGTATTCCTCGCCCTTGGTCAGCATCGCGTAGATCAGTCGTGCGAGCTTGTGCGCCGCGGCAGTCACCGCCTTGCCCTTGTCCATGCGCGCGCACAGGCGCCGGTAATACGCACCCAGCGCCGACTGGCTCGAACGCAGCGCAGCTGCGGCCAATCGCAGTGCCTGGGCGGCTCGGTTGGCGACGCGCTTGGTCTTGCCGCTCACACCCAAGCCACCGGTGATCTTGGTGCCAGGACATAAGCCAAGCCAGGAGGCGAAGTGCTTGTCGCTGGGGAAGCGACTCATATCGGTGCCGGTCTCGCTGATGACGACCAACGCGGTGGTGACGTCGATACCGTCGATGCGCGTGAGGTCCACCCCGCACATCTGGAAGAGCTGGCGGCGCAGGTCGAACTTGGGCGCATTGCGGGCGCGGCCACGCTTCTTGCCCTTGGCGGGGTCGCCGTCATGCGCATGAAGCCGCTGCAACTGGGCGTCGATTTCGGCGTCACATTGACCGAGCTGGGTGCCGCAGAAGTCGAAGGCTTCCAGCACTTGCTTGAGGGCGAACAGGTGTTCGGTGCGCCAATTGCCCTGCAAGCTGGCCCCTACAGGAACTTCCCACCGCGTCAACACCGTCGCATTGAATTCCCCATCAAGACAGGTTTTTGAGTGGATCGCGCGCCGACGATTTGCCCGTTTGTGGCATGCTCCCGCTTGCGTACCGAAAACGGTCGAGGTGCCCCATGTCGATTTCAGTGGAAGTATTGGAAATTGAGGTTCTAAACCTCCCTCCTGCGGAGCGCTCACGCCTTCTAGACAGGCTGCTAGCGAGCCTCGATCCTGATCCCGAATGGGAAGAAGCATGGGCTCAAGAGATTGACCGGAGAGAGGCCGCGATAGCAGCGGGAAAGGCCACTTGGCTTCCAGGTGAAGAGGTTGTAGCTCGCCTGCGCGCCAAGCTGACGTGAACTATTTCCTCTCCTCCGAAGCAGAGGCAGAGCTTGCGGAGGCAATTGCCTTCTATACCGTACAAGCCAGCAATTCTGTAGCTATCGCATTTCTGGCTGAGTTAACTCGAGCCGCGCGACTCGTCGCAGCGAACCCCGGTCTTGGAACGGGTACCTCCCGCGAGAGAAGGCTTTTCCCGCTGCATCGCTTCCCCTATTCGCTCGTCTATCGGGCCGAAGAAGAGGGAATACGTATCGGTGCTGTCGCGCACCACAGTCGCCGCCCTGGCTACTGGCGCGCTCGGAAATTGCGAGCCGAGCAGTGTTGGCAGCAGCCACCACAACCCCCAGCCCTTCAATCGAGTGGACGTCACCCGGCAAGCCGGGCGCCGCCTCTCATCTCAAACGTTCGGCCTCACAGAAGACGCACGTTGACCGCTATGCGCTTTAGGCGTACAGTCGCAACATGCTCACCGTCGTCGAAAGCCCCATCTTCCAGAGGCTGTGGCCGCGGTACTGGGACGAAGATGAGCGCGCCGAGTTCGCGTCCTTCATTGCACTGAACCCAGAAGCCGGCTCCGTAATTCGTGGCTCTGGTGGCGTACGCAAAGTGCGCTGGGTACGAGAAGGAATGGGCAAGTCCGGCGGCGTCAGGATCGTCTACCTCGCTCGAAACGAAGTTGGCGAGATCTATCTGCTCACTCTGTATGCCAAGTCCGAGTCAGAGAACATCGCCCTCAGCACACTCAAGGAGATTCGTCGTGCCCTCGAAGTCTAAGAAGCTCAATCCCACCGAGATCGCTGCGTTTGAAGCGAGGCGAGACATTGGCGCGGAGATCCTGCAGTCCATCAAGGACATGAAGGCGGGCAAAGGCAAGGTTGTGGCGTCGTCGGCCACAGAAGCGCGAGAAGCCACGGGCCTGTCTCAGTCTCAGTTCGCCAACTTGCTGGGTGTCTCTGTCCGCACGCTCCAAGGCTGGGAGCAAGGACGAAAGCAGCCAAGCGGTGCAGCACGCACGCTCCTTGCAATAGCTCGCACCAATCCGAAGGCGGTTCTGGCGGTCTCGGTGTCGGCACAGTGAGGCCGAACCCCTCAAGCTGAGCGCCAACGGCGCGCCACGCCGTTGGCGCCCGCTTAGCTCGAACGGTTGGAGCGCGCACCAACACCCCATGCGTGCATCCACGCTTTTTGCATCTACGATCTGGTTGACCGATCCGTAGCGTGCATATGCAGTTTGCCTATGATCACGTGAGACGAACCGAAGCGGCGCGAGAACATCAGGAAGCACAAGATTGATCTTGCTGACCTGGAACCCGTCTTCGACAACCCGATGGTCTCAGTGGAAGTTGCTCGCGAAAGCTATGGTGAGCTCCGGGTACAAAGCCTAGGCATGTGGCAAGGCAGAGTCGTCTTCTTGGTGTGGACTCCGCGCGGTGACGACACCGCGCATCTGATTACCTGTCGTTATGCCGATCGCAAAGAAACCGATGACTTCTTCAGCGCGCTTTAGTTCTGCCGAGATCGCTGCCGCGAAGTCGGCGGCACCTGTGCGCACTTCCCGCAAGGAAAAGATCGACTGGAGTGAAGGCACAGTAACGCCCGGTGGCGGCGTGGCGGACACCCTGGCCAATCTGCCTAGAACGCGGGGCCCTAACAAGAAACCCGCCAAGGAACAGGTCGCCATACGCCTGGACCAAGAGGTTGTAGGTGCCCTGCGTGCCAGCGGCCCAGGGTGGCAAACACGCGTCAATGCCGCACTCAAATACTGGCTGGCCACACAGCCCGTCAAGCGCAAGTCGCGCCGCCAAAGTGCGGTCTGACCGACCGCATGGTGCAGCACGGTCCAGATCTGGGCAGGGCACGCCGAAAGACTTGAAGCCCAGCTGACGTTTCTCGTGACGACCGTCAAGCCGTGGATCTTGGCTGTCGCTGCAATCATGGCGTCCTCACCTTGCGGGAGCCGGTACGCGCCTGCGAGCACTGCCACGACTTGGAAGAACCAGCTCGCAGGGCCCTTGGTCCGAGAGAAGGAGTTGCTTGAACGAGGGTCGAGCCGCAGCCTTCAGCCGCCGCCACTCATCTACGGGTACAAGTACCGCCGCCTCAGGCTTTGCGGCAATGCTGGCGCAGAAACTGCCCGGCGACAAAGATGTCTTTCTCGATGGCGCGGCGCGCTGCGGCGCTGTCACGGCGCTCGATCGCATGCATCAGGTCCAGATGCGCGTGGTTCAGCACCGCCAGCGCTTCGGGCGTGTCGAACAGGCGGTTCGAGATCGGACCGGCTTTCAGCCAAAGTGTGTCTATCAGGCTGAACAGCAGCGGCGAACCTGCCGCCTTGTAAAGCAGCACGTGGAAGTCTTCGTTGATGGCCAAGTAGTTGGTGGCGTCGCCGCCAGCCAGCGCCTTGTCCATGCGCTTGCACTGGCTGCGCATGGCGGCGATCTGCTTGGGCTCGAGCCGCAGACTGCCGCGTTCGGCGGCTTCGCCTTCGAGCAGCATGCGCATCTGCAGCAGGTCGTCGAATTCTGGCGCCGACAGCAGTGGCACGGCGACGCCGGCGTTGGGTACGTTGATGAGCGCGCCCTCGGCGGCGAGGCGCTGCAGCGCGGCGCGCACCGGCATCTGGCCCACGCCCATGGCGGCGGCGACGGTGCGGATCTTGAGCCGCTCGCCAGGCAGGAAGCGGCCGACGGTGACCCATTGGCGCAGCGTGGCGTAGATGCTGTCCTGCTGGGTGCCGGTCGGCGCGGGCTTGCTCATGGCGGGGGCGCGCACAGCTCGGCCAGGGCGGCGTCGAAGGCATCGAGCAGCAACTGCACATCGGCCTGGCTGGTGTCGGGGCAGACCAGCATCATGTTGTGGAAGGGCGTGATCAGCACGCCGCGGTTCAGCAGATACAGGTGGATCGCATGCTCGAGCGCAGCGTCCATCGCCGCGCCGGCTTGCGCGCCGTTGCCCGGCGGCGTGGCGCAGAACTGGAACTCGGTGCGCGCGCCGACCTGGCTCACGCACCAGGGCAGACCATGCCTGGCAATCGTTGCGCGCAAGCCGTCGGCGAGCACCTCGGTCAAACGATGCATGGGCGCATAGGTCTGCGGCGTCATCAATCTCTCAAGCGTGGCGCGCATCGCCGCCATCGCCAGCAGATTGGCGCTGAGCGTGGTGCCCACGCCCGAGTGGCCGGGCGGCGCGTCGCGCTTGGCGGCCTCGACACGCGCGGCCAGCTCGGCGCTGAAGCCGTAGGCCGCGCAAGGCATGCCGCCGCCCAGCGGCTTGCCCAGCACCAGCGCGTCGGGCGTCAAGCCATGCGCGCGCGCGTAGCCGCCGGGGCCGCTGCTGATGGTGTGCGTCTCGTCCATCACGAGCAGGCTGCCGTGCGCATGGATCAGTTCGATGGCGCGCGCCCAGAAGCCGGGCTGCGGCAACACCATGCCGATATTCGTCATCACCGGCTCGGCCAGCACGCAGGCCACGTCGCCGGGGGCCAGCGCGGCTTCGAGCGCGGCCAGGTCGTTGAACTCGATGACGCGCGTGGTCTGCGTCAGATCGTGCACCTGGCCCAGCAGGCTGCTGCGCTGCACCGGCTGGCCATCGTGCAGATCGACGAACACATCGTCGACCGTGCCGTGATAACAGCCGTTGAAGACGAGCAGCACGCGGCGACCGGTGGCGGCGCGCAGCCAGCGCAGCACAAAGCGGTTGGCGTCGCTGGCGCTCAACGCGAACTGCCACATCGGCAGACCGAAACGAGCGGCCAGCAATGCGCCGACCGCCACCGCGTCCTCGCCAGACAGCATGGTCGTGCAGCCGCGCAAGGTCTGCGCGCGCAAGGCGGCCATCACCGCAGGCGGCGCATGGCCGAACATCGCGCCGGTGTCGCCCAGGCAGAAGTCGATCAGCTGATGGCCGTCGACATCGGTCAGATGCGCGCCTTGGGCGTGATCCACCTGCAAGGCAAACGGCGTGGCCCAATCGTTCATCCAGTGCAGGGGCACGCCGAACAACAGGTGCTGCCCGGCGCGCCCGGCCAGGGCTTTGGAGTTGGGGTTACGCAGCGCATAAGCGACGCGCTCGCGTGCGGCGAGCGCTGCGACGCGCTGCGGGCTGACGCCAGTGGCGTGCATGGGGGTGCCAGTCGTCATGTCCTACACCAGCAGCAGCAGATGTTCGCGCTCCCATGAGCTGATGACGCGGTTGTAGGTCGCGTATTCGAGTTCCTTCACCGCGCAGAAGGCATCGACAAAGGCGGGGCCGAGCAGCTCGCGCATCGGCTCGCAGCCGCGCATGGCTTCGATCGCATCTTCCAGATGGTGCGGCAGTTCATGGTTGATGCTTGAGGCGCTGTCGGTGGTCGGCGCCGAGGCCGGCAACTGGTCGACCATGCCGAGATAGCCGCTGGCCAGCGTGGCGGCCATCGCCAGATAGGGGTTCACGTCGACGCCGGGCACGCGGTTCTCGACGCGACGCGACTCGGGCGCCGACTTGGGGATGCGGATGCCGCAAGTGCGGTTGTCCAGGCCCCAGCGCACATTGATGGGCGCCGACATGAACGGCGACAGGCGCCGGTACGAATTGACATAGGGCGCGAACATCGGCATCAGCTTCGGTATATAGGCCTGCAGCCCGGCGATGTAGTTCAGGAACTGCGGACTTGCGCTGCCGTCGGCCTGGCTGAAGATGTTGCGGCCTGTGTTCGCGTCGACAATGCTCTGATGGATGTGCATGGCGCTGCCGGGTTCGAGCTCCATCGGCTTGGCCATGAAGGTGGCAAAGATGCCGTGGCGCAAGGCGGTCTCGCGCACCGTGCGCTTGAACAGGAACACGCGATCGGCCAAGTCCATCGGCGCGCCATGCGAGAAGTTGATTTCCATCTGGCCCGCGCCGGCTTCGTGAATCAGCGACTCGACACCGAGCTTGTGCTGTTCGCAAAAAGTCGAGAGCTCCATGAAGAAGGGGTCGAAGTCGTTCACCGCGTCGATCGAGTAGCTCTGGCGGCCCGCCTCGGCCTTGCCGGTGCGGCCCAGCGGAGGCTGCAGAGGCTCATGCGGATTTTGCTGGCGCGCCACCAGATAGAACTCCATCTCGGGCGCCACCACCGGCTGCCAGCCGCGCGCTTCAAAGAGCTTGAGCACGCGGCGCAGCACGCCACGCGGCGAGATCTGCACCGGCGTGCCGTCCCATTCCTGGCAGTCGTGAATCACCACCGCCACCGGCTCGGCGGCCCACGGCACGATGCGCACGGTGTTGGCGTCGGGCACGCACACCATGTCGGGATCGGTGTCGCCGACAAAGGGGCCGTTGTCGGGCTGCTGGCCGTTCACGGTGTTGAGCAACACGCTCTTGGGCAAGCGCATCTCGCCCGAAGCGAGGAACAGGTCGCGCGGCAAAATCTTGCCCCGCGCGATGCCGGTCATGTCAGGAATGACGCATTCGACTTCATGGATGCGGTGTGTCTTGAGAAATTCTTCGAGCGACGGTTGCATGGCGAGAAGGCGAGCTGGGATGGCGAAATCATACGCGCATTGAATGGATGTGATCACAAACGTCGACCCATGGGCTTAAAGATAAAAAACATAATGTATTTGTGATCGCATGCGCCAGCCCGTTTCAGGGTGTGCATGTGGGTCCATGGAGCGCCGGTGGCGAATATATCCAGCCTCGGTGATATAAAGCGGCGACTCATGCGGCCGGTTGCCGCCAAAGGCAGGATCGGTCAGCGCCGTTGGTCTGGAAGGAGGGTGTATGGACTCAGAGAGCAGGCGGCCGGGGCGGCTGATCAAGGCGCCCGACTCCTTTCTGGACCCGCAGGGCGTGCGTCAGGTCCACGCCGAAGCCAAGGCCGGGCGGCGCGATTTCCTGCGCGCGGCCTTTGTCGCGGCCAGCGCCGCGGCGGGTGGCGCTGCGCAGGCAACGGCCACGCGCAGCGGCGACGCGGGCGACCCCAATATCCTGGTCCTGCCCGAGCACAGCAAGAGCCTGGGCCAGGCGGTCGCGACCGACGGCTACGGCAAGCCGTCCCGCTTCGAAGTGAATGTGCAGCGTCGCGCCAGTCCCGGCCTGACGCAGACCACGCAAGCGTCGGTGTCGTTTGCGCCGCTGCAGTCGCTGCTGGGCATCGTCACACCCAGCGGTCTGCACTTCGAGCGCCACCATCAGGGCTGGTGGGACGTCGATCCGACCAAGCACCGCTTCATGGTGAACGGCTCGGACGCGTCGCTGCTGAAGCAGTCGATGGTGTTCACGCTGGACGATCTGATGCGGCTGCCCTCGCGGTCGCGTTTTCATTTCATCGAGTGCGGCGCCAATACCGGCATGGAATGGGGCAATGTGGCGGTGCCAACAGTGCAGTACACGCACGGCATGCTGAGCTGCAGCGAGTTCACCGGCGTGCCACTGCGCACGGTGCTGGACATGGCCGGAGTCGACTACCGGCGCGCACGCTATGTATTGGCCGAAGGCGGCGACGGATCGTCGTTGACGCGCACGATCCCCATGGAGATGGTCGAGAACGGCGAGGTGTTGCTGGCCTATGGGCAGAACGGCGAAATGCTCAGGCCCGAGAACGGCTATCCCTTGCGACTGGTGGTGCCGGGCGTGCAGGGCGTCAGCTGGGTCAAGTATCTGCGCCGCATCGAGGTCGGCGACCAGCCCTACGCGACAAAGGACGAGGCGGTGAGCTATATCGACTTGATGCCCGACGGACGGCATCGCCAGTACACCAGCATCCAGGAATGCAAAAGTGTCGTCACCATGCCGTCCGGGGGTCAGGTCTTGCTGGACAAGGGCTTCTACAGCATCAGCGGCCTGGCCTGGTCGGGGCGCGGCGCCATCAGGCGGGTTGACGTGTCGGTGGATGGCGGCCGCAACTGGCGCAGCGCGCGGCTGCAGGGTCCTGTGATGGCCAAATGCCTGACGCGCTTCGATCTTGATTGGGTCTGGGACGGCAAGCCCGCCTTGATCCAGAGCCGCGCCATCGACGACACCGGCTTCGTGCAACCCAGCTACGCGCAACTGCGCAAGGTGCGCGGCGTGCGCTCGACCTATCACAACAACGCCATCCAGACCTGGCTGGTGCAAGAGAGCGGCGAGGTGCGCAATGTTCAGCTCGGCTAGGGTGCTGCGCGCGGGACTCGTCGTGGCGCTTTGTGGCGCGGCCGGCGTCACTCACGCCCAGGCCAAGGATTTCCCCGGCGTGGGCCGCAGCGCCACGCCGCGCGAGATTGCTGCCTGGGACATCGATGTGCGCCCCGACTTCAAGGGCCTGCCCAAAGGCAAGGGTTCGGTGTCCATGGGTCAGCGGGTGTGGGAGGGCAAGTGCGCGCATTGCCACGGCATCTTTGCCGAAGGCGGCGAGGGATTCGCGCCGCTGGTCGGCGGCACCACGGCCGAAGATGTCAGGACGGGACGCGTGGCGGCCAACCAGGACGAGAGCTTCTCGCGCCGAACCGTGCTGATGAAACTGGCGACGCTGTCCACCTTGTGGGACTACATCCATCGGGCCATGCCGTGGAAGCACCCCAAGACATTGACGGTCAACGAGGTCTACGGTGTGACCGCCTTCGTGCTCAATCTGGGGGGTGTCGTATCGAATGACTTCGTGCTGTCCGACGCGAACATCGCGCAGGTGCAGCAACGCATGCCCAATCGCAACGGCATGACGCTGGAGCACGCGCTGTGGCCAGGCCAGTCCTTCAGTGCCGGCACGGCGCCCGATACGCACAACCTGGCCTGCATGCACGATTGCGCCAGGCAGGTGCGCATCGCGTCGCAGCTGCCCGAATATGCGCGCGGCTCGCACGGCAATCTCACCGAGCAAAGCCGCAGCGTGGGTCCGCAGCGTGGCGCCGATACGGGCTCGCCAGCAGCGCCGAAACCACGCTGACGAATAAGCGCAAACCCCTAGGGGATGTTGCCCATACCGAAACGAGTTTTATTTATTAGCATCCGCTTAACAAGGAGTTTCAACATGATCGCAAATCGTCGAGAGGTACTTTCACGCAGCGCCGCGGTGGCGTCGCTGCTGCTGGCGTCGGGCGTGCTGGCGCCGCAGGCTTACGCGGCTGGCGAAGCGGCGGCCAAGGGCGCGTTTCAAGCCAAGAGCCTGGCCGACGTCGTCAAGGCGCTGGGCTACGGCGCACCGACCGAGAGCAAGGACATCAGCATCACGGCGCCCGACATCGCCGAAAACGGCGCAGTCGTGCCGCTGTCGGCAGCTACCGCGCTGCCGGGAGTCAAGCAGATCCTGCTGCTCGTCGAGAAGAATCCTTCGGTGCTGGCGGCCGTGTTCAACGTCAGTCCTGATGTCGAGGCCAACTTCTCCGCGCGCGTGAAGATGGGCCAGTCTTCGAATGTGATCGCGGTGGCGGTGACGAACGACAACAAGGTCCTGTTCGCGCAGAAGGAAGTCAAAGTGACGCTGGGCGGGTGCGGCGGTTGAGCCTCGCTTGTCCACGCTGAAAGCAATTCAAACTGGCTCGTCCTGATGTACGAGCCAAGAAGGAGATAAAGATGGCAGATCCGATGCGCATTCGCGCCCAAGCAGCTGGTGGCAAAGCCACCGTGCGTGTCCTGATGGCCCACGAGATGGAAAGCGGCCAGCGCAAGGACTCGGCGGGCAAGGTCATTCCCGCCTGGCATATCAACGAGGTCTCGGCTTCGCTCAACGGCAAAGTGGTGCTGACTGCCGAATGGGGTCCCTCGGTGTCCAAGAATCCCTTTCTGCAGTTCAATATCAAAGGCGCCAAGGCGGGCGACAAGGTCTCCATCACCTGGCATGACAACAAGGGTGACACGCGGACCGACGAGGCCATCGTGAGCTGACCTCGCTTGCACTGGCCCGCGCGTCCAGACCGGGGGCAGGAGTGACTGAAGGCGCAAGTGCAGAACAACAATGCTTTGGCATAGGAGACACAAGATGAAGTGGTCAATGGCGATGATTGGAGTGGGCCTGGCGTTTGCCTCGATGGCGGCGCAGGCGCAAAAGTCGACGGCCGATGGCATTGCCGAATACCGCGCGCTGCTTGCCGATGGCAATCCGGCCGAGCTGTTTGAGGCCAAGGGGCAAGCGCTGTGGAAGCAGCCGCGCGGTCCCAAGATGCAGTCGCTTGAGCGTTGCGATCTGGGCAAGGGGCCGGGTGTCGTGAAGGGCGCCTGGGTGGAGCTGCCGCGCTGGTTTGCCGATACCGGTCGAGTCCAGGACATGGAGTCGCGCCTGCTCACCTGCATGAGCGAGTTGCAGGGGTTCGACGCGATGGCGCTTGCCAAGACCGCGTTTGGCAAGGGCGAACAGATCAATATCGAGGCGCTCTCGGCGTGGATCTCGGGCGAGTCGCGCGGCCTGCGCATGAATCTGCCGCAGACCCACCTTGAAGAGCAACGCATGTTCGAACTGGGCAAACGCGCGTTCTTCTATCGCGCCGGGCCGATGGACTTTTCTTGCGCGACTTGTCACAGCGCCGACGAAAAGCGCGTGCGTCTGCAGGATCTGCCCAATCTGACCAAGAACCCGGGTGACGGCATCGGCTTCGCCGCCTGGCCCGCCTATCGGGTCTCGAGCGGCGAACTCTGGACCATGCAGCGTCGGCTCAACGACTGTTTCCGCCAGCAACGCTTCCCTTACCCGGGTTACGCCTCGGAAGCGACGGTGGCGCTGGGCGTCTATATGGGCGTCAACGCCAAGGGCGCGGTGTCCGCTGCCCCTGCACTCAAGCGCTGAAGGAATCGACATGAAACAAATCACGATTGCAGGATTGCTCGGCGCGGTGTCTTTGTTGGTGATTGGCTGTGCTTCGATGCCCGGGCCGGCCGAACTCGACGCGCAAACCGTCGTCATGCTGAAAGCCTCGTTCAGCGACAAGGGAATTGCCACGACCAAGCGTCTGGAGCAGGACGCGATGCAAAAGGCTTGCTCGTCGCAACAGCCGCCGTCCGAAGCGGTGGCCAAGCAGATCGAGGCCGAGGCGATGGCGACCGTGCATTGGCCCGCCGGCGGCAATTACATTGGCCATTGGCAGGACGGCGAGAAGCTGGCGCAGAGCGGCAAGGGCATGAGTTGGGCGGAAAAGACCACCGATCCCAAGGAGAACGGCGGCAGCTGCTACAACTGCCACGAGCTCAGCAAGAAGGAAGTCTCGTTCGGCAATATCGGGCCGAGCCTGTACAACTATGGCCGCATACGTGGGGTGAAAGACGTGGCAGACCCGAAGACCGCCGCCATCGTCCAGTACACCTGGTCCAAGCTGTGGAACAGCAAGGGGTCGGTGGCTTGCTCGAACATGCCGCGCTTCGGTCATGAGCGCATCCTCAATGAGGAACAGATCCGCAACTTGATGGCCTTGCTGCTCGACCCGAACTCACCGGTCAACCAGTAAGATGCGGCTTCGCAGGCCCGCTTCGGCGGGCTTTTTACGATTCAAAACATAAGCCGATACTTATTATGAATTTGAGCAAGCGCGAGTTCCTGCAAGTGATGTCGGCCGCTTCGGTGGCAGGCATGGGGCTCACGCGCTATGCCGATGCCGACGCCGCAACGGCCGAGCAAGGGCTCTACGAGCTGCCGCGTTTCGGTCAGGTTTCGTTCCTGCACATGACCGACTGCCATGCGCAGCTCAAGCCGATCTACTTTCGCGAACCCAGCGTCAATCTGGGGCTGGGCAGCATGCAAGGGCGCAGTCCGCATCTGGTGGGCGAACGCCTGCTGCGCAGCGCCGGCATACGCCCGGGTACGGCCCAGGCCTATGCCTATACCTATCTGGATTTCGAGCGCGCGGCGCGGCGTTACGGCAAGGTCGGGGGCTTTGCCCATCTCACGACGCTGGTGAAGCGGATGAAGGCCAGCCGCCCCGGCGCCTTGCTGCTCGACGGCGGCGACACCTGGCAGGGTTCGGCGACTTCGCTGTGGACCAAGGCGCAGGACATGGTCGATGCCTGCAAGCTGCTCGGCGTGGACGTGATGACCGGCCATTGGGAATTCACCTACGGCATGGAGCGCGTCAAGGAAATCATCGAAGGCGACTTCAAGGGCAAGGTCGACTTCATCGCGCAAAACGTCAAGACCGCAGACTTTGGCGACCCGGTTTTCAAGCCCTATGTGATGCGCGAGATGAACGGCGTGCCCTGCGCCATCATCGGCCAGGCTTTTCCCTACACGCCGATTGCCAATCCGCGCTATATGGTGGCCGACTGGGCGTTCGGCATCCAGGACGAGAACATGCAGGCGATGGTCGACGAGGTGCGCGCCAAGGGCGCCGCAATCGTCGTGCTGCTCTCGCACAACGGCATGGACGTGGATCTGAAGATGGCCTCGCGCGTGCGCGGCATCGACGCCATTCTGGGCGGCCACACGCACGACGGCGTGCCGGTGCCGGTGTTGGTCAAGAACGCCGGCGGCCAGACCCTGGTGACGAATGCCGGCAGCAACGGCAAGTTTCTCGGCGTGCTCGATTTCGAAGTCAAGGACGGTCGTGTCGCCGACTACCGCTACAAGCTGCTGCCGGTGTTTTCGAACATGCTGAAGGCCGATCCGGAGATGGACGCCTTGATCACCAAGGTGCGTGCGCCTTTCGAATCAAAGCTTGCCGAGCAACTCGCCGTGACCGACGGTCTGCTGTACCGGCGTGGCAATTTCAACGGCTCGTGGGATCAGCTCATCATCGACGCCTTGATGGACGTGCAGGGCGCCGAAATCGCTTTCTCGCCGGGCTTTCGCTGGGGCACCAGCTTGCTGGCGGGCGATGCGATCACACGCGAGCTGATGATGGACCAGCTCGCCACCACCTACTCGTATGCCACCGTCACCGACATGAGCGGCGAGATGATCAAGACCGTGCTCGAAGACGTGGCCGACAACCTCTTCAATCCCGACCCCTACTACCAGCAGGGCGGCGACATGGTGCGCGTCGGCGGCCTCACCTATGCCTGCGAGCCCGGTGCAGCGATGGGCAGGCGCATCCAGGACATGCGCCTGAACGGCAAACCCATCGATGCGGGCAAGAACTACAGGGTGGCGGGCTGGGCGCCGGTGGCCGAGGCCGCCGCCACGGCGCCGGGCACACGCATGGTCTGGGACGTGCTCGAGCAGTGGCTCAAGGCGAAGGGCCGCGTGGCACCGCGCAACATCAACACGCCACGCCTGATCGGGGTGGACGCCAATCCGGGCCGGGCAGGCTGAAGCTTCATGTCCATCGATGCACTGATTGATTCTTTCGGGCAGGCCAGAACGCTGGGCCTGGGCGGCTTGCTGATTGGCGTCATGTTCGGCTTCTTTGCGCAGCGCTCGCGCTTTTGTCTGCGCTCGGCAGCGGTCGAGTTCTCGCGCGGCGCGCCGGGCGGCAAACTGACGGTCTGGCTGTTCGCCTTTGCCGTGGCCTTGCTCGGTACGCAGGGCGTGATTGCGATGGGCTGGCTCGATGTCACGAGCGCGCGCCAGTTGGCGACGCGCGGCAGCCTCTCCGGGGCGGCCATCGGTGGGGTTTTGTTCGGCGTCGGCATGATTCTGGCGCGCGGCTGTGCGAGCCGTCTGCTAGTGCTGGCCGCGCAGGGCAATCTGCGCTCGGTGCTGTCGGGCCTGGTGTTTGCGGTGACTTCGCTGGCGGCATGGTCGGGTGCACTCGCACCCTTGCGCGAAAGCATTTCGTCCTGGTGGACCGTGGATGGTGGAACTGCGCGCGATTTGATTGCCATCAGCGGCATCGGGCGCGCTGGCGCCTTGCTGTTTGGCGCGGTCTGGTTGATCGCTGCGATCCGCTGGGCGCGCCATCAACAGGTCTCCGTGTGGGGCTGGGCTGGCGCCATCATGGTGGGCCTGAGCATCACGGCGGGTTGGTGGTTCACCGGCATGGTGAATGCCACCGGCCTGCAGGCGCAAGCCGCTCCGGTGCAAAGCCTGAGCTTCAGCGGACCGTCGGCCGAAGTGCTGGCGCGCGTGCTGTTCTCGCCCGACAAGGCGCCGACCTTCGACTTCGGGCTGGTGCCCGGCGTGTTCCTCGGCTCCTTCCTCGCGGCGGCCTGGTTTGGCGAACTCAAGCTCGTGGGTTTCGAAGGCGGCGCCTGCATGCGCCGCTACCTGATCGGCGCCGTGCTGATGGGCTTTGGTGCCATGCTCGCGGGCGGCTGCGCGGTGGGCGCCGGTCTGTCGGGCGCGGCCGTCTTCACCCTCACGGCCTGGGTCACGCTGCCGGCCATCTGGGCCTCGGCGGCGCTCACCGATTGGTGGGTCGATCAGCGCGCCGAAAAGTCAATCGAGGGCGCTCCCGTCTATCCGCCGGAACAGGCCCTGCCCACATTCAACGCCGCGCGGCAGCAAGCGTCATCGCCATGACGCTGCGTCAGTGTCTTGCCGCCACCTTGTTGGTGTTCACGACTTGTCTGGTGCCGCCAGCCCAGGCGCAGAAGGTGGTGGCGCGTCAAGTGGCGCCCCAGACCTGGATGGTGCAAGGCGTCTCGGCGCTGGGCTCGGCAGCGAACCGCAATTTCATCTCCAATTCGGCCTTCATCGTCACCGACGCGGGCGTGGTGGTGATCGACGCGCTGGGGTCGCCCGAGCTGGCGCAGGAAATGCTGGCCGAGATACGCCGCGTCACAGCAGCTCCCGTCAGGTACGTCGTGGTGACGCACTACCATGCCGATCACATCTATGGCCTGCAGGTGTTGAAGGCGGCCGGCGCCGAGATCATCGCGCATCGCGATGGACAGAGCTACCTGCAATCGCAGACCGCCGAACTGCGACTGAAGGCCAGCCGCGAAGATCTGTTTCCGTGGATCGACGAGACAACCCGGCTCGTGCCCGCGGACCGCTGGATCACCGAGCCGACCACCTTGAAGCTGGGCGGCCTGGACTTCGAGGTGATTCCTGCCGGTCCCGCGCATACGGCCGAGGATGTGGTCGTGTACGTCCCCAAGCTCAAGGTACTGGTCGCGGGCGACCTGGTGTTCCGGGGTCGCGTGCCCTTTGTCGGACAGGCCGACAGCGGCAGTTGGCTCAAGGCATTGGACAAGTTGTTGACGTTCGACACCAAGGTCATCATTCCGGGGCACGGGGCGGTGTCGAACACGCCGCGCGAGGACCTGCAACTCACGCGCGACTACCTGGCCTATTTGCGCCAGACCATGGGCGAGGCGGCGCGCAATATGGAGCCCTTCGAAGAGGTCTACGCGCGCACCGATTGGTCGCGCTTTGCCAAGCTGCCCTTGTTCGGCGCGGCCAATCGCATCAATGCCTACAACACCTATCTGCTGATGGAGCGCGACGCTCGCTGAGGCGTGGCCGATGCCCTGACCCGGTTCACCCGGACCTTGTGCCGGGCTCGCCGACGGCGCCTTGCTCAATCAGCGCGTCAATCGCCGCATGGCTGTAGCCGTGCTCGTGCAGCAGCTCGCGCGTGTGCTGTCCGAGCAGCGGCGCCGGCCTGGTGATCTGTGTCGGCGTGGCCGAGAAGTGGATCGGGCAGCCGATGGCTTTCGTCAAGCCGGCCTGAGGGTGCTCCAACTCGACCACCATGCCGCGCGCCAGCGTCTGCGCATGGCTGAGCGCCTCGCCCACCGTATGCACCGGGCCGGCCGGCACGCCGGCGGCGTCGAAGGCGGCCTGCCATGCGGCGCGCGTGCGCTTGCGCAGCACCGCGTTCATCAGTTGGACCAATTCCTCGCGGTGCGCCATGCGCTCGCTGTTGGCGGCAAAACGCGCGTCGGTGCGCCATTCCGGGTGGCCGAGCACATCGGCGATGCGCTCCCAGTTGGACTGATTCGCGCCGCCGATATTGATCCAGCCATCGCTGGCCTCGAAAGCCTGATAGGGCGCGGCCAGCACATGGGCCGAGCCGGTCGGCTCGGCCGAGCGCCCGTTGGCAAAGAAGATCGCCGCATGCCAGTAAAGCTGCTGCAGCGCGGCGTCGCTCAGCGAGGTGTCGACGATCTGGCCCTGGCCGGTCTTGAGCTTGTGGATGTAGGCGGCGAGTATGCCCAGAGCGCCGAGGATGCCGGCATTCATGTCGGACACCGCGTTGCCGTTCTTGGCGGGCGGCCGGCCGGGCTCGCCGGTGATGGACATCAGGCCGGCGAAGCCTTGCGCGATCAGATCGAAGCCGCCCTTGCCGGCGTACGGGCCGGTGCGGCCGTAGCCCGAAATCGCGCAGTAGATCAGGCCCGGGTTGGCTTGAGACAGCGTCTCGTAGCTGAGGCCGAGCTTGTCGAGCGTTCCGCCACGAAAATTTTCGACCAGCACGTCGGCGTCCTGCACCATGCGCAGTAGCAGCGCGCGGCCCTGCTCGTGTTTGAGGTTGACGGCAATACCGCGCTTGTTGCGGTTCATCATCATGAAGGGCGCCGATACGCCACCCACCTGCGGGTCGCGGTAGGCGCGCGCGTCGTCGCCACCCGGCAGCTTCTCGACCTTGATGACGTCGGCGCCCATGTCGGCCAGCATCTGACCACAGGTCGGGCCCGACATGATTTGCGTGAGTTCGAGCACGCGCATCCCGGTCAGCGGCCCGGTGTGTGCGTCGGGAGCGTTGGTGGCCATCAACTGCCTTTCCAGACCGGGCTGCGCTTGGCCACGAAGGCATCGACCCCTTCGCGGAAATCGCTGCTGCCATAGGCGCGGCGAATCAGGTCGTCGCCTTCGGGCAGCTTGTTGGTGGTGAGGCGACGCAGCCCTTCCTTGGCGACGCTTTGCGTGACCGGTGCAAGTGCGGCCAGACGCTCCACCAGACGCGCTGCTGAGGCGTCGAGCGCGTCAGGCGCGCAGACTTCGAGCAGAAAGCCGCAAGCCAGCGCCTCGTCGGCGCCGATGATTTCGGCCAGCAGCAGCATGCGCTTGACGCGCGGCTGACCGAATACCGCAACGAGTCGCGCCAGACTGGCCACCGACAGGCAGTTGCCCAGCGTCTTGGCAATCGGCACACCGAAGCGCGCAGCGCTGCTTGCGATGCGCAAATCACAGGCGGTGGCAATCGCCAATCCGCCACCCACCGCCCACCCTTCGATCACGGCCACGGTGGGCATGGGCAGCGCTTCAAGCAGGCCGATGCACTGGTCGATCTGGCGCTCATAAGCCACGCCTTCGTCGCCCGTCGAAAAGGCCTTGAATTGCTCGATGTCGGTGCCGGCAACAAAGGCCTGGCCGCCGCTGCCCCTGAACGTGACGACACACACCGCTGGGTTGGCCTGCAACTGCCGGCAGATCGCCATCAGCTGTTCGTACATGGCCCAGGTCATGGCGTTGCGCGCCTGGGGGCGATCAAACCGCACCGAGGCGATGCTGCCCTCGATCGTCAGGCGCACTGTGCCCGCCGTGCTGTCAGTCATGAAGCAATCTCTCCTGAAGGGTTGGCTCGGGCGCGAGCGGCTTATCGGTAGAACAAGTCGACCAGCCCCATGCCGGTGACCGGCACGTAGGTCACGAGCATCAGCACCGCCAACAAAATGCCGATGAACCAGATGTTGACCCGCGTCACTTCCCACACCGAGGCCTTGGCGATCGAGCTGGCCACCATCAGCACACTGGCCACCGGCGGCGTCTGCTGACCGATGCCCAGGTTGATCGTGACGATCAGGCCGAAATGCACCGGATCGATGCCGACCGACCTGACCAACGGCATCACGATCGGAATCACCAGAATGATGGCGGCGGCCGAATGCAGGAACATGCCCAGGAACAGAAACAACAGGTTGAGCAACGCCAGCACCACCCATTTGTTGGAGGTGAAATCCGACACGGTCTTGGCCAGTTCCTGCGGGGCCTGCACTTCGGTCAGGTAAGTCCCGAGCAACGCGCTGGTGGCGACCAACAGCATCACGACGGCAGTCTGTACGCCGCCTTCCATCACGGCCGCCCTCAGGTGTTTGAGATCGAGTTCGCGGTACACCACCAGGCCGATGAACAGCGCCGCCAGCACGGCGAGCGCCGCACCCTCGGTGGCGGTGACGACTCCGCCGAAAATCCCCCCCAGGATGATGATGGGCAGCGCGAAAGCCCACAGCGCCTCACGTCCGGTCTTGAGCACGCGCGGCATCGAAAACCTGTCTTCACGCGGCAGCTTGTAGCGCTTGGCCAGAAAACTTGCCATGCCCATCAGCCCCGCGGCGCCGATCAAGCCTGGCACGATGCCGCCGACGAACATCTGAACCACCGAGGTCTCTGCCATCACGGCGTACAAGATCATCGGAATCGACGGCGGAATGATGACCGCCAGCGTGGCGGCAGACGACATGGCTGCTGCGGCAAAAGGGGCGGGATAGCCTTTGGACTTCATGCCCGGAATCAGGATCGAGCCCAGCGCGGCGACGTCGGCCACGGCCGAGCCCGAAATTTCTGCGAAGAACAGCGAGGCGCCGATCGAGACATGGGCGAGGCCGCCGCGCACCCAGCCGAACAGTGAGGATGCAAAAGCGATGAGCCGCTGAGAAATGCCCGATGCGTTCATGATGGCGCCCGCCAGAATGAACAGGGGAATGGCCAGCAGCGGAAAATTGGTCGCGCCGTTGTAGATGACCAGCGCCATGTTCGGCAACGAATCGAGACCGTGGCTGGTCAGCATCGCGATCACCGCGACGATGCCCAGCGACACGGCGATCGGTATGTTGAGCAGGACCAGCGCCAGCACGGCACCGAATAACACCAGCATGGTTGACATGTTGTTCCTTGGGGTTTCAGTGCAGGCCGTCGGCGAGGCTGGCGCCAACGTGATCGTCGCCACCGCGCTGCGCATTGAGCAGATCGATCAGGTACATGACTTCGGCAATCAGGATCAGGCCCGACGAAATCGGGATCACCGACTGCACGAAGTTCATCGATATCCACGGCAGACTCACCAGGGATTCGCCGACCAGGAAAGGCATGATGGAAAGGCCCACCCATCCCAGCAAGGCAAAGAAGGCAATCACCAGGATCTGACCGAGGATCGCTGTCAGGCGCTGCAGCCCGAGCGGGAACTGGTCAACCACCTCGGGGCAGCCGATATGCGCGCGCTTCACCGAGGCGAGTGCCGAACCGTAGAACGTGAGCCAGGCAAGCAGCGCCGACGCGACCTCGTCATACCAGACCAGCGAATAGCCGCTGAACCGGAACACGATGCCCAAGCTGACCTCCACCGCCAGCACCGCCATCAATGTCATCACCACCCATTCAAGCGCCAGGCCATAGCGGCGCCTGAAGCGGTGCATCGGATTGTCGGCAGCGGGGGTCAAAGCCTTGTGCATTTGCTCGTCCCCGTCTTATTTGCCGAGCGCCACGGCTTTGTCGATGAGCGGCTTGGCGCCGGCGACTTCATGGCCGAATTCTTCATAGATCGGCTTGCTCGCGGCGATGAAGGCGTCCTTGTCGACCTCGTTGACCAGCATGCCGCTTTGCTTGAGCTTGGTCAGCAGATCGGTCTCGGCCTTGATGGCTTCAGCGTAGACATAGGCCTGCGTTTCCTTGGCCGTGTCTTCGAGCACCTTGCGCACATCGGCGGGCAGCGTGTTGTAGCGACGTGTACCGACCGTCAAGTAGGCCGGTGTGTAGACGTGGCCCGACAGCGAGAGGTACTTCTGGACTTCCTGCAGCTTGGCCGAATAGATCTGGGTGAAGGGGTTTTCCTGCCCGTCCATCACGCCGGTCTGCAACGCGGTGAACAACTC
Organism: uncultured beta proteobacterium; assembly: GCA_963740455.1. Lineage (GTDB taxonomy): Bacteria > Pseudomonadota > Gammaproteobacteria > Burkholderiales > Burkholderiaceae_C > Paucibacter. The sequence continues at coordinate 127,149 of CAVUEF010000006.1, forward strand.
CGAGAACTTCATCGGGCTGGGATTGGCGCCGTAGTCCTGGAACATCTTCACGCGCCACTTGCCTTCGGGCACGCGCAGCTTGATGCCCTTGAGGTCCTCCGGTATTTTGATTGGCCGCTTGTTGTTGGTGATGTGGCGGTAGCCGTTTTCCCAGACGGCAAGCACCTTCAGCCCTTTTTTCTCGGTCTCGGGCGCCATGCTGGGCCAGAAGATGTCCTTCTCGATGCGCGCCATGTGCGCGCGATCCTTGACGATATAAGGCATCTCGAAGATGCCGAACAGGTCGACCTCGGAGGACATCACGGTCGACGGCAGGGCCATGTCGATGGTGCCCAGCTTGAGCTTCTGGATCATCTCCTTGTCGCCGCCGAGCTGGCTGGAGCCGAACACCACGACCTTGGCCTTGCCGGCCAGTTTGGCGTTGGCGCGTTTGGCGAATTCGTCGCTACTGAGCTGAAAGATGGACCCCGGCTCACCCACGTGACCGAGCTTGATCTCGATCTGTGCATGGGCGCTGCCCGCGCCCAGCAGAATCGCGCCAATGCCGAGCAAGGATGCGCTCGCGACGATCCGCAGCCGGCGCGTGATTTTCTTTGCGGAAAAGTGGAACCTTGTCATCGTGTCTCCTTTGGTTGCTACAGAAATCCATGCGGCCGCAGCCCTATGGGGGAATACGTTTGCCTCAGACGGTCTTTTGCGCGGGCAAGGGGATCGGATGCCCCGAGAAATGCTCCATCGCGGCGTGCACGCCCGAGCCGGCGAGCTTCACGCCCGCATGCTTGAGTCCCATTTCGCAGCCCGCCAGCGTGGCGATCAGCGTCAGATCATTCGTGTCGCCCAGGTGGCCGATGCGAAACATGCGCCCCTTGACCTTGCCGAGACCCGTGCCCAGCGAGCAGTCGAAACGCTCGTAGATGATTTTTCGCACCGCGTCGGCATCCACGCCGTCGGGCGTCATCACGCCGGTCAACACGGGCGAGTGAGCGGATGCGTCAAGGCACTGGATCTGCAGGCCCCAGGCCTTGACGGCGCGGCGCACGCCCTCGGCCCAGCGCCGGTGCCGCGCGAACACGGCGTCCAGCCCCTGGCCCAGCAGCATGTCGCACGATTCGCTCAACCCGTAGAGCAGATTGGTGTTGGGCGTGGAGGGCCAATAGCCGCTGCGGTTCGTTTCGAGCATGTCGTCCCAGGCCCAGTAGCTGCGCGGCATGGTGCAAGACTTGCTGGCTTGGATGGCCTTCGGCGACAAGGCATTGAAGCTGATGCCCGGCGGCAGCATCAGCCCTTTTTGCGATCCGCTGATCGACACGTCCACGCCCCATTCGTCATGCCGGTAGTCGACCGATGCCAGCCCGGAGATCGTGTCAACCAGCAGCAGTGCCGGGTGCTTGGCAGCGTCGATGGCGCGGCGCACGGCCGGGATGTCGCTCGTCACTCCGGTCGAAGTCTCGTTGTGCACCACACACACGGCCTTGATGGCATGAGCGCCATCGACCCTGAGGCGCTGCTCGATCAGGTCGGCCTGCACGCCATGGCGCCAGCTCAAAGGGACGCCGCCTGGGTCCAGTCCGGGCAGCGCGATCACCTCGGTCTTGAGCCCCAGTCGCGTGGCCAGCCTTTGCCACAGAAAGGCGAAGTGCCCGGTCTCGTACATCAACACCGGGTCGCCGGGGCTCAATGTGTTGGCCAAGGCCGCTTCCCAGGCGCCGGTTCCCGAGGCGGGGTAGATCATGACCGGGTGCTGGGTACGGAACACCTGCTTGATGTCGGCCAGCACCTTCAGGCCGAGTGCGGCGAATTCCGGACCACGGTGGTCGATGGTGGGCAGGCTGATCGCGCGCAGTACGCGGTCTGGTACGGGTGAAGGGCCGGGAATTTGCAGGAAGTGGCGGCCAGTGGGGTGGAAATCAGTCGTCAACATAAAAACGGCCTCGGGTTGAGCAGGCTATTTTTTGCATACAAAAACGGCTTGTCAACGGTGTTTAACCTACAATCGACCACAAAGCGAAGAAAATGTGAATACAAAATAGAAACATGACGGCACAAATCATTGCGATCCCGCGCGCAGCGCTGCACGAGCAGGTCACACAACGCCTGCGCCAAATGCTCGTCGAAGGGGCGGTCGCGCCCGGTGCCAAACTCAACGAACGGGCCTTGTGCGAGTTGCTTAGCGTTTCGCGCACGCCGCTGCGCGAGGCCATCAAGACGCTGGCGGCCGAGGGCTTGGTGGAATTGCTGCCGAACCGCGGCGCGATTGCGGTGGCTCTGTCCGAAGCCGACATCCTCAATACCTTCGAGGTGATGGCGGGACTCGAGGGCCTCTCGGGTGAGCTGGCCGCGCCGCGCATCAGCGACGAGGAACTGGTCGAGATCAAGGCACTGCACTTCGAGATGAAGGCGGCCTACACGAGGCAGGACTTGTCGGCCTACTACCGGCTCAACGCCGCCATCCACCGCGCCATCAATGCGGCTGCGCAAAACCCGGTGCTGACTGCCATCTACACGCAGGTCAATGCGCGCCTGCAAGCGCTGCGCTTTCGCTCCAATCAGGACGGCGAGAAGTGGCGGCACGCCATGGAGGAGCACGACCGCATGATTGTTGCGCTCGAGACGCGCGACGGCGCCGCGCTGCGCGCCGAACTGGTGGCCCACCTGGGCCAGAAGCGCCACGTCGTGATCGAGCAAATGCGCGCGGCCCAGGCGGCCGCCCTCACTTCCGCCAAGGATTGAGCTTTGATGAACGCGCCTGTGCGGATCCATCGTGCACGGCAGAACGCCGACGCAGTCTTTGAGTCCGTGGCGCGCGTCAGCAACGAAGTCGCGGCTCGCCTGGCCGCACGCTTGACGTCTCAGACGCGCGGCGAGGTGCTGTTCGCGTCGGCCGACCGTGGCCGCTACGCCACCGATGCGTCGATCTACCAGGTGATGCCGGTGGGCGCGTTCGTGCCGCGCGACGCCAAGGACGTGAGCCTTGCGCTGGACATCTGCCGGAGTTTAAGCGTGCCCATCGTGCCGCGTGGTGGCGGCACCAGCCAATGCGGCCAGACGGTGGGCGCCGGGCTCGTCATCGACCATAGCAAGTACCTGCGCAACATCCTCGAAGTGGATGTGCGCCAGCGCACCGCCAAGGTCGAGCCGGGGCTGGTGCTCGACCACCTGAACGCTGCGCTGAAGCCGCACGGCCTGTGGTATCCGGTCGATGTGTCGACCAGCGCGCAGGCCACGCTCGGCGGCATGGCAGGCAACAACTCGTGCGGCAGCCGCTCACTCGCCTACGGCAATATGGTGCACAACGTCCTTGGCGCACAGGCCTGGTTGACGGATGGCAGCCTGCTCGACTTCGGCCGTTTCGACGCCGCCAGCGGGCGTGCCCGGCAGATCGGCGAATTCGTGCGCGCGCTGGCCATCGAGCATCGCAGCGAGATCAAAGCGCGCTGGCCCAAGGTGCTGCGCCGCGTGGCGGGCTACAACCTCGACATCTTCGACAACCAGAACGTCAAGCCCTACACGAGCGACGGCTCGGTCAATCTTTCGCATCTGCTGGTGGGCAGCGAAGGCACGCTCGCGCTGACCCGTTCGCTCGACTTGTCGTTGAGCGAACTGCCTCGCGCCAAGGTGCTGGGCGTGGTGAATTTCCCGACCTTCTTTCAGGCGATGGACGCGGCGCAGCACATCGTCAAGTTGGGCCACAACATGCAGCGCGGCAGCCTCACTGCGGTGGAGTTGGTGGATCGCACGATGATCGAGCTCGCGCTGCAGAACCCGGCGTTTGCGTCGACCATACGCACGGCGCTCGCGCCAGCCATCAATGGCGGCAGACCCGAGGCCGTGCTGCTGGTCGAATTCTCAGGCGCGGCCAAGGCGGACATCGCGCCCAAGCTCAGGGAACTGGTCGAGCTGATGGGCGAACTCGGTCTGCCCGGCAGTGTGGTGGAGATGATCGACGACGCGCCGCAGAAAAACCTGTGGGAAGTGCGCAAGGCCGGCCTGAACATCATGATGAGCTTGAAGGGCGACGGCAAGCCGGTGAGCTTCATCGAAGACTGCGCTGTGCCGCTCGAACATCTGGCCGAGTACACCGACACGCTGACCCAGGTGTTTGCCAAACACGGCACGCGCGGCACCTGGTACGCGCACGCCTCGGTCGGTACCTTGCACATCCGGCCCATCCTCGATATGCGCCAGGGTGGTGAGAGTGGCGGCGCGCACAAGATGCGCGCCATCGCCGAAGAAGCGAGTGAGCTGGTGCGCAAATTCAAGGGCGCCTACAGCGGCGAGCATGGCGACGGCCTGTGCCGTGGCGAATGGATAGCATGGCAGTTCGGCCCGAAACTCACGCAAGCCTTTGCTCAAATCAAGAGCCAGCTCGACCCTTCGAATCTACTCAGCCCCGGCCGCATCATCGATCCGCCGAAGATGGACGACACGCGGCTGATGCGTTTTCCGCCCGGCTACCAGGTCGTGCCGATCCAGCCCGTGCTCGACTGGAGCGCCTGGGATGTGCAGAACAACCCGGTGACCGAGCAGACCAGCGCGCCTGGCAGCGGCGGCGACCCGGCGCAGGGCTTGGCCAAGGCCGTCGAGATGTGCAACAACAACGGCCACTGCCGCAAGTTCGACGCCGGCACCATGTGCCCGAGCTACCGCGTCACGCGCGACGAACAGCACTCGACGCGCGGCCGCGCCAACACGCTGCGCTTGGCACTGTCTGGCCAGCTCGAAGGCATGAATTCGCAGGACGCTTTCGCGAGCGAAGCCATGGCGCAAGCGATGGACCTGTGCGTCAGCTGCAAGGGCTGCAAGCGCGATTGCCCCACCGGCGTCGACATGGCCAAGCTGAAGGTCGAGTTCTTGCAGCACTACAAGGCCAAGCACGGCCACACGCTCAAGGACAGGCTGGTGGGCCAGTTGCCCGACTACGCGCAGCTGGCCAGTCGCTTCGCGCCGCTGCTGAACCTGCGCGACAAGCTGCCGCTGATGTCCTGGTTGAGCGAAAAGCTGCTCGGCTTGTCGGCCAAGCGCAGCCTGCCGCAATGGCAGCGCGAACATTTCTTCAACTCAGGCCATGCCGGCGCCACGCGCGCAGAAGTCCTGACTGCCAACAAGCCGGTGGTGCTGTTTGTCGACACCTTCAATGGTTTTTTCGAGGCGAGCAATGCGCTCGCTGCCTTGAAAGTGCTGCAGGCCGGCGGCTACACCGTGCATGTCGCCACCAAGCTCAAGGCCGACGGCAAGCACCTTTGCTGCGGCCGCACTTTTCTCTCGAGCGGCATGGTCGAGCAGGCACGTGCCAAGGCGCGCGAGGTGGTGGACGCGCTGCTGCCGTTTGCCGACAAGGGCATTGCCATCGTCGGCCTGGAGCCTTCGTGCCTGCTGACGCTGCGCGACGAGATGCTGGTGATGGGCTTGGGCGAAGCGGCGCAGACCATCAGCCGTCACGCCCTGCTGTTCGAGGAGTTCCTTGCGCGCGAAGCCGCGGCCGGCCGGCTCGACGCGCTGAAGTCACGACTCAAGCGCGTGGACCGCCCTGTGCTGTTGCATGGCCACTGTCACCAGAAAGCCTTCGCTGCCGTGACGCCGATCGTGGACGTGCTGCGGCTCATCCCTGGTGCCGAGCCGGCGCTGATCGAGAGCAGTTGCTGCGGCATGGCCGGCAGCTTCGGCTATGAGGCCAGCCACTACGAGGTGTCGATGCAGATGGCCGAGGCAACGCTGCTGCCGGCGCTGCGTGCCGCGCCGGATGCCATCGTCGTCGCCGACGGCACCAGCTGCCGCCATCAGATCCACGACGGCGCACAGCGCGAGGCTGTGCATGTAGCGAAGTTGCTGGCGGCGCAGCTGGCTTGAACGACATCGACCGCGTGCCTTGATCCGGCGGCGCGGTGATGATCGACCCCAGGTGCGACCCGCGCGGCAATGATTGAGCACGCGGCGCTTTGATGGACGAAGGCTGGCCTTCCCGCGATGCTTGCGGTTGGCAAAAGAGCGCCCGAGCGTGGCAATGCCCCCGCCTCGGTTTCAGCTTTTGCCTGCTGGCGCCTCGCCCATCCATGGCCGGTCATGCTCGGCCAGATGGGTTTCGCCATGTTCGAGGATGAAGTAGCGCAGCGCTTCGGCAGCCGGCGACAGAATTTTTGACTGCATGTGCACGATGTTCCAGGCGCGCACCAGCGGGCTGCCCTCTATGCGAACGATCTCCAGCAGGCCGCAGCTCAGCTCCAGCCCGATCGTGTGCAGCGACAGAAAGCCCAGACCCATGCCGGCCATGACGGCTTGCTTGATGGTCTCGTTGCTGGGCATTTCCATCGCGATGCGCGGCTCGAACCGATGGTCCTGGAAGAAGCGGTTCATCAGCGCGCGGGTTCCCGAGGCGGGCTCGCGAACGATCAGCGGATGGTCGGCGAGTGCCGAAACCGCCGGCCGGTCGATGCTCAGAATCGAATGCTTGGGCGGAGCGACGAACACATGCGGGTGCGCCGCAAAGGGCTCGGTGCGCGTCGCCATTTCCGTCGGGGGCCGGCCCATGATGGCCAAGTCGACCTCGCCGTGCTGCAGCAGGGTGACCAACTGCTCGCGATTGATGCCTTGCTGCAGGCGCAGCTCGATGCCTGGATGCTCTTCGCGGAAGCGCGTCAACAGGCGCGGGACGAAGTATTTGGCGGTGCCCACCATGCCCAGGTTCAGCACGCCGGACTCGAGCTTGAGAAAGCGCGCCATCGCGTCGTCGGCGTCCTTCAGCGTGGCCAGCATGCGCCGCACATAGACGAGAAAATATTCGCCCACCGTGGTGAGCGACACCTGTCGGCCCTGACGCTCGAACAACTTCATCCCCAGTTGCAGTTCCAGCTCCTTGACCTGCATGGTCACTGCGGGGGGCGTCAAGTGCAGGCTCTCGGCAGCGCGTACGAAGCTCAACTGCTTGGCGACCTCGCTGAAGATACGCAATTGGCGGAAGGTGATGTTTTTCATTCAGTATTTCTTAATTGATCCATAAGAATAACTGAATTTTGTTTATTTACCTGATGACCTAAATTGCGCTCAACCGCGTCATCGCACGCCTAAGCAGGAGCCGCAAATGAGCAAGCCCGACGATCTGGGACTTATCACCGACGCCAAGAAGCGCTACAGCGCAGGCGTCCTGAAATACCGCCAAATGGGCTATTGGGACGCGGACTACGTCCCCAAGGACACCGACACGCTTTGCCTGTTCCGCATCACCCCGCAAGAAGGCGTTGACCCGATCGAAGCCGCTGCCGCAGTGGCTGGCGAATCAAGCACGGCGACCTGGACGGTGGTCTGGACCGACCGCCTGACGGCCTGCGACAGCTACCGCGCCAAGGCCTACAAGGTCGAGCCGGTGCCGGGCACGCCAGGTCAGTATTTCGCGTGGGTGGCCTACGACATCACCCTCTTTGAAGAGGGTTCGATCGCCAACATCACGGCCAGCCTGATCGGCAATGTCTTCAGCTTCAAGCCTTTGAAGGCCGCGCGTCTGGAAGACATCCGCATGCCGGTGGCACTCGTCAAGACCTTCAAGGGGCCGCCGACGGGACTGGTGGTCGAGCGCGAGCGCCTGGACAAGTTCGGCCGACCCTTGCTCGGCGCCACCACCAAGCCCAAGCTGGGTCTGTCGGGGCGCAACTACGGCCGCGTGATCTACGAGGGACTGAAGGGCGGCCTCGACTTCATGAAGGACGACGAGAACATCAACTCGCAGCCCTTCATGCACTGGCGCGACCGTTTCCTGTACGTGATGGACGCCGTGAACAAGGCCAGCGCCGCGACCGGCGAGGTCAAGGGCAGCTACCTGAACGTGACCGGCGCGACGATGGAAGACATCTACGAGCGCGCCGAGTTTGCCAAGGAGCTGGGCTCGGTGGTGATCATGCTCGACCTGGTGATCGGCTGGAGCGCGATCCAGAGCATGGCCAACTGGGCGCGCAAGCACGACATGATCGTGCACATGCACCGCGCCGGTCACGGCACCTACACGCGGCAGAAGAACCACGGGGTGAGCTTTCGCGTGATGGCCAAGTGGTTGCGTCTGGCCGGGGTCGACCACCTGCACACCGGCACGGCGGTCGGCAAGCTCGAGGGCGACCCGATGACCGTGCAAGGCTATTACAACGTGTGTCGCGACAGCTTCACCAAGCAGGACCTGCCGCGCGGCCTGTTCTTCGATCAGGACTGGGCCGATATGCGCAAGGTCATGCCGGTGGCCAGCGGCGGCATCCACGCGGGCCAGATGCACCAGCTGATCGATCTGTTCGGCGACGACGTGATTCTGCAGTTCGGCGGCGGCACCATCGGTCACCCGGCCGGCATCCAGGCCGGTGCGGTGGCCAATCGCGTGGCGCTGGAGTGCATCGTGAAGGCGCGCAATGAAGGCAAGAACATCCTGGAAGAGGGCCCGGCGATTCTGCGCAAGGTGGCGCAGACTTGCACGCCGCTGAAGCAGGCGCTGGACACCTGGGGCGAAATCAGCTTCAACTACGCAAGCACCGACACCAGTGACTATGCCGTGACGCCTGGGGTGGCGGCGTAATTCCGCAGGCAGTCATGGAGCGCGCCGAGGGCGCCGGATGACTGGTTCCGCTCATGTCCCCCGGCCCTGGCCTGCGGCCACGGCCTCCTCCTTTACTTCGCTACACCAGTCACCCAGCACCCGCGAACCCAGCGGTAAGAAACCACCACAGGAGCACACGACCATGATGACCAACCCGACCGGCCAGATCACCCAAGGCCAATTCAGCTTTCTGCCCGCCCTGACCGACGCCGAAATCTCCATGCAGATCGACTACGGCCTCTCCAAGGGATATGCCTGGAGCATCGAGTACACCGACGATCCGCACCCGCGCAACACCTACTGGGAGATGTTCGGCATGCCCATGTTCGACATGCAGGACGCGGCCGGCGTGATGATGGAGTTGCACAGCTGCCGCAAGACTTTCCCCAGCCATTACATCCGCCTGATGGCCTTCGACTCGACACGTGGCATCGAGTCGATCGCGATGAGCTTCATCGTGAACCGGCCTTTGAGCGAACCCGGCTTCGGACTGGTGCGTCAGGAAGTGAATGGGCGGACGATGCGCTATTCGGTGCACAGCTACGCGACCGACAAGCCCGAAGGGCAGCGCTATTGACACTGCCTGCCACGCTCCCGCTCCAGGCGGAGCACGGTCCACCATCAACGAGGCATCGATGACCACCTACCGCATTGCGCCTTCCATCTTGTCGGCCGACTTTGCCCGTCTGGGCGACGAGGTCAGAAGCGTCATCAATGCCGGCGCCGACTGGATTCACTTCGACGTGATGGACAACCATTACGTACCGAACCTGACCATCGGACCGGCCGTGGCGCAGGCGATCAAGCCGCATTGCGTGCGTGCCGACGGCAGCAAGGTCGAGCTCGATGTGCACCTGATGGTGCAGCCGGTGGATGCCTTGGCGCAGGCGTTTGCCAAGGCCGGCGCCGACCTCATCAGCTTTCACCCGGACGCCAGCATGCATGTCGATCGCACGCTGCAGCTGATCCATGGCGAAGGCTGCAAGGCCGGCCTGGTGTTCAACCCGGCCACGCCGCTGGACGTGCTGGATTGGGTGATCGACAAGGTCGACCTCGTGCTCATCATGAGCGTGAACCCGGGCTTCGGCGGTCAGAGCTTCATCGACAGCGCCTTGCGCAAGACCGAGCAGGCGCGGCGCATCATCGAAGCCAGCGGCCGCGACATCCGGCTCGAAGTGGACGGCGGCATCAAGGCCGACAATATCCGCCGCGTGGCCGATGCGGGCGCCGATACCTTCGTCGCCGGCAGCGCGATCTTCGGCCAGACCGACTACAAGCGCGTGATCGACGCGATGCGCGCGCAGCTCGCGGCGTCAACGCCAGGCAAGGCGGCGTGATGAACGCTCCTCGCTACTCGATCCCCGGTAGCGTCGCTGCGTCGGCGCCTGAACTGCAGGCGCCGGAAGACGCGGGGCCGCCTGCCACGACGGTGGCGGAGGTGCTGGCCCAGAGCCAGGTCGAAACGGTGCTCGATGAACTCGACCGCGACCTGGTCGGGCTGGCGCCGGTGAAGACCCGCCTGCGCGACATCGCTGCGCTGCTGGTGATCGACAAGCTGCGGCTTGGTCTTGGCCTGGCGGCGCAGACGCCGAGCCTGCACATGAGCTTTACCGGCAATCCCGGCACGGGCAAGACCACGGTGGCCTTGCGCATGGCCGAAATCCTGCACCGCCTGGGTTATGTGCGCAAAGGCCATCTGGTGGCGGTGACGCGCGACGACCTGGTCGGCCAATACATCGGCCACACCGCGCCCAAGACGCGCGAAGTGCTCAAGAAGGCGATGGGCGGCGTGCTTTTCATCGACGAGGCCTACTACCTGTATCGTCCCGACAACGAGCGCGACTATGGACAGGAAGCGATCGAGATTCTGCTGCAGGTGATGGAAAACCAGCGCGATGATCTGGTCGTGATTCTTGCTGGCTACAAGGACCGCATGGACACCTTCTTCCAGTCCAACCCGGGACTCAGCTCACGCATTGCACACCACCTCGATTTTCCGGACTACAGCCCTGACGAGTTGCTGCAGATCGGCGACCGGATGCTAACTACCATGAACTACCGCTTCGGCGGCGCTGGGCGCGAGAGCTTTGCCGAGTACCTGAATCTGCGCATTGCGCAGCCTCACTTCGCCAATGCACGCAGCGTGCGCAATGCGCTCGACCGCGCACGGTTGCGCCAGGCCAGCCGCTTGTTTGCCGAGCGCGACCGGGTGCTGACACGCGAAGACCTGACGACCTTGCTGCCCGCGGACATCCGGGCCAGCCGCGTGTTCGCAAGCCACCCCTCCCACTGACACGACAGGACGACCCCCATGCCACTCTCGCATCGCTGGACGCTGACACGCTATCTGATCGAGCAGCGCCGCCGTTTTCCGCAGGCCGTCGGTGACTTCAACGCACTGCTGCTCGATGTCTCGCTGGCCTGCAAGGCGATCGCCCGCATCGTGGCGTTCGGCGAGCTCGGCGATTCGCTGGGCCTTGCCGTCCTGGCGCAGGGCGGGGCCGTGAATGTGCAAGGCGAGGTGCAAAAGCCGCTTGACGTGCTCAGCAACGAAATCTTCATCCGCATGAACGAGTGGAACGGTCACCTCGCGGGCATGGCGTCCGAAGAAATGGACGAGCCGCGGCAGATCCCGCAGGCCTATTCGCGAGGCAAATACCTGCTGGTGTTCGACCCGCTCGACGGATCGAGCAATATCGACGTGAACGTTTCGGTGGGCAGCATCTTCTCGATCCTGCGTGCGCCGCAAGACGTGATCGACAGCGGTCGCGATGTGACCGAGGCCGACTTCCTGCAGCCCGGCAGCACCCAGGTGGCGGCCGGCTACGCCTTGTACGGCCCGACCACCATGCTGGTGCTGAGCGTCGGCAACGGCGTGGCGGGCTTCACGCTGAACCCGAACCTCGGTGAGTTCGTGTTGACGCACGCCGACATCCAGGTGCCGGCCGACACGCATGAGTTCGCCATCAACAGCTCCAACAGCCGCTTCTGGGAGCCGCCGGTGAAGCGTTACGTTGACGAATGCCTGGCCGGCAAGACCGGCCCGCGCGGCAAGGACTTCAACACGCGCTGGATTGCCAGCATGGTGGCCGAGGCGCACCGCATCCTGATGCGCGGTGGCGTGTTCCTGTACCCGCGCGACACCAAGGATCCAATCAAGCCGGGCCGCTTGCGCTTGCTCTACGAGGCGAACCCGATCGGCTTTCTGATGGAGCAGGCCGGCGGGCGGGCCAGCACGGGACGCCAAGCGGTGCTGGGCGTGACGCCGACCCAGCTGCACCAGCGCATCGGCCTGGTGTTCGGCTCGAAGCACGAGGTCGAGCGTATCGAGCGTTATCACCTTGATCCGGCGACCAAGGATATTGGCAATCCGCTGTTTGCCGAGCGAGGTTTGTTCCGGGATTGAGTTTGCACCGAGGACGCCGCGCCGTTGCGGCCGCAAAGCGGCGAGCCCGTTTCACCAAGAATAGTCAGGAGAAGCTCCACATGTCAGAACGTCACCCCATCATCGCCATCACGGGTTCGTCCGGCGCGGGCACCACATCGGTGACGCGCACCTTCGAGAACATCTTCCGTCGTGAGCATGTCAAGGCGGCGGTCATCGAGGGCGACAGCTTTCACCGTCACGACCGCAATGAAATGAAGCTGCGCCAGGCCGAAGCCGAACAAGCCGGCAACCAGAACTTCAGCCACTTCGGACCGGAAAACAATATGTTTGCCGAGCTCGAGCAGTTGTTCAAGGACTTCGGCGCATCGGGCACCGGCAAGCGCCGCAAATACCTGCACGACGCCGAGGAAGCGGCGCCCTACCAGCAAGAGCCCGGCACCTTCACGCCTTGGGAAGACGTGCCCGCTGGCACCGAGCTGCTGTTTTACGAAGGCCTGCATGGGGCCGTCGTGACGCCCGAGGTCGACATCGCGCGCCACCCCGACTTGCTGATCGGCGTCGTGCCGGTGATCAATCTCGAGTGGATCCAAAAACTCTGGCGCGACAAATCCAAGCGCGGCTATTCGACCGAGGCGGTGACCGACACCATCCTGCGCCGCATGCCCGACTATGTGAACTACATCTGCCCGCAGTTCACCCACACGCATGTGAACTTCCAGCGTGTGCCCTGTGTGGACACCAGCAACCCGTTCATCGCGCTCGACATTCCGGCGCCCGACGAGAGCATCTGCGTGATCCGCTTCGCCAATCCCAAGGGCATCGACTTCCCTTACCTGCTCAACATGATCAACAACTCGTGGATGTCGCGCGCCAACACGATCGTGGTGCCGGGCGGCAAGATGGATCTGGCCATGCAGCTGATTTTCACGCCCTTCATCTGGCGCATGATCGAGCGGCGCAAGCGTGCCCTCGGCGTTCTGTAATTTCTTCCGAGAGGCAAGCCATGAGTTCCGCATCGACTGACCGCGTCCTGCGCCCCGACAACGGGCAGCACGACGAGCTTGCCAACGCCTTGCGCGCGCTGGCCATGGACGCCGTGCAAGCGGCCAACTCCGGGCACCCGGGCGCACCGATGGGCATGGCCGAGATGGCCGTCGCCCTGTGGGGCCGGCATTTGCGACACAACCCGGCCAATCCGGGCTGGGCCGACCGCGACCGTTTCGTGCTGTCCAACGGCCACGCGTCGATGCTGCTCTATGCGCTGTTGCATCTGACCGGCTATGCCTTGAGCATCGACGATCTGAAGCGCTTTCGCCAGTTGCACAGCAAGACACCCGGACATCCCGAGCATGGTTTGACGCCCGGTGTCGAAACGACGACCGGCCCGCTCGGCCAGGGCCTCGCGAATGCGGTCGGCTTTGCGCTGGCCGAGAAGCTGCTGGCCGACGAGTTCAACCGGCCCGGCCACCGCATCGTCGACCACCACACCTACGTCTTCATGGGCGACGGCTGCCTGATGGAAGGCATCAGCCACGAGGCTTGCGGATTGGCCGGCGCCTGGCAGCTCGACAAGCTGATTGCCCTGTACGACGACAACGGCATCTCGATCGACGGCCCGGTGCGCGACTGGTTTGTCGACGACACGCCAGCGCGTTTTCGTGCCTACGGCTGGAACGTCATCGGGCCGATCGACGGAAATGATGTGAATGCGGTGGCCGACGCGATCGCACAGGCCAAACAGGGCCGGCAGGGCCCGAGCCTGATCGTGTGCCGCACCACCATCGGCAAGGGTTCGCCGAACCGCGCCGGCACGGCCAAGGCGCATGGCGAGCCGTTCGGAGCGGACGAGATCCAACGCACCCGAGAGGCCATCCATTGGCCGTATGCGCCGTTCGAGATTCCAGCCGCTGTGGCGGCACGCTGGAATGCCAGCGACGCTGGCGCGCGGCGCGAGATGGAGTGGCAGCAAGGCTTCAACGCCTACCGTGCCGAGCATCCCGCGTTGGCGGCCGAGTTCGAACGGCGCATGGCGGGCGAATTGCCGCGCGACTTCGAACAGACCTTGCAAGCCACGATGACCGAATTCGGTCACTCGAACGAGACCATCGCCAGTCGCAAAGCCTCGCAGAAAGTGCTGGCCCTGCTGGCGCCCAAGGTGCCCGAGATGCTGGGCGGCAGCGCCGATCTGACCGGCTCCAACCTGACCGACTTCCCCGGCTGTGGCGCGGTGCGCGGCGGCCAGACGGGCGGTCGCCACATCAACTATGGCGTGCGCGAATTCGGCATGGCAGCCATCATGAACGGCCTGGCCTTGCATGGCGGCTTCATTCCTTATGGCGGCACTTTTCTGACCTTCAGCGACTACAGCCGCAACGCGGTTCGCATGGCTGCCTTGATGAAGTTGCGCGTCGTGCATGTCTTCACGCACGACTCGATCGGCCTCGGAGAAGACGGCCCGACGCACCAACCCGTCGAGCACGCGGCAAGCCTGCGCCTGATTCCCAATCTCGACGTCTGGCGACCGGGTGACGCGGCAGAAACCGCCGTGGCCTGGACGCACGCGCTGCTGCAGGGCGACAGGCCGAGCGCGCTCTTGCTCTCCAGGCAGAACCTGCCGGCGCAGCAGCGCGACGCAGCTAAAGTGCTGGGCATCGGCCGCGGCGCCTATGCGCTGAGCGAGCGTGCGGACGCGAAGGCAGTGATTCTGGCCACCGGCTCCGAGCTGTCGCTGGCCATGCAGGCGCAAACCCTGCTCGACGCGCGCAACATTGCGGTGCGTGTCGTGTCCATGCCCTCGTCCACTGTCTTTGACCGGCAGGATCGCAGCTACCGCGATGCGGTGCTGGGCAAGTCGGTGCCGCGCATCGGCGTCGAAGCTGGCGTGACCCGCTGGTGGGGACAGTACGGCTGCAGTGCTGCGCTCGGCGTCGATCAGTTCGGCGAGTCCGCGCCCGCGTCACAGCTGTACGACCACTTCGGACTGACGGCGGCGAAGCTGGCCGATCTGGTGCAGGCGCAAGTTGCGGGCGTGCCAGTCTATTGATCTTTTCATAAATCACGACACTCTTCTGCCGAGGCCACCTTTCAGTTACCTGGTTCCTGGTGCGCGCACGATGCCAAGAAGGCTGGGCAAGTAACTGCGTTCGTGTCCCCCGCCCTACGGGCTCCTCCTTTACCTCACTACGTCACTTACCCAGTCTTCTTGGCGCAGCGGTATCGGTATTTCGGCGCGCATACCGACCGCTTTGCCAAGCAGGAGGATGGGGTGCTCTGCGCAGCGAAATAAAGGGGGAGCCCG
The DNA here is from genome assembly GCA_963740455.1 of uncultured beta proteobacterium. GTDB lineage: Bacteria > Pseudomonadota > Gammaproteobacteria > Burkholderiales > Burkholderiaceae_C > Paucibacter. The sequence goes on from CAVUEF010000006.1 coordinate 142,401, forward strand.
CAGGGCGGAGGACATTCGCGGAGCAGAGTGCCGCATCCTCCTGCCCACCAACAACCTTGTCATGAATTTTGGAATTCTCAATAGATCGCTCACGATGGCACGACTGAAGGCATTGCTCTGGGACGTCGATGGCACGCTTGCCGAAACCGAGCGTGATGGCCACCGGGTGGCCTTCAATCTGGCGTTCCAAGCCTGCGGTTTGCCTTGGACCTGGGATGAAGCGCGCTATGGCGAGTTGTTGCGCATCACCGGTGGCCGCGAACGCTTGCTGAGCGACATGGCGACGCGCACCGACGCGCCCGTGCTGGCGGGCGAGCGTGAAGCGCTGGCCCGCGCCGTGCATGCCAAGAAGAACGAGATCTACGCTGACTTGGTGCGCAGTGCCCGCTTGCCGCTGCGCGAAGGCGTGCACGATTTGTTGCAGCAGTGTCGGTCGCAAGGCGTGCTGATGGGCATTGCCACCACCACGAGTCGGTCCAATGTCGAGGCATTGCTTGGCGTGCATTTGGGCGTGCACTGGGACGAGTGGTTCCAGGTCGTGGTGTGCGGGGAAGATGTGCAGACCAAGAAGCCCGACCCCGAGGTCTATTGGCGCGCGCTCGAAGGTCTGGGCATCGGTCCGCTCGAAGCGGTGGCGCTGGAAGATTCACCAGGCGGCGTCGCCGCAGCGCGGGCCGCAGGCATTCCGGTGGTGGTGACGCTGAGCAGCTATTTCGCCAACGCCACCATCGAGGGCGCCATCGCGATCGGTCCCGGCCTGCACCAGCGACGCGGCTGGCGACCGCTTGCTCGCCAGGTTGGCGACGCGCATGCCGCCATTGGCGTGGCCGACATTGCGTACTGGCACGAACAGATGGACTCGGTCTCGCAATACGCGTGAGGCCCGGGCCACGCGTGCGCGCCCGTGACGCGATCTGCGTCACAGGCATGAACCAGGCCTGCTGTAGATAGCTCCATCCGAATAGAATTAAGCATTCGGGCAATTCAGGGAGCACGCCAATGGAAGCTCAATCCAATGAGGACCAGGTCTTCGACTCGGTCGCCGAGCTCTTTTCCCTGCTGTCCACGCCGATACGCTTGAAGATCATCAGCGCGGTGTGCAATGGCGAGAAGAATGTCTCTGAACTGTTGAGCCAGATCGAGACCACGCAGCCCAATATGTCGCAGCACCTGGCGACGCTGTATCGCAGCGGCGTGTTGTCCAAGCGCAGGGAAGGAACACAGATCTACTACCGCCTCCAAAGCGAACGTGTCGCGGTGCTGTGCCGAGCCGTATGTACCCAGGTGGCGATCGAGCTTGACCCCGCGGCGGAGCTGGCCGTCAACGAACGGCTGATGCCCGGCGCGGCGCGCTAGCGCTCAAAGTTCTCGACCGCCCGGCGTTTGGAGTGTGGGTGTACGGGGCTGCTGGCGGCCCTATTTCGTCAGTTGCGCGCGGATCGACAACAGCTCCTGTCTTCGTTGGGCGTCTGTTTCGGGGTATTGCAGATCCAGCGACATGAGAGTGTCGTGAAAGATCTGAGAAATCAATAGTCGCGCGTTGTCCTTGTCGTCGGCAGGCACGATGTGCCAAGGCGCAGCCTCTGTGCTCGTTGCGCTCAGGCAAGCCTCGTACGCGTGCATGTATTTGTCCCAGTACTTTCTCTCTTCAACGTCGGCGAGACTGAACTTCCAGTTCTTCTCGGGCTCGTCGATGCGGGCGATGAATCGCTTGCGCTGCTCTTCTTGCGAGAGATGAAGAAAGAATTTGACGACGCGCGTGCCGTTGCGATGCAGGTGATTCTCCAGATCCACGATGGAGCGAAAGCGCTCCTTCCAAACGGCCTCACCCTCGGGCGTTCCATCGGGCAGCCGCTGCGCAAGCAAAATCTCCGGGTGCACGCGAACGATCAACACCTCTTCGTAGTAAGAACGATTGAAGATGCCAATGCGCCCGCGCTCGGGCAGGCACTGCGAAGTGCGCCACAGAAAGTCGTGGTCCAGATCGGTGGCACTCGGGTGTTTGAAGCTGAACACCTGGCAGCCTTGCGGGTTGATGCCCGACATCACATGCCGAATGGCGCCGTCTTTGCCGGCGGCGTCCATGGCCTGGAAGATCAGCAGCACCGCATGGCGGTCAGACGCATACAAGCGGCGCTGCAATTCGCTCAAGGCCGCCACATGCTCGGCCAGCATCTGTTGAGCCTCTTTCCTTGATTCGTAAACAGGCTTGGCGCGCGTAGGCCATTTGTCGAGCTTGACTTGCTTGCCGGGCAGTACTCGGCAGTCCTTTGCGTGCATCTTCATGGTGATTTCCCGGGAAGTGGTGCCAAGTTTTTGACGGTGGATCATGGCCCGGCGCTGTTGGCCACATCATCCTGCATCGCCGCAAAGCAAAAAGCCACCTTGGCGGTGGCTCTTCTACGACCTACTTGCTGCACAAAGACAAATTCTGGTGGCGCTTCAGGGATTCGAACCCCGGACCTGCGGATTATGATTCCGTCGCTCTAACCGGCTGAGCTAAAGCGCCTAAGCGCGAAATTATATGCGATGTCCGCTGGGTTCCAGGGTGGCTCAGGGCATGATGCGCGTTGCGTCAGCTGTTGGCGTCCACTCTTTGCCGGCATTGCCGGCCCGATCTGATGTTCAGTTTCTTCCGAAAAAAATCCCCACCCCAAACATCGCCTCAGGCGGCCTCCAATGGCCCTGAGCAGTTGGTCGCAGCGGCGCCTGCGGAGTTGCCGCCCACCGCAGCGGCGGTGGCTGCGGCTGCGCCTGCCGAATTGCCGCGGCGCAGTTGGATGGACAAGCTGCGTCAGGGTTTGCGCAAGACAAGCTCCAGCATTGCCACGGTGTTCACGGGCACGCTGATCGATGACGCCTTGTACGAAGAACTGGAGGCCGCGCTCTTGATGGCTGACGCCGGGGTCAGGGCCACCGAGTTCTTGCTGCTTGACTTGAAGCGGCGCGTGAAGGACAGCAAGGCCACCGAGCCGGCAGCCGTGCGTGGTTTGCTGATCGACGCCTTGACCGATTTGCTCAAGCCGCTGGAGAAGCCGCTCACGGTGGGTGAACACAAGCCCACCGTGATGATGGTGGTGGGCGTCAACGGCGCCGGCAAGACCACCAGCATTGGCAAGCTGACGCGCCATCTGGCCGACTCGCATCAAAAAGTGCTGCTGGCCGCTGCCGACACCTTCCGCGCCGCCGCGCGCGAGCAGCTCTCGGCATGGGCCGACCGCACCCAGGTCGACATCGTCAGCCAGCAGGGGGGCGACCCGTCGGCGGTGACCTTTGATGCGGTCACGGCAGGGCGCGCGCGCGGCTGCGATGTGGTGATTGCCGACACCGCGGGACGCTTGCCCACGCAGCTTCATTTGATGGAAGAGCTCAAGAAGATTCGTCGCGTGATCGCCAAGGCTCAGCCCGATGCACCGCACGAGGTGCTGCTGGTGGTGGACGGCAACACCGGCCAGAACGCGCTGACCCAAGTGAAGGCGTTCGACGACGCGCTCGGTCTGACGGGCTTGATCGTCACCAAGCTCGACGGCACCGCCAAGGGCGGCGTGCTGGCAGCGATTGCGCGCGAGCGGCCCATCCCTGTCTATTTCATCGGTGTGGGCGAAAAACTGGAGGATCTGCAAACCTTCAGCGCGGCGGAATTTGCACACGCCTTGTTGGCGTAGACCTTGGCCTCGGCGGCATCAGCCCATGCCGCCCATCCCTTTCATGCCGCCCATGCGCTTCATCATTTTCATGAGGCCGCCGCCCTTCATCTTCTTCATCATGCCCTGCATCTGCTCGAACTGTTTGAGCACGCGGTTCACTTCCTGAACCTGCACGCCGGCGCCCAGCGCGATGCGCCGTTTGCGACTGGCCTTGAGCAGGTCAGGCTTGCGGCGCTCCAGCGGTGTCATGCTGTTGATGATGCCTTCCATGCGGCGCATGTCGCGCTCGGCGCGGTCCATGTCGGGGGCACCGGCCTTGGCCGTCATGGCGCTGGGCAACTTGTCCATCAAGCCGCTCAAGCCGCCCATCTTCTTCATCTGCGAGATCTGCGACAGAAAGTCGTTCAGATCGAAACTGCTGCCCGAGCGCAATTTGTCGGCAAGTTTTTGCGCCGACTCGACATCCACGCCTTGCTGCACTTGTTCGACGAGGGCCATGATGTCGCCCATGCCCAGCACGCGGCCCGCATGACGCTCGGCATCGAACACTTCGAGGCCGTCGATCTTTTCGGACACGCCGGCATACTTGATCGGCGCGCCCGTCACCTGGCGCACCGACAGCGCCGCGCCGCCGCGCGAGTCGCCGTCGAGCTTGGTCAGCACGATGCCGGTCAAAGGCAGCGACTCCTTGAAGGCGCGTGCCGTGTTGATGGCGTCCTGGCCCTGCATCGCGTCGACCACGAACAGGGTTTCGACCGGGTTCAGCAAGGCGTGCAAGTCGCGGATTTCGGCCATCAAGGCAGCGTCGATGGCCAGGCGGCCCGCCGTGTCGACGATCAGCACGTCGAAGTAATGCTTCTTCGCGTAGTCGAGCGCAGCCAGCGCGATGTCACGCGGCTTCTGACTGGGGTCGGACGCAAACCACTCGGCGCCGGCTTGGGCCGTGACGGTCTTGAGCTGTTCGATGGCGGCCGGCCGATAGACGTCGGCCGATACGGTCAGCACCTTCTTCTTACGTTTGTCGATCAGGTGCTTGGCGATCTTGGCGGTGGTGGTGGTCTTGCCCGCGCCCTGCAAGCCGGCCATCAGAATCACCGCCGGCGGCTGGGCCGCCAGATTGATCTCGCTGACCCCTTCGCCCATGGTGGCGGCGAGCTCCTTGTGGAAGATCGCTACCAAGGCCTGGCCGGGGGAGAGCGAGCCCACCACCTCGGCGCCCAGCGCCTTGGCTTTGACGCGGGCGATGAAGTCGCGCACCACGGGCAGGGCGACGTCGGCTTCGAGCAAGGCCATGCGCACTTCGCGCAGCATGTCCTGAACATTGTCTTCGGTAATGCGGGCCTGGCCGCGCATCGTCTTTACGAGACGACTCAGGCGATCTGTCAAGGTGGAAGCCATTTGGCATAGCGCGGCCAACCAAAAGCTGGCGCGCAAAAGTACACTGTGCGGATGATTCTATCGTTCGCATCCCTCTCGCCTTACACGCTGGCCTTGTGGACAGCCTGTTCAGTGGCCGCGCTTGCCTATGCTGCTGCGGCTGTTTTTCCGGTCGCGCCTGCGCCCCAGACGCGCGTCGTGCGGCTGGTCTTGCTGCTGGCATGGGGCACGCAGGCGCTGGCCTTGCTGGTCGACATTGCCGGCATCGGCCACAGCGCGCCCGGCGCGCGCTTCGGTTTTGCCCCTGCCTTGTCGATGACGCTGTGGCTGGTGTTGGGCGTCTATATGGTCGAGAGCAGCTTCTTCCCGCTGCCCGGCGTGCGACGCGTGCTGTCTGTGCTGGGTTTGGCGGCGGTGGTGCTGGCCGGTGTGTTCCCGGGTGAAACTCATCCGCTCGCGGCCTCGCCCTGGGCGCCCGTGCACTGGGTGCTGGGTCTGGCCTCGTACGGTTTGTTCGGCGTGGCGGTCTTGCATGCGGCGCTGTTGAATTCGGCAGAGCGCCAGATGCGCTTGAAAAAGGTGGCTGCGCCGGGCGCCATGGGATTGCCCTTGTTGCGGCTTGAGCGCTTGACGTTCCAGTTTGTGGCTGCCGGCGTGATCGTGCTGTCGCTGGCCATTGCGCTGGGCTGGTGGTTCACGCCGCACTGGCGCTGGGATCACAAGAATTTGTTGTCGGTGTTGGGCTGGCTGGTGTTGACGGGCCTGCTGGTCGGGCGCCAGACATTTGGCTGGCGCGGGCGGCGCGCCACACGCTGGCTCTACCTGGGCGCGGGTCTTTTGCTGCTGGCCTATGTGGGTTCGCGTTTCGTGGTCGAAGTGCTGCTGCAGCGAGTGAATGGCTGAAATGAAATACCTGGTACTTGTGCTGGTGATCGGTGTGGTGGCGTTCTTGCTGGGCTTCAAGGGGCGTGGCGCACCGCGCGCCAACGCGCCGAGGTCCGGGTCCGGCGCTTCGCCCAAGGCGCCCGTCGAGATGGTCCGATGCGCTGAGTGCGGCATGCATTTGCCCGAGTTCGAGGCGCTACCTGGGCGCGGTGGGCAGTTTTGCAGTGCCGAGCACCGCAGCCGCTTTGAAGCCCGCCCGCGCGACGGCCAATGAGCCTGCGATGAGCTGGCGCGGGGCGCATGCCGATACCACGCCGGCCGACCCGGCATCGGCAGACAGTCGTCGCGCGACCCACCGCGGCGCCAAGCACACGCGCCGCCCCGACCCGCGCTTGCCCTTGGCGCCGAGCGCGGGCAGCAGCGCCTGGTTTGGTGCCGCCGGCACGGCGGATGACGACGCGAGCTTGAATCTGGAGGCCGAGGCCAGACTGACGCAGGCGCTCGATGAGGAAACGGGCGCGACGGCATCGGACTCCCAAGGTCTGGGCCGCGGCACCTCGCGCGCCGAGCGCCAGGGCGGATCGGGCTTCCAGCGCATTTACAAGGTGTTCCTGGCCGCGCGCATGGCGCTGGGTTTGGCTTTGCTGGCGACCCAGGTGGCGTTGAGTTACCTGGGATTCCGTCCTGACGCTTGGGTGCTGGTCATCTGTTCGGCCTACGCGGTACAGACCCTGGCCTTGTGGATGCTGCCGCAGTTTCAACGCGCCACCAGCGCCGAGGCGATGGCCCAGTTGCGCAGCCCGCAGTGGTTGGGCAGCATTGGCGTGGACTTGGCTGTTTTCTCGATCCTGCATGTGCTGAGCGGCAGCGACAGTCTGAACTTCGTTGCCTTGCTGGTGTTGCCGGTGCTGATGTCGGGACTGATGACGCCGCGTCTGATGGCCTTGGCCACGGCAGCAGGCGTGACCCTGCTGCTGCTGGCGACGGCCTGGCTCAGCGTGTTGCAAGGGTTGGATCCGGCGCTGCGCATGACGCAGTCGGGTCTGGCGGGCAGCGGCCTGTTTGTGGTGACGCTGCTGGCCGCCGAACTGGGCAACCGCCTGGCGCGCGAAGAGCGCAGCGCGCGCGGCAGCATGGAGATGGCGCGCCAGCAGGCGCAGCTCAATCGTCTGGTGATCGACGAGATGCAAGAGGGCGTGCTGGTGGTCGATCGGCGTGGCCGCGTGCGCGCCGCCAACCCGGCCGCGCGCGCCTTGCTCAGCGCCGCGGGCATGGTGCGCGCGCCGCCTTTCCAACTGCGCGGCGTCAGCGTCTGGGAGCCGCTCGTGGCGGGTGTGGAAAGCGCCTTCGCGCAAGGGAAGTGGCCGGCCGAAGGCTCAGATGTGAACCTGCAGTTCGATCCCGCGCACCTGCGCTCGCTGCGCGTGCGGGTGCGCTTCACGCGCCAGCAGGCCTCGCGCGCGACCGAAGAGTTGTGCGTGCTGTTTCTTGAAGACTTGCGCAATGTGCAGGCGCGCAGCCGGCAGGAAAAGCTCGCCGCCATGGGCCGGGTTTCGGCAGGCATCGCCCACGAAATACGCAATCCACTGGCTGCCATCGATCAGGCCAACGCCTTGCTGGCCGAGGACTGTCGTGAGCCCGCACAGCAGCGTTTGACGTCCATGGTGAGCAGCAACGTGAAGCGACTCAAGCGCATTGTTGACGATGTGATGGCGCTGGCGCCCGGCGCTGCGGTCGACTCCGGGGCGATCGATGCCGGTGCGCTGGTGCAAGAGGTTTGTCTGGACTGGGCGCGCGCCAACGAGGTGGAGACAGGCGCGCAAGGCATGCTCAAGCTGACTGTGCCGACGCACGCGGTGATGGTCGATTTCGAACCCGAACACTTGCGGCGTGTCATCGTCAACTTGCTGGACAACGCCTACCGCCATGCACCCAGGCATGCCGGCGCCTTGGCCGTGACGCTGGATACGGGTGCCGAGCCGTGGGTCGAGCTGAGCGTGGCCAGCGCGGGAGAGCCGATCGCGCCCGACGTGGAGCGGCACTTGTTCGAACCCTTCTTCTCGACACGCAGCCGCGGCACGGGCCTGGGGCTGTATATTTGTCGCGAACTGTGCGAGCGCTATGGTGCCAATATCGAGTTCGCCGCGCACAAGCAAGGCCAGCTTCAAGGCAATCGCTTCGTCGTGTCCCTGCGGCGAGCCATGCCGATGCCAAACGCCGCAATCCCAACCAGCCCATCCAACCCATGACTGTTGATACGCCAATCAGCTTGCTGGTCATCGATGATGAGCCGGACCTCTTGACGCTGTATGAGCTGACGCTGGTGCGTGATGGCTATGTGCTGGAGACGGCGGCCTCGCTCGAAGAGGCGATGGCTTATCTGAGGCGGCGCCAGTACAGCGCCATCATCACCGACATGCGGCTGCCCGATGGCTCGGGGCTGGATTTGCTGCAGTGGCTGGAGGCATCGGGTCGTCCCGAGAAAGCCATTGTGATCACCGCCTTCGGGTCGGCTGAAAATGCCGTGGAAGCGCTCAAGGCCGGCGCCTACGACTATCTGACCAAGCCGGTTGATCTGCGCCAGTTCCGTATGGTTGTGGCTTCGGCGCTCGGGCGTCTGCCGCAGTCGACCCCGTTGGCAAGTGCGTCGCGCTTGCCCTCGCAAAGGGAAGAAGGGCCCGCCGTCGCCAAGGCGGCTGACTTGCGATTCGCACCCAGGCAGGCGCTCGCGGCAGCGCTCCTGCCCAAGCCGGTGGGCCTGGCGCGCATGGCCGGAAACTCGGTGGCCTTGCAGCATGTGCGCGAGTTGATCCAGAAGGTGGCGCGCAGCATGGCGCCGGTGTTGGTGCAGGGAGAGTCAGGCACGGGCAAGGAGCTGGTGGCACGCGCCATTCATGAAGTGAGTCCGCGTGCCAGCCAGCCCTTCATTGCCGTCAACTGCGGCGCCATACCGGAGCAGTTGCTTGAGGCCGAATTCTTTGGTTACCGCAAGGGCGCTTTCACCGGGGCCAACGAAGACCGCGAGGGTTTTTTTCAGGCGGCCAATGGCGGCACCTTGTTTCTCGACGAAATCGGCGAGATGCCATTGAGCATGCAGTCCAAGCTGTTGCGCGTGATCCAGGAGCGCCTGGTCAGGCCGGTGGGCGCGGTGCACGAGGTGCCGATCAATGTGCGCATTCTGGGCGCCACGCACAAAGACCTCGGGGCCGAAGTGCTGGCGGGTCGGTTTCGCCAGGACTTGTTCTACCGGCTGAACGTGATCCAGATTCGTGTGCCGCCGCTGCGCGAACGCATCGAGGATTTGCATTCGATCGCCGAGCATGTGCTCGAGCGCATCGCGCGCGACGCTGGCGTGTCGCCCATTCCGCGCTTGACCCAGGCCGCCTTCTCGCATCTGGCGCGCTATGCGTTTCCGGGCAATGTGCGCGAACTCGAAAACCTGCTGCACCGGGCGCTCGCCTTGTCTGACGGCCAGTCCATTGATCTGGAGGATCTGGCTTTGCCCGATGCGGCCTTTTCAGACAGCAGCCTCGGCGGTCTTGACGGACTGAGCGACATGCCTGGCCGCACCGGGCTGGAGTCGGACCATGCCGCCGACCGAGCCTTGCCCAGCGACTTGGCACTGCACATGGACGAGGTCGAACGCGACATCCTGATGCGCGCGCTCGAGCGTCATCGCGGCAATCGCACGGCTGCCGGCGCGAGCCTGGGACTGTCGTTGCGGCAGATGCGTTACCGCATGGCGCGTCTCGGTGTGGCGGTCTCCGACGCCCCGACGAGCGAGACTGACGGCATTGCTGCGAGCGACCATGGCAACCAACAGCGATAAACCGGTCGGCCATGAAGACCGCGACGGCAAGGCGCCCGCGGCGGCATTTCTCGAAGGCTGGTACGCGCCTGCCAAGCAGCTCGGATCGCCCAATTTCGGCACCCGGCCAGCCGATCAAGCCATCAGCCTGGTCTTGCTTCATTCGATCAGCCTGCCGCCCGGTGAATATGGCGGGGATGCGATCGAGAGTCTCTTCACGAACCAGCTCGACTGGGACGCGCATCCCTATTTCAATAGCCTTCGCGGCCTGCTGGTGTCAACGCACTTCCTGATCCGGCGTGACGGTGAGGTGCAACAGTTTGTCTCTTGCGATGAGCGCGCCTGGCATGCCGGGAAGTCCAGTTTTCAGGGCCGACCCAACTGCAACGACTACTCGGTCGGCATCGAGCTCGAAGGCCTCGAAGGTCAGACCTTTGAAGTGCCTCAGTACGACGCCCTCGTGCGACTGCTGCGCGACCTGGCCGCGCAATACCCGATCGAACATATCGCGGGCCACGAGCATGTGGCGCCCGATCGCAAGCACGACCCGGGCGCGGGGTTCGACTGGGCGCTGCTTGCGCGCCGGATGGGCTGGCCAGCTCAGTGTTTCCCCGAAGGTGTGGTCAGGCGCAGTGACGATTCAAGCTGACGCGTCGTGGCTTTGCTGCTGCGTCCAAGCTCGATAGCGCGCCGGGCGACGTGAGCATTCAAGCGGCTTGGCGGACCTAAATGTCTTGCATGCCAAGAACGGCGCGGACATCGCGTCACAAAGCTAGAAGCGGTGAGACTTCCGGTCCGATGCGGTGCCAAGGCAGTGCCGCCATGCCTGCCTTGCATAGCGCGAGATGCGAGTGCGGTCAACAGTAACCACACGCTACAGGTAGTGCTTGAAAGGTCTGGAGGCCCCAGATATAGTGTCCGTCATGCTATCCTGCCAGCCTGACAAATCGCATCTATGCCAGCTTCGATCCGCGTAGATGCGCCAGTGTGCGGGTGCAGCGCCAAGCAGCAGCGCTGGTTGGCCGGTGCCGATAGCGGCACCCCATCTGTTCAACGCCAAGGCGCCGTCATCAGAGCATCGCCCGTTTGAAATCGACGCTGCGCTTGCAGGCTTACCGATTGACCGTAGCAAAGATCGAGGAATTCATGCAATCCATACACTCCAGTGCCTCCCAGGCCAGCGCCATGCTGAGCACCGCGTCGGCCAAGTTCAGCCAGCCGTCGGCTTTTCAGGGCTATCAGATCCTGCGCCGCAATGGCGCGGTGGTCGGGTTCGAGCCGAGCAAGATTGCGGTGGCCTTGATGAAGGCATTTCTGGCCGTGCATGGAACGCAGGGCGCGGCGTCGGCGAGCGTGCGCGAAACCGTCGATGCCTTGACCGAGACGGTGGTGCGCGCGCTGATGCGGTCGCGCCCCGGCGGCGGCACCTTCCACATCGAGGATGTGCAGGATCAGGTCGAGCTGGGTCTGATGCGCGGCGGTCATCACGAAGTGGCGCGCGCTTATGTGCTGTACCGCGAGCGCCGCACGCGAGAGCGCGCCAGCCATGCAGCGCCGGCGGCGAGCCCGACAACGGGCTTGCACGTGCTCGACGGCGGGGCGCGCCGCCTGTTGGACATGGAGCGCTTGCAGACCGTGCTGAGCGCCGCCTGCGAGGGCCTGGGCGCGGATGTGAAGCCCGAGCCCATCATGCTCGAGACGCAGCGCAATCTGTACGATGGTGTGCCGCTGGACGAGGTCTACAAGGCCGCCATCCTGGCCGCGCGCACGCTGATCGAAAAAGACCCCGGCTATACGCGCGCCACGGCGCGCTTGCTGCTGCACACCATCGCCAAGGAGATTCTGGGCGAAGAGGTATTGCAGGGCGACATGCATCAGCGCTACTTTGAGTACTTCCCGGGCTATATTGCCAAGGGCGTGCAGGCGGAGCTGCTCGATGAACGGCTGCAATCGGACTTCGATCTGGATCGTCTGGGCGCGGCGCTGAAGGCCGAGCGCGATCTGCAGTTCGACTACCTGGGATTGCAGACCCTGTACGACCGCTACTTTCTGCATATCGAAGGCACGCGCATCGAGATGCCGCAGGCCTTCTTCATGCGCGTCGCGATGGGCCTGGCGCTGCGCGAAGCAGACCGCAACGCGCGCGCCATCGAGTTCTATGAAGTGCTGTCGAGCTTCGATTTCATGAGCTCGACGCCGACCCTGTTCAACTCTGGAACGCGCCGCTCGCAGTTGTCGAGCTGCTATCTGACGACGGTCGGCGACGATCTGGAAGGCATCTACGAAGCGCTCAAGGAGAACGCGCTGCTGTCCAAGTACGCGGGCGGCCTGGGCAATGACTGGACGCCGGTGCGGGCGCTCGGTTCGCACATCAAGGGCACGAACGGCAAGAGCCAGGGGGTCGTGCCGTTCCTGAAAGTGGTGAACGACACGGCCGTCGCGGTGAACCAGGGAGGCAAGCGCAAGGGCGCCGTGTGCGCCTATCTGGAATCGTGGCATCTGGACATTGAGGAGTTTCTGGAACTGCGAAAGAACACCGGCGATGACCGGCGCCGCACGCATGACATGAACACCGCGAACTGGATTCCGGACCTGTTCATGCGACGTGTCATGGAAGGTGGCGACTGGACGCTGTTTTCGCCGTCGAGCTGCCCGGATCTGCACGACTTGTTCGGCAAGGCATTCGAGACCGCCTATGTGGACTATGAAGCGCGCGCCGATCGCGGCGAGATCAAGCTCTTCAAGCGGCTGCCCGCCAAGGACCTGTGGCGCAAGATGCTGTCGATGCTGTTCGAAACCGGGCACCCCTGGATCACCTTCAAGGACGCCTGCAATGTGCGCTCGCCGCAGCAACATGTGGGCGTGGTGCACTCGAGCAATCTGTGCACCGAGATCACGCTCAATACCAGCGACTCTGAAATCGCCGTGTGCAACCTCGGTTCGGTGAATCTGGTGCGCCACCTGCTGGCCGACGGCCAGCTCGATCATGCCAAGCTCAAGACCACCGTGGCGACCGCCATGCGCATGCTCGACAACGTGATCGACATCAATTACTACGCGGTCAAGAAGGCGCGTGACTCGAATCTGCGCCACCGTCCGGTGGGCCTGGGGATCATGGGTTTCCAGGACGCGCTGTACACGCTGCGCACGCCCTACGCGTCGCAAGCCGCGATCGAGTTTGCCGACACCTCGATGGAGGCGGTCTGCTATTACGCCTACTGGGCCTCGACCCAGTTGGCCGAGGAGCGCGGTCAGTACGAGAGCTACAGCGGCTCGCTGTGGGACCAGGGAATTCTGCCGATCGACTCGCTGGATCTGCTGGCCCAGGCACGCGGCGGCTATGTCGAAGTCGACCGCTCCAGCCGCATGGACTGGAGCCAGCTGCGCGAGCGCATCAGGCAGCACGGCATGCGCAACAGCAATTGCGTGGCGATTGCGCCGACCGCCACCATTTCCAACATCATTGGCGTTGATGCATCGATCGAACCCTGCTTCGGCAACCTCTCGGTCAAGTCCAATCTGTCGGGCGAGTTCACCGTCGTCAACGAATACCTGGTGCGTGACCTCAAGCACCTGGGCCTGTGGGACGACGTGATGGTGATGGACCTCAAGCACTTCGATGGCTCGCTGCGCCGCATCGACCGCGTTCCCGAAGCGCTGAAATCCTTGTATGCCACCGCCTTCGAAGTCGAGACGCAGTGGCTGGTGGAAGCCGCCGCGCGGCGCCAGAAGTGGATAGACCAGGCGCAGTCACTCAATATCTATATGGCAGGCGCGTCGGGCAAGAAACTCGACGAGACCTACAAGCTCGCCTGGACACGGGGCCTCAAGACCACTTACTACTTGCGCACGATGGGTGCCACGCACGCCGAGAAGAGCACGGTCAAGTCAGGGCAACTGAACTCGGTCTCGAACGGCGCGGCCGACGCTGGCGACTTGTCTGCAGCCCCCGAAGCGGTGCTGTCCGAACCAGCCACCGACATGAAGTTCTGCTCGATTGATGACCCGGACTGCGAAGCATGTCAGTGAGCATCTTGACGAATCTGCGCGAGCGGGTCACTTGCTCGATGCCGCGTGCGCGCGCCGTCGTTGCGAGTGCAATTGCGTGAGAAATTCACGCCGCGACATCGGGTCTGAACGACGCCGCGATTTCAACCAAGTTCGTGCAACGTTCCAACTTGAAAATCAGCGCGCGAATTCGATGCACACCAGCAACAGCGAAATCGTTTTGATGTCAATAAGTTCTTGGCGTTTCAACGCAACACTCACATAATCCGCATCGATAGGAAGTCCACCATGTTGGTTTGGGAAGAAGACCTTAAACACATCAAAAGTCTCGATGCGATCAACGCACGGAGCGAACCCAGCGCAGCGCGCATGGCTGCTTCGCCGTCCGTGCATGACGCCGCAGCAAACCCAGCGCCCTCGACATCGACTCGCGACGCCGCGACCGCGACGCCGCGTCAAGCCCCACACGTCGTGCGTCGCGTCAAGGCCGACGACAAACGCATCATCAATGGTCAGACCGACGTCAACCAGCTGGTGCCGTTCAAATACAAATGGGCTTGGGAAAAGTACCTCGCGACCTGTGCCAATCACTGGATGCCGCAAGAGGTGAACATGTCGCGCGACATCGCGCTGTGGAAGGACCCGAACGGTTTGAGCGATGACGAACGCCGCATCATCAAGCGCAATCTGGGTTTCTTCGTGACCGCCGATTCGCTGGCCGCCAACAATATCGTGCTCGGAACCTACCGCCACATCACCGCCCCCGAATGCCGACAGTTCCTGTTGCGTCAGGCGTTCGAGGAGGCGATTCACACGCACGCTTACCAGTACATCGTCGAGTCGCTCGGTCTTGACGAGGGCGAGATTTTCAATGCGTATAACGAAATCGGATCGATCCGTGACAAGGACGAGTTCCTGATTCCTTTCATCGGCGCGATCATGGATCCGCTGTTCCATACCGGCACGCCGGAGAACGATCAGACCTTGTTGAAGAGCCTGATCGTGTTTGCGTGCTTGATGGAGGGCCTGTTCTTCTACGTGGGGTTCACGCAGATACTGGCGATGGGTCGGCAGAACAAGATGACGGGCGCGGCCGAGCAGTACCAGTACATCCTGCGCGACGAATCGATGCACTGCAATTTCGGCATCGACCTGATCAATCAGATCAAGTCGGAGAACCCTCATTTGTGGACCGCGGCCTTCAGGGCCGAGATCAACGCTCTCTTTGTCAAAGCGGTCGAGCTTGAGTATCGCTATGCCGAAGACACCATGCCACGCGGCGTGCTGGGCATGAATGCTTCGATGTTCAAGGGCTATTTGCGCTACATCGCAAACCGTCGCGCCACCCAGATCGGTCTGGAAGAACTGTTCCCTAACGAAGAGAACCCATTCCCCTGGATGAGCGAAATGATCGATCTGAAGAAGGAACGCAACTTTTTTGAAACCCGCGTTCTAGAGTACCAATCTGGCGGCGCACTCTCGTGGGACTGAAGGCCTGAAGGTCGGGCGCTCAGATGCTCATGACCACGAGATCAAGCTGTGCAAGAACTTGTGCAAGAAGATATGCGAGACACACCAGCATCGACAAAGAAGCGGTGCAGCTGTGTTTTGCAACCCCATTCACCGCACCGGGGCGCCCCTCCTGGGCAGACTTTCGGGTGGTGAATAACTGCGTTGAGGCGAACTGATTCGGCTCAGGCAGTGTTCTTTAACTTGATCAAGGAGAATTGTGATGGCAACTGCAAAGAAAGCACCGGCCAAGAAGGCCGCTCCCGCTAAGAAGAAGACCGTAGCGAAGAAGGCTGCACCGGCCAAGAAGCCGGCAGCGAAGAAGGCTGCGCCCGCCAAGAAGAAGGCAGCGCCTGCGAAGAAGGCTGCACCGGCCAAGAAGCCGGCAGTGAAGAAGGCTGCGCCCGCCAAGAAGAAGGCAGCGCCTGCGAAGAAGGCTGCACCGGCCAAGAAGCCGGCAGTGAAGAAGGCAGCGCCTGCGAAGAAGAAGGCAGCGCCTGCGAAGAAGGCTGCACCGGCCAAGAAGCCGGCAGCCAAGAAGGCTGCGCCTGCCAAGAAGAAGGTCGCTGCCAAGAAGTCCAGCGCCGCCGCCAAGCCTGCTGCAAAGCCGGCCGCCAAGAAGGCTGCGAAGAAGCCTGCAGCAAAGAAAAGTGGCCCTGCCCCTGCTGCCGCTGCACCGGCCGCACCGAAGCCAGCTGCTCCTGCGCCAGCCAAGACGGCGCTGAGCCCTCAGGCCGCATGGCCTTTCCCGACAGGCAACAAGCCCTGAAGGGAACCCTGGCCAAGCCAAGTGGCTTGGCCGAGGTCTGGCGAAGACCCCCTCGCTTGCAAGCCTGGGGGTCAAGTCAGTACAGAGGGTCAGGTGAAGCCTGAAGCAAAACCCGGCCTCGGCCGGGTTTTTTTTAACCATCGGGCGCTACAATGCCAAACGTTTGCGGGGCCTTAGCGCCGAATCGGCTTCGCCAAGGAGCTTTCGTCCAACTCCACCTTATCGCGGCATGAGCACCATCAAAGACGTTGCATTGCGCGCGGGAGTGTCGTTCACCACGGTCTCGCATGTACTGAACGGCACCCGGCACGTCAGTGAGTCGGCTCGACTGAGGGTGCTGCAGGCGGTGTCCGATCTGGGCTACTTTCCCAGCGCGGTGGCGCGTTCGCTCAAGACCAGCCAGACCCACATCATTGGCATGCTGGTCCCCAATGTCACGAATCCGTTTTTTGCCGAGTTGACGCTTGGCGTCGAAGACTTCAGCCACCAGACCGGTTACTCGGTGTTCCTGTGCAATTGCGACGACGACCCGGCGCGCGAGTCGCGCTATCTGCAAACCCTGGTCGAGCATCGGGTGGACGGCATTTTGCTGGCGTCGGCAGGAGGCGTCAATTCACGCCCGCATGGATGGACCGCCTATGGCATGCCATCGGTCATCGTCGATCGCAGCCTGCCAGGTGTGAAGGCTGATCTGATTCGCATCGACCATCAGGCGGGGGCGCGCTTGGCAGTCGAGCACTTGCTGGGTTTGGGACACACGAGGATTGCCTGCGTCAGTGGCCCGCCGGGTTTGGAGGTGAGCCAATTGCGGGCGAACGGCTGGCGTCAGGCGCTGGCAGGCGCAGGCGTCACAGCCAAGCAATCGTGGCTGGAGGCGGGCGACTTCAGCAGCGCCTCAGGCTATGCCGCAGCGAGACTGATTTTTTCGAACGCTCAAGTCAGCGCCGTGTTCGCCAGCAATGATTTGATGGCGCTGGGCGTGTTGCGCGCGGCGGCCGAATCGGGCTTGGCAGTACCTGGCGCCATGTCGGTGATCGGCTTTGACGGCATCGAGCCGGGGGCCTATTCCTACCCGGCGCTGAGTTCGGTGGGCTACTCGATACGCAAGCTCGGAGAGCACGCGGCCAGCCTGTTGATACGCCGCATCGAGACGCCGTCGCGCAGTACGCAAGATCTGGTGCTGGCGCCGCAATTGATGCTCAGAGAGTCCACCGCGGCGCCGCCGCCCTCGTGATGTCGCCCAGGCAGACTTCAGACCCGGATCGGTCCTCACCCTCTCCAATAAGGGATGGTCTGATCGCGTGCACGCCATTCCCCGCCAGCCTTCGTCACCATCCCGCGTTCCGGCCGCAAGGCGAGCGGCACCTTAACCTAGGAGTACTTTGATGATTCTCACTCTGCGTTCTCTTCAAACTTTGTTGGTCTCGTGTCTGACCGGACTGGTCTTGCTGGGCGCAAGCTCGTCAGTCGTGGCGCAGGCCGACCCGGCCGTGGTGTTCGACATGGGCGGCAAGTTCGACAAGTCTTTCAACCAGTCGGCCTACGAAGGCGCGGAGGCTTTCAAGAAGGCCACCGGCAGGAAGTACTTCGAGTTCACGATGACCAACGAGGGCCAGCGTGAACAGGCGCTGCAAAAACTGGCGCAAGGCGGCAAGAATCCGATCGTGACCGTGGGTTTTGGCGGCGCGGCAGCGATGGAAAAGGTCGCGTCGGCTTTCCCGAAGACGCAGTTCTACATCATCGACATGGTGGTTGATCGGCCGAATGTGAAGTCCATCGTGTTTCGCGAACAGGAAGGCTCCTTCCTGGTGGGCGCGCTGGCCGCGCTCAAGTCCAGCACCGGCAAGGTCGGATTCATCGGCGGCATGGACATTCCGTTGATTCGGCGCTTTGCCTGTGGCTACGAGCAAGGCGTGAAATACGTGAACCCCAAGGCCGAGGTGTTCCAGAACATGACGGGCAACACGCCGGCGGCATGGAACGATCCGACCAAGGGCGGCGAGCTGGCACGGTCGCAAATGGACCGCGGGGCGGACGTCATCTTTGCCGCCGCGGGCGGCACTGGCGTGGGCGTGTTTCAGGCTGTGAAGGACGCCAAGAAATTTGCCATCGGCGTGGACAGCAACCAGAACTATGTGCATCCGGGCACCATCCTGACCTCGATGGTCAAGCGCGTTGACGTTGCCGTGCTCAATGCCTTCACCGAAGGTGGCAAGGGCCCGGCCGGATCGGGCGTTACCTCGCTCGGCCTGAAGGAAGGCGGCGTCGACTGGGCGCTCGACAAGTACAACCGCGCCCTCGTCAGCAAGGCCATGCAAGACCGCGTGAACCAGATCAAGGCCGACATCATCAGCGGCAAGATCGCGGTGATCGACTACATGGCCAAGAACGAGTGCAAGTGATGGCCCCCAAGGCCACCGCGTTGCGGCGTCCGCCCCCCCGAGGGGGAGCAAGAAAACTTGGGGCGGCCCGGCGTTTTCTTGAGCCTGAACCTGCGTCTTCTTCATCGTGACTGCCCACCCGGTCCCGAGCTTGGCCGTCGAGATGCTTGGCATCACCAAGCGTTTCGGCACGGTGCTGGCCAACGACAGCATCGACCTGCGCATTCCTGCTGGCAGCATCCATGGTGTGGTGGGCGAGAACGGTGCGGGCAAGTCGACCTTGATGTCGATCCTCTACGGCTTCTATCAAGCTGACGAGGGCGAGATCCGGTTGCAGGGCAAGCCGGTCCAGATCCGCAACAGCACCGAGGCGATCGCCCTGGGTGTGGGCATGGTGCACCAGCATTTCATGCTGGTCGAACCCTTGAGCGCGCTTGAGAACGTGTTGCTGGGTGCCGAGGGCGGCTGGCTCTTGTCGCGCGGGCGGCGCCAGGCCCAAGAGCGGCTCGACGCGTTGATGCAAAGCTATCAGCTGCCGGTCGATCTGCACAAGACGGTTGAGTCCATGCCGGTGGGCGAGCAGCAGCGTCTGGAGATATTGAAAGCCCTGTTCCGCAGCGCCCGCATCCTGATTCTGGACGAGCCCACCGGCGTGCTCACGCCGCAAGAGGCGGCGCAGCTGTTCACGATTTTGCGCGAGCTGCGCGCACAGGGCGTGACGGTGGTGCTGATCACGCACAAGCTGCAGGAGATCATGGACGTCACTGACAACGTGACCGTCATGCGGGCAGGGCACGTGGTGGCGCAACGCCGTACCCAGGACACCAGCCGCGAAGAACTCGCCGAACTGATGATTGGCCGCCCGGTGCTGTTGCAGGTCGACAAGCAGGCCAGGCAGCAAGACGCGGCCACGCCGCGCTTGGCGGTGCGCGATCTGCGCTATCGGGACGCGCGCGGTGTGGAGCGCCTGAAGGGGCTGAGTTTCGAATTGCGGGCCGGTGAAATCATGGGGCTGGCCGGCGTGTCGGGCAACGGTCAGACCGAGTTGCTGGCCGTGCTGTCGGGCCTCTTGAAACCCAGCGCTGGTGAGCTGCAACTCAACACCTGCGGCCGGCAGCGGCACTTCGACGCAGGGCATTGGCTGAGTGCGGCGGATCTGCGCGGCTTTGCCTGCGGCCATGTGCCCGAAGACCGTCTGGGCGAGGGCCTGGTCAGGAACTTCAGCATGCAGGAGTCAGGCATTCTGGGCTATCACGACGACGCTGAACTAGGCTCCTGGGCCTGGTTGTCGCCGGCACGCATACGCGCGCGCGCGCTGCGCTTGATCGAAGCCTTTGACGTGCGTCCGGTGCTGCCGGGTTTGCGCACCGCCGACATGTCGGGGGGCAACCAGCAAAAGCTCATCATCGCGCGCGAACTGGCGCGCCACCCCGAGGTGCTGCTGGTGGGGCAGCCGACGCGTGGCGTCGATCTGGGGGCGATCGAGCGCATCTATCGCGAGTTGATCAAGGCGCGTGACGGCGGCGCGGCCATTTTGCTGGTGTCGGTCGAACTCGAAGAGATATTTGCCTTGAGCGATCGCATCATGGTGATGAATGGCGGGCGCATCACCGGCATCGTCGAAACCGACCGGACCAGCGCCAAGGAAATCGGCATGCTGATGACGCAAGAGCGGGCCGCAGCATGAGCACGACTGGCAAGCTGCCAATGTCTCAGGTCGAACCCAAACGGCCCCCCAACGAACTGCCATGGTGGATGTCCGGTCTGGGCATCCCCTTGGTGCAGTTGGCGCTGGCGTTGGCGGTGGCCTCGCTGGTCGTGCTGGGCGTGGGCGAGAACCCGCTGGCCACGCTCAAGGTCATGCTGGTGGGCGCCTTCGATCCGCGATCCGGCCTGTCATCGACGCTGTATTACGCCACCAACCTGATCTTCACCGGGTTGGCCGTGACGGTGGCGTTTCACGCGGGGCTCTTCAATATTGGCGGCGAGGGTCAGGCCTATGTCGCCGGTCTGGGCGTGGCCTTGGCCTGTCTGTGGCTGGACCAGACCTTGAGCGCACCGCTGATGTTCATGGTGGCCATTCTGGCGGCCATGCTGTTCGGTGCGCTGTGGGCCTGGATACCGGGCTATTTGCAGGCGCGGCGCGGCGCGCATGTGGTGGTCACCACCATCATGTTCAACTACATCGCCGCCGGCCTGCTGAACTACATGCTGGTCAGCGTGATTCGAACGAATGAGGGCATGGCGATCGAGACGCGTGCTTTCGCGCCGAGCAGCCTGCTGCCCAAGGCGCAGCCTTGGCTGGCGTCGTTCGGCATCGACGTGGGTCCGTCGTATCTGAACCTCTCGTTGCTGGTGGCTTTGGGCTGTGTCGCCTTGGTGTGGTGGTTGCTCTGGTACACGCGTTTGGGCTATGCCTTGCGCAGCCATGGACTCAGTCCGCGTGCCGCCGCCTACGCGGGCACCTCAAGCACCCGCATGATCGTGATCGCGATGCTGATTTCGGGGGCACTGGCCGGGCTGATGGCGGTCAATGATGTGTACGGAGCGAACGGCCGCCTGGTGCTCAGCTATACCGGCGGCATGGGTTTCCTGGGCATTGCGGTGGCGCTGATGGGGCGCAACCATCCACTGGGCGTGCTGGCGTCGGCCTTGCTGTTTGGCGCCTTGTATCAGGGCAGCACCGATTTGCAGCTCGAGTTCCCTCGCATCAGCCCCGAGCTGATTCTGGTGATTCAAGGGTTGGTTGTGTTTTTTGCCGCAGCGCTCGATCGACTCGTGCGCGACCCGATGGAGCGCTGGTACTTGCGGCGCGTGATCATCAGCAACTCCCGCAGTTAGCCGCCATGGACGATCTGTTTCTGAATCTGTTCAGCATGCTGGCCTCGTCGATACGCATGGCCACGCCGCTGATCTTTGCGGCCATGGGTGGCATCTTGGCCGAGCGTTCGGGCACGGTCGACATCGGCCTGGAGGGCAAGATGCTGGCCAGCGCCTTTGCGTCGGCCAGCGTGGCCAGCCTGGCGCAGTCGCTCTGGCTGGGCGTGGCGGCAGGCATGGGCGTGGCCGTGCTGATGAGCCTGCTGCATGGCGTGGCAACCATCCGCTACCGCGGCGACCAAGTGGTGTCAGGCCTGGCACTGAACTTCCTGGCTTCGGGGCTGACTTTGGTGCTCGGGCAAGCCTGGTTCGAACAGGGCGGGCAGACGCCGATGCTGGCAGACGAGCAGCGTTTCACGCCCATCCATCTGCCGGGTGCCGCCTACCTGGCCGATCATGTGCCCGTGCTCGGCCCCTTCTACGCGACCGTCGTGTCGGGCCACACGATCCTGGTCTATGTTGCATTCGTGCTGGTCGGATTGATGGTGTTCTTGCTGGGACGCACACGCTTTGGTCTGCGCTTGCGCGCCGTCGGCGAAGAGCCCAATGCGGTGGACACGGCAGGCATCTCGGTGCCGCGACTGCGCTATCAGGCGCTGCTCGGCACGGGCTTGTTGTGCGGCCTGGCAGGCGCCTATGAGTCGATGTCGCAGAACGCCGGTTTCTCCCGCGAAATGACCGCGGGTGGTGGCTATATTGCATTGGCCGCGATGATTTTCGGCAAGTGGCGACCGGTGCCCGCGATGCTGGCCTGTCTGCTGTTCGGCCTGTTGAGCGCGCTTGAAGCCAGGCTGCAAGGCCAGAGCCTGCCCTGGATTGGCGAGTTGCCAACGCAGGTGTTTCAGGTTCTGCCGTATGTGCTGACGGTGGTCTTGTTGGCCGGCTTCATTGGCAGGGCAGTGCCACCCAAGGCCATCGGGCGACCTTATGTGAAAGAGCGTTGAACCCGCCACCGGCTTTGCCGTTTCGAAAAGTCTCTGTTCTGTCCCACCACGAAATATGCCAATCATCAATATCGGGTCCATCAATATCGACCACAGCTATCGGCTCAAGCACTTCGTGAGGCCGGGCGAAACGCTGGCTTGCGAGCAGTATCTGCGCGGGCTGGGCGGCAAGGGTATGAACCAGTCGATTGCCCTGCAGCGCGCCGGCGCGCAAGTCGTTCACCTGGGCGCAGTGGGGCGCAGCGACAACTGGGTGCGCGCAGCGATTTCGGATGCCGGCGTGTCATGCAAGGACCTGATCGAAAGCAGCACCGACACCGGTCACGCCATCATCCAGATTGATGCTGCGGGCGAGAACTGCATCCTGCTCTACGCGGGCGCCAACCATGCCTTGAGCCAGGCCGACGTGAACGGCGTGCTGCAGCGCTACCCGCAGCATCGCTGGGTGCTCACGCAAAACGAGACCAATGTCGTGGCGCACACCATCGCGCAATCGGTGGCAAGCGGCCGGCAAGTCGCTTTCAACCCCGCACCCTGCCAGAGTGCATTGGCCGAGCTGCCGCTCGAGCAACTCGCCTTGCTGCTGGTCAACGAGGTCGAGGCCTGCCAACTCAGCAATGAGGGCGATCTGAACAAAGCGTATGCGGCGCTGCGTCAGCGCTGCCCCGCCACCTTGGTGGTGTTGACGCTGGGTGCCGAAGGCCTGTGGGCGGCGCAGCGCGACCAGGAGTGGAAGGTGGCCGCCTACCCGACCCAGGTGGTCGACACCACCGGCGCAGGCGACACCATCACCGGCTTTTTGCTGGCCGGACTGGACGCGGGGCTGGCGGTCGAACCCGCCCTGCACCTGGCGGCCAAGGCGGCGGCCATCACGGTATCCAGGCCGGGTGCCGCCGCCTCGATCCCGACGCGCTCCGAACTGAACTGAACATCACTGAACCAAGCCAAGGAATTCGCATGAACAAGAAGCACACCCTCATCATCGACACCGACCCTGGCGTGGACGATGCGCTGGCCTTGATGCTGGCCGCCTACAGCCCCGACATCGAGCTGTTGGGATTGACGACGATCTTCGGCAATGTGAGCGTCGAGCAGGCCACAAAAAATGCGGGCTTTCTGGTCTCGCTGATGCCCCACGCCGTGCCTGTGGCCAAAGGCGCGGCCAAGCCGCTGGTGAACGCACTCCACCCGTATCCCGACTTCGTGCACGGCGTGAACGGCTTTGGCGACATTGCAGTCGACTACCCCGCCAGTTTCCGACCGGTCGCGCAGTCGGCGGCCCAGTTCATCGTCGATCAGATCAATGCGCGGCCGGGCGAGATCACCTTGGTGCCGGTCGGACCGCTCACGAATATCGCGCTGGCCCTGCACCTCGATCCGGGCATCACCGCCAAGGTCAAGCAGGTCGTCATCATGGGCGGCGCGGTGTACCGCGGCGGCAATGTGTCGCCCGCGGCCGAGGCGAATATCTGGAACGACACGCATGCCGCGCAGGTCGTGTTCTCGGCCGATTGGCCCATCGTGATGGTGGGGTTGGACGTGACGCACGACACCGTGATGCCGGAGGCGCGCATGAACGCCGCGTGCGCGAATTCGCCCAAGGTGGGCGCTTTTCTCGCCAGCATCTGCGAGTTCTACGCCAAGTTCTATCGCAACAGCGCCGGGTTCGACGGTTTTTGCGTGCATGACCCCGCCACCATCGTGCAAATTCTGCGGCCCGATTTGTTCGTCACCCAGCGCGGCCAGATCGAGGTCGTGACCGAGGGACTCGCCTTGGGCAAGACGCTGTTCGGTCCGGCCGGTTTCATGTACGCAGAGCCCGGCTGGGGCAAGCGCAGCAATGTCGAGGTCTGCACCCGCGTTGATGGCGAAGGCGTGCTCAAGGTGATCGAGGATGTGCTGAAGACCGCGCCCTGATCGCCATCCCGAACTGAAAGCACAACCCGGAGCCTCCATGTCACAGACTCTTCCTGTCGCCAGCGTCGACCTGCGCGACTTTCGCAGCCAGGACGCAGCGCGCAAGCAGCGCTTCATCAGCACCTTGGGCGATTCGTTTTCGAGCCTAGGTTTTGCCGTGGTCACCGGACACGACCTCGATGACGCGCTGCAAAGTCGCTTGTTCGAGCAGGTGCAAGGCTATTTCGCGCTGCCCACAGGCAGCAAGAAGAGGCACGAGATGCCGGGGCTGAAAGGCCAGCGTGGCTACAGCGCGTTCGGCACCGAAGTGGCCAAGTCCGAGAAGGTCGCCGACATGAAGGAATTCTGGCAGCACGGCCAGACGCACGCCAGCGACGACGCGCTGCATGGCACCGAGCCCGGCAATGTGGCGGTGGCCGAACTGCCAGACTTCACGCCGACCCTGACGCAGGTCTATGTGGCGCTGGAGGCCAGCGGGCGCGACTTGCTGCGCGCCATCTCGCTGTACCTGGATCTGGCCGAGGACTACTTCGACGCGAAGATGACGGGTGGCAGCAGCATACTGCGCGCGATCCACTACCCGCCCATCGTGCAAGAACCCGCCAGTGCGGTGCGCGCCGCAGCGCATGAGGACATCAACCTGATCACGCTGCTGATGGGCGCCTCGGCATCGGGCCTGGAAGTGCTGACCAAGGCCGGCGACTGGCTGCCGATCCAGGCGCCGCCGGGTGTGCTGACCATCAATGTGGGCGACATGCTGCAGCGACTCACCAACCAGCGGCTGGTCTCGACCACGCACCGTGTCGTGAATCCGCCGCGCGAGCTGTGGCACACCTCGCGCTACTCGGTGCCGTTCTTTCTGCACCCGCGTCCCGAGACCGACTTGAGCTGCCTGGCCAGCTGCGTCGATGCCCGGCACCCGAGGCAGTTCGACGCCATCACGGCGGGCGCTTACCTGGCCGAGCGGCTTGATGAAATTCGCGCCGAGAAGCGTGCCGACAACGCGCTCGCCAAGGACTGATCGATGCACCCTGCCTACCAACTGATCTCGGCCGCCTGGGTGGTCACCATGGAGGGGCCGCAGGCCGTCCTGCCCGTGCACGCCGTGGTGCTGCAAGGCAAGCGCATCGCAGCGGTGCTGCCGACTGCGCAGGCGCGCGAGCGCTACGGCGCACAGGCCGAAGAAGTGCATCTGCCCGAGCATGTGCTGATCCCGGGGCTGATCAATATGCACGCGCACTCGGGCATGGCCTTGCTGCGCGGCGTGGCCGACGACATGGAATTGATGGACTGGCTGCAAACCGCCATCTGGCCCGTCGAGCGCGCGCTGATGGGGCCCGAGTTTGTCTATGACGGCACGCTGCTCGCGCTGGTCGAGAGTCTGCGCGCAGGCGTGACCTATACCAACGACATGTACTTCTATCCGCAGGACGGCGCACGCGCGGCCATCGACGTGGGGGTGCGCTTTGGCGCCGCCATCAACGTGCTGGAGTTCCCCACGCCTTACGCCGCAAATGCGCAGGAGTACATCAGCCGCGGCTTGGCGGCGCACGCGCAGTTCGGCAAGCACCCGCTGATCGACTTCATCGTGGCGCCGCATGCGCCCTACACAGTGTCGGACGCGACCTTCCTGCAACTCAACGCGGTCTGCCAGGACTTGGGTCTGCGCATGCATTGCCATGTGCAGGAGACACAGTCCGAAGTCGATGAAGGTTTGAAGCAGCATGGCATGCGCCCGCTGGCACGCCTGGACAAGCTCGGCGTGTTGAACGAGCGCTTCCAGGCCGTGCACATGGTGTGCCTGGACGCTGCCGACCGGCAGCTGGCCGTGGCGCGCGGTCTGCACCTGATACACAACCCTTCGTCGAACATGAAGCTGGGGTCGGGCGTGTGCCCGGTGCAGGCGATGCAGACGCTGGGTGTAAACGTGGCCTTGGGGACCGACAGCGCTGCCTCCAACAACCGGCTCGACATGTTCACCGAGATGCGCGCGGCGGCGCTGCTCGCCAAGGTGTCAGGTCTTGCTCCGCGCGCCTTGCCGGCCTACACGGCATTGGAAATGGCCACCTTGTCCGGTGCCCGTGCCTTGGGCCGTGAGCACGAGCTGGGCTCGATCAGCGCCGGCAAGCTGGCGGATCTGGTGGCGGTGGATTTGAGCTCACCCGAGTGCCAGCCGCTGTTCGATCCCGTATCGCAACTCGTCTATGCCGCCGGGCGCGAGCATGTCACCGACGTGTGGGTGGGCGGCCGACGCGTGCTGAACGCGCGCCGGCTGGCGGGCGTCGACGTGGAGGAAGTGGGCGCCAAGGCGCGTCGATGGGTGGCGCGCATACGGGCCGCAAGAGCTCAGGGGTAGAAGACCTCTACCGTGTAGCCCACCAGACTGGCATCACCCGCTTGCAGAACGGTTTGCAAGTTCAGCTGGCTCCTGGCGGCGATCGTCACTGCGGGCTTGCCCGCCACCGCAGCGCTCACCGCAAAGTCGGACGGGCCGAGCACGCGCCGCGCCAGCAGCGCACCACTAGAGTCGGTCAGACTCAGGTCGAACGAGGGCAGCGCCAGCGCCGCAGCGGAGCGGTTGCGCAAGGTCACGGCCAGTTGGTAGTGCTTGGCGTTGCCGGGCACGCGGGTCAGCGAGCTGGCTTCCACACTGAGTGCGCTGATGCGCTGCAGGGGTCGAATCTCGCATGACAAGACCTGGCACAGCTGCTTCAGATAGATCTGCGCCTGCGGGTCGGCAGCGGCCAGCGCGTCGCGGTAGTGGAACAAGGCCTGCAGGCCCAGCACCAAGAAGAGCAGCACGCCAGCGCTGGCCCACAAGTCGCGCTGCATCGGGCTCAAGCCCCGACGCGGCTTGGCGGCATTGCGCATGAAGCTGGGCAGCGAAGGGGGCGCGTCGTCGGGGTTCGCGGCGAGGCTGTCCAGGCTCGGTGCTTGCGAATCCGAAAAATAGTCGGATGCCAGGTCGCCCGAAGGTGCGGGCGCAATGGGCGCGTCAGGAGGCGCTGGCCATTGCGACACGGGGGCCGACTCGTCTGGCTGCCGGCCGTCGTCATCGGACGTGTCGGCCGCGCTTGACACCAAGTCGTCAACGGCGGGCCGGCGCGCTTCCCAGTCTTCGTCGTCGAATGGCTGCGCTGAAACCGGCGAAACATCGACTTGACTTGCGAGGGCAGCTTCGGGCTCGACCTCGCTTGGCGCGCTGACCGGTGCCTGGGCCGGGCTTGGCCAGGGCGGCGGCGCCTCGCGCTCCAGATCGAACAACTGTTCGCGCGCGTCGAAGACCTCGGCGCAACGACCACAGCGCACCCAGCCGTCGGATACCTTCAGCTGGTCTTGCACCACGCGAAAGATGGTGCCGCAAGCAGTGCATCGGGTGGCCAGACTCATGCTGCGATCATGCCATGCACGGCGGCGCTAGGAGCGCCGCGCTGTCATCAAGATCCAACCCTCTTCCTGGTCGCTCACTTCGAGCGCGAGCCACGGCGCATAGGCGGCCTTCAGTTCATCGGCCTGTCGCTCGAGAATGCCGGCCAGTACGAGGTGCCCGCCCGGGTCCAGATGCTGGCACAGCAGCGGTGCCAGCAGCCTCAATGGCGTGGCCAGAATATTGGCCAACACGAGTGGGTAGCCGCCCTTGGCCGCGTCGGGCAGGCCAACCTTCAGGCTGGCCCGGTTCGCGCTTGCATTCGCAAGCGTGGCGGTGACGGCGGCCGGGTCGATGTCGACTGCGTCTATGCCCTGTGCGCCGAACAAGGCCGCGCCGATGGCCAGAATGCCGGAGCCGCAGCCATAGTCGAGCACGCGCTGCCAAGTCGGCGCCAGGTCTGAATGCCTGGCAATCCAGCGCAGACACATGCGGGTGGTCGGATGCGTGCCGGTGCCAAACGCCAGGCCCGGGTCGAGCCGCATGATCTGCTCGGCCTGGGCCGGCGCCTCATGCCAGGAGGGAACGATCCAGAAGCGCTCGGTGATTTCGACCGGCGCAAATTGCGACTGGGTCACGCGCACCCAATCCTGTTCGGGCACTTCGGTGATGGCCTGCACATGCACGCCACTGGCCCAGTCTTGCGCAAGCAGCAGCGTGGCCGCCGCAGTCGCCGCCGGCGCGTCGGGATAGAGGGCGCGCAGCACCGAACGCTGCCAGCCACCGGGCGGCACCGGCATGCCGGGCTCGCCGAACAAGGCCTGCTCGGCGGGCGTGTCGGCATCGGCGTCTTCGACCGACACCGACAGCGCGTCCAACTCCATCAGCGCATCGCTGAGCCTGTCGACGTCATGCTCTTGCGAGATCAGCGCCAGTTCGAACAGCGCACTCACCGCTTGTGCTCCGCCAGCCAGCCTTCCAGATAATGGATGCTGGTGCCGCCCTCGATGAACTTGGCGTCCACCATCAGTTCACGGTGCAGGGGGATGTTGGTGTGGATGCCCTCGATCACGGTTTCGCTCAGCGCCGTGCGCATGCGCGCCAGCGCCTGTTCGCGTGTGTCGCCGTGCACGATGATC
The DNA here is from genome assembly GCA_963740455.1 of uncultured beta proteobacterium. Lineage (GTDB taxonomy): Bacteria > Pseudomonadota > Gammaproteobacteria > Burkholderiales > Burkholderiaceae_C > Paucibacter. The sequence goes on from CAVUEF010000006.1 coordinate 171,032, forward strand.
TTGCCAATCATCGAGTCGTAGTGGGGCGGTACGTAGTAATTGGTATAGGCATGCGAATCCACGCGCACCCCCGGGCCGCCCGGCGGGTGCCACATCGTGATGCGGCCCGGCGACGGCGTGAAGTTGTAGGGGTCCTCGGCATTGATGCGGCACTCGATGGCGTGGCCGCGCAGCGCGATGCTGCGCTGGGTGAAGGGCAGTTTTTCGCCGGCAGCGATGCGAATCTGCAACTGTACGATGTCGATGCCGGTCACCATTTCAGTCACCGGGTGCTCGACCTGCACGCGCGTGTTCATCTCGATGAAGAAGAACTCGCCATTCTCATAAAGAAATTCGAAGGTGCCAGCGCCGCGGTAGCCCATTTTCTTGCAGGCTGCGGCGCAGCGGTCGCCGATTTTCTCGATGGCGCGGCGCGCAATGCCGGGTGCCGGGGCCTCCTCGATGATCTTCTGGTGGCGGCGCTGCATCGAGCAGTCGCGCTCTCCCAGCCACACGGCATTCTTGTACGTGTCGGCCAGTACCTGGATCTCCACATGGCGCGGGTTCTCGAGGAATTTCTCCATATAGACCTCGGCGTTGCCAAACGCGGCGCCCGCCTCGGCCTTGGTGGTCTGCACGGCGTTGATCAGCGCGGCCTCGGTATGCACGACCCGCATGCCGCGCCCGCCGCCACCACCCGCCGCCTTGATGATGACGGGGTAGCCGACGGCGCGACCTTGGCGGACGATCTCCTTCGGGTCGTCGGGCAGGGCGCCTTCAGAGCCCGGCACGCAGGGCACGCCGGCCTTGATCATGGCCTGCTTGGCCGACACCTTGTCGCCCATCAGACGGATCGACTCGGAGGTCGGACCGATGAAGGTGAAGCCGCTGTTTTCGACCCGCTCGGCAAAGTCGGCGTTCTCCGACAGGAATCCGTAGCCCGGATGGATGGCCTCGGCGTCGGTCACTTCGGCCGTGGCGATGATGGCCGGCATGCTCAAGTAGCTGTGGCTTGACGCCGCCGGGCCTATGCACACGGCCTCGTCGGCCAGCTTGACGTATTTGGCATCGCGGTCGGCCTCGGAATAAACGACCACCGACTTGATGCCGAGCTCGCGGCAGGCACGCTGAATTCGCAGCGCGATCTCGCCTCGATTGGCAATCAGGATCTTTTTGAACATATCGCTCGGCTCACTCGCCCTGCATGCTGCGCATGCTGGTCAATTTGACTACGGCCGACTTCGCGTGCGCGAAGTCACCCTGCGCCGCAAGGCTGATCGCCTTGTCGCCTCGATTGGCAATCAGGATCTTTTTGAACATATCGCTCGGCTCACTCGCCCTGCATGCTGCGCATGCTGGTCAATTTGGCTACGGCCGACTTCGCGTGCGCGAAGTCACCCTGCGCCGCAAGGCTGATCGCCTTGTCGCCTCGATTGGCAATCAGGATTTTCTTGAACATGTCGCTCGGCTCACTCAACGGCAGCAACTGCGTGCTGCCTTTCGATTCAAGGGTCAAGTCTTGCCTGCGCTATTCAATGATGAACAGCGCTTGACCAAACTCGACCGCCTGGCCGGCTTCACACAAGATCTTGGTGATGGTGCCGGCCCGGTCGGCATCGATTTCGTTCATGATCTTCATCGCCTCGATGATGCACACCGCCTGACCCTCCTTGACCTGGGTGCCGACTTCGACGAAAGGCTTGGCGCCGGGGTTGGGCGAGCGGTAAAAAGTGCCCACCATGGGCGACTTCACCGCATGGCCAACCTCGACCGGAGCGTCGGCCACCGCTGCCACGGCAGCCGGTGCGGGCGTGAGGGCCATCGTGCGGGGAGGTTCACCGCCAGCGGCATGGGACGCCGCCTGGACCGGTTCGGACTTGACGATGCGCACCTTGCCTTCGGCCTCGGTGATTTCCAACTCGGAGATATTCGATTCAGACACCAGGTCGATCAGGGTCTTGAGCTTGCGCAGATCCATAGGTGTTCTCCAGCAGATTTTTGTTATAGGAAAAAAGAGGGCGCTGGCCTGACTCGCGGCTTTACGGCCGGCGAGTTGCAGCTTGGTCGTGCGAGAGGGCGAAATCAAGCGCGAACCGATATCCGGCCGAGCCCAGACCGCAGATCACGCCGACCGCCAGTTCGGAGAAGAACGAGTGGTGGCGGAATGGCTCTCGCTGGTGGATATTGGAAAGATGAACCTCGACAAACGGCAGGGCTACCGCCGCCAAAGCGTCGCGCAAGGCGACACTGGTGTGCGTGTAGCCGGCCGGATTGATGATGATGAAAGTGGTGCCGTCGGTCTTGGCCGCCTGCACCCGGTCAATCAAGGCGCCTTCATGGTTGTCTTGAAAACACTCCAGCTTCACACCCGCATTTATCGCGATGTCCGTCAATTCTGCGTTGATCTGCGCCAAAGTCTGCGCGCCATAAACCTCGGGTTCGCGTGAACCCAGGAGGTTGAGGTTGGGGCCGTGGATGACGAGTAGCTGCTTCAAGATAAGTTCATATTCTGATAATGCCGCAATTCGACGGCGCGATGCTGGCAGTTTAAGCCTTTTAGAATCAGATCGGCACTTTGGTCATGAAGAAGTGCTTGATTTCTCAGCTGGCCCATTCGACGGCCTTTGCAGCCAGTTCATCGTAGCTGCTGGCGCCCAGTTTGCGCCACAGGAGTTTCCCCGTGCGGCCTATGACCACCGAAAAGGGCAGGCCGCCTTGCGAATTGCCCAGCGCAAGACCCAGCTCTGTGCCAGTCAAGCCGGCCAGCCCGATCGGGAAGTGAACCGGCGTGCGCTGCAAAAACTCTTGCACCGGCGCGGCGGTATCGACGGCCAAACCCAGCACTTGCCACCCTTGGCTGGCGAAGTTCCGATGGAAGCGGTCCAGGTCGGGCATCTCCTTGACGCAAGGCGGGCACCAAGTGGCCCAGAAATTGATCAGCAAGGGCTTGCCGCGCAAGTCTGCCATGTGCAGCTCGCCGCCGTCGGGCTGTGTGAAGCTGGCCATCCACAGCGATGGCGGCACCAGACCGTCCAATGGCGGGACGACTTCTTTCGGGGTCGCCAGCGAGGTGGTCGGCTGGCGATGCCAGGCCCAGGCGGCACCCAGCCCTGCGGCCGCGGCGCCGGCGCTGCCCAGCAACCAGTGGCGGCGATTCATGGCAATGGCCCCATCAGTTTTTTCAATGCCTGCAAGTCACCGCGAACGCTTTCACCCTTGGCGTCGGGCTTGAGCGCGCCGCGCAAATCGTCAAAGTCGAGCACGCTCAAATGCACGGTCACCGACTCGCCCAGCGCGCTGCTGAAGGACGACAGGCTCAGCACATCGATATCCCTGCCCCGCGGTCCTGAGAGGCTGCCGACTTCGTAGTCGACGTGCTGGTTGATGAGGGCAATTTCGGCCGCCTTGGAGTCGTCGCAATAGAGCTGCAGATGCACGTTGGACAGCCTGGTGGCCGTGCCGCGCCACACCGCGCCGCTCAAATGCGGGCGGAACTCGGCCAGCCGCTGCATCCACAGGGCCGCCACTTCACGCAACGCCGCGAGTTCCTGCGGCTGCGTGTCCGCACAAAACAGGGCGATGTAGTCGCGCACCTGTTCTTCGAGCAGTTGGTTGTCGGGCAGCTCGATGCGGCGCTGTTGAGCCGGCGAAAGGTTTTTGACCGCGCGCCTCTTGGCCGGGCCATATTCCATGCCTTCATCCACCACCAGGCGCGCAGCGGTGGCGGCAATTTCAATCGTCAGATCGGAGGCAGGAGACATGCAGGCATTCTAGGAGCCTGTCACGTCACTTTGGCTTGAGCCGAACTACACGGCTGGCTTCGTCTTGCCAGGTCGCGCTTCGAGGCGGAAGGCCTCAGGCCATTCTCGTTCGTAGCGCCCTTGCGCCTGATCCGGGCTGCAAGAAAGCAGCGCGCGCCAGCCTGGAATCCAACGGGTGGACCACGTCAGCGGCAAAATGATCAGACCTGCCAATGCATACCATGTGGTGAGTTCCATCTTCCCGTCGGCTAGCGCGCCCAGCGCGATTCCGGTTTGCGCGGCCAGCGTGTTGAGCACCACGTGAATGGCAGCGAAGCGAGCCAGCCACGCCCTGGGCAATGCCACTCTTCGTTGGGCACGGCCGCAGAAAATTCGAATACCGAGGCACAGGTTGGCAAAGAATGCCGCGAATGCAAGCAGAACCAGGCTTTGGGCGGTCAATGCAAAGGACATCATCATCAAACCCAGCCCTACGCCATAGCCCGACAACTGACTGAGCCACCATCGATCAACACGGCGACATACCTGCTCCCCGAACGCATTTGCCAGGACCAGGCCAGCGCCACAGGATGCCTGTGTCCATCCCAATGAGGAGATGGGCCAGTTAGAGTGATGAATGGCCAGCGCCAGACAGAACCCGAAGGCCGGCACGATGAACAGCAGTTCCGCTGATGCTTGAATGACCAGCCAACGTTCGGTCTTCAGGCGCCAACGAACACGAGCCCCAGCCCGAATATCGGCGAGCCATCGGTCGATGCTGTCGCGATAGCTCCCGAATGCAAGCAGCGGTGTGGGCTCCGAGCTTGCTTCTTTGGCGAGTCGCAGCAGCACGACTACATGTACCGCCCAAGTAAACAGCCACAAAGCGAAAACCCAGCCCAACGCTTTCACCGGGGTCGCCAACGCCAGTGCTGTTGCGGCGGCTACCGGCCCTGTCAGTCGTCCGACGGTTTGGGCCACGGACTCCCAACTCAGTGCACGCTCCAGCGTTCTGGTATCAGTAAGGTGCTGAACCATTACCCCTTGAGCGGGGATCAACAGCCCTGTGATCGCACCCGAAGCCCCAAAATACAACGACCATGCCAAGAAATCACTCGATCCACGCGCGACCAAGGTCAACGCGACTGCCAGCAGGGCCGCAAAGCACATCTCCCCAAACAAAACCACCCGAGCAGGTCCGAACCGATCTGAAGCCGGCGACAAGAGCGGCACCGCCGCGACTTGGACAAGGCCGCCGACCACCAACAGCGCTGCATAGCGCCCGGCGGGCATGGCATCCAGCAGGCACATCGGCAAGATCGCCGGTAAGACACCATGGATCAGGCTGGCAACCGCATGACTGGCCATGTATGCATATGCCCGCTTCGGCGACGTCGCGGCCCCGGTCACGGGCGGCCCACGTAGTTATCGAATGGACAGTACGGCCCAGTGCCGAGTCCCAACATCAGGAGTGGGTATTCTTGGCTGTCCTCGTCCAGTTCAAGCAGCCTGCGGATATCCCAATCGAAAAACATACCCGTTATCCAGGTTCGCAGGCCCTGGGCAGTTGCTAGCAGCTGAAAAGTTTGAGACAAGTGTCCGGCGTCCAGCAGTGCAACTCGGTAGGCACGAGAGTGAGGGTATTTCCAAGCCAACTTGTCGAATCGACAGGTGATAATGACCAAGGCAGACAGTTCGTCTGCCAACATCTGCCCCGCAGCCAAGTCGCCCAAGCTGAAATCCGTCGGCAATGGTGCAAATCGGCCGAGTGCGGCTTTGTCGCTCCAGTAGTGGTAAACGCCCTCATCCAGCCCATCAACTTGCCTTGCGAACAGATAAGCCTCGCAAGACTGTAGGGAACCCGCCGAAGGTGACGAACGGCGTCTGGTTGGCGTGGACAACCCGCGTGAGGAAAATAGCTCCTCGTCATGATCTCTATAGGCGAACGTTTCACTCAATATCGTCGCAATGACTGATGCGCTGATTACCTCCCCAGTGAATGATCGACTCGTTTTTCTGTTCGCAAGCAATTCCTTTAGGTTGGCGAGCCCGGCGGCATCTTCGCATGGGGCGTCCGGCAGGCGGGTTTCGGCACCACGCCTGTAGCTGAATGTCTCACTTGGCATGTTGCGCGATATTGAGGCGCAGTATTCGAGATACTTGTCGCCCTGCTCCTTTGGCGCGGCCTTGTAAGTTGCTGGCCGTTCCGCACTCGTACCGACATGAAATATTCGAGAGAGGCGATCCCAACTCCAGGCGCTCGACTTGCCGGCAACGTCCCTGAGCAATCCGGCAGAAGCAAGTTCTTCTGCTATCGGATCTGCTGAGTCGATATGGCGCTTCAGCAATGCATCCAGATACGGGGCAGACACTTCGAATTGCTCATGCGTTCGACAATTCCAAGCGACGAGTTGACCAGATTCGATCACGAATAAAACATCGTCTGAGATCGTAAGTTCCATCGTTTTCCCTTGAATTGGAGGCGCGCTGCGCGCGCCTCCAATGACCGTCGGTTATTGCTTCGTGATCAGCACGATGTGATAGCTATCAAAAGTAGTGGCTGCCAAATCTTTCGACATGGACCACTTTTCAAGTTGAACCTTTTTCATACGATTCCTTCGTTTTCAAGCTGACCTGACGACATCGTCAAGCCCTGCGTCAGACGCACTATGTGCGTTGAAAGCAGCCTCCCTTTCAAGCGCGCTTGCGTCGCTTGAGAGTGGTGGGACCGTTGACTTCAATGTTTCATCGCCCCACTCGCTTTTTTTGCCATTTCTTCGACATGTGGCGAACGATAGAAAATAAAATTCCGACCCACAATCACCCTTGAAGGCGATTCATCTTTTGAAGTGCGTGCTATAAATTGAAGGTTACTAATCCTCAGGTGTTTTGTCCGCCTGTTGGAATGGGGTCAGGTCCGGCGTGATGTTGAATTGCGGGCAACGGGATCCTCTGTAGGAGCTTCCAGCGCTCCGCCCGCGACACAAGTGCCGGGTAGGGGCCGTCTTGGGATAGCTTTCGGCGTTGTTGTCGAGGACTGAGAGGCAGGTCAATTGCGACTGCAACGCGATCAGGTTCTTCTGGCTTTGACGAGACGCACCGATGGATCTTGTCTTCAGGGATGTCTTGCTTGGCGTTTGTAAAGCGACCCTGCATCCGCTGGATCTTCAGCCCTGGCCGTCATATCCTCGACTACGCGGTATGGTTTCTTACGTCGGCTTTCAGGGCAGATCGACACCACCCATGCGCGCCTCGATGGTGCCCGCGCGCCCCAGCACATACGGCGAATTGGGGCGCTTCTCGAAGCGTTTCGGCGCGGGCAGCATCACGGCCAGCCTGGCCGCTTGATTGGCGCTGAGCTGCTTGGCGTCCACCCGGAAGTAATGCTGTGCGGCGGCCTGGGCACCAAACACGCCTTCGCCCCATTCGACGCTGTTCAGGTAGATATCCAGAATGCGTCGCTTGCTCAGGATTTGCTCCAGCATCAAGGTGATGACGAATTCCTGACCCTTGCGGACAAAATGGCGTTCGCTGCTGAGGAACAAGTTCTTGGCCAGTTGCTGGGTGATGGTCGAGCCGCCCACCACCTTGGGAGTGGGTTTGGACTTGAGCGCAGAGGCGCCACCCCTGGGTCTGAGCTTGGCCAGCCTGGCCTCTTCGCGCTGGTTGCGTTCCCAGGCTTTTTCGATGGCGTCCCAATCTACGCCACCATGGTCGATGAATCCGGCGTCCTCGCTCGCGATCACCGCGCGCTTGATGTTCTTGGACAGGGCCACGTCATCCATCCATTGCTGGCTCCAGACAATCTGGTGCTTCTGGTAGGCCAGGCGCCAGGCTTCGGAGCGCTGAAACGTGGTCGATTGCGGGTCCAGCACAACCATCAAGCCGATGCGCAGCAAGAAGTAGAGCTGCAATGCCAAGGTACATAGCAACAGCAAGAGCAGCAGCCGCCCGCCTTGCCGCCAGAGCGGATGGAAAATTCGGTTCATGTGGTCAATCCCAGCCGTTGACGAAGCTCGCTCAGCACCTTCGGCGTGTGCGGGCGCACACCTCGCCAGATATGGAAGGACTCGGCCGCCTGCTCCACCAGCATGCCCAGACCATCGCGTGGCAGCGCTCCATGCGCGCTGGCCCAGTCCAGAAAGCCGCGCGCTTGAGCGCCGTACATCATGTCCAGCGCCAAGGCGCCGCGGGCCAGCGCCTGCGCTGAGACCGGTACGTCTGCGCCCGCGATGCTGCTGGCCGTCGCATTGATCAGCACATCAAAGCCCTCGCCGCAGGCGTCCAGGCGGCGGGCGCTGAGCGGCACCCCGTGCTGCTGGCTCCAGACCGCATGCGTGCCCGCCAGCGCTTGCGCCTTGGACAGCGTCCGGTTCGCCAGCACCAACTCTTTGGGGCGGGCCGCGATCAGCGGGCCCAAGGCGCCCGCCGCCGCGCCGCCTGCCCCCAGCACCAGCACGCGCTTGTCTTTGAGGCTCAAGCCCAGATTGTCCTGAATGTCGCGCACCAGGCCGACGCCGTCGGTGTTGTCGGCCAGCCAGCCCTGCGCGTCAAAGCGCAGCACATTGGCCGCGCCAGCGAGTTGCGCGCGCGCGCTGCGGGTGGCGGCCAGCGCACAGGCCTCGAACTTGAAAGGCACGGTGATATTGCAGCCCTTTGCGCCACTGGCGGCGAACGCCGTCACTTGGCGATTGAAGCCACCCGGCGCGCACAGCAGCCGCTCATAGCGCAGCTCCGCGCTGGTCTGCTCGGCAAAGCGTGCATGTATGAACGGCGACTGGCTGTGTTCGACGGGGTTGCCGATGACGGCGTAGCGGTCCATGGGAGTCGATTCTGAATGGATTCGGTCAGTTGGGGACAATGCACACGCTGGGGCCGGGTGGCAAGTCCTGCAAATTATCAGTTGCTGAGGCTGGTCTCCAAGCCGGCTTCCCGCGTGAAACGAAATCGCGACGTGATCACCAGTATCTCGGCATCCTTGAGCATCGCGGTGGTGAAGTGGCCGAAGGGGCTGGCGGCGCGCACGATGGCCACGGCGCGCCGGTCGAGTTGGCCATTGCCCGACGAAACAATCACGTCGGTCTCGATCACCCGGCCGCGCAAATCGACGTGGATGTTCATGGTCAGCTCACCATAGAGCTTCTTGCCCATGTACTCGGGGAAGTCGCGGGTGCCGCGCGCTTCGACGCGGCGGCGCAGCGCGTCGTAGTACTGGGCATAAATGACTTCCTGCGTGGCCGGGCTGACATAGCGTTTGCGCGGACGTGTGTTCTCGGTGTTCACGCGCTTTTCGATCTCGGCCAGCAATTGCAGCAACTGGCGACGGCGTTCCTCCTGGTCGCGCGCCTGGGGCGAGCTGTTGTCGCGCACCAGATCGGGCGGCGGCAACAGCGCCAGTTCGCGCCTGATCTGCGCCAGCAATTGCTGCTGCTGTTCCTGCAAGCGGTTGATCTGGGCGCGTTGGCGCTCGGCGCTTTCGCCCACCTCGATCAGCGCCGACGGTGGCAGCGGCGAAGTGGCGCGGCCGGACTCGGCCATGCCGCCGCCGCTCAAATTGGCCTGGGCCAGCGCGAGTGCCTTCTCGGGGGGCTTGGGCGAGCGCGAATTGACCAGCACCACTTCCAGCGGCGTGTCCTTGAACACGCGGTTGAAGCCTTCCGGGGCGACAAAGCGGACCGTCAGCAGCGCCGCGTGCAGGGCCACCGAGACCAGCATGGCGATCTGCAAATTGGAGAGCTTGGACCAGGCCAGCATGGAGGCTCGACTACGGTGCCTCGCCTTGCGCGAGCTGGCCTTCCTCGCCCTCGCCGACCAGGTCGATGGCCAGCGTGAGCGGGCCGGCGGTCGGCTCCTCGTCGCCATCCTCGGCTTCGGCCGGCTCGGTGCTGGCCGAGGCGCCTGCGTCATCGAGCTTGGCGACGACGTTGGCGTGCAGATCCAGCGTCATCTCATCCATGCTGGTGATGCGCACGCGCACATGCGAGCCGCGCTCCAGGTTCTCGGCGCCCAGCGCCTTGAAGACCAGGGGCAACAGGTCGGCGCGTACCAGGCCGTCCTTCATCACGCTGGCGTCGAGCTCGCGGATCTCGTTCTGCGCCAGATAGCGCAGCGTCCAGTAGCGCTCGATGCTCGACTGGAAGGCGTTGTAGGCGCTGTAAGCGGCGTCGAATCCCGAGATGATGGAAAACAGCGCCGCGTCCTTCGGCTTGAACGGGGCGACCAGCGCGGCGGTGCGGCCAAAGCGCGCGCAGGCGATGATCTGCCACTGGTTCGCCAGGTCGACATAGCGGCGCAATGGCGAGGTGGCCCAGGTGTATTGCGCCACACCCATGCCGGCATGCGGTGCCGCCTTGGTGCCCATGCGCACCTTGACGCCTGGCGCCATGCTGGCCTGGCTGCGATAGATACCGGGCAGGCCCAGCTCGCTCAGCCAGCCGCCCCAGGTGGAGTTGGCCAGAATCATCGCCTCGGCCACGATCAGGTCGAGCGGCGCGCCGCGTTGGCGTGTGCTGATGCGCACCTCTTCGTCGCCGACCGGCTCGCCGCCGGGTCCGTCGAGCTTGAAGTTGTAGTCGGGCCGGTTGAAGGTCTCGGGCTTGCCGCGTACCACTTCGCGCCTGGCCTTCAGGTGCTTGGCCAGGCGGAAGGCGAACGCCAGCTCGGGCGCGAACGCGTAGTCGGCTTGCGCCTCGCCGAGCAGCGAGGCTTCGGTCACCACCGCGTCCAACAAGTCGTGGCGCAAATTGCTGATGATGGGCACGCGCTCGATCCTGGTTTCGCTGCCGCGCATCTCCAGCGTGTCCTCATCGAACGTGACGTAAAGCGATACCGCCGGGCAGTCGCGCCCCGCCGTCAAGGTATAGGCCTGCACCACATCATCGGGCAGCATGGTGATCTTCCAGCCCGGCATATAGACGGTGGACAAGCGCGCGCGCGCCAGTCTGTCCAGCGCCGAATCGGGCTGGATCGCCAAGCCCGGCGCGGCAATGTGCACGCCGAATGTGATGGTGCCCGAGCCCAGCCCCTGCACCGACAAGGCGTCGTCGATCTCGGTGGTGGTCGAATCGTCGATCGAGAAAGCCTGCACCGCGGTGGCGATGGGCAAATCGTCCTTGATGGCAGGCGCTTGCACTGGCGCAAAACCGGTGCCCTTGGGAAACTGCTCGAACAGGAAGCGCCGCCAGTGGAACTGGTAGGCGCTGTCGATCGCGCCGGCGTTCTTCAGCAAATCGAGCGGCGCCTTGTGCGCCAGTTTGGTGGCCTCGACCACGGCCTTGTACTCAACGCTGTTCTTGTCGGGCTTGAACAATATCTTGTAGATCTCGTCGCGCACTTGGGGCGGGCATTGCCCGGCTGCCAGTTGCTGCGCCCAGGACTCAATCTGCAGCGCTTGCACGCGCTTGCGCTCGAGCCCGAGCAGCGCCGCCTTGACGATTTCCTCGGGCGCCTTCTTGAACAAGCCCTTGCCCAGGCGCCGAAAATAATGCGGCGCCTCGAACAAGCGGAACAGCGCAGCGGCCTGATGCGCGGTGCCGGCCTTGGCGTCGAAATAGTCGCGTGCCAGGTCGGCGAAGCCGAACTCGGCGTCGGGCGCAAACTCCCAGGCCAGATCCAGATCGATGTCCTGGGCCAACGCTTGCGCTTGCGCGATCAGCTCAGACGGCGCGGGTTGTTCGAATTTGAGCAGCACATTGCTTGACTTCACCTTCACGCGCTTGCCCGATTCAAGCTCCACCTGCATGGAGCTATCGGATTCGGACATCACGCGGCCGGCCAGGAATTTTCCGGCGTCATCAAAGAGAGCATACATAGGCGGCGGATTGTCGCAGATGGGCTGCTGCGGCCCCAGGCGCTGACGAAAACCCGGCAGGCCCAGGAGAGGTGCTTGCACGGCGAACAGTGGACGCGCTCCAAACCCTGTGATTGGAAGGGTGCCAGCACTTGGCCGGGCGGGTGGGTAAGATGCGCGGCCTGGGCACTGCCGTTGCAGCGCCGACCTGCCCGAAAGCACACATGAAATGTCTGTTCAGGATCACCGCAGCGGCAGTGTTTCTTCTGCCCCTTGTGGCAGCCGCACAAAGTCCTTACCCTGCCACGCCCCAGCGTCCGGTGCGCGATATCTACCACGGTCAGACGGTCGTCGATCCCTACCGCTGGATGGAAGACATGCGCACGCCCGAGTTCCAGACCTGGCTCAAGTCCGAGGCTGACTACGCCAGCGCCGTGCTTGCGCAGCTGCCGGGCCGCGCCGCCTTGCGCGCTCGCCTGGGCGCGTTGGTCGATGCGGGCGAGAGCACGGGCGGCTACACGGTGGTGGCCGGCAAGCTGTTCTATCTGAAGCGCGCACCGGGCCAGAACCAGCGGCGCTTGTGGTTGCGCGACGGACTCGACGGCATTGATCGCGAGTTGCTTGACCCGAACAATTTGCCCGGTGAAGCGGGACTGCATGCCATCGATTGGTACAGCGCCTCACCCGATGGACGCTGGCTGGCGGTCGGGCTGTCCAGGAATGGCTCCGAGAACAGCGTGCTGCGCGTGCTCGACGTGGCCAACGGCAAGTTCATGACCGAAGCGATAGAGCGCACCGGCCTGAACGAGGACGGCGTGGCCTGGCTGGCCGACGCAAGCGGGTTTTTCTACAACCGTCATCCGCTTGATGAGCGCTACAACAAGAGCGCGGTCTATCTGCATCAGTTGGGCCGGCCGGCCGCGCAGGACGTCGCCCAGTTCGGTTGGTCGGTCGCGCGCGACCGGCGCTTCGCCATCCCTGACCTGCCCTTTGTGCATCTGCAGCGCGGCTCGCGCTGGGCCTTGGCCGAGGTCTTGCACGGCGACGCTTCGGCGCGTTCGTACTGGGTCGCCCCGTTGAACCAGATCAAGGGTGCGAGCACGCCCTGGCGGCGCATCATCACGCCGGCAGACCAAGTCACGCAGGCGGTGCTGGCCGGCGACCGGGTCTTTGCGCTGAGTCAGAAGCGCGCCTCGTCGCGCGCCTTGCTGAGCCTGGACCTGAACCACCCCAAGGCCGCGTTCAAGACCGCGCTGGCACCCGGCACGACCGTGCTGCAGAAGCTTGATGTCGGCGACGCCGCGGTTTATGTGAAGGCGCTTGATGCGGGGGTGAGCAAGCTCTGGCGGGTGGCACGCGACACCGGCCGAGTCACGGCAGTGGCCTTGCCTTTCGAGGGCACGTTGCGCGACATCACGCCGCTCGACGGCGACGCGCTGCTGGTGTTGCTCGAGGGCTGGACCGAGGCGCCGCAAAGCTTGTTGCTGAACCCGGCGCAGCAGGGCGCGCCAGCACGTCGCGTCGATGTGCAAAAGCCCGTGGCGGTCGACACGTCGGGCGTGCAGGCGAGCCGCGTGATGGTCAGGAGCCATGACGGTGTGATGGTGCCCTTGTCGATTCTGGCGCCCAAGAACGTGGTGCTCGACGGCAAGCGCCCGACCATACTGACCGGCTATGGTGCCTATGGCATCAGCCTGGAACCGCGTTTCTCGGCCACCCGCCTGGCCTGGCTGGAGCGTGGCGGCGTGCAGGCCATCTGCCATGTGCGCGGCGGCGGCGAACTGGGCGAGGACTGGCACCGAGGCGGCTACATCACGACCAAGCAGAACACGGTGAGCGATTTCATCGCCTGCGCCGAATGGTTGATCGAGCATCGCTATGCCTCTGCGGCAACGCTGGCGGGCACCGGCGGCAGCGCCGGCGGCATCACGATCGGTGGGGCCATCACGCAGCGTCCCGATCTGTTCGCTGCGGCGCAAAGCGCGGTCGGCGTGTCCGACATGCTGCGCATGGAATTGACACCCAACGGCGCGCCCAATGTGGCCGAGTTCGGCACCGTCACCAAGCGCGCGGATTTCAAGGCGATGTATGCGATCAGCCCCTACCACCGCGTGCGCGACGGCGTCGACTATCCCGCCGTGATCGTCACCACCGGCGCCAATGATCCACGCGTCGACGCCTGGATGCCGTCCAAGCTGGCGGCGCGCTTGCAGGCCGCGAACCCGGAGTCCTACAAGACCCGGCCGGTGATTCTGCGCGTGGACTTTGCCGCTGGGCACGGCATGGGATCGAGCGTTTCACAGTACCTCGACGAGACCGCCGATGTGTGGAGCTTCTTTCTGTGGCAAATGGGCGATGCCGGCTTCAAGCCGTGAACAGGCGCTAATCTTACTGTGTCATTAAAATCATGGCACTATACGCACTTCTTCATTCTTCATATGAGGGACGATGGGTGCGAGCAAACGGTTTGACCGGTACATGGACCACTTGGCCGAGGGACTGGGACATTTGGATCGTCACGCGGGGCTCAAGGGCTACTGCACGGGTTTGATGCTGCCGCTGTCGCGCAAGAGCGTGGAGCCGATGGCCGCGCGGGTGGATCCCATGCACGCCAGCGCCCGGCATCAGGCGCTGCACCACTTCGTGGCCAAGGCCGAATGGTCCGATCAAGAGATGCTGCGCCGAGTCTGCCAGTGGCTCGTGCCGCAGATGGACTTCAGCCGTGGAGGCTGGTGGATCATCGATGACACCGGATTCCCGAAGAAGGGCAAGCACTCGGTGGGCGTAGCCCGTCAATACTGCGGGATGCTGGGCAAGCAGGACAACTGTCAGGTAGCGGTGAGTGTGTCGCTGGCGTGTGAGCAAGGCAGCGTTCCCGTGGCGTGGCAGCTCTATCTGCCCGAGGATTGGTCGAAGGATCCGGTGCGTAGGCAAGCAGCAGGCGTGCCGGAAGAAGTGCGCTTCGCCACCAAGACACAGATCGCGCTGGCGCAGTTGCGCACCTTGCTGGCTGAAGGAGCGCCGCGCCACTGCGTGTTGGCCGACGCCGGCTACGGCGTAGACACCGCCTTCCGACAGGCGCTGAGCGCCATGGGGCTGGCGTACGCCGTGGGCGTGACCTCGGCGGTCGTGGTCTGGCCGCCTGGAGTCGAGCCGCTGCCGCCCAAGACCTACAGCGGCATGGGGCGCCCGCCGGTGATGCCGCGACGCACCGCGCGGCTTCAGCCCATGAGCGTGAAGGCGCTGGCGCTGTCGTTGCCGGCGCAGGCGTTTCATACGATCAGTTGGCGCGAGGGTACCAATGAGCCGCTCAGCGGTCGCTTCGCAGCGCTGCGCGTGGGCCACGCCGGTGGCAACGCCGGCAAGGCGCGGCTACGCCCACTTCAGTGGTTGCTGATCGAGTGGCCCGCAGACCTGGCCGAGCCGAGCAAATACGTCATGTCCACGCTACCCAACGACACGCCGATCGACCAACTGGTCAGCGCTGCCCATCAGCGCTGGCGCATCGAGCGCGACTACCAGGACTTGAAGCAGGACTTCGGGCTGGGGCACTACGAGGGCCGCGGCTGGCGAGGATTCCACCACCATGCCAGTCTGAGCATCGCAGCCTACGGGTTCCTAATGACGGAGCGACTCATTGCCGACAAGTCTGTCGGCGGCAAAAAAAACTTCATCGAACGCCAAGTGCCTGCCCTTCCCAAGGATTTCATCCCCCGCGGCAGTCCTGCGTGCGCAGCGGCACGTGGACCATTCGATCACGACACTGCGACATCGGCTGAGTTACGTGTTGATCGCCCGCCTTGGGCAGTGTCCCTGCTGCGGCAGGGCAAGCGCAAAGCTACTCTTGTGACACAGTAAGACTAAGGCAACGCTGAACAAGTCCTCGCCGCGTGCTGCATCCCCGCAGCGGGCGGTCTGCGGCGTTGCAAATCCGCGCCATAGCTTGGGCTATGGCTGTGGTTTGCGCCTTGCATCCCATCCCGCTGCGCGGCGCAGCCCATCGCCAGGACTTATTCAGCGTTGCCCTAAACCGTCATGCCGCCCGACACTTCGAGCACCGCGCCGTTCACATAAGACGCCTCGTCGCTGGCCAGGAAGGCATAGACGTTGGCGATCTCGTCGGCGCGGCCCAGGCGGCGCAGCGGCACCTGGCTGCGCATATGGTCTAGCACTTTGTCGGGAATCGTGGCCAGGATGGGCGTCTCGACAAAGCCCGGCGCCACGGCGTTGACACGTATGCCCTTGGGCCCAAGCTCGCGGCTCCATGTCTTGGTGAAACCGATCACGCCGAACTTGCTGGCAGCGTAATTGGTCTGTCCGAAATTTCCGTAAATGCCCACCACCGACGACGCGTTCAGGATCACGCCCGAACCCTGCGCCACCATCGTGTCGGCCACCGCCTGCGAGCAGTGGAAGACGCCGCGCAGGTTCACGTCGATGACGGCGTCGAACTGCTCGAGCGTCATTTTCTGCAGGCGCGCGTCCCTGGTGATGCCGGCGTTGTTCACCAGCACGTCGATGCGGCCGAACTGCGCCTTGACGGCCGCCACCATCGCGTCCACCTGGGTGCGGTCGGTCACGCTGAGCGTGAAACCCAGCGCTTGCGCGCCGCTGGCCTGCAGCGCGGCCACCGCTTCGGCCACGGCCGCGGCTTTCACGTCGCACGCCACCACGATGGCACCCTCGGCGGCAAATTTGACTGCGGTGGCCAGGCCTATGCCCTGCGCGGCGCCGGTGATGATGCAAACCTTGTTCTGAAGTCTCATGGGTTCCATTGCAGAAAGTCGATGATTTGGGGGAGGTGTTGATCGAAGTCCGACAAGCCGTGGTCGCTGCCGTCGAGCAGCAAGACCTGGCCCTGCTGGTAGCGCGACAGCATTTCACGCCAGTCCAGCACCTCGTCGCCCTTGGCGATGACGGCGAAATAGCGCTGAGGATCGGTCAGTGCGTGGCACTCCATGGCGCTCAATTCGTCGACGAATTCGGGCGCGAAGTAGAAATGTTCGTTCGGCTCATGCCAGAGGGCATGTTCGCCGACGTGACGGGAGAGATCGCGCGCCGGGTTGATGGCGGGATTGAGCAGCACGGCCGGGCAACCCAGCACTTCAGCCAGCACGGTGGCGTAGAAGCCGCCCAGCGAGCTGCCCATCACCGCCATGCGCTCGCGCGGCCAGCCGGCCACCAGGTCGCGCAGCAGCGCGAGCGTCTCGCGCGGCGAGGCCGGCAATTGCGGACACAGCCAATGGGTTTCGGGGCGATGCTCCTGCACCCAGCGCGCCATGCGCTGCGCCTTGGTCGAGCGTGGCGACGAGCGAAAACCGTGCAGGTACAAGAGGTGGGATGGAGCGTGCATCAATGTCGAGTTTAAGCCGCAGGGCATTTCGCTGAATGCATCCATCTGTGCTGTCGAATCGCTCAAATGCGCGATTCATGGGCAAGACAAACGCATCCGCTGCCTTTCCAGTCCGACACGCGGCCCTGGCATCAGCGCAGTCGAGATGGTTCAGCGCGCCGCCAGCGCCGTCAGCAGCTTGGCGTGGATGCCGCCCTCAGGTCATCAGGCCTGGGCGGCCAAGCTTTGCAGTAGCTTGTGGTGAATGCCGCCCTCAGGCCATCAGGCCTGGGCGGCCAAACTTTGCAATAGCTTGGTATGGATGCCGCCAAAACCGCCGTTGCTCATGCACAGCACATGGTCGCCGGGGCGTGCGATACCCACCACGGCCTGCACGAGGCGGTCGATGTCGGGGCGGACAATCGCCCGCTCGCCCATCGGGGCCAAGGCCTCGGCGGCGTCCCAGCTCAGCGCACCCTGGTGGCAGAACGCCAGATCGGCTTCTTCCAGCGCCCAGGGCAACTGCGCTTTCATTGCGCCCAACTTCATGGTGTTGGTGCGCGGCTCGAACACCGCCAGGATGCGCTGCCCGTGTCCGACTTTGCGACGCAGTCCGTCAATCGTCGTGTGTATCGCGGTCGGGTGATGGGCGAAGTCGTCATAGATCTTCACGCCCGCGGCCTCGCCGCTGAGCTCCATGCGCCTGCGCACGTTCTGAAACGTCGCCAGCGCCTGTGCTGATTGTTCGGGCGTCACGCCAACATGCTCGGCAGCGGCGATCGCGGCCAAGGCATTGAGCTGGTTGTGTTCGCCCAGCAGGCTCCATTCGACACGGGCGACCTTCAGGCTGCCGCGCAGCACATCGAAGCTTTGCGGCTCGCCGCGTGCGCGCAAGGCGCCGCTCTCCTCCTTGCGCGGGCCGAAGCGAGCGACTTCGCTCCAGCAGCCGCGCATCAGCACGCGCGCCAGTGCCTCGTCGCGCGCATTCACCACCAGCCGGCCCTGGGACGGCACGGTGCGCACCAGGTGGTGGAACTGGGTCTCGATGGCGGCCAGGTCGGCAAAGATGTCAGCGTGGTCGAACTCGAGATTGTTCAGGACGGCGGTGCGCGGCCGGTAGTGCACGAACTTGCTGCGCTTGTCGAAGAAGGCGGTGTCGTATTCATCGGCTTCGATGACGAAACACTGTCCTTCGCCGAGCCGCGCCGACACGCCAAAATTCTGCGGCACCCCACCCACCAGAAAACCCGGCTTGAGCCCTGCGGATTCGAGCATCCAGGCCAGCATCGAGGTGACCGAGGTCTTGCCATGCGTGCCCGCCACCGCCAGCACGTGGCGTCCCTGCAAGACATGCTTGGCCAGCCATTGCGGACCGCTGGTGTAGGGGACGCCCGCGTCCAGAATGGTTTCGATCAAGGGATATTTTTCGCCGCGCGTGATCAGATTGCCGACCACGAACAGATCGGGCTTGAGCGCCATCTGTTCGACGCCGAAGCCTTCGATCAAATCGATGCCCAGGCTGCGCAGCTGATCGCTCATCGGCGGATAGACATTGGCGTCGCAGCCGGTGACGCGGTGGCCCGCTTCGCGGGCGAGCACGGCCAGGCCGCCCATGAAGGTACCGCAAATGCCGAGGATATGAATGTGCATGGAAGCTTGCTCCGGACGCGCCCGGACCGGTCCGGGCGCTCCGTCGGTGGGACGAATCAGCGCAGAGCCGCGCGGGCTGCGCTCAAGGTGGCGTCGAGGTCGGCGTCGCTGTGCGCGGCGCTCACAAAGCCGGCTTCATACAAAGCCGGCGCCAGATAGATGCCACGCTCCAGCATGCCGTGAAAGAAGCGGTTGAAGCGTTCCTTGTCGGTCGTCATCACCACGCCGTAGTTCTGCGGCAACTCGCTCATCAGGAAGAAGCCGAACATGCCGCCCTCAGAGTCGGCGCTGAAGGCGACGCCGTTTTCCTTGGCGACGCCCTTCAAGCCATCGACCAGGCTGCGCGTCTTGGCGCCGAGAGCTTCGAAAAAACCCGGCTTGCTGATCTCGCGCAGCGTCGCTAAGCCGCAGGCGGTGGCGACCGGATTGCCGCTCAGCGTACCGGCCTGATAGACGGTGCCCTGCGGCGCAAGCAGGCTCATGATGTCGCGGCTCGCGCCAAAGGCGGCCAGCGGCATGCCCCCGCCAATCACCTTGCCGAACACGCTCATGTCGGGCTTGAAGCCCGGGATCAGCCTGGCGTAATGCGCTTGAGCGCCGCCGAGCGCAACGCGGAACCCCGTCATCACCTCGTCGAACACCAGCAGCGCGCCATACTCGGTGCACAGCTCGCGCAAGCGCTTGATGAAAGGGACTGAGGCGCGCACAAAGTTCATATTGCCGGCAATCGGCTCGATCATCACGCAGGCGAGCTCCTTGCCATGCAGGACGAAGGCTTCTTCGAGCTGGGCCAGGTTGTTGTACTCGAGCACCAGCGTGTGCTGGACCACCTCGGGCGGCACGCCGGCGCTGGTCGGGTTGCCGAAGGTGGCAAGACCCGACCCCGCCTTGACGAGCAGGGCGTCAGCGTGGCCGTGATAGCAGCCCTCGAACTTGATCAGCTTGGCGCGACCGGTGGCGCCGCGTGCCAAGCGGATCGCGCTCATCGCCGCCTCGGTGCCCGAGCTGACCAGGCGCACTTGCTGCATGGACGGCACCAGCGCCAGGATGGCTTCCGCCAGCTCCACTTCGCGCTCGGTCGGCGCGCCAAAGGAGAAACCTTCGACCGCAGCCTTTTGCACCGCCTCCAGCACCGCCGGGTGGCCGTGGCCCAGAATCATCGGCCCCCAGGAACCGATGTAGTCGACATAGCGCTTGCCATTCGCGTCGAAGATATGCGCGCCCTGGCCACGCGTGATGAAGCGTGGCGTGCCACCCACCGCGCGAAAGGCGCGCACCGGCGAGTTCACGCCTCCGGGGATGACACGCTGCGCGCGCTCGAACAGGATCTGGTTCTTGTCGATTTCAGTGGACACGGTGCGGGGCTCCAGTGGTTTTGTCAAAGTTGGATTCTTCTTGGTCTGCCTCTTCGTCTTCATTGGGCGGCAAGGCCCAGAAGAAGCGGTCGGGCACGACATTGCCCATGCCTGGCCTGAAGCCGGCATCGAGCGCCTGATCGAGAAACGAGAGGGCTTCGCTGACGGCCATATGCGGCTCGGTGCCGACCGCCAGCAGCGCTGCCAGCGCGGCCGACAAGGTGTCGCCCGCGCCAATGAAATTGACGTCGAAACGCTCGAATTTCTCGCCCGCAATCGCGCCTTGCGCGGTGGCCAGCACATTGTCGACAAAGTGCTCGGGCAGGCTCATGCCGGTGACCAGCACCTGCGCGGCGCCGTGCTCGGCGGCCGCCACCGCCAGCTCGCGTGGCGAAGCGGGCCGCTCCAGTTCCCACTCGGGCAGCAGCAAGTCGGTGAGGGTCTTGTGATTGCCCACCAGCATCTTGGTCTGCGGCAAGATCAGGTCGCGAAAGGCCTCGCTGTAGCTTTGCTGCTGTTCCTCGTCGAGCCACGACAGATCCGGCATATAGGCCACCAGCGGCACCTCGGGATAGTCGCTCAGCACTTCGGCCACTGCGCTCACGCCCTCGGCGCTGCCCAGGAAGCCGACCTTCCAGGCCGAGATCGTGACGTCTTCGAGAATGCCGCGCGCCTGGTCGGCAATGATCTCGGCGTCCAGCACATGCTGGTCGAACACCTCGGCGGTGTCGCGCAGCACGATGGCGGTGACGACGGGCAGGCCGTGCGCGCCCATCGCCGCGATGGTGGCGATGTCACCGGCCAGGCCGCCGGCGCCGCTCGGATCATTGGCGTTGAACGTCATCACGCATGCCGGGGCCGGTGACTCCTGGCTGTCGACCGGAGTGCTGATGACGGGAGATTCAGTGGTGCTCATGGCAATAGGCGGCGCGTGGCCAGGTAGGCTTGTGGGGCGAGGCCGGGCAGGTCGCTGGGTTGGATGTAACTAAAAAGCGCAAATGAGCAATGTTCGACATATCGGTGCTCTATGTTGTGTGGGCACCCGCACGAACGACTGGTTTTCCAATCGACGTGGCTACAATCTTTCCCATTGTAGTTAAGACCCCAGAGACACTGTGAGCGAATCGATTACCTGGATGTGCCTTATCTGCGGTTGGATTTACGACGAGGCGCTGGGTGATGTCGAGCATGGCATCAAACCGGGCACGCCATGGGCTGATATTCCGATGAACTGGACCTGTCCCGAGTGCGGTGCACGTAAGGAAGATTTCGAGATGGTTCGCATTTGACGCAAGGCCTTGCTGCGCGTCACCAGGAGAACGACACTTGAGTTCCGCAGCCCCGAGCGACAGCTTGACCACCAAAGTGCTGGTGATCGACGACAGCAACACGATTCGTCGCAGTGCCGAGATATTCCTGAAGCAGGGTGGCTACGACGTGGTGCTGGCCGAGGACGGCTTCGATGCCCTGGCCAAGGTCGATGACCACCATCCCGATCTGGTGTTTTGCGACATCCTGATGCCGAGGCTGGATGGTTATCAGACCTGCGCCATCATCAAACGCAATCCGCGTTTCTCAGCCGTGCCGGTGGTCATGCTGTCATCCAAGGACGGACTGTTCGACAAGGCGCGTGGTCGCATGGTGGGCGCGCAGGACTATCTCACCAAGCCCTTCACCAAAGACCAACTGCTTGAAGCGGTGCTCAAGCATCGGCGGCAGCCATGAGTCGCGGCTGGCTTGGCGCCGGGGCCGATTGATTCTGATAGAGACCGAAATGGGTATCCACAAGATTTTGCTGGTTGACGACTCCAAGACCGAGTTGCACTACCTGACCGACATGCTCGGCAAGCGAGGCTTCAGCGTGCGCACGGCAATGAACGGCGACGAGGCGATGCGCCGCCTCGAAGAAGAAGTGCCCGAACTGATTCTGATGGACGTGGTGATGCCTGGACAAAACGGTTTCCAGCTGACCCGATCGATCACGCGCGACCCGCGCTACTCGCATATACCGGTCATCATGTGCACCAGCAAGAATCAGGAGACCGACAAGGTCTGGGGCATGCGACAGGGCGCGCGTGACTATGTTGTCAAGCCGGTCAAAGCCGAAGACCTGCTGGGCAAGATCAAGGCCCTGGAATGACCGCGCGCGTACGCCAGAGCGACCGCGCATGACTTTGCTTCAGCCCCACAGACTCAAGCCCTGACGCCCTATGTCCAACAAGGAAGCACTGCGCGAACTTCAGCATCGATTGGCCGAGCGCATGAAAGCCGTGCGCACGCAAGCGCCGGGGAGTTCCTGGCTGGCGGTGGAGTGCGCGGGGCATGGTTTCTTGCTCTCGCTGCAACAGGCGGGCGAGATTTTCGCGCCGCCCGCCATCACGCCGGTGCCACACACGCAAAGCTGGCTGGCTGGCGTGGCCAATCTTCGGGGAGGCTTGTACGCGGTGGTCGACCTGGCCGGTTTTCTGGGCTTGCGCGGGCAGACAGTGCGCGGCGATCAGAGCCGGCTGGTGGTGCTCAACCCGAAGCTCGATATCAACAGCGCGCTGCTGGTGGATCGACTCGCGGGCCTGCGCAACAGCGACGAATTGAGCGACGTTCTCGACGAAGATGCGGGCCCGGTGCCGCAGTTTGTCGGGGCGCGGCGGCGCGACGGGCAGGGCCGGGTGTGGCAGGAATTGAACCTGCAGGCGCTGGTGTTGGACGAACAATTCCTGAGCATTGTCAGTTGATGCATTGGCGTCGACGCAGGCCGGGCGGGTCGCAAGACCATGACGACAAGCAAGCACGCACGAGGGTGACATGAGCTTCCTGGACAAGATCAAGGTCTTTCGCAAACCCGCAAGCGGTGGCGCATCGTCACGGGCGTCGGACACCGACGTGCAGGGCGAAAGATTCGACCGGCAGATGGCCGACACCATCACGCTGAGCGAATCCAGCCGTATGGGAGCGACGAGTGCGATCGGCGGGTCTTCCATCATTTCCGAAGCCTTGCCCACCGGGGCGCCGGGCGACTATGCGGACAGCCAGGCCGCGTCCAGGCACACGGGCGCGGCGCCGGCCAGTTTGCCCCTGATCGGGCAGTTGGCGCTGTCCGGTCAACAGCGCGTGTTGACGCTGCTGGTGGTGTTGGGGGTGGTGGGCGCGGCCGCGGCGGTGGGCGTCAGCCTGCTCAGCGCCAGTCGCGTGTCGGCCCAGGTCGGCGCGAGCGGCCAGGCCTTGATGCAGGCACAGCGTCTGGCCAAGTCGGTCGGGCAGGCGGTGGCGGGCAACCCGAAGGCGTTCGTCGAACTGCGCGAGAGCGCCGACATCCTGTCGAGCACCCTGCGCGGACTGAAAAGTGGCGAGGGCGAAGTGCCGCAGGCGTCGATCGCGGTGCAGACGGCGATCGAGCCGCTGGCGCCGCTGATTGCGCGCACCGACAAGAGCGCCAAGTTCGTCATCAGCCAGGAAAAGGTGCTGACCCAGGTGGGCCAGGCGCTGCACAGCATCAACCGGCAGTCATCCAGCCTGCTCGAAAGCGCCGAAGCGGTGGCCTCGCTGGTCTTTCAGAAAGGGGCGCCAGCGGCCGAGAGCGCCGCCGTCAGCCAATTGGTGATGCTGACCCAGCGCATTGGCAAGAGCGCCAACGAGTTCCTGACCCAGGAAGGCGTCAGTCCGGAGGCGGTGTTCTTGTTGGGCAAGGACCTGAACGCCTTCAAGGAAGTCACCGAAGGCTTGGTGGGCGGCAATCCGGATCTGCATCTGGTTGGTGCCAAAGACCCGCAGATCAAGGAGCGCTTGCAGGTCCTGCTCAAGCAATACGAACAGACGCGTGTCCAGGCGGCCGCGATTCTGGGCAATCTGCAGAGCCTGGTGTCGGCGCGTCAGGCGCAAACCGCGATCCTGTCCGACAGCGAACCGCTGCGACTGGGTTTGCAGGACATGCAGCAGCGTATCCAGCGCGAGAGCGGCATGCCGTTGTGGGCCCTGGCGTTGCTGCTCGCTTCGCTGCTGATGCTGGTGCTCGGCGGGGTCGGCTTCCTGCGCCTGTTTGTGTCTGGCCAGGCGCAGCGTGCGCTGCTGGCCGAGGCGCAGAAGAGCGCTGCCGAGCGTCAGGAGCAAGAGGCCAAACGCGTCAACGACGCCAATCAGGCGGCGATTCTGCGTTTGATGAATGAGCTGCAGGTGGTGGCCGAGGGCGATCTGACGCAGCAGGCCACGGTCACCGAAGACATCACCGGCGCGATTGCCGACTCGGTCAACTACACGGTGGAGGAGCTGCGCACGCTGGTGGCCCAGGTGCAAGGCACGGCGGCACGCGTCACCGAAACCACCCTGCAGGTCGATCAGAACTCCACCGAACTGCTGGCGGCATCGACCGAGCAGTTGCACGAAATCCGCAGCACCGGCGAGGCCGTGCTGCAGATGGCCGGACGCATCAACGAGGTCTCGACCCAGGCGCAGCAGACCGCCAGCGTGGCGCAGCGCTCGCGCAGCGCGGCCGAATCGGGACTGCTTGCGATGCACAACACGATGGACGGCATGAACGTGATCCGCGAGCAGATTCAGGAGACTTCCAAACGCATCAAGCGGCTGGGCGAATCGTCGCAGGAAATCGGCGAGATCACCGAGCTGATCTCCGACATCACCGAACAGACCAATGTGCTGGCGCTGAACGCCGCCATCCAGGCCGCGTCGGCCGGCGAGGCCGGGCGCGGCTTCTCGGTGGTGGCCGAAGAGGTGCAGCGGCTGGCCGAACGGTCGGGCGACGCGACGCGCCGCATCGCCGCCCTGGTCAGGACGATTCAGACCGATACCCAGGACGCGACGGCCGCCATGGAGCGTTCGACGCAGAACGTGGTGGAGGGCACCAAACTGTCGGACGCGGCCGGCACGGCGCTCACCGACATCGACGCGGTGTCGCGCCAGCTGTCCGAACTGATAGCGCAGATTTCGGTCCAGGCACTCAGCGAAGCCAAGCTGGCCAACGAAGTGGCAGCGAATATCCAGCACATTTTTGCCGTCACCGAGCAGACCAGCGAAGGCACGCGCTCGACCGCGCAGATGGTGCACCAGCTGTCGCGCATTGCCGAAGAGCTCAGGGCTTCGGTGTCGCGCTTCAAGATTACCTGAGGCGGCATGATCGAATACGCCATCACATCAACCAGCTGAACAGAAGGCAAGCCAGCGCATGGACTTCCCGCGTGATTCAGAGTTTGCGGCCGACCTCAGCCCCCTGGCATGGGTTCAGGATGAGTTGCGCCGCTCGCTGGAAGCCTCGCGCAAGGCTTTGCGACGCCACTTGCGCGATGTTGAAGCGCTCACAGCGCTCGGCGGTGCAGGCCATGGAGACGCACCGGACAGCACCAACCTGACGGCCGCGCTGCGGCACTTGCACCAGGCCGCCGGCGTGATGTCGCTGGTGGAACAGTCTGCCTGCGCCACCGTGCTGCGCGCCTGCGAGGCGGCCTTGCAGTCGCTGCTGGCGCAACCGCAGCGCATCACCCGCGACCTTGTCGACACGCTGGAGCGCGCGGACTTCGCCGTGCTCGACTATGTCGCGCGGCAGCTCGCCGGCCGACCCGTTGCATCGCTGAACTTGTTTCCTCAGTACCTTGCCGTGAAGGCCGTGGCGGGGCTCGAGCGCGCGCATCCGGCCGATCTGTGGGCGCATGCATGGAGCTGGACCGATCTGCCCGCGCAAGGCGCGGCGCCGCGCAAACCCGAGATGGCGCATGCGCGCTTTGAGCGAAGCCTGCTCCAGCTCATGCGTCATGGTTCGGCCAATGAAGCACGTGTCCTCAGCGACCTTTGTGCCAGCCTGGGCGCGGGCGCTAGCCAAGGTTCGCGCCGTGCGCCCTGGCCGTTGTGGCATTTGGCGGCGGGCTTCTTCGAGGCCCAGGCGGGCGGTCTGCTGCAGCCCGACGCCTACAGCAAGCGCATCGGTTCACGTCTGCTGGCGCAACTGCGACCGGGCGTCGAAGTCGAAACGGCAGTGTCCGAACGATTGGCGCGCGACCTGTTGTTCTTCTGCGCGCAAGCTGCGCCTCCATCCAGGCCCGATGCGAGTCCGCGTCTGCAGGCGGTGCGCGAAGCCTTTTGTCTGACCGACTATGCGCCGACCGACTACGAGGAGGTGCGCCTGGGGCAGGTCGACCCGGCCTGGGTGGCGCAGGCACGCAAGCGCGTGTCAGCGGCCAAGGACGCCTGGTCATCGGTGGCCGACGGCGAACTTGAGCGCCTGGTCGGGCTGGACGAATTGTTCGCGCTGGTGAACGAGTCGCTGCTGCTGTTGTTCCCTGGCGGCGGCGTGCTCGGAGAGTCCTTGCAGCGCGCCGTGGTGAGCGCTGCGCGCGCTGCTGCCGCGCCGTCGCCCGCGCTGGCCATGGAAGTGGCAACCAGCATGTTGTACCTCGACGCGGTACTTGAAGAAGCCACCTTCGACGCGCCAGAACTGGCCGAGCGTGTGCGGCGTCTGGCGCAGCGCGTCGAAGCCGTTGCGCATGGCGATCCGCCCCAGCCGCTGGACGTCTGGATGGAAGACGTGTACCGCCGCGTCTCGGATCGCCAGACCATGGGCAGCGTCGTGCAGGAATTGCGCGGCACCTTGTCGGCGACCGAAAAACTGGTCGACGAGTATTTTCGCGACACGCGCCGGCGCGAGGTGTTGATCCCGGTGCCGGGCCAGTTGTCGGCGATGCGCGGCGTGCTTGCCGTGCTCGGCATGGAGCATGCCGCGCAGGCTTTGCTGCGCATGCGCACGGAAGTCGACGAGCTGGTCGATACCGAAATCGACGTCAGCCGCCGCGGCCCATTGAGAATTTTCGAACGCCTGGCAGCCAATCTGGGCGCGCTCGGCTTCTTGATCGACATGCTGAGCGTGCAGCCGCAACTGGCCAAGCGCTTGTTCAGTTTTGACGATGCCAGCGGTGCGCTGAGTCCGGTGATGGGGCGCGTTGCCTCGGTCACCAGCGGCTTTACGGGTCTCGATGAGCTCATGCCGGGCCTGGCTGCTGAAGCCGCGTCTGAGCCCGACCAGGCCGAGCCTGCCGGTTCCGCCGGCGCGCAATCCGGTGCGGCGCCCGAGACGATCGAGGCGCCGACTGACACGCAGCCAGCCGCGCACATTGACCTGTCCGGGCCCGATGAGGCACCGGCGCCGGTCACGCCAACGGCGCCCGCCGAGCCTGAGGTGGATGCCGACATGCTGGGGGTCTTCCTCGAAGAATGCCAGGAAGTCATCGCGGCGGCACGCGCGGCGCTGGAGCAGTTGCGCGGCGATGCCGGCGATGAGCCTGCGGTCACCACGGTGAGGCGCTCGTTTCATACGCTCAAGGGCAGTTCGCGCATGGTGGGTCTGCACGATTTTGGCGAAGCCGCCTGGGCCTGCGAGCAGCTCTACAACGCGCGGCTGGGCGTCCAGCAAGCGGTGGATACGCCGCTGCTCAACTTCAGTGGCGAGGCGCTGGACTACTTTGCCGATTGGAGCGAGGCCATTTCGCAGGGGCGCCAGGCCGGTCACGAGTCGGCCAGTCTGAGACGTGCGGCAGACGCGCTGCGCCTGGAGTCCAGCCTCGAACCGATCGAATGGCCGCAGGCCCCGCTGACCATACCCAGCGAGATCGACGCCTTGGCGGCACTTGATTTGCAGCTGATGGCCGACGCCGCAGCTGAGCCCGAGCCGGAGGTGCTGGCCGGGTTCGAACTGGAATTTGACCTTGGGGAGCCGATTGCGCCGATCAGCGACGTGCCGCCGAGTCAGGACATCTCGCCTTTGGTGCTCGAAGGCGAGGCGCCGCCGCATCTGGAGCTGGTCTATTCGGCCGCTGCGCTGGCCGCCAGCGTGGAGCGTGAACAGGCGCTCGCCGAGGAGGCCGAAGCGGTCAAGGTGATCGGCCCGCTGCGCATCAGCATTTCGTTGTTCAATATTTTCCTGAACGAGGCCGATGAACTGTCGCGCCGCCTGTGCATAGAGCTGGCCGAGTGGGCGCTCGAATTGAGTCAAGCGCTGCCCGACAGCGCGGTAGCCCTGGCGCATTCGCTGGCTGGCAATGCCGCGACCGTCGGCTTTGACGATTTGTCACGCCTGGCGCGACTGCTTGAGCATGCGCTGGAGCGCACCCGCGCGCTGGGCAGTGGCACGCTCGACGAAGGTCAGCTGTTTGTCGATGCGGCCGACGAGATCCGCCGCCTGCTGCATCAGTTTGCCGCGGGTTTCCTCAAGCAGCCCGATGCCGCGCTGAACCAGCGCCTGATCGAGCATGAACATCTCGTTGCCGGGCGGCTGCAAGACCGGGCCCTGCATGAGCCCGAGCCGGTCGACTCGGCTGGCGCGCCGCTTGGGGCCACGCCGGGCCCTCTCACCCATCCGGGCGACGCGTCGATATTGACCGGTCCGCGGCCGCCCGCCAGCGAGGTGCCCGAGCCCGCCGGAGGCGATCATGCGACTGACGAGATCGACGCCGTGGACGCGATCGATTCCGAATTGTTGCCCTTCTTCGAGGAGGAAGGCAAAGAGCTGCTGCAGCAACTGGCCCAGAGCCTGCGCGACTGGCATGACCAGCCAGCCGGGACGGGGCATGCCGCGGCGTGCCTGCGCGACCTGCACACGCTCAAGGGCGGCGCGCGGCTGTGCGGCGCCATGCGCCTGGGCGAGATGGCGCATCGCATGGAGTCGGTGATCCAGTCCTGGCTGAGCGGTGCCCAGGCAACTCAAGACGACATCGAGCGCCTGCAAAATCAGCTCGACGTGATGGTCGCCGCCTTCGAAGCTTTGCGTCGCCCTGCGCCCGAAGTGCCCGCCGAGCCGGTGGTGGCTGCGGTGGCTGTTGCTGCAGAGCCCGAAACGCTGCCGGCGGCCGCCCAGTCGCAAACCGCCCGGTCCGAGGCGATGGTGATGACGGCCGCGGCACCGGTGCCGATGGACTGGTCGCGTTTCATGGCAGGCCGACCGGACGTCCAGACCGCACCGGAGCCCGGCGAGCGTCCGGTCGGTGCGCCCTTGCATGGACTGGTGCGCGTGCGCGCACCGCTGCTCGAGCGCCTCATCAACGAGGCCGGTGAGGTCAGCATCAGGCGCTCGCGCATGGAGTCCGAGGTGGGCCAGATGAAGGGCTCGATGGCCGACCTGAGCGACAACCTGGGGCGCTTGCGCCAGCAACTGCGCGACATGGAGTTTCAGGCCAATGCGCAGATCGGTTCGCGCCTGGAGTCAGCCAAGCAGGCGAACCAGGATTTCGATCCGCTCGAGTTCGACCGCTACACGCGCATGCAGGAGCTGACGCACATCATGGCCGAATCGGTGGGCGACCTGGCCACCGTGCAGCGCGCACTGCAGCGCGCGCTGCAATCGACCGAGGATGAGCTGGCCGCGCAGGCCCGCCTCACGCGCGACTTGCAGGACGATTTGTTGAGTACCCGCATGGTCGAGTTCGACAGCATGTCGGATCGCTTGTACCGTGTGCTGCGCCAGGCCGCCAAGGAGAGCGGCAAACAGGTGCGGCTCGACGTCCAGGGCGGCTCGATCGAAGTCGATCGCGGTGTGCTCGAGCGCATGACGCCGACCTTCGAGCATCTGCTGCGCAACAGCGTGATCCATGGCATTGAGACACCCGAACAGCGCGTCGCCAGTGGCAAGGACGCCAGCGGCACGGTCACGGTGACGGTTACGCATGAGGACAACGAGGTGGTCGTCGAATTCCGCGACGACGGCGCCGGCCTCGACCTGGCGCTGATACGCCAGCGCGGTGTGGCGATGGGTGTGTTGACGCCTGACGCCGAGCCGACGCAGGACGAACTGATCCAGCTCATCTTCAGGTCGGGGTTCTCCACCGCCAGCAGCCTGACCGAGTCGGCAGGGCGCGGTGTGGGCATGGACGTGGTGCGCAACGACGTGAATGCGATGGGAGGCCGCATCGTCAGCGCCAGCACGCCAGGCTCGGGCACCAGCTTCAAGCTGCTGCTGCCGCTGACCACGGCCGTGACGCAGGTGGTGATGCTGAGCTGTGCCGACAATGTGCTTGCCGTGCCGGCCACCTTGATTGAAACCGTCAAGCGCGTCGGCCCGGATGAACTTGAGGCTGCCTACCGAAGCGGCACCTTCACCGAAGATAACGAAGCCATGCCCTTCTTCTGGCTGGGCGGCTTGTTGCAGCAAAGCGAGCAGGCGCTGCAGCCGCCGGGGCGCACGCAGCCACTGGTGATTGTGAAAAGCGCCCGGCAGCGTGTGGCGCTGCATGTCGACGAGGTGCTGGGCAAGCAGGAAGTCGTGGTCAAGAACCTGGGGCCGCAGTTGGTGCGCGTGCCCGGCCTTGCCGGCATCACCTTGCTGGCGTCGGGCGCGGCGGCGCTGATTTACAACCCGGTGGCACTGGCCACGCTGTACGGCGCGCCGGCGCGCCGGCAGACTGAGCTGGCCTTGCAGACGCGCCAGCCGCTGGCGCAGCGGGTCGCGCCCAAGCTGGCTCCGCTGGTGCTGGTGGTCGACGATTCACTCACGGTGCGCCGCGTCACGCAGCGTCTGCTGGAACGCGAGGGCTACCGCGTGATGTTGTCCAAGGACGGGCTGGACGCGATCGAGCAGCTGGGCGTTGAATTGCCGGCACTGGTCTTGTCCGACATCGAAATGCCGCACATGGACGGCTTCGAGCTGGTGCGCCATATGCGGGCCGATGCACGCCTGCGCGACCTGCCCGTCATCATGATCACCTCGCGCATCGCGCAAAAGCACCGCGACTATGCGGCAGAGTTGGGCGTTCAGCACTACCTTGGCAAACCCTACGACGAAGCCGAACTGCTGGCCCTGATTGCGCGCTACACTTCGGCCGAACAATAAGTTTGATCGTCCGGTGGCTGGTCGTGCCGTGAATTTCGGCGGCACGGCGGTCCAAACGGCGACGGGGAGCTAACCCACTTCGCATGCGCCCGCATGCATCAGACGGCATGTCCAAAGTTGTAGAGCACCTGGTCGAACTCACCGCGTATCGCGACCGGGACCTGATGGACACTGCACTCGTCGAAGGCTTGCGCGAGCTGATCGAGCCTTTGTCTGTGGCCCTGTATCGACGCATCGGCGAGGTCGGCGACGAACGCTGGTTGACGCGTGCGCATCTGGACGCCACCGATGTGGCTGCCAAGGCTGAGGCGCTCGCAGCCGAGTTCGAGGACCTGCCTCGACTCGACGCGTTTCCTGCGCGGATGCAGTGCATGAAAGCCCGCTCCGTAACCGAGATGTGCGGAACTCCTTGCATCACCTTGTTCCCGATCGCCAGTGAATGTGACATGGTGGGCGTGCTGGAAATTCACAGCACACAGGCGCTGGACGCGACGCTGCGCCGCATGGTGAGCGGCATGCTGCGTATCTATTTCAACTTCCAGTGCCTGCTGGACTATAGCGAGCGCGATACCCTGACCGGGCTGTTGAACCGCAAGACGTTCGACGAGAAGTTCCTGAAGATCACGCTGCCCACATCAGGCGGATCCGATGGTCGCCGGCATTGGCGCGGTGATGCGAGCTTCTGGCTTGGCGTGATCGATATCGACCACTTTAAATCGGTGAATGATCGCTTCGGCCATCTGATCGGCGACGAGGTCTTGCTGTTGCTGGCGCGCCTGATGCGGGCCAGCTTTCGCATGCAAGATCATCTCTACCGTTTCGGCGGCGAGGAGTTTGTCGTGCTGATGCACTGTGACGGTGCTGGTGACGCGGCGACGGCATTCGAGCGCTTGCGCGCCAATACCGAAAACTATCTGTTTCCGCAGGTCGGGCAGGTACGCGTCAGCGTGGGCTTCAGCGAGGTCAAGCCCGGTGACACCCCGGCGGGTGCTTTCGCGCGTGCCGACAGGGCCCTCTACCACGCCAAAACGCACGGCCGCAACCGGGTGGCTTCATACGCCGATCTGTTGGCCCAAGGCCATATCAAGGATTCGCCGGATCGGGTCGGCGATGTGGAGCTGTTCTGAACGATGCATAGTGCGCCGGCAACCGGCGCTCAATCCGCATGGGTGCCGTGCGTGCACTCCGAAGCGTCAGGCCTGGGCGTCCAGCGCCGTCTGCATTTGCGCAAAGAACTGGCCCACATGCAGTCCGTCCATCAAGGCGTGATGAACCTCCAGGCCGACCGGCATCCAGGTCCTGCCGCTGTCTTCGACGAAGCGGCCAAAAGACAGCTTTGGCACCGAGTCCTTGCCGTCGAGCGCGCGCGGGTGGGTGAAGCTGGTGAAGCTCAACCAGGGAATCGTCGTGATGTGCATCAACGACTGATCGTCCGAGCCGATCAGCTCTGTGGTGGCTTGCCCTGACTTTGCCGCGTCAAGCAGCGGCGTCGCCTCGGCGGCAAAGCGTTTGAGGTCGGCGTGGAAAGGCAGCGTGACGAAGGTCAGGCTCTGATCGCTGCGCAGCACCGTGGTCGATGCCTGCAATCGCTCGAGCACCCTGACCTTGGACCCGTCGAGCCGATAGTGCAGCGACTCGACCGCATTGGCCGCCAGCAGCGCCGCATGGTGGTAGCCGAGAAATGGCGTGATGCCAGGCATCCGGGATATGCGCGCGAGCATGGTGCTCACATCGACACGCGCGCACATATTGAAAAACGGATTGGCCAAGCGACGGAAATACTCGAAGGTCGCACGCCGGGGCCAATGTTCGATGTCCAGATAGCGATCCATGCCAAATGGTAGCAGCGCTCATAACGCGGGCGCGCAGCTTGGGGCTTCACCGATCGGGGTGCTGAGACTGGGCCAGCTCGACGCTGCCTGGGTGGCTTGTTTGGCAGCCGCATGGCGCGCCATGCGTTTTGGTGCGCGCGCAGGAAGCGTGGCGACCGCTTTACTGGCGGGTTCGGGAGTAATTGGTTCGCGCTATGTGCGCCAACGCACGGTCTCACCACGCGCAATTGCCTATGGTGATGTGCCATGTTGTCATTTCACAAGTGCGACATGCAGGTTGGGTTCCACGTCATCACCATTTCCTCACCAAGGAACGGACATCATGTCAAATACCAACGAAGCTAGCGGCCTCCATATGCAGGCCGCAGCCGATCATGAGGCAGCCGCTGTACAGCATCACAAAGCGGCCAGCTGTCACGACCAGAACAAACTGAGCGATGCCAAGGACAGCTCCAACAAAGCAATGGGCTGTTGCAAGACGGCGAACCAGAGTTCCGAAAGGGCCTGCGGGTGCTCGGAGAAGTAACTTGGTGCTGCCGTCCTGGAGATCAGGCGTGAACACCGGGATAGGAACAACAGTGCCCCAGTGGCACGCTAAGCAGGCCATTTCACAAGTACGGGCACGCAATGAGGTCGATGGATTTCGCCGCCAGGCTAGGCGCGGACCCGCCGCCGCACTCGACGTGCGGCAAGGGGTTGCAACGACGCATGGGGGAGAAAGACGCGATCTCATGTGGCCATATTTGTGAAATGGCCTACTGAGTACCCCCGCGCATCCCAGCCTGCCTGGGCTGTGGGCCCACAGCACGCGGCGGGACATTGCCACCAAGAAGATCCAGGAGAAATTGTCATGCTCAGGCCCACCAAGACAGTATTTATGCTTTTGCTCTGCGCTGGGGTCTTGACCGCCTGTGGCGGCGGCGGCAGCAGCAGCGTACCCGCCTCGCAGCCGCAGGCCACCTCGTTCGCCCTGCAAGCGGGCTACAAAGCGCGAATCGCGGCAGGATCTACTTCTGACTATGTCGTGTCAGGCACTTGCTCTGGAACTGCGAATAGCACTGACTCGGTACCTGTGGCAGCAAGCTTTGAAGGTGCACCTGCGTTGGCCGCGAATACCAGTTTCACCCTCGCGGTCACGAATTGCACCCCGGCATCAAACACTGTCGTCGGGCAGGTTTTCTATGACTCGAACTACACACCTTTGGGTACTTCTGTGCCAGGTTCTGCTTACGGGAAATTCTTGGTGACTCCGTCGCCGCTGCCCGCATCCGTCAAGGTCGGGGACTCGAAAGAGTTTGGCGTCCAGACTATGTATTCGGATGGCACGAAAACCGTGTTGACTGGCAAGCGCGTATATAGCTTCGTAGTTCAAGCGGACACATCGACCACAGCCTTGGTGACGTTCATTGTGCTCGGGTATGACGCATCGTCGCAGCTTCTCGTCACCGAGCTGTCGAAGTACCGCATCGCCGTAGATGGGGCGATGACTCAGTTGTCACTTGAATTCCAGTACGCGAACGGTACAGACCTTGTTTTCACGAAGGTCTGAATTGTTCCTGTCGCAAGAGCCCTTTCAGCGAGCCTTCGGCGCCCTCACCGCTGCATAGCGCGCCAGCGTCTTGATGCGCGCCTCGCTGTGCACGACCACAGGCGACGGATAGTCTCGGCCCAGCACCACGCCAGCGGCTTCCAACTCGGCCGGCGAGGCCTGCCAGGGCGCATGGATCAGCTTGTTCGGCAGGCGCTCCAAGGCGGGCAGATAGCGGCGTATGAAGCGGCCTTCGGGATCGAAGCGCTCGCTCTGCAACACCGGATTGAAGATGCGGAAGTAGGGCTGCGCGTCGCAGCCGGTGGACGCCGCCCATTGCCAACCACCGTTGTTCGCGGCCAGATCGAAGTCGTTCAGTTTCTCGGCGAACCAGGCTTCGCCGCGCCGCCAGTCCAGCCCCAGGTCCTTGACCAGAAAGGAGGCCGTGACCATGCGCAGGCGGTTGTGCATATAGCCGCTGCGCTCAAGCTGCAGCATCGCTGCATCGACCAGCGGATAGCCGGTGCGGCCCTCGCACCAGGCCGCAAACAGCGCATCGGCATGCTTGCCTTTTTCCCAGTGAATGGCGTCATATTCGCGCTTGAACGCGTGGCCTGCCACATGCGGGTGGTGGTACAGAATCTGGTGATAGAACTCACGCCAGATCAGCTCGGACAGCCAGACCTCAGCCCCCTTCGAGCCGGCCGTCATCCGTTCATGAGCCAAGCGTGCCAATCTCCTGATCGACACCGTGCCAAAGCGCAGGTGCACGCTCAGATAGCTCGGCCCTTTGACTGCCGGGTAGTTGCGCGACTCGTCGTAGGCGTCGATGCGCTCCAGAAAATCGTCCAGCAACTCCAGCGCACCGCTGAGGCCGCTGGGCAGCTTCAGCTCGTGCAGATTGCTGGCCGCAAAACCCAGCTCGGCCAGGCTGGGCAGCGAGCGAGCGACGGATTCGGCGCAAGGCGCCAGGCGGCTCGCATATTTGGCCACCGGGTAGGCGCGCAGATAGAAGTGGTCGAGCTTGGACAGCCAGGCGTTCTTGTAAGGCGTGAAGACGCGGTAGGAGGGGCCGCCCTCGGTCAGCAACTCGTCACGCTCGAACACCAGGTGGTCCTTGCTGGTGTGCAGCGCAATGCCGGCATGGGCGAGCAGGCCGCGCGCATGCCGGTCGCGCTCCTTGGAAAAGGGCTCGTCATCATGGTTGGCGTAGACCGCCTGCACGCCCAGCTCTTGGGCCAGCTGCACGATCGCCTCGCCTGCCCGGCCATGGCGCACGATCAGGCCGACACGCTCGACGCCGTGCGAAAGACCCAGCGCGCGCAGCTCGGCGTCGAGCACGGCGACGCTGTCGTGCATGAACTCGACGCGACGGTCATGGCGCGGCAACTTGTCGAGCTCGTCGCGATCGAAGACGAACGCGCACCAGACCTTGCGGGCGGCCTTCAGGGCGTGGTAGAGCGCGGCCTGATCATCGGCGCGCAAATCGCGTCGAAACCAGACCAGGGCCGAGGCAAGCTGGGGCTGCATGGCCCGAGTGTCGCGCAAGAACAAGGCAATGTGTCATGGTGCGGTCAATCCGGGCACCTGGATAGGTTCTAAAATGAATGCATGGGCAATGACAGAATCGACCTGACCAACCAGCTCCTGGTGGCCATGCCCGGCATGGTGGACGAGACGTTTGCTGGCGCGGTGGTGTACTTGTGCGAGCACAACGAGAGCGGCGCGCTGGGGCTGGTGGTCAACAAGCCCATCGACATCAATCTCAAACATCTGTTTGACAAGGTCGAGTTGACGCTGGAGCGCCAGGACCTTGCCGAAAATCCGGTTTTCTACGGGGGGCCGGTGCAGACCGAACGCGGCTTCGTGCTGCACGAGCGGCTTGACCTCGATGGCGGCCGCTACCAGAGCACACTGGCGATTCCCGGCGGGCTTGAGATGACCACCAGCCGCGACGTGCTCGAGGCCTTGTCCAGCGGCGCCGGCCCCAAGCGAATTCTGGTGACGCTGGGCTACAGCGGATGGGGCGCCGGACAGCTCGAAGACGAACTCGGCCGCAATGGCTGGCTCAATATCGAGGCTTCTCGCTTTGACACCGGCGACATCATCTTCGACACTCCCGTCGAACAGCGCTACGAGAAGGCCTTGCGCCTGCTCGGCATCGACCCGCGCATGCTCAGCCAGGAGGCGGGGCATGCATGAGCCCGCAGGGCGGAGGGTCGTCCGATGAGCGTTGTGGCCTCCTATCTGGCCTTCGATTTCGGTACCAAACGCGTCGGCGTGGCCACCGGCAACACGCTGTTGAAGATGGCCACACCGCTGTGCACGATTGCGCTGGAAGGCGATCTGCGCTTTGCCGAGATCGGCCGGCTGATCGACGCCTGGAAGCCCGACGGCCTGGTGGTGGGCGTGCCCTATCACCCGGACGGCGCAGCGCATGAGAACACCTCGCGCGCCCAGCGCTTTGCGCGCCAACTGCTGGGGCGCTACCGGCTGCCGGTACATGAAGTCGATGAACGCTACACCACGACCGAGGCGCAGGCGGCGGGGGCGGCCGATGTCGATGCCGCGTCGGCGGCCATCATTCTTGAACAGTTTTTCAGAGCACTCACATGAGCAATCTTCTGTTGGATGCGCAGGCCTTGTACGCCGACTTGCTGCGCGGCGTGCGCGGTTTGTTGAGACCTGACACGGTGCTGGTCGGCATCTGGTCGGGCGGCGCCTGGTTGGCCGAGCGCTTGCACCGCGACCTGGGGCTCAAGGGTGAGGTGGGCGTGATCTCCAGCACCATGCACCGCGACGACTTCGGCTCCAAGGGGCTGGGCGGCAGCAGCGGCAGCGCCGACCACACCAAGCTGCCCTTCGACGTGAACGGCAGTCACATCCTGCTCATCGACGATCTGCTCTACACCGGCCGCACCACGCGCGCGGTGATCAACGAGCTGTTCGACTTCGGACGCCCTGCGAGCGTCGCGCTGGCCGTGCTGGTCGACCGAGGCGGGCGCGAGTTGCCGATCGAGGCCGCGTTTTCGGCGGCGCGCATCACGCTGCCGGGCAATCAACGCTTGCGCCTGACCTGCGACGCGACGGGGCATTTCAGTTTTGACATCAAGGAAGGCGGCCACGATGCTGCATAAGCGCAACCCGCAGCTCAACGCGCATGGCGAGCTCGTGCATTTGCTGACCGTCGAGGGCCTGCCGCAAGCCATCATTCACCAGATACTCGACACCGCCGGCAGCTTCATGTCGGTGAACGAGCGCGATGTCAAGAAGGTGCCGCTGCTGCGGGGCAAGAGCGTGTTCAATCTGTTCTTCGAGAACAGCACGCGCACGCGCACCACCTTCGAGATCGCCGCCAAGCGGCTCTCGGCCGACGTGTTGAACCTGGACATTGCGCGCTCTTCCACCGCGAAGGGCGAGACGCTGCTCGACACGATTGCGAATCTGTCGGCCATGCATGCCGACATGTTCGTCGTGCGCCACAGCGAGAGCGGCGCGCCCTACCTGATCGCCCAGCATTGCGCGCCGCATGTGCATGTCGTGAATGCCGGCGACGGACGGCACGCGCATCCCACGCAAGGGCTGCTCGACATGTACACGATCAGGCATTTCAAGGGCGACTTCAAGAACCTCACGGTGGCCATCGTCGGCGACATCGTGCATTCGCGCGTGGCGCGCAGCGACATCCATGGCCTGACGACCCTGGGCGTGCCCGAGATCCGCGCCGTCGGCCCCAAGACCCTGGTGCCTGCCGATCTGCGCGAGATGGGCGTGCGCGTCTGCCACGACATGAATGAGGGCATACGCGGCGCGGACGTGATCATCATGCTGCGCCTTCAGAACGAACGCATGAACGGCGCCATGCTGCCCAGCGCCGGCGAGTTCTTCAAGAGTTTCGGCCTGACCCCCGAGAAGCTGGCGCTGGCCAAGCCCGACGCCATCGTGATGCATCCCGGTCCCATCAACCGCGGTGTCGAGATCGCATCGGACGTGGCCGACGGCCGCCAGAGCGTGATCCTGCCGCAGGTGACCTTCGGTATTGCGGTGCGCATGGCCGTGATGTCCATCATTGCCGGCAACGAGGCCTGAGAAGCAGCATGAAAATCCTCATTCAAAACGGCCGCCTGGTCGATCCGGCCAGCGCACTCGATCAGCCAGGAGACCTGGCGATTGCCGCCGGTCGCATCGTGGCGGTCGGCCGGGCGCCGGCCGACTTCAATGCAGACCGCGTGATAGATGCCACCGGCCTGGTGGTGGCGCCCGGCCTGGTCGACCTGGCCGCACGGCTGCGCGAACCCGGCCACGAGCATGAAGGCATGTTGGAGAGCGAACTCAATGCGGCGGCCGCCGGTGGCGTCACGAGTCTCGTGTGCCCGCCCGACACCGACCCGGTGCTTGACGAGCCGGGACTCGTCGAAATGCTCAAGTTCCGCGCCCGCAAGCTGAGCCTGTGCCGCTTGTTCCCGTTGGGCGCGCTGACGCGCGGACTGATGGGTGAAAACCTGACCGAAATGGCCGAGCTGACCGAGGCCGGTTGCGTGGGTTTTTCGCAAGCCGATGTGGCGATCAAGAGCACCCAGGTCTTGTATCGGGCGTTGCAGTACGCGGCCACCTTCGACTACACGGTCTGGCTGCGCGCCGAAGACGCCTGGCTGGGCGGCGGCGTGGCGGCCAGCGGAGCGACGGCGACGCGACTCGGATTGAGCGGCGTGCCGGCCGCTGCCGAGACCGTGGCCTTGCACACCATTTTCGAGCTGATGCGCGCCACCGGCGCGCGCGTCCATCTGTGCCGCATCAGCAGCGCCGCGGGCGTGGCGCTGGTGCGCGCCGCCAAGGCTGAGGGCTTGCCCGTCACGGCCGATGTCAGCATCAATTCGCTGCACCTCACCGATGTCGACATCGGCTACTTCAATTCGGCATTGCGTCTGAAC
This sequence comes from uncultured beta proteobacterium, assembly GCA_963740455.1. GTDB lineage: Bacteria > Pseudomonadota > Gammaproteobacteria > Burkholderiales > Burkholderiaceae_C > Paucibacter. The sequence goes on from CAVUEF010000006.1 coordinate 209,984, forward strand.
CCGCCACTGCGCCAGGGGCGCGACCGCGACGCGCTGCGCGCCGCACTCGCCGACGGCACGCTGGACGCGCTGGTGAGCGACCACATGCCGGTGGCCGAGGACGAAAAGATGGTCCCCTTTGCCGAGGCCACACCCGGCGCCACCGGGCTTGAGTTGCTGCTCAGCCTGGCGCTGAAATGGGGCCGCGACGAGGACCTGGGCTTGGGGCGTGCGCTGGCCGTGGTGACGAGCGGACCGGTGCACGTGCTGGGCGCGACGCTGGGGTCTTTGTCGGCCAGCGCGGGCCGTCTGATGGTGGGCGGTGTGGCCGATGTCTGCGTGTTCGACGCCGACTCGCATTGGGCGCTCACGCCCGACAAGCTGGTGAGCCAGGGCAAACACACGCCGTTCGCGTTCGACGTCACCGGGTTCGAGTTGCCGGGCCGTGTGCGCTACACGGTGGTGGCCGGTCATGTGGCGTACGAGTCGACCGAGTCCGCGCACGCGGCCTTGCGCTGAGCGCGATGCGCTGGGCCTTGGCGTGTTGGCGCCTGCTGCGCACTGCCCTGCACTTGCTGCATGGCTTGGCTCTGGTCTGGCTGTGCTTCGGCCGGCTCGACGCGCCGGCGCGGCAGCGACGCATTCAGTGGTGGGCGGAGAAATTCCTGCGCGTGCTCGGCATCGAGCTGAAGCTGCGGGGTCAGTTCAGCCAGGGGGCGTCGCTGCTGGTCGCCAACCATGTGTCGTGGCTCGACATCATCGCGATACATGCCGTGCATCCGCGCACCCGTTTCGTTTCCAAGGCCGATGTGAAGCACTGGCCGGTCATCGGTCCGCTCGTGCATGCGGCGGGCACCTTGTTCATTGAGCGCGAACGCAAGCGCGACGCGATGCGCGTGGTGCACCAGATGGCCGAGGCCTTGGGCGCGGGCGACAGCGTCGGCGTGTTTCCCGAAGGCACGACCGGCGAGGGCGAGCAGCTGCTGCCCTTTCATGCGAACCTGCTGCAGGCCGCGATCGTCACCGATTGCCGGGTGCAGGCGGTGGCGCTGCGCTATGCGGATGCCGGCTCGCGCTTCAGCCGCGCCACCGTCTATGTGGGTCAGACCAGCCTTGTGCAAAGCCTGTGGCGCGTCGCCTGCGGGCGTGGTTTGCAGGTGCATGTGACGGCGCTGCCGGCGCTGCGCGTACGTCATGCCGAAAGGCGCGCCTTGAGCGAGACTTTGCAGCAATTGATTGCCGGCGAACTGGAGCTTGCCGATGCTGCTGGCATTTGAAGACGAAGCGGGGCTCGCCAACGAGCTGGCATTGGCGCTCGACCTGCCGCTGCGCATCATCAACCGGCACAGGTTTCCGGACGGCGAGTTGCGCCTGGTGCTCCCCAAGCCGCTGCCGTCGCATGTCGTGCTATTGCGCGGCCTGCATCGACCCAACGAAAAACTGGTCGAGCTGATGCTTGCCGCGCCCGCCGCGCGCGAGCTCGGCGCGCGGCGGCTGACCCTCGTCAGTCCGTATCTGGCCTATATGCGCCAGGACATCGAATTCAGCCCCGGTGAGGCCGTCAGCCAGCGCCATATCGGCCATCTGCTGGCGCAGTATTTCGACGCCGTCGTCACCATCGACCCGCATCTGCACCGCATCCGCTCGCTCGACGAGGTGCTGCCGGGTCGGCGCGGTGTCTGCCTGAGCGCGGCCTCGCTGTTGGGCGCCTGGGTGGCGCGGCAGGTGCCCGCCGCCTTGCTGGTCGGCCCCGACGCGGAGTCCGCGCAATGGGTGCATCAAGCGGCCTCAGCCAACGGGCTCGATTGCGCCATTGGCCACAAGGTGCGCCACGGCGACCACGATGTCAGCCTGGCCCTGCCCGATGTGGCAGTGCAGGGGCGCGCGGTGGTCTTGCTCGACGATCTGGCCAGCACCGGCCGCACCTTGATCGCAGCGGCTGACGGCCTGTTGGCGATGGGCGCCGCCAGTGTCGATGTGGCGGTCACGCATGCGCTGTTTGTCGGCGACGCGCTGAAGCAGCTGCGCGAAGCTGGCGTGCGCCATGTCTGGAGCACGAATTGCGTGCCGCATGCGAGCAATGTGGTGTCGGTGGCGCCCTTGCTGGCGCAGGCGCTGGGCAAGGCAGGCAGTCAACCACAGACGAGGTGAACCTAGAAACCGCAGTTGACCGCTTGTTGCTCGTTGGAGAGCCCCATGAATGCAGATGTTATTGCTTGGTATTCGAGAGTCGCCAAGGCCATCGCTCATGTCAGCGCAAAGCCCAAGACCGTTTCAGTCGCCGTCGGCGTGATCGCCGTCTGGCTGACCGGATCGCCCGAACCGTGAGGGCTGCGGTGCCTGGCGAAGAGCGTGCGCGTCAGGGCAGCACCACCATGCCACCCACCGTCTTCACCATCTTCGCCAGCGCGTCACCCGACACCAGTGCGGTGGCAGCTTCGATGCTGGGCGCCAGATAGTGGTCGGTCGGCATGGGCGGGACAGGTCTGGCGCAGCAGCGCATGCACTTGCTCCAGTGCATCTGAGCTTCGAGCGGTCGCAGGAATTCGATGCCCTGCGCGGCGGCCAGCAGCTCGATGCCGATGATGTGCGAGCTGTTGTCGAGCATGGCGCCTAAGCGCCGCGCCGCGAAGGTGGCCATCGACACATGGTCTTCCTGGTTCGCCGAGGTGGGCAGGCTGTCGACGCTGGCCGGATGCGCGAGCGATTTGTTTTCGCTGGCCAAGGCGGCGGCGGTGACATGGGCGATCATGAAGCCCGAATTGAGCCCGGCGTTTTCAGTCAGGAAGGGCGGCAGGCGCGACACCGACGCATCGATCAGCATGGCGATGCGCCGCTCGGCGATCGCACCGACTTCGGCGATCGCGCAGGCCAGCGCGTCGGCGGCCAAGGCCACCGGTTCGGCGTGGAAGTTGCCGCCGGACAGCATCGCGCCGCCTGCGTCATCGGCAAACACCAGCGGGTTGTCGGTCACTGCGTTGGCCTCAATCAGCAGCACGCCCGCCGCGTAGCGGCTCTGGTCGAGGCAGGCACCCATCACCTGGGGCTGGCAGCGCAGGCAATAAGGGTCTTGCACGCGCTCGTCACCCGAGCGGTGCGACTGGCGGATCTCGCTGCCCGCCAGCAAGCGGCGGTAGACCTCGGCGGTTTCGATCTGACCGGGCTGGCCGCGCACGGCGTGGATGCGCGCATCGAACGGGCCGTCGCTGCCGCGCGCGGCGTCCAGGCTCAAGGCGCCGCTGAGCAGCGCACTGGCAAAGAGGCTCTCGAAACGCAGCAGGCCTTCGAGCGCCAGCGCGGTCGAAGTCTGCGTGCCGTTGATCAGCGCCAGCCCTTCCTTGGCACTGAGCACCAAGGGCGCAATGCCGGCGCGCTCAAGCTCGGGCAGGGCCGGGACACGCTTGCCATCGACGAGCATGTCGCCCTCGCCCAGCAGCGCCAGCGTCATGTGAGCCAGCGGCGCCAGGTCGCCCGACGCGCCGACCGACCCCTGCGCCGGTACATAGGGCACGAGTCCGGCGTTGAAGACCGCCAGCAAGGTGTCGATGACGACTTGGCGCACACCCGAATGGCCGCGCGCCAGGCTGGCTGCCTTCATGGCCAGCATCAGGCGAACCACGGACGGCGCCAGCGGCGCGCCGACGCCGACGCAATGCGAGCGGATCAGGTTGCGCTGCAGCGTGGCGAGTTCTTCCTTGCTGATGCGCTTGCTGGCGAGCTTGCCAAAGCCGGTGTTGACGCCATAGACGGGCGCGTCGCCGGCCGCCGCCGCCTGCACGATGGCGGCGCTGCGGGCAATGGCGTCGAGGGCGCTGGCATGCAGCGTGAGCGTGACGCCGCCGGCGCGAATGGCGCGCAAGTGATCGAGGGTCAGGCGGCCGGGCGTGATGTCGAGGCTTGTCATAGTTTGTCTTGATTGATTCGTCAACGTCCAAGCCCATGCGCTTGCAGGCGCATGGGCCTTCGGCAGGCTGATGAGCGTCCGCAGTGGACGCTCATCAGTCCGGCCTCAGCATCGGCAGGTTCAGATTCTGTTCGCGGGCGCATTGCCTGGCCGACTCGTAGCCGGCATCGGCATGGCGCATCACGCCGCTGGCCGGATCGTTCCACAGCACGCGGCCGATTCTGCGGTCGGCGGCGTCGCTGCCGTCGCATACGATCACAACGCCCGCATGCTGGGAGAAACCCATGCCGACGCCGCCGCCATGATGCAGGCTGACCCAGGTGGCGCCGCCCGCGGTATTGAGCAGCGCGTTGAGCAGCGGCCAGTCGGAGACGGCGTCCGAGCCGTCGAGCATGCTTTCGGTCTCGCGGTTCGGGCTGGCCACCGAGCCACTGTCCAGATGGTCGCGGCCGATCACGATGGGCGCCTTCAACTCGCCCGATTTGACCATCGCATTGAACGCGAGTCCGGCGATATGACGCTCGCCCAGGCCCAGCCAGCAGATGCGCGAAGGCAGGCCCTGGAAGGCGATGCGGTCGCGCGCCATGTCGAGCCAGCGATGCACATGCTGGTGATGCGGGAAAAGTTCTTTGAGCTTGGCATCGGTCTTGTAAATATCTTCGGGATCGCCCGACAGCGCGACCCAGCGGAATGGTCCTTTGCCTTCACAGAACAGCGGCCGGATGTAGGCGGGCACGAAGCCCGGAAAATCGAAAGCGTTCTTGACACCCTGATCGAACGCCACCTGGCGGATATTGTTGCCGTAGTCGACGGTGGGGATACCCATCGCCAGAAAGTCGAGCATGGCCTGCACATGCACGGCGCAGCCCTTTGCGGCCGCCTCGATCAGCGCGGCATGCTGGCTGGCGTCGGCCTGCGCAGCCTGCCATTGCGCCACGCTCCACCCCAGCGGCAGATAGCCATTGATCAGGTCATGCGCCGATGTCTGGTCGGTCACCAGATCGGGCTTGATGGCAGTGCCTGCCTTGCAGCGCCTGGCCAACTCGGGCAGGATTTCGGCGGCATTGCCGAGCAAGGCGATCGACACGGCTTTCTTCTCGGCCGTGTAGGTGGCAATACGCGCCAGCGCATCGTCCAGGTCGGCGGCCTGCTCGTCGACATAGCGGGTCTTGAGGCGGAAATCGATGCGCGACTGCTGGCACTCGATATTGAGCGACACGGCGCCGGCGAAGCTCGCCGCCAAGGGCTGCGCGCCGCCCATTCCGCCCAGCCCTGCAGTGAGTATCCATCGGCCGGACCAAGGGTTGGCCCCTCGGCCGTCGGGTACGTCGGCCGATCCCCCGAGGGGATGGCTCCCGGCTAGGGGCGGCCCGTCGCTCGGTCGCGACCCACCATAGTGCTGGCGCCCCGCCTCGGCAAATGTCTCGTAAGTGCCTTGCACGATGCCTTGCGATCCGATGTAAATCCACGAGCCCGCCGTCATCTGGCCGTACATCATCAAGCCCTTGCGATCCAGCTCGTTGAAATGCTCCCACGTGGCCCAGTGCGGCACCAGGTTCGAATTGGCCAGCAGCACGCGCGGCGCATCGACATGCGTCTTGAACACGCCCACCGGCTTGCCCGACTGGATCAGCAGCGTCTCGTCGGACTCCAGGGCTTTGAGCGCCTTCAGGATGGCCTCGAAGCAGTCCCAGTTGCGCGCCGCCTTGCCGATGCCGCCGTAGACGACCAGCGCGTCGGGGTTCTCGGCCACCTCGGGGTCGAGGTTGTTTTGCAGCATGCGGTAAGCGGCCTCGGTGAGCCAGCTCTTGCAGCTGAGTTCGGTGCCGCGCGGCGCGCGCACGACACGCGGCTGGGCGTGAATCGGTGTGGACATATCAGGCATGGCGAACTCCGAACGGATGGCATCAATGGCTGCGAACTCTAGTTGTCTATACAAGTAAAGTCAAGTACGATTCGCGGCATGGCAAGAAGCAGTCCCGGCGGGCCCGAACCGCAATACCTGAAAGTCAAGAACCATTTGCGCGAAGGCATCAGCGCGGGGCAGTGGCGGCCCGGCGACCTGATGCCGTCCGAGGCGGAGCTGGTGGCGCAGTTCAAGGTCAGCCGCATGACGGTGAACCGGGCCTTGCGCGAGCTCAGCAGCGAAGGGCTGGTGCAGCGCATGCAGGGCGTGGGCACTTTTGTCGCGCAACTGCACCGCATCGCCTCGACGCTGATGGTGCGCGATCTGCACGACGAGATTGCCGAGCGCGGCCACCAGCATGAGGCACGCGTGCTGAGCCTCAAGCGCATCAAGGCCGATGCCGGGCAGGCGGCAAGCTTCGGCTTGAAGGCCGGCGCGGCGCTCTTTCATTCGATCATCGTGCACCTGGAAAACAGCGTGCCCATCCAATGCGAGGACCGCCTCGTGAACCCGGCTTGCGCGCCCGGCTATCTGGGCCTGGATTTCGCTCAGACCACGCCGACGCATTACCTGCTGGAGGTCGCGCCCTTGAGCGAGGCGCGCTATACGATAGAGGCGCTGCTGCCCACAAGCGACGAAGCTACTTGGCTGGGCATAGGCCGGCGCGAGCCGTGTCTGGTGGTGAAGCGCCGTACCTTCAGCCGCGGCCAGACGGTGACCACCGTCCGACTCGTGCATCCGGGCTCGCGCTATTTTCTGGAAGGACGCTTTCAGCCATGAGCCCTCAACATCGTCAGCGCCGACAGCTTGACCCCGGTGCGATGGAAGAACGGCGGCGGCTGGACGCACGAACTGCTGGCCTGGCCGGAGCCGGCCGAGTGGGCGGTGCGCATCAGCGTGGCCGACATCGAGACCGACGGACCGTTCTCGAGCTTCTCCGGCGTTGACCGATATTTTGCGGTGTTGAGCGGCGAAGGCGTGGTGCTTGGCGTGGACGGTGCGCAGGTCAGCCTGAACGCGCAAAGCCCGCTGTTTGGCTTCAAGGGCGAGGCCGACACGCAGTGCCGACTGCTGGACGGCGCCACGCGCGACTTCAATCTGATGCTGCGTCGCGAGCGTGCCGAGCTGTCTTGGCATCCTCTGGCTGAAGCGGCGCCATTGCTGGCCGGTGCGCAGTGGAGCGGGCTGTTCAGCGTCAGCGGCGGCGTGGTGCGCGAGATCGGCGGCGCATGGCAAAGGCTGCCCGATCTGAGTCTGGCCTGGAGTGAATCAGGCACGCCGCTGCAATCGCGGCTCAGCGGCCAACCCCCCTACGGGTGGGCGATGCAAGTGCGCTTGCGCGGGGCAAACTCGTGAGCATCTTGTGGCGGCATGCGCGCCTTGCGACCATGGCGGGCGAATCGCCCTGGGGCTGGATCGAGGACGGCGCCATCATCACCGCGGGCGAGCACATTGTCTGGGTGGGCTGTCAGCAAGACCTGACCCCGGGACTGACGCAAGGCATCAATGCCGAGCACGATCTGGGCGGTGCCTGCGCGACCCCCGGTCTGATCGACTGCCACACGCATCTCGTTTATGGCGGCCAGCGTGCGCATGAATTCGAGCTGCGTTTGCAGGGCGCGAGCTACGAGCAGATCGCTCGCGCCGGCGGCGGCATCCGCGCCACCGTCGCGGCAACGCGTGCGGCGACGAGCGATCAGCTCTATGCCAGTGCCAAGCAGCGCCTGCATGCCTTGCTGGGTGAGGGCGTGACCACGCTGGAAATCAAATCGGGCTATGGCCTGAGCCTGGAGAGCGAGGCGCGTTGCCTGCAAGTGGCGCGGCGCCTGGGCGCCCATCACGCCGTCACGGTACGCAACACCTATCTTGGCGCGCATGCGGTGCCGCCCGAGTTCGAGGGCCGGGCCCAGGACTATGTCGACGCGGTGTGTGCATGGATGCCCGCGCTGCATGCACTCGGGCTGGTCGATGCGGTCGATGCGTTTTGCGACAACATCGGCTTCACGCCGGCGCAGACGCGCCAGGTGTTCGAGGCGGCCCGGCGCCTGGGACTTGCGGTCAAGTTGCATGCCGAGCAGTTGAGCGATCAGGGCGGCACGCAACTCGCCTGCGAGTTCGGCGCGCTGTCGTGTGATCATCTGGAGCATCTGTCGATGCCAGGTGTGCAGGCGCTGGCGCAAAGCGGCACGGTCGCCGTGTTGCTGCCCGGGGCGTATTACTTTCTGCGCGAGACCAAGCTGCCGCCGGTGAAGGCCTTGCGCGCGGCGGGTGTGCCGATCGCGATTGCCACCGACCACAACCCTGGTACTGCGCCGACGCTGTCGCTGCTCTTGATGCTGAACATGGCCTGCACGCTGTTTGGTCTGACACCCGAAGAGGCGCTGCGCGGCGTCACCGTGAACGCCGCGCGCGCGCTGGGTTTGAATGATCGCGGCCGGTTGGCGCCGAGTCAGCGCGCCGACTTCTGCATCTGGGATGTCGAGCATCCGAACGAGCTGGCCTACTTTTTTGGCCGCAACCCGCTGCGCAAGGTGGTGCAGTCCGGTGTGGAGGTGCTGCCGTGAGCGCTGTCTTCAAGTTGCATCAGGGCACGACGCCGCTGCTGATCAGCATGCCGCATGTGGGCACGGCCATTCCCGACGAGTTGCGCGGCGCCTACCCGCCGCGCGCGCTGATGAGCGAAGACACCGACTGGCATCTGGAGCAGCTCTACGGCTTTGCGTTCGGCATGGGCGCGGGCATGCTGGTGCCGCAATACTCGCGCTATGTGATCGACCTGAACCGCCCGCCTGATGATGCGCCGATGTACCCGGGCGCGTCCAACACCGAGCTGTGTCCGACGCGGTTCTTCAGCGGAGACTCGCTTTACCTCGACGGCCAGGCGCCAGATCAGCAAGAGAAGGCGCGTCGCCTGACGAAGTACTGGCAGCCCTATCACCAGGCTTTGCAGGCCGAGTTGCAACGCTTGCGCGAGCTTCACGGCCATGCTGTGCTGTTCGACGCGCACAGCATCCGCTCCGAGCTGCCCTGGCTGTTCGAGGGCAGGCTGCCCGACCTGAACCTGGGCACGGTCGATGGCCGCAGCTGCGACGCGCAGCTCACGGCGCAGCTGGCGCGGCTGTTCGCGCAGCAAAGCGATTACACGCAAGTGGTGAACGGCCGCTTCAAGGGCGGCTACATCACGCGCCGATACGGCGCGCCTGAGCAGGGCGTGCACGCGGTGCAGTTGGAGATGTGCTGGTCGACCTATATGCACGAAAACGCGCCGCCATTTCCGAAAGACGCCTGGGACGACGCGCGTGCCGCCAAGGTGCAGCCGCTGCTCAAGCAGATCGTGCAGCAGTTGTCGCATTGGAGGCCGCGCGCATGAACAATCTGTTTTGGGCGCCGCTGGCCTGGATGGGTGGACGCTGGCAGGCCGATGTGCTGATGCGCGTGGGCAGCGATGGTTGCTGGCTCAGCCTGGAGGCCGGCGTCGTTGCGCCGGAAGGCGCGCTGCACTTGGCCGGTCCGGTGCTGCCCAGCCTGGTGAACGCGCACAGCCATGCTTTCCAGCGCGCCTTTGCCGGCCTGGCCGAGCGCCGCGACAGCGACCACGACGACTTCTGGTCCTGGCGCGACCGCATGTATGGCGTGGCGCTGCGCGTCACGCCCGCGCAGCTGCAGGCTATCGCCGCCCAGCTCTATCTGGAACTGCTGAAGGGCGGCTATACGCAGGTCTGCGAGTTTCACTATCTGCAGCATGCACCGGATGGCAGCGCCTACCCGGACGAGCTGGCGATGAGCTGGGCGCTGGCCGATGCTGCGGCGCAAGTGGGGCAAGGCCTGACCCTGTTGCCCGTGCTGTACCAGCATGCGGGCTTGGCTCAAAGCGGGTTGCGCGATGACCAGCGCCGCTTTGCCGCCGATGCGCCCTGGGTCTGGCGCGCCAGCCAACGCATCAACGCGGCGCGGCGCCCGCTGCTCAATGCTGGCGTCGCACTGCATTCCTTGCGCGCTGCGCATGCGCATGACATCGCTGGCATGCAGGCGTTGGTGCGAGGCGCTGATATGCCCATCCACATCCACATCGCCGAGCAGCAACAGGAAGTGGGCGACTGCCTGGCCGCCACCGGTCAGCGCCCCGTGCAATGGCTCAGCAGCCAGTTCAAGATCGACGCACGCTGGCAACTGGTGCATGCCACCCACAGCACACGCGCCGAGATCGAGCAGGTTCGGCAAAGCGGCGCCGGCGTGGTGCTCTGCCCCGGCACCGAAGCCAATCTGGGCGACGGCTTGTGCGATCTGCCCGGCTGGCTCTCGGCCGGCGTGCCCGTCAGCCTGGGTTCGGACAGCCAGGTCACGCGCGCGTGGACAGAAGAGTTGCGCTGGCTCGAATACGGCCAGCGCCTGGGCCTGCAACGGCGCAATGTGGCTGCCGCGCCCAGCCGCGAGCCGTCCACCGCAGCGCGCCTGTTCGAGGCCTGCCGCATGGGCAGCGCCGCACCCGCGGGCTTCAAACGCTGGGGGTTGGAGACGGGCGCACGCGCCGATTTTCTGGTGCTCGACAGGTCTTGTTCGGGCCTGCTCGGCGTGCCCGAGGCCATGCTGCTGGACGGCTTGGTGTTCGCCGCGCAGGGCACCGCGATACGTGACGTGTTCGTGGCCGGCGCGCCCTTGGTCAGTCAGGGGCAGCACGCGCACGAGCAGCGCATTGGGGAAGCGTTCGAGCAAGCCATGCAGGCGATCTGGGGCCAAGCTTGAAGTCTTGATTCGTATCCGACGCGAGGCGCCTGCCGATGTACCGAATGCGGCGCTGCAGAGCGGTTCAATAGCGATTCAATGCAGAGCGGAGATGTCGATCGAGACAGGCGCGTCAACGCTTGCTTTGTTCTGGCGTTATGACCCTGCTCCACGCAGGCGAATCGACTGCGAAATGCAACGCCTGATTTGACGCTCCCGAGCAACGCACGTTCCAGGCGCCCAAATATCACAATGGCCATCTTCTGAATAGGGGTGTCGACTTTTTTTACACATGCAAATTAGGGATGAGGACGCATTTCTCCAAGCCATTGTTTACAAACATCTAATTATTATTGGCCCAATACTTGCTTTGCTAATGGTATACCCTGATTTGCAAGGTTCACCAAGGGTTAAGTGAGTTGAGGTCGGACTTCCACAGATTTGCAAATGGCGTCCTGCTTGACCCAGTCGGTTGAATATGGCTCGCAAGGTGAGCCCTTGAAGGGACAAAGATCATGAGTTTCGATACGATTTCCGGACGAACAAGTCCGTTGGCCAGAAAGATCGCCTCAGTCATGCTGGGTGCTGCGCTGATGGTGGGGGCCTCGTTCAGCGCGCATGCGGATCCCGTCTTGACCTTTTCATTCAATTTGGGGACGTACGGTTCCGGCACGCTGGTCACTGACGGCCCCTCTAATACGCTGACCGGCGGTTCGTTTGGTGCATTCACGCTTGAGCCACTCGCCGCTCCTTTTCCACAGATCAATTTCAATCCACCGACTATCCCCGTCTTGGTTGGATCTGTGACCTTCACGCAAGCTAGCAACGCATCACTACTTCTTAGTAACGACACGTGGACATTGACGGGTATTGAAAGTCAACCCGTCGTGGGCGTGCTTCAACTCAATGTCGTTCCCGAACCTGCATCGCTGGCGCTGTTGGGCATCGGCCTGGTCGGAATCGGACTGAGCCGCCGCAAGCGCGCGTAAATTCAAGGCTACGACGCGTGACGGACCCCGCTGCGGCGGGGTCTTTGCATTCTGGTGCTCGACAGGTCTTGTTCGGGCCTGCTCGGCGTGCCCGAGGCCATGCTGCTGGACGGCTTGGTGTTCGCCGCGCAGGGCACCGCGATACGTGACGTGTTCGTGGCCGGCGCGCCCTTGGTCAGTCAGGGGCAGCACGCGCAGCAGCGCATTGCCGCAGCGTTTGGGCACGCCATGCGCTCGTTGTGGGGGCAGTAGCAGCACCCAGTGCGATCTCGGTTGATGGCCCCGCGGTCAAGGTGAAACGGCCCCTTATGCCAAATACTGGCGCTTTCCCGGGATCGCGGCGCGGGCCGGCGTGGCGTGCGCCGATAATGGGCCGTCCACCCACCGGAGTCCCGCCCATGTCCAGCGTTTCGAGTGTCCAGTCGTCCACTGTCGCACCAACTCCGGCTCAGCGTCCCCCGCGTGCGCAGGTTGAAGACCAGCGAGAAGCCAGCAGGACTGCCGCTGCAAGGCCTCCGGTCCAGCAGACACCGCCCAAGCCGGCGGAGTCTGTGTCCAGGCCCACCTCGACGATGGGCAACAATGTGAACGTGCTGGCCTGAGGACTCGGCGGCATCCGCCGGCCTTGCGCGCGGGCGCTGCGAGGGCGTGCACGGCGCGCAACCGCAGGTAGCGTTCGTGCAGGGCGCAGGCGCGTCGCGTCGAATCCACGCAGCTGCATGCGCAGCCTCAAGCGCTTACCCATCGCCGCGACGATTTGGTTTCGTCACAATCTGCTTGCCCGAAGTGCGCAATGGGGCAAACATCGGCGACCATGAACACGAAACCCTTGACTCCCGAAACACTGGCCGAGCTGCAAAGCTGGGTCGGCAGAAGCGAAGTGCTTTACGACAGCATCACCGCAGCGCCCGTGGCGGGGCTATCGGCAACGCTGGACCGCGACGACGCGCCGCCCGTGAGCGGCACGCCCTTGCCCGAGTTGTGGCACTGGTTGTACTTCCTGCCGCACCACCGGCGGTCCGATCTCGGCGATGACGGGCACGCCCGGCGCGGCGGATTCCTGCCGCCGGTGCCACTGCCGCGCCGCATGTGGGCAGGCAGCCGGCTCGAGTGGTTGCAGCCGCTGCGCGTGGGCGACGCGGTGCGCCGCACGTCAACCATCAAATCGGTCATGCACAAGTCGGGCCGCAGCGGCGACCTGGTGTTCGTGAAGGTCGGGCATGAGGTCCACAACCAGCATGGCCTGGCCATCATTGAGGAGCATGACATCGTCTACCGCGCTGCACCGCAGCCGGGGGCTGCTGCGCCTGCTGCGGTGCCTGCGCCGACCGACCCGAACTGGGTGCGCGAGATCACGCCCGACGATGTGCTGCTGTTCCGCTATTCGGCCCTGACCTTCAACGGCCACCGCATCCATTACGACCGGCGCTATGTCACGCAAGTGGAGGGCTATCCCGGCCTGGTTGTGCACGGCCCGCTGCTGGCCACGCTGCTGCTCGATGGTCTGCGCCGCCAGATGCCCGAGGCTCAAATCCGCAGCTTCGAGTTCCGGGCCATCGCCCCGACCTTCGATACCGCGCCGTTCCAGGTGTGCGGCAAGCCGCAGTCGGGCGGCAAGACGATAGCGCTGTGGGCGCAGTCGCCAAGCGGGGTGCTCGCCATGCAGGCCACGGCCACATTGGCCTGATCCGCCTGAACAAATAACAAGAAAGCATCGATGAAAAACGAACTCCCTTTTCCTGACAAGTACCAGGAGCTCCGCGCAGGCCTGCGCGATCTGTGCCGCCCATTCGATTCGGCTTACTGGCAAGGCGTCGATGAGGAGCGCGGCTATCCGGAGCGCTTTGTGAATGCGTTGACGCAGGCCGGCTGGCTCGCGGCGCTGATTCCGACCGAATACGGCGGCTCCGGCCTCGGCCTGGCTGAAGCCTCGGTCATCATGGAAGAGATCAATCTGTCAGGCGGCAATGCCGGCGCCTGCCATGGCCAGATGTACAACATGGGCACGCTGCTGCGCCATGGATCCAGCGCGCAGAAAGAGTTCTATCTGCCAAGAATCGCCTCGGGCGAGCTCAGGCTGCAATCGATGGCAGTCACCGAGCCGAGCACCGGCACCGACACCACCCAACTCAAGACCACCGCGGTCAGAACAGGCGACCGCTATGTCGTGAATGGCCAGAAGGTCTGGATCTCGCGCATCCAGCATTCGGACCTGATGATTCTGCTGGCGCGCACCACGCCGCTGGCCGAAGTCAAGAAGAAATCCGAAGGCATGTCGATCTTCATGGTTGACTTGAAGCAGGCCATCGGCAGCGGTATGACGATCAAACCGATCCGCAATATGGTGAACCACGAGACCAACGAGGTGTTCTTCGACAATCTCGAGATTCCGGCCGAGAACCTGATCGGCGAAGAAGGCAAGGGCTTCAAATACATCCTCGACGGGCTGAACGCCGAGCGCACCTTGATCGCCGCCGAATGCATCGGCGACGCCTACTGGTTTGTCGATCGAGCACGCCGCTATGCCAGTGACCGCGTGGTGTTCGGCCGCGCTATCGGCCAGAACCAGGGCGTGCAATTCCCGATTGCCGACGCCTATATTGAAACCGAGGCCGCGAACCTGATGCGCTTCGAGGCCTGCCGATTGTTCGACGCCGGCCAGCCCTGCGGCGCGCAGGCGAACATGGCCAAGTACCTGGCCGCCAAGGCCTCGTGGGAAGCCGCCAATATGTGCCTGCAGACGCATGGCGGATTCGGCTTTGCCTGCGAATACGACGTCGAGCGCAAGTTCCGCGAGACGCGGCTGTACCAGGTCGCGCCGATCTCGACGAACCTGATTCTCTCCTACATCGCCGAGCATGTGCTGGGCCTGCCGCGCTCGTTCTGACCATGACAAGACCACTGGACGGCATCACCGTCATCTCCTTGGAGCACGCGATCGCAGCACCGTTTTGCACGCGCCAACTGGCCGACTTGGGCGCACGCGTGATCAAGGTCGAACGCCCCGGTGTGGGCGACTTCGCGCGCGCCTACGACAGCCGCGTGAAAGGCATGGCCTCGCACTTTGTCTGGGTCAATCGTTCCAAGGAAAGCATTGCGCTGGATCTGAAAGACGCGTCAGCACAAGCCGTGCTCAGGCAGCTGATCAAGAAGGCTGATGTGCTGGTGCAAAACCTGGCGCCGGGCGCAGCGGCGCGCATGGGGCTCTCGGCTGAAAGCTTGCGGACTGAGCATCCGCGATTGATCGTCTGCGACATCTCGGGCTACGGTGCCGACGGTCCGTATCGCGACAAGAAGGCCTATGACTTGCTGATCCAGAGCGAGGCCGGCTTTCTGTCGGTCACCGGCACGCCCGACGAGCCGTCCAAGGCCGGCATCTCGATTGCCGACATCGCCGCCGGCATGTATGCCTACACCGGCATTCTGGCGGCGCTCTTGCAGCGCCAGAAGACGGGGTTGGGATCGCACATCGACGTCTCGATGCTCGAAGCGCTGGCCGAGTGGATCAGCTATCCGCTCTATTACGCTTTCGATGGTGCAAGCCCGCCCGAGCGCAGCGGCGCGGCGCACGCCACCATCTACCCTTATGGCCCGTTCCAGGCCGGCGACGGCAACACCGTGATGCTGGGACTGCAAAACGAGCGCGAGTGGCTGGCGTTTTGCCGCGACGTGCTGCAGCAGGCCGAGCTTGCAGTGAACCCCTTGTTCGACAGCAATGCCAAGCGCCATGCGAACCGCAATGCGCTGCGCGCCATCATCCTCGACACCTTCGCCGCGCTGCAGGTCGAGCAGGTGATAGAGCGGCTGGAGCTCGCGCAGATCGCCAACGCGCGCATGAACACGATGGCCGAGGTCTGGGCGCATCCGCAACTGGCGGCGCGCCAGCGCTGGACCCAGGTCGACTCGCCGGTCGGGCCGCTGCCGGCGCTGTTGCCGCCGGGCGTCAGCGATGCCTTCGACTACCGCATGGACGCTATTCCCGATGTGGGCGAACATACTGACGCGATCTTGCGCGAGCTCGGCTTTGCCGACGCCGACATCGCCTCGTTTCGTTCGAAAGCTTCAACATGACTTCGACCCGACACCTGGAATTCGACGCTGAAGTCGCCCGCGCCTACCCGCTCCGCGGGGGGTGGCTCTGTACTGATGCGGGCACGGCACAAGCACGCGATGGTACGAATTCAGCGCTGTGATCGAGTGCGTGGGCGCAAGCCCCTGCTTCAGTCGATGAGCTGACCGTCAGGCGTGAAGAATGGGTAAGGACCAGGATAGTCGCCAACGCTGGCCTGGTGGGTGACGAAGCCGCCGGGTGTCCAGTGGTGCAGCAGATAGCCCGGCGGCTCCATCCTGAAGCAGGCCGGTGCGTCATCGCGCAAGTCGAGCGCAACCTGGTGCGCGGTGCTCGGCGAGGTCATCGTGGGGCGGCCACCGACACGGGTCTGGATATTGCGGTGCAAGTGTCCGCACAGGATCAACTCGATCTGCGCATGCCGGGCCACGATGGCCTCGAATTCAGCGCGGCCGCCAAGGCCCAGCTTGTCCATGTGGCCGATGCCGGTACGGAATGGCGGGTGGTGCATCAGCACGACGGTGGGACGATCCGGCTGGCGCGTCAATGCCTCGTCGAGCCAGGCCAGGCGCGCGGCGCACAGCTCGCCGCGGCCCTCCATCGGCACCAGCGTATCGAGCCCGATGATGCGCACCGGATAGCCTTCGTTGATCTCGTATTGCAGAAATCCCTGCGCGGGCAGGTAGCCATGATCGGCGAATGCCGCGCGAAATGCGCCGCGCTCGTCGTGGTTGCCCGGCACGACCAGCAGCGGCTGCTTCAGCGGCACCAGTAGTTCGCGCAAGTAGTCGTATTCGTCGGGATGGCCGAGGTCGACGAGGTCGCCGGTGATGACGACCAGGTCTGGCTGTGGCGCCAGGCGCACGAGGTCCGCGACGCACTGCTTGAGCAGCGCAGCGGTGTCCACCCGCTGGTAGGCCAGCGCTCCTGGCAGCTTGATGTGGGTGTCGGTCATCTGGGCAATCAGCATGGCGAGGCTCCGAGTCAGGGCAGTACCAGCAGGCCGCGCACATCGACCTGCAATCCGACACGTTCGCCGACAGCGACCGGACGCCGCACCGGACCATCGACGACCACCGGCTGCGCGCAACCGACATCGACGAACAGTCGCGTGCGGTCGCCGTGAAAGAAGGCCGCTGCCACGGTGCCGCGCAGGTCGGCGGTCTCGGCGGCGTCGGCGATACGCACGTCCTCTGGCCTGAACAGAACTTCGTCGGCCGAGGCCGGTGCGGTGGGCCATGGAATGGTGCCGGCGCCGCAAATGAACACGCCGTTGCTGATCTGGCCGCGCAAGCGGTTCATCGTGCCGATGAAATCGGCGACGAAGCGCGACGCGGGCTGGTGGTAGATCTGGCTGGGCGTGCCGATCTGGGCCACCCGGCCGTGCGACATCACGACGATGCGGTCGCCCAGCGCCATCGCTTCGTCCTGATCGTGGGTGACGTAGATGGAGGTGATGCGCAGCTGCCGCAGCAGTGTGCTGATTTCAACGCGCAAGGCTTCGCGCAGCTTGGCATCGAGCGCCGTCAAAGGCTCGTCGAGCAGCAGTGCGCGCGGCCGCACCGCCAGCGCGCGAGCCAGGGCGACGCGCTGGCGCTGACCACCCGACAGCTGGTCGATGCTGCGGTCGGCGAGCGGCTCGATGCGCATCATCAAGAGCATCTCGCGGATGCGCGCGTCGCGCTCGGCATCCGGAGTCCTGCGCAGCTTGAGTCCATAGCCGATGTTCTGCGCCACGCTCATGTTCGGAAACAAGGCGTAGGACTGGAACACCATGCCGACGTTGCGCTGCTGGATGCCTTGCTGCGTGACGTCAACGCCGTCGAACTGCACCGTGCCGCCCGCGTCAGGCTGCTCGAGCCCGGCGATCAGGCGCAAGGTGGTCGTCTTGCCGCAACCCGATGGACCCAGCAGCACCAGGGTCTCGCCGGCGGCGATCTGCAGATTCATGGCTTCGAGCACGCGTGTGCCGTCGCCGAAGGTCTTGCTGCATTGCTGCAAGGTGATGGCAAGGGCTTGCGTCATGTCGAATCCTCGGGCCGAGCGGCATCAATGGCAAAGCGGCTGGCGCGCGGCTCGGCGACGGCCTGCATGGCCACCAGCAGTGGCACGATCATCGCGAAGAAGATCAGCGTGTAGGCGCTGCCGATCTCGAGCCGCAGCGACGCGTAGGCATCGGCCAGGCCGACCGGTAGCGTCTTGGTCAGCGGCGTGTGCAGCAACCAGGTCATGTTGAATTCGCCCACCGACAAAGTGACCACCATCAGCGATCCGGCCAGGATACCGTTGCGGCAATTGGGCAGCACGATGTCGAAGAAGCGCTGGCGGAAATTTGCTCCCAGCGAGGCGGCACCTTCTTCGAGCGTGCGCAGGTCGATGGCAGCCAGCACCGCCAGCACCGAGCGCACCATGAACGGCAACGTGAACAGCACATGGCCTACCAGGATGAAGAGCCACGAGCTGCGGAAACTGCCCCATGCGCCGTAGGTGACGATCATGGCCAGCGCGGTGGCAAGACCTGGCACCGCGATAGGCATCACCATCAATTCTTCGATCAGGCGGCTGACCCGTCCGCTGCTGCGCGCCAGCGCGTACGCGGCAGGCACGCCCAGCAGCAGGCAGGAGGCGAGGCAGGCCAGGGCGATGCAGGCCGACAAAAGCAAAGTGTCGCTGTAGCCATTCCACACCTCGATCACCCAGCGCAGCGTGAGGCCGCTGCCAGGCCCCTCCAGATAGTCGACCGTCACCCCGGCCAGCATCGACAGCGCAACCGGCACGATGAGGAAGGCGCACACCAGCAGCGTAAAAACAAGCTGCAACACGAAGAGCATGCGGTGGCGGTTCATGTCGGACCCGCTCAGCCTGCGGCGGCGACGTTGGCGCCCGCGGCAGTGCGGGCCAGCGCGAGCACGGTCCAGGTGATTGCGCCCAGCGCAAAGCTGAGCGCTGCGGCCATCGTGATATTGGCCGACATGGTGAACTCCGTGTAGGCAACCATCGGCAGCACGTCGATGCGCGCCCCCAGCGTGAACGCGGTGCCGAAGGCGCCCACCGCCGTCGCAAAGCAGATCGCTCCGGCCGAAATGAAAGCCGGTTTCAGGCCCGGCAGTATCACGTCGATCACCACGCGCCAAGGCGAGGCGCCCAGCGATTGGGCGGCTTCCTCAAGGCGTGGATCGAGCTTCTCGGCGGCGGCCATGATGGTGAGCACGGTGCGCGGAATGGAAAAGTACACATAGCCCATGAACAGTCCCGCCAGCGAGTAGGCAAACACCAGCTTGTCACCGGTCATGGCTTCGGTGATGTGCCCAATCAGACCCTGCCGGCCTGCCAGCATGATGACCATGAAGCCGATCACCACGCCCGGAAAGGCCAGCGGCAATGTCAGCATGCCCACGAGGGCCGAGCGTCCGACAAAACGGTGGCGCTGCAGGAACACGCCAGCGACGCCGCTGATGGCCAGCGTCGCGGCGGTGGTGGCGGCGCCCAGTGCCAGGGTGGCCAGCAAGGCCTGCCGATATCCGGTGTCGGTGATGACGGCGGCGTAGGCCCACCAAGCCATGCTGCCGCTGGCGCCAATCATCAACAGACGTGCCATCGGCAGCACAAAGAAGGCAAGGAAGAAGACTGCCGCCGGCAGCAGCATCCACAGGACCGAACGGCCGCCTTGTCGCATCGTTTACTGGACCTCGGCCTTGTAGCGCGCAATGATGTTGTCCTGCGCTGCGGCCAGCTTCTTCAGGTCGACCGCCTTGGCGCGAAGGTATTCGCTCTCGGGCAGGAATTTGGCCTTGGCCTTGGCCGACAGACGATCGGCGAACACCGGGCGCAGATAGGCATTGCCCCACATTGCCTGACTCTCGTCGCTGAGCACGAAGTCCAGGACCTTCTTGCCGTTGGCGGGATTGGGACCATTGGCGACCAGGCCCATCACATAGGGGAACACCAAGGTGCCTTCCTTCGGGATCACGAAGCGCACCGGTGCCTTGTCGGTGTACTGGCCGCGATAGGCGTTGAAGTCGTAGTCGATCAGGATCGGAATCTCGCCCGAGATCACGCGCGCATAAGAAGTCTGCTTGGGCACGATCGGCTCGTTCTTGCGCAAGGCCTTGAAGAAGCCGATGCCGGCATCGAGCTTTTCGTAGCTGCCGCCCAGCGCGAGGTTGACCGCCATCACGCCGAGCTGGCCGACCGCAGCCGAGGTCGGGTCGAGATAGCCGACCATGCCCTTGTATTCAGGCTTGAGCAGATCGGCCCAGCTGGTGGGCACCGGCGTCTTGCCCAGGGCGGCGGTGTTGACGAACAGGCCCAAGGTGCCCGAGTGGATGGTGAACCAGTGCCCGGCGGGGTCCTTCAGATCGGCCGGGATCTTGTCCCAGTTCGTGGGCTTGTAGACGGCCAGCACGCCGGCGTCCTTGGCCGGGTCGGCGGCGATGCCGCCGAGGTAGGTGACGTCGGCCACCGGATGCGCCTTCTCGACGATCAGCGCCGCGATGGCCTGGCCCGAATTCTTGTTGTCCGGGGGCACCTGGATGCCCAGCCTGGCGTTGATCGCCTTCAGCTGCGAGTCCCAGTCGGCCCATTGCGGCGGGCAGTTGTAGCAGATCGCATGTTGCTGGGCATGCGCCGCGCCGGACGCGGCCAGGCCGAGTGTTGCGATGATCGCAAGTCGCTTGATAAGGTGAAGACGCATGGTGTTTGTTTCCTTCTTCAGTAGTGAGGGGAGGGGGGGGATTCGATTGAGTCGCCGGCGGCGACGACCAGACGCACGCCGGCTTGGGCCAGCATGTGGGAGATCGATTCGGGCACGGGCCGGTCGGTGAAGACGACGCTTGCCTGGCCGATATGGCCGCCCTTGACGGTAGCGCCGCGCCCGAATTTGGAGTGGTCGAACACGAGGAAGCGCTGCCGGCAATGGCGGGCGAGTTCGCTGCGCATGCGCACCTCATCCTGATTGAAGTCGAGCAGCCCGCCATCCTCG
Source organism: uncultured beta proteobacterium (assembly GCA_963740455.1). GTDB lineage: Bacteria > Pseudomonadota > Gammaproteobacteria > Burkholderiales > Burkholderiaceae_C > Paucibacter. Next base: position 230,534 of record CAVUEF010000006.1, read on the forward strand.
GCGATGCCACCGGCGCCGTAGATGCCGATGTCCACGGAGAAGCGCTCGAAAAACCCGTGCGCTTCTCCAGCGATCACGTCACGGTCGCCGTTGCGCAACCGTCCTCCAGCGAGTGTTATCTCGCAGCTCGGATTGCGGCTCAGCGCGAGCGCCGCGTTCAGGTTGTTGGTCATGACGCGCAGATTGGCGCGCTCGGCCAGAGCCAGGGCGCATTGCTCGGGCGTGGTGCCGATGCCGATAAACAAGGAAGCACTGTCGGGCACGACTTCGGCCACGCAGCGCGCGATATCTTGCTTGGCGCGGCGCTGCAGGATGCGACGCTGCGGATAACTCAGGTTCTCGATGGGCATGTCGATGCCGCCATGGCGCCGCCGGCACAGGCCGCGCTCGCACAAAAGGTTTACGTCCCGCCTGATGGTTTGCGTGGTCACGCCAAATTGCAGAGCAAGCGCCTCGATGGCCTGAAAGCCACTGTGCCTGACCCGCGCCAGGATGTGAGCCTGGCGACCCTCCGCCGCAGCCATGTCTACCGAGCGCATCCCTGTCGATTCGACCATCCTGGTGTTCATATGAACAATGTATCGACGCCAAATGTCAGGTATGTGACATTCAAATGAACGATTGGCGATCTTGCTTGGCCGGGTTGATTCGCGTCGATGCGGACCGATGGCGATGAGCGACTTGGCAATTGATGTGCTCGGCCTGCGCAAGACGTTGGCAACGGCGGCGCGCTGCGCGCCTCGCATATCGCGCTGAAGTTGCCGGCCCGCAAGCCGTCACCGATTGTTCACAAAAGCGTCATCCGCCTTACTTGCCTGGCTGCGATGCTGTCGGCTCATGAAACCTGCAGATGCCTTTTTGCATGCTTTGCATGACGCGCCGCCCAGCGCCGACGGCGACAGCGAGGCGCCGGGCGGTCTGCGCTTTCGCGCAGTGTGGATATCGGACATCCACCTGGGCACGCCGGGCTGCCAGGCGCACGCCTTGCTCGACTTCCTGCGCTGTGTGCGCGCCGAGCATCTGTTCCTGGTCGGCGACATCATCGACGGCTGGCAGCTCAAGCGCAGCTGGTACTGGCCGCAGGCGCACAACGACGTCGTGCAAAAGCTGCTGCGCATGGCACGCAAGGGCACGCGGGTGGTGTTCATACCCGGCAATCACGATGAGTTCGCGCGCAAGTATCTGCATCACAATTTCGGCGGCATTGAAGTGGCCGAAGACTGGATCCATGAGACCGCCGATGGCAGGAAGCTCTGGATCACGCACGGCGACTTGTTCGACGGCGTCATCCAGTGCGCCAGGTGGCTTGCCGTCCTGGGAGACTCGGCCTATGAATTCACGCTCAAGCTGAACCGCCACTTGAACTCGTTGCGGGCGCGCTTGGGCCTGCCTTACTGGAGCTTGTCCAGATACCTCAAGCTCAAGGTCAAACGTGCGGTCAGCTATGTGAGCGACTTCGAGGCAGCGGTGGCACGCGAAGCGCGGCAGCGCGGCGTGCAGGGCGTCGTGTGCGGGCACATCCATCACGCCGAGCTGCGCGACATCAACGGCATCCTGTATGCCAATGACGGCGACTGGGTCGAGAGCCTGACCGCGCTGGTCGAGCACGCCGACGGGCGCCTGGAGATACTGGACTGGTCCGCGCGTGCGTCGCAGTCCAGGCGGGCGGGCAGGTCTGGCTTTGCCGCCGCTGCGGTGGACAGCGTCGGGACGCCCGCATGAAGCTGGTACTGGTCACCGATGCCTGGCTGCCGCAGGTCAACGGCGTGGTCACGACGCTGGTCGAGCTGGTCGATGGCATGCGCGCGCGCGGCCACCAGGTCGAGCTGATCGAGCCGTCCCGATTCAAGCGCATGCCCTGCCCGGGCTATCCTGAAATCGAGCTGGCGCTGTGGCCGTATCGAAAGGTCAGGCAGGTCCTTGACGCGGCCGGGGCAGACGCCATCCACATCGCCACCGAAGGGCCGCTGGGTGCGGCGGCGCGGCGCTGGTGCCGGGCGCACAAACGGGCCTTCACGACGGCATTTCACACGCGCTTTCCGGACATCCTGGCGCGTGCCCTGCACATCCCTGAAGCCTGGGGCTACGCGTGGTTCAAGCGCTTTCATGCAGCGTCGGCCGGTGTCATGGTGCCGACCGATGGCATGCGAAAAATTCTGTCGGGCCATGGCTTCGAGCGGCTGCTGGCGTGGACGCATGGCGTCGATCTGGATCTGTTCAAGCCGGTGGCCGACGCCAGCTTTGACTTGCCCGGACCGGTCTGGCTGTATGTGGGGCGGGTTTCCTACGAGAAGAACCTGGTGGCGTTCCTGAGTCTGGATCTGCCCGGATCCAAAGTGGTCTACGGCCAGGGGCCGCTGCTGGAAGAGTTCAAGCGAAAGTATGCGCAGGTGCACTGGCGCGGCGTGGTGCCGCGCAGCGAGTTGCCGCGCGTCTACAGCGCTGCCGATGTGCTTGTGTTCCCGAGCCGCAGCGACACCTTCGGTCTGGTGATGCTCGAAGCGCTGGCCTGCGGCACACCGGTGGCAGCCTATCCGGTGGCCGGTCCGCTGGACGTGCTGGGCGAGTCGGGGGCGGGTGCACTGCACCTGGACTTGCAGCAAGCTGCGCTGGCAGCCCTGCGGATCGGATCAGAGCAGGCGCTGGCCCGGGCCAAGGTGTTCGAATGGCACGAAGCGGTGACCCAGTTCATCGAGAACCTGGTGTCCGCGCACCCGGCGTTGGCCCGGCCCCGTCATGAAACTGTCGCAAAAGCGTCATAGACTGAACGGATGACGCAAACACAGGCGCAAACACAGGCACAGACGCGCCTGCTCAACCGCGAGCAGGCCATGCTGGAGTTCAACCGCAGGGTGCTGGCGCAGGCCCGGCGCGCTGACGTGCCGCTGCTGGAGCGGCTGCGCTATCTGTGCATCGTGTCGTCCAATATGGACGAGTTCTTCGAGGTGCGCTTTGCCGACATGCTGGATGCGGCGCGCAAGCGCGGGGGCGGAGTTAGCGCCGACGATGTGCTGCGTGTGAGCACGCTGGCGCATACGCTGATCGACGAGAAATACACCGTCTTCAACGACCAGGTGATGCCCTCGCTCAAGGCCAAGGGCATTGTGGTGCTCAACCATGCCCAGCGCAACGAGGCGCAGGCACACTGGGTCGAGCAGTACTTCAAGCGCCAAGTACGGCCGCTGTTGGTGCCGGTCGGGCTGGACCCGGCGCATCCGTTTCCGCAGGTCGCCAACAAGTCGCTCAACTTCATTGTCAAGTTGAGCGGCAAGGACGCCTTCGGCCGCGACAACTCGATCGCCATCGTCAAGGTGACGCGTGTGCTGCCCCGCGTGATCCGTCTGCCCGACAACATCAGCGAAGGCCAGCAGGCTTTCGTCATGCTCAGCAGCGTGATCCGCTCGCACCTGCAAGAGCTGTTCATGGGGCGCGACGTGGTGGCGTTCTCGCAATTCCGCGTCACGCGCGACTCTGACCTGGATGTTGACGAAGACGAAATCGTGAACCTGCGCCAGGCGCTGCGCAGCGGACTGACCACACGTCACTTCGGCCGCGCCGTGCGCGTCGAGGTCGTGAAGAGCTGCCCGGCCGATCTGTCGGACTTCTTGCTCGAGCAGTTTGCGGTGCCAGAAGCTGCGCTGTACCGCGTCAACGGACCGGTCAATCTGGTTCGACTCAACGAGCTGATCGACCAGAGCGACGCGCCCGACCTGCGTTTTGCGCCCTATGAGCCGGTCTGGCCGCATCACAAGCTGCCGCATCACTCGATCTTCACGCGCCTGCGCCACGCCGACGTGCTGCTGCACCATCCGTTCCAGAGCTTCGAGCCGGTGGTCGACTTCCTGCGCGAGGCGGTTGACGACCCCGACGTACTGGCCATCAAGCAGACCATCTACCGTATCGGCGCCAAATCGGCGCTGATGGAATTGCTGATCGAAGCGGCGCGGCGCGGCAAGGAAGTGCTGGCCGTCGTCGAACTGAAGGCGCGCTTTGACGAAGAGGCCAACATCAACTGGGCCGAGCGTCTGGAGGCCGCCGGCGTGCAAGTCGTGTACGGCATCGTGGGTCTCAAGACGCATGCCAAGATGATGCTGATCACACGCCGCGAGGGCGCCAGGCTGCGTCGCTACGTGCACTTGTCGACCGGCAACTACAACCCCAAGACTGCGCAGCTCTATACCGACATCGGCTGTCTGAGCGCCTCGCCCGAATTGACGGCGGACGCCGACACGGTGTTCCGTCAACTCGCCAGCCTGAGCAAGGTGAAGCCGCCGCGGCACATGCTGATGGCGCCGTTCAGCCTGCACCAGCGCCTGCTGCGCCAGCTCGACCGGGTGGCGCGGGCGGCGCGGGCCGGCGCACCGGCCCGGGTGGTGGTGAAGGTCAATGCCTTGACCGATGTGCCGCTGATCAGGGCCTTGCTGGCGGCCGGCCAGGCCGGCGCAAAGATCGACCTGATCGTGCGCGGCGCATGCATGCTGCCGCCGGGTCTGCCGGGCGAAAGCGACAACATCCGCGTGCGCTCGGTGGTGGGGCGCTTTCTCGAACACACGCGCATCATTTACCTGCGCTGGGGCGAGAGCGACGCGGACGAGGTCTTGTACCTGTCGAGCGCCGATTGGATGAGCCGCAATATGCTCGGGCGCATCGAAGTCGCCTGGCCGGTGACCGACGCCTCGCTGCGCCAGCGCGTGATCGACGAATGCCTGGTGCCCTATCTGCATGACGCCAAGGACGCCTGGAGCCTCAAGCCCGACGGCCAGTACGAGCGCGTCGCGCAGCACGGAGTCAGCGCCCAACAGGCGCTGATGCTGAAGTTCGGTGCTCCAAGCTGATCGACGCCGGAGAGATTTTGGATGGACCTGATCCTGTGGCGCCATGCCGAAGCAGAGATTCGACGCGAAGGCCAGTCCGACATGGAGCGCGCCCTGACCGCCAAGGGCGAGCGTCAAGCGCAGCGCATGGCGGACTGGCTGAACCAACATCTGGCCGAATCGACCCGCGTGCTGGTGAGTCCGGCGGTCCGTTGCCAGCAGACGGCCGCCAAGCTGGGGCGCAAATTCCGGACCGTGAAGGGTCTGGGACCGGAAGTCAGCGTTGACGACTTGCTGCGCCTCGCGCATTGGCCGCAGGCCAGCGAACCGGTGCTGGTGATCGCGCATCAACCCACCTTGGGCATGGCATGCGCAAGACTGCTGTGCGGCCAGGACCAGCCCTGGCATGTCAAGAAGGCCGCCGTCTGGTGGCTGCGCCAACGCCAGCGCGAAGCCGAGCTCGATGAAATGCAAGCCGTCTTCGTGCAGGCGGTGCTGGCGCCCGACACCGTACGGACTTGAGCTGCGGCAAGGCCGGTGACGCGCCGCACAGACTGCGCCTGAGCTGTGCGAAGATGAGCAGCAGCGCTGCTTTCTCGAAGGCCTTCGATGGCTGAAATCGAATTGAAGTTTCAGGTGCCAGCCGCGCGACTCGCCGCGGTTCGGCGTGCTGTCGCCACGCCAACGGCACGCACCTCGCGGCTGCGCGCCAAGTATTTCGACACGTCCGACAGGCGTCTGGCCGAGGCTGGCCTTGCGCTGCGCATGCGGCTGGAAGACGGCCTGTGGGTGCAGACGCTGAAGGGCCGTGGCGCGGCGCAGTTTGAGCGGCTCGAGCACGAAGTGGGCTTGGGCCGGCAGCGCGGCGTGCCGGCTCTGGACATCGCGCGCCATGCCGACACGCCGGTTGGCCAGCAACTCGCCGCCGTGCTGGGCGACGAGGCGGGCGCGCTGCAGGTCGTGTTCGAGACCGATGTGCGGCGCACGCACAGGATCGCGCGCAGCGCGGGTTGCGCGGTCGAGCTGGCGCTGGATGTCGGAGAGATCCGTGCCGGCGCTGCGCGGCTGGTCTTGAGCGAGATCGAGTTCGAGCTCAAGTCGGGCGCGCTGGGCGGCATGCTGGAGCTGGCCAAACGCTGGGCTGCTGGCCACCACTTGTGGCTGGACGTGCGCAGCAAGTCGCAGCGTGGCGACCTGCTGGCGCGCGGCTTGGACGCCATCTCGCCGGTGCGCGCGGGCCGGCCGGCCTTGACCCGGCACATGAACCCCGACGCGGCGCTGCGCGCCATCGTGACGAGTTGCATCGAACACTATTTGCCCAATGCCGCCGAACTGGCCAGCGGCACCGGCCAGCCCGAGCATGTGCATCAAGCCCGCGTTGCCCTGCGGCGCTTGCGCACTGCGCTGCGTCTGTTCGGCGATTGGTCAGTCGCCGTGGACGCCGAGTGGGCGCCGGCCCTGACGGAGCTGTTCGCGCCACTCGGCCAGGCGCGCGACCACGACGTGTTGGCGCAGACCGTGCTGCCAGAGCTGCTCGCGGCGGGTGCGCCATCGATCGAATTGCCGAGCGTCGGTGCAGGCAGCCTCGCGAACGAAAACGCGCGAGCGCCGCGCTTCGTCGGCCTGACACTCGATCTCATCAAGTTTGCCCAGGGAACGGCGCCACGCAGCGAGCATGCGGGACGGGTGCCTGCACCCAGCTCGCTGCGCGCGCTGGTCCGGCCGCGCCTGAAGCGCTTGCACAAGCGCCTGAGAAGGGACGCCGAGGTCTTTCGGAGCATTGACGACACACAGCGCCACCGCATCCGAAAGCGCCTGAAGCGGCTGCGCTACGGGCTCGACTTGACCGCGTCGTTGCACGCGCCGAACGCGCTGCGGCGCTGCCTGGAGGCGCTGGGCCCGGCACAGGAGGCGCTGGGCCTGTACAACGATCTGATCGTGGCCGAAGCGGCGTTTCGCGAACAACTGCCGATTGACACCCGGGCGTGGTTCGCGCTCGGCTGGCTCGCCGCGCGCCGCGCGCAGGCATTGAAAGACGCTGCAACCGCGCTCGAGGCGCTTGCCCGCACGCCGCTCCCGTAGCGCTCGGGCCCCGGAGCGCGGGGTCAGGTCTTGATGTTCAGGCTCAGCAGACCGCTGCGTGCCCAGACCTGCGCCTCTTCATGCAGCAAGTAAAGCGTGCGCGGGTGCTCTTGCGCCCACGCGGGCGTCATCAGCACCTCGATCGCATCGGCGTTGCGGCGCACAAGCATGGCATCCAGATCGACGTCTTCGCGGGCGTGCGCCTTGATGACAGCCAGGCGCAGGCACAGCAACTGCCACAAGAAGGTGTCGTCGACCAGTCGGCTATCGAGCTTCTTGAGTCCGCCGCGCTGACCCAGCACCAGATCGCCGAGCCGGCGCAACTGGCTTTGCGAGAACCCGGCGGCGTCCACATGGGCCAGCAGATAGGCGCTGTGGCGATGGTGGTCGTGGTGCGAGACCATCATGCCGATTTCGTGCAGCGCGGCCACCCAGCCTAGTTCACGCTTCAACTCCAGCGGCGCCTCTGGCATGACTTGTTCGAACAGCGCCAGCGCCATGCGCTGCACGCGCCTGGCCTGGGCCGCATCGACATCGAAGCGCTCTTGCAAGGCGGCCACGGTGGACTCGCGCATGTCGACCACGCGCGCCCGGGTGCGGTGCGGCCGGGCGCTTTCCAGGCGCTGCGACAAATCAAAGATGACGCCCTGGCGCAACGCACCCTTGGCCGGCAAGAGTTCGGCAATGTCGAAGTTCTGCGCCAGCGTATAGAGGATGCAAAGACCGCCCGCCAGCACGGCGCGCCGGTCTTCCCTGAGGCCAGCAAGATTGACGCGGTCGACATGACCCGCGGCCAGGCATTGCTCGATGCACCAGCGCAGCCCCGCGGGCGTGATGCGGCCGTCCGTGATGCCGTTGGCTGCCAGTATCTGCGACACCGCCGCCACCGTGCCCGAAGAGCCGAGCGCCTCGCGCCACAATCCGCGCGCAAAGGGTTTCAACGCTTCTTCGAGCTCGGCGCCGCAAGCCACTTGCGCGGCGCGGAATGCCTCGGCGCTGAATCTGCCCTCCGCAAAGTAGCGCATCGTCAGGCTCACGCTGCCCACCGGAAACGATTCGGCCGTGAGCGGCAGGCGGCCGCGTCCCAGAATCATCTCGGTGGAACGTCCGCCGATGTCGATCACGAGTCGCGCAGTTTCGGATGGCTGCAGGCGCGCCACGCCGGCATAGATCAGACGCGCCTCCTCGCGGCCGGCAATCACTTCGATGGGATGGTTCAGCACCGTCTGCGCCTGCTGCAGAAAGGCGTCGCGGTTACGCGCCTCTCTGAGCGTTTGGGTGGCCACCGCGCGCACGCGCTCGGGCGCAAACCCCGTCAGGCGCAAGGCAAAGCGGCGCAGGCAGTCCAGACCGCGCTGCACGGCTGCGTCGGTGAGCATCATGTTGGCGTCCAGGCCGGCGCCCAGGCGCACCGTTTCCTTCAGGTAGACGACGCGACGGTAGCGGCCCTGTTGCAACTGCGCGATCTCCAGCCTGAAGCTGTTGGACCCCATGTCGATGGCCGCGAGCGGTCCTGGGTCGGCAGAGGTTTGCGTGCGCGATGCGGCGAGCAATGGGGGGGTGTTTGATGTGGCCATGAGGTGCCACATTGTCGCGGCAAATTGGTCCGCCGTCCGGCCTTGTCACGACAGAGTCACAGGAGTCCATGACACTTCGTCACATGCATGCAATCAGAGCCCGCAGAGCCTTGACGTGCTCGCTGCACAGCGAGTTACAGCAAGTGATAGAGCGCGATCTGTTGGTGGCGCATTTTCAACCCATCGTCGACTTGAGCAGCGGCGCGGTGTATGGGCATGAGGCGCTGATACGCGGCCCCGAAGGCAGTCCGCTCGAATTCCCCGATGCACTGTTTGCCGCAGGCCGGCAAGAGGGACTCACGGTAGAGCTTGAAGTCTGCTGCGCCTTGCGGGCCTTGAAGGACTGGGGCGTGCAGGCCTTGCCGGGCAAGCTGCTGCTGAACATGAGCGCCGATGCGCTGAGCCGCGTGGTGGACGACTTCGACATGGAGGGCTCGCTGAGGAATTTTTCGGACTGCGGCGTGCGTCCCGAAAACGTCATCATCGAGCTGACCGAGCATGAGCGTGTGTCGGAGCTCGATGCGCTCAAGCGTGCCATCACCTTGCTGCGCAGACACAAGGTGGGCATTGCGCTCGACGACTTTGGCGATGGACGCTCCAGCCTGCGCCTGTGGTCGGAGATCCAGCCCGAAGTGGTGAAGATTGACAAGTACTTCACCCACAATGTGCATGTCCTGCCCGAGAAGCTGCAGACCATCCGGGCCATGCTGCTGCTGGCAGAAAACCTGGGTGCGTGCCTGGTTGCCGAAGGCATCGAGTGCGACGACGAACTGCGCGTCTTGCGTGACCTGGGCATCAGTTATGGCCAGGGCTGGCTGTTGGGGCGACCCGCAGCGCAGGGCGTGACGCAGCCCTTGCCGGCTGCGCAACGGGTGTTGAGCAGCAATGACATCGCGGTGTTGCCCGAACTGCGCCGCGCCGGCGGCTCGGGCGTGGTCGCCTCGCAGCTTTGCAGGGAACTGCCCACCGTCGGAGTGGCCACCACCCATGAGCAGCTCTACCGCCTGTTCTGCGAGGACGAGCATCTGCACGCGGTGGCCCTGGTCGACCAGCAACAAAAGCCGGTTGCGCTGATCGACCGGACGCAATTCACTTCGCGTTGGGCCAAGCCCTTCTTCAACGAGTTGTATGGCAAGAAACCGTGCGGCCTGTTTGCCAATCACGCACCGCTGATCATGGACGCCGACACCGGCATCGACGCGCTGACGGCCGTGTTGACCTCAAGCGATCAGCGCTACTTGAGCGAGGGATTCATCGTGACCCGCGGCGGGCGCTACCTGGGCCTGGGGACGGGTCAGCAATTGGTGCGGTCGGTCACCGAAGCGCGCATCGAGGCGGCGCGCCACGCCAACCCGTTGACCTTCCTGCCGGGCAATATCCCCATCAGTCAGCATATCGCGCGGCTGTTGGCCAGTGGCCGCGAGTTTGTGGCAGCCTATGCCGATCTGAACCAGTTCAAACCCTTCAACGACCAGTATGGCTATTGGCGTGGCGACGAAATGATTCGACTGCTGGCGCGCGCCATCGTCCAGCACTGCGACCCGCAGCGCGACTTCGTGGGACATGTCGGCGGAGACGATTTCGTGGTCTTGTTCCAGAGCAGCGACTGGGAATCGCGCTGCGAAGCCATCGTGAACGGCTTCAATGAAAAGGCCTTGTCGCTGTTTGACGAAGAAGCCCTGAAGGCCGGCGGCATCATGGCCGAAGATCGCCATGGCGACATGCGGTTCCATCCTTGCACCACCTTGTCGATCGGCGCAGTGCGCGTGGCCGCTGGCACGGTTTGCCGCGCCGAGGCCGTCGCCAACGCGGCGGCAACGGCAAAGCGCGAAGCCAAGCATGGCAGCCACAAGGTGTATGTGATGACTTCATACGCGAACGAATTGCGCAAGACCGCCACCGTGAAGGGCGCAGGTTCTCAGATCGATTCGTTCTGACCGGGATGCTCCGGGACACGCCGCTTCAGATACCGAGGAAACGTCGACGATAGGAGGGCGGCAGATCGGCCAGATCGAGCAGCATGGGCAGGTCGGCGCAGCCGAATTCCGGATCCCACGCTGGAGCACCCAGCACCTTGGCGCCGCATTTCAGGTAGCCCTTGATGAGCGCTGGCGGTTCGACGTCGAGGTTTGGTTCAACTCATCCACCGGCAGGGGCAGGCGCGGACTGACCTGCCGCTCGGGCGCGGCCAGATGCGTGCGGCTCAAGCTCCGCCACAGGCTCGCCGCGCAATGGCCGCCGTCGTGCATGGAGACGCTGGCGCAACCGACCATCAGATCGAGTTGGTTGCGATGCATGAACTCGGCCAGCGTCGACCACAGCATCAGGATCACGCCGCCTTGGCGCCAGGCCGGAGCGATGCATGAGCGTCCGAGCTCGGCCATGCGCGGGCGCAGCGCGTCGAGGGCGCCGAGGTCGAACTCGCCGTCGCTGTAGAGCCGGCCTGCGATGCGCGCGCCGCCCGGTGTCAACACGCGGTAGGTTCCCACTACCTCTGACGCGCGCGTGGGCGTCTCGACCGTACGCACCAGCAGGTGTTCGCAGTGGTTGTCGAATTCGTCGACGTCCTGGTCGACAGGTGTGCCCGGCAATACCGAGAGCCCGGCGCCCATTTCACCGCAAAAGACCTGGTAGCGAAGACGCTGCGCCGCGGCCACTTCGTCGGCGTGGCGCGCCCAAACGGCTTCGAGTTGGACGGGCTGGGCGGGCCGGTGCGAGGCGACGCGAGAGAACTCGGGCGCGGCACGTGCTTGGCTGGATTGAGAAGGCGACTGGGTGTTCGATGGAGGCGGTGTCTTCATGCCGTCATGCTCGCGCCCGCGCATGACGACGACATGATGGTTCGATGACAAAACCGTGACCGGTGGGGCGCGGATGCCGGTCGCGCATCGCCCTTCGAGGTGACGCGGCGGCGATCGAGAAAGAATGGCCTACTTAGCGTGCCACGGCCCGACGCAAACCCTCGCTGGCGCGCAAGCTGCCGACCTTGATGCCGTTCCAGTTGTTCAGCTGCGGTGCGCTGAGCGTCGCCAGCAGCGCGGCGTCGGCCTCGCTCAGCGACACAAACGCCTCGATCAGGGCGGCCATCGCGACCTCGGCGCCGCGCGCGTTGCCGTCGTCGATCTTCAGCGCCGCGCCCAATCCGAGCTCGGGGAAGCTCGCGCAATAAACGCCTTCGGCGCCGATCTTGCAAAACACGCGCTCGCCCAGTTGCTGCATCACCAGCGTATCAAAGCGCGCCGTGCCGCCGACCATGAAGGGCGCGCGTGCCACGGCCTGGCGCAGCCGCCGCGCCGCCTTGGCGCGCTCGGCGCTCAAGCCCTGGCCGGTGCCGACGCGGGCGAAGGCCAACGCGAGTTGCCGCAACGGTATGGCGTAGGTGGGAATCGAGCAGCCGTCGGTGCCCACCGGAGCGCGCGACAAATCGATGTCGGTGCTGGCGGCCAGCGCGGCGCTGACTTCCTTCATCACCGGATGGTCGGCGCGCACATAGCCACGCGCAAATTCGCCCGGATCGCTGCCCTGTGCGATGGCCAGCTGGCAAGCCACGCAGACAAAGCCGGCATGCTTGCCCGAGCAGTTGTTGTGCAAGGGACCGGCCTGTTCATGGCGCGCAAACATGCCACGCAACACCATCTCGCGCGCCGGCCATTGCGTGCCGCATTCGAGTGCACCGGCATCGAGCCCGCACCTCTTGAGCATGCCCAAAGCCGTGGCCACATGCTCGGGCTCGCCATTGTGCGAAGCGCAGGCAAGCGCCAGCTCGGCGTCGCTCAAGTGCAGGCGCTCGGCCGCGCCGCTGGTCACCAGCGGCAGGGCCTGCAACACCTTGATGGCAGAGCGCGGAAAGACCGGGCGATTGATGTCGCCCAGCGACGCGACCACAGTGCCGTCGGCATCCAGCACCACGAACGCGCCGCTGTGGGCGGACTCGAGCGCCGCGCCGCGTAGCACCTCCACAAGCAACGGATTGTTCATCAAGGGATCCTCAGAGCTTGCCCACGAACTCACGCAGCTCGGACGCCATTTTCTTCAGCGACGGCGCATGGATGTACATCATGTGGCCGGCCTCGAAATAGCTGATCTGGACGTTGGCGGCGAGCTGGTCGCGCAGTCCCATGTGGCTGAGCGTGTAGTCCCCGGCGCAGTGCGGTGTGGCCAGGTCGTAGTAGCCGCTGGCCACATAGACGCGCATCGCCGGGTTGGCATGCATGGCGCGTCGCAGGCTGTCGCCCGCGGCCACGTACTGATTCTCGAAGCCCTTCCACGACCAGGTTTTCCACAGCGGCGCGTGCACCATATACGGCGCGTCGATGTGATAGCCGAGCTTCTCGACCAGCAGGCGGTTGATGCCGTTGGCATAGGCGCCCACCAGATTGTTCATGCTGGCATCTTCCTCGGGGCGCTCGCCGGCGTCGTCCTTGTCCATGCCGAGGAATCGCGTGTCCAGGCGCCCCACGGTCTGGCCGCGCTCTCGCAGCAATTCCTTGAAGAAGCGGAATTCATCAACGCGCAGCCGGCAGCGCAGCACGAACTCGACCGACAAGCCGCTGTACAGCGCGAGCTGCTCGGCGATGCGTTGACGCGTTTTGGGGTCGAGCCTGGAGCCCTGCATCAACGCCACGATGTAGTCGGTGTTGGCAAAGGTCTCGGCGGCCGCCACCACCTCGGACAAGGTCATTTTCTGCAGCGCCGGGCGCAAGGCCTTGTGGTACCAGGCGGTGGCAGCGAAGGTGGGCAGATACAGCGCATAGGGCAGCTCATTGCCGTGGTCGAAGCTGAGCGTCTGAAAGTCCAGCGCCAGCGACACCAGCATCACGCCGTTCAGGTAGATGTCGTGCTTTTCCTGCAGGTGGCGCGCCAGGCCGGCACCGCGCGTCGTGCCGTAGCTCTCGCCGATCAGGTACTTGGGGCTGGCCCAGCGCTTGTAGCGCGACAGATACAGGCGTATGAACTCGCCGATCGAATCGAGGTCGCGCTGGTATTCGTGGAACTCCGCCACCTTCTCGCCCTCGGCGACACGCGAGTGCCCGGTGCCCACCGGGTCGATGAACACCAGGTCCGACTCGGTCAGCAGCGTGTGTTCGTTGTCGACCAGGCCGTAGGGTGGCGGCGGGGCGTTGCCCATCGCGTCGACCTGCACACGCTGCGGTCCCAGGATGCCCAGATGCAGCCAGACGCTGCTCGAACCCGGCCCACCGTTGAAGCTGAAGGTGACAGGTCTTGCCTCGGGCTTCTTCACGCCCTTGAGCGTGTAGGCGGTGAAGAAGACAGTGGCGCGCGCCTTGTCGCCCTTGTGCTCGCCGTCTTTGGCTTCCGGCTCGAGCAGCACCAGCGTGCCGCACACGGCGGTGTATTCCAGCACGCGCTTTCCCACCTGCAGCTTGTGCTGGGTGACAACCAGATGCTCTTGCGGCTTGGCGGGTTCGGCGGGTTTGACGGCGGTGGCGGGCGAGCCAGCGGTCTCGGCGGGATTGTTGTTGGCCATGGTGGACTGGGTTATGACGTAGAGTGCAAAGCATGCATGCTAGCGCTCAAATTTTCCATCGGTACTTGCGGGGGATTGACTTCAGCAGCGCGCCCAGCGCACGAAAGCCCATTGTCGTTGCCAGCGGTGAACTCAACGGCGCCGTGCTGCGCCTGAGCGGCCTCCAGTGTCTGGCTTCACTGGACGAATTCCGCACCTGCCTGCTCGCACCCGGCCCGTGGTTGGGTGCATTCGATTTTCCGTTCGGCCTGCCGCGCGAGCTGGTGACAAGCCTGGCGTGGCCGCAGGACTGGGAGACGCTGATGCAGTTTTATGCTGCACAGCCGCGCACCGTGCTGCGCGAGCAGTTCGCGGCCTTTTGTGCGGCACGTCCTGCTGGGCGGAAATTTGCGCACCGCGCTTGCGACATTCCGGCGGGATCGTCTCCGTCGATGAAGTGGGTCAACCCGCCGGTGGCCTGGATGATGCACGCCGGTGTGCCGCTGTTGATGCAGACCGGCGTGCTGATACCGGGCTTGCATCCGGGCGACGCACAGCGCGTGGCGCTGGAAGGCTATCCGGGCCTGCTCGCGCGCGAATTGATCGGCAGGCGCAGCTACAAGAGCGACGCCAAACGCCAACAGACGCCCGAGCGCCTGATCGCCCGCAAGGACTTGCTCGACGCGCTTGAGCAGGGCCGCACGCGCCTCGGTCTGCGGCTGCGCCTGAGCCACGCGCAGCGCGACACGCTGGTGAACGATGCCAAAGGCGATCAGCTCGACGCGGTGCTGTGCCTGATGCAGGCGGGCTGGGCGAGTTGCCGGCCCGACTATGGATTGCCTGCCGTCACGGACCCGCTGGAGGGCTGGATCGTCAGCGCCTGAACATCAGCAACAACCCGTCCCTCAAGTCGGGGGGTGAGTGAAGCAAGCGTGATTTATTGCCTTGCCATGCACGTATGCTGCGGCCATCTGGGGAGGGCTGCATGCGCAAACTTCAGGGGTTGTCGGTTCACGCACTCTGGGCCAGTGGTGCCTGGTTGCTGCTGTGTCTGGCTGCGTGTGGCGGCAGCGGCGAAGATGTCGCTACGGCCGCTGCCCTGCGCCGAGCGCAGGAGGCCGCAGCGACGCCGGTAACCCTGCAGCAATTGCCCGATCTGCATCAATGTCTGGCCGGGCTCAGCCATCAACTCAAGAAGGCAGCGGCACTGGACAAGCTGAGCCTGGGGTGCCTCACCGGAACTTACAAGGGCCAGACGCCCAAGGGTGACGACTGTGCCCTGAAGGTTGACGCGATGGAGCGGCGTTTCACGTTTTCGTATGGCACCCAGCAGGTTGCTGTCGACTGGGCCGTGGTGGCCGTGGCCATCGACGGGCAACCGGTGCACAACCTCGAATCGTCCGACCTCGACGGTGCCCGGCCGGGCGTGCAATTGACGCGCTTCACCGCAGTGCCCGAGGGCGTGACCGAAACACTGGCGCTGCGAGCCGGCCTGGCGCGCCACGGGCCTCAAGGACTGCCGCAGATCAGCTATTTGAAGGTGCACGCAGGGAAAGCCGAAGACCTGCGCTGCCGCTTTGCAACCTAGGCCGAGAGCCATATTTTTTGAGGAGAGCGTGATGCGAGCAAGAGCATGGATGGGATGGGGCTTGGCGGTACTGCTGGGCAGTGGGCTGGCGCAGGCCGGGGTGACGCCTTACCAGTCGAACGCTGGGTTTCAAGCGGCCATCGCCGGCCTGGGGGCACCGCAGACGACGAATTTCGATGCGATCGCGGTGGGTACCCAGTACGGCAGCGGCACTGGCCTGGGGGGCTTCACACTCACGGCGTCAGCCAGTGGGGGCATACCGCAGGTCAACGACAAGATGGTCGACGGCACGTCGCTATGGACCACCTCGGGCACGCATTTCTTGGGGCTGAACAATGCTGAGGCGCAGTTCATCGGCGGCGATGCGCTCACATTCAACTTTGGAGGCTCGGTGCGCGGTTTCGGTCTGTATGTGATCACTGGCAGCGATGTGCAGGCCGGTGACCTCGGTCTGAGCGACGGCACGAATACTGTGTTCAACGGCGGTGTCGCCGATTTGACCGATGCTAAGGGCAGCTTCGCCTATTTCCTCGCCTTGGTGTCGGATGCCAATCTCGGCGCGCTGACGCTGAGCTTCGGCAGCAACGGCTTCTATGCTTTCACCGCCGCCATCGATGACGTGACGCTGGTGGGCGCAAGGGGTGGTGGTGGTGGCGGTGGTCAGCCTGTTCCTGAGCCTGCCACGTGGGCGTTGCTGGGGCTTGCCGGGCTGGCGGCTCTAGGTGGTTCGCGCCGCATCGGACGGCAATCGGCATCGGTTCTTGACGAGAAGGAGCTTCAGTCATGAAGACAAGAAATGTTTACCGTTGGTCATGCTTGGCGCTGGCCGGCTTGCTCGTGGCGCCACTCGTCTCGGCGGGGGACAGCGACTATGTGGGCGAGATCGTCTGCGGCGCCTGGAATTTCGCACCGCGCGGCACGGCGTTGGCGCAGGGGCAGTTGGTGTCCATCTCTCAGAACACTGCCCTGTTCTCATTGTTGGGTACGACCTATGGTGGCAACGGCCAGACCACTTTTGCGCTGCCGGATTTGCGCGGGCGCGTGATGGTCAATGCCGGCCAGGGGCCTGGTTTGGCCAACTATGACCAGGGCAGTGCAGGCGGCGCGGAGAGCCAGTCCTTGGCGGTGAACCAGTTGCCGGCGCATTCGCACCAAGTGGTGCCGCGTGGCAGTTCGGCCGATGCCAGCTTGATGTCACCCGCTGGCAATGTGCCCTCGAACAAGGCACGCATGCTGTCGTATTCGAATGCAACGGTGGGGGCCTCGATGGCGACGTCGCCATCCGCAACTGCCGGTCAGGGGCAGCCCGTCAACAATATGCAGCCCTATCTGACGGTGACTTGCGTCATCGCCACGCAAGGCGTTTTCCCTCCGCGTCAATAAGGAGCCAGACCATGATGATCACGCAAAGAATCGGAGCCTTGACGCTGGCATTGCTGGCAAGCCTGGGCGCAACGCCCAGCCATGCCGGCGCAGATCCCTTCGTCGGGCAGGTGATGTGCGGCGGTTTCAACTTCGCCCCGTCAGGGTGGATGGAAATGGCGGGGCAGACCTTGTCGATTGCCGAATACGAAGTCTTGTTCCAGCTCATTGGCACGACCTGGGGCGGCGATGGTCAGACCACCTTCAGGCTGCCCGACTTGCGTGGCCGCGCCATCATGGGCACGGGCCAGGGGCCGGGCTTGAGCCCACGCAATCTCGGCGATGTCCCGGGCACTGAAAGCGAGACGCTCGCGGTCAGCCAGTTGCCAGCCCACAACCATGCTTTCACGCCAGCGGCGAGCACCAGCGATGCCACGGCCAAGACGCCTGCCGGCAACGTGGCCGCCACCAAGGCCCGCACGCTGCTCTACGCGCCCGGCCCGGGCGATGTGGCCATGCAGGCGAGCCAGAGCGGCTCAACCGGCAATGGTCAGCCCATCAGCAATATGCAGCCCTATCTGCCGATGAAGTGCCTGATCGCGGTTTTCGGCATCTTTCCATCGCAGAACTGATGGACCCCTCTGAATCCGAAGGAGTAATCATGTCCAAGCGTTTCTCTTGTTTTCGTCTGCTGGGCCTGGTGCTGGGCGGCACGTTCTTGCTGTCCGGCGTGGCTCGTGCGGACACTCCCTATCTGGGTGAAATCCGCTGCGGTGTGTGGGGCTATGCACCCAGGGGTTGGGCCAGCTTGAACGGTCAAACTTTGCCTATCAACCAGAACCAGGCCTTGTTCGCGCTGTTGGGCACGAACTATGGCGGCAACGGCCAGACCACTTTTGCGCTGCCGGACATGCGGGGCCGCGTGCTTCTGTCCATGGGTCAGGGACCAGGGCTGAGCGATCGTCCCGTCGGCGAGCGGGGCGGCTCCGAGACCAATACATTGACCCAGGCACAGATGTCGCCGCACAACCACGCGGTGGCGCTGGCGGGCAGTGCCAACGAGGGCGATACGCAAAGCCCCGTGGGCAAGGCGCCGGCCTCACAGGCGCGCACCACGCTTTATGCGCCGCCCAGCCCGTCGCCTTTGGCGATGAGCCCCGCCTCGGTATCGTCCGCAGGAGGCAATCAGCCGGTCAACAACGTGCAGCCTTCGTTGCCGCTGACCTGCGTGATTGCCCTGCAGGGCATTTTCCCGTCGCAGAACTAGCGATATACCTGGGCACGAGGCGCTGCGGTCTACTTGCGCATCAGCGTCGTCTTGCCGAACAGGCTTTCGATCAGATCGACCGCCAGCTCGGCGGTCTTGTTGCGCATGTCGAAGGCGGGATTGAGTTCCATCACGTCCAGTGATGCGAGCCGTCCGGTGTCGGCAATCATCTCCATGCAGAGCTGGGCTTCGCGGTGGGTGGGTCCGCCGGGGACGGTCGTGCCCACGCCGGGGGCAATCTCGGGATCGAGAAAATCGACGTCGAAGCTGACGTGCAAATGCGTGTTGGCGTCCACCGTGGCCAGCGCCAGCTCCATGGCATTGCGCATGCCCATCTCGTCGATATAACGCATGTCGAAGACCTCGAGGTCTTGCTCGTGCACGAAGCGCTTTTCGCCTTCGTCGACGCTGCGTATGCCGATCTGGCGAATCCACTTCGGTTTGACGGCCGGCGTATGGCCACCGATGCCGATCAGCTCATCGGGCCCGAAGCCGCACAGGCAGGCGACCGGCATGCCGTGGATATTGCCGCTGGGCGTGAGAGCGCTGGTGTTGAAGTCGGCATGCGCATCGAGCCAAATCACGCGCAGCTTCTTGCCCTTTTCGCGGCAATGCTTGGCGACCGCGCTGATCGAACCTATCGCCAGGCAATGGTCACCGCCCAGCAACACGGGCAGGCGGCCTAGCGCAAGCTCGGCGTACACGGCGTCGAACACGGTCTGGTTCCACGCCACGACTTCGGGCAGATGGCGATAGCCTTGCTGCGGCGTTTGCCAGGGGTTGGTGGGGCCGGTCAGATTGCCGCGGTCCAGCACTTGCAGGCCGTGCGCTTCGAGGGCGAGTTGAATATTGGCCACGCGCATGGCCTCGGGGCCCATGCTCGCGCCACGCGTACCGGCGCCGATGTCGGTGGGCGCGCCAATCAGGCTGATGGGGGTCGTCATGCGGGCTCGTGGTTGTTGAGGTGGTGAGGTGGCAGATCCAGACCGTATTCGGCTTCGAGCACGGCCCAGGCCTCTTCGGCGCTCTCCACATAGGAGAAGAGGTTGACGTCACCCGGGTTGATCATGCCGGTTTCGACCAGCAGTTCGAAGTTGATCAGGCGGCTCCAGAAGTCGCGTCCGAACAGCATGATGGGCCGGGGCCGGCACTTGCCGGTCTGGATCAGTGTCATGGTCTCGAACAACTCGTCGAGCGTGCCGAAGCCGCCGGGAAAGCACACCAAGGCGATCGAGCGCATCAGGAAGTGCATCTTGCGCAGGCCGAAGTAGTGGAAGCGAAAGCACAGCTCGGGCGTGATGTAGGGGTTGGGCGCCTGCTCATGCGGCAGCACGATGTTCAGGCCGATGCTTTTGCCACCGATCTCGAAGGCGCCGCGGTTGCCGGCTTCCATGATGCCGGGGCCGCCACCGGTGACCACGTAGATCGGCGTCGTGCGGGCGCGCGACTTCTCGGTCACGAGCGCGGCAAAGCGGCGTGCTTCTTCGTAGTAGTGGCTCATCTTGACCGCGGCTTGGGCCTGATGCAGCGCCGCCGCGTCATGACCCGCCTGCGCCCGCGCGAGCCGGGCCTGTGCCTGGTCGGCGGGCAAGGTGCGTGCGCTGCCAAACATCACGATGGTCGATTCGATGCCCTGTTCGCGTTGCACCATGTCGGGCTTGAGCAGCTCCAACTGCATGCGCACCGGACGCAACTCCTCGCGCAGCAGGAAGTCGTTGTCGGCGAATGCCAGGCGGTAGGCGCTTTGCGGGCCCTCGTACAGGGCCGCCGGGGCGGGGGCAATGGCTTCCTCTTTGGCGGTCGGGAAATTGCGGACGTTCAGTTTGCGGTACTTGCTCATGGTCGCCAGCTTAAGCCTATTTGCCGCCACAGCATGCGCAGCCAACTGCGCGCGCCATGCGGATCTCGGTCCACTCCATGCGCCTGGCATCGAGCAATTGCAGTCGCCCGGCGAGCGACTGGCCCACCCCAGCCAGCAGCTTGAGCGCTTCGGCGGCCTGCATGCTGCCGACAATGCCCACCAGCGGCGCGAACACACCCAGCGTCGAGCAGCGCACTTCTTCCACCGTCGATGCGGCCGGGAAGATGCAGGCATAGCAAGGCGACTCGGGAGCGCGGCTGTCGTACACCGAGATCTGTCCGTCAAAGCCGATGGCGGCGCCCGAGACCAAGGGCTTGCGGTGGCGCACACAGGCGGCGTTGATGGCGTGGCGGGTCGCGAAATTGTCGCTGCAGTCGAGGACCACGTCGACGCCGGGCACCAACCGCTCAAGCGCGTGCGCATCGACGCGCTGCACCAGCGCCTGCAATTGCAGCTCGGGGTTGATCGCCAACATGCTCTGCGCCGCCGAGCCGACCTTGTGCTGGCCGATGCGCTGCATATTGTGGGCGATCTGACGCTGCAGATTGGTGAAGTCCACCTGGTCGTTGTCGACCAGCGTGATGCGGCCCACGCCGGCCGACGCCAGGTAGAGCAGCGCGGGTGAACCCAGGCCGCCAGCGCCGATCACCAGCGCATGACTGTCGAGCAAGCGCTGCTGGCCTTCGATGCCGATTTCGTCGAGCAGGATATGACGCGAGTAACGCAGCAGTTGGTCGTCGTTCATGGTGGGCTATTGTGCCGCGAGGCGCCGGCTATGAAGCGCTGCTTGAGACAACAAAGCCCGCCGAGGCGGGCTTTGCTTCTGACCGGGGAAAGCCGCCTTACTGGGTCGCAGCCTCGGCCTTGCGTTCGATCGCCGTCTTGGACACCAGCACCGTCTTGCCCTTCAGGCGGTTCATCGCCTGCAGCAGCGGAAAGTCCTCGGCGCTGCCGAATTCTGGCAAAGGCTTGGGCGGCTCCTTGGACTTGGCGGTCTCGGCTTCGAGCTTGAGCCGGGCTTCTTCACGCGCCTTGTCGTGCGCCGGGTCCTTGTCGTCGGTTCCCTTGCTGTATTGCAGATGCTTTTCCAGATCGGCTTCACGGATGCGCAGGGCGGCAAACACATTGCCCTCGGCCGTCTCGTCAAGCATCACGTCGGGCACGATGCCCTTGGCCTGGATCGAGCGGCCGCTGGGCGTGTAATAACGCGCGGTGGTGATCTTCACCGCGGTGTCGGGGCCGAGCTGGCGCACGGTCTGCACCGAGCCTTTGCCGAAAGTCTGCGCGCCCATGATGATGGCGCGCTTGTGGTCTTGCAGCGCGCCGGCCACGATCTCGCTGGCCGATGCCGAACCTTCGTTGACCAGCACCACCATCGGCACGGTCTTCAAGGCGGCGGGCAGTTTGCGCAGCGGGTCGCTGTTGGCGCGGCGCATGTAGTAGTCGGGTGAGGCCTTGAACTCTGCCTTCGATTCAGCCACTTGGCCGTTGGTGGTGACGACCACGGCGTCGCTGGGCAAGAACGCGGCCGAGACCGCCACCGCGCCTTCGAGCAGGCCGCCGGGATCGTTGCGCAGATCAAGCACCAGGCCCTTCAAATGGGGCTCCTGCTTGTAGATTTCTTCGAGCTTGCGAGCGAAGTCATCCACCGTGCGGTCCTGAAACTGGCTCACGCGCAGCCACGCATAGCCGGGCTCCAGCACCTTGGAGCGCACACTTTGCTGGCGGATCTCTTCGCGCACGATGGTGATGGGGAAGCTGCGGCTTTCGCTCTTGCGGTAAATGGTCAGCGACACCTTGGTGTTGGGTTCACCGCGCATGCGCTTCACGGCCTGGTCGATGCCCAGACCTTTGACCAGGGTGTCGTCGATCTTGGTGATCAGGTCTCCGCTCTTCAGGCCGGCGCGAAACGCGGGCGAGCCCTCGATCGGCGAGACGATCTTGACCAGGCCGTCCTCCATGCTGATCTCGATGCCCACGCCGACAAACTTGCCCGAGCTGCTTTCGCGGAATTCCTTGAAGCTCTTCTTGTCGAAGTACTGCGAATGCGGGTCGAGCCCGGAGACCATGCCGGAGATGGCGTCCGTGATGAGCTTCTTCTCGTCAACCGGTTCGACATAGTCGGACTTGATCAGCGCGAACACCGCCGCGAGCTGTTGCATCTCTTCCAGCGGCAACGGCGCCAGCGTGGTGCGCCCGATGGCGGGCAGCTGCATGGTGGTGAGTGCACCGGCCACGACGCCCAAGGTAATCCAACCGGCAATTTTAAGTTTGGCACCCATGATGTGAGTGTTTCCTATACGTCAAAGCGAGCAATCAAGGGGCGGGAGATACGGGTCAATTCAAGTCCCGGCGGGCAAGTATAAGTTCTTGCAACGCTCAGAGCCGTTTCATAAGGGCTTGGTTCCCCCGCTTGATCAGCAGTCGGGCGCGAATCGGAGACATGCTTCACGCTTTGCCAGCGCTGCGCCGCCGCCGCGCTGGGCGGCGCCGCGGCTTCAATGCCTATTGCGCCTTGAGATCGAACTGCGCCTCGATCACGCCGGGCGTATCGGGCCGCCGGATTTGCGCCACGATGGTGTAGGCGGTACCGGGCTCCAACTGGAAATAGTTTCCATAGCTGATGGCACTGTTCTCGGCGAACAATTCCAGCGCTTTGCTCTGGCCGCCCACCGCATTGAAGATTTTCACCGACACCGCGGCGTCCGAGATGCTGGCCCCGGTCTTGCTGTCGGCCAGCGAAATATTGACGTGATAGTAGTGACTGCCACGCGGAATGCCGCCATGCATTTCTCTCAAGGCCTTGTTCGCGGATGCGATGGCCCGAATTCTCTCGACCGACATCATGCCGAGGTAGACATCGGTATCGGCGACCCGCCGGTGATTCGGATCGCTTGTCCTGGCCGGCGCCGACGCCGCCTGCTGCGGCATGGCAATGCCGTAGCTGAACATGTAGGCGATGGCGCTGCGGATTTCGGCATCTTCGAGGTCGGGCAGTCCGCCGCGTGCCGGCATGGCGCCGTGCCCGTGGACAGCCGAGGCGACCAAGGCTTCCATGCCGTTCTTGAGCCTGGGTACCCAAGCCGCCTGGTCACCGATCCGGGGCGCGCCGCCCCAACCGGTCTCATGGCAATGCGCGCACTGGGCGCGAACGATCTGCTCGCTGCTGCGCAGTGCGCCTGGCACACCGGCATGGATCGGTTCGGTCCAGTGCCCACCCGACTGATTCACCATATACGTGATGGCGCGCTCTATTTCGACATCGCTGGTACCGGCACTGCCGCCGTGGGCAGGCATATTGCGTATGCCCTTGATCGCATGCTCGGTAAGCGCCGTCAGGCCTTGCGAAGCGCGTTTTGCCCAAGCCGCCTTGTCACCGATCTTCGGTGCGTTCTTGGCGACATTCGCATCGATCTGGGGTGCACCGCTGGCGCCAGCCACATGGCACGCAGCGCAGACCGCATCGACAACCTCTTTGCCGAGGCGGTCGCGGCCTTGCGCAGCCGTCGGCGCCAAAATGGACGCCAGCGCCATCAGCAGGGCTGCTGCCTTGGCGCATTCTGAAGCCGCGCGGTACCAGCGAGACAATTGTGGGCCTTGGGTTCGAGCATACATAGAGCGCCTCCGCTGCAACGCGTGATACCGATGCACCTACCCCACCCGGCATGTGCGCCATTCCGGACGATCACCCCATCGGCACCGAGATCAGCCGCGTTCGCACCGCCAGCGCAGTCAAGCTACGCCGACTGACCGCGGCCAGCGTTGCCCAAGATCAATCGAATGGAAGATTCGGCCGGCCGCCCTCTGTCGGGTTTGTTCCGGGGGCGATGCGCGGCATGCCGGACCGCATGGTCGGCCTCGGTCCAGTTCATCCTTCTGGAGCATAGGAGCAGGAGTCGGTGATCGCGCGATGCACAAGCTGCAGCCCTGGAATCGAGCGGCACGTTTGCCGGCTAACACCCCGGGCGCGCGACCGTATCGCGGCAGGTGTGATGAATGTTGATTGTGTTGCGTTATATCAGTATGAACGGAAGTAGGGTAAACCAGAATACAAACATGACAGCGGTTTGGCGGGATTGCCTTGCGACGCATGCGCCGCAGTACATCGCGACTCGACATAGATTGAGGGTCGCGGCGCCGCGACGGCGCAAGGCGAGTACAGAGTTCATCGTTCGTCGCGTCGCGTTTTTCGTGGCAGCACACTGGGGAGCATCCAGATGAAGAAACGATTTCCACGCTGGATTCTCGGGTTGCTCGTGATCGGTCTGCTGATTCTGGTTCCCTTTATCTATCAGCGACCGATGAATGGTCAGCTGGTCGATGCGGCCGCACAAATTCCGGTCAAGGGCGTGCACGTCGACCATCACGACATCGTCAAAGGCGATTTCAAGTCTGGGCAGGAAGTCACGCGAGCCTGTCTGGTGTGTCACCAGAATGCCGCAGCGGAACTGATGAAGACCACGCACTGGACCTGGGAATCGAGAGCCTTCGAAGTGCCGTGGCGCAAGGGCCCGATCACCATCGGCAAGATCAACCAGATCAACAATTTCTGCATTGGTGCGCAGGGCAACGAGAACAAGTGCATGTCCTGCCATGCCGGCTATGGCTGGGAAGCGGGCAGGGCGGCGCAGCAAGCCAATCCTGAGAACGTCGATTGCCTGGCCTGCCATGCTGACCCCGGGATCTATGCCAAGGGCTTGTTCGGCAATCCGTCCGAAGCGGTGAATCTCCTCGCAGCCGCCAGAAGCGTGCGTGCGACCACGCGTGAGAACTGCGGCAAGTGCCATTTCGACGGCGGTGGCGGCAACGGTGTCAAGCACGGCGACCTCGATGAAAGCCTGTATTTTCCGGACCGTGCGCTGGACGTGCACATGGGCGGCAAGCACAACATGCAGTGCAGTGACTGCCATGTCACGCGCAAGCACCAAATACTCGGGCGCATCATCGCCGACAACTACACGGTCGATCCCGCCGAGCAGGTGTCTTGTGAACAGTGCCACAAGGGCACGATTCACAAGGACGAACGCATCGCAAGGCATCTCAAGTCAGTCGCCTGCCAGACCTGCCACGTCCCAGCGATCGCGGTGCAAGAACCGACAAAAGTGAAGTGGGACTGGTCGAAGGCTGGACAGAAAGGGCGCGAGGAAGATCACTACACCTACTTGAAGATCAAGGGCGAATTCAGCTATGACACGAATTTCGCACCGACTTACCTCTGGTTCAACGGCAACAACGAATATCGCTATCTCCTGGGCGACCCGATCAGCGGCAAGGGTCCGACCTATATCAACAAGCCGGCCGGCAGCATCAAAGACCCGAAGGCGCGGATCTTCCCCTTCAAGTTGCATGCTGCGAAGCAGCCCTACGACAAGATCAATGGATACCTGCTCCAGCCAGTGACCTCCGGCAAGGACGGCTACTGGACCCATTTCAACTGGGATCAGGCGTTTGAACTTGCGGTGCCAATTACCGGGCTGGCCTACAGCGGGCAATACGGCTTCACCGAAACCTATATGTATCTGGCCAGCACGCACATGGTGCAGAGCGCCGATGCGGCGTTGCAGTGCGATGCCTGCCACTCCGCCACCGGCAAGCTGGGCCGAATGGACTGGACGGCATTGGGCTATGCCGGTGATCCGGTCAAGTGGGGTGGGAGGACGTTGCCATGAACGCCAGAATGCGCGCCATCGGGATGGCTCTGTGGATGAGCGCGGCCGTGCTTGCTGACGCAGGTCCCACCCGTCCCGTTGCAGAGTCCGTGCCGCGGTCTTCGATGAAACACCTGCACCCCGATTTCGCCTTGGTCGATGGTGATTCCGTCAATGTGCTGAAGAGTGGTCGGTCCGTATCGACGATGAAGACTTGCGGTCAATGTCACGACACCGCTTTCATCACGTCACATGCCTTTCATGCGGAT
Organism: uncultured beta proteobacterium; assembly: GCA_963740455.1. Classification (GTDB taxonomy): domain Bacteria; phylum Pseudomonadota; class Gammaproteobacteria; order Burkholderiales; family Burkholderiaceae_C; genus Paucibacter. Next base: position 256,469 of record CAVUEF010000006.1, read on the forward strand.
CTGGGCCTGAGTTCGTTCGCGTCATCCAAGAAGAGCTGGGATTCCAGCCCCGGTCTGTTCGGCCTGTGGGACCCGCTGCGATACCGCTTTCTGACGCAGTCCGGCGATGAACGACTCGATCTGTCCACTGCCGCGTGGTTGATGCTCATCGGTGAACGCGTGGTCGGTGGTGGACCGGCCACGACGTCGCGCTCCGGACAGCCACTGACGGCCTTGACAGCGCGAATCGACGATCCGGAAACGTCGGTGCTGAGTGCAGACGGCAGTCGCGCCCTCTGGAATTGGTCCGAGTCAGGGACCATGGAAATGAACTGTTTCCTCTGTCATCTGGAGCAACCCAATCTGGCAGCGCGCAAGGCGGCGATTCGTGCGGGGCACTTTGCGGACGCCAACACAGCAACCCTGTCCGGATTGAAGATCGTCGAGGCCGACCCAACAGGGTGGGCGTGGAATCGGACCGCCTTCACCGCAGAGGGTCTCGTCAACAGCGCAAAGCTGGGCATTCAGGACCCGACCAACGCCAATTGCGACGCCTGCCATGGTCAGGTGCATGCGGCCGGCGACACGCCGCTGCTGGTCAACGCCTGCGACCTGGACTACCCGCAGACGGCGACGACCGGGCAGGTGGTGGCATCGCAGCGTATCAATGCATCGGGCGTCAACCTGGCCAACAAGTCGGGCCTGCATCGATCCTGGGACATCCATGCCGAGCGCCAGCTGCAGTGCACCGACTGCCACCACGCGCTGAACAATCCGGCGCACGTCAATCGTGTCAAGGCCAAGCGGCCGGAACACCTGCGCTACGACCCGCGTGCCCTCGACATTGCCGATTACCTGCAGCGGCCCGATCACAATTTTGCGCGCGGACAGAGTGCGCAGATTCACGTGGCACCCGAAAACAAGGGCAGCATGCGTCGCTGCGAGAACTGTCACGATGCAGCGGCCAGCCACCAGGCCTGGCTGCCCTATGTCCAGACGCACATGGCCGTTCTCGCTTGCGAAAGCTGTCACATACCCAAGATGTATGCCCCGGCGATTCAGTCCGTTGACTGGACCGTTGTCAGCGCCGACGGCAACCCGCTGCGAGGCTGCCGGGGTGTGGCCGGCGCGCCCACCGACGTCCGCTCACTGGTAACCGGCTTCGATCCCGTGCTGCTGAAACGGACCAATGTCGACGGTGCGACCCTGTTGGCCCCTTACAACCTGATCACGACTTTCTATTGGGTCTACAACGACGCCAAGGGCAACAAGCGTCCGGTGCGTTTGCAGGATTTGCGGGCCGCGTTTCTGGTGGACGGCGCCTACGCTGCCGACATCGTCGCAGCATTCGACAGCGATCATGACGGTGGCGTCGGACCCGCGGAGTTGCGTATCGATTCGCCACAGAAGGAAGCGGCGGTGAAAGCGCGGCTCACGAAGCTGGGGCTGCAAAACGTGCGCATGGAAGGTCAGGTTCAACCGTTCAGCATCAATCACAACGTGGCACGGGGCGCAAACGCCATCAATGACTGCCAGGTGTGCCATGCGACCGGCTCGCGTTTGACCCAGGGAATGCAACTGGCGGGCTTTGCGCCGGTATTGCCCACGTTCAACGCGAACAACAACGTCACCGGCAGCGGCAATCTGATCAGGCGGGACGATGGCACCTTGTTTTATCAGCCTGTCCTGGCCAGGGACGATCTCTACGTGTTCGGTGTCAGCCGCCTCAACTGGCTGGACGGGCTCGGCGCTCTGGCATTCGTCGGCACGCTACTGGGCGTGATCGGACACGGTGGTCTGCGCTACCTCGCATTCAGGAAGCGGCCACAGGGCCATGAGCCGACGCGACGGGTGTTCATGTATGACGCCTACCGGCGCTTCTGGCATTGGCTGCAGGCCATCACCATCGTGACTTTGCTGTTGACCGGCATGATCATTCATCGACCGGATCTGTTTGCCGCGTTCTCTTTCGCCGGAGTCGTGACCTTGCACAACTTTCTTGCGGTGATCCTGGTGATCAATGCGGCGCTGTCACTCTTCTACCACCTGGCGACGGAGCGCATGCGGGAATACATCCCGCGGCCCTATGGATTCTTCGCCGACGCCATCACGCAGGCCAACTACTATGTTTCGGGCATCTTCAAGGGCGCACCGCACCCCTTCGAAAAGCGTCCTGACGACCGGATGAACCCGATCCAGAAACTCACCTATTTCGGCATTCTGAACGTGCTGCTGCCGCTGCAGATCGTGACGGGCGCGCTGATGTGGGGAGTTCAGCGGTGGCCGGAAATCGCCGGTGCCTTTGGTGGCCTGCCGCTGCTCGGGCCCTTCCATTCCCTGCTGGCCTGGCTGTTTGCCTGCTTCATCGTCGGGCATGTGTATCTGACGACGACAGGGGCGACGCCGCTGGAGGCCATGCGCGCAATGGTCACGGGCTATGAAGAGGTCGAGGATCATGGTCAGTAAGGCAGTCGCTGCGTGCGCTCGATTCGGCTGGTCAAAGCCAGATGGCACTTGGGCGGCTGCAACATTGTTTTGACAAAGGGGGTTGGAAATGACAACGCGATGGTTTGGATCGATATTCAACCGGCCCGAGAAGGCCTATGCCCATCCTTACCTTGCCGGGGCCATTCTCGGGGTGGTGCTGTTTCTCGCCTTCCTGCTGACGGGCAACGGCCTGGGTTCCTCAGGTGCGACCAGCCGCATCGATGCCGCGCTGGTCGATATGGTGGCGCCGACGCACGTCGACAACACCCCCTATCTGCTGAAGATGGCCGGCGGCGACAAGAACCCGCTGGATGACTGGATCGTGCCGGTGTTCTTTGGCGCTCTGCTCGGCGGCTTCACGTCCGGAGCTTGGCACGGCCGCTTGAAACTGACCACGACCAAGGGCCCGAATGTCTCCAACCGAACGCGTTGGCTGATGTCTTTTCTCGGCGGCGTGATCTTTCTCTACGGAGCGCGCATGGCGCGCGGATGCACCTCGGGGCAGGCACTTTCTGGCGGCGCCACGCTCGCAGCCGGGTCCTGGGTGATCATGTTTGCCATTTTTGGCGGCGCCTACGCGATGGCCTATTTCGTGAGGAAGCTGTGGCTTTGAGATGCGTTCGGTCGACGCCGAGCGCGCCCTATGAGTCCGAACTGAGGAGCAGCAAATGAACTTCCCTCTGGAAGCCTTTACGACTGTGAGCGCCGCGAACCCGTGGACCTATGTCGTCTTCGGAGGCATCGGTTTTGCCTTTGGCTACACCCTGGAAATGGCGGGATTTGGCGACTCACGAAAACTCGCGGCGCAGTTCTATTTCAAGGAGATGACCGTGCTCAAGGTCATGTTCACGGCCATTGCCGTGGCCATGACGCTGCTGTTTGGCGCGGTTGGACTGGGGTTGATCGATTTCAATCAGGTCTGGGTCAATCCCACCTACCTGGGTTCAGGCATCGTGGGCGGACTGATCATGGGTGTCGGGTTCATCGTCGGCGGTTTTTGCCCGACGACCTCGCTGGCCTCGGCATCAACCGGCAGGATTGACGGCATGCTGTTCATGCTGGGCGGTTTTGTCGGTGCCTTCCTGTTTGGCGAGACCGAACGCTATTTCGATCATTGGTACAACGAAGCCGGCTACTACGGACGGCTGACGCTTGACCAGGTGTTCGGTGTCTCCCCGTCGGCGCTCGTGCTGATCATTGTGCTGGTCGCGCTGTTCATGTTCTGGGGCGGCGAGCAGTTGGAACGAGTCTTTGGTCACAAGGATATGAGCCGCGAACCCAGGCTGCGCAAATTCGGTGCAGCGGGCCTCGTCGCCGCAGCGCTGGGCGTACTCGTCCTTGGCAGTCCGTCCATCGACGATCGCTACCAGCGACTCAGTTTCAAGCGCACCGAGGTGATCAAACCGGCGGATGCCCAGCTCAAGCTCACCGAGTTGATCAAACAGGCGGATGCCAAACCCAAGTGCACTGATTTGGTCAATCAGGCGGATGAGAAGCTCAAGTGCACTGAGGCGATCAAACAGGCGGATACCAAGCTCAAACTCACCGAGATGGTCAAACCGGTGGATGCCAAGCCGAAAACGGTGACCCGCGTCTACAGCGCCAATGAAATGCTCGCCAAGCGCCTGGTGTTCACCTCACCGGCCGAGGTCTTCAAGGCCAGATACCAGCAGGCCATCAAACCGGTCTACCTGGATGTGCGCAGCGAGTCCGACTACAACCTCTATCACCTGGTCGACTCGATCAATGTGCCGTTGGGGCGACTCGCGGAAGTCGTGCCGAAGCTGCTGAGTGAGCCGCCAGCCAATACCGTGTTCATCACCATCGGCAACGACGAAGTGGCGGCGGTCGAAGCATGGCGGTTGCTGGTCGCGTCAAGGCTGCAAAACGTCTACATCCTGGAAGGCGGCATCAACAACTGGATCACGGTTTTTGGTGCCAAAGACCCCTCGATCCAGCCGCTGGCGAGCGCTGGCGAGGACCAGCTGCGATACCAGTTCCCGGCGGCGCTTGGCAGCCGCTACAAATCCTGTTCGCCCAGTCCGATCGAATACGAGAAGCTCGATTTTCAGGCCAAGATCGTGCTGCAACTCAAACGCGACAAGTCGGGTGGTGGCTGCGGCTGATCGAACCGGGCCCGCAGCTTTCTGACTGCGCTCGGAAGGCACCACTCGGAAGGAGATCGAGATGCAAGCCCGTCTCGATCGAACAGCCATCTCGATGGAAAATCCGGGACGCTGTCTTGGGGCAGTAGGAACCACGCTATTCAATGCAGCCCGCATGGATGCTTGCTTCTATGGCTGCTAGCATCAAATTGTTCCCCCAGTTGTTCCCCCGCTTTGCAAGCGCTGCGCAACGGCCAACATCTTCTGCCACATGCCGCCCGTCTGATGGCTTGTTGTGCGCTGATTACCCGACGGGAATGGCGGCGTTCGTGGCTTCGGATTGCGAACCTCGCCTTGTGGTCGCGGTGCGAGGGTTTGCCCACCCCGGGTTTGGGGTGGAGGGTTGCACGATCCTTGCAGTGGCGCAGCCTATTCATCGATTACCAATGGTATGTTGGTCGAGTGGTCGAACCTCCGACCCAACAACAAGAAAGCAGGGACGGCATGGGACGGGTTCTCAAGACATTGGCTACGCTCGCTTTGCTGGCGACGGTGGGGGTGGCGCAGGCAGGTTCGGTGTTTCAGGGGCGCCTAGCCGATGGCACGGCCAGCAGCACCTGCTCGGTGTCGGGCGCGAACAAGTGCGCGATGTTCTACGACAGCAATCTAGATATTACGATCCTGAACGACTGGGGTCTCGGCAGGGGAGTCTGGAGCGCAACAGCCGCTCCAGGTTCGGCCCAGGCTTTGGCTGAAACTGCAGGCACCGCGCAGACTGACTTTTCGGGCTGGTTCTTGCCGACCGGCGACCGGCGCGGGGGTATCGGCGCGCTGAATCAGTACCTGTCTATCTGGAACGACGTTGGCCGGACGGTGGCGGGCCTGGTGGCCCAGTTTGACGGCTTGCAGTACGACGGCTACTGGTCTAGTTCGGAGGACTATCCGTACTACGGGTTCGCCTTCAACCCCGGCGATGGCTTCCAGCCGCAGAGCAACAAGGAAAATGCGTTCTATGCTGTGGCTGTGCGCCCCGGCGACGTAGCCTCCTCGGTGGCCACCGCTGTGCCGGAGCCACAGACGCTAGCGTTGGCATTCCTGGCGTTGGGCGCTACGGTGGCAGCGCGCAAAAGGCAGCTTTCCTGACAACTTGAGGCTTCGAGGTGTTGATATTGACGCGATCTGAGGGACGCAGGCCCTTGAGCCTCGTCATGATCGCGCGTTGGGTGACGGCCCGCTGCAGACACCTTCCGACTTGCCCGGCGTTGCCTGACTTGATCCCGGCAGGCGGCAAGCCGATGACGGTGTGCGAGCGACCGGTCTGACCGGCAACGGACGACAGCTGTGCGGTAACACGCGCGCATGACAAGTAACCTGTTTCTGCGGTTACTCACCCACGAAGTTACGCCCTCGCGCGTGCGCGCGTGGAGGCAATGTATCTGGCGTCTTTCCGTAAATGAATAAGCAGAAGAGTACCGGTCGGTTTCCATGCCTGAACCCCTAGACTTTTGCCCCGCCCCCCCGGTGGCGGAACTGCTACCGCTTGAGCCACAGCGGAAAATGTGCAGCCATGTACGCGGCCAGCGCCCTGTCGCTGTGCCTCGCACTCGAAGATCACCCGCATCAACTTCTTGTGCGTCGTGCTGTGCATTCCCTTTGGGCGCTGCCAGTGCTCGTCCAGTATGGCCTCGACCTTGGTCCCGGCAGTAGGAATCGAACCTACATCTGACCCTTAGGAGGGGCCCGTTCTATCCATTGAACTATGCCGAGAGGAAGCGGCGCGAATTGTCGCATGAGGTGGGCCGCGCTTCATTCCACGGGCGGCGCTTCGACAGCGGCGTCAGCGACGCGCATCTGCGCTTGGCCGGCCCCTGCATGGGGGCCGGCACTGGAGGGCCTAGCGCTTCTTGGCCACGTAGTCGCGCAGCGCCTCATCGATGCGGGTCTGCCAGCCATCGCCGGTGGCACGGAAGTATTCCGCCACGTCGCGCGAGAGTCTGATCGAGATACGCTCCTTCACAGGAGCCTTCTGTGGGCCACGTTCACCGGGACGGCGGCGCATGGCCACCAATCCCGCGTAGACCTCAGGCGGCAGTACCTCGGCCGCTGGCCGCGCACGCTTGAACCATTCGGCGTCCAGTTCGAATGCGTCAGGGTCGGCTGCAATGCCGGCATTGATGGCGGCATCCTCTTCGTCGGTTGGGCTGATGTGCCCGACTTTAAGTTTCGGCATATTGCTTCTCCTCGCGGCGGTTCACTTTGCGCAGGCCGATGATGCGAACCGCATTGCCGCGCAGAGTGAACGTCATCGCATGCAAGCGCAAACCAATGTAGCCGATCGCCATCAAGCGAGCTTCTCCATAGCTCTTGCGGCCGTCGACCTCGATCTGCGCGGTTTCCCACTCGAAGTCTTCGGCAGCGCTGAACCAGATCCCATGCTTTGCCACATTGGCGGCTTGCTTGGCGGGGTCGAATTCGTAACGCACGGTTTCATTGTGTGCACAAAAAACTGTGAGTCAAAGGTTTTTTGTTATGACAGTTTCGGAATGCCGGACTCTGTTGGGCTGGGACTGTCTTGTGCCTGACTCAGCCTGCCCGCTTGCAGGCGGGTAGTCCTTCACCAGGCATAGATCAGTCCGCAGGGACTGATCTATGTCCGGGCTCAGCCTGCTGGCTTGCAGGCCAGCAGTCCTTCGTCAGGCACAAGGCAGTCCGCAGGGACTGCCTTGTGTCCAGGCTCAGCCTGTCCGCTTGCAGGCGGACAGTCCTTCGCTAGGCATAAGACAGTCCGCAGGGACTGTCTTATGTCCGAGCTCAGTCCCATTTCCATTGCCAGATGAGGTCCAGGGAGTTGTCGAGACCCGATTGGGCGCGCAGGGTGAAGCGCTGGGCGACGCGGTAGACGAGTTGCCAGTTGCCGCTGGTGGCGTTGAGGCCGCGCTCGTAGCCGACATACCAGCGGTTCGACAGTTTTTTGCCGAGCCGGACGATGGTTTCGGGCACGGCGCCTTCGGTTTGCTTGATCGAGATTTCGTCCAGGCCGATGTTGTGCAGCAGTTTGTCGCTGCCGCCCTCGCCCTCGCCCGACAGCAGGGCCAGCGCCGCGCGCTGCAGCAAGGCCGTGTCGGCGCGTCCCAGGTTGTCGGGGCCGCGGCCCAGCACCAGCCACGAGAGCTTGTCGGTGTCGCTCAATTCGGGTTCCGAAAAGAGGCGGACGCGCGGATTGCGCGCATAGCCGCTGACGATCACACCGACCCGGATGTCGATGTCGGGCCGGATGGCGACGACGTCCATGCGCGGGTTTTCGGCGGCGCCGCTGAAGCTGAGCTCGCCGCGCTCGATGTCGAGCTTCTGGCCGTAAGCGTTGAAGGTGCCCTTTTCGGTGCGCACCACACCTTGCAGCGCAGGCTTGCCGCCTTGTTGGCTCAAGTGCAGCTGGCCGCGCAGGGTCGAGTCGAGGCCACGTCCGCGCAGGCGCAGTTGCGATCCCAGATCCACGCCGAGATTGATGTCGACCACGCGGTCGCGCTGCAGGCCCTGCGCCACAGGCTCGGTGGCCGCTGGCTCGGCGCGCAGCACGATCACGTCTTCGTCGAGCGTCGGCGCGTCAGCGCGGGTGAAGTCGATCAGGCCTTCGTCGACCACGAAGTTGCCGTCCAGCTTGATCGCGTTGGCCTTCAGCGCCAGTTGCGCCTTGCCGCTTGTGACGATGCGCCGGTCGATGCGGCCCAGCAGCTTGAACTTGCTAAGCTGAAGATTGAGCAGTGCCTGGGGCGACTCGCCAAAGGTGGCGCTGCCATCGAGTTGCAGCGTGCCGGCACCGGCCTGGGCCGTGAAGCGTTCCAGCTTGGCCGTCGGTCCGTCCAGACGCATCGCGAAGCTTCCCTCGCGGACGTCGACGCCTTGCAGCAGATTGCGCACGCTTAAATGTTCGCCATTCGCTTCGCCGCGGATTTCGGGCGCGCCGACGCGGCCACCCAGGCTGATGCCGGCGCGCAGTGCGCCGCCGAGTCGCCAGCCGGCAGGCACCCAGCGACCCCAGGCGCCCAGATCGGCCACCTGCGCCTCCAGCACGCCTTCCAGTGGTACATCGTGTGCGGGCCAGCGCGCGCGCGGCGAGGTGCGGCTGGTGATGGCGCCGCCGAGCACCCCCAGACGGCTGCCCGCGATGCCTTGCGTCAAATGCCACACGCCTTGTTGCGCTGTCAGTGCCAGGCGCAGATCACTCAGACCCAGGCTTTGCGGGCCGCCTTCATCGGTGACGACCAGGTCGCCCTGGCGGCGTGTCAGCTCGATGTCGACGTCGACGCCAGCACCCATGTGCACCTTGGCGTGACCGCCCAGCACCAGATCGCCGCTCCAGCCAAAGCCGGGCTGCAGGCGGGCGAGCAGGGGCGAGACGGTCAGCGGCTCAAACTCGGCCTGCAGGTCGAACTCGTCGGCTTCACCGGCCGAGCGCGGCGCGCGCCAACGCAGCTGCGTCCAGCGCAAGCCGGCCCCGGCCAGCTCGGCACGGCCTGCCGCGGCCTCGGCCTGCAACAGCTGTCCGTCGCGCCCGAGTTGCAGGTCCAGGGCCACATTGCTGACGCTGATCCAGGCTGCTTGCGTCGCCTTGTCGGTGGTCGACAAGGCGGCCTGGCTGCGCAGGTCGAGTTGCTGCAATTGGCCGTTCCAGGCGATCACCGCGGACTTTGATGGGGTCTTGGCAAAGAGGTCGGCCAGTGCCGCCGACAAGCCGCCCTGCAGCTTCAAGCGGGCCAGGCTGGCGCCCGCCTTGTTGGGGTCGCCTGGCGAACCACCGGGCAGCAGCGCATTCAGCCAGATCGGCGGCTTGAGGCTGCTCGCCAGTTCCACATCGAGGCGATGCGCTTGCCAGCGGCCGCTGCCCTGGGCCTTCAGTTGGCTGACGCGGCCACCCTGCAGGGTCAGGTCTTGCGCGTCCAGATCGAGCATCAAGTCGTCCTGGGCCTGCGTGCCGAGCTTGGCTGTCAGCTCGGCGCGGCGCAAGCTTGTCGGGCTGCCGGTCCAGTTGGTTTGCAGATCTTCGGCCTTGAGCTTGGCCTCCAGGTTCATCGCCGGCCAGCGGCCCTGCGCCTTGAAGTCGCCGTCGAGCTTGCCGCCAAGCGTGGGCAGCGCGGGTTTGCCGGGCCGCTCCGGCAACAGGGTCAGCAGCGGCGCGAGCTTGCCCAGATCGGGCGCTTGCAGCTTTGCCGTCCAGTATTGCAGCGCATCCGGCCCGGCCTGCATGCCCAGCCTGAGCTCATTGCCGACAAGTGCCAACCGGGCGTTCAGCGCTGTGCTGCTGGCCGCGCCGCTGCCGGCATTCAGGTCCATCTCGCCAGTCACGGGCACGCCCATCAGCACCGAGTTGCTCAGCCTGAGCGTGGCCTGGCCTTGCGGCCACGCTGGCGCGGCGCGGCTCAGCAGGTCGGCGTCGAGTGCGGCATTGAAACGCTGCGCGCTGCGTTGCCACGCCGAGCCGGCCGGACCCGACCACCACACGCGCGGATCGAAGTTGCTCAACTGCAGCTTGCCCTTGACGCGCCAAGCCGCATCGCTCTGGCGCGTGAGCTGCGCCTGGGCACTCGCCGCTGCCGGACCGGCGCTCAAGCTGATCTGGCGCAACAGAATCTGCCGCGGCGTGTAGCGCGCATCGATCTTGAGCTGGGCCGGCGCGCCGCCAGCGCTGGCGGGCTTGTTCAACCATTGCCCGCTCAACTGACCGAGCACGTCGATCACGGGCGCCTGCAGGCCGCCATGGCCCAGCAGATCGAGCTTGCCATTGAGACGCAGCGGGGTCAGACGCTGGTCGAGCAAGGCGGTCTGCACATCGCTGATGCGAGTGTTCAGACGCCAGTCATCGAGCTGGCCGCCGCCCTCACCACGCAGCCGCCCGGCCGGCGTGCCTTGCACGCCCCATTGCAGGTCGAGTGCGCGCACGCTCAGGCTGCGCGTCTGATTCGGCCGGGCTTCCAGATCAAGGGCGATGGCAAGCAGGGGCAGGCGCCGCTGATCCCAGCGGCCAGCCTCGGCATTGCGCGCTTGCACGCTCAGCAAGGCCGGCTGATCCCAGGCCGTTGCCTTGATGTGCGCCTCGCCGCTGATGGCGGTCAGCGGCCAGTCGCTGTTCAGCGCCGCCAGGTTGAGCCCCGTCGTGCTGGCTTGCAGCGCGGCCAGCGGCCAGGCTTCAAAGGGCTGGAGCGTGGCGCTGGCTTGCAGGCTTTGCTGGCGCGCGCTGAGCGCGGCCTGCAGGGCCGGCTTGGCCAGCGGGCCGCTGACCTTGAGCCGGGCCTGCCAGCTGTTGTCCTTGGCATCTGGCAGCGAGCGGACTTGGAGCTCGGCATCCAGCGCGAGCGGGGCGCGGCTGGCCTGCTCGATCGTGCCGCTCAAGCGCAGCTGGTCCCATTGCAGCGAACGCAACGTCACGACATGCACGGCGCCATTGCGGGCGCCCAGGTGCACGCTGGCGTCGAGTGCGCGCAAGGGTTTGTCGCTCATGCTTTTGATGAGGACTTCGCCCACCCGCAGTTGCGGCAGATCGATCTCGAACGGCAGCCACAGACTGCTTGGCGCGGCGCTGGGGCCGGCGCTGGCCGGCGGGTTGAACTTGACGCTGTCGGCACTGAGCTTGCCGATGCGAAGAACCAGCCATTGACCGGCACGAGGCGAATAAGCAAGGGTCAGGTCTTGCCAGCGCAGGCCGTTGAGCTCCAGCACCTGCGCCGTGCCGGGCAGGCTCAGTGTCAGGCTGCGCGCCGAAAAGTCATCCAGCAACGCGCCTTGCACCTGCACGGCCTGTACGCCCGGCGCGTGTGCCAGCAGCCAGGCCGTGCCGCTTGGCGTGCGCAAGGTCCAATGCAGCAGCAGGCCAGTTGCCGCCAGCAGCGCGCTCACGGCCAATACCAGGCCGACGAGTGCGCGCCGGCTCGACCTCACGCGCAGCGTTTTCGGGGCCATCTGCGCGTCCATCAGAAAGCGACGCCCACGCTGAAATGCAGACGCGGCTTGTTGCTGTGCTCGGGCCAGGCCAGATCGATGCGCAAGGGTCCGACCGGGCTGCGCCAGCGCAAGCCGAAGCCGTAGCCGAGCATGGGTCTGAAGCCCTTCCAGCTGTCGGCGGCCTGACCGGCATCGATGAAGACGGCGCCCAGGTATTGCGGCTTGTCCGAAGCAATCGGGTGGGCCAGCTCGACGCTGCCCGTCCATACCTTGCGTCCGCTCCTGAGCAGACCGTCAACACCGATCGGCCCGAGCGTGCGATACGCATAACCGCGCACCGATTCATCGCCGCCCGCCCTGAACAGCAGCGCGTCTGGCAGGCCCACCGAGTCACTGGCAAAGACCTCGCCGGCTTCCATGCGTGCGCTCGCAAACCACTGCCGGCCCACCGGCCGGTACCAGCTCAAACGCGCCCATGCGCGCCCAAACGGACCGCTTTGGGTTGCCGTGCCTCGGCTCACGCCGGCACCGGTCTGGGCCGACGCAACCCAGCCGTCGGTGGGCAACAAGCTGCTGTCGACGCGCCGCCAGGTCCACTCGTAGTTGACCGATCTGGCGTCTGCGGCCGTGACGCCCGCCGCGTTTTGCACCTGACCGTGCAAGGCCTCGACAAAGTAGCTGCGATCTTGCCGCGGGGTTTCCTGCAAGCGACCCAGGCGCAGGCTGGCGGTGTCGACGATCTCGTTGTTTGCGTCCAGCCTTTCGGCCCTGACCGCCAGCATGTTCCGATACATGCCGGGCGTGACATGCGAAGTCAGTCCGCCCTCGAACAAACGCTTGGCCCGGCCCAGCTCCAGCTTCAAGTTGCTGCTCAGATTGAAGTCGAAGGGTCGGCGGTGCACATGCTCCAGCGCGACACGCTGGCCGGTGTTGGTGCTGTAGCCGATGCTGGCGGTCAGGTCTTGCAGCCGCGCTTCACGCACGCGCACCAGCACCGCTGCTGCGGCGGCGCGCTGCGGGTCGGGATCGATCTCGACGCTGACGCTGTCGAACAGTCCGGTGCCCTGCAGGCGCTCCTGAAAGTCGAGCAAGGTCTTCTCCTTGTACGCATCACCTGGCGTGAATCCGGCCAGCCGGCGTACGCTCGATTCCTCCTGGCGTTTCAGACCTTCGATGCGGAGCTCGCCCAGATGGAAGAGAGGCCCGCTGACGAGCTTCAGGCTGATCAGCACTTGATTGCTGCGCGCATCGACGCGCGCTTCGGTCGCGTCCCAGTGGGCCATCAAGTAGCCATCGGTGCGCGCCTGGACCAGGCTTTCGGTCTTGGCGCTGGCCCAGCGTGCTTGCGTGAATACCGTGCCTGCGGGCAGGGCCCAGGCACTCGACAGACGCTGGACGAGTGCCTGCGCCGCGCCCGGCTGCGCGGCGGCGTCTTGCAAGGGGCCGCTGACCTGAAGATCGACCCGCTCCACCTGCGCGGGCGCGCCGGGCTCCACGCGCACGACGATACGCTCGGGCGTGCCGGGCGCGCGCGACACCACCACAGTCGCGTTGAAATAGCCTTCTGCTTCGAGCAGACGACGCGCCTGGGCCGGCGTGGCGCTGCTGAGTCGATCGAGCTCGACCGGGCTCAGCGCCTCGGCCTGCGGTGCATTCTGAAACCGCGCCAGGTCCAGATAGTTCAGCAGCAGGGTGCGCAAGCGGTCGGGCGCCTGCACGACGACCTGGTAGGAGGCTTGTGCCGGCGCCTCGACGGCGGCTCCCGGCTTCTCGGCCTGATGCTGGAAGACGGCACACGCACTCAGGTTCAGCACCAGGCCCAGCAAGGCCAGTCCAGACCACAGGCTCGCGGGCAGCAGACGGCCGTTCATTTGGAGAGCAGCCGCATCGCCCCCTCCAAACCCGACAGACTGAGCGGGAACATGCGCTGGTTCATCAACTGCTGGACGATGGAAATGCTCTGCCGGTATTGCCAGACGCCCTGCGGCTCGGGGTTGATCCAGGCAAACTTGGGGAAGGCATTCGTGAGGCGCTGCAGCCACTCGGCGCCGGCCTCCTCGTTGTTGTATTCGACGCTGCCGCCGGGCTGCAAAATCTCGTACGGGCTCATGGTGGCGTCGCCCACGAAGATCAGCTTGTAATCCTTGTTGTACTTGCGGATCATGTCCCAGGTGGGCGTCTTCTCGCTGTAGCGGCGCCGGTTGTTCTTCCACATGAAGTCATACACGCAGTTGTGGAAGTAATAGAACTCGAGGTGCTTGAACTCGGTCTTGGCGGCCGAGAACAGTTCTTCGACGCGGTGGATGTGCTCGTCCATCGTGCCGCCCACGTCCATCAGCAGCAGCACCTTGATCTTGTTGTGGCGCTCGGGAATCATGCGGATGTCGAGCATGCCGGCGTTCGCCGCGGTCTTGTGGATGGTGTCGTCCAGATCGAGTTCAAGATCCGACCCATCGCGCGCGAAACGGCGCAGGCGGCGCAAGGCCACCTTGATGTTGCGCGTGCCGAGTTCCAGCGTGTCGTCGTAATCCTTGTAGCTGCGCTGATCCCAGACCTTGACGGCGCTCTTGTTGCGGCCCTTGTCCTGACCGATGCGTATGCCTTGCGGGTTGTAGCCGTAAGCGCCGAACGGGCTGGTGCCGCCCGTTCCTATCCACTTGGAGCCGCCCTCGTGGCGTTCTTGCTGCTCTTCGAAACGTTTTTTGAGCGTCTCCATCAACTCGTCCCAGCCCATCTTCTCGATGGCCGCCTTCTGTTCGGGACTCAGCTCGAGTTCGAGATGCTTGCGCAGCCACTCCAAGGGCACTTCCTTCGTGAAGTCGGTAAGCAGCTCGACGCCCTTGAAATAGGCCGAGAAAGCGCGATCGAACTTGTCGAACTGCGTCTCGTCCTTGACCATCACGGTGCGCGCGAGGTAGTAGAAGTCGTCCACCGACGGGCCGATCACGCCCGATTTGAGCGCCTCGAGCAGGGTCAGGAATTCCTTGACCGAAACCGGCAGCTTGGCCGCGCGCAAGGTGTAGAAGAAGTCGATCAGCATGGGTGGGGTCCGATGGCGGCAACAGCCGCTCAGCCTTTTTCAGCTGGCTTGGCTCGCCTTCTGGTCTTGCCCGGCTTGATCAACGCCGGGTCATGGCTCTTGAGCCAGTCGAAGAACTCGCCGTACCAGAGCTTGCTGTTGCGCGGTTTGAGTATCCAGTGGTTCTCGTCGGGAAACCAGACCAGACGCGATTTGACCCGCAAGGCCTTGAGGGTGTTGTAGTAGGCCAGGCCTTGCGCATCGGGCACGCGGTAGTCCATTGCGCCGTGGATCACCAACGTCGGCGTGGCCATCTTGGCCGCATAGGCGTGCGGGCTTTGCGAATGCACCTTGGCCATGTCGTTCCAGTACCAGGCGCCGAGCTCCTTGGCATGCCAGTCGAAGGCGTCGTCGGCGAACATGCCGACCCAGTCGAAGCAGCCGGCGTGGCAGACATAGGCCTGGTAGCGACCCGGCGCGACATGGCCGTTCATCCACGCCACCATATAGCCGCCATAGCTGCCGCCGGTGGCGAACACGCGGTTCTTGTCGGCCCAGCGCTGCTTGAGCAGCCAGTCGGTCGCGGCCTCCACGTCCTGGAGTTCGAGCTCGCCCCAGCGCTGCGTGATCGAATCGAGGAACGCATAGCCGAAGCTGCTCGACCCGTGATAGTTGACGCAGGCCACCACATAGCCTTGCGCGGCGAATACCTGGTGGTTCCAGCGGTAATGCCAGCTGTCGCCGAAAGCGGTGTGCGGACCGCCGTGGATGACATGCAGGATCGGGTACTTCTTTTTGGGGTCGAAGCCGGGCGGATAGATCAGCCACATCTGCACTTCGTCGCCCTGTGCGCCCGCATAGACGAGTTCTTCATGGCGCGCAACATCGAATCCGCTCAGCAGCTTGTCGTTGAAGGACTCGATGCGCTGCGGCGCCTCGCCCGGCAGCAAGCTCGACGCGCGCTGCGGATGCTGGAGCGAGTCGCTGATCACGACCGTGCTGCCGGCGGCCTTGTCGAAGCTGTTCAGATTGCCGCCCTCGAAGACGATTTCGGCGCGGCGGTCGGGCAGGTCGAAGCGCCACAGGTGTTTGCGCCCGCGCTGCTCGGCGCCGAACAGAATCGCCTGGCCGTCGTCTTCCCATTTCAGCGGCGCAACCACTTCGTGATCCCACTGCGCCGACACGACGGCCCAGTCGCCGCTCTGGCGGTCGACCACGGCCAGCTGCTTTGGCATCGTGTGCTTGATCGCCTCATGGCTGGCGGTGAAAGCAACATAGCCGCCGTCCGGGTTGTAGCGCGGCGCCTGCATATCCCACCCGGCGTGCTGGGCGAGCAGCCGGTACTTGCGCGTGCGCACTTCGATTTCACCCAGCGCATAACGGTTGTCGATGCGCTTCTCACTGGCGGGGTCGTGCGCGAAGGCAATGTGCTTGCCGTCGGGTGAGATGTCGAAGCAGCTGGCGCTCGGGTCACCGCGCGTCAGCTCCAGGGCCGTGCCCTCGAACAAGTCGGTGACCTTGCCGGTCGCAACATCGACCACGTGCACGTGCACGACCCGGTCCATCGGCAGGTTGTGGTCCCAGTAGCGGTACACCGCCTCGCTGGTGACGTAAGCGCTTTCCTTGCGGTCCTTGAACGCCTTGTGCTGCTTGGCCTGTGCCTTGCTGCCCTTGAGCTTGGGCCAGACCCAAGACAGAAAAGCGATGCGCTTGCCGTCCGCAAACCACTTGAACGCCAGCACGCCGGTGGCGACCGTCGCCACGCGCCTGGCCTCGCCGCCATCGGGGGCGATCACATAAAGCTGCGCTTGCTCGTCCTTGCTGCCTTCTTGTTCGCGCTTGGCGACAAATGCAATCAGGTCGCCACGCGGGCTCCACAGCGGCTGGCCGTCCTTGTCGCCGGCCTGCGTCAGCGCCCGCGCTTTGCCGCCCAGCGTGGAGAGCAGCCACAGCGAGCTGCTGGTCTGGTTGTCCGCCATCGAATACTTGCTTACCGAGCACACGGCCTGCGCGCCGTCGGGCGACAGGCTGGGCGCACCCAGCCGCTCGATATTCCACAGGTCATCGACACCAAACAGTTTTTTCTTGCGGGCCATGGGTTTCCTTGTCGTTGATCGGACGGCGCGCGCGCCGCTTGGCAGGCCTGGACCTGAGCTTATCGGCTGCGCTGCAATTGCCAGTCCAGATGGGTCTTGACCGCGGGCCATTCGGCCGCCGTGATGCTGTAGACGGCGGTATCACGCAGCGTGCCGTCGCTGGCGCGCTGGTGCGAGCGCAGCATGCCGTCGAGCTGGGCGCCGAGGCGCTCGATGGCACGGCGGCTCGCGGTGTTGAAGCGGTGCGTGCGGAACTCCACCGCGATGCAAGCTAGCGTCTCGAAGGCATGCGCCAGCAGCAGGCGCTTGCACTCGGTGTTGAGCTTTGTTCGCTGCACGCTCGCCGCGTACCAGGTCGAGCCGATCTCGACGCGCCGGTGCGCGGCGTCGATATTCATATAAGTCGTCATGCCCCGGATGCAGCCGTCGGCGTCGAACACCGTGAAGGGCAGCATCGAGCCGCTCTTGAGCAGACCCAGGCGGCGCTCGATCTCAGTCCGCATCGCCTCGGGCCGGGGAATCGCGGTGTACCAGAGCTGCCAGAGCTGGCCATCGTTCACTGCGGCGATCAGGCCGGCCTCGTGCTCGAGAGCCAGCGGTTCGAGCCGGGCGTGCCGTCCGGTGAGCGTGACAGCCTGGGTGATGGCTTGGGGCGTGGTCATGGCTCGGCCCGGTTCAGGATTTGTCAACGGACAACAAGCGACGCGCCACCCAGCGGCCCACGCCGCAGCCCACCACGATCAGCACCAAGCCGACCATTTGCGCGCTGCCATAGCCTGGCGTATTGATGAAGTCAAAGCCGAGCAGGGCGCCGAGTCGCCAGCCGGCCAGCGCACCGACGACAAAGCCCAGCGCATCGGCGAGGCCTTCTCTGAGCAATTCGCCAAAGTTCTTCTGTGCGCTCATATCAGCGGTTGTGCTTTTGCATGAACACGAGCTTCTCGAACAGGGTCACGTCTTGCTCGTTCTTGAGCAAGGCGCCGAGCAGCGGCGGCAACACCACCTTGTCGTCCCTGCTTTGCAGGGCCGAGAGGGCGATGTCCTCGGCCACCAGCAGCTTGAGCCAATCAAGCAGCTCCGAGGTGGAGGGCTTCTTCTTCAGGCCCGGCAGGCCGCGCACGTCATAAAAACTCTTCAGCGCAGCAGCCAGCAGCTCCTGCTTGATGCCGGGAAAGTGCACGTCCACGATGCTTCGCATGGTGTCGGCTTCGGGAAACCTGATGTAGTGGAAGAAGCAGCGCCTCAGAAAAGCGTCTGGCAGCTCCTTCTCATTGTTCGAGGTGATGAAGACCAGCGGCCGGTGCACCGCGCGCACCAGCTCGCGTGTCTCGTAGACGTAGAACTCCATGCGGTCTATTTCGCGCAGCAAGTCGTTCGGGAACTCGATGTCGGCCTTGTCGATTTCGTCGATCAACAGCACCACCGGCCGCTCGGCAGTGAAAGCCTCCCACAGCACGCCCTTGACGATGTAGTTGCGGATGTCCTTGACCTTCTCGGAGCTTTCGGCGTCGGCGAGCTGGCTGTCGCGCAGCCGGTTCACCGCGTCGTACTCGTACAGGCCTTGTTGGGCCTTGGTCGTGCTCTTGATATGCCATTGCAGCAGCGGCATGTTCAGGGCCTGCGCCACTTCCTCGGCCAGCATGGTCTTGCCGGTGCCGGGTTCGCCCTTCACCAGCAAGGGGCGCTTCAAGGTCATGGAGGCATTCACCGCCAGCATCAAATCAGCGGTGGCGATGTAATTTTTCGAGCCTTCGAATTTCATGGGCAGAGTGGAGCGCGGCTGAGTGGAGAATCAGTATAAGTGGCTCGCTCTGTGAATCCGGGGCGTGACCCTATAATGCGCGCCGGTAACCGCTCAGACACCCACCCCATGAAAAAACTGCTCCACATCACGATCGCCCTTGCTGCGGGCCTCGGCGCCCTGTCCGCGGCCCATGCGCAAGACGCGGCGGCTGGCCAGAAGAAGATTGCGATGTGCATTGGCTGCCATGGCATCGTCGGCTACCAGGCCAGTTTCCCCGAGGTGCACAAGGTGCCGATGATTGCCGGGCAAGGCGCCAAGTACATCGTGGCTGCCCTGACCGAATACAAGAAGGGCGAGCGCAAGCATCCCACCATGCGCGGCATCGCGCTGGCCTTGAGCGACCAGGACATGGCCGATGTGGCGGCCTACTACGAGCAGTTGGGCAAGGGCCAGGCCGCGCCCGAGACCCAAGCTGCACCGTCCGCCCAGGTGGCCGAGTTGCTGACCAAGGGCGCTTGCGCCACCTGCCACGGCGCCAATTTCAGCAAACCCATCGATCCCGCCTACCCGAAGCTGGCCGGCCAGCATGGCGACTATCTGTACGTGGCGTTGAAGGCCTATCAGACCGAAAACAATCCCGTGGTGGGCCGCTCCAACCCCATCATGGTGGGCCAGGTGAAACAGTTCAGTCACAAGGAACTCAAGCTGATTGCGCAGTACCTGTCCTCGCTGCCGGGCGAAGTCAAGACCGTGCCGGAATCCAGGTTCCGCTGATCGGGCCGCCTTGGCTGCGCAGCAGAGCCGCCGCTTCAGGCGGCTTTTTTTCGCCCGGAGCCTGAGCCGATGCGGCGCGTGGTGGCGAGGCTCGCACGACCTGATAGATTGCAGGCTTTGCGAATCAAACGGACTTTATGCGACACGAGCAAGCGCCGGATCGACCACAAGGGCCATGCCGCGCACCGCGTCCGGCGGCTGTGGAAATGCCAGTTGTCTGAGGTCGATGACTGGGTGCGAGTCGGTGGGGCAGATGAGCACAGTGGAGCAACGCAACTCGCACAGTTGCTATGTTGAACAAGAAGCAGTCTGCTGCCCCGCAAGGCTTGCAGACCAATAGGAGGACTTCTTGTCTGCCATTCACGATTTGATTGCACAGGTAAGTGACCCGCGCCTGCGCGAGCGCTTGGCCACCGGCTACTCCAACACCAAGGGCAACACCATCGAAGGTCTGGGCGGCGGCTTCCAGTTCTGCCGCCTGTCTGCCGAGCCGCTGTTCACGGCCGAGGGGCAGATTCGCGCCGATGTGACGCTTGCCCAACTGGCCGAATTCGTCTGGTTCGCGCAAACAGGTTCCGGCATGGCACCAGAAAAACGCGGCAAGGCCGATTCACCGCTGCTGGGCGTGCACGAGGGGCGCGCCATCTACCTGCTGTACAACGGCATCCTCAAAGACAAATCCATCGCTGGCGGTAATGTGCTCACCGGGCCGGTGTTCGACGTGCTGCCGAAATTTGCCGGCCCCAAAGTGATCTACGCCGCCGCCAACCGCATGGGCGGCCGCGCTGCGCGCTTGGGCATCAGCTTCAAGCAGACCCCTTACGCGCTGGAGGTGTGAGCATGAAAGGCAAGCCACGCATCATCATCATCGCCGGACCCAATGGCGCCGGAAAAACGACCTTCGCCCGCGAGTTCCTGCCCAATGAAGCGGGCTGCCCGATATTCGTGAATGCCGACCTGATTGCGGCGGGGCTGGCGCCGTTTGCGCCCGAAACAGCGGCAATTCGGGCCGGGCGGCTGATGCTGCAGGAAATGGCGCGGCATTTTTCGGCGCGCGAAAATTTTGCTTTCGAAACCACGCTATCCGGGCGTGGCCATTTGCGCCTGATTGAGCAGTGGCAGCGAGCTGGCTATCGCGTTAAGCTGATCTTTCTGCAACTGGCCAACCCGGAGGAAGCCATCGCCCGCGTGATGCTGCGTGTCAGACAAGGCGGGCATAACGTTCCCGAAGAGGTGATACGCCGCCGCTTTGTTGCGGGCCGAGCGAATTTCGAACACCTGTATGCGCCCAAGGTGGATGGGTGGGCGCTGTACGACAATGCCGGCGCCCAGCCGGTGTTGCTGGACTGGAGCGAGAAACCATGAACAAACAGCCGATTGAACAGGCGCGCGACGCTGATCTTCGCCTCTCGTCAGCCGCTTTGCAACGCGCCGCCCTGCGCGCCCGCGAACTGGCCATGAAAACCGGCACGGCCATTGTGGTTAGTCGTGATGGCAAGCTGGAATATCTGGCGCCCGACGCGCCGCCTGTCAAAACGTTCCATGTTCAGGAGTCGCTTGGCGATTATGGTGACAAGGCATGAGCAGCTTCACCCCGAAAACCTACCAGTCGCAAGTGCTCGACAGCGTGGAAGCCTACTTCAAGGCCTGCCACGACTGCCGTCGCCGTCGATTGCCTTCACCGCGACCACCGAGCGCCTGTGGGGCCGAGGTAACCCGTACCACCCGCTGTCGGGCTTTGCGGCCGATATGCCGTACTTCTGCCTGCGCGTGCCCACCGGCGGCGGCAAGACCTGGCTGGCGGCGAAGAGCGTTCAACTTGTCAACACTCATCTATTGCGAACCGAGCGCAGCGTGATTCTGTGGCTGGTGCCGAGCAAGCCGATCCGCGAGCAGACGCTGCGCGCCTTGCGCGATCTGCAGCACCCTTATCACACCGCGCTGCGCGAAGCTGGCACCATCACCGTGCTCGATCTGGAAGAAGCCAAGAGCGTCACGCGCGCCGCGCTGGATACCTCGACCACAATCGTCGTGGCGACGCGGCAGGCGTTCCAGGTGGAAGAGGAGGAATGCCGCAAGGTGTACCAGAGCAGCGGCGCGCTGATCACCACTTCGACAACCTGTCGCCCACCCAGCGCGATGAGCTGCTGACCGAAGGCATCGGTGCGGATCGGATCACGCCCTATTCGCTGGCCAATGTGTTGCGGTTGCGCCGGCCCTTCGTGGTCGTCGATGAGGCGCACAACAACCGCACCGAACTGGCCTTCGACATGCTGGCGCGTTTTCGCCCCAGCGGCGTGATGGAACTGACCGCCACGCCCGATCTGGAGCGCACGCCGAGCAACGTGCTGCACAGCGTATCGGCCGCCGAATTGAAGGCAGAAGAAATGATCAAGCTGCCGGTGGTGCTCGAGACCGAGCCGAACTGGCAACAGTGTCTGGCCGACGCCATCGGCCGGCGCGACGCCCTGCACAAGCTGGCCGACGACGAGCGCCGGGCGGGAGCGGCCTACCTGCGGCCGCTGGTGCTGATTCAGGCGGAGCCGCGACGCTCAGGCATCGAGACGCTGGACTTCGAGCGCGTGAAGAACGAGCTGATCACCAACCACGACATTCCGGCCAGCGAGATCATCGTGGCCACCAGCGAGGAAAAAGGGCTGGAGCAGATCGACGCGGATTACAAGCTGGGCATTGCCGATCCGAACTGCCCAGTGAAGTTCGTCATTACCCACAAGGCGCTGGCCGAAGGCTGGGACTGCCCCTTTGCCTACATCCTGGTCAGCATGGCCTCGCTGCATTCGGCCACGGCGGTAGAGCAGTTGCTCGGGCGCGTGTTGCGGCAACCCGGCGCCAAACATGCCCAAGCGCGGGCGCTGAATCAGTCGTACGCCTTCGTCGTCTCGCGTAACTTTGCCGAAACCGCGAGCGCCTTGCGTGACCGCTTGGTGGCTGGGGCTGGATTCGAGCGACGTGAGGTGGCCGAGTTCGTGACCGCTGCCAAGGCCGAACAATCGCGGCTGGATCTGGACGGCCATGCCGGGCGCGTTGTGGTTCGGCCGGTGGCGATTACCTTGTCCGAGAAGCCCGATCTGAAGAGCGTGCCCAAGCCGATCCGCGACAAGCTGAGTTGGGATGGCAAGCTCAATACGCTCACCATCAGCACTCCGCTGACCGAGGATGAGGCCGAAACGCTCAAGGCCTCGGTCACGTCAGAAACAGCGGCGGCGGCCATCGTCGAAGCCGCGCGAGCCAGCCGCACCACCGCCATCGAGTTTTTCCAGACGCCGGCCGTACTGGGCGAACGCTTGCGCGTTCCGCAACTCGCGCTGCGCATTCAGGGCGTGTTGGCTTTGTTCGATGACCCCGAGGTGTTGGACTACCCGTGGGATCTCTCAATCGCTCATCCACGCGAGCAAGCAAGCCGTCGTCGCCGCGTGGCTGACCGAGTTGCTTCTGCGTGAAGGGTTCACGCTGGCTGCTGCCTGCCTGCAAAAGTTCCTGATCCGCGATCGCCTTGAGGCGCGCATCCGCGACTTGCGCAAGCAGGCGGTGGGCAAGGCATTCGAGCAAACACTGTTCGGTGACGATGCCGCATCCTGCGTCGCGGTGAGCGATCAATTTGCCTTCGAGTTTCACCCGCAGGCCTATGCGCCGAGCCGCGACTACGACGGCGGCTTCGGCCACTTCGATTTCAGGAAGCACTTCTACGGACGCATGGGCGATTTCGACAGCAAGGAAGAATTCGAGTGCGCCTGCTGGCTGGACGTTCAGGCGCAGCAGGGGCGCATTCAGTTCTGGGTGCGCAATCTGGTGCGGCGCGAAGGAAGCTCGTTCTTCCTGCAAAAGGCGGACGGGCGTTTCTACCCGGACTTTCTGTGCCTGCTTCCGGGAAGGGCTGGCAAGCCCGGACCGGTTCTCGCCGTCGAATACAAAGGCGCCGACCGCTGGCTATCGGCCGAGGATGACCGCTTGATTGGCCGGCTGTGGGCCAATCTTTCCGAGGGGCGTTGCCGATTTGTGATGGGGAAGAACACGCCCGTTGGGATCGATGTAAAAACCAATCTCGTGGACTTCGACCGCGTCACCGATGCGGTCAGCGCCTGAGGCATACTCGACCGCGCCTCAGGTTCGAACCGCCGGGAGCAAGGGAATGCTCAAGAAGATAACTATTTTCCAGCTGCGGCTGGGCATGTATATACACAGCTTCGAGGGATCGTGGCTGTCGCACCCGTTTTGGAAAACGAGCTTTTTGCTCAGCGACGCGGCCGATCTGAAAGCGATTGGGCGCAGTGGCATAGCCGCATGCTGGATTGACCTTGACAAGGGACTTGACGTCCAAGAGGAAGACGCGCCGGCGCCGGTCGTGGCCGCAGCGGCGCATGCTCCCGAACCGGTCAAGGAGCCAGGCGGTGCCCCGCCGCCGTCAAGGTGCGATATGGCGTCCGAGCTGGCGCGCGCGGCGGCCACGATCGAGCGTTCGCGTGAAACCGTCACCTCGCTGTTTGGCGAGGCGCGCATGGGCCGCGCGGTCGATACACAGCAATGCGTGCAACTGGTGGATGACATCGCCGATTCGGTGAGCCGCAACCCCGCTGCGCTGATCAGCCTGGCGCGGCTCAAGACCAGGGACAACTACACCTATATGCACTCGATCGCCGTGTGCGGTCTGATGGTGTCGCTGGCCAGACAGCTCGGCCATGACGAAGTGCGCGTGCGCGAGGCCGGCTTTGCCGGCTTGCTGCACGACATCGGCAAGATGGTGATGCCTGTCGACGTGCTCAACAAGCCGGGCGCTCTGACCGACGAAGAGTTCGCGATCATGAAGTCCCACCCGGAGCGCGGGCATCAGATCTTGCAGGACAGCGGCCTGGTCGCCCCCGCCGCGCTTGACGTGTGTCTGCATCATCACGAAAAGTTCGAAGGCGGTGGCTACCCTTTCAAATTGGCAGGCGATCAGATCAGCATGCTGGCACGCATGGGCGCCGTGTGCGACGTGTACGACGCCGTCACATCGACCAGGCCCTACAAGAACGCCTGGGATCCGGCCGGCTCGATCCAGCGCATGGCGATGTGGAAAGGGCATTTCGACCCGGTGGTGTTTCAGGTCTTTGTCAAGTGCGTGGGCATTTACCCGGTGGGCTCGCTGGTGCGACTGAAATCGGACCGTCTGGCCGTGGTTGCCGAGCAAGGGGAGAGCACGCTGGTGTCACCCAAGGTCAAGGTCTTCTATTCGATCAAGTCGAAGATGGCGATTCCGGTGCAGACGCTGGACCTGTCGCATCGGATGTGCAACGATAGAATCCTTGCGCGTGAGTCGGCGGCGGATTGGGGGTTTTCAAACCTTGACGAGCTGTGGCAATGACCGGATGAGGTGCGTGGCCCCTGGCCTGGGGAGCGCCCCGAGAAGTCTTGCCCCGACGCCTGCAGCCGTTCAGCGCGGCCATTGAGCGGGCGCAATGACCGTGTCGAGCGCAGTGGCTGTAATTTGCCAGACCATGCCGCCCGATCACAAGGACACCATGATGGCTGCTACAGACATGATGCGCGACAGAGTCGCCCCCCAGGGGGCCATCGAAGCGTCGCTGACCGAAGCAAGACCTGTCCCCGAAGACGACTTCAATCGCCGTGGTGGCGAGATCGAGCGTTGGAATCTGGCGCTGGAGCACTTGCTGGCGGCCTTTGACGGGGCCATGGCAGTGCGACTGCCCGACGGCAGTGCCGGAGTGTTTGGCGGCGGTGCACGATCAGGCATGGCGCCCATGTTCACGCTCGGACTTCGCGGCGCCGATGTGGCTCGCTCCCTGCTGCTGGGACGCGACCCGCTGCGTCTGGCCGAGCTGTACTTCCGCGGCGATGTCGATGTGGATGGCGATCTGTTTTCGGCGCTCTCGCTGAAAGACCATCTGCAGTCGCTGCGCCTGCCGCTGGCCGGCAGACTTGCGCTGCTGCTGCGTCTGGCCGGCGGCGCCGCCCTGCCGCGGCGAAGGGTGAATGTCAATTTGAATGGAACGCTGCACGCCAAGAACGTGAAATCGCATTCGTTGGAGGAAAACCGCCAGGCGATCGCCTTTCACTACGACTTGTCGAATGAGTTCTATGCGCTCTGGCTGGGCGATGGCATGGTGTATTCGTGCGCCTATTTCGAGTCCGACGACGCCAGCCTCGAGCAAGCGCAGACCGCCAAGCTCGACCACATCTGCCGCAAGCTCCAGCTCGCGCCGGGGCAGGCGCTGCTTGACATCGGCTGCGGATGGGGCGCGCTGATCATGCATGCCGCGCGCCACTACGGCGTGCGCTCGCACGGGATCACGCTCAGCCAGCGCCAGTTCGATCTGGCCAGCCGGCGCATCCGCGAGGCCGGACTGCAAGACCAGGTGACGCTGGCGTTGCAGGATTACCGCGAGCTGGCAGGGCGACACCGCTTCGACAGAATCGCCAGCGTGGGCATGTTCGAGCATGTCGGTCTGAAAAACCTGCCGATCTATTTCGACACCGTGCAGCGCCTGCTCAAACCCGACGGGCTGTTTCTGAATCACGGTATCACCCACGACGAGGATGGCTGGGGCAAGGCCCTGTCGTCGCGCTTCATCAATCGCTACGTGTTTCCCGACGGCGAGCTCGACACCGTCAGCAATATCCAGCGCGTGATGGAGCGCTCGCGCTTCGAGATTGTCGATGTCGAGGCGTTGCGGCCGCACTATGCGAAGACCCTGCGTCATTGGGTGCAGCGCCTGGAGAGCCAGCACGAGCGTGCACTCGACCATGTCAACGAGGCGACGTATCGCGTCTGGCGTCTCTATATGGCGGCCAGCGCGATGGAGTTCGAGTCGGGCGAGCTGGGCGTCTACCAGATACTGGCCACGCCCCGGCGCCGGCACAGTGCCGGATTGACGCCGACGCGGCGCCATGTCTACCCCTGAGCGCGACAGGGGTCGCCGGCTCGACCGGGCTCGCGTCGATCCGGGACTGGCGTGAAGCGCCGGTCGCAAAACTGTTGAGCGCTGTCAACCGGCGGCGGCACGCCGCAACGACCATTCAACCATCACATGTCAGCGCGGGGTTGGATTGAAGATGCACGCAGAGCAGGTTCGGATCGGTGCGCTGGCCTTGCCCGGCAGTCTGGTGGTGCCCAGGCAAGCCCTGGGGATGGTGGTGTTCGCGCATGACGGCCAAGGTGCTCGCCTGGAATCAAGTCATCTGATCGCTGCCGGCGTGCTGGAGGGCTTGCATCTGGCCACTTTCGTGCCCGACCTGAAGCCCGATCTCGAGGCCGAAGACCAGTCACACGCGTCCGATGCCGCGCTGCTGGGGCAACGGCTGGAACTGGTGCTGGACTGGCTCTCGAGTCGCCGCGATCTGGACGGTCTGGGCGTGGGCCTGTTCGGCGTGGGCGGCGGCGCGGCGGCAGCACTGTGGACGGCGGCGATATGCCCGAATCGGGTCGCCGCCATCGTCGCCAGCGCCGGCCGGCCCGATCTGGCGGCGTCCTACCTGGCGCGCGTGCAAGCGCCGACGCTGCTGATCGTCGGCGGCGCCGATGCCGAGGTCGCGCACGTGAACCGCTGCGCGCTGGGCTTGCTTCAGTGCGACAAGCGTCTTGAGGTCGTGCCCGGCGCGACGCTGACGCGCGACGAGCCCGCGGCTTCGCAAACCGTGGCCCATCTGGCCGGAACCTGGTTCCTTCGACACTTGGCACGCAAACGCCTGTCGTGAGCGGGCGCCCGTGGCCGCACCACCCCGGGTCGGTTGGAGCCGAACTGCAAGCCACCGGGCCAGGCTCGATGCGACATGGCCTGATCGGAGTTTTCCTAGGCCAGACGGAATACTCCCATGCAAAGTCGGCCCAAGCGCCGATTGCCAGCGCTGCCGCCATCGGCCACCATTTCACTCAGGTAAAGAGGGCCGCCGGCCCGCCCGATGGAGGTGGATCATGCAGATCGCGTCAAGCAGGATGGAACAAGGTCGCTTTGTCCCCGGTGTCATGCTGGCACGCGCCAGCGGATTGCGCCCCCCCAACCTTTCGGATCTGATGGAGTTGATGGGCGCCACCGACTGGGACCGCCAGTGGACCGACGACGTGCAACTCGAGTTGCACCGCGCGCAGGTCGGCATGGCGCTTTTCCACGAGGGGGCCAAGGCCAAGTACACCTATGTGGTCCGTTGCGGCACGTTCAAGTGCGTCCGGACCGCCGAGGACGGCTACGAACAGGTGCTGGCGTTTACCGGGCCTGGCGAAGTGCTTGGTTTCGACGCCGTGCACCTGGGCCAGCACCCGGTCAGCGCGATCGCGCTCGAAACCGCGACCGCGTACGCGTTGCCGATTCGCGGCCTGTCGGACTTGCGCCGCCATGTGCCAGCCTTCGACGAGACCTTGCTGGCGGCCTTGAGCCGGCAAATGTCGCATGCCTCCGATATTGCCGAAGTGATGGCGGCGGTGGCCGCCGAAGTGCGCCTGGCGCGCTTCATCGTGCAGATGTCGACGCGCCTGGCCGAACGCGGGCAGTCGCCCTACCGGATGCACTTGCGTATGTGCCGCCGCGATATTGCCAGCCATCTCGGGGTGGCGCACGAGACGGTGAGCCGCTCGTTCAGCGCGCTGGCAGATAGCGGCCTGGTGCGCATCGACAACCGCGAGCTTGAAATTCTGAATCTGGAGGGCCTGCGCGAGTTGTCGCGCAGCACGCGCGGCCTGGTCAGTTGACTTCAGTACTGCGACCCACCCGCCGGCCGGGACGCTGCCTGGTGCTGATCGCGTCGGGCGCTGCCGTGCACCCGGACCGGGTGCGCAGCAGCGCGCGTTGATCAGGTGCTAGCATCAGCTCGTGGCGTGTACCGGCATGGAGCTATTGCTGAACCAGGTCGCCGGCGGTTCAGCGCACTCGATAGGCCATCATGGAATTCAAGGACTACTACCGCGTGCTGGGCGTTGATCGCACGGCCAGTGCGGACGCGATCAAGAAGTCGTATCGCAAGCTGGCGCGCCAGCACCACCCCGACATCAGCAAGGCCGCCGACGCGTCGGCTCGCATGCAGGAGATCAACGAGGCTTACGACGTCTTGTACGACCCCGAAAAGCGCGCCGCCTACGACAAGATCGGACAGGGCGCGCAGGGGGGACGCGACTTTCAACCGCCGCCGGACTGGGACGCCGGTTTCGAATTCTCCGGAGGCCCCCAGGACGCTGCCGATGCCGGCGGGCACAGCGACTTCTTCGAGGCGCTGTTCGGTCATGCGCGTCGCGCCCGTGCACACAGTCGGCCATCCGACGAAAAATTCGCCACGCGCGGTCAGGATCACCATGCCAAGATTCTGGTGCCGATCGCGGATGCCTTCCACGGCGCCACGCGGGCGGTGACGATGCAAAGCCCCACCTACGACAAGGAAGGCCGCGTGGTGCTGCGCGAGCGTGTACTCGAGGTGAACATTCCCAAAGGCATACGCAGTGGCCAGCAGATGCGTCTCGCCGGGCAAGGCGCGCCGGGCCTTGACGGCGGGCCGCCCGGCGATCTCTACCTGGAGATCGGCTTTGCGCCGCATGCCAGCTACCGGGTCGACGGCCGCGATCTCTACCTCGACCTGCCCGTGGCACCGTGGGAAGCCGCGCTCGGTGCCACCGTGCGAGTGCCCATGCCCGATGGCACGCTCGACGTGAACATTCCGCCGGCGTCGCAGACCGGCCGCCTGTTGCGTTTGAAGGGGCGCGGCATTCCGGGCACGCCGGCGGGCGATTGCTACGTCGTGCTCAAGCTGGTGTTGCCTGCGGCCGACAGCGCTGGCGCGCAGGCACTGTACCGGCAGATGGCGAAGGATTTGGCCTTTGATCCGCGCCACGACCTGGGGGGATGAATCATGATTCGCAACACAATGACAGAAGTCGTCCGTCTCGGCGAAGACGCCTGGCTTGATCTGGACGAGTTGTCCCAGGCGTGCGGCGTCGAATCTGCATGGGTCGTCTGCCTTGTCGACGAAGGGTTGGTGCAGCCGATGTTCACCGAGCCGGCATGGCGCTTCGGTGGCGATGAACTGGCGCGGGTGCGCCGCATCAATCGGCTGCAGCGCGACTTCGATGCGAGCCTGACCAGCGTGGCCGTCATGCTCGACTTGCTCGACGAAATTGACCGCCTGCGCGCGCGCATGCTGCGCGCCGGCCTGCCGGCCTGACATGGCCAAGCAGCAGCGCTGGCAGGGCGCCACGCGCGTTGAGCCCGCGCAACGCTCAGGTGGCACGGCGGCGCAGAGTGACTGTCATCGCGCTGGTTGTCGCGGGCGCGGCGACGAGACGATGCGAAGGCACGCAAGGAGGCCGAGATGCTGAAATTTCTGATTGCCGTTGATGGGTCGGAGCCTGCCAGACACGCGGTCGAGACCGTGGCGCGAGTGGCGAAGTGCGCTGTCGGTCTTGAGGTGGTGTTGCTCAATGTGCGCAATGGCCCGGTGTACTACGGCGAGATACCGGTGTTCGACTACGAGGACATCAACCAGGCGCTGCGCGAGCAGCAGGAGAAGCTGCTTTCGCAAGCGCTGGCGCATGCGCAGGCCTGCGGACTCGAGCGCGTCGCCACGCTCAGCGCGGTGGGCGAGATTGCGGCGGAAATCACGCGCATGGCGAAAGAGGAGGGCGTGGACCAGATCGTGATGGGCACGCGCGGCATGGGCGCGCTGGGCAGCCTGTTTCTCGGCTCGCAGGCACAGCGCGTGATCCATCTGTCAGACCTGCCGGTGTTGCTGGTCAAGTGAGGTTCAATCGATGTCGGGCGCGTCGTCGTGCGGCAGATCCGAACCACTGTCTTCGAATTGCAGACCGTGCTCCATGCCGTAACGCACCAGCGAGGCGGTGTTCGGAAGTTGCAGTTTTTCCTGGATGTGCGTCTTGTGGGTGCTGACGGTCTTGACTGAAAGGTGCAGTTCGTTGGCGATTTCGGTGACGCGCTGGCCGGCGACGATGCGCCGCAGCACGTCGAGTTCGCGGTCGGACAAATGCACATGGCGCGCAACATCGACCGTGCCGTTGAGGCTTTGCACGACCCGCTCGGCCAGACTGGGTGTCACGTAAGTGCCGCCGGAGGCGACCTTGCGAACCGCGCTCACCAGGGTTTCGGCGGGGCTGTCCTTGGTGACGTAGCCGTTCGCGCCGGCCTTGAAGGAGCGCAAGGCGTACTCTTCTTCGGCGTGCATGCTGAGCACCAGCACGGCGGTCTTCGGGTAGTCGGCCTTGATGCGCCGGATCAGGTCGAGCCCATTCATGCCGGGCATGGACAAATCGGCGATGACGAGGTCGAAGGGCTGGCGGCGCAGGTTCTCAAGCGCCTGGAAACCCGAACTGGCTTCGCTGATGTCGATGGCATCGCCGCTTGATTCGAGAATGTGCCTCAAGCCCTCGCGCAATATCGCGTGATCGTCGACGATCAGCAGGTGCAAGGTGGCGCCGGACAATGCGCTCGTCATGGTGAGGCTCCATCGTCCAGTGCGGTGCGGACGTCGCCGGTCGCCCCGATGGGCAGGTGCACGGTGATGCGACCTCCGCCACCGGGCGGGTTGTCGACCACGAGGTGGCCACCCAACATATAGGCGCGCTCGCGGATGCCCATCAGGCCAAAGCTGCCTTCGCGCTGCGCGGGCCGTTGCGGGAAGCCCACGCCGTTGTCGCGCACGCTCAGCACCACTTCGCCACTGCATTGCTGCATCCGGATTTGCACGCCAGTGGCACGCGCGTGGCGCGCCACATTGGTGAGCGCCTCCTGCACCATGCGATACAGCGCGATCGAGGCGCCTTTGCCCAGCGGCGGGTCGCCCTCGCCGAGTTGCACCGTGACCTCGATGCCCATGCGCTTGGCCGCGTCACGCACCAGCCACCGGATCGCGGCGTTCAGCCCGAGGTCGTCGAGCATGAGCGGACGCAGGTCTGCGGCGATGCGCCGCACCGACGCCACCGTGTCATCGAGCATCTCCAGCATGGCATCGATGCGCGGACGGTAGCCTTGCTCGGCCAATCCGAGGCGCAGGCTCGACAGGTCCATTTTCATTGCGGTGAGGCGCTGGCCGAGTTCGTCATGCAGCTCGCGCGCGATGCGGTGACGCTCTTCTTCGCGCGCCTCCACCGCATTCGCCGACAGCTGGCGCAATTCGTTGCGGGATTGTTCCAGCAAAGACGCCTCTTCGCGGCGCTGCGTGACGTCGCTGATCACCATTTGCAGGGTGGTCTGTCCGTGATCGGGCATCGGCACCATCACAATTTCGACTTCGCGCGTGCTGCCGTCCAGCCTGGCGATGACTTCGGATACCGGCGCGAGCCGGCTCCGACCCGACAAGGTGCTGCGGATGTGGCGTCGGATCATGGGATGCGACTGCGGGCTCAGCAGCGAGTAGATCGACCGGCCCAGCAAGGTCTTGGCGTCGCCAATGCCGAACAGCTTGGCGCAGGCCGGGTTGGCAAACACGATTTCGTCGTCCTTCGCAATCCAGATCGCCACCGGTGCCAACTCGTAGAGGGTGGGGAGCAGCTCTTCGAGCGAGTGAAGCCTCTCCTTGAGCGCGCGCTCTTCGCTGAGGTCGCGCAGCAGGGCCAGAAAGAACCTGCGCGGTCCATGGGCGCCTGCCACATCCATGCGCGAGATCGTGGCCTGGATCGGAAACTCCTGGGCGTTGGCGCGCAGGCCGACGAGCTCCAGGCTGCTGCTCTCTCCGGCACCGTGGACGCAGCTCTCGGCAAAGTGGCGTACCAGCGCCCCATGGCCGTTGCGAAAGCGCGTCGGCATCAAGCGCGTCAGCGGACTGCCCAGCACCTCGCCGGCCGCATACCCGAACATACGTTGCGCGGTCGGGTTGATCATGGCGATGAGCTGCTCGTCGTCGACGATCACGATGCCTTCCTGCGCCGCCTTGACCACCGCGTCCAGAGGTGTGTTGAGCAGGCCTTGACGCCGCTCGGGCATTACATCAAAGCTCATGCACGGGCTCCCTCGTTCGCCACAAGTCAGCATGTCACGCTGCCGCAAATGCTACGCCTGTTCTCCGCCCGCATCGGAGGCGATGGCGGTCACATGATCGGTATCAAGTCGCCAGGGCCTGCTCGACCGCAGCGCTGGTGCGCAAACACAGCTTGCGATTCACAATGCAACCCGACCCGACTTCCAGGGTAAGGCGCCGGTGGGCGGCCAGACCGTGCCGACGATGCCCTGAGCGTGGCCTTCGATGTGGAAAATTGCCCGCTGCGGCCCACCGACCGCCACCCGTTCAGGGGGTGGCCTGCCCTATGATCATGCAATATTGTGTGCGACACTGGCCTCCTAAATGAGGTGGTCGTGGTTAGCATGCGCTTTGCGGGCGACACGCCTTGGACGCGCAACGGAGGCGGATCCTATGAACGATCAAATCAAACCCCAAGAGCAGGCAGACGTCCCGCCCGCAATGGCGGCCGACGCGAAGGCTCACTTGATGGCTCGCCGGCGCATGATGCTCAAGGGATTGAGCAAGGGTGGCGCGGTGCTGGCGGCAAGTACGGCATCGATACACAGCTTGGCCAGCGGCACCACTTTTGTCACGCGGGACAATCATATTTGCAGCATTTCCGGACAGCATTCGGCGGTGCACTCCGCCACGACCAATACCGAGACCTGCGGTGGCTACAGGTGCGACACCTACAAGGACAAGACCAAATGGCCGGGCAATGTCAATTGCAACGCCGACAATCGCACCGTTTGCAAAGACTCGAAGTTGGAGGCCTACGGCGAAGAAGACAGTTCCCCCGATGACGATGAGTCGGACCGGGAAAAGTACGACGGCAACAACTGGACCGATGCCGGCCGCGGCAAGGTCAAACACTGTCACCCCGACAAGTGGAAAACAGATCGTTCGAAAAAGTACAGCAAGTACAAGGTCACCTGCACGCTGTACGACGTGATGGACTTCCACGCGGACAAGAACAAGGACCAGGACGAAGTGCACTGGATTGGCGCCTGGCTCAATGCGTGCAACTCCAGGCTCAATTTCCCCTATTCGCCCGACGAGGTTAAAGCCTATTACGGCAAGGGCAAGGGCACGCCTGAGTACGAGAACGCGCTGGCGTTTTTCAAGACTCTGGAGATCAGCTGATACCTGGCGCTTCTGTGCCCGTGGACGCTGCGGCTTTCAGGTCGGGCAGCGAGGGCTTGCAGCGCTGGTCACTCAATGCCTTGGCCAGATTGCACTGGCGTGACTTCGATACGGAGTGGCTGGCGTTTGACGTCGCTTCGGGGCACACGCACTGGCTCGAGCCGCTGAGCGCTGCGGTGTTGATGTGCTTTCAGGAAGGCCCTGCAGGCTTGGACGAAATCACAGCCTTCGCTCGAAGCCTGGGTGCGCAAGACTCGGAAGAGCTTCATCAAAAAGTTACAGAAATCGTGTCCGAGCTGCTTTCAATGGGTTTGGTGGAGACGGCGCGGTCATGAATTTGTCGGCCCTGTCCTTGACCGAGGTCGGCCGGCGTCTGCGTGACGGTGGACTGGTGTTGCAGACCGGCCCCTTTGCCGTCCGAATCCAATCGCCGATTGCCGATCTTGCCGGCGCGCTGGCGTTGATGTACCAGGATTACCCTGTTCCGGACGATGCCTGTTTCGTTGATTTTTCACTGACGATGGAGCGCGGGGCGCGCTGGCGCCAGTGGCTGCGGCCGCAGGTCATCTTCCGCCACGATGGACAAAGCCCGTTCGAGCCGTTGCCGATCGACCACGCCATGCCGCTGCTGGAGTGGGCCATGAACTGGTGCATATCAACGCAGGCGAATCAGTACCTGATCCTGCATTCGGCCGTCATAGAGCGAGACGGTTGCGCGGTGATCATGCCCGCGCCACCCGGGTCGGGCAAAAGTACCCTGTGTGCGGGTCTGGTCAGTCGCGGCTGGCGTCTGCTGTCGGACGAGTTGGCGCTGATATCGCTGACCGATGGCTCCGTCGCCCCCCTGTGCCGCCCCATCAGCCTGAAGAACCAGTCGATCGACATCATCCGAGCGTATGCGCCCGACGCCATGCTGAACCGGGTGACGCACAACACCTCCAAAGGAACGGTGACGCATATGCGTGTGCCGCGCGCTCACTTGGAACGCATGCACGATGCCGCCAAGCCAAGGTGGGTCATCTTCCCCAAGTACGTAGAGAATGCAGTGGCAAAACTCACACCGCATTCAAGGGCGAAAAGCGTGCTCGAGCTGGGTCGCAATTCCTTCAACTACGTGGCCCTGGGGTTGACCGGATTTGAGGTGCTCTCTAACGTCGTCGAGAACTGCGCTTGCTACGATTTCGAATACGCCCAGTTGGACGACGCGGTGGCCGTTTTTGAATCCCTGTTGGCTCGGGATCGCGGCGCATGAAAGCCGACCTGCTCGCACCCATTTGGGCGCGCCCCGACCTTGTCCCCCGACTATCGACGCGCCAGTGGGAAACGCTGCTGGGGCAGGCACGCCAAACGCGCTTGCTGTCGCGTCTGGCAGTTCACTACCTGGACCGCAACTGGCTGGCTGACGTGCCAGACGGCCCACGGCCGTACCTCGAATCTGCCTTGCGTCTGGCCGAGCGGCAACAGCACGAAGTGCATTGGGAGATCGACTGCATCGAACGCGCATTGGCCAAGCTCGATACGCCCGTGGTGTTGCTCAAGGGGGCTGCGTATCTCGTGGCCGGGTTACCGTCTGGTCGCGGGAGGCTCTTTTCCGACATCGACATCATGGTGCCGCGCGCGCAGATCGAAGCTGTGGAAGGGGCGCTGTTCGCCGCCGGATGGATCAGCGAGGAGCGCGACGCCTACAACCAGCGCTATTACCGGCAGTGGATGCACGAAATTCCGCCCATGCGCCACGTGCGGCGCAACACTTACATCGATGTGCACCACACCATCACGCCGCCCACGTGCCGGTTTCGCGTGGACGGGGATGCGTTGTTGGCACGGGTGGTTCCCGTCGGAGCGAGCGGAAAAATGCTTGTCCTGGCGCCGGCGGACATGGTGTTGCACAGCGCGGTCCACCTCTTTCAAGAAGGCGAATTGGGCCGAGGACTGCGCGACTTGCTTGACCTCAAGGACTTGATCGAGCACTTCGGGCAGCACAGCCAGTTCTGGCCCGACATGTTTGATCGTGCCGACGAGTTGGGCCTGCAGATTCCGCTCTTTCATGCGCTGACCCATATCCAGCGGCTGTTCGGCTTTGCGCCGCCCATGCAGTGGGCGCCGCGGGTTGCGCGGCTGAGCCCCTGGGCACCGACCAAGTTGTTGATGGCATGGCTGCTGGCCGTGGGCCTGCGGCCCGATCACCCCAGCTGCAACACCGCGTTGACGGGTTTTGCACGCTGGTTGCTTTACGTGCGCTCGCATGCCCTGAGAATGCCCTTGCACAGGGTTGTTGTGCATCTCGCACGCAAAGCCTGGATGCGTCGTTTTCCAGAAAAGGCGTGAGGGTTCGGCAAGAACTGATGCGGCTGCGGCAGTTCCTACACGCCTGATTGATTGCCAGAAAAAACGTCAACTTGGAGACGCTGAGCGCTTTCGTCGTCAAGCACTGGCACCCCGACCATTGGACGGGCTGCCACGCGCTGGCGCGCGTCCTTACGTGGGAGAACAAGACGCCCAGCCGAAGCCCTTCTCGGCGTGAATCCGGCCGGAACTGCATAGGCGACGAAGGCAGTTGACTCAGGCTGTTGAGGGAGTGACGATGAAGCCGTGCTTGCGAAACATTTCGTGTCTCAGCGCGGCTGACTCCAGTTGGCCGCACCGAAGGCCAGAATGAAGCGCTCCACATCCTGGGCAGGCAGGCGGTCTATGCCAGCTGCGCTGGCGCGCCCGGCGCCGCCGAAGCTGGCGCACAAAGCGTCAGCCCCGCCTGCCTCGGACTGCGGCGCGCGCACGCTCACCACATAGTCGCCTGATTTCAATATTTTGAGCACGGCGTGTGACTGAGCCGGATTGGCCCTGGCGAGTTCGTTGGCGAGACAACCGATGACGCGCCGGCTCCAGGGCATGTCGGGCAGCAGATAGACGCAGGCATTCTCGCTGCGCCAATAGGGTGCCACCTCGGCGGCCAGCTGCAGGTCGCCACGGCGCAGCCGGTCGAGATCGACTGCGACGGGCTCGTGGGCCAGCAACTGCAGCGGATCGGGGTAGCGCGCCATGATCTCGTACAGGCGGGCCGGGGCCATGTGCACATCACTGTCCTCGTCGCCGTAGGCGTTGTAGTTGATGGCTTCACCGAGCCGGCGCAGGGCGGCGCGCGGTTCGGCGCCGAGTCCGGCGTCGGCGGCCAATGCGTCTGCAACACGCGTCAGATTGTCGCCATACGCGCCCACCAGCGCCCAGGCGCGAAAGCGCCCGCCAAGATGGCGGTCCATCAGCAGGCTCGTGCAGAGCTCGCTACCCGGGTCGATATGAGCATCGAGCTTGGCATGCTGCACAACGCGGTCCGCAGCATGGTGATCGAAGTAATGCACATGCACACCAGCGTCGAGCAGACGCTGCAGCGCGGCCCGGTTGCGCTGTATGGACAGGTCGCATACCAGCACCTCGTCGACGGCGTCGACCGGCACCCGTCCGAGCAGGTCGATGTCGCGCTTGAGTCCGGTCACCAGCGTGGCGACAGCCGGCTCGGCCAGCCGCCACTGCAGCACCGAGCACAGCCCGTCGGCGTCGCCGTTGCACACGTCGAAACGTCGGGGAGCCTGATCTGTCGAAGCTGTGCGGGTCATGAGATATCCAACGCCGTTGCTGGCATGCGCTGCACACCCTAGCGCGGCGAAGCTGCGCTGACAAGAACCGAATTCGCTACAAGATGTAGCTTGCGCGCCCGCAGGCTCGCCGCGCTTGCGCGCGCGCAATGACATGACGATGCCGCCAAGCCGGACTGCAACCAGGCCCCGGACGCGACCCAGCTCAGCCTTGACGCTGAAATTTCGGCGGCTGCGAGCCCGCACACAAGTGCCCGCGCTTCCAGGCAGCACGCAACGCAGCACGCAAGGCAGCAAGCCCGCCGCCAGTCGCGATGGATGCGCCACATCGTCTGTAGACTGACGTCCAACCAAAGCTTCGACCGAGACTTGAACCCCATGAGCCCCTGGAAAGCCGCACGCGTTGGCGACCCCGTCAGCGCCGTCGATACGCCCGCACTCGTGCTTGACCTTGATGCCTTCGAGCGCAATCTGGCGCGCATGAGCGCCGCGTTGCGCGGGCGCAATGTGCGTTTGCGTCCCCATGCCAAGAGCCACAAATGCCCCGAGATTGCGCTGCGCCAGATCGCGCTGGGAGCGGTGGGCATTTGCTGCCAGAAGCTCAGCGAGGCGGCGGTGTTCGTGGCGGCCGGCGTGCACGACGTCCTGATCACAAACCAGGTGGTGGGCGAAGCCAAGCTGCGCCGTTTGCTTGAGTTGGCCCGTGTCGCACGCATCGGCGTGCTGGTCGATCACGCGAGCCAGGTGCGAGCGCTCGCGCTTGCCGCGCAAGAGCAAGCAGTGACGCTGGATGTGTATGTCGAGGTCGATGTCGGCGCCAAGCGCTGCGGCGTGGCGCCGGGTGAACAGGCCCTGCATCTGGCGCAGCAAGTCGCGGCCAGCCCGCCGCTGCGTTTTGCGGGTCTGCACTGCTATCACGGTGCGGCCCAGCATCTGCGCATGCCGCAAGATCGTGCGGCGGCCATTCGCAGCGCCGTCGCAGCCGCGCAGATGACGCGGGACGAGATCGAGGCTTGCGGGATCGCGGTGGCGTGCATCACGGGTGCTGGCACCGGCAGCTTCGTGCATGAACGCGACTCGGGCGTCTTCAACGAGGTCCAGCCCGGCTCCTACATCTTCATGGACCGCGACTATGGCGACAACCAATGGGGCGAGGGCGACGTCAGGTTCGAACAAGCCTTGTTCGTGCGCACCATCGTCATGAGCCGGGTGACAGGCGCGTTCGCCGTGGTCGACGCCGGACTCAAGGCCTCCAGCGTCGATTCAGGCATGCCCGGCGTCTGGCAGCGTCCCCGTCTGCATTACCTGAAGGCCTCCGACGAGCACGGCGTGGTGAGCACGGTGGATGACGACGCGCTTGCACTGGGCGATCAACTGATGCTGGTGCCGGGCCACTGCGACCCCACCGTCAACCTCTATGACGAACTGATCTGCCTACGCGGCGACCGCGTCGAGGCGATCTGGCCGATTGCGGCGCGCGGTGCTTTGCTTTGAGTCCGCGCGGAAAGGCGTGTTGCCACGCGATAGGCTCGACGTACTCGAGTTCGCGCGCGCTCCGTTCTCGGTGGCGCTTGCACTCCTGGCCTCCTCAAGTCGCGTAAATATGCGGCAAATCCAATCAATTGAATGGATGCAATTTGGTATCACTGCAGCGACTGATGGACTCGACTACCCGTCGTCACGGAAGGAGGTTCTTGAATTGACTCTCGTCAAACGCCTTCTGCGCCAGCGCGCTGAGACGGGCACGGCGAAATCATACGGTGGGTGCGGTGGCGCTATTGCTGCCAAGCCGTTTGGCGGCGTCGAGCAGACTGCGGTGGATCGGGTTGCGGTCCAGGAAGCTGATACGGAACTCGGCCGGCACCGACTCGCGCGCGGCGGCCAACAGCCAGGCTGCTCCGTCTCGGGCCTTGACGGCCGCCTCGGCCGAGCGGCCCAGGGACACCAAAGCCTGCGTCAACCACAGGATGCATAGCGGCGTAATGGCACCGATGTCGCCCGCCAGCAAGGCCCGATCGGCCCGAGCGGCGCTGGCCTTCGCGGCTCGGCGGTCGCCCTCGCGCGCATGCAGATAGGCGCAAAGCGCGTGCAGCGGCGTCAGCTCTTCGCGCAGGCCTTGCGGTTCGCAACGTGCGACCAGGGCCGCACATTGGGCCACGGTCACCTCAGGCGCCTCAGTAAAGCCCGCCGCGAGTGCCAATTCGCAGGCCTGCAACAGGTTTTCTGACTTCAGCGCGTCGGCCACGACGAGTGCCATTTCACTCCCACCACCGAGGGCGAAACCGCATTTCCAACGCAGCGCCAGCGAGCGCAGGCGGTGGCGTGCGGAGTGGTGCGATGCGGCCGCGAACGCCTCAATGTGGCAGTGTGCCAAGTCGGGCCGACCGAGGTCGAGGTAGATCCCAGCGCGCGCCGCCGCCAGCATCTGCTCCGGATCGCTTTGCACGGCAATCCTCTGTTGTGACTCATTGATGGTGTCGAGCGCCTCGCGCCAACGGCCGCTGCGGCGCTGCACGTCGACGATGTACCAAGTAGTCCGGGCAAGTTCACCGCCGATCATGTCGGTGGCGCGCAGCGCCTCCAGCGCACGGCCGGCCAAGTGCCTGGCCGCAAGGACATTGCCCAAGTGCATTTCGCTGTCCGCTTGTCGCATCATTACCGTCGCCAGCAGCTTCGACGAACCTGCATCAGGCACCCGTCGCAGCGCATCACGCTGCAGATCCAAGGCGCGCTTTGCCTTGCCCGTACACAGCAGCACGGTGTGGGCGCTGCCCTC
The DNA here is from genome assembly GCA_963740455.1 of uncultured beta proteobacterium. Taxonomy (GTDB): domain Bacteria; phylum Pseudomonadota; class Gammaproteobacteria; order Burkholderiales; family Burkholderiaceae_C; genus Paucibacter. The sequence goes on from CAVUEF010000006.1 coordinate 296,066, forward strand.
GATGACCATCGCGCGCTGCTCGCGTCCAATGCCACGGAGCAAGGCCGCGGCGGCCGTGAGTTGTTCGAGCGCGTCGCACAAACGGCCGTCGTGGGCCAGGTAGTAAGCCTTGATATTGCGACACTCGGCCTCGATCGCCAGATCGGCGCTGGCAACCGCCAGCGCGAGTGCATCGTCAATGTGTGCCTGGCACCTGGCATGGTCCGCATCATGATGGCAAAGAATGGTTCGCATGTAAGCCAGACGTGCCTGCTGCGACGGCGTGCGTGTCAGTGCGGGCAGGCGTTCGATGGCCTCGTGCAACGCTGGCCTGGGTCCGAGTTCTTCGACCACCTCGGTGCGCTGGAACAGCAGGTCGAAGGCGGCATCGGGATTGCCGTGCAACAACTCGATATCGGCGGCCCTGACATAGGCGTCGCTCGCCTCCCGGCTGCGCCCGAGATGCCAGGCCAGGCGCGCTGCAGCAATGAGGTGCGGCACAGCGGCTGCGTCGTCACCCGCGCACAGCAAGTGGTGCGCGAGCCGCGCTGCATCGGCGCCGCACTGCGCGAGGTGGGCGGCGACGCGGGCATGCAGCACGCGGGCGACGGGTTGCGGCAGCAGGCGCAGGGCGGCCTCGCCGATCAGGTCGTGCATGAAGCCGCGCGCATCAAGCAAGCCATCGCGCTCCAGGCCATGCCATGCATCGGCCAGCTCAAGCACATCGCGCCTGCTCACGACGGCGGCCAGCTTGGGCTCGAACTGGTTGCCGGCCACGGCGGCAATGCGCACCAGCAGCAGCCCGTCAGCGGGCAGTGCGACCAGGCGCCGCTCGAGCAGTTCGGTCACGCGCGCCGGTGCCTCAAGTGTGTCGGCGCGCAACTGACCATGCCGCTCGAGCGCATGCCGGATGGTTTCAAGCAGGTGCAACGGGTTGCCGCCGATGCGCCGCGTCAACACGCCGGCCACGCTGGGCGCATCGTCCATCGGCAAGCCAAGCGACTCAACAAACGCTTGCACATCAGCCCTCGGTAGGGCCTGCAGCGGCACCACCGTCACGGCGCTGTGGTGGCCCAGGCTTTGCACCCGCGCATGGGCCGCGTCATCGTCCAGTCGCGATGCAAAACCAAAGCGCAGGCCGGACAGCGAGGTCCACACCACCAACTCCTGCCATGTATCGGCGCTGGCATCGTCGGCAAATTGCAGATCGTCGAGCACCAGCGCGCCCAGGCCGTTGCCGCGTGCAGCCTCGATCAAGGCCGCTACCATGGGAGCCACTGATTGCACCGAAGGCGATCTCCCGTGCTCCGGGCCGGCCAGACGGGCGAGGAAGTGCTCATAGGCCGGCATTGCACACAGCACCGGCCAGCGCTGCGCGAGCTGATGCACCAGGCGGTCCAGCGTGGCCAGCGGCACTTTGTCATCGCCCGGGCGCGCGCGCACCAGCAGCAGGTTTGGGTCCGAATCGGCGATGGCATCGAGCAGGCGACTCTTGCCAGTGCCCGCCGGGCCGGTGACGACGAAGGCCTGTTCGGCAACCCAGGCGCTGGCCAATGCTGCCAATTCCGCCGTGCGGCCGATAAGGCGCGGTGGCCGCAGCGCAGAGGCCGGTAGTGGTCGGCCGGGCACCCAGGTCGGCGTCTGCGTTTGCTCAATCGTTTGCAACAGCGCGAGCGTTTCGCCGGAAGGCTTGGTACCGACCTCATCCTTCAGAACACGTTCGCAGCGGTCGAAGGCGAGCAGGGCTTCGGCGCGGTCGCCGCGCAGATAGTGCAGACGCATGACGCGGCGGTGCGCCGCTTCGCTCAGCGGCGCCACTCGTAGCAAGGCTTGGGCCACCGGCAGCGCAGCGGCCAGATCACCGGCCTGTTCCAGTGTCTCGGCCTGATGCTCGATGCTGCGCTGCATTGCGCCGGATAGACGTTCGCGTTGCTTGCACAGCCAAGCTTCGGCTGCCGGTGCCTCGGGGAAGTGCACGCTGCCCAGCACCCCGGGCGACCCAGTCAGATCGTGCACCACATGATCGGCAATCGCCAATTGCGTCTTGCCCACCACGACGGGCGTGCCACTTGTCTGGCGCAGGCGCATCAGGCGTTGGCGCAAGTTGCCGCGTGCGCGCGACTCATCCGCATCGGGCCACAGCAGCGCTGCAAGAGTTGCACGCATCGTCGGGCCCTCGATCGCCAAGTAGGCCAGTATCAGCGCATCTTTGTCCTCCAGCGCCAGCGTTCGGCCGTCGCTGCGAAGTAGCGACGCGTCACTGACGAGGTGGAGCCAGGTTTGTGCGTTTGAGGCGGGCATGGGCGTGTGCAACGGGCGCGTCGTTTCGGCTCGTCGCACACAGCATAGCCGCTGCCACCGCCAGAAACGAGGCAGAGGGTCTGTCGATTGAAGGTCGAACTGGCAAGCCCTATGTAGATTTCCCGGCGCCTCGCTTTCGAGCCTTTGCCGCGTTGCAGGCCTTCGAGCGTCACGCCAGCGTCACACCATTCGTTTGTGGGGGTTCTCGGCTCGACTCCGTCGCCCTAAGGTCGGGCTCGACGACTCAAAGGAGATGTGATGCGAACTGCAATCCGTGCTTGTCTCTGTGCTGTACCGCTGTGGGCCCCGATGCCTGCAGCGCTGGCCTTCGGCGAACTCGATGGCGGTGTGGGTAGCCCGTGCACCACGTTCACCACCTGCAGCGCCGCCGTTTTCAGCCACACGTGGGCGAGCACGGTGGTCGAGTTCAACAACATTCAGGGCAGCTATGATCCGGCGCCTTGGCGCCAAGCCTATAACATGGTGCAGTCTGAGGCGCGCGTTGAAACGACCGCGGCCCTGCAAGTGGAGGCGGGTGGGTGCTCAATCATTCCCTGCGCTGTCACCGGGTTCAATAATTACGCCATGACCCGGGCCCAGTCGGACTTCGGCGTCAACCGGGCTAGCGCCTACACGGACTACGGTGCGATGGGCCGAGACTTCCAGGCCAACGGCAACGCCGAGGTCCGGGTCACGTCGGGGGGCACCGCCAACAGCGTGTGGCGCGACGCCTGGACCTTCAGCACCAATGGCCACTTCAACGCCACGATCCGGGCCGATGGTCAATCCAGCCGCCAGACTGCCAACTTGACCCTTCCATCGACCTTCACACCGTTCGGCTTTCCGAGCGAGTGGTCCTACGACATCAAGGTCTGGGATGTGGACCACCTCACGCCCGACTCCGACCGCATCCTCGAGCCCACTCTGGTGGGGGCGGCGAGCCTGCTGGAGACCATCGCCTGGAACGAATCGCGCCCGTCGCTCGCATCCTTGCTAAGCCTGAACTTCGACTTCGCGAGTGGCGTGCAGTACGTGGTCATCGCCGAGCTGCGTGTCAACGCGATGAACGGCCGCGATATCGATGTGTACAACACCGCGCGGCTGACCGATGTCGCGTTGTCCAACGGCGCGAGCCTGAGCACGCTGTCTGGCCACGATTATCTGGCCTCGATTGCGGGCCCGAGTTCCGTACCAGAGCCAGGCACGGCGTGGCTTCTGTCCTCGGCACTGCTTGGCTTGATTGGCGTGCGGCGCAGACACAAGCCATGAATCACGGCGGCCGCAATCGACACACCGGCGTCGCACCCGCGGGCCGCCAAAGAGAACAGGCTGCGTAGCGCCATCTCCACCGCCGCTTGCGAGTTTGGATCGGTGCGTGGACACGGGCGGCCAATGAGCCCGGAGACCCAGTATTTCCTGGTGCTTTGGCGGAAGCGGTGAGATTCGAACTCACGGACGGTTTCCCATCGCCGGTTTTCAAGACCGGTGCAATCGACCACTCTGCCACGCTTCCTGAGGTCATTGCGCGGCGGGCTGGGTGCCAGCGGCGCAGGGCGCGATTCTATACGTGTGGCGGGGATGACTCAGGCGGGGCGGGCCGCTGCGCCTGCGCGCAATCGACCTGGAAGACATCGCGGCGCCCGCCGTCGACGCGCACTGCCGTGAGCTGGCCGCCCCAGACGCAGCCGGTGTCCAGGGCCAGCAGGTCGGCGCGGTTGATCAGGCCCAGCGTCGACCAGTGGCCGAAGGCGATGGGTAGGCCGGCCGTGCGGCGCCCGGGCGCGTCGAACCAGGGGGTGAAGCCAAGTGGCGCGGTGTCGGCGTCGCCTTTCGCGCCCAGGTCGAGCCGCCCTTGCGCGTCGCAAAAGCGGATGCGCGTGAACACATTGACGGCGAAGCGCAAGCGATCGAAGCCGGTCAGCGCGTCGCTCCACTGCGCAGGCTGGTTGCCGTACATGACGCCCAAGAACTCCGGCAGGTCGGGGCTTTGGAGTTGCCGCTCGACCTCGGCGGCCAGGCTCAAGGTGGTCGCCAGGTCCCATTGCGGCACCACGCCGGCGTGCACCATCAGCCAGCCCTGCTCGTGGCAGGCCAGGCGGTGCTGGCGCAGCCAACTCAGCAGCTCGTCGCGGTCGGGTGCTTGCAGAATCTCGGCCACGGTGTCGCTGCGGTGCGGCTTGCGCAGGCCCTGCGCGACGGCGAGCAGATGCAGATCGTGATTGCCCAGCAGACAAGTGGCCGAGCTGCCCAGGCCGCGCAGCAGCCGCAGCGTGTCCAGCGAGCGCGGGCCGCGATTCACCAGGTCGCCCAGCACGTAGATGCGGTCTCGAGAAGCCGAAAAGCCGATCGCCCGCAGCAATTGCTCGAGCGCACTGCAACACCCTTGAACGTCGCCAATCAGATAGTCCATCGGGTGATTGTCGCTGCTCATCTGCTACGCTTCTGGCCTTTCGCACAATCTGCGTGGGGCCGCCATGCGCCGCCACGCTTTTCATGGACATCGCCCTGCTCGTATTTCTGATCCTGCTCAATGGCGTGTTTGCCATGTCGGAGATGGCGCTCACGGCCAGCCGCAAGGCGCGTCTGCAGGTGATGGCGGAGGCCGGTGAGGCCGGCGCACAAGCGGCCATCTCCCTGCACGACAACCCGACCAAGTTCCTGTCCACGGTACAGATCGGCATCACCTCGATAGGCGTGCTCAACGGCATTGTGGGTGACGCTGCGTTTTCCGGGCCACTGGCCGATTGGCTGGTCGAGAGCTTGGATCTCAAGCACGCTGCTTCGCATATCGCTGCCACTGCACTGGTGGTGATCATCATCACGTTTCTGACGATTGTTTTTGGCGAACTGGTGCCCAAGCGGCTCGGCCAGATGCACCCCGAGGCGGTCGCGCGGCTGGTGGCTCCCACGATGGAGTGGCTGTCGCTGATTGCGCGTCCCTTCGTGAAGGTCTTGATGGTGTGCACCGACACGGTGTTGCGTCTGATCGGGATCAAAGGAGGGGCTTCGCGCGCTGTGACGGAAGAGGAAATTGCCGCCAGCCTCGAGGAGGGCCTGCACGCCGGTGTGATCGAGGCGCAAGAGCACCAGATGGTGCGCAATGTGTTCCGCCTGGACGAGCGGCTGGTGGGTTCGATGATGATTCCGCGCGCCGAGATCGCCTGGCTCGATGTCGCGCAGCCGCTGGAGCAATTGCAGCAGGTCTTGCGCGAGCATGGCCATTCGCGCTACCCGGTGTGCCGGGGCGGCTTGAGCGATGTGCTGGGCGTGGCCTCATCGCAGGCCCTGCTGCAACGCCAACTCGAAGGCAAGACGCTCGACCTGAGCCAGGATCTGGATGCACCGGTGTTCGTGCCCGAAACCGTGTCGGGCATGGAGTTGCTGGCGCAGTTCCGCGCCTCCGGGGCGCAACTGGTTTTTGTGGTGGACGAATACGGTGAGGTGCAAGGCGTGATCACGTCGCGCGATGTGCTCGAAGCCATCGCGGGCGAGTTCACCGCGCCCAGCGACGTGGACTCGTGGGCGGTGCAACGCGACGATGGCTCCTGGCTGTTTGACGGCCTGATTCCGGTGCCCGAGTTCAAGGACCGGCTTGACCTGAAAGAACTGCCCGAGGAAGACCGTGGCCGCTACAACACGCTGGCGGGCATGGTCATGCTGCTGCTCGGGCGGCTGCCGCAGACCGCCGACGTGGTCGAATGGGAAGATTGGCGCTTCGAGGTCGTTGACCTTGACGGCAAACGTGTGGACAAAGTGCTGGTCACCCGACTGGCAGATATCGGAGATGACGAATGACAAGCCCCAACCCGAACAACAATCCGCCGATGTACCAGTCGCTGGTGCCGCTTGATCGTCAGGCGCATCGTAATTTGAAGATATTGTCCAACGCGACTTCCATCGAGCGTGTCACGGGACTGAACTCGCTGTTCCTGGCCATGGTCGAATTTGCGGACGCGTGCAAGGAGTTTCCTATCGTGTTCGTGCATGTTGGTCCGCCGCCCACCGATGGCAGCCAGCGCCCGATCGCGCCGCTGGCGGTGTTGGGTCTGAAGCCCGGCACCAACCTGTTCGTGAAGGACGGTGTCTGGACCGGCCGCTACCAACCCGCCTATCTGCGCCGCTATCCCTTCGTGATGGCGCGACTCGACGGCAATGAAGAGAACCTGGTGGTTTGCTTTGACGCCGAATGGCAAGGCTTCTCCGAGACCGAAGGCCAGCCGCTTTTCACCGACAAGGGCGAGAACACCGAGCTGATGAACAAAGCGCACGCCTTCATCGAAAGCTTCGAGACAGAGGCCTCGCGTACCCGCGCCGCTTGCGACGAGTTGCTCAAGCATGGTCTGCTGCAGGACATGCGATTCGAAGCCACGCTGCCCAGTGGTGAAAAGCTCAATGTGGACGGCTTCCTCACCATCGACGAGAAAAAGCTCGCCGCGCTGCCCGACGCCGCGGTGCTCGAGATGCACCGCAACGGCCTGTTGAGCCTGATCGAAATGCACCGCGTATCGCTGGGCAATATGGCGCGCCTGGCTGACCTGCAGGCGGCCTGAAGTGGGCGGTCGATGACATCCATGGCACAGGCTTCAGCGAAAGCATCCTCATGAGCAAAACCTTTGCATCCCAAGCCGATCTGCAGGAGAAGCGCGTCAGTTTCGACAAGCTTTCCGACCATGCTTACGCCTACACCGCCGAGGGCGACCCGAATACGGGCATCGTGATCGGCGACGACGCGGTGATGGTGATAGACACCCAGGCCACGCCGGTGATGGCGGCCGACGTGATCCGGCGCATCCGCGCGGTGAGTGACAAGCCCATCAAGTACGTGGTGCTGAGCCACTACCACGCGGTGCGCGTGCTGGGCGCCTCGGCCTATATGGCTGAGGGCGGCGAGCACATCATCGCCAGCCACGACACGCTGGACCTGATCAAGGAGCGTGGCGAGCAGGACAAGGCCAGCGAGATCGGCCGCTTTCCGCGCCTGTTCCAGAGCGTCGAATCGGTGCCGCCAGGGCTGACCTGGCCGACCCTCACTTTCAGCGGCAAGCTGACGCTGTGGTTGGGCAAACTCGAAGTGCAGTTGCTGCAACTGGGTCGCGGCCACACCAAGGGCGACACGGTGGTGTGGCTGCCGCAGGAAAAAATTCTGTTCTCGGGCGATCTGGTCGAGTTCGACGCCACGCCTTATGCGGGCGACGCCTACTTCAAGGAGTGGCCCAGGACGCTGGACAATCTGGCCGCGCTCAAGCCCGAAAAGCTGGTGCCCGGGCGCGGCGCGGCGCTGCAAACGGCGCAGCAAGTGGCCGCCGGACTGGCCGGCACGCGCGCCTTTGTGAGCGAGTTGTACGAGAGCGTGAAAGCGGGTGCCAGCGCCGGGCGCGATCTGAAGGCGGTGTACCAGGAGACCTGTGCGCGGCTCACGCCAAAGTATGGCCAGTGGGTGATCTTTGCGCACTGCATGCCGTTCGACGTGACGCGCGCCTATGACGAGGCGACGCAATACCCCGACCCGCGCATCTGGACCGCCGAGCGCGACATTGCCATGTGGAAGGCGCTGGAGAGCGCCTGACGCCTTGCCCGGCCTGGCAAGACCTGACCCTCGACTGGAGTCCGCCATGAAGATCGAACGCATCCACCATGTCGCCTATCGCTGCATCGATGCCAAGGCCACGGTCGATTGGTACGAGCAGCATCTGGGCATGAATTTCGTGCTTGCCATCGCCGAGGATCATGTGCCCTCCACCCATGCACCTGACCCGTATATGCATGTGTTTCTCGATGCGGGCATGGGCAATGTGCTGGCCTTCTTCGAGCTGCCCAATGCGGCGCCGATGGGCCGCGACGAAAACACCCCCGACTGGGTCCAGCATATTGCCTTCAAGGTCGGCAGCGTGGCCGAGCTCGAAGCCGCCAAGGCGCGCTTGCAGGCCGCCGGCATCGAGGTGGTCGGCGTCACGAATCACACGATCTTCAAGAGCATCTACTTCTTCGATCCGAACGGCCACCGGCTCGAATTGTCGGCCGATGTCGGCACGCCAGAGATGTACGCCAAGCTCGACGCCTGCAAGCGCGAGATGCTCGACGAGTGGTCGCGGCACCCGGCGCGCGCCCAAGCATGCGGCGTGGATGCACGACCAGGAATTTGCCCACTCGAACTGAGGCCAATGCACAGCGCCTACACCTACCCTGAATTCGCTTATCAACAGAGCGACGATCAGCGCTGTGGTGAACTGCGCCGCCACCCGCTGGTGATTGTCGGCGCGGGACCGACAGGTTTGACGCTGGCGCTCGATTGCGCGGCGCGCGGCATCGCCACCATCGTCATCGACGACAACAATTCGGTGAGCGTCGGTTCGCGCGCGGTCTGCTATGCCAAGCGCACGCTCGAGGTCTGGAACCGGCTCGGCGTGGTCGACCCCTTGCTGGCTCAAGGCGTGAGCTGGCAGGTCGGCAAGGTGTTTTTTCGCGACGCGCTGGCCTACCAGTTTGATCTGCTGCCCGAGGCGCAGCACCGCATGCCGGCCATGATCAATCTGCAGCAGTACTGCCTCGAAGAGCGATTGGTCGAGGCCTGCGGCCGGCAGCCCCTGATGGACTTGCGCTGGAAGCACAAGCTGATCGCCCTGCAGCAGCTGGACGATGGCGTGGCGCTGACGGTGCAAACACCCGACGGCGTGTTTCAACTGAACGCCGACTGGCTGGTCGCCTGCGACGGCGCCAACAGCGATACGCGCGCCATGGTCGGCGCTGAATTCACCGGCCAGTATTTCCAGGACCGTTTTCTGATTGCCGACGTCGTCATGCAGGCCGACTTCCCCACCGAGCGCTGGTTCTGGTTCGACCCGCCGTTCCACCCGGGGCAGTCGGTGTTGCTGCACAAGCAAAGCATGAATGTCTGGCGCATCGATTTCCAGTTGGGCCGCGATGCCGACCCGGTTGAGGAGAAGCAGCCCGAGCGAGTGATCCCGCGCATCCAGGCGATGTTGGGGCCGGACACGGCGTTCGAGCTGGAATGGGTGTCGGTCTATCAATTCGCGTGCCGTCGCATCGATCAGTTTCGCCATGGCCGCGTGCTGTTCGCGGGCGACGCGGCGCACCAGGTCTCGCCCTTTGGCGCACGCGGCGCCAACTCCGGCGTACAAGACTGCGACAACCTGGCCTGGAAACTCAAGGCCGTGCTCGACGGCGTGGCGCCCATCGACCTGATCGACAGCTATCACCTCGAGCGCGCTTATGCCGCCGACGACAATCTGCGCCAATCGACGCGCTCCACCGACTTCATCACGCCCAAGAGTCGCGCCTCGTTGCGCTTGCGCGATGCCGTGCTCGAACTCGCCAAGCACGCGCCCTTTGCGCGTCCGCTCGTCAACAGCGGCCGGCTCTCGACGCCCACGCCCTACCGCGATTCGCCGTTGAACACGGCGGGCGAAGAAGTGTTCGAGGGCGGCCTGCCACCGGGCAGCTGTTGCCTTGACGCGCCACTCACACGCGACGGCAAGCCCGGCTGGCTGCTCGATCAGTTGGGCCAGGGTTTCGTGCTGCTGTGCTTTGGCGACGACGCGACGCATGAAGTGCGCGTCGGGCCGCTTGCCGCACAACTGCTGGTGGTGGGACGCGACATCGAAGACAGCCATGGACTGATCGCGCAGCGCTATGACGCTCAAGCTGGCACGGTCTACTTGATCCGCCCTGACCAGTATGTGGCGGCGCGCTGGCGCTCACTTGACGCCGACAAGATCCAGGCCGCGCTGAAACGCTGTCTGTCGCTGAGCTGAGGAATGACCATGCCCGCCGAACCGACCTTGCTACGTCACCCCAATATCGCTGACCCCGACGGCTTTTACGAGGAGCTGATCAACGCGCAGCGCGAGCTCAGCGACGCGCAGGCCGACCTGTTGTTGGCCAAGCTGGTCTTGATCCTGGCCAACCACATTGGCGACCGCAAGGTGCTCAGCCAGGCACTGCAATTGGCGCGGGCAGCGGTTTGAGGCAGTGTCATTGGCAGAACCCTATTGATCATCCTGGCGCAATCGCACCAGCAGCGTGGCGATCAGCGTGCCCAGGGCGATGCCCACGGCGTCGGCCAGCCAGTCAGCCCATTCGGCGCTGCGTGGCGGCACGAAGAGCTGCGCAATTTCAATGCCGCCGCCAAATGCCAGCAGTGCCAACCAGGACCAGACCAGACGCTTGAAGCTGCTGCCCCAGCCAAAGCAGGCGGCCACCGTCAGCGACGCAAAGGCCAGGCCATGGTTGGCCTTGTCCCATCCGGTATCGATGCCTTTGGGCGGAGCCGGGGTGAGCGCCAGATAGGCAATTGCGACCACCAGCACCAGCAGCAGCGCGCGCCAGACCTGCACGGCAAGCGCGCCGGTGGTGAGTTGACGCAACACTTGCTGCAGCTTCGAAACGGGTTTGGGCATGAGGTGCGTTCGAGAATGGACGGAGCCGCGCTCGCTTGGCTCGGTAGCGGATTATCGTGGTTGGGCAAGCCCTAGAATTCGTCACACCGCAGTCCGAACTTGAAGCCATGCAACGCGATCCGGGGTCTTGCCAATGATCAACAAAATCGCGTCGTCGATTGCCGAGGCGCTGCAAGGTGTTCAAGACGGCGCGACTGTCATGGTCGGTGGCTTCGGCACGGCCGGCATTCCCAATGAACTGATCGACGGTCTGATTGCGCAGGGCGCCAGAGATCTTGTCATCGTCAACAACAACGCCGGCAATGGCGATGCCGGCCTGGCGGCACTGCTCAAGGCCGGCCGGGTGCGCAAAATCATCTGCAGCTTTCCGCGTCAGGCCGACAGTCATGTGTTCGACGCGCTCTATCGCGCCGGGCGCATCGAGCTCGAACTGGTGCCGCAGGGCAATCTGAGCGAGCGCATCCGCGCCGCCGGTGCCGGCATCGGCGGCTTCTTCACGCCCACCGGCTACGGCACTGAATTGGCCGCGGGCAAGGAGACGCGCGAGATCGATGGCAGGCACTACGTGTTCGAGTCGCCTATCCATGGCGATCTGGCCCTGATCAAGGCCGAGCGCGGCGACCGCTGGGGCAATCTGGTGTACCGCATGGCGGCGCGCAACTTCGGCCCGGTGATGGCGATGGCCTGCAAGCACACGGTGGCCAGCGTGCATGAAATCGCCGAGCTCGGCGAGCTCGACCCCGAGCACATCGTCACGCCGGGAATATTTGTCCACAAGATCGTCAGAATCGAGCGGCAGGCCACGCAAGCCGGCGGATTCAGGAGCGCAGCCTGATGAGCTACCAGAGGCGCACCAAGGACCAGCTCGCCGCGCGCGTCGCGCAAGACATTCCCGAGGGTGCGGTGGTGAACTTGGGCATAGGCATGCCAACCCAAGTGTCCAACCACATACCGGCCAGCCGCGAAGTGCTGCTGCACAGCGAGAACGGCATCCTCGGCATGGGCCCCGCGCCCGCGCCAGGCCTGGAGGACTACGACCTGGTCAACGCCGGCAAGCAGCCGGTGACGCTGCTCAAGGGCGGTTCGTTCTTCCATCATGCCGACAGCTTCGCGATGATGCGCGGCGGCCATATCGACATCTGCGTGCTCGGTGCTTTCCAGGTATCCAGCACCGGCGACCTGGCCAACTGGCACACCGGCGAGGCGGGTGCGATTCCGGCGGTCGGCGGCGCCATGGATCTGGCCGTCGGCGCCAGGCAGACCTGGGTCATGATGGACCTGCTGACCAAGCAGGGCGTGAGCAAGATCGTGCAGCGCTGCACGTATCCGCTCACCGGCGTGGCCTGCGTGAGGCGCATCTACACCGACCTGGCCACGCTGGCCTGCACGTCGCTTGGGCTCGAAGTCATCGACAAGGTGGACGGACTCGCGCATGCCGAGTTGGAGCGCATCGTCGGCCTGCCTATCCGCCCTTAACGAATCTCTACCAAGGACATCCACCATGAAGCAGGCTTTTGTTTGCGACGCGATTCGCACCCCCTTCGGCCGCTACGGCGGCGCACTCGCCAGCGTGCGCACCGACGATCTCGGCGCGATTCCGATCAAGGCCTTGATGGCACGCAACGCGCAGGTCGACTGGTCGGCGCTGAGCGACGTGCTGCTGGGCTGCGCGAATCAGGCCGGCGAAGACAACCGCAACGTCGCGCACATGGCGAGCCTCTTGGCGGGCCTGCCGGTGGAAGTGTCGGGCGCCACCATCAACCGCCTGTGCGGATCGGGCCTGGATGCGCTGGGCAGCGCCGCGCGCGCCATCAAGTCCGGCGAAGCCACGCTGATGATGGCCGGCGGCGTCGAGAGCATGAGCCGTGCGCCCTTCGTCATGCCCAAGATGGATACCGCGTTCAGCCGCGCCAATACGGTGTACGACACGACGATAGGCTGGCGTTTCGTGAACAAGCTGATGAAGGAAAAATACGGCGTCGACAGCATGCCCGAGACCGCCGAGAACGTGGCGGCGGAGTTCAAGATCGAGCGCGAAGCGCAGGACCGCTTTGCCCTGGCCAGCCAGCTCAGAGCCGTGGCGGCGCAACGGGCCGGCCATCTGGCACGCGAAATCACGCCGGTGACGATTGCGCAAAAAAAAGGTGACGCCTTGGTCGTCGACCAGGACGAGCATCCGCGCGAAACCAGTCTTGAGGCGCTCGCCAAGCTCAAGGGCATCGTGCGGGAGGGCGGCACGGTGACCGCGGGCAACGCCAGCGGCGTGAACGACGGCGCGTGTGCGCTGCTGCTGGCCAGCGAAGCCGCTGCTGCCAAGCATGGCCTGACCCCCAAGGCCCGAGTCGTCGCCATGGCGTGCGCTGGAGTTGCGCCGCGCATCATGGGCATCGGCCCGGCACCGGCCACGCAAAGAGTACTGGCGCTCACCGGCCTGAGCCTCAAACAAATCGACGTGATCGAACTCAACGAAGCGTTTGCCGCGCAAGGTCTGGCGGTGCTGCGCATGCTGGGCTTGATGGACGACGACGAGCGCGTCAATGCCTGGGGCGGCGCGATTGCGCTGGGTCATCCGCTCGGTGCGTCGGGCGCGCGCCTGGCCACCACCGCCATCAACCGACTGCATGCCACCGGCGGGCGCTTCGCCTTGTGCACCATGTGCATCGGCGTGGGGCAGGGCATTGCGGTGATTCTGGAGCGGGTCTGAACCGGCTGAGACCCGGCTGAGTTGCCTGGCTGAGTTGTCTGGTTAGGTCCGGGTTGACCCAACACCAGCTCGATGCGCCTTCGCAGGCGCGCGGCGAGCTCGGCGTCATGTGCCGCTTCGGCGCGCTGCGCCTGCAGATGCAGCCAGGCCAGCAGCGGGCGACGCCAGCCCTGGGCCGAGGCTGTGTCGACCGCCAATGCATAGAGGGCAGGGTCGGCGCGGCCGCTGCGCAGCAGCACGCCGGCCGCCACCAGCCGCGACAGCGGGTCGGCAATCGCGGCGGGCGCCTCGCGCTGCGCGGCGGGCAGCAGGCCCAGGTCGGCTGCAGTGGCCTCGGCCGCAAGATAGTTGGCGTAGGCGCGCTCGGCCGGCTGGGCGTCCTGCGCGAGTGCCGTGAAGGCCGGGCAGTCGTCGAATTCGAGGCTGGCCACGCGCGCCGCGCAGCGCGTCAGCTCGGCGCGCGCGAGCAGGTCGGCGCGGCCGGTGCGCGCCAGCTCGAGGCGGGCGCGTGCGAACTCGGCTTTCTCGACGCGGCTGTCGCCGCTCAGATAGGCCTGGGTCGCGCGCTCGAGCGACGCCTTGGCATTCATCTGCCAGTCGGGCGGTGGTGGGCTGCTGGCACAGGCCGCCAGCAGTATCAGCAATCCGAAAGCAATGCGTGAACGGCTCATGGCAGCTTGATCTCCGTGTCGCGCGCAAACGGCCAGCGGCGATTCACCTCGTTGACCAGGTGTTCGACCTTGCGCAGGCTGGACTCGACTTCGCCGCGCAAGCTGCCCAGATCGACCGTGGCTTCGCGCGCATTGCTGGCAATGCCTTGCGCCTCGACCAGCACCGCGTCGACCTTCTTCAGGCTGGCGCGCGCATCGCTCAGCAGACGGTTGATCTGCTGCACCGTGGCCTGGCTGTCGTGCAGCAGGCCACGCTCGCCGAACACCTGCGTGTCGGTCTTGGCGACCAGCATGTCGGTCTTCAGCACCAGGCCGTCGAGCCTGGCCAGCAGTGCGTTGGTGCGGTCCAGCGTCGTGGCGATCTTGGCGGCGTCCACCTCGTTGCCCATCAGCGCACCCAGGGCGCCTCGCGGGCCGTTCATCCTTGCGGTGGTGGCCTGGAGGTTGCGCAAAGTCATGTTCAGCGGCGCGTCGTCGGCCGTCATCGCGCCGAGCTTGTCGAGCAGTTCGCGCACCGCGGTCATCAGGCGCGGAATCTCGGCCGAGGCGTCGCCGCTCAGGATCTTGCGCACGGCCCCGTCTGCCAGCGGCGGATCGCTCAGGATGCCGCTGAAAGCGCGCAGGTGCGGCCCGCCGACCAAGCCGCTTTCCATCGTGAACACGCTCGATGTGCGCAGCCAGCGCGCGTCTTTGACCGGCACGTAGACGATGATGCGGGCATTGCCCTCGTCCGACAGTTCGATGCGGTTCACCCGCCCGATGGGGAAGCCGGCAAAGCTCAGGTCCATGCCGACCTGGACGCCCTCGGCGTGGTCGGCCACCAGCACCAGCGTTTGCGTGCGCTCGAAGGCCCCGCGTGCGTAGAAGATGAAGGTGACGCTGGCCGCAAGCAGCAATATCACGACCAGCAACAACAGCTGCGCCTTCAGGTCGAGGTTGGCGACAGGCGGCGCAGGGTCGGGGGTATCGGATTGGGTTTGCATGGCTCAATAGTAATTGCCCAGCAGCGACACCAGCTCGATCAGCAGCACCACCACCAGCAGCCGGGCCAGGCGGCTGAGATCGGCGCCGGCCGCGCCTTCGCGGGCGCCGGCCAGCATCGGGATGATGGCCACCGCCAAGCTCAGGAACAGCGTCTTCAGAACGAAGATCAGCACGATCACCGGGCCGAACACATGGCCAACCCCGCGCACAAAGCCGGGCAGGCCCCAGCTTGTCAATCCGTACACCGAAAGATAGGTCAGCGCCAGCGCGATCATGGCGCTGAGCAGGGTCAGCGTGATCGTCGCAAACATGCCGGCCAGCGCGCGCGGCAGCACTGCGTCGCGCAGCGAGCCCAGACCCTGCGCGCGCGTCAAGCGCACGTGCTCGGCTGGCATCGTGTATCGCACACCGGCATAGAGCGCAGCCGACAGCGGGATCAGCTCGAGCACGAGCGTGCGCACCAGCACGTCGAGCGCATATTGCGACAAGCCGTAGCTCGACGCGGTGGCCAGCACGATGCGGATGATGATCTGCGCCACCACCGCGGTGCCGATGCTGAAAGCCAGCAGCAGCGGCGTCGTGGCCGCGTAGAGCTCACGCACGATCAGCCGGCGCTGCGCGCGCCGCCAGCTTGACGGCGAAAGCGCCAAGACCAGCAGTTGGGCGCCGAACATCAGCAACCGCCACCAGCCAAGCAGCCAATGTTGCGCCAAGCGCAGCATGGGCTGCCTGGTGAACGTTTTCGGTGGGTGTGTGCGCATGGCGAAGTATCGGTCAAGCAGCGCGCCTGTGCATGCGGATGCTGATTCAATCGCTGGCCTGCGTTGACGAATGACGATTCGCCTCATCGCGATGAGGCCGGCCTGCGTTGCCCCGATGGAAGGGCTGCGTCGATCGACTGCACGCCGGCTTTTGATTTTCGGCATTAATACCTGAAATGAGCGCGCTTCTGATTTTTGTCGGCGCCATTTCCTCGTCTAATGAGTGCCTTGAAGGATTGTCGCGTGTGATGATTCAATCGACTTCTGAGGAACCTTTATGAAAACATTGATGCGTTGGCTGACGGCATCCGTCGCAGCCCTGGTAATGGTTGGCGGCGCTGTCGCCCAGGAACGTGGCACCAAGGAAGAGGCCATTGCGATGGCAAAGGCCGCCTTCGATCACATGAAAGCGGTAGGAACTGAGAAGGCCTTGTCCGACTTCACCAACGACAAGGCAAATTGGACGAAGAAAGACCTGTATGTCATGGTCTACAACAACAGCAGCATCAGTCTGGCACATGGCGCAAACGCCAAGCTGGTGGGAAAAGACCTGAGCGGCCTGAAAGATGCCAAGGGCACCTTGATTGTTCCCGGACTGCTCGCGGCAGCCGCCAAGGGCGGTGGCTGGTTCGAATACGACTGGCCCAATCCTGTGAGCAAAAAGATTGAAGGCAAAACCACCTACGCCATCCGCATGCCCGATGGCACCGGCTTCATCGGCGTCGGCATTTACCGCTAAGCATCCGCCTGCCAGACGGGAAACCTGAAAGGGCGCCCAGCAACAAGCTCGGGCGCCTCTTTCATTCAGTCATTTAAGGAAATACCGTGAAGAACATGCTGAGCAACGCGCCTATCGGCATCAAGGTCGCACTTGCCCCGACATTTGCAATTCTGTGCCTTGTCGTCGTGGCGCTCGTGAGCTGGACGGGCATGCACTCGTTGAGCAAGGACCTCAGGGAGGTGGGGGCGGTTGGTATCGAACGCGTTGTCAGCGCTCAAGTGCTTGCCACCAAGCTGACCGCCTTGCATCAGAAGATGTACCAGACCTTGACCTGGGAGGCCATCGGCATCCGGCCGGAGAACATCAAGGCACTCGATGCAAGCATCGTCAAGGAACTCGATGCGTTTGACAAGGAGATCAAGACGGCGGCTGCCAGCCCGTCGATCACCGAGGTCCAGCGCGAGGCATTGAACAGTTTCGCCAAGAGCTTTGCCGGCTACCACAAGTTTGCCACCGACACCCTCGACATCAAGACGGCAGGCGTAGCGACCGCTGGCACGTTTGTGAACTCGCTTGAGGCTGATTATGTGAAGACCCAGAACGAGATCTCGGCCTATGTGCAGCACGGACTGGACGCGAGCCGCGCCACCGTCACGACCGCCAATCTGTCGGCCGAACAACAGCTGCAACTCATCGTTCTGCTCACGCTCGTTGCCTTGGTCTTGTGTGGCATTTTCAGTTTCCTGTTCATCCGGACCATCACGATCCCGCTGTCCGAGGCCGAGCATATTGCCGCCGCATTGTCCAGCGGTGACCTGACCACGCAACGCGTCGAGACGTCCAGCGACGCCACTGGCCGCGTGTTGGCTGCCCTGCACGAGGTTTCGTACAGCCTGAGCAAGATCGTCAGTGGCATCCGAGCGTCCGCCAACGAAATCAGCCATGGCGCCAACGAGATCGCCAACGGAAACTCCGAGCTATCAAATCGTACTGAAGCACAGGCGTCCAGTCTGGAGGAGACGGCGGCATCCATGGAGGAATTGAGTTCCACCGTCAAATCAAACGCCGACACGTCACGGCAGGCTGCGCAAATGGCCACCTCGGCCAGTGCCGCTGCGGCCAAGGGCGGTGAGATGGTGTCGAGCGTCATTGCCACCATGGGGCAGATCTCATCCAGCTCGAAGAAGATTGCCGACATCATTGGCGTGATTGACGGCATCGCGTTTCAAACCAACATTCTTGCGTTGAACGCTGCCGTCGAGGCCGCCCGTGCGGGCGAGCAAGGCCGCGGCTTTGCGGTCGTCGCCAGCGAGGTTCGCAGCCTGGCGGGACGATCTGCCGAGGCGGCCAAGGAAATCAAGGCCCTGATCAATGCCAGCGTCGTCAACGTAGAGACCGGTTCGCGCCAGGTCAATGAGGCGGGCACCACGATGAAAGACATTGTTGAACAGGTGCACCGCGTGACGACCCTGCTGGAGGAAATCAGTTCGTCCACCCATGAACAGACCGCAGGCATCGACCAGATCGGCTCGGCAATCAACCAACTCGATGAGGCGACACAGCAAAATGCCGCGCTGGTGGAGGAGTCTGCGGCGGCTTCGGAGGGCCTGAAATCGCAGGCATCGAGTCTGGTGCACGCCGTCAGCGTGTTCAAGATTGACGACCAGAAGATCGCAGCCGGCGCGGCGTCACGACAATAGCTCGGCGCTTGGGGTGGGTCAGCCGCCGAGCTGACTTCATCTGCACATGACTTCGAATGTGTGCGCTTTGATCCTGTCTTCCACAGTTGACCGACGGCAATCGAGCCGATCAATGCGATGAAGGCGGAGACTCGCGCCTGCCAGGAAGCCGTCAACTCGAGGGTGTGTTTGATGCCAAGGCCGCACCTGGTGGGCTGCGTGTAGTGGCCGGTAAGTGTGCATCCCGTAGCGTTACGCGATACAATACGGCATGATCAAGACATTCCGGCATAAGGCCTGAAGGCCTTTTTCGAGAATGGGAGCATGGCTGGTATCCAGGCCGCCCATGCCCAGCGACTGGCCGCCATGCTGCGACGCCTGAACGAAACGACCAATGCTCAAGGCATGAATCTGCCGGGCTGGGGCTTGCACCCATTGAAGGGGCGAGAACTCAAGGGGCATTTTTCGGTTTGGGTGAGTGGCAACTGGCGAATGACGTTCACCTTTGAAGGCACTGACGCTGTGCTGGTGGACTATCAGGACTATCACTAGGAGATACACGATGGCACGCATGTTCAACCCCCCGCATCCCGGCCTGACGCTGCGTGATGATGTGTTGCCCGCGCTGGGGCTGAACGTCACCGAAGCCGCAAAACAATTGGACGTGTCCCGCGTTGCGTTGTCCCGTGTGCTGAATGGCCGTGCTGCCATCTCGCCTGAAATGGCCTTGCGTATCGAGGCATGGCTGGGCGTGGCGCGTGGGGGCGAGGCCCGCCTTTGGCTGGCAGAGCAAAGCGCTTATGACGTGTGGCAAGCCGCGCAGAAATTCAAGGCAGCACCGATGCGCGTTCAACGCGCTCCGATGACCGCGTAAAACAGTTTTTCCCCAGCTAGACAGCGACCAATTTCAAGACCGGGCGCATGACAGGCATACAGCCCATTCACGCCAAGCGTCTGCGCGAGTTGCTGACTGCCTTGAATGCCGCCAGCGGGCCGCAGGACTTGGGCCGCCCATCGTGGTGACTGCATGGCCTGTCTGGCGACCGTGCCGGGTTTCATGCCGTGACCATACAGGCCAACTGGCGACTGGCCTTCCGGTTTGTCGGCGCGGACGTCGAGCTATTAGATTATCTGGATTACCACTGAGAGGAACATCATGAACATGCACGACCCCGCGCACCCTGGCGAACTGCTGACCGGCTGGCTCGACGACCTGAGCGTGAGCGTGACCGCCGTTGCCGCGCATATCGGAATCAGCCGTGTGATGTTGTCGCGTGTGCTGCACGGTCATGCCGCCGTGTCTGCTGATATGGACTTGCGATTGTCGGAGGCACTGGGCACGACGCCGGGCTACTGGCTGGCGCTGCAAACCCAGCGTGATTTGTGGACAGCACGCCAGACCGCCAAAGACCGCAAGCGCATCAAGCGCATGGCCGCGCCGGAGCCGGTGGCCGCGTAAAACAGTTTTGCACCGACGCGGCGAGCTTCGAAAACCGGACGAAAAACAGGCCTTCCCGGCAATCCGTGAAGAACCTCAAAGTCGAGTCGCCCTGCATGAAATGCGCGACGCGCTTGAGGCCGCACCCTACGCGCTCACGGGTCTTGTTCGACTTGTTGATGCCTCCACTTTTTCAAGAGTTTGAGCCTCCTCAGAGCCCGGCGCGATTCATTGGGCGCCCGGTACGCCCAGCCACGGACGGCCAAAGCCGACCTAAAACAGCAAGCCGCCTGACTCGCGCCTATCTCGCGTGATGCAGCAAGGCCCAGCTACCATCAGCACCCAAACCACCCGAATTGCTAAGAGCTGACCACCCGCCCCATGGCCCTCAAGAAATCTGAACTCTATTCATCCCTCTGGAAATCGTGCGACGAGTTACGTGGTGGCATGGACGCCAGCCAGTACAAGGATTACGTCCTCGTGCTGCT
Source organism: uncultured beta proteobacterium (assembly GCA_963740455.1). GTDB lineage: Bacteria > Pseudomonadota > Gammaproteobacteria > Burkholderiales > Burkholderiaceae_C > Paucibacter. Next base: position 316,209 of record CAVUEF010000006.1, read on the forward strand.
GTTCTTCAAATACGTGTCGGACAAGTACGCCGGTGACGCCAATGCGCTGATCGACGTGCCCGCTGGCGGCGGCTTTGCCGACATGGTCGCGGCCAAGGGCGACAAGGAGATCGGCGACCGGCTGAACAAGATCATCGGCCGATTGGCCGAGGCCAACGATGTGCTGAAGGGCGCCATCGACGTGGCCGACTTCAACGACGAAGAAAAGCTCGGCAAGGGCAAGGAGATGGTCGACCGGCTGACCAAGCTGGTGTCTATCTTCGAGAGCCTGAACTTCGGCAGCAACCGCGCCGAGGGCGACGACCTGCTGGGCGACGCCTACGAGTACCTGATGCGCCACTTCGCCACCGAGTCGGGCAAGAGCAAGGGGCAGTTCTACACCCCGGCCGAAGTGTCACGCATCATGGCCATGGTGATCGACTTGGGTGGCGCCACCAGCGCCGGCCAGAGCATCTACGACCCCACCTGCGGCTCCGGCTCGCTGCTGCTGAAGGCGCACGACGAAGCCAAGAGCCGCACCGGGCTTGACTTGGCGCTGTACGGGCAGGAAATGGACAACGCCACCTCCGCCCTGGCGCGCATGAATATGGTGCTGCACGACTGCCCCACGGCCGAGGTCTGGCAGGCGAACACCCTGGCCGCACCGCATTTCAAAAGCGCCGACGGCGGCCTCAAGACCTTCGACTTCGTGGTGGCGAATCCGCCGTTCTCGAACAAGAACTGGACCAGCGGCCTTGATGCCGCCAACGACCAGTTCGGCCGCTTCGAACTCGGCACGCCGCCGGACAAGAATGGCGACTACGCCTTTCTGCTGCACATGCTCAAAAGCCTCAAGAGCACGGGCAAGGCGGCCGTCGTGCTGCCGCATGGCGTGCTGTTTCGCGGCGGGGCCGAGGGCGCGATTCGCAAGCGCATCGTCCAGCAGGGCTTTGTGAAAGGCATCATCGGCCTGCCCGCCAATCTGTTCTACGGCACCGGCATACCCGCTTGCCTGCTGATCCTGGACAAGGCCGGCGCTGCGGGCCGCAAAGGCCTGTTCATGGTCGACGCCAGCAAGGGCTTCATCAAAGACGGCCCGAAGAACCGATTGCGCGCGCAAGACATCCACCGCATCGTCGACACGTTTACCAAGCAATTGGAGCAGCCCCGTTACGCCCGCCTGGTGCCGCTGGCCGAGATTGCGGCCAATGACTTCAACCTCAACCTGCCGCGCTACATCGACAGCAGCGAGCCCGAGGACCAGCAAGACATCGAGGCGCATCTGAAAGGCGGCATCCCCAAGCGCGACATCGACGAGGGTGAAGACCTGGCCCCCTATTGGCAAGCCCTGCCCGGCATGCGCCAGCAGTTGTTTGCGCCGCTCGATGCCACCAACAGCCGGCCCAACTACTGCAGGCTCAAGGTGGAGCCCAGCCAGATCAAGGCAGCCATTTTTGAGCACACCGAATTCACCGCTTTCAACCAACTGGTGACGAAATTGTTCAGCGCCTGGTCGGCTTCAAGCCGGCCGCTGCTGGCGGGCATTCGGATCGGCGACCGGCCCAAGGCCTTGATCGAGAATTTGAGCGAGAGCCTGCTCGAACAGTTCCGTGCCGCGCCGGCCGTGGCCTCATTGATCGACCCCTACGGCGTCTACCAGCACTTGATGGACTACTGGGCCGAAATGATGCAGGACGACGCCTGGATTGTTGCCAGCGAAGGCTACAAGGCCATTCAACTGGCCGACGGCAAACCCAACTTCGAGCTGATCCCGGCTGCCCTGGTGGAGGCCCGCTATTTCGCAGAGCCGCGCGCCGCCATCGAGCGACTGGAAGCCACGCGCGATGCAATCAACCGCCAGCTCGAAGAGCTGGACGAAGAGCAAGGTGGTGAAGAAGGCCTGCTGTTTGAGGCCAAGACCGAGAAGGGCAAGCTGACCCCCAAGAGCGTCAAGGACCGCGTCAAGGCGATCAAGGGCGACAAGGCAGCCGTCGACGAACGCCAAGCCTTGGAGATCTGTCTGGAGCTGATCGAGCAGGAAGCCACGGCCGGCCGGGCGGTTAAAGACGCCCGCAAGAACCTGGACGCCAGGGTGGCGGCCAAATACCGCCAACTCGGCGAGGACGAGATCAAGACGCTGCTGGTCGACGACAAATGGCTATGTACTCTGGCTGCCAGCGTGCAGGGCGAGTTGGACCGCGTCAGTCAGGCATTGACGGGGCGGATCAAGCAGCTGGCCGAGCGCTATGCGATGCCGCTGCCGCTGCTGGCGGACGAGGTTGAGGCGCTGGGCGCCAGGGTGGATGAACACCTGAAGAAGATGGGGTTCGTATGGAACTGATGGTGGGTTTCAAGCAGACTTCATTGGGCCTAATTCCAGAAGAATGGGACGTAAGACCACTTAGGAAAATTTCACCGGCACAAAGCGTCGGCCTCGTCATAAATCCTTCCACCTATGTTGTGGAGGATGGGACGGTACCGATGCTTGTGGGTTCGAACATCTCCGAAAACAGAATTGACTGGGCATCGGCTCGACGCATCAGCACGGCTAGCAATGCCGTGATCGCCGCGTCCCAACTTTCAGCTGGTGATTTAGTAACTGTTCGAGTTGGAGAACCAGGAGTCACCGCAGTTGTGCCTCCCGAGCTAGACGGCTGCAATTGCGCCTCGGTGATGATTGTTCGCAGACATCAGAGCTTCGATTCCAGCTGGCTCTGCTATGTCATGAATTCACGTCCAGGGCGTGCACAAGTAGAAGACGTCCAGTACGGCACTGCGCAAAAGCAGTTCAACATTAGCGACGCGGTCAATTTCACCTACGCCACACCGCCTATCGGCGAGCAACGCGCCATCGCCGCCGCGCTGTCGGATGTGGATGCTTTACTGGCCAAGCTGGACCAGCTGATCGCCAAGAAGCACGACCTCAAGCAGGCCGCCATGCAGCAACTTCTCACGGGTCGGACCCGACTGCCGGGGTTTTCGGGAGAGTGGAAAACATGGAAGCTGAGAGAACTAGCTGATCTATCCCCCGGGATCAATAAGCCGCTCAGCGAGATGGGTTCTGGCGTGCTGTATGTGACAGTTCAAGACTTGTACAAAGGTAATTCAATCTCGTTGGAACAACTTGGTCGGATTCGTATATCGAGTGAAGAGGTGAAGTCCTACGCACTGGCGATCGGAGACATCGTTTTTGGCAAGTCATCGGTAAAGCGGGAAGGCATTGGCTATCCGAGCATATTTCTTGGCGCAACTGAGCCGGCCGTTTGCACGGGGTTCTCTTATCGTGTGAGAGCAATTTCGAATGTTGCAGATCCTAGATTTCTTTTCTATGCACTTCGCTGGGAGCCAACGCGCAGGTGGATCATCGACAATGCTCAGTCGTCTGCACTCACAAATATCAACAAGCGAATAGCAGAGGCAATTCCGATTCGCGTTCCCGATGTAATTGAGCAAGCCGCTATCGCTGCAGTCCTCTCCGACATGGACGCCGAGCTCGTCGCCCTCGAGGCCCGCCGCGACAAGACCCGTGCGCTCAAGCAGGGCATGATGCAGGAACTGCTGACAGGGAGGATTCGCCTCGTATGACGCTGGATCAGTTGCTGGATGCGCTGAGCCTCGGAGAGGGCCGGGACGTCGAGTTCAAGGCGGCCGAGGGTGGTTTGCCGCGTTCCTTGTGGGAAACGGTGTCGGCTTTCGCCAATACCGATGGCGGCACTCTGGTGCTGGGCGTGGCCGAGCGTGACGGGGCCTTTGTGGTGGAGGGCGTGCGTAAACCCGAGGCGCTGCTCAAGGCGTTCTGGGATGCGCACAACAATCCGCAAAAGCTCAACCAGCCCGTCTGCCGCGAGTCCGATGTCGCGGTTCTGACGCTTGAGCGGCACAAGTTGCTCTGCATCCATGTGCCGCGCGCGATGCGTCGGCAGCGACCGGTGTTCATCAACGGCAATCCGTTGCTCGGCGCTTACAAGCGCAACCACGAGGGCGATTACCGCTGCACCGAGGCAGAAGTGCGGCAGATGTTGCGCGATGCCAGCGATGAGGCGCTGGACCAACAGATTCTGGAAGGTTTCGGGCCGGACGATCTGGATGAGGAGTCTCTGGTCGCTTACCGCAACCGCTTTGCCTCGCGCGACCCGGATCATCCCTTTCTGGCGCTGGGCAATGCCGAGTTCCTCGAAAGCATCGGCGCTTTTCGACGCGACCGGCGGGCTGGCGCCGAAGGCCTGACGTTGGCCGGCTTGCTGATGTTCGGCCGCGAGCGCAGCTTGCTTGATGCCTTGCCTTACTACCACCTCGACTATCAGGAACAACTGTCGACCGACCCGGATGCGCGCTGGTCTTATCGCCTGACCGTCGACGGCAAATGGGCGCCGAATTTGTTCAATTTTTACTACCGCGTCTTTCCAAGGCTGGTGGACGGACTGGATGTGCCATTCAGGCTTGACAGCATGGGCACACGGCAGGAAGAAACCCATGTTCACGAGGCCTTGCGCGAGGCGTTGGTGAATACGCTGGTGCATGCCGATCACCAGTCGTCGCGTTCGATCTCCATCATCAAGCGGCCCGATGTCTTTATCTTCGCCAATCCGGGGCGCCTGCGCATTCCCAGGGAGCAGCTTTATCAAGGCGGCGTCACCGACGCACGCAACCCGAACCTGCAGAAACTATTTCAGTTGCTGGGGCTGGGCGAAAAAGCAGGTTCCGGCTTCCAGAAGATTTTGCGGGCTTGGCATGAGCAGCACTGGTTGCAGCCGCTGGTGACTGAAGACCTGGTTTTGGAGGTGACGCGTACTCGCTTGTCAGTAGCCGCCGAGGTGGCAGGGGAAGTCACAGGGGAAGTCACAGGGGAAGTCACAGGGGAAGTCGAAAGGTTGATTCTGGTCTGCCACGGCGAACTGGATCGCAAGGCATTGCAGGCGGCCTTGGCTTTGAAGAGCGAGGAAAATTTCCGCAAGCTCTACCTTGTTCCCGCCCTGGCCGTTGGTTTGGTCGAGATGAGCATTCCCGACAAGCCGACCAGCCGCAATCAAAAATACCGGCTTACTGCCAAGGGGCGGATGCTGCAGAACGCGCTGGTCAGCAAGGAAAACCCATGAGCACCGTCGGCCAGATCGAAAGGCGAACCCAAGCCCGAGTCGTTGCATTGTTCCGGGAACGGCTGTGCTACGACTACCTCGGCGACAGGACTGACCTCGACAATCGCAATATCGAGCTGACCCTGCTACGCAACTGGCTGGCAAAGCGGGAGGTGAGCGACACGCTCATCAACCGGGCGCTGCATGAACTGAACCGGGTGGCGACGGATACCAGCAAGCACCTCTACGATCGCAACAAGGAGGTCTACGACTTGCTGCGCTATGGCGTGAAGGTGCAGCCCGGGGCAGGCGAGAACCGCGTCACGGTCTGGCTGATCGACTGGAAGCACCCGGAGAACAATCACTTCGCGATTGCCGAGGAGGTGACGGTCAAGGGCGCCGATTTGGTCAACTCAGCCAAGGCCAGCACCAAGCGCCCGGACGTGGTCATCTACGTCAACGGCATCGCGCTGGGCGTGCTGGAGTTGAAGCGCTCGACCGTGTCGGTGGCCGAGGGCATCCGCCAGAATCTGGACAACCAGAAAAAGGAGTTCATCCAGCCCTTCTTCTCGACCATTCAGTGGGTGATGGCGGGCAACGACACCGAGGGGCTGCGCTATGCCGCCATCGAGACCCCGGAAAAGTATTACCTGCGCTGGGTGGAGGACGGCGGGCCTTACGCGAGCGAGCCGAACCTGTTGGATCGCCACCTGTTGCAGGTTTGCCGGAAGGCGCGACTGCTGGAGCTGATTCACGACTACGTGGTGTTCGACGCAGGCACCAAGAAGCTGTGCAGACAGAACCAGTATTTCGGCGTGAAGGCCGCACAAGACTTCATCCAACGCCGCGAGGGCGGCATCATCTGGCACACCCAGGGCAGCGGCAAGTCGCTGACGATGGTGTGGCTGGCCAAGTGGATACGCGAGAACCGCGAAGGTGCGCGGGTGCTGATCATCACCGACCGCACCGAGCTGGATGAACAAATCGAGAAGGTGTTTCTCGGCGTCAATGAGCAGATCTGCCGAACCAAGAGCGGCGACGACCTGGTCGAGAAGCTCAACGGCACGACTGAATCATTGATCTGCTCGCTGGTGCACAAGTTCGGCAGCAAGGGCGAAGACAGCAAGGAAGCGGCCGAGGGCAGCAAGGCCTTCGTCGAGGCGATCAGTCGGCTGCCGCCGGACTTCAAGGCCAAGGGCGACTTGTATGTGTTTGTGGATGAATGCCACCGCACCCAGACGGGTGACTTGCACGATGCGATGAAGGCCCTGCTGCCGACGGCGCTGTTCATCGGCTTCACTGGCACGCCACTGTTGAAGGCGGACAAGAAGAAGAGCATCGAGGTGTTCGGCCGCTACATCCACACCTACAAGTTCGATCAGGCGGTGCGCGAAGGCGTGGTGCTGGACCTGCGCTACGAGGCGCGCGACATTGATCAGAAGCTGACCAACAAGGACAAGATCGACCTCTGGTTTGAGGGCAAGACCAAGGGCCTGAATGACGTGGCCCGGGCTCAGCTGAAGCAGAAATGGGGCACGATGCAGCGGGTGCTGTCCAGCCAGGATCGGCTGGAGAAAATCGCGCAAGACATCCTGCTCGACATGGTGACCAAGCCCCGTCTGATGGACGGCCACGGCAACGCGATGCTGGTGGCCGGCAGCATCTACGAGGCCTGCAAGTTCTACGAGCTGTTCGCCAAGACGGACTTGAAGGGCAAGTGCGCCATCGTCACCAGCTACGCGCCTTCGATTGCCGATGTCAAAGGCGAGAGCACGGGCGAGGGCGAGACCGACAACCTGCACAAGTACGCGGTGTACTGCCAGATGCTGGCCGACTGGTTTGATGAGCCGGCGGACAAGGCCGCGGGCAAAACCGAAAAGTTCGAGCAAGAGGTGAAGAAGAAGTTCATCAACGAGCCCGGGCAGATGAAGCTGCTGATCGTGGTGGACAAGCTGCTGACAGGCTTTGATGCGCCGCCCGCTACCTACCTCTACATCGACAAGCAAATGCGCGACCACGGTCTGTTCCAGGCCATCTGCCGCGTGAACCGGTTGGACGGCGACAGCAAGGAATACGGTTACATCGTCGACTACAAGGACCTGTTCAAGAAGCTGGAAGGCGCGGTGGAGGACTACACGAGCGGCGCGCTGGACGGCTTCGATAAGGAAGATGTGGCCGGCTTGCTGGAGAACCGGCTGGACAAAGGCAGAGACGACTTGGAAGACGCTCGCGAGGCTGTGAAGGCTTTGTGTGAGCTGGTGAAGGCGCCAAGGGACTCAGCAGCATTTCTGCATTACTTCTGCGCCGAGGAATCTGGAAACGGCGAGCAGCTCAAGGACAACGAGCCCAAGCGCCTGAAGCTCTACAAGTTCGTGGCAGCCCTGATGCGCGCGTATGCGGCGATCGCCAGTGAACTGGAGGATGCTGGCTACACGGCAGACGACATCGTCAAGATCAAGGCTGAGGTGGACCACTACGCCAAGGTGCGCGACGAGGTGCGGCTGGCCAGCGGCGACTACATCGACCTGAAGGCCTACGAGCCGACTATGCGCCACCTGATCGACACCTACATCCGCGCGGAAGACAGCGAGAAGATATCGTCCTTTGACGACATGAGCTTGATTCAGCTGATTGTCGAACGCGGGCCGGAGGCTGCCGAGGCCAAGCTCAAGGGCGTGATGAAAACGGAAGAAGCCGTGGCCGAGACGATTGAGAACAACGTCCGCAAGCTGATCATCAATGAGTCGCCGGTGGACCCGGCCTACTACGACAAGATGTCCAAGTTGCTGGACGCATTGATCGAGCTGCGCCGCAAAGGCGCAGTCAGCTACAAGGAATATTTGGCCAAGATTGCGGCGCTGACCAAAGACGCAGCAATGCCAGGCGGCGCCGCGGCAAGCTATCCGGCGGAGATCAACTCGGCGACACAGCGAGCCCTGTTCAACAACCTGAAGCGGGATGCTGCGCTGACGCTGAAGGTGGATGCGGCGATCCACGCCAGTCGCCAGGATGGCTGGCGCGACAACACGCTCAAGACGCGCAAGGTCCGACATGCCATTCGCTTGATGCTGGCGCCGCTTATGCCGCTGAAGTCAGGGCTGGAAGCCCATGAGACTGGCACTTCACCAGCGCCAGCAGACTTGGAAAACGAGACCGACCGAATTCTCGACATTGCCCGCCATCAGCATGAGTATTGAGGTGCTGACCGTGAAGCCCGTAGACATGCGCCACATGAAGATCGGCAGCTTGACTGTCGAAGTGGTGCGCAAGGACATCAAGAACCTGCACCTGGGCGTGTACCCGCCCCTTGGCCGGGTGCGGGTGGCAGCGCCGCTGGTGGTAAACGATGAGGCCGTGCGGCTGGCGGTGATCGACAAGCTGGGTTGGATCAAACGGCAGCGGGCGAAGTTTGCCGAACAGCCGCGGCAGTCGCAGCGCGAGATGGTCAGCGGCGAAACGCATTACTTCCTCGGCCGGCGCTACCGCCTGCGAGTACACGAACAGGATGCGCCTGCGCGCGTTGCGATTCGCGGCCTGGCAAGCCTGGATCTGTTCGTGCGGCCGGGCAGCAATGCCGAACAACGCGAGGCCGTGCTCTTGAACTGGCATCGCATGCAGCTGAAGGTATTGATTCCTCAGATGCTAGAACGCTGGCAACCCATCCTCGGCGTTCAGGCCTCCCACTGGGGCATCAAGAAGATGAAGACCAAGTGGGGCAGCTGCAATGCAGCTGCCGCCCGGATTTGGCTCAATCTGGAACTGGCAAAGAAGCCGGTGCAATGCATGGAATACATCGTCGTGCATGAGTTGACCCATCTGCTGGAGCGGCACCACGACGAGCGATTTACAGCGCTGATGGATGCGCATTTGCCGCAGTGGCGCCAGACCCAGGAGGCGCTGAAGGTGGCGCCGTTGGGGCATGAGGATTGGGGCTATTGAAGGAAATGTGTTGCCACCGATGCCAATTTGACCACGCAGGAATCTGAAATTGCACCGGGCAGCCCCGGCCCCACGGTTCCTACTTGGCGAACAGCTGGCCGATGTCTCCGAAGGCCTTGAACTCGAGCGCATTGCCGGCCGGGTCGAGGAAGAACATCGTCGCCTGCTCGCCGACCAGGCCCTTGAAGCGCACCTGCGGCTCGATCACGAATTTGGTGCCGGCGCCCTTGAGTTTGGCGGCCAGCGATTCCCATTCGGCCATCGGCAGGATGGCGCCAAAGTGACTCACCGGCACGTCCTCGCCGTCGACCTCGCTGGTGTGGCGGTGGCCGCACTCGTCTGGTGCCAGATGGGCAACGATCTGGTGGCCGTAGAAATCGAAGTCGACCCACTTGGGCGCGCTGCGACCCTCGCGGCAGCCGAGCAGTCCACCGTAGAAGCTGCGTGCAGCGGCGATGTCGTCGACAGGGAAGGCAAGGTGGAACAGGGCGGCTTGGGGTTTCATGGCGAGCGGGAAAGGCAATGGTTGAGTGATGCTGGCGGCCTGCGTTGCCGGCGAGTTTGTCCCATCTAAGGCGCCGCGCTTTGGATCCAGTGCTACCCCGGTGTTAGCCCAAAAAAATTCCGCTACGGTTCAGGCAGCGGATATTTCTTGATTTCATTGGTGCCGGAGAAAGGAGTCGAACCCTCGACCTTCTCATTACGAATGAGCTGCTCTACCAACTGAGCTACACCGGCACGCCAAGGCCGCGATTATAGCGATGGTCGTGCCGCTCTCCAGTTGCTCTGCACCTCGTCACCCGGCTTGCAGCGCGTGCTCGACGATTTCACGCACGTTGGTCGACAGATCGGGCTTGGCGGCGACGCGGCTGATGGCCTCGCGCGCGGCACTGCGATAGGGCTCGGCCAACTTGGTCCACTGATCCATCACACGGGCCAGTCGTCCGGCGATTTGCGGGTTGAAGGCGTCCAGCTCCAGCACGCGGTCGGCCCAGAACACATAGCCGGCGGCGTCGCTGCGATGGAAAGCGGCCGGGTTGAACAGGCACAGCGAGTAGATCAGGCTGCGCGCACGGTTCGGGTTCTTCAGCGAGAAGTCGGGATGCCGCAGCAACTGTTTGACGCCGGCGAACACCTGGCCATCGGATTCGGGCGAACGCGCCTGCAGTGCAAACCATTTGTCGATGACCAGGGGGTCGTGTCTGAACATGGCATGAAAGCGTTCGAGCGCTGGCTGCGCCAGGGCATGGCGCGCGAACACCAGCGCGCTCAGCGCGCCCATGCGCTCGGTCATATTGCCCGCCATCTTGAAGCGCTGGTAAGCGCGACCGGGCCAGACGTCGCTGCCGCTGCGAACGCCGTCCAACACCAGCATCTGCAACGCCAGATTGGCCAGCGCGCGCTTGCCCGATGACAGGACATCGGGCGTATAGCGTCCACCGACCTGATTGGCTTCGAACGCGGCCTGCCAATCCTGGCTCAGCGCCTGGGCGAGTTGCGAACGCATCGCCTCGACAACGGCGTGGATGCGCTGCGGATCGACCACCTCAAGCTGCTCGGCGATGTAGCCCTCGGTGGGCAAGGTCAAGGCCAGGGCCTTGAAAGCCGAATCGAGGTCCGGGTTGCGCAGCACGGCGCGCAGGCCGTCGATAAAGGCATCGTCGAGGGTCAGGTCTTGACCCGAGCGCACGGCTGCCAGCAAGCGGTTCAGCGCCAGGCGCTGGCCGGCTTCCCAGCGGTTGAAGGCATCAATGTCGTGTTGCAGCAGCACCAGCAAGTCGGCGTCGCTCAAGCCGTCGATCAGGATCACCGGCGCCGAGAACTGACGCAGCAGCGAGGGCACGGGCGCCGCATCGATCCCAACGAAGGTGAAGCTCTGCTCGGACTGATCGAGTACCAGCACGCGCTCAAGTCCGGCGGGCTCGGCTTCGTCCTGCATCTGCAAGGGCAAGGCCTGACCCTGGCGGTTCAGCAAGCCCATGCGGATGGGGATGACTTGCGGCAGCTTGAGATCCTGGCCCGGTGTGGCGGGGCTGGCTTGCGCCAGTGCCAGCGTCCAGGTCTTGGCCTCGGCGTCGAAGCTGCCGCGCGCGTGCACGCGCGGCGTGCCGGCCTGCGCATACCAGCGCTTGAAATCAGCGAGGCGCGTGCTCAGCGCGCTGCCCGGGTTGGCGTCACTCAGGGCCTGTGCAAAGTCGTCGCAGGTGACAGCGTGGCCGTCGTGACGCTCGAAGTAGAGCGTCAGCCCCGCGGCAAAGCCGTCGCGGCCCACCAGGGTCTGCATCATGCGCACCACTTCCGCCCCTTTTTCGTAGACGGTAGGGGTGTAGAAATTGTCGATCTCTACATAGCTGTCGGGTCGCACCGGGTGCGCCATGGCGCCCGAGTCTTCGGGAAATTGCATGGCGCGCAAATTGCGCACGGCCTCGATGCGCTTGACGGCGCGGGCCGATGGCGTGGCGGCCATGTCCATGCTGAATTCCTGGTCGCGGAACACGGTCAGGCCCTCTTTCAGGCTCAGTTGAAACCAGTCGCGGCAGGTCACGCGGTTGCCGGTCCAGTTGTGAAAATACTCGTGCGCGACGATGGATTCGATGCGGTCGAAGTCGGCATCGGTGGCGGTCGCGGGAGACACCAGCAAGGCCGAGGTATTGAAGATGTTGAGGCCCTTGTTCTCCATCGCGCCCATATTGAAGTCGCTCACCCCCACCACCATGAAGCGCTCCAGGTCGAGCGGCAGCTTGAAGCGTGCTTCATCCCAGGCAATGCTTGCCACCAGCGAGTTCAGGGCGTGTTCGGTCTTGTCGAGATCGCCGCGCCGCACATGGACCTGCAACAGATGCTCCTTGCCGGATCGGCTGATGATTCTTTGCTCGCGCGTCACCAGGTCGGCCGCCACCAGCGCGAACAAGTAGCTGGGCTTGGGGAAGGGGTCGTGCCATTTGGCAAAGTGGCGGCCATTGTCGAGATCGCCTTGTTCAAGCAGGTTGCCGTTGGACAGCAGCACCGGGTAGGCTGCCTTGTTGGCGCGCAAGGTGACGCTGTACACGGCCATCACGTCGGGGCGGTCCAGGAAGTAGGTGATGCGCCGAAAGCCCTGCGCCTCGCACTGCGTGAAGAAGCCGCCGCCCGAGGTGTACAGACCGTTCAACGAGGTGTTCTTGTCGGGCGCGCAGGTGTTGCGGATTTCGAGCATGAACTCGTCGCTCGGCGTGTTGTCTATCACCAGCATGTCGCCCTCGACGCGGAACGACACGCTCTCGCCGTTGATGAGCACGCGCAACAGGGTCAGGCCTTGGCCGTGCAGCTTCAGCGCTTGGACGGGCGAGTCGGCATTTCGCTGGATCTGCATGCGGCTGGTGACCAAGGTCTTGGCCGGCTCCAGATCAAAGCTCAGATCGACGGACTTGATCCAATAGGCCGGGGCGCTGTAGTCCTGACGGTGGATAGGGGGGGCAGTGCCTTCGCGCATGGGGACTCTCGGTAGGGATAGGGGTCAATCGGGGAGGATGCTTTGCGGGGCGGCGCTGAGTGCCGCCCCGCAAAGCATCAAACGCTTTGTTTCAGGCTGGCAGTGATGAAGACGTCGAGGTCGCCATCGAGCACTTTTTGCGTATTGGACATCTCGACGTTGGTGCGCAAGTCCTTGATGCGGCTCTGGTCGAGCACATAGGAGCGGATCTGATGACCCCAACCCACATCGGTCTTGGTGTCTTCGAGCTTTTGCGCCTCTTCCTGGCGCTTGCGCATCTCGTGGTCGTACAGGCGCGAACGCAGCCGCTTCCAGGCCACATCGCGGTTGCCGTGCTGGCTGCGGCCGTCCTGGCATTGCACGACGATGCCGGTCGGAATATGCGTGAGGCGCACCGCCGAATCGGTCTTGTTGATGTGCTGCCCGCCAGCGCCGCTGGCCCGGAAGGTGTCGGTGCGCACGTCGGACGGATTGATGTCGATCTCGATCGAGTCGTCGACTTCGGGGTAGACGAACAGGCTCGCAAAACTGGTGTGGCGCCCGCCGGCTGAGTCGAACGGGCTCTTGCGTACCAGGCGGTGCACGCCGGTTTCGGTTCGCAAGTGACCGAAGGCGTATTCGCCTTCGACCTTGATGGTGGCGCTCTTGATGCCAGCGATGTCGCCGGGCGTTTCGTCTTCCAGCGTGGCCTTGAAGCCTTTGCGTTCGCAATATTTCAGATACTGGCGCAGCAGCATGCTGGCCCAGTCGCAGGCCTCGGTGCCGCCGGCGCCGGCCTGGATGTCGATGAAGCAGTTGCTGGGATCGGCCGGGTTGTTGAACATGCGGCGAAATTCCAGTTGCTCGACGGCTTCGCGCAGCACACTGGCGTCGGCTTCGATGGACTGCAGCGAGGCCAGATCCTCGTCTTCCTTGACCATTTCGAACAACTCGAAGTTGTCGGCGATATGGCTGTCCAGGTGGTCGATGGTTTGCACCACCGTTTCCAGGGTCTTTTTCTCGCGACCCAACTCCTGGGCCCGCTTGGGTTCGTTCCAGACGCTGGGGTTTTCGAGGGCGGCGTTGACTTCGTTCAGGCGCAGGGCCTTGCGGTCGTAGTCAAAGATACCCCCTTAGCGCGTCGGTGCGCGCTTTGAGGTCGGTCAGCAAGTTGCCGATCGCATTGATACGTTCGATTTCCATGAGGTTCGCCGTTGGCTGAAAGTGCGATTTTCTCATGCTCACCGCTCTGGCGCGGTTTGCGCTGCTTCAGGCGGCCAGCAAGAACGCTTCAATGGCCGACGCCAAGGCCTGCGGCTGGTCATGGTGCAGCATGTGGCCACAGTCGCTCAGCACCACTTGGCTGACCTGGGGCACCACGCCAAGGCGCACCTCAAATTCGGCGTGCGAATAGCGTCCACCCCAGTATTTGCTGATGTCGGTGTCGGCGCCTTCCACCCAGAGCAAGGGCGCCTGGATCAATTTCCAGCCTTCGAGGATTTCGTCCTTGCGGTAGAGCACCGGATTGGTCCGCTTGTGCGCCGGGTCGCCCTGGATATGCCACTGGCCGTCGTCATGCAAGCGCGACCAATGCGGCGCCAGCCAGTCGGCCTTGGCGGCGCTCAGGCGCGGGTTGTTCTGGCGCAGCCGCTCGGCCACCAGCGCCACGCTGTCGTAGGTCCTCAGGCGTTGCGGGGTCTTCAACTCGTCGAGCCAATGAGCCAATCGCTTGGGCGCATGGTGCGCACGCGCTTCCGGCAAGCCAAAGCCCTCCAGATTGATCAGCTTGCGCACACGCTCGGGGCGCACGCCGGCATAGCTCATCACCACATTGCCGCCCATGCTGTGGCCGACCAGATCGACCCTGCTCGCGGGGGTCAGACCGAGCTCGGCGCTGTCGAGCAAGGCGTCCAGATCGCCCAGGTAATCGGGGAACCAATAGCTGTCGGTGGCCGGCGCCTCGGTCAAGCCATAGCCGCGCCAGTCGGGAGCGATCACGAGGCGGTCGTGCTCGAGCGCGTCGACGACGAACTGGTACGACGCGCTCACGTCCATCCAGCCATGCAGCATCACCAGCGGCGGTGTCTGCGGCGTCACGAGCGTTGCATCGCCCCATACATGGGCATGGTAGACAAGCCCGCGCAGCGGCACAAAAACACTGCGCGCGGCGCGGCGCGGCGAATAGATTGCTTGGTTCATGTCGCGCATGCTACGGCCTGCGTGCCAGGCACGGCTGTCCGCACAGTGACAGAATGGCCGGATGACAACACTTGATCCAACCCCCACATTGCGAGCCGCAACCCGCGACGACGTGCCCGCCATCGTCGGCTTGATTCGCGAGCTGGCCGAATTCGAGCGCTTGAGCCATCTGGTGCAGGCGACACCTGACACCTTGCTGCCACACTTGTTCGGTGAGCGACCGGTGGCAGAAGCCTTGGTGGCCGAAGCGCAGGGCGAGATCGTGGCCTTTGCGCTGTTCTTCACCAACTTCAGCACTTTTCTGGCCAAGCCGGGGCTGTATCTCGAAGACCTGTATGTGAAGCCGTCCCGGCGTGGCGCCGGCGTGGGCCGCTCGCTGCTGGTGCGCCTGGCGCAGATCGCGGTTGAGCGCGACTATGGCCGCTTCGAGTGGAGCGTGCTCGAGTGGAACGAGGCGGCGATCGGCTTCTATCAAAAGATGGGCGCCAGCCTGATGCACGACTGGCGCATCTGCCGGGTTTCGGGCGAGACGCTGCAGCAGATGGGAGCGAAGTGAGCCCGGCTTGTCGACACGACGTCGCAATGTTGGACGCCGGTCTGACTGACCCTGGGGGCAATCCACCTCTCGCCAAATCCTGCCAAATGAGTAGCATGGGCCTGGGGTCGATCAGACCTCGGCAGCAGGAGCGCCATTGATGCCGACGCATGAACCCAGGCAGGTCGAAACGCATGACGCCTATGCTCAGCTGCATGCGCAGTTTCGCTGGGCCGTGCC
Organism: uncultured beta proteobacterium; assembly: GCA_963740455.1. GTDB lineage: Bacteria > Pseudomonadota > Gammaproteobacteria > Burkholderiales > Burkholderiaceae_C > Paucibacter. Next base: position 331,627 of record CAVUEF010000006.1, read on the forward strand.
GACCGAATTCAATCTGGCCGAGGTGTGCTGCGCGCGTTGGGCGCGCCTCACGCCGCACGCGGTCGCGATCCGCTACGAGCATGAAGATGGCGCCCGCGCCAACTACAGCTTTGCGCAGTTGCAGCAGTCTGCCAATCAATTGAGCATGGCCTTGCGCCGCCAAGGGGTGGAGCGCGGCGACCGCGTCGCCGTGGTGATGCCGCAGCGCTTCGAGACCGCCGTGGCGCATATGGCGCTGTACCAACTCGGCGCGGTGGCCATGCCCTTGTCGATGCTGTTCGGCCCCGAGGCGCTGGAATACCGGCTGAACAACAGCGAGGCCGTGCTGGCCATCGCCGACGAGTCCAGCATCGCCAATGTGCGTGCGGCGCGGCGCAACTGCCCCGATCTGGGCTGTGTGATTGCGGTGGGTCGGGCGGCAGGCAACGGCGATCTGGACTGGGACAAGGCGCTGGAGCGCGAGTCAACGCGCTTCACGGCCGAACTGACGAGCGCCGACGATGCCGCCTTGCTGATCTACACCAGCGGCACGACCGGCCCGCCCAAGGGCGCCTTGTTGCCGCACCGTGCCTTGATCGGCAATCTGACCGGCTTTGTGGCAAGCCAGAACTGGTTCGGATTCAATGAGCCCGACGAGTCCTCGCAGGCGGTGTTCTGGAGCCCGGCCGACTGGGCCTGGACCGGCGGCCTGATGGATGCCTTGCTTCCCACGCTCTACTTCGGCCGCCCCATCGTTGCCTATCAGGGGCGCTTCACGCCTGAGAAGGCGTTCGAGCTGTTGCAGCGCCATGCGATCACGCACAGTTTCTTGTTCCCCACTGCGCTGAAGGCGATGATGAAGGCCGTGCCCAAGCCCCGGCAGCGTTTTTCAGTCAAGCTGCATGCCTTGATGAGCGCCGGCGAGGCGGTGGGTGACGCCGTCTTTGCGTATTGCCGTGACGAACTTGGTGTCACCGTGAACGAGATGTTCGGCCAGACCGAAATCAACTACATCGTCGGCAACTGCTCACGGTTCTGGCCGGCCAAGCCCGGCAGCATGGGCCGCGCCTATCCGGGCCATCGCGTCGCGGTGCTCGACGACGCGGGGCGCGAATGCGCGGTCGGTGTGCCCGGGGATGTGTCGGTGCATCGTCGCGACATTCACGGACACCGCGACCCGGTGTTCTTCCTGGGCTACTGGAAAGACGAGCCGGCCACGCTGGCCAAGTTCACCGGCGACGCCGACAACTCATGGTGCCGCACCGGCGACATGGCCACCCGCGACAAGGACGGCTACCTCTGGTATCAGGGCCGCAGCGACGACGTGTTCAAGGCCGCCGGCTACCGCATCGGCCCGAGCGAGATCGAGAACTGCCTGGTCAAACACCCGGCGGTGGCGAACGCCGCCGTGGTGCCCAAGCCCGACCTGGAGCGCGGCGCGCTGGTCAAAGCCTATGTGGTGCTGGCCGATGGATTCGAGGGCAGCGAGGCCTTGATCGAGCAATTGCAGCAGCATGTGCGCGGCAAGCTCGCGCCCTACGAATATCCGAAGGAAATCGAGTTCATTGCGGCCCTGCCGATGACCACCACCGGCAAGGTGCAGCGCCGCGTGCTGCGGCTGCGGGAAGAGCAGCGTGCCCAGGGCGGCTAGGGTCGGCGCAGCAGCCGAACGCTCAAACGGGTATCGGCAGGCGCGACGAGCCGTGCCGCATCGGGCCAGCGCTCCTCGCCGCTGAGGCTGGTGCAAACCCTGGCAGGCTCCTGCGCCGAGGCATTCGTCTCCTGGTCCCCAGGGTTGGCCGTGAGCGGCACGGCCCACATCTGGCCCTGATCGGGCCACTCGAGTTCCCAGTTCGGCTGGCTGCTGCAAATGCGCACCGACTCGATAGGCGGGAATATCCAACGTACATACCAGGGCAACAACTCGGAGCGCATTTTGCGTGCCGCCGCAACGGTACGCCTGACCATCGCCATGTCCAGCTGATCCGGGCCATAGGTCAATGCGACGTCGGCCTCGATGCGCAGGCTGCCCTTGGGCAAATCGGTCGCGAGATCGGCGTCCTTGGCCTCTTCCGTCGTCAGCACCGGCAGCTTGATGCGGCCGTCGGCGTCAAGATCGATCGAGACAGCCCGCTCTGCGGTCAATACCGCCACCTTGGTGGCTTGCATGCGTTTGCCCGACGAGTTGCTGATGAGTCGAAAGTCGGCCTTGAACAAGCCCTCGCCGTATTGCACAAAGCCCCGCAGCAATTGGTTCAGTCCCGCATAGGGTACGACGGCCTTGTCGCGCGTGACGGTCACTTCCACCGTCGCGAGCCGCTCGACCCCGAGCTTGCTGTCGGATTGCTGGGCAAGTGCTGCGGCGCAGGCGCAGTAGCACAAGGTCAAGAGAATGCGTTTCATGGTCTGTGGCGAATCGGTAGGAGTGTTTGGGATGAAGCCCTGCTTGGGGTGGCGCAATGCTCATCGAATGCATTTGCTGACCAGACCCGGCGTCTGCTTGATGCCTTCGTTGAAGGGGTCGAGTTGCGCCGCGCGCGTTCGCCGGACCTCAACGCAATTCTTGCCGCGACGAATCCGCCAACCGTTCGAGTCGATGCGCTCCTCGCGCAAGCCGTTGTCGGTGCCCAGGTCGCTGGCCATGCGTTCGCCAAAGTCCAGGCTCGGCGTATTCGCGCGGCGGTCGTCGCGGGCCGGATTGCGCACCGCTTGCGAGGCGGCGCCAGCCGGCAGACTCAGACGCAGCGGCGCTGGCTGCTGCTCAGCGAGCCACTGCGCTGCACCGACCGGCGCGGCCCGGGCATTGCCTGGTTCGATGGGAGCGATAGTCAAGGTGGGCACTTCGATGCTCAGTGGCGCTACGCTGATCGGCGTGGGCAGCAAGTTCCTGGTGGTGAAGGATTCAGCGCGCTCGGCGCGGGGCTGACTCGGGATGAGACGTACCAAAAAACGCTCGCGCTCGGTTTGTGTACGCACCAGCCGATGGCCCAAGGTCTGACTCAGCAGCCAGAGCAATAGGGCGTGCAAGCCGATCACCAGCAGCGCAACCTGATAGCGACGACGCGCAGGGCCGGGCGGCCAGCGTTGCCCGGTGTGGCCAAGGCCGCCGTCAAAGGCCTTCATGGCTTGCCTGCGATGGCGGAGAATCCGTGTCGGGCACATGACTCAGCAAGTCGCCGGGCTGGCACTGAAGTACCTCGCAGATGCGCTGCAGCGTGTCGAATCGCACGCCGCGCACCTTGCCCGACTTGAGCAGCGACAGATTGGCTTCGGTGATGCCGATGCGCTCGGCAAGTTCGCGCGAGCGCATCTTGCGCCGCGCCAGCATCACATCAAGTGTGACGACAATCGCCATCAGACGAACCCGGCGTTCTCGTCGGCTATCGCCACGGCCTCGGCCATCACGCTGGCAATGGCCAGCATCACCAGGCCGAACAACAGCGTCAGATAGTCGTTCCAGCTCAGGCCCACGACCAGGGCGCGGTGTCCCGCGGGGTTGTCCATCGTCAGCGCCAGTCCGATCAGGGTCATCGAAAGCGGTTGCGCCAGGGCAAGGGCCAACATCCCGATCGAAACCCCGCGCATGCGCAGCACGGCTGCTTTGGTCAAGACCTGACCCCGCTCGTAGGCGCCGAACAGCGACCAGATCTGCCACAGCGTATACAGCGATGCAACAAGCGAAAGACTCGATGCGGCCGCCCCCAGCAACCTGTTATGCAAATTGAGCTGGACGGCGAAGGCGCCCAGTCCCCACGGTCCCGCAGCGACTGCCTGCAGCCATTGCGATGAGGTCCAGAGGTAGGTGGAGACACCGATCAGGCACAGCGTCCCCAGCACGCACAAGGCGCGTACCGTGCGCGACAACAGACGAATGCGGGACCGGGTTTCGAGCATGGTGGAGTGTCCAAGGGCTTCACTGCAATGTCGATAAGTTTACTGTAAAACAATAAAAAATAGCTACATAAGGGAAACAATCGGCGTGATTCAGACCTGTTCCGCATTTGACGCGACCGCTTCACTTTGCTCTTGCCGCCCGCGCTTCGTCCGGGAATGGATGCCGTCACGACGCATCAGGAACGTCGTCCTCTTGCTTTGTGAGGGAAGCCCTCAGGCACACTGGCGGCTTTGATCAACATATGCCAGCAGGAGCGGAGTCATCAACATGGATTTAGTCAGCCTCGGGCGCTCGGATTTGCGCGTCACGCCTGTCTGTCTGGGCACCATGACTTTCGGCGAGCAGGTGCCGCAGGACCTGGCGCACCAACTGCTCAGCCATGCGGTGGCGCGCGGCATCAACTTCATCGACACCGCCGAGCTGTATGCGGTGCCGCCGCGAGCGGCCACTTTTGGTGCGACCGAAACCATCATCGGCCACTGGTTGGCGCGCCACCCCGGCATGCGCAACAAGGTGGTGCTCGCCAGCAAGGTGGCGGGCCCGGTGCGCGGCTATGAATGGATACGCCACGGCAGCCCCGATCTGAGCGCCGATGACATCGTGAGCGCCTGCGAGGCCAGTCTCAAGCGTTTGCAGACCGAGGTCATCGACCTCTATCAGATCCACTGGCCGGTGCGCCATGTGCCGATGTTTGGCGGCCTGTTCTACGACCCGGCCAAGAACCAGGCGGGGCTGAGCACGATGCACGAGCAGTTGGAGGGCATGGCGCGTCTGGCGCGGGCCGGCAAGGTGCGCCACATCGGTTTGAGCAACGAGACGGCTTACGGCGTGTGCGAGTTCGTGCGCCTGGCCGAGCTGCACGGCTTGCCGCGCATTGCCACCGTGCAAAACCCTTACTGCCTGGTGAACCGCGTGCTTGAGATGGGACTCGACGAGGCCATGCACCGCCATGAGGTGTCGCTGCTGCCGTATTCGCCATTGGGGTTTGGATTGCTGACCGGAAAGTACGACGACGCGGGATTCGACGACCCGGCCAAGCCGGGCCGGTTGGCAATCTTCGACGGCATGAAAAAGCAGCGCTGGGGCCGGCCAGATGCGCTCGCGGCGGCGCGCCGCTACAACGCTTTGGCACGCGAGCACGGGCTCACTCCGACACGCATGGCCTTGGCTTGGTGCTATACGCGCTGGCAGAGCGCCAGCACCATCATCGGCGTGACTTCACTAGCACAACTCGACGAGAACATCGATGCCTGGGGCGTCGCGTTGTCGCCCGAGCTGCTGGGTCGGATTGATCAGATCCGCTGGGAGATTCGCGATCCGGCGCAGTGAGCTTATTCATGTTTTCTGTGGATAAGTCAGGGGGCAAGATCGGTGCGACGGCCGCAAAGCCGCATCACGCTTGGCTTTGCCTTGGATTGCCACAAACAAGTGCACCCGGAACAAATGCTTGTTCAATGTCATGAGCCATCAAAAACACGTCAGTGAGACGCCTGCCACGCAGTTCTTGCGCCAGAATAAAGTCAACTTCACCGAGCATGTGTACGACTATGTCGAGCATGGCGGCACGGCCGAGTCGGCCAGACAGCTCGGCCTGCCCGAGCATCAGGTGGTCAAGACGCTGGTGATGCAAGACGAATCAGCGCGGCCCTTGATCGTGCTGATGCATGGTGACTGTCAAGTCAGCCTGAAAGCGTTGGCGCGCCAGCTTCATTGCAAAAAAGTCGAGCCCTGCCAGCCCGAGGTGGCGCAGCGCCACAGCGGCTATTTGGTGGGCGGCACCTCGCCGTTTGGCACGCGCAAGACGATGCCGGTGTATGTGGAGGCCGGCATTCTGGAGCTGCCGCGCATCTGCATCAATGGCGGGCGGCGCGGCTATCTGGTGGGGCTGGACCCCAAGCTGCTGACCGGACTCGTGCAGGCCAAGCCGGTGCATTGCGCCAGTGCAGAATAGGCGACTATGCAAAACACGCTCTATCCCCTCATTGCCGCATTGCTCGGCTACCTCTTTGGCTCGCTCTCGTTTGCCGTCATCATCAGCCGATCGATGGGACTGCACGACCCGCGCAGCTACGGCTCAGGCAACCCCGGCGCCACCAATGTGCTGCGCTCGGGCAGCAAGGTGGCCGCCGCGCTGACCCTGGCGCTGGACGTGCTGAAAGGCTATCTGCCGGTGCTGCTGGTGCTGCTGTTGGGCAAGCCTTACGGTCTGGGCGAGGGCACCGCGGCCCTGGTCGGCCTGGCGGCGTTCCTGGGCCATTTGTGGCCGGTGTTCTTTCGGTTCCAGGGCGGCAAGGGCGTGGCCACAGCGGCCGGCGTGCTGCTGGCCATCAACCCGGTGCTGGGTGCGGCCACGCTGCTGACTTGGGGGCTGATTCTGTTCTTCTGGCGTTATGTGTCGCTCGCCTCCATCGTGGCGGCAGCGTTTGCGCCCTTCTATCAAATGCTGATCTGGGGGAGTGGTCCGGTCGTGCTTGCGATCGGCGTGATGTGCCTGCTGTTGATCTGGCGTCACCAGGGCAATATCCGCAAGCTGCTGAAGGGCACCGAAAGCCGATTCGGCGAGCGCGCCGTCGTGCCCCCCGAGGGCAGCTCGCCCAAGCATCCGCATGGTCGAGGCCAGCCGGGCAAAGGCCATTCACACCACCATGTCAAGAACCGAAAGTAGTCAACCGTGATTGAACGTTTTGATGTTGGCCCGCGCATGTCCGAGATGGCCGTGCACAACGGCGTGGTCTATCTGGCCGGCCAGGTGGCTGGCGACGCCAGTCAGGACATCGCGGGTCAGACCCTGCAAGTGCTGGCCGCCATCGACGCCTTGCTGGCGCGCGCCGGCAGCGACAAGAGCAAAATCCTGCGCGCCCAGATCTTCATTGCCGACCTGGCCGAGTTTGCCGCCATGAACGCGGTGTGGGAAGCCTGGGTCGTGCCCGGCCACACACCGCCGCGCGCCACCGTCGAGGCCAGGCTGGCCAACCCTGAGTGGAGAATAGAGATCGTGGTGACGGCTGCGGTCTGATCCGCAAGGTCTCAAGTGATTCCGAGCAACGCCGGATCGCCGCCACCCAGGCGCACCAACACCGCTTCGTCGCCGCTCAAGTCGACCACCGTGGTGGGCTGCGCTGCGCAGGCGCCGGCATCGACAATTACCTGCAGCAGCCGGTCATAGCGCTCAATGATTTCCTGCGGATCGTTGAGCGGCTCGCTCTCTCCCGGCGGTATCAGTGTGGTGGCCAACAGCGGCTGGCCCAGAATGCTGAGCAGCTCCTGCGTGACACGGTGGTCGGGTACGCGCAAGCCCACCGTGCGGCGTGACGGGTGACTCAAACGCCTGGGCACTTCCTTGGTGGCGCCCAGGATGAAGGTGAACGGTCCCGGCGTCGCCTGTTTGAGGATGCGGTACTGCTGGTTGTCGACGCGCGCATAGCTGGCGAGCTCGCTCAAATCGCGGCACAGCAGCGTCAACAGGTGCTTCTCGTCAAGTCCGCGCAGGCGCCGCAGACTTTCGGCAGCCGCCTTGTCGTCCAGACGGCACACCAACGCATAGCTGGAGTCGGTCGGAATGGCCGCAATGCCGCCACCCAGCAGCACCTGAGCGGCCTGCTTCAAGAAGCGGACTTGCGGATTCACCGGATGGACTTCAAAGACCTGTGCCAATCTTCTTCCCCTGTGCCCGGCTTGCCATGCGCAGCAGGCGCCGACCTTCAATCGGCAATCGTATCTTGCTCGACGGTCGAACTGATGCGTCGCGCTGACGCTTCGTGGAAGTTCAGCCACACGCTTGATGCACCGCAAGCTGCGATCACCGCCATGCCGGCCCAGGCCCATGCGTCGGGCACATGCCTGAACATCAGCCAGCCTACCGACGCAGCGACCAGAATCTGCACGTAGACAAAGGGCATCAGGGCGCCGGTGCGTGCCATGCCCAGCGCCAATATCAGCAACAGGTGGCCCAGCGTTCCCATCGCGCCGATGAGCAGTATCAGCAGCAACTGCTGGATGGACGCCTGGCTCAGCAAAGCCCAGACATGCAGATGGGCCAGCCACAGCACGGGCGTGAGCGCCACCGCACCCACCGCGCCGGTGTAGAAATGCGTGGTGAACGGGTTTTCGAGCGAGGCCAAGCGGCTTGTCAGCACCTGAAAGCAGCCATAGGTCAGGGCCATCGCCAAGGGCATGCCGGCGGCCCAACCGAACACCCCGGAGCCCGGGCGTATCACGATCAAGGCACCCAGAAAAGCACCCACCACCAGGGCCCAGCGCAGCGGCGACACGGCCTCGCGCAGCCACCACGCGGCGAGCACCGTTACCACCACCGGCGTGAGCATGGCGATGGCGGTGAACTCGGCCACCGGCATCAACTGCACACCATAAAAACTCAAGGCGCTGGTGCCCAGCAGCAGGCCGCCGCGCAGCAGCTGAAACTTCGGATGCGCAGTCTTGAAGCCGATGCTGCCTCTTCGCAGAGCCAGCCAGATGAGCATGACGATGGTCTGAATGCCATAGCGTGCCCAGATCATCAGCAGCACCGACAGCGTGGCGCCCAACAGCTTGACGCTGTTGTCCAGCAAGGAAAAGCAGACCCCGGCGCACAGCACCAAGGTCACCCCCAGCAGCGGGCGCTGGTGCGGCGCTGTCAAGGGTGTTGCACCCGGTTCTGCAAGGCCTGCCAGACGGGGCTGAGCTGGTCCGGCAGATCGGGCAGACCGCCCAGATCGATACGGCTCTCGCTGGGTGAATGAAAGTCCGAACCGCGCGAGGCGAACAGCGAGAATTCACGCGCCATATCAGCGTACTTCAGCGCATCGGCCGCGCTGTGGTTGCCCGTCACGACCTCGACGCCCGCGCCCCCGTGGGCCTTGAACTCGGTGAACAAGGCGTACTCTTCGGTGGGCGTGAACGCATAGCGCGCCGGGTGGGCGATCACCGCCATGCCGCCCGCCTGTGTGATCCAGCGCACCGCGTCGCCCAGCGCCGCCCAACGGTGCGGCACATAGCCCGGCTTGCCCTCGACCAGATAGCGTCGGAACACTTCGGAGACGTCGCTGCATACGCCGGCGTCGACCAGGTGGCGCGCGAAGTGGGTGCGCGAAATCAACTCCGGATTGCCGACATACTTGAGCGCACCCTCGAACGCATGCTTGATGCCCACCTGCGCCAGGCTGTCCGACATTTGCTGCGCGCGCTCGCTGCGTCCGCCGCGCGTGTCGCGCAGGCCTTCGATCAGATCGGCGTCGGTCGGCTCGAACCCCAGGCCCACGATGTGCACGACGCGCCCGGCAAAGCTGACCGAGATTTCGACGCCGCTCAAGTAAGCCAGTCCCAAACCGAGCGCCGCGTCGCGTGCGCGCGCCTGGCCCGCCACCACGTCATGGTCGGTCAGCGCCCACAGGTCGACGCCATTCGCCTTGGCTCTGGCGGCGAGCGCTTCGGGCTCGAGCGTTCCATCCGACAAGCAAGAGTGGCAGTGCAAGTCGGCGTTGCGGAAAATGCGGGGCGTGTTCACAGCCTCGATTGTAGGCAGCGCAGCAAGAGGGACGGTTTGCGTCCACGTTACTGGCCCTGTCGATCGGTGGACCTTAACCCCTGACCGAGAAGCAGCTCAGCCCAGCATCGCCTCCACTACCATCTGCACGCGCTGTTGGCCCTTGTATTCGTCCAGGCTCAGACGATAGGCGAGCAGGCCGTGATCGGGCACCGGTTCGCTGCGGCCGAACCAGATCGCGTCGCGCAAAACGCCGGCCTGGCGCAGGCGCAGCTTCAAATGCTTTTCGCCCACCAGACGCTGCGAAACAATCTCCACTTTGTCGCAAAAAATCGGTGCCTCGAAAGCCTGGCCCCAGACTTGCGAGTCGAGCAGTTGCACGGTGGCCGCGGTGAACTGCTCGGGCGCGAGCGGCCCGTCGGTGCGCAGCATGCGCTGCAGGCTGGCGGCGTCCAGCCATTCGCTGGCGACCTTCTGCAAGGCCTGGTCGAAGGTGTCGAAGTCTCGCTCGGCCACGGTGCAGCCGGCCGCCATCGAATGGCCGCCAAATTTTTTCAGTACCTCGGGGTGGCGTTTGCTCACCAGGTCGAGCGCGTCGCGCAAATGAAAGCCGGCAATCGAGCGCCCCGAGCCCTTGAGCAATCCATCGGCGCCGCGCGCGAACACGAAAGTCGGCCGATTCAAGCTGTCTTTCAAGCGCCCGGCGACGATGCCGACCACGCCCTCGTGAAAGCCGGGGTCGAAGATGCTCAAGGCAGCGGGTGGGTCGCCTGCCGGCATCAAGGCATCCAGCAAGACTTCGGCCTGCTCGCGCATGCCGGCTTCGATGTCGCGCCGCGCGCGGTTGATCTCGTCGAGTTGTCTGGCCAGTTCCATCGCACGCGCCGGGTCGTCGCTCAGCAGGCATTCGATGCCGACCGTCATGTCGCTCAAGCGCCCGGCGGCATTGATGCGCGGCCCCAGCGAAAAGCCCATGTCGAAAGCGCTGGCGCGACTCGCATCGCGCCCGGCCGCTGCGAACAAGGCCGCCACGCCGGGCTGCATGCTGCCCCGGCGCATGCGCTTGAGTCCTTGGGCGACGAGACGGCGGTTGTTGGCGTCGAGCCGCACCACATCGGCGACGGTGCCCAGCGCCACCAGATCGAGCAAGCTGTCGAGCCGCGGCTGGCCGGCCAAATCGAAACGACCCCGGTTGCGCAATTCGGAGCGCAGCGCCATCAGCACATAGAACGCCACGCCCACGCCGGCCAGGTTCTTGCTCTCGAAGCCGCAGCCGGGCTGATTCGGGTTCACGATCACCGCGTCCGGCAGCACGATCTGATCGTTCAGCAGGGCCGGCAGATGATGGTCGGTCACCAGCACCTGCAAGCCGAGCGCACGTGCATGCGCCACACCGTCCAGGCTCGCAATGCCGTTGTCCACCGTCATCAACACCTTGGGCCGCTGCGCTATGGCCAGATCGACTATTGCCGGGGTCAGGCCGTAACCATGCACGGCGCGGTCGGGCACCACATAGCCGAGCGTCCCGGGCTTGGCGCCGAGCAGCCGCAAGCCGCGCAAAGCCACGGCGCAGGCGGTGGCGCCGTCGCAGTCGTAGTCGGCGACGACGCAGATCGGCTCACCGGCATCGATGGCATCGGCCAGCAGTCGCGCCGCCTCGGGCGCGCCTTTCAGTCCGTCGGGAGACAGCAGGCGGGCGAGGCCGTCGTCGAGTTCGTCGGCCGAGCGCACGCCGCGCGCGGCGAACAACCTGGCCAGCAGCGGCGGCGTGCCGGCCTGCTCGAGCGCCCACACGGCGCGCGGCGGAGCGTCGCGAGGCAGGAGCCGAGGTTCGCTCACAAGGCCTCCAGCGCGGGCGCTATGGGCTTCGGCGGACTCCACCAACGCCGCCACCAGGGGCGCGGCTGCAAGCCATAGCTTTGCGCGAAGCGTTCACCGCAAAGCGTCAGACGCACGACCTGACCCTTGGCCACCAACTGCACGAGTTCGTGCACGGGCCCGGCGTCGAGCGCGCGCCAGGCCTCCAGCCAGGCAGTCCAGTCGCCTGCCAGCAGCGGCGCGCGCAAGCGCCAGTCGACATGCAAGTCGACTGCGGGCCGCAGGGCTTGGGCTGTGCCGCAGCCACTGATCCAGACCGAGTTGACGGCAAGCTCACCGCGCGCTTCGCGTGCGTCGTTCACGCCGTGGTTGTGCAGCAGCATCTGCACTTCGTTTTGCAGCGTGCGCAGGCGTCTTGCCTCGGGCATCCACGGATCGACGCCACGGCCCAGCACGCGGTCGAGGCTCGCGCCGGGCAGGCCTTGCAGCGAGGCATGCGCCACATACCATCGCAGCGGTGCTCCCCAGGCGGCGACCCAGCCTTCAGCGGCGGGAAACAGCTCGGCCAGCGCTGCAAACAGGGCGCGTGACTCGTCAGCGTCGAGATGCAAGGCGGCGGTGTCGATGGCGCTGACCTGCTCGGCGCCGACGCGCAAGTGCAGCGGCGTCAGCTCGGCCCAGCACAAGTCGTTCACCGCCACGCCATCGAGCTGCGCATGCTGCGCGGCAAAGGGCAGTGCGCCGTCTGCACCCTGCCAGCCCCACAGCTGCGCCAACGCACGTTCATGCGGCGGCGTCAGGCTGTATTCGTCGCTGCCCACCAAGGGCGCATCAAGCCGCAGCAGGCTCAAGCCCTGCCAAGCTCAGGCAAGGCCAGGTCCTTGACAATCTGGGCGGCGTTGTCGCCCAGGGCGCTGGCAAACGGAATCAACAGGTGCATGACTTCGATTATCGGTCTCGGTAGAGTTCTCATCGGCCCGACAGGGCCGAATTCCAAGGAAACTGGCGGGCCCCTAAAATTCAGTCGCGGGATTGATGCGTCTGTGCCAATTCAGGAGACGAGTGATGTTGAAGCAGGATTTGGACAGCTTGACCCCGTCGCGCGACTTCAGTCGCCGCGACTTTGTGCGCACTGCCGTCGGTAGCGGCTTTGCCGCCGCCGTGCTGCCGGTGGGCGCGCAAACCATCAACACCGACAGCGCCGGGCTCGTGGTCGGTGAAGTCACGATACTGGTGGGCGACTTCAAGATGCCCGCGTACCGGGCCATGCCGGAAGGCAAGAAGAACGCGCCGGTGGTGCTGGTCGTGAGCGAGATTTTCGGCGTGCATGAGCATATTGCCGACGTGGCGCGGCGCTTTGCCAAGCTCGGCTATATGGCCATTGCGCCCGAGCTGTTTGTGCGCCAGGGTGACGCCGGGTCTTATGGCGAGATCGCCAAGCTGATCAGTGAAGTGGTCGACAAGGTGCCCGACGCGCAAGTGATGCAGGATCTGGACGCCAGCGTCGCCTGGGCCAAGGCGCAGCGCGCAGACACCACGCGGCTCGGCATCACCGGGTTTTGCTGGGGCGGACGCATCGCCTGGCTGTATTGCGCGCACAACCCCCGTGTGAAGGCCGGCGTAGCCTGGTACGGCCGACTGGTGGGTCAGAGCATGCCGCTCACGCCCAAGCACCCGGTGGATCTGGTCGCGCAATTGCATGCGCCGGTGCTGGGGCTTTATGGCGCACAGGATCAGGGCATCCCGCTTGACACGGTTGATAAGATGAAAGCGGCGTTGAGCCAGGGCAGTGCCGCGGCGAAGGCGTCGACGATTCATGTCTATGCCGATGCCGGCCACGCCTTTTACGCCGATTACCGCCCGAGCTATCGCCAGGGTCCGGCCGAAGACGGCTGGAAGCGCTGCCTGGCCTGGTTCAAGGCGCTGGGGGTCGCCTGAATTGATTTGATGCCGCAGCGTCCGCGCCGCGGTGGCGCGGTGGGCATCTGACGGGCATGTCAATGAAACGAATGAGATCGATCGGAATCGAATGACGCTGCTCTACATCGTGATCGCCACCTTCGTCGGAGGCCTGCTGTCGGTGCTGATCGCGGCCAGCCTGACGGTGGCCTTGTTGGGCAAGCTGGTGCGCCACCTCGTCAGTCTGTCGGCCGGCGTGCTGTTGTCCACGGCCTTGCTCGAAGTGCTGCCAGGTGCGTTCGAGGCCCGGAATGCCGATGCGCATCGGCTGTTCCTGACGCTGCTGGGCGGCCTGATGTTTTTCTTCCTGCTAGAGAAGGCCGAGCTGTATCGGCACAGCCACCACCACGAGGGGGACGACCCGCACCACCATCATCAGCATGGCTTCGACGCCCAACAGGCCGGACGCGGCGGCTGGAGCGTGGTGGTGGGCGACAGCATCCACAATTTTTGCGACGGCATCATCATCGCCGCTGCGTTTCTGGCCGACACGCATCTGGGTGTGATGACGGCGCTGGCCATCATCGCGCACGAAATTCCGCAAGAGGTGGGCGACTACATTGTGCTGCTCAACGCCGGATTCAGCCGCCGCAGGGCCTTGTTCTACAACGCGCTCTCAGGCTTGGCCGCCGTGGTGGGCGGCGTGCTGGGCTTCTACGTGGTGGGCCCGTGGGAAGCGCTGTTTCCCTACTTGCTGGTGGCCGCCAGCAGCAGCTTCATCTATGTGGCGGTGGCCGACCTGATTCCGCAATTGCAGCGCCGCTTACCGCTGCGCGACACCCTCGCGCAACTGGCCTGGCTGGCGGGCGGCATTGCGCTCGTCGTGTTCGTCGTGGGCCGCGCACACTGAGCCCGCGCACAAGACAGCACCTGCGTGCTGTCGTGTGGCTGGCGAAGGACCAGCCGCCTGCAAGCGGCTGGGCTGAGCCCGCGCACAAGACAGCACCTGCGTGCTGTCGTGTGGCTGGCGAAGGACCAGCCGCCTGCAAGCGGCTGGGCTGAGCCCGCGCACAAGACAGCACCTGCGTGCTGTCGTGTGGCTGGCGAAGGACCATCCGCCTACAAGCGGATGGGCTGAGACCGCTTGCTTAGGGAAGCACCAGCACCTGCGTGCTGTCGTGTGGCTGGCGAAGGACCATCCGCCTGCTTGTCGGCAGGGCTGACGTCGCTTGCTCAGCGAACCACCAGCACTGGCGTGCTCGTGTGCGTGAGCACCTTCTGGGTTTCACTGCCCAGCAGCAAGGCCTCGACGCCGCGCCGGCCATGCGAGGCCATCACGATCAGATCGGCATTCACCAGCTTGGCGTGGTCGATGATGGCCTCCCAGGCGTGCAGCGACTCGACGGTGTGACCTTCGCAAGCAACGCCCGCGCTTTCGCAGGCTTTGCGTACGTCGGCCACACGGGCGCCGGCAATACGTTCCTGGGCGTCAAAAAACTCCTGCGGCGGCGTGGGCTGCATTTCCGAGATGGCGCTGTAGGGGAAGGGCTCCTTGATGCTGATGGCAAAGACCTGAGCGCCATGGACTTTGGCCAGGGCGATCGCGGTCTGTACCGCCTTGGCAGTGATCTCAGAGCCATCGGTCGGGACAAGAATGCGCTGGAACATGATGCTTTCCTCTTGTGAATTACCGGCCACGATGGCCACGCTATGCGGATCAGTATGAGGCGCGATGGTCGACGCTGCGTTGCCATGTGTCAAGCGCTGACCTTGTGGTCGGTCCTATCCGCGCGCCACCGGGCGCGCCGGGTCAGCGCACCACTCGCTCCATGAACCCGGATACAGCAGCGAGCCCGTCAGGCCCACATGCTCCATGGCAAGCAGATTGTGGCAAGCGGTGATGCCCGAGCCGCATTGATGCACCACTTGGTCCGGCGTCGTCGCAGCCAGCAGGGCGCGAAATTCCCGGGCCAGCATTTCGCTTGATTTGAAGCGGCCGTCGGCTTGCAGATTGTCCTTGAAGAACCGGTTCACCGCGCCCGGAATATGCCCGGCTTGCGGGTCCAGGGGCTCGACTTCCCCGCGAAATCGCTCGGGCGCGCGCGCATCGATCATCAGCTTGCGGTCCATGCCAGACAGCAAGTCCGCCGTATCGATGCTCGGCACGAGGCTCTTCTGCACCGGGTAGCTGCCGGAGGGGTCGCTGTCGGGGCCAGGTCTTGCTTGCGCGCTGGCGTCGGGTGTGGACGTCAATGCGCCGCGCGCCTGGCTCCAGGCATTCAGGCCGCCGTCCAGTAAAGCCACTCTGGCGTGACCGATCCAGCGCAACATCCACCACAAGCGCGAGGCATAGACGCCGCCTTGCGCGTCGTAGACCACCACCTGCGCCTCGGGCGTGATGCCCAGGCGTGCCACGGTGCGCGCGAAGGCCGCGCGCGCGGGCAGCGGGTGACGTCCATTGCGGCCGGTCTTGGCGCCGCTCAGATCCCGTTCCAGATGCGCATAGACGGCGCCGGGCAGATGGCGTGCCGCAAAAGCGTGTTCACCGACATCGGTGTCGTAGAGGTCGAAGCTGACGTCGACGATGCTCAGCTTGACGCCACTTGACATGAGCACTTGCAGGCTGTCGGCGTCAATCAAGGTCTGGTAGGAATCGGGGGCGGGATGGGTCATGATTCGATGATGGAGTGTGGGTTGTCGACTGGCGCACTGCGACTGCTCAGCCAGGTGGCGGCGAGGCCTGCAACGACGATCAGGCCAATGCCTGTCATGGCCGCTGCAGTGAGCGCGTCGCCAAACAGCAGCGCGCCATAGACGAATGAAAACACAATTCCGAGGTATTGGAGGCTGGCGATCACGAGGGTTTTACCGGTGCCATAGGCGTGCGTCATCATCAACTGCGCGGCCGTGGCCAGCAGGCCCACCGCAAGCAGCAGGGCCAAGCCTTTCAGACCGTGCGGGTGGAAACTGCCCGCAGCGACGGCGGTGAGCGCGCCGGCCGCCACGCCGCCCAGCGAAAAATAGAAGACGATGCGGTATCCCGGTTCACCGGCACGCCCCAGCGCCGTGACCTGCAAATAGGCCAGCGCCGCCAGCATGCCGGACGCCAGTCCGGCCAGCCCATACCAGAGCTGGTTCTGGTCCAGGGTCGGCTGCAGCACCAGGGCGACGCCGAAGAAGCCCAGCAGCACGACCGCGACAAGCCGCGCGTCGACGCGTGCGCTGCCCAGCAGCACGCCGCCACCGATCAGGAACAGCGCGATCCAGACCGACGACATGTAGTTGAGCGTCATCGCCGTGGCGAGCGGCAATTTGCCCAAGGAATAGAACCACAAGGACAGCGCCAGCACGCCCGACAGGCTGCGCCAGAAATGCATGGCCGGCACGGTGGTGCGCAGGCTTTGCCCGCGCCAGCGTGACAGGCCGAGGAGGATCAGCACACCGATCAGGCTGCGGTACAGCACGATCTCGCCGGCGCCGTAGTACGCCGAGGCGAGCTTGACGCACACGCCCATCGTGGCGAACAGCAGGCTCGCAAATACCATCAGCAAGGAAGCAGGCATGGGGGCGATTGTGCTCGGCAAAGCACCCGCGTGGGTGCGGCCTCGACGCGACGCCCGACCGACGTCGCGCGATCAGATCCGTCCCGGGCCGATGCCCGCTGGCGTGCGCAGTCTCTCGATCAGTCGCGCCGCAATCTTGTCCAGCGGCAGCACTTCGTCGGCGGCGCCGGCATTGATGGCTTCCTTGGGCATGCCGAACACCACGCAGCTGTTCTCGTCCTGCACCAGGTTGTACGAACCGGCGTTGCGCATGGCCTTCATCGCCTTGGCGCCGTCGCCACCCATGCCGGTGAGCATGATGCCCAGCGCATTGGGTCCGACCACGCGTGCCGCCGATTCGAACAGCACCTCGACCGACGGCTTGTGGCGGTTCACGGGCTCGCCGTCGCGCACCCGGGCGATGTAGTTGGCGCCCGACCGTTCCACGCTGAGATGCAGGCCTCCGGGCGCGAGGTAGCCGTGGCCTGGCAGGATGCGTTCGCCGTCCTGCGCTTCTTTCACGCTGATGCGGCACAGGCCGTCCAGGCGCGCCGCGTAGCTGCGCGTGAAGCCCGGCGGCATGTGCTGGGTGATGACCACCGCCGGAGCGTCTGCGGGCAGCCTGATGAGCACTTCCTTGGTGGCTTCGGTGCCGCCGGTCGACGCTCCGATGAAGATGATTTTCTCGGTCGACAAGCGACCCAGGTTGAGGGCCGCTTCGGGCTTGCTTGCAGCCGAAGCGCTTGACGCCGAGGCTGACGGCGCACGGCGGATGTGGGCCTTGGCGGCGATGCGAATCTTGTCGGTGATGTCATCGGCCAATTGGCGGATGCCGTCGGCCACGCCAATTTTGGGCTTGGCCACAAAGTCGACCGCCCCCAGCTCCAGCGCCTTCATGGTGACTTCGGCGCCACGCTCGGTCAGCGTCGACACCATCACCACCGGCATCGGCCGCAGGCGCATCAGGCGCGACAGGAAATCGATGCCGTCCATGCGGGGCATTTCCACGTCCAGGGTGATCACGTCGGGATTGAGGTCGCGAATCATCTCGCGCGCCACCAAAGGGTCGGCAGCCGCCCCGATGCACACCATGTCAGGCTGGCGGTTGATGATCTCAGTGAGGATGCTGCGTACCAGTGCAGAGTCATCGACGACGACGACGGTGGTTTTTGTCATGCCAGTTCCAACTCCAGTTTTGTGGTGACGGCGTTCGCCGGTGGCCGGCAAGGTCTGTCACGCAAGGGCTTAAAACAGATCTATCGACCCGCCAGTGGCCGCCGGTTGGGCCTGTTGCGCAGCGAGTCTGTCTTGTTGCAACAAGGCGTCCACATTGGTCGACGCCAGACGCTTCACCATCGCCTTGCCGCTGTTGGGCAGAAAGCAGACCTTGCGGGGGTAAATGTCGAGCACATCCTTCGAAACAATCGGGATGCGCTCGGTTTTCAGATAGTCGATCACAAACGCCGTGTTGCGCTCACCCACATTGATGGTGTTCATGCCGGCAATCACTGCGCCGCCGCCGAAGATCTTGGCTTCCATATTCGAGCGCGTGGCGCCGCGCTTCAGCATCTCGTTGATCAGGAGTTCCATGGCGAACGAACCATAGCGACCCGAATCGCCCGCCCCTTCAGGCAGCATGAAGTGGTTCATGCCGCCCACCTTGGCATGGCGGTCCCACAGACAGGCGGCAATGCACGAACCGAGCGTCGTCATCACCAGCAGGTCTTCGCTCTCCACAAAGTATTCACCCGGGAGAATCTTCACCGCTTCGTTCTTGAAGTGGGTGTCCCAAAAGAAGAACGAGGCCTCGCCGGGCTTGCGGAGCTGGGCCTTGAGCCGGGTCAGACGCGCTGTAGTCCCGAGCGACGAACTCGGCAGTTCGGTGTCGGCTGCGCCACGAGCTTGGGGCGAGGTGGGGGCGGGTTTCATGGCCGTCAGTATTGTCTATGTCAGCTTGACAGGTCTGGCACTCGATCACTGGCGCTCGTAGATTGTTTTGCCGCGCAATCGGAACAAATCCCGGGATTCGGTGAAATTTTCGGAGTGACCCACATACAGCAGGCCGCCGGGCTTCATGACATCATGGATGCGCTCCAGCACCTTGCGTTGCGTCGGGCTGTCGAAGTAGATCATCACGTTGCGACAAAAGACAAACTGGAACGGTTCACCGAGCGACCATTGCGCGTCCATCAGGTTGAGCGAGCGGAACTCGATTTGCTTGGCCAATTCGGGTTTGATGCGGATTTGCCCGGCATTGGCGCCGGTGCCGCGCAAGAAGTGGCGCCGCAGACGCTCGGGCGACAGGCCGCGCGACTCGGCGCCATAGACGCCGCGGCGCGCCGTGTTCAGCACATTCGTGTCGATGTCGCTGCTCACGATCTGCACCGGCGCATGGCTGCCCAGCGATTCGGCCACCGTCATGGCGATCGAGTAGGGCTCCTCGCCGGTGGATGCGGCGCAGCACCAGATGCGAAAAGGCTTGCCGGCAAATGGCTTGACGTCGTCAAGCAGGCTCAGAAAGTGGTGATCCTCGCGGAAGAAAGAGGTCAGATTCGTGGTCAGGCAGTTCACGAATTCCTGCCACTCGGCCGCGCCGTTGGCGCCGCTGGCATTTTCGAGCCAATGAAGATAGTCGCCAAAGTTCTTGTATCCGGTGTCGCGCAGGCGGCGCGACAAGCGGCTGTAGACCATCGCCTGTTTGCCGTCATGCAAGCTGATGCCGGCGTGTGCATAGATCAATTTGCGCACGAGATCAAAGTCAGCTCGCGTGAACGAAAACTCGTTGTCGAGCTCATCCTTTGCCTTGGCGGTCCTGGGCTGGGCGGGCAAATTCATCTTTTCTTCCGTGAGGCGAACGTGGCCGCTGCAAGCATTGCGGTGACAAACAAAATGGGTGCCCGTGGCACCCCAGGCAATGGACGAACAGCCACGTAAAGCCTGGGCTATTCTGCACGGAGTTTGAACCCTCGCCTGCTAGACTTCCGCGCATTGTGCCCAATATTGCCGTGCAGCCGACTTTCCGACACTCGCAGATCGACGTCTCTGAGCTGCGCCTGGACGCGGCCGTGCAACTGCTCCAGCAGGCCGGCGCCAGTTTGCCCGACGCTGCGCCGCTCAGCGTCGATTGGCTGCAAGGCATGGTGGATGCCTTGTGCGATCTCTCCAGCCGTGACGCGCTCACCGGCCTGGTGAACCGGCGCTCGTTCGAGATGGCGCTGGCGCGCGAGGTCGACCGGGTGGCGCGTTCGGGCGACTCGGCCCTGCTCCTGACGGTGGATATCGATCACTTCAAGATCGTCAACGACACCTACGGTCACGCGGCGGGCGACCTCGTGATACAGGCAGTGGCGCAAGCCATGAGTCGCGCTGTGCGTCCGATGGATACGGTGGCGCGAGTGGGCGGAGAAGAGTTCGCGGTGGTCATGCCGAACTGCCCGATCGGCTTTGGCAAGACGGTGGCCGAGCGGGTGCGCCAAATGGTGTCGGAACTGAGCGTCAACGTGGCGCCAGGCAAGCACTTGAAAGTGACTGTCAGTCTGGGCGGTGCGTTTGCGCCGCAGTGGGTACGGTCCTCGTCCTTGTTGTGGATGGAGCGCGCCGATCGTCAGCTTTATCGTGCCAAGGCCGAAGGCCGCAATCGTTTCTGCCTGGAGCACCAAACCGAATGTCTCGTGAGCGCCGAAGAAAAGGGCTTGTTGTTTGCCGCCTCGCAGTATCAGGAAATTGAATGATCAATACGACTGCACCTGCCGCCAAAGCCGAATCCGTCGATAGGCGTGCACAGGCTCGCACCCTGGCCGTCACCAGCGGCAAGGGCGGTGTGGGCAAGACTTTCGTGACCGCCAATCTGGCCGCCGCGCTGGCCGCGCGCGGCGAACGTGTGTTGGTGCTGGACGCCGATCTTGGCCTGGCCAATCTGGACGTGGTGCTCAACATCCACCCCAAGATCACGCTGCACGACGTATTCACCGACAAGGCCACGCTGGAAGAAGCCATCCTGCCCGCGCCGGGAGGTTTTTTTGTGCTGCTCGCCGGCTCGGGCCTGGTCGAGTATTCGCGTCTCACGCCGGACGTGCGCGACAAGCTGCTGAAGATCATCGACCTGGTGAAGCCGCGTTTCGATTGGGTGCTGCTCGACACGGGCGCCGGCATTTCCGACGTGGTCCTGTTCGCCATTTCGCTGGCCGAACAAGTGCTGGTGGTGGTCACGCCCGAACCGACGTCGATGACCGACGCCTATGCCACGATCAAGGTGCTGGCCACCCAGCAAGAGCGGCGCAGCATCGGTCTGGTGGTGAACCAGATCCACGGTCTGGGCGAGGGCAAGACGGTGCGCAACCAGTTGCAGCAAGTGGTGCAGCGTTTCGTTGACGCCAGCCTGCCCAAACCCCTGAAACTGAATCTTCTGGGTGAAGTGCGGTCCGACAGTTCGGTGCGCGAGTCGGTGCGCCGGCGCCTGTTGCTGATGGAAGCCTATCCCGGTTCCGAGGCGGCGCAGGCCTTGCGTCTGCTGGCGGCAAAACTCTGCGAGTGACGCCGGCGCTGCCCACGGCCTATGAGCTGCCGGGCGGCTCGCGCAGCAGCACGATCAGCGCACCGTTGCCGCCCTCGCTGGCGCGTGCCTGCGTGAAAGCCAGCACCTCGTCTTTTTGCACCAGCCAGCGTCGTACGGCCTGCTTCAAGACCGGCTCGCGGCCGGGCGAACCATTGCCTTTGCCATGCACCACGCGCACACAGCGCAGGCCGGTGCGGGCGGACAAGCGGATGAATTCGCTCAAGTGTTCGCGCGCCTCGTCGCGCCGCAAGCCATGCAAATCGAGTTGCGCCTGCAGCGTCCAGTGGCCGCGCCGCAGCTTGCGCACCACCTCCTGGCCGATGTGGCTGCGCCGGTACGACAGGGCCGCGTCGGTTTCGAGGAGCGAGTCCACATCGAAATCATCGGACAAGGATTGCTGCAAGGCCTGCTCTTCGTCCCTTTCGCGCTGACGCGGCTCGGGTGTGGGTGGGCGGCCGCGCAGCTCGGCGTGCATCGCAGCTGCCAGCGGCGTCACCTGCCCGACCGTGCGTGCAAACAGCGCCAGCTCATGGCGCTTGCGCTGCTGCTCGGCGTCGCGCTGCGCCACCAGCGCCGCGGCCTGTTCGCGCCTCGTCGTCAAGCGGCGTTTCAAATCCTGCAGGTCCTGCATGAGCTTGATGGACGCGCGGTTCTTCACAGCGTGCCTCGCTCGGCCAGCGACACCACCTCGGCGGCGCCCACCACCAGATGGTCGAGTACGCGCACGTCGACCAGCGCCAAGGCGTTGCGCAAGGCTTCGGTCAGCAATTCATCGGCGCGCGAAGGCTCGGCCACGCCGGACGGATGGTTGTGCGCCAGGATGACGGCAGCCGCGTTCAACGCCAGCGCGCGCTTCACCACTTCGCGCGGGTAGACGCTGGTCTGGGTCAAGGTGCCGCGAAACAAGGTTTCGAGCGCGATGAGCTGATGCTGGGCGTCCAGAAACAGCACGGCAAACACCTCGTGCGCCAGGCCACCCAAGTGCAATTGCACATACTGCTTCACCGCTGCGGGCGCGTTGAACACCGGGCGCTGCGCCAGCTCCTGATGCAGCGAGCGCCGGGCGATTTCGAGCACGGCCGCGATCTCAGCGCGTTTGGCGGGGCCAAGCCCCTTGATTTTTCCAAGGTCTGCCAGGCTGGTCTGCAGCAGGCCCTGCCAGCCGCCCCGTTCGTCCAGTATCTGCTGCGCCAGTTGCAGCACCGAAACGCCCTTGATGCCGGTGCGCAGCAGCAAGGCCAGCAACTCTGCGTCGGCCAGCGCAGCCGGACCACGCGCGAGCAGCTTTTCGCGCGGCCTGGCGGCGGGGGGAAGATGATCGAGCGGCATGGTGGTGAGGCGTCAATGCTGGTCCCTCATCGAGGGACGTCTCCAGGTCGCACCGTAGGGCGAAGTGTCTGCAGGCCTAAAATCTGCGCAGTTTAGCGAACAAGGCCACACCGTGAACTTCATTCAACCCGGGTCGCTGCTGACCCTGCACTACCGGCTGGCAAGTCCCGATGGCAGCGACCTGATCAATACCTTTGCCGACAGGCCTGCCACGCTGTCCTTGGGCGCAGGCCAGTTGGCGCCTGCCATCGAGGCGCGCCTGGTCGGCTTGGCCGAGGGCGCGCGGGTGACGCTCGAGCTCGCACCTGGCGAGGCCTTTGGCGACCGCAATCCCGATCTGGTGCAGCGCGTGAGGACGAGCCTGCTGCGCGAACTGGGCGACCCGGACGCGCAATACGCTGCCGGCGACGTGGTGCAATTTCCAACCCCCGATGGGCAGAGCACTTATGCCGGACTGGTGCGTGAAGTCGGCGCCGACTGGTTGTTGTTCGACTTCAATCATCCCTTGGCCGGTCGGGCACTGAGTTTCGAAGCGCACGTGATTGGAGTCTTGTGATGAGCGTAGCCGGCGTCCAGCTGCAAGAAGTGGTGTTGGCCGAGCCGCGCGGTTTTTGCGCTGGCGTGGACCGTGCGATCGAGATCGTCGAGCGTGCGCTGACCAAATTCGGCGCGCCGATCTATGTGCGCCACGAGATCGTGCACAACACCTATGTGGTGAATGACCTGAAGGCCAAAGGCGCCATCTTCATCGAAGACCTGGGCGACGTGCCGCCGGGCGCAACGCTCGTCTTCAGCGCGCACGGCGTGAGCCAGGCGGTGCGTCAGGAGGCTGCGCGGCGGGGTTTCCACGTGTTCGATGCAACCTGTCCGCTGGTCACCAAGGTGCATGTGGAGGTGGCCAAACTGAGCAAGGAGGGCTACCAATTCGTCATGATCGGTCACAAGGGTCATCCCGAGGTGGAAGGCACGATGGGCCAGCTCAGCGACGGCATCCACCTGGTCGAGACGGTGGCCGACGTGGCAGGCTTGCCGCTCACCCCCGACGTCAAACTGGCCGTCGTGACGCAGACCACGCTCAGTGTCGATGATGCGTCCGAGATATTAGCCGCCGTGAAGGCGCGCTTTCCGCAGGTGCGCGAACCCAAGCAGCAAGACATCTGCTACGCCACGCAAAATCGGCAGGACGCCGTCAAGGTGATGGCGCCGCAGGTCGAGGTGGTGGTGGTGGTGGGCAGCCCCAGCAGCTCCAACAGCAACCGCTTGCGCGAACTCGCCGAGCGCCTGGGCACACCCGCCTATATGGTCGACAGCCCGGACGATTTGCAACCCGAATGGCTGGCCGGGCGCAGCCGCGTCGGCCTCACCGCCGGCGCTTCGGCGCCCGACATTCTGGTGACCGAAGTCATCGCGCGACTGCGTGCGATGGGAGCCACCTCGGTGCGGCGCCTCAACGGCGTCGACGAGGCCGTGCATTTCCCGCTGCCCAAGGGCTTGGGCGACAAGTCGATGACGGAGGTCACGTCGTCCCGATCGTGAGCATGGCGCTTTGCCATCGCGGCGCCGCTCTGCCCATGCAGAGCTTTCATAGAATCACGACCCGACGAGGAAACCCCATGCTAGACATCACATTGCTGCGCAAAGACCTGCCCGCCGCCATCGCGCGACTGAACACGCGCAAGGATCCCCAACCCTTTCTGGACGAAGCGCGCTTCCAGTCCCTCGAGGCCAGGCGCCGCGGTGTGCAGATCCGCACCGAAGAACTGCAGGCGCAGCGCAACAGCCTGTCCAAGCAGATCGGCCAGCTCAAGGGCAAGGGCGAAGACACCACCGCCTTGATGGCCGAGGTGGCCGGTATTGCCGACGAATTGAAGTCCGGCGCCGATGTGCTCGACGCGATTCAGCTTGAGCTCTCGGCCATGCTGATGAGCGTGCCCAATCTGCCGCACGCCTCGGTGCCGGTCGGCGCTGACGAGGCCGGCAATGTCGAAGTGCGGCGCTGGGGCACGCCCAGAGCGTTCGACTTCGCTGTCAAGGACCATGTCGACCTGGGCGCACCGCTGGGGCTTGATTTCGACACCGGCGCCAAGCTCTCGGGCGCGCGCTTCAGCTTCCTGCGCGGCCCCATCGCGCGACTGCATCGCGCGTTGGCGCAGTTCATGCTGGACGTGCAGACCACCCAGCACGGCTACACCGAGTGCTACACGCCCTATATCGTGAACCGTGAAGTGCTCGAAGGCACGGGGCAGTTGCCCAAGTTCAAGGAAGACATGTTCTGGGTGCTCAGGGGCGGCGACGAGCAGGCGCCCGAGCAGTACCTGATCTCGACCTCGGAAATCTCGCTCACCAACAGCGTGCGCGAGCAGGTGCTCGACGCCGCGAGCCTGCCCATCAAGCTCACCGCGCACAGCCCGTGCTTTCGCTCCGAGGCGGGCAGCGCCGGGCGCGACACGCGCGGCATGATCCGCCAGCACCAGTTCGACAAGGTCGAGATGGTGCAGATCACCCATCCGGACAAGAGCTACGAAACCTTGGAGGAGATGATGGCCACGCCGAGGCCATATTGCAGCGGCTCGGTCTGCCGTATCGCGTGCTGACGCTGTGCACCGGCGACATGGGTTTTGGTTCGACCAAGACCTATGATTTGGAGGTGTGGCTGCCGGCGCAGAACACCTACCGCGAAATCAGCTCATGCTCGAACTGCGAGGCCTTTCAGGCGCGGCGCATGCAGACGCGCTTCAAGAATGCGCAAGGCAAGAATGAATTCGTGCACACGCTCAATGGCTCGGGTCTCGCGGTCGGGCGCGCGCTGGTGGCCGTGCTGGAGAACTACCAGAATCGGATGGCAGCATCACTGTGCCCGAGGCCTTGCGCAGCTATATGGGTGGGGTCGAATTGCTGCGTGCCTGATTGCACTTTGCTTACTGCCGTGGATCATCGTGCAAGGACTTGCGTGAGCTACAATCTGCCGCTTCTCTGACCAGAGACCCTAGACACCTGGAGAGGTGGCAGAGTGGTCGAATGTACCTGACTCGAAATCAGGCGAACCGCAAGGTTCCGAGGGTTCGAATCCCTCCCTCTCCTCCATGAACCACGGCCTGATGCTGCTTGATTTGCAGCGTCAGGCCGTTTCTTTTGCAGACCAGCTTGTTGACGCTGGCCAGGGGCGGGTGACGACGTCAACACCCGAGTGACGCACCATTGCCCTTGCTCAATTTCATTGCATGACGCGGGCGCAGACTGCCGGTACGGAGGGGGTCATGCAAGACAGCGTCGAAGCACTGCGCTTGGTGCATGTGATCGAGGGCCCGGCGAGTTGGCGCAGCCGCACGCTCAACAAGCTGCTGCGCGTCCTGACCAACAGGACCTTGCGCCAGGGCGACGACTTGCCGGCGTTGCGGCGGCGTCTTGAGGCCATCGATGCACGCCATGCAGCGGTTGATCGGGCTGCGGTGCGCGAGTCGGTCAGTTGCGATGGCGTCGCTGCGCAGTGGGTGAGCGTGCCCGACAGCCTTGCCGGCCGCACCGTCCTGTATCTGCACGGGGGATCGTTCGCCTTTCGCTTTCCCAACGCCCAAGCGGCCTTCGCGGCGCGCTTGTGCAGGCGCCTCGGCGCTCGCGCGCTGATACCCGACTACCGGCTTGCGCCCGAGCACCAATTTCCTGCCGCGCCCGACGACTGCCACGCGGCCTACCGCTGGCTGCTGGCGCAAGGCGTCGATCCCAAGCAAGTGGTGTTCGTCGGCGACTCGGCCGGCGGCAACCTCGCCCTCGTCACGCTGCAGCGCGCCTTGCAGACCGGCGAGCCGCTGCCTGCCTGCGCGGTGCTGCTCTCGCCCGCGGTCGATTGCACGCTGGAGGACCCCAGCCTGGCCGACAGCCAAGACCGCGATCCGGTGCTCCGGCTCGCCAGCGTGCGGGTGCTGAGGCACCACTACGTGCCCTCGTCGCAGCTCTACACGCACCCGCATGTCTCGCCCTTGTTTGGCGACTTCGCCGGGTTTCCACCCTTGTTGGTTCAGGTCGGCAGCGCCGAGATGCTGCGCGAACAGGCGCTCCGGATGGTGCACAAGGCGCATGCGGCGGGCGTCCACGCCGAACTCGAACTGTGGCCTGAAACCGCGCATGACTTCCAGTTCGCGCCCTTCCTCCCGGAAGCGACGCTCGCGCTGGAGCGCATCGTCAAATTCGTGGTCACGCGACCGGCTGGGAGTTGCTGGCCGAGCGCAAGCCAGGGACTGTCGACGCGCGCCCTTGACTTCTCACCGACCGGGCGCGCATGCCAGCGCCGCGGCGAGGGCTGGCGTGTCACGCTCAACCTTCCACAAGGTGAGGTCGCGCTGGATGAAGGCGACTTGCGCCTGCGCCAGGAAGGCATAGCGATCGACCGCCGTGCTCGGTCCGATGATCCAGCTCACCGTCGAGCCGCAAAGCGCAGCGGCAAGGCCGGCCGGCTCGATCAGGAAGGTAGCCGCGCGCGGCTTGTCGAATTGACCTGCGTCGGCCACTTCCTTGCGCCAGTTGTCCTGCTTGAAGACTTCCGGGTCCGACCAGTCATCGACGATGTGCGCCGGCCCGTGCATGCGCGCGTAGAAGGGCACGCTGAAGTGGTACTGGCCCAGCATGTAGACAGGCTGCTGCGCACCGCGCTGTGCGCCCAAGGCTCGGGCCAGTGCGGGGGATGATTTGCGCGGAAACAGCGTGAGTCCGGCAATCGTGGTGAGGCTCACCGCCACCGACACGGCCAGGCTCGCCCACCACCATTTTCTGATGCGCGAAGTCGGTGCGGCCAGGCACAAGAATCCGTCGGCGATCAGGTAGGCCAGCGGCACCACGGTGGGCAGCACATAACCCAGCAGCTTGGATTTGGGCAAGGTGAAGAAGCCCACGATGGCGATGATCCAGATCCACATCAGGATGCGCAGCGGCGCGCGCTCGGCGTCGCTCCAATAGCCGCGCTTGAACAGGCGTTGCAGCCAGGGCAGGCAGGGCAGACTGGCCAGCATCAACACGGCCGGATAGAACCAGAATGGCTGCGGATTGTTGAACCCACTCGCGGCGAAGCGCTTGAAATGCTGGACGACAAAGAAGTAGTTCAGAAAATCGGGAAAGCGCAACTGCATGGCGATGAACCAAGGTGCGGCCACCAGCAGGAAGACGGCAACACCCGGCAGCGACACCAGGGTCCACAGCGCTTCCAGCGTCGCGTCAGCGCCAGCCAGACAATCACGACCAGCGCCGGCAGCACGGCGCCAATCAAACCCTTGGCCAGAATGCCGAGCGCGGCCATCGCGTAGGCGCCGAGCAGTGCGCGGCGAAACGGCAGGCCTCGCTCGGCACTCATGGCGGCGTCGGCCAGCAACAGCACGGTCGCCGCGATGCAGCCCGCCACCAGCATGTCGAGATTGGCGAACTGCGCGCCGACCAACCACAGCGGCTGCGCCAGCAAGGCCAGCAAGGTGTAGCGGGCGGCGCGCTCGCCGACCCACCGACGCGTGAACGCAAAGAGCGCGAATGCGCCGAGCGTTGCGCCGAGCAAGGGGGCAGCGCGCCCCGCCCATTCGTGCATGCCCAACACCGACATCGAAGCCGACGTGATCCAGTAGAACAACGGCGGCTTGTGGAAGTAGGGCAGGCCGTTGAGCGTGGGCGTCAACCAGTCGCCCGAGCGCATCATTTCCCAGGCGACACCGACATAGCGGCCCTCGTCGGGTATCAGCAGCGGACGCGCCCAGGCGGTGGCGGCAAGCCAGGCCAGGATCAGCAATACGGTGAGGACGGATTGGCGCCGCGTGGCGCCCTGGACTGGCGGCATGGCGGCGGAGCTAGGGAGTTGATGCATCGGGCGATTGTGAGGGCCGGCGAGCGGCTCGGCGTTCAGGGTTTGATGTAGGCAAAGCCTTGTATTTGCAGCTTGGCCACGCGCACCACGCCCGACGGCGTGAACGTGGCTTCCTCGAGGAACTGGTTCTTCTTCAGGCCGCGTCCTGCCAAAGTGATTTCGCACACCTCGAACTTGACGCCGCGCCCGACCAGTTCCTGCACTGCGATCTCATAGGGATTGCCGTTGCGATCCTTGGCGTCGGTCATCAGGAAGTCCACCCCGTCGCCGTTGGCGACCACCGTGATCTGTGCGCCGGGGTCGGTATCGAGATGATTCTTGACATTGCGCAGCGCCCCCAAAGCTTGGGCGGCGGAATCGCTGACGTGATAGACCACCTTGTCTTGCGCCCAACCGAGCACGGGCAGCCAGGCCATCAGGATGAATACAAGGGCGGCGGCGAGGCGTTTCATGGCAGGTCTCCGGTGGTAGGGCTTGGCATCCGACGCCATTGTGAGGGATAGCGAGGGACGGCAACCGGCCGCGCTGTTCATCGACGCCCCGAGTCTGCTGGCGCTCTCGGCCGCCGGCCTGCGATCAGGTCTCGCTGCCTACGCTCAAGCCGCAGATCAACCGCCGCGCTCGGACTTCACGCCAGGGCTCGTGACAAGCACGCGCTCGAGTTGCGTGAAGGTCTGGGCCTCGGGTTCCACGCGCTGCGCCAGGCTGTCCAGTACTGCGACTGCGCTGAGGGTCAGGAAGCTGAACACCAAAATGCCATTGAAGAGATCGTCCAACATTTCAAGCTCCTTGAGAAGTTCATTGGATCGCGTCGGGTTCGCGATGGAGTGAACTGTAGGAGCGGGACAGCGGGCAATCCAGCGGCTTGCGACGAGGGGTTTGTTGCCGGGAATGAAGTGCGCAATAGCGCGACGAATCGGGGCTGTCAGAGCTTGCCGAGTACGGCAAGGTCCGACCCTCAAGCCTGATCAGTTGGGGTCAGAGCTTGCCGAGTACAGCAAGGTCCGACCCTCAAGTTAGAAGATTGGTTTTGTGCGTTCTTGCAGCCAGGCCAGCGCATCGCCGTTGACCAGTGGCGACAGGCGCGCCAGCACCTCGGCGTGATAGCGGTTCAGCCATTCGATTTCGTCGGCGCGCAGCAGTGCGGGCTCGATGCAGCGGGTGTCTATCGGGCACAGCGTGAGGGTTTCAAACTTCAGCATCTCGCCGAACACGCCTTGCTCGGGCGTATCAACGGCCACATTGAGCACCAGGTTCTCGATGCGCACGCCCCATTGGTTGGCGCGGTAGATGCCGGGCTCGATCGAGGTGATCATGCCGGGCTCCATCGCCATGTTCGCGTCGGGCACGACCTTCGAAATGCTTTGCGGGCCTTCGTGCACGTTCATGAAATAGCCCACGCCGTGGCCTGTGCCGTGACCGTAGTCGATGCCATGCTCCCACAGCGGCGCGCGCGCAATCGCGTCGAGCATCGGCGACAGCGTGCCGCGCGGGAACGTCGTGCGGCTCAAGGCCATCATGCTTTTCAGCACCAAGGTGAAGTCGCGCTTTTGCGCGGCGCTGATGGCGCCGATTTTCCAGACGCGCGTGATGTCGGTCGTGCCGCCCAGGTACTGGCCGCCCGAGTCGATCAGCAACAAGTTGTTGCCTTCGATAACCGCGTGCGATTCCGGCGTGGCGCGGTAATGCGGCATGGCGCCATTCGGGCCAAAGCCGGCGATGGTGCCAAAGCTCAGTCCGACAAGACCGGGGCGCCTGGCGCGCGCCGCGCTCAAGCGCTCATCCACCGTGATTTCGGTGATGCGCTCACGCCCCAGCGCCTGCTCGAACCAGGCATAGAACTCGCACATCGCGGCGCCGTCCTGCTCCATGGTCTCGCGCACGAACTGCGCCTCGATCGCGGTCTTGCGGCTCTTGGCCAGTGCGGTCGGGTTGATCGCCTCGACCACGCGCACGCCGCCGGCCACGGCTTCGCGCAGCCCCAGCGTGACGCGCCGCGGGTCGATCAGCAGCACGCTGCCCGGCTCGAGTATTGCCAAGGCCTTGGGCGCCTGGTCGTAGTCGGCAAGTCGCACGCCGTCCTGCGCCAGCCTGGCCTGCAGCGCAGGGTTCACCTTGCCGGCACCGACGAACAGGGTCGCGCCGCGCGGCTCGATCAAGGCATGCGCGATGAACACCGGGTTGCACGGCACGTCGGCGCCGCGCAGATTGAAGAGCCAGGCCACGTCGTCGACGGTCGATATGAAATGCAGGCTGGCGCCATGTCTGGTCATCGCTGCGCGCAGCTCGGCGAGCTTGGCGGCGCGCGTCACGGCGGCCTGCGGCGGCAGATGTTCATAGACTGCCTCGGTGGGCAGGCCGGGGCGGTCGGCCCACACTGACTTGAGCAAGTCGAGGTCGGTGCGCAGCTTGATCTTGGCTTGCACCATTCCCATGCGGAGCTGTTGCGCCAGCGCCAGACTCAAAACCTGGCCGTCCACCGCCAGGGTCTGATCGGGCCGCAAATGCTGGGCAATCCAATCGATGAAATGGGTGGCGGCACCGGTCGGAATTTTCACCAGATCAATGCCGGTGCCCGCGAGTTCGTGCTCGGCCTGGGTCCAGTAGCGCATGTCGGCAAACAGCGCGGCGCGCTCGCGTGTCACGACCAGCGTGCCCATCGAGCCGGTGAAGCCCGACAACCATTCGCGGCCCTGCCAGCGCACTGGCAGGTACTCGGACAGATGCGGGTCGCTCGACGGCACCAGCACGCCGTGCAGGTCTTGCCCGAGCATCGCGTCGCGCAGCTGCGCAATTCTCAGGGTGGTGGTGGCGGTACGAGTGTCCATGAGAAAGTTCTCCGAGCTGGATGGCTGGGCCTGCGTGCGTGGCGAGCCCTGTGTTGAGGCTGGGCGATTGTAGGCAGGGTAGCAAGGCCTGCCCGGCACCCGGTGCGGGCACAAGACCTGTGTTCGACGTTCAAAGCAAAGCAGGCTGGTCCGGCGGTTCGCCATTGTCATCGAACCGATGGCCTCCGGCGCGCTTGGCACGGTACATCGCCGTGTCGGCACGGCTCATCAGCGACTGCAGGTTATCTGCATCGACCGGATGCCGGCTGATGCCGATACTGGCACCGACCTGACAGGTCTGGCCCTGGAAGCTGATGGGCGCATCGATCGCCTTGACCAGCTTGCGGGCCACTTGCTTGACTTGATCAAGTTCGGCGACGCCTTGCAGCAGCACCACGAATTCGTCGCCACCCAGGCGTGCCACGGTATCCATCGGACGCGTGTTGGCACTCAGGCGTGCCGCCACTTGCTTGAGCACCTCGTCGCCCGCGTCGTGACCGAAACGATCATTGACTTCCTTGAAGTCATCAAGATCGATGAACAACAAGGCGAACGGCGCTGGCTCGCGCGCGTGGCGCGCAATCGACTGGCGGATGCGATCCTCCAGCAAGAAGCGGTTGGGCAAACCGGTCAAGCTGTCGTTCAGAGCCTGGTGCTTTAAACGTTCCTGGACGGCGTGCTGGATGCCGAAGTCCTTGTCGATGTTGACGTAGCTGGTAATGGCACCGTTCGCATCGAGCATCGGTGTGACGGTCTTGAAGACATGGTAATCGCTGCCGTTCTTGTGCCGGTTGGTGACATGACCATTGAAGGAATGGCCTGCCGAGATGGTGTTCCATAGTGGCGGTAGAAATTCTCGTCTTGTGCGCCCGAATTGAACAGCGATGGTGTCTTGCCCAGCACCTCGTTGCGACGCCAGCCGCTCAAGTTCTCGAACCCGGGGTTGACATATTTGATGGTGCCATCGGCGTCGGTCAGCATGATGGCATCGGTGGTCTGCTCGACAATGTTCGAGAGCTCGCGCAAATGGATTTCGGCTTTCCTCGCCTCGGTGTTGTCGGTCAGTATCGTCAGGCCGGCGGGCGCACCGTCCCAATGGATGGTCTGCACGCGCAGTCGCCACAAGCGCTGCGAGCCGTTCTTGCGAAGCGCCCGGATCTCATAGTCCCCGAAGTCGATCTCGCCGCGCATGCGTCGCGCATGGGTTTCCAAGGTGCGCGCCCGGTCGTCCTCGTGAATCAAAGGCAGAAAGCTGTGGCCTGTCAATTCGTCTCGGGTATAGCCAGTCATCTCGATGGCCATGGGGTTGCAGAATTTGATCACGCCGTTCTGCGTGATCATCAAGCCCAGCGGCATGTGCTCGATCAAGTGCTGATAGCGCTCCTGCGAGGCACGCAAGGCCGCCTGCATGTCCGACATGGCGCCCAGTATGCTGGACTCGGTGCCACGCGCCACGCTGATCACCGTGCTCAGATCGCCCTGGGCCACCGCATTGGCCAGCGCCATCACCTCGGCAGGTTCACCGCCGAGCTGGCGCGTGATCGACAGCGCTGCCACGCTTCCGACTCCCAGGCCGAGGCCGGCCGTGACCAGCATCGCCACCAGCATCAGCACCAGGTTCCGGTCTTGCCTGGCGAGGCGATCGTTCAACATCAGTTCAAGCTGGTCCAAGGCGCGGTTGCCCATCGATAGCTGGGCATCGATGGCGCGTGAAAACATCGCCCAGTACGCGGTGTCGGACACCCCGGGCGCTTGCGGGTCGACGAGCATCTGATCCGCCACTGAAAACACCGCTTGCGTCAGTTCCAAGGCCTCTTTGGCCGGACCGAGCAAGAGCGCATGCAGCGCAGCGTCGGTGTCCGCGAGCTCCGACAATTCCTGCTCCAGGCGCGATTGCTGGTACTTGGCGCGTGCCAGATAAGCGCCAAACTCATGCAGTTGCGCGTGGTCGCTGGTCCGGGTGGCGAGCAGCTGGCCGCCCATGTCGCGGGTCTTGCCGAGGTCTTCGATCAGAACGGGGGCGGCCATGATGGCGAGGTCGATCAGCGCGTGCGTCGTGTGCCCCTGGTCGGTCACAAAGCCGGCGTCGTAATTCAGTTCATTGGACAACTCCAGCAATTGCTCGATGAGGCGGTTGTGCTGTGCGAGCCTCAGCGGCATGCCGAGTTCCCGACCAGCGATGCTGCGTCGCAGCGCATACCAATCCTGCTCGGTTGCCGACAAGGTCTTGGGCAGATCGGTCTTGGCCAACGCCCGGCCGAGGGCCGCGGACAGATTCTTGAACCCTGTATCGATGGCTTGGCTCGTGGCGTCGCGCGTTGATCTCATGTCGCCGTGCCCCGCGTCGACCAAGACGGTGAGACCACGGTGTCGCTGCAAGAGGCTGAGGAGGCTGATCAGTGCCTTGGTGGGTGCGACCGCGCGGACCTCCAACTGCGATTCTTGAGTGATCCGATACGACGAGAACAAGTACATCGCACTCGGGACGGCGGCCAGCAAGAGCGCCATCGCGCCCAGGAGCATGAAACGCGTGCGCACCTTCAGCGGGACATCGAGCTCAGCATGCGACTGCCTTTGTCTGCCCATTGCCAGCGGCCTGGCGTCGATGCACGCGCTGCAAGGGCAACGAATCTGGTGACGAATCATTTGTCATGAGCATTCCGCTGTCTTCGCATGGTTTCACGCAATCATTGTTTCACATTCGCGCGCGTGGCGTGGGTGAAGAACTCCCATCGAGAACCGCACCAAGGTCGAGATCGAACGCGGCCACGCTGACCTGATCTAGACTTGCGGCAAACCCTGATCATTCTTGAAAGCTCAACATGCCGAAAGCCTCATTCCAGTGGGAAGACCCGCTGCTGCTGAACCAGCAACTCGATGACGACGAGCGCATGGTGCGTGACGCCGCGCAAAGCTATTGCCAGGACAAGCTGGCGCCGCGTGTGCTCGAAGCCTTCCGCCACGAGCGGACCGATGTGACGATCTTTCGCGAGATGGGCGACCTGGGGCTGCTCGGGCCCACCATCGCGCCCGAATACGGCGGCCCGGGTCTCAGCTATGTATGCTACGGACTCATCGCGCGCGAGATCGAGCGCGTCGATTCGGGCTATCGGTCGATGATGAGCGTGCAGTCTTCGCTGGTGATGGTGCCCATCAATGATTTTGGCAACGAGGCGACCAAACAGAAATACCTGCCCAAACTCGCCACCGGCGAGTGGATTGGCTGCTTTGGTCTCACCGAACCGAATCACGGCTCGGACCCGGGCTCGATGGTGACGCGCGCCAAGAAAGGTGGCGGGCGGCTATTCGATCAGCGGCAGCAAGATGTGGATCACCAACAGCCCCATCGCCGACGTCTTCATGGTCTGGGCCAAGGACGACGAAGGCTCATTCGCGGCTTTGTGCTGGAGAAGGGCTGGAAAGGTTTGAGCGCCCCGGCCATCCACGGCAAGGTGGGTTTGCGCGCGTCGATCACCGGCGAGATCGTGATGGACGAGGTGTTCTGCCCCGAGGAGAACGCCTTCCCCGAAGTTCGCGGCCTGAAGGGCCCGTTCACCTGCCTGAACAGCGCGCGCTACGGCATCGCGTGGGGCGCTTTGGGCGCGGCCGAATTCTGCTGGCATACGGCGCGCCAGTACACGCTGGACCGCAAGCAGTTCGGCAGGCCGCTCGCCGCCAACCAGCTGATCCAGAAGAAGCTTGCCGACATGCAGACCGAAATCACGCTGGGTCTGCAGGGCTGCCTGCGCCTGGGCCGGATGAAGGACGAAGGCACGGCGTCGCCTGAAATCACCTCGATTATGAAGCGCAACTCGTGCGGCAAGTCGCTCGACATTGCGCGCATGGCGCGCGACATGCTGGGCGGCAACGGCATCAGCGACGAGTTCGGCATTGCGCGCCATCTGGTGAACCTGGAGGTGGTCAACACCTACGAAGGCACACACGACATCCATGCGCTGATTCTGGGTCGGGCCCAGACGGGCATCGCGGCCTTCTGATGAGGAGTGCTTTCAATTTGCCGACCGGCGCGGCGCGCAGAGTGAGCCCGGTCCATCCCGGTCTGGTCGCCGACATCGGTGGCACCAACGCGCGCTTTGCCTATGTCGCGCTGCCCGGTGGTGCGATCGAGCATGTGCGCGTGCTCCCCGTGGCTGCGCATGCGGAGCCCGAGGCGGCCGTGCACGCGTATCTGGCTGAAGTGCAAGCGTTGCTGGGCACGCCTATCAGCCGCCGCGCCGGGCGGCCTTCGCCTTGGCCACCACGCTGGCAGGCGATCAGGTCGCGTTGACGAACGGACCGTGGCGCTTTTCGCGCGCCGAGCTTGAGCGCGCACTCGGCCTGGACGCCTTGCTGCTGCTCAACGACTTCGAGGCGCTGGCGCTGTCATTGCCTCAGTTGCAAGCCGGGCAGTTGCGGCAGTGGCCAGGCATTGCAGCGCGGCCGCTCGACGGCGGCACGCTGGCCGTGATCGGCCCCGGCACCGGACTCGGCGTGGCCGCCGTCGTGAAGACGCGCCAGGGCTGGTGGCCTTTGCCGAGCGAAGGCGGGCATGTGACGCTGTCCGCTGCTGACCGGTTCGAATCCGACTTGCTCGCCTGGGTGCGGCGCGAGCATGCGCATGTGTCGGCCGAGCGCCTGCTCTCCGGCCTTGGCCTGCCGCTGCTGCACAGTGCGGTGGCAGCCGTGCTGGGCGTGAGCAGCAAGGTCGTGACGCCAGCGCAGATCACCGAGCAAGGTCTGAGCGGAGCGTGCCCGTGAGCAGCCAGACGCTCGATGTTTTTTGCGCGCTGCTCGGCGGCTTTGCCGGCAATGTGGCACTGACCTTTGACGCACGCGGCGGCGTCTTCATCGGCGGGGGCATCGTGCCGCGCCTGGGGGAGCGCTTCTTCAGCTCGGATTTCAGGGAGCGCTTCGAATCGAAGGGACGCTTTCGCAGCTTTCTGCAAGCCATACCGACGGCCTTGATCACCGACACGATGGTCGCGTTGAGCGGCGCGGCCTTGGCCATCGAGCAGGGGCAGGGTTGACGCTGCGGCGACGCGGTGGATTCGCTCGAAATTCGGTTGCAGCGCATCCTGGGCCCTAAAATCGCCGCTTCGGGCCCGACGCGGTCCGCGCGAGCACCCGATGACTGCAAACTTTCCCATCATTGATCGCCCAATCCGCTTTGCCCTGGTGGGCTGCGGGCGCATCTCGAAAAACCATATCGACGCCTTGCGCATGCACGCTGCGCGCGCGCAGTTGGTGGCGGTGTGCGATGTGCGCGAACAAGCCTTGACCGACGCGATGGCCGCCACCGGGGCGCCGGGCTTTGCCTCGCTGGAGGCGCTGCTGGCCGGCAGCGACGCCGACGTGGTGGTGCTGGCCACGCCCAGCGGCCTGCATCCGCGCCAGGCGATTGCCGTGGCGCAAGCTGGACGCCATGTGCTCAGCGAAAAACCGATGGCCACCAAGTTCGACGAGGGCATGGCGATGGTGCAGGCCTGCCGCGACGCGGGCGTCAAGCTGTTCGTCGTCAAGCAGAACCGCCTCAACAGCACCGTGCAAATCGTCAAGCGCGCCATCGAGCAGGGGCGCTTTGGCCGCATCTACCTGAGCACGGTGAATGTGTTCTGGACGCGCCCTCAAAGCTATTACGACGCCTCCCCCTGGCGCGGCCGCTGGGACATGGACGGCGGCGCCTTCATGAACCAGAGCAGCCACTATGTTGATCTGCTCGACTGGCTGGTCGGTCCGGTCGACAGCGTGCACGCCTACACGGCGACGCTGGCGCGCGACATCGAGGCCGAGGACACCGGCGTGATGAGCGTGCGGCTGCGCCATGGCGGCCTGGCGTCGATCAATGTGACGATGCTGACCTATCCGCAAAATCTCGAAGGATCGATCACCATCCTCGGTGAAAAGGGCACGGTGAGAATCGGCGGCACGGCGGTCAACAAGATCGAGCATTGGCAGTTCGCCGACGCACATGCCGACGACGAGCAGGTGACGAGCGCCAGCTATGCAACGCCCAACGTCTACGGTTTCGGGCATCCGCTCTACTACGACAACGTCATCAAGAGCCTGCGCGGCGAGGCCAGCGCCGAGGTCGACGGCTACGAAGGCCTGCGCTCGCTCGAAATCCTGATCGCCGCCTACCGCTCGGCGCGCGATGGGCAGCGTGTCGGTCTGCCCTTGGTCTTCTAATCATGAGCTACTGGAAGCACGACAGCGCCATCGTCGATGAAGGCGCACAGCTCGGCGAGGGCACCAAGGTCTGGCACTTCGCCCATGTGAGCAGCGGCGCGCGCATCGGCGCAGGCTGCGCGCTGGGGCAGGGCGTCTATGTCGGCAACGACGTGCGCATTGGCAACCAGGTGCGCATCCAGAACCATGTGTCGGTGTACGACGCGGTGACGCTCGAAGACGAGGTGTTCTGCGGCCCCAGCATGGTGTTCACGAATGTCTACAACCCACGCGCCGCGGTGGCGCGCAAGAACGAATACCGTCCGACCTTGGTGAGGCGCGGCGCGACGCTGGGCGCCAACTGCACGATTGTGTGCGGCGTCACCATTGGTCGCTTTGCCTTTGTCGGTGCCGGCGCGGTGGTGCAGCGCGATGTGCCCGACTTTGCGCTGGTGGTCGGTGTGCCGGCGCGGCGCATCGGCTGGATGAGCCGCTTTGGCGAGCGCTTGACGTTCAGTGACGGCCGGGCGGTCTGCCCGCATACCGGTGATGTCTATGAACTCAGCAGCGGGACTTGCGCCCTTGTCCAAGAAGGAAAGACATGAGCGCACTGCCATTCATCGACCTGAAGGCGCAATACGCGGCGCTCAAGCCCAGCATCGATGCGCGCATCCAGCGTGTGCTCGACCACGGCCAGTACATCATGGGCCCCGAGGTCAAGGAGTTGGAAGAACGCTTGGCTGCCTACACCGGCGCCAGGCACTGCGTGACGGTGGCCAGCGGCACCGAGGCCTTGCTGATCGCGCTGATGGCGCTGGACTTGAATCCCGGTGATGAGGTCATCACGACGCCCTTCACCTTTGCCGCCACGGCCGAGGTGATCGTGTTGCTGGGGGCCAAGCCGGTGTTCGTCGACATCGAGCCAGACACCTGCAATATCGACGCCTCGCTGATAGAGGCTGCCATCACGCCGCGCACCAGGGCCATCATGCCGGTCGGCCTGTACGGGCAAGTCGCCGACATGGACCGAATCAATGCGATCGCCGATCGCCATCATCTGGCCGTGATCGAAGATGCGGCGCAAAGCTTTGGTGCCAGTTATTTTGGGCCCCAAGACGCCGATGGCGTCGCCCCCCGAGGGGAGCCCGCTGGCTTGGGGCGGCCCGGCGCCAGCGGGAGAATCCGCAAGAGCTGCAACCTCAGCACCCTAGGTTGCACCAGCTTCTTTCCGAGCAAACCGCTCGGCTGCTATGGCGACGGCGGCGCGATCTTCACCAACGACGACGCGCTCGCACAGGCCGCACGCGAGATCCGCGTGCACGGCCAGAGTGCGCGCTACACCCACACCCGGCTGGGTGTCGGCGGCCGCATGGACACGATCCAGTGCGCGGTGGTGCTGGCCAAGCTGGAGCGCTTCGATTGGGAGATCGCACAGCGCCAGAGAATCGGTGCGCGCTATCAATCTCTGCTGGCCGATCTGCCTGCATCATTGAACATTCAGCGCCTGACCGTGCGCGACGACCGCGATTGCGTCTGGGCGCAGTTCACGCTGTCGGTCGATCATCGCGAACAGGTGCAGAAACGTCTGCAAGCGGCGGGCATCCCGACCGCCATCCACTACCCGCGCCCCTTGCACCAGCAGACGGTCTATGCCTCGTATGCCAAGGGCACAAGCCTGCCGCACAGCGAGCGCGCCGCGCAGCGCGTGCTGAGTCTGCCGATGAGTGCCGACCTGAGCGAGGCTCAACAGGACAGCGTGGTGGAGGCGCTGCGCCGGGCCTTGGGGCCTTGATCGCATGAGCCCGCCGGGCCGTCCCAAGGGCGAATTTCGAAGGGCGCAGCCCGAAGGTAGTCCAGTGCGCGCCGGACTACTGCGCGCCACGCTCACGCTGCTGGCCGGTGGCGTGCTGGCACAGGCCTTGCCGCTGCTGCTGGGCCCCTGGCTGACGCGCCTGTACAGCCCGCAGGAGTTTGGCCAGTTCACGCTGTTTGCCGCGCTTGCCGCCAACATCGGCGTGGTGGCCTGCGCGCGCTACGACTTCGCGCTGCCGCTGGCCCAAAGCGACGACGAGGCGCGCGACCTGATGGCCTTGTGCGCGCGCGTGCTGCTGGCCGTGACGGCGCTCAGCGCCTTGCTGGCGCTGTTGGGGCATCTCGTGTTCGACTGGCCACATATGGCCTGGCTGCCGCTGGCGGTGTTCGCCTCCGGGCTGGTGCAATGGCTGACGATGTGGGCGACCCGGGCGCAACGCTATGCAGCTTTGGCCAAGGCGCGCGTTACGCAATACGGCGGCGGCGCGCTGGCGCAGGCAGGCGGCGGCCTGCTGGGCGCTGGCAGCCTGGGTTTGATCGCCGGGCCGGTGCTGGCTGCCTTGGTCGCCGCTTCGAGTCTGCGGAGTCCGGCGCCGCTGGGCGGCTGGGCCGGGCTGTGGCGGGTGCCGGCCAGCGCCTGGCGCGCCGCGGCGCGTAAACACCGCGACTTCCCGCTGCTCAACACCCCGCATGCCTTTGCCGGCGCCTTGCAAGACACGCTGGCCGTGGTCTTGATAGCGGCCTGGGCAGGCGACGCGTCGGCCGGTTTCTGGGGCTTGGCGCTGCGCTATCTGAAGGCGCCCGCGAGCCTGGTCGGCGGCGCGGTGTCGCAGGCGCTCTATCCGCAACTTGCCCGACTCGACCACCAGCAAGACCTGACCCTCGCGAAACAGTCCGTACTGCAGGTGATGCGCACGCTGGCGCTGATTGCCGCTCCCTTGACGCTGCTGCTGCTGATTGCAGGGCCGACGCTGTTTGCTCTTGCGTTTGGCGAACGCTGGCGCGAGGCCGGCGAACTGGCGCGCGCGCTGTCGCCCTATATTGCCGTGCACTTCGTGGCGGCGCCGCTGGCGGTCGTCACGCTGGCCTGGCGCGCGCAGGGCTGGGCTCTGCGTCTGGCGCTGGTCGGGCAATTGATGTTCCTGCTGGCGTTGGGTCTGGGACTCAAGCTGAACGGCTTGCATGGCGCCGCCTGGTGCGTGTCGGCTGCCATGGTGGTCTACTTTGGTTTTTATTTCTGGTCGCTCGCGCACTGGAAGGAGGTGCCCGATGTGGCTACGCACGCGGCTTAACGCCTGGCGCCGATTCTTGTGGCGGCTGCTGTTTTTCCGCATACTGTTCGGCGAGCGCGGCGCGGACGGCACTGTGCTTGCGCACACGCGAATCGCGCCCAGCACTTGCATCGAGTCTGAATCGAATCTGCAGCTGGCCGACCATGTGTTCATAGGCCAGTTCAATTTCATCGACGCCAGCGGCGGCGTGCGCATAGCCGAGGGCGTGCAGATCACCAACTTCGTCAGCATCATCTCGCACAGCTCGCACCGCTCGCTGCGTCTGCTGGGCCGCGCTTATGTCGATCAGCAAGCCACGCCGCCCGGATACATCAAGGCG
Source organism: uncultured beta proteobacterium (assembly GCA_963740455.1). GTDB lineage: Bacteria > Pseudomonadota > Gammaproteobacteria > Burkholderiales > Burkholderiaceae_C > Paucibacter. Next base: position 372,381 of record CAVUEF010000006.1, read on the forward strand.
CCGGTCTCCATCGGCGCCTACACCTTCATCGGCCCGCACAGCCTGATCGAGGCCGGCAGCCGCATCGGCAAGGGCGTGGTCGTGTGTTCGCACAGCGCGGTGCGCGGCGAGGTGGCCGACTTCGCCATCGTCGCGGGCCGGCCCGCCCAGGTGATCGGCGACGTGCGAGCGCGCGACGCCAAGCTGCTTGCAGCAATATCCCGGAACTGGCTGCGCATTACCTGGCCTGGGCTGGCGAGTTGCCGTCTGCCCATGCCGAGCCCGACTGATATGCGCTATGTGCTGCTGGGCGATGCCCAGAGTCCGCATCTGTTGAAGTGGGCCCGGGCGTTGGCGCCCCAGGTCGAGCTGTGGGTGGCGTCGTCGCGCGGTTTCGACGCGGGCTTCGATGACTTGCTGCCTCCGAAGCGGCGCCTGGCGCTGAATACCAAGGCCGATCAGGCGGGTGGCAACATCGGACTGCTGCTCAAGCTGCCGCAGCTCGGCGCTTGGCTGCGTGGGTCGATGCCGATTGCATCAACGCGCATTACCTCACTTCGCACGGCACGTTGGCGTGGTTGGCCAAGCGCTTGTGGCGCTTGCGCGCGAAGCTCGTCGGTTCGGCCTGGGGCAGCGACATTCTGGTCGCGCCGCAGCGAAACGCCATCTACCGCTGGCTCACGCGTCGCGTGTTGCAGAGTTGCGATTTGTGCACCAGCGATTCGCAACACATGAGCGAGCGCATGCGCGAGCTCGGTGCGGCTGAGGTGATGACATTTGCGTTCGGACTCGACAGTTGCCGCCGCCTGCGGCACAGAAACAGCCGCAGCTGTTTTTTGCGAATCGCGCGCTCGAATCCATCTACCGGCCGCAACGGGTGTTGGAGCTGTTTGCAGCGCTGGCACGCACGCAGCCCGAAGCACGTCTGCTGATCGCCAACGACGGTTCACTCAAAGCGCAGTTGCAGGCCTGGGTGAACGCGCAAGGACTGTCGCAGCAGGTGCAGTTTGTCGGCCGGCTCATTGCTGCGGATCAGGCGCGCTGCTATGACCAGGCGCAGTGGTATCTGAGCCTGCCGCAAAGCGACTCGGTGGCGGTGTCGGTGCTGGAGGCAATGGCGCATGGCTGCGTGCCGCTGCTGTCCGATCTGCCGGCGAACCGCGAACTGGTGCGGTCTAGCGTCAACGGTTTGATCGTTGCCGACAGCGCCTTGCCGACCGCAGCCGATCTGCAGCCGCTGCTGGCGCGGGCTTCAGAGATCGCCGCGCATAACCGCGACTGGGTGGCGCAGCACGGACTTTTTGCGCCGGCGGTGGCGCGCTATCTGGTTCGCTTGCGCAGCATCATCACAGCATGAACATCCTGCTCATCAACCACTACGCCGGCTCGACGCGCCACGGCATGGAATACCGGCCGTATTACCTGGCGCGCGAATGGGTGCGGCTGGGTCACAAGGTGCAGATCGTGGCGGGGTCGTATTCGCATGTGCGTACGGTGCAGCCCGAGGTCGGGGATAGGCCGCTCGACGAGGCGCTCGACGGCATCCGCTACCGCTGGTATCGGACGCCGAGCTACCGCGGCAACGGCGTGAAACGGGCGCTCAGCATCTGGTCGTTCCTGCGCCAGGTGTGGAGCGACACGTCGCGGCTGGTGCGTGAGTTCAAGCCCGACCTGGTGATTGCCAGCAGCACTTATCCGATGGACATCTGGGTGGCGCGGCGTGTGGCGCGCGAAGCGGGCGCCAAGCTGGTCTACGAGGTGCACGACTTGTGGCCGCTGTCGCCGATCGAGCTCTCCGGCATGTCGCCCAAGCACCCGTTCATACGCATCTGCCAGAAGGCCGAGAACGACGCCTATCGCGATGCCGACGTCGTCGTGTCGATGCTGCCGAAGGTGGCGGAGCATATGGCAGCGCATGGGTTGGACTTGGCCAAACTGCACATCGTGCCCAACGGCATCACGCTCGACGAGTGGCAAGGAGAGCTGCCGCCGTTGAACCCGGAACTCGCCGCGCGTATCGAGGCGCAGCGTGCGGCAGGGCGCGTCGTGGTCGGCTATGCGGGATCGCACGGCAGGCCCAATGCGCTGGACACCTTGCTCGACGCGGCAGCGCTGCTGAAAGACCAGCCGATCTCGTTCGTGTGCGTCGGCGACGGTCTTGAAAAGACCAGGCTGCAAGCGCGCGCCAAGGAGCTTGGCTTGCAGCATCTGCACTTCTTCGCGCCGATTCCGAAGGCGCAGATTCCCGCGCTGCTGGCAATGTTCGACATTGCCTACATCGGCTGGCAGAAAGTGCCGATCTACCGCTTCGGCATTGCGCCGAACAAGCTGATGGACTACATGATGGCGGGGTGCGCGGTGCTGCACTCGGTCGAAGCCGGCAACGACCCGGTGATGGAGGCGGGCTGCGGGCTTACGGTGGCGCCCGAGTCCGCGCAGGCGGTGGCCGATGGCTTGCTGCGCTTGGCTAGCTTGAGCCCGCAGCAGCGCCGCGAGATGGGCGCGCGCGGCCCGGGCTTTGTGCTGGCCAATCATGTCTACCCGGTGCTCGCAAAGCGTTTCTTGTCGGCTTGCGGGAATTGACTGTTTCCGCACCAAGACGAAACTCTTGTGCATCACTAAGTGATATAGTAAGCGCCATGCGTCGTGTCTTCAAAACGCGTTACTTTGCCCGTTGGATGCGCAAGACGGCATTGACCGATGCGCTGCTTTGTTCAGCTGTTTCGGAGATGGCTGCCGGCCTCTTTGAGGCGGACCTGGGGGTGGCGTGATCAAGAAGCGCGTGGCCTTGCCGGGGCGCGGCAAGAGTGGGAGTGCGCGCACTCTGGTCGCGACCAACAGGGGGAGTCGGTGGTTCTTTGTTTTCGGCTTTGAGAAGAATGAGCGGGCCAACATCAGTCCCAGGGAGCTTGAGGCCGTGCAACTGATTGCGGCAGACTTGCTGAGGCTGACCTCAGGCGAGCTTGATTCGCATGTCGCCAGTGAAGCACTGAAGGAGATTTGTCATGGCAGCGAAGGCTAAGGGAGGCAGCAAGATTCTCGGCGCAGTCCATGAGACGGCGCGTAGTCTGCATGTCGAAGGTTTTATAGATATCCGCAGAATGCAGCGTTACGACGCGCTTTGTCTGGAGCCTGTCCCCGATTACTCGAGTGCGAAGATTCGTGCCCTGCGTGCTCGGCACAAGCTCAGTCAAGCGGTCTTTGCCTCTGTGCTTAACACCAGCCTCTCGACCATCCGGCAATGGGAAATCGGCGACAAACACCCCAGCGGACCATCGCTGAAGTTGCTCAGCTTGCTCGACAAGAAGGGTTTGGAGGTCCTGATTTGAACAGGGCTGCCGCACTCCCCCCTTTGCGGGCCGTGCGGGGTGCACAGAAACATCTGCTGGTTTTGGATGGGAAAAATGATTGAATCGCTGCCTTTCCTTCCCTTCGCCCAACCCGAAATCGGCGAAGAAGAAATTGCCGAGGTGGTCGATACCTTGCGTTCGGGCTGGGTCACCACCGGCCCCAAGGCCAAGCGCTTCGAGCAGGCCTTCACCGAATTCCTGGGCGACTCGGCCATCGAATCGATTGCCGTCAACTCGGCCACCGCGGGCTTGCATCTGGCGCTCGAAGCGCTGGGCATCGGCCCTGGCGACGAGGTCATCACGACCACGCACACCTTCACCGCCACCGCCGAGGTGGCGCGCTATCTGGGCGCCGATGTGGTGCTGGTCGACATCGACCCGAACACCTTGAACATCGACCCCAAACTGGTGGAAGCCGCGATCACGCCGCGCACGCGCTGCATCATCCCCGTGCACTTCGGCGGCCTGGCGGTCGACATGCTGGAGATCCTGGACATCGCGCGCCGCCACAAGTTGCGCGTGGTCGAAGACGCCGCGCATTGCCTGCCCAGCACCCTCGAGGGCGAGCTGATCGGCACGCTGGGCAGCGACGCCACCGTGTTCAGCTTCTATGCCAACAAGACCATCACGACCGGCGAGGGCGGCATGCTGTGCACGCGCAATTCCGCGCTTGCCGTGCGCGCCAGGCTGATGCGGCTGCACGGCATGAACCGCGACGCCTTCGATCGCTTCACCGCCAAGGTACCCAGCTGGTACTACGAGATCGTGGCACCCGGCTTCAAGTACAACCTGACCGACATCGCCGCGTCGCTGGGTCTGCACCAGCTCAAACGCGCGCGCGGTTTTCAGGCGCGGCGTGCGCAGATTGCGCAGCAGTATCAACAGGCATTCGCCGCGCTGCCGGTGATCCTGCCGCCCGACGCGCCCGAGGGCGACATGCACTCGTGGCACTTGTATGTGCTGCGTCTGCGCGACGACGCACCGCTGTCGCGCGACGCCTTGATCGAAGCGCTGTTCGCCGCCGGCATCGGTTGCAGCGTGCACTACATCCCGCTGCACCTGCACCCGTATTGGCGCGACCGCTATGGCCTCAAGCCCGAGCAGTTTCCGCACAGCCACAAGGCCTACGAGCAGATGCTGAGCCTGCCCATTTATACGAAGATGAGCGACGCCGATGTCGATCGCGTGATCGCCGCCGTGACGACTGCGTTGCAGGTTTGAGTCTGTGTCCAAGCGCCTGTTCGACATCGTGCTCTCCAGCCTGGGCCTGCTGCTGCTGAGCCCCTTGTTGCTGGCGCTGGCGTTGTGGATCAAGCTCGATTCGCCCGGGCCGGCCTTGTTCAGGCAGCAGCGCGTGGGGCGGCACGGCGTGCGGTTCGACATCCACAAATTCCGCACCATGCGCGCCGACGCGCCCGAACTGGGCCCGCAGATCACGGTCGGGCTGGACGCCCGCATCACGCGCAGCGGCGCCTGGCTGCGCCGCCACAAGCTCGACGAATTGCCGCAGCTCTGGGACGTGCTGCGCGGCGCGATGAGCCTGGTCGGCCCGCGCCCCGAGGTGCCGCGTTATGTGGCCTTGTACCCGGACGACGTGCGGGCCATCGTGCTCTCGGTGCGGCCTGGCATCACCGATCTGGCCTCGATCGAATACAGGGATGAGAGCGCGGTGCTGGCGCGCGCGACAGATGCCGAGCGTGCCTATGTGCTTGAGGTCATGCCGGCCAAGCTGGCGCTGGCGGTGCGCTATGTGCAAGGGCGCAGTTTTTGGGGCGACTTGAAGCTGATAGCGCGCACGCTCAAAGCAATTCTTGCTTGAGCGGCAAGAGAGCCCTTCTCAGGAAGTCAAGCCACGGCTCTGGCAATATTGGGCGACGGTTTGCGCAAAGCCGCACAACAGTGGCACCAGCTTGTGGCCCTCGTTGAGGGCTTCGGCCAACTCGGCGGTATCGCGCACATATTCGTGCACCATGCGGTTACGCAGCCGGCGCGCCGCAAGCCAGTTGTCGGCTGATGCCAACAGGCCGAGCTTTTCGGCGCGATCCAGATTGTCGATGGCAGGCCCTACGCTCTCGGCCAGGCAGCGCAGCAGTTCTGGCAAAAGTTTGTCGCCCAAGGTGTCTTGAAGCCGGCCGAAGCGCGCCACGAAAGCATCAGTGCGCTCTGATTCGGCCTGGTCATGGCGCAGCGCTGCTGCACGGTCGGCTGTGAACGGCTGCGCAAACAGGCGCACGTCCGTCTGCATCAGCTTTGCAGATTCAAGCGCCACGGTTTCCAGCAGAAACGTGAGCCGTTCATTGGCAGAACTCACAGCCGCACTCCATGGGCAAGCGCCTCGGTGTGCACCGGCTGCAGCGGGGTTTGAGGGTCCAGCAGCAGTACATCGACCTTGCGACCATCGAACAGGCGCTCGGCGCGCACCGCCAGACGCGCCGCCAGCCAGACCTTGCGCTGCAGTGGCCGGGGCGATCGCACCAGCAAGTCCACGTCACCCCCTCGCGCGGCGTCATCCACCCGCGAACCGTACAGCCACACCTCGCAATCGCCGCCGAGCTCGTCGGCGAACTGCTTCTTTAGCATCTGGCTTTGTGTTGCGGGCAGTCGCATGGCGTGATGAGTAGGCTATCCGGAGTTGGCCGTGTGTGAGCCGTCAGATTTTGCCTGACTGCGCCAGGTAGTCGGCCAAGCGATGCTTGTCACGGCTCATACAGGCCGGGCCTCCGCGATCACCAGTGCCCGAAACCTGTCGGGCAGCGCGTTAGGCGTAAGCACGTCCACCGGCACGCCGAGCAGCTTGGCCAGCTCATGACGGATCGCACCAATGTCAAACAGCGTCGTGTCTGGCGTCGGGTCGATCAGGATGTCGAGATCACTGCTGTCTGTGTCCTGACCGTGCAAGACGGAGCCAAACACCCGAGCATTCATGGCACGGTGAGACTCGACGACACGGCGAATCGCGGCGCGGTTCGAGTGCAAGGCTTCAAACGGCTTCATGCTGTTCTCTCACAGCTGTTACCCGGTGACGGTTTCGGCGATCAGGACGTTCGCCGGAATGCCCAGGCTGTGGTGCAGCCTGCGGATCATGGCCAGGGTCAATGGACGCTTGCGGTTCAAAACTTCGTAGACCCGGTTGCTCTTGCCGATGATGGGCTCAAGATCCTTGATGGACAGACCACTTTGCTCCATCCGGAATTTGATCGCCTCGACCGGGTCGGGCGCAGCGATGGGTACGTGCTTGGACTCGTAGGCCTGCACCAGCGTGGCCAGGATGTCCAGGCGATCCCCCTGCGGTGTACCCAGATCTGGATCGGCATCCATCAAGGCCGAAATCTCTTTGAGCGTGGCCTTGTAGTCTGCTTTGGTGTGGATGGGGCGGATGTCCATGTTTTCCTCCGTGGCCGTTCAGGCCGACTCGATGGTTTCAGTGTCGACTGCGTCGTATTCCTTGTGGGTACCGACAAACTTCACGTAGACGATCTGCAACTTGTAGGCAATCGCCACGATCAGCCGGTAGTCGTTGCCTTTGATATTGAAGACGACACGCCGGTTCTTCAGCACGCTGGCGCTGCGGTATCGCGCCTTGATGTCTGCGGGCTGGGTCCAGGACGCTTTTGTCGCCTCCTCGTGCCACGCTTTCAGCGCTTGCTCAGCGTCGCGATGCACCTCCCAGAAGGCGCGAAGGGTGGACACGGCAATCACTCGCATTGTTCACAGTGTAGTCCCAAATTGGGACTTTGACAACCGTGACACCTTGCGCCGTTGAAGTGAGGTCGGTGCTGGCGTGCGATGCCATCAAAGGCTCGGGCCACAACGCAGAGGTTCAGCTGTCACAATCCCGCCCACGATGTTCTGGCTCTCTCTCGACGCTTTCCTGACCCGCATACGCCCCTGGCGCGAGCCGCTGTCGTTGCTGCTCGACGCCGTCGTGGTGGCCTTGGCCTGGCAGGCCACTTATCTGTTCCGGCTCGGCTTCTCGAACTGGCTCTCAGAGCGGCCCAGCTATGACGGCGCGGTGCTGGCCGGCCTGGTGGCGCTCTATGCGCTGGTGCTGTGGCTGCTCAAGGTGCCCAAGTGCATGTGGCGCTTCAGCGGCTTTGGCGAGATCAAACGCCTGACGCTGGCCTGCGCCATCGCCGGCACGCTCGGCGCCACCGTCGTGCTGATGGCCCGGCTCAGTGGCGTGCCGCGCGCCGTGCTGGCCCTGCATCCGGTGTTCACGGTCATCGCGCTGGCCATGATGCGCATGGGCTACCGCATGCTGTACGAGCATATGCGCGGGCGCATCAGCGGCAGCTCGGTCGAGTCGCACCGCGTGCTGGTGATGGGCGCGGGCCACGCGGCGCGGCTGCTGGTGGCCGGCATCCAGCACCAAGGCTGGGTGGTGGTGGGGCTGCTCGACGACGACCCGGCCAAGCTTGACGCGCGCGTGGTCGGCATTCCGGTGCTGGGCGAGCTCGGCGATGTGGGGCGGCTCGCCCGGCTGCACGGCATCACCCACGTGATCGTGGCGATGCCGTCGGCAGCGCCGCTGCAGCGCCGCCGCGCGCTCGATCTGGCTGCCGATACGGGCTTGCATGTGCAGACCGTTCCCAGCAGCAGCGAACTGCTGTCGGGCCGCAAGCTCGACCAGTTGCGCGACATCGAGCCCGAAGACCTGCTTGGGCGGGAGCCGGTCAAGTTAGATGAGGCCGGCATCAGCGAGGCCTTGAGCGGCCGCGTCGTGCTGATCACCGGCGCGGGCGGCAGCATAGGCAGCGAGCTGTGCCGCCAGGTGGCGCGCTTCGGCCCGAACCGAATCGTGCTCTACGAGCAAAGCGAGTTCGCGCTCTACCAGATCGAGCAGGACCTCACCGAGCGCTTTCCGCTGATTCCGCTGCTGCGGCTGGTGGGCGACGTGAAGGACCTGGAGCACCTGCGCCACACCTTCGCGCGCACCAAGCCCAACATCGTGTTCCATGCCGCGGCCTACAAACATGTGCCGCTGATGGAGCAGGAGAACGCCTGGGCCGCGCTGCGCAACAACACGCTGGGCACCTATCACGCGGCGCTGGCCGCAGCGGAGGCCGGCGTCGAGCGTTTCGTGCTGATCAGCACCGACAAGGCGGTGAACCCGACCAATGTGATGGGCGCCACCAAGCGCGCGGCCGAACTCGTCATCAGCCAGATGGCCTCACAAGGCCATGCGACCAAGTTCATGGCCGTGCGCTTCGGCAATGTGCTGGGGTCGAGCGGCAGCGTCATCCCCAAGTTCAAGGAGCAGATCTCCAAAGGCGGCCCGGTCACAGTGACGCACCCCGACATCACGCGCTATTTCATGACCATCCCCGAGGCCGCGCGTCTCGTGGTGCAGGCGGCAGCGCTGGGCGAAACCGGCCAGGTCTACGTGCTCGACATGGGCGAGCCGGTGCGCATCAAAGACCTGGCGCGCGACATGATCCGTCTCTCAGGTCGCAGCCTCGACGAAGTCCGCATCGAGTTCACCGGCCTGCGGCCTGGCGAAAAGCTGTTCGAGGAACTGCTGGCCGACAGCGACACCACGGTGCCCACCGCCATCGCAAGGTTGAGCGTGGCCAGGCTGAATGATGCGGAGGCTGCGGGGCAGGTGCTAGCTTGGCTGTGCGCGCTGGAAGAAGGCGCCACAGTGCTGGACGACGCCGCCGTGCGCCGGGCGCTGCGCGATCTGGTGCGCGAATTCACGTCAGCCTGAACAGCGCATTGGTGCAGGACGCCGTGATCCGCAAAAATCGAGATCGTTGGAGAGACTGCGAACAACATCCAGTGCATAGCCCCAGAGTTTGCTATGCGGCATTGCGACATTCCTTGGCAGATCATGTGTCGGCGCCTTGCGCGAACTTTGCGGGTAGTCCTGACGCTGGTGGCGCTGACCATCGGCATGGTGCTGCCCATCGGCACACGCTGGATTGACGCGGCGCGCTTGCGCTGTTACCCGGCGATGGTTTCAGCGATCAGGACGTCCGCCGGAATGCCCAGGCTGTGGTGCAGCCTGCGGATCATGGCCAGGGTCAATGGACGCTTGCGGATTCAAACCAGAACTTGTGCGCTTCCCCAGCGCGTCACCGGCGGCGCCGTTTCGCCGTCCACGATCAGCCTGAAACAGGCATCCACGATCGCTGAAATACGCACGTGTGCGATTCGGCCTTGCTAATGCATACAAATATTTGTATATTGCTCACATGCCCGATACCAAACCCGTTGAGTTCCGGGGTAGCTCGCTCGACGACCTGCGCGCGTTTCCGTTGTTCGTCCGACGAGAGGCTGGACACCAGATCGATCAAGTGCAACGCGGTCAAGATCCCGATGACTGGAAGCAGATGACCAACGTCGGCCAGGGCGTGAAGGAGATTCGGATCCGAGACGTTTCGGGTGCCTACCGGATCATCTACGTGGCGAAATTCGTCGAAGCCGTGTTCGTGCTGCACTGCTTCCAGAAGAAGACCGAAAAGACCAGCTTGGCTGACATCGACCAGGCTGCCAAGCGCTACCGCGAGCTGTTGAAGGAGATCAAGCCATGAGCCAGCAACGATTCACGAACGTTTTCGATGCGATAGAAGACACGCCGGCAGAGGCCGAGAACATGAAGCTGCGCTCGGTTTTGATGACGGCACTGAAGCGTCATATCACCCGCGCCGAGTTGAGCCAAGCTCAAGCTGCCCAGCTCTTCGGCGTGACGCAGCCCAGGATCTCCGATCTCATGCGCGGCAAGATCAATCTTTTCGCCCTCGATGCCTTGGTCAACATGGTCACGGCCGCGGGCTTGCACATCGAGATGCGAGTGATGGAAGCTGCCTGAGCACGGCAATTGCTGACACATGCAGGTGATCGAGCCGCGGTCGCGGCGGAAGGTCTCGCAAGCTCCGGCTGCCGGGCCACGCCGTCTTCGACGGGATCCGTTCAGACCTCGATGATGGTGTCGCTGTAGCTCGCCACTTTGGGATCATGGGTCGCACCTGCGCCACACCTTCTCGCGCACCCGGCCCAACATCGTTTTCCATGCCGCCGCCTACAAGCATGTGCCGCTGATGGAGCAGGAGAACGCCTGGGCCGCGCTGCGCAACAACACACTGGGCACCTATCACGCGGCATTGGCGGCGGCCGAGAATGGCGTCGAGCGCTTCGTGCTGATCAGCACCGACAAGGCGGTGAACCCGACCAATGTGATGGGCGCCACCAAACGCGCGGCCGAACTCGTCATCAGCCAGATGGCCTCACAAGGCCATGCAACCAAATTCATGGCGGTGCGCTTCGGCAATGTGCTGGGGTCGAGCGGTAGCGTCATCCCCAAGTTCAAGGAGGCAGCTGCTGTCAGCGCCTGGGTCCGGTTGTCGGGAAAGCATCTCGAACACAAAGCACGGTAAACCGAAATCTCCGAAATCCCGAGCCAACCAACGCGCCAGGACACACCAACTAGGTTAGAATACATCTATGGAGAAGCCAACCCCGCACTGCAAGCTGCCCGTGGTCAAAGCATTCGTAGAGGCTGGCAAAGTCCGTGCAACCCGTTCGGCCAGGCTTGGAGCCACTGCGTTGGGGTTGGAACTCTCCGACATGTTGGCCGTTGTGATGGCACTGACGCCAGCCGATTTCTACAAGAGCATGACCACCCATGCCGATCACACGATATGGCAGGACGTGTACCGCCCGAGCACGCAGGCGGGCGACGTGTACCTGAAGCTGACGGTCATTCACGACGTGCTGATCGTGTCTTTCAAGGAGCTATGACTATGAAATGCCCTGTTTGCGGCGCGGCGGAACTTATCCACGACACCCGCGACCTTCCCTACGCCTACAAGGGCGAAACCACTGTAATTCCTGCGGTGACGGCCGATTTTTGCCCTGCGTGCGATGAGTCAATCACCGACATGGCCGAAACCGAGCGCGTCATGCGCGAGATGCAGGCGTTCAACAAGCAGGTGAACGCGGCCATCGTTGACCCCGCCTTCATCGTCAATGTGCGCAAGAAGCTCGACCTCGGCCAGCGCGAGGCCGCCGAAATCTTCGGCGGTGGTATCAATGCCTTCTCGCGCTACGAGAACGGCAAGACCAAGCCACCGCTGGCCTTGGTCAAGTTGTTGAAACTGCTGGACCGTCATCCCGACCTGCTCAACGAGGTCAGAGCCGCCTGACCAATTGCGACAGCGGCCAGGCCTTGCGACTCAAGCTGTTGCCGATGGCACGCTCGGCGTGGCGAGCAAGCTTGGTGACTGTTGAATTCACAAGTTAGCATTGCAAATTGATCGTTACATGTTCAAAATGCAATGATGATAAAGAGAGAACTTCATCAGCTGATCGAGCGCAGGCTGACGCAATATCCAGCCGTGGCGCTGCTTGGGCCGCGTCAGGTCGGCAAGACCACCTTGGCGCGCGACATTGCCCGACAGCATCCGAATGCACTGCTGCTGGACCTCGAGCGCGAGTCCGACCGAGCAGCGCTGAGCCGGCCTGAGCTCTTCTTTCCTGCGCATCGCGATCGTTTGCTCATCCTCGATGAAGTGCAGTTGATGCCGCAATTGTTCAGCGCCCTGCGTCCCGAGATCGACGCAGACCGGCGACAGGGGCGCTTCCTGCTGCTGGGTTCGGCATCCGGCGAACTGCTGCGGCAAAGCGGAGAGTCGTTGGCGGGACGGGTGTCGTATCTGGAATTGACGCCGCTGCTGGCGGCCGAGCTGCCGCAAGCCGATCTTCTTGGCCTGCAATCGCTCTGGCTGCGCGGTGGCTATCCCTTGAGCTATCTGGCGCCTGACGACGAGAGCTCTTTTGCCTGGCGCACCGATTTCATCAGCACCTTCTTGCAACGCGACCTGCCCGGCATGGGGGTGCGCACGCCGGCCGAGACCTTGCGGCGCTTCTGGCAGATGCTGGCCCATCTGCAGGGTCAGCTGTTCAACGCCTCGCAACTGGGTCTTTCGCTGGGCGGTGCCTCGCACACCACGGCCACGCGTTATCTCGACTTGCTGGTCGACGCGCTGATGGTGCGGCGCTTGCCGCCCTTGCTCGCCAATGTCGGCAAACGTCTGGTGAAGTCACCCAAAGTCTATTTGCGCGATAGCGGCATGCTGCATGCACTGCTGGGCGTGTCCAGCGTGCGCGACCTGCAAGGCCACCCGGTGGCCGGCGCCTCCTGGGAGGGCTTTGTGGTCGAGCAGGTGGCCGCCAGTCTGCCGCCCGAGGCTAATCTGAGCTTCTATCGCACTGCAGCCGGAGCAGAGATCGATTTGGTGATCGAGCATCGCTCACGCCGAGTCGGGGTCGAGATCAAGCTTTCATCCGCGCCCAAACCCAGCAAAGGCTTTTGGCAGGCCATGCAAGATTTGCAGGCCGATCGCGGCTTCGTGCTTGCGCCGGTCGAGCGGCCTTATCCCTTGGCCGACAAGGTCGACGTGTTGCCACTGAGCGAACTGGGCTTGCTGTTTGCGCAACTGCAGTGAATTTCGTCAGAACTGGCGCCGCCCTTGTATCGTGCGTGACGCGCATCTGAGCTGGCAGCGTCTGGAGCGTCCGTGTGTTTGACTCTGTGCCAGAGTCTCTTGAATCAAATGAATCCGACGCGCCGACCGCGCACAATGCCGTCGGTGTCACGGTGCTGGCGGTCTTGATTTCGCCGGAGCAGGAAAGCGCCTGGGCCGCGCTGCGCAACAACACGCTCGGCACCTATCACGCCGCGCTGGCAGCGGCCGAGGCAGGCGTCGATCGTTTTGTGCTGATCAGCACCGACAAGGCGGTGAACCCGACCAATGTGATGGGCGCCACCAAATGCGCGGCCGAGCTCGTCATCAGCCAGATGGCTTCGCAAGGACATGCAACCAAATTCATGGCCGTGCGCTTCGGCAACGTGTTGGGGTCGAGCGGCAGCGTCATCCCCAAGTTCAAAGAACAGATCGCCAAAGGCGGCCCAGTCACCGTCACGCACCCCGACATCACGCGCTATTTCATGACCATCCCCGAGGCCGCGCTCCCGAGTTCGACACCAAACGCTGTAAGTGGTTGATTTGTATAGAGGTGGCCTTGTCGGCTGCCACTACAGCAAGGACATCTGGGGGTTTTGGATCGGTTTCTTGATGCTCAGAGCGGCCAGCACGGTGGTCTGCTGGGCGTTGATGGTGGAGATGCCCGAGAGGGGCGGCGCCTGGTTGATGCGCACGCTGTGCCGCTGAATTCGCCGCAACTGCGCCAACGCCCTCTCGGGGCTCAGCTCGCTCTTGGCCAGCTTCAAACGGTGGCGCATCACGCGGTAGACGATCAGCGCCATGAAGCAAAGCATCGCGTGCGCGCGGATGCGTTCGGGCAGGCGGTGGTAGACGGGGGCGATGTCGATCTCGGACTTCAGCACCCTGAAGCCGCGCTCGATGTCGGCCAGCGCCTTGTAGCGCTGCACCACCTCTTGCGGCGTCAAGTCGGGCACGTTGGTCACGAGCAGCAGCTTGCCGTCCATCAGCTCGGCCTGCGCCTTGGCCGCCTCATCCACGGTATAGGTGAACAGCTCGCTCTTGAGGTCCACCTTCACAATCTTGGCCAGATGGGCCTCGCAGACCTCGTGATACAGACGCGCCTTGGCGCCGCTGTCAGAGAGCTTGCGGCCACGTGCGGTGACGCCGGCGTCCTGACCGTCAAGCTTGCCCGCCCACGCCTGCGCCTTGTTCTTCAGCGCCGCGATGCGCTCACTGCGCAACTGCGTCTGCTCACGAGCTCGCTCAGGGTGATGTGCCACGACCAGGCGCAGTTCGCGCCAGCGTGTCTCGTCGATGATCTCTTGCGTGGCCGCTCCAGCCTTGGCGTGAATGGCCTGCAACACGTCGGTGAACTCGCCGTAGCGCCGGCCTGGCACTGCCAGAATGAATTCCAGCGCTTGCCCACTGGGCAGCTTGATCTTGCCCAACTCGTCCATATTGTCCAGCGACAGGAGCCCGCGGTCGGCCACTACCACCAGCCGCTTGATGTGCGCGAAGCGCGCCAGCACCTTCCTGAGCGTGGGCAGCAAGGTCGGCGACTCGGCCTGGTTGCCATCGAACACCTCGTGGTAGATCGGCAGACCCTCTGCCGTCTGCACCACGCCGAGCATGAACTGGCGTGCAATCACGCCCTCCTTGGCCATGCCGTAGCGGCGCACATCGCCACCCTGCTCACTCAGGCCCGCCGCGCGAATGGTCGTCAGGTCGTAGAACACCAACGAGAGGTCTTGATCGACCAAGGGACGCAACAGATCCGCGACCACCGCATCGACGCCGGCCTGATGGTCCATGAGTGCATCCATGGCGCGAAGCAATTGCTGGTGCGTCAGGGCGGCCGAATCCACCTCGGGAATGCTCACCGTCTCCAGCCAGCGCAGCACGCCGAGCTTGGAGTCCGCGTCACACAGGCGGTTGAAGACCATCACCCGCAGCGCATGCTCCACAGGCGTGGTATACCGTGCCTTGCGGAACACACCGGCCAGTCTGTCAAAGCCCAATTCGCGCCAGAGTTGATCGAGCGCCCAGACGTCACCCAAGGCAAGAGCGGATTCGAACTCGACCTGAGGAGGCGTGGCAGTGGCGGCCGGCAGGCCCTTGGCACGCAGCAAGCCGCCGAGCAAAGCATCAACGCCACCGCCGGATTCATCAAGTCGGCCAATCGTGGCGACGGTGCGCTGCCGGGGTTTGCCTTCCTCGTTGCGATAAGACTCAACGAGCTGAAGATAGCTGTGGCCGCCTGAACGAGTGAGCTTGATGAACATGCGGCAAGTGTAGCAACATGTTCAACACTTGCCAACACGCAATACAACAGACCTTGCCACTACACCAAAATTCAGGCACCAGATGCAAGTTGTTGATTTGATTGGGGCCACGCCTTCCAAATCAACGAAAAATGGGGTTTGGTGTCGAA
>CAVUEF010000007.1:0-651092 GCA_963740455.1 uncultured beta proteobacterium
GCACACGCAAGATGCAGGGCGTCGCCGGCGCGCAACGCGCTCGCGGCGTCAAGCACCAACTCGGCCGCGCGCTGAAAGTTGGCGGGCGCTACCGGAAGCAGTCGAAGGTCGGCAGCCACCATGCGTTCGAAGCGCGCCCAGGCAGCCTGGGCCTGCTGCGCATCGATCGCGCCGGTGCGCTGCTTGATGCCGAGTGCGCTGGCAAACTCCGGAATGCACCAGGCAGCAGCGACGAGTTCGCGCTTTTCGCGCGCATACCAAGTGGCCACTGCCACGCTGTGTGGCTCGTTCAGGAACAGCGGCACGAGTACGCTGGTGTCGACATAGACCATGTCAGTAGCGCGCCCCGCTGCGCAGTTCCTCCATCACGGACTCGCTCATGGGCATGGCACTGCGGGCCTGGGTCAGTTCGAGCGCGAAGGCCTTGCGGTTCCACTGCGCCGGCCGAATGGACAGGCTCCCGTCGACGGTGAGCTGAGCCTCCACCGTAGCTCCTTCGCGCAACCCGAGCCGACGCACGACTTCGGAAGGAATTCGCAGGGCAAGACTGTTACCCCATTTGGCTATTTGCATATTCACAATGTATATCCTTATGAGTGTATACATGCTACTCGCTGACCATCAATTGTCAACCGAACGCTGCCACGGAGGTCCCGGGAGTCTGCGTCAAGCAATGGCCGAAAGTGGGCTTTGCCGGCACAGCCTGCTCGAATCCCGCGGCATGAACTCACTCCGGTCCGGTGCCTGCTGTCAGTCCCTACCTGACCCACATGCCCTGCCGTTCTCCCGGCTCGGTCGTGGCGGCGCCGCGCTTGCGCACGCTCAGCGGCTTGCTGAGTTGCGACACCACCGGACAGGCGCCCGCGTCGGCGTACTGGCGCGCGGCCGCGATCAGGCTCTCGTTCGCATCACCCAAAGGCAGCGTGAACTGGTCCGCCACCTTGCAGCTTGGGGTCAGGCCGTCCCAGTAGCGCCCGACGCCATTCGCGTTGACGACCTCGAAATTCACCGCGTTGAAGGTGCTGCCGCATTGCGATGCGGGCACGAAACCGACCGGCTTGCCGCAGGTCGTGTCGCCGATCTGCACC
This sequence comes from uncultured beta proteobacterium, assembly GCA_963740455.1. Taxonomy (GTDB): domain Bacteria; phylum Pseudomonadota; class Gammaproteobacteria; order Burkholderiales; family Burkholderiaceae_C; genus Paucibacter. Next base: position 1,089 of record CAVUEF010000007.1, read on the forward strand.
ACGTCCACAAAGGGTTTGAGGCCATTGATGAGCAACTCGCTGGCCGAACAGGTGCGCTGACCGCTGAGTATGAAGACGCGCGTCAGATTCAAGCCCGAGCCGGGCTGCGTGAACGCGTAATTGCTGTTCTTGCTTTGCTGCTTGTCGCTGTACTTGAGCGCGGCAAACAAGCCGCCGCCAGCGCGCGCACCGGCGATGTAGGACGCCAGATCGCGCGACACGCTGACCAGGCCGCCGCCGTTGTAGCGCAAGTCGAGCACGAGTTCGGTGACGCCCGCGGCTCTGAACTGCGCGAACGCCGCGTCCATGGGCGCGCCCGCCTGGTTGATGAAGTCCTTCAGCACCAGATAGCCCATCGCCTTGCCGGCGGGCGACTGCATCACGCTGGTCACGCTGACGGGGGTCAGGTCGAACACGTTGGCGCTGAGCGCCACGGCGCGGTCGCCCTGGGCGTTGCGCACCATCAGCTGCAGCACATCGCCGGCCGCTTTGGCGTTGAGTGCCGAAAAATCATCGCGCGTGATGATGTCGGCGCTGCTGATGCCGTTCATGCTGAGCACGATGTCGCCGCGCTGCAAGCCCGCCGCAGCCGCAGGCGATTTGGGTTCGATATAGCGTATGCGCAAGGGTTGGTTGGGCAGTCCCCTGATTTCCAGACCGGCAACAGAAACGCCATAGCCCAGCGACTGCCCGTCTCCAAAAAACTGCTGGAAGCTGGCGGTGCTTTCCATATAGCTCCAGCGGTCCGGGCCTGACGGATCGACACCGCCACCGGGATAAAGCAAGGCGGCGAAATAGCTGTCCAGCGTCGTGTCCTTGGGAGCGATCACTCTGGGCATGCGCGCGTACCAGAGGTATTGATCCTGCATATAGCCGAGCAGCCAGCTCTTGCTGTCGTCCACGCTGCAACTGGCCGGCGGCGGGGTCGTGCTGCTGGAGCCGCCACCGCAGGCGGCGAGCAGCAGACAAAGGCCCAAGCCCGCCAGCCGCTTGCCGCTCGACTTCGGCCTGCTCTTCAATTCATTCATTGGACGACACCCCGCCTGTTTGATCGCTGTTGGCCAAGTTAGCACAACTTACAATCGACACCGATTCCCATTGCTCTGTGCGCGCTAGCCCTTGCGCCCCTCGTCACCCCCTTCCTATGACCGAACTTGCCAAATCTTTCGAGCCCGCCGCCCTGGAAGCCCATTGGGGGCCGCTGTGGGAGCAGCGTGGTCTGTACCGGCCGACGCTCGACAGCGACAAGCCCTCGTTTTGCGTCCAGTTGCCGCCGCCCAATGTGACCGGCACCTTGCACATGGGGCACGCGTTCAACCAGACCATCATGGATGCCTTGACGCGCTACCACCGCATGCTGGGCCACAACACCTTGTGGGTGCCCGGCACCGACCATGCCGGCATCGCCACGCAAATCGTCGTCGAGCGCCAGCTGCAGGAAAAGGGTGTCGAGGGCCAGAAGAGCCGCCACGAGCTGGGGCGCAAGAATTTCGTCGCCAAGGTGTGGGAGTGGAAGCAGGAGTCGGGCGACACGATCACGCGGCAGATGCGCCGCATGGGCGATTCGGTGAGCTGGGAGCACGAGTACTTCACGATGGACGCGAATCTGTCCAAGACCGTGACAGAGACCTTCGTGCGCCTGTTCGACGAAGGCCTGATCTACCGCGGCAAGCGCCTGGTGAGCTGGGACCCGCAGCTGCAATCGGCGGTGTCCGATCTCGAAGTCGTGAGCGAGGAAGAAGACGGATTCCTGTGGCACATCCGCTACCCGCTGGTGGACGGCTTGGGCGATGTGGTGGTGGCGACGACACGGCCCGAGACCATGCTCGGCGACGTGGCGGTGATGGTGCACCCCGACGACGAGCGCTACCAGCATCTGCTGGGCAAGCAGGTCAGGCTGCCGCTGTGCGGGCGCGACATCCCGGTGATTGCCGACGACTATGTCGACAAGGCCTTCGGCACTGGCGTGGTCAAGGTGACACCTGCGCATGACGCGAACGACTACGCGGTGGGCCAGCGACATCAACTGCCCATCATCGGCGTGCTGACGCTTGCCGCCACCATCAACGAGAAGGCCCCTGAGGCGTATCGCGGGCTGGACCGCTTTGTGGCGCGCAGACAGGTGGTGGCCGACCTCGAAGCACAAGGCTTTCTGGTCGAAGTCAAGAATCACAAGCTGACCGTGCCGCGCTGCGAGCGCACCGGGCAGATCATCGAGCCCATGCTCACCGATCAGTGGTTTGTTGCGGTCAGCAAGGCCGGTGCCGACGGCAAGAGCATTGCGCAAAAAGCCATCGATGTGGTGGCCAGCGGCGAGGTCAGGTTCGTCCCCGAGCAATGGGTCAACACCTACAACCACTGGATGAACAATCTGCAGGACTGGTGCATTTCGCGCCAGCTCTGGTGGGGCCATCAGATACCGGCCTGGTATGGTACGGCGGGTGAATTGTTCGTGGCGCGCAGCAAAGAAGAAGCGCGCGTCAAGGCCGATGCGGCCGGCTACGCCGGTGAGCTGCGCCGCGACGCAGACGTGCTCGACACCTGGTACTCGTCGGCGCTGGTGCCGTTCTCGACCATGGGCTGGCCCGAGCAGACCCGGGAGATGGATCTGTTCCTGCCCTCCAGCGTGCTGGTGACCGGCTACGACATCATCTTTTTCTGGGTCGCCCGGATGATCATGATGACGACGCACTTCACCGGCAAAGTGCCGTTCAAGCATGTCTATATCCACGGCCTGGTGCTCGACGCGCACGGCAAGAAGATGAGCAAGTCGGAGGGCAATGTGCTCGATCCGGTCGATCTGATCGACGGCATCGCGCTGCCCGAGCTGCTCGACAAGCGTGCCACCGGGTTGCGCCGGCCCGAGACCGCGCCGAAGGTGCGCAAGGCCACCGAAAAAGAATTCCCCGAAGGCATTCCGGGCTATGGCGCCGACGCGCTGCGCTTCACGTTCGCCGCGCTGGCCAGCTTGGGTCGCAGCATCAATTTCGACAGCAAGCGCTGCGAAGGCTATCGCAACTTCTGCAACAAGCTCTGGAATGCAACGCGCTTCGTGTTGATGAACTGCGAGGGTCAGGATTGCGGTTTACAGGAGCACGCGCAGGACCAATGCGGTGCAGGCAGCGAGTTCGATGGCTACCTGAGCTTCAGCCAGGCCGACCGCTGGATCACGAGCGAGTTGCAGCGCGTCGAAGCGGCCGTCGCGCAGGGCTTTGCCGAATACCGTCTCGACAATGTGGCCAACAGCATCTACCAGTTCGTCTGGGACGAATACTGCGACTGGTATCTCGAGATTGCCAAGGTGCAACTCCAGCATGGCAGCCAGGCCCAGCAGCGCGCCACGCGGCGCACGCTGATCCGCGTGCTCGAGACCACGCTGCGGCTGCTGCATCCGATCACGCCCTTCATCACCGAAGAGCTGTGGCAGACGGTGGCGGTGGTGGCCGGACGCAAGGCGCAAGACTCCGTCGAGTGCATCGTCACGGCGCGCCTTCCGAAGGCGCAAGCGGAGAAGATCGACCCTCTAGCCGACGCCTGGGTGGCGCGCCTGAAGGCGGTGGTGGGCGCCTGCCGCAGCCTGCGCAGCCAGATGAGCTTGTCGCCCGCCGAGCGGGTGCCGCTCTACGTCGCGGGCGACGGCGAGTTCATGCACGCGGCCGCGCCGCTCATCAAGGCACTGGCCAAGCTCAGCGAGGTGCAGGTGTTCAGCGACGATGCCGCGTTTGCTGCCGCCACCGGCCACGCGCCGGTGGTGATGCAGGGCGCTGCGCGCCTGGCCCTGCATGTGCAGATCGATGTGAGCGCCGAATTGGCGCGCCTGGGCAAGGAGGTCGCCCGGCTCGAAGGCGAAATCGCCAAGGTGAAGGCCAAACTGGGCAACGAGACCTTCGTCGCGCGCGCGCCTGTCGCCGTGGTCGAGCAGGAACGCGCCCGCCTGGCCGAGTTCAGCGCCAATCTGGATCGTCTGAAGGATCAGGCAGCTCGTCTGGGAACGTCGCCCTGAGCGGTTCGGCCGCCGGCTCGGCGCGCTGCAGCAACTCGTCAATGCGGCGCGCCACCGCCCAGGCCGCCCGGGTGCGTGCCTCGCGCGTGGTGCTGGCCACGCGGGGCGTGACCTGAAGCGAGGCCACGTCGCGCAAGGGTCGACCCGGGTCGAGCAGGCCCGGTTCGACGCAGTCCATCCAGGCCGCTGCCATGCGTCCGCTGTTGAGCGCGTGCGCCAGTCCGGCCTCGTCGAACAAGGCCGAATGCGAGGTGCTGACCAGCACCTGCGCGCGCTTGCAAAAACTCAGCACGCGCTCGCCGATGAGGCCGCGGTAGCGCAAGAAATATGCGAGTTGCACACATACCGCATCGGACTGCTCCATCAGCGTGCGCAAAGGCACGGGAGCGATGCCCCAACGCGCCCACAAGGGATCGTTCTCGTGCAGCGCGGGGTCGTACCCCACCACTTGCGTTCCGAACATCGGCAGCAATTGCGCCAACAGCCGCGCCGCAGGCGTCATGCCCACCAGTCCGACGGTGGCGCAACCCAGTTCGCGCCCCACCATCATGCCGTCGGAGCCCAGCACGGGCACGCGACGCAGCAGCGTCAGGATGGCACCGATCACGAATTCGGCTTCCGCCGCGGCCGAGGATGTGATGCTGCGCACCACCTGCACATGCGCCAGCTCACAGGCCTTGGTATCGATGTTTTCGATACCGGCGCTCATCCGGCCCAGCGCCAGCAGGCGCGGCGCGGCGCGCAGCAATTGCGCATCGACCGCCACGGCGGCGGGCAGAATCAAGGCGCGCGCGTCGGTCAAGGCATCACGAAGCGCGTGCGGTTGATTCGCCAGTTCGGGCGCGTACTCGACCGCATGGCGGTCTGCCAGCCATTGCATGACCTCCGCGTCGATGGATTCAAGAATCAGGACAGTCATTGCAGCGCTGCTTTGTCGTGTCTTGTTGTCAATCGAGACGGCACCGGTGCATGCAACAATGCGCCAGTCTGTGCACGAGGAATCTGAAAAATGTCAGTCACCAAAGCCATCTTTCCGGTTGCCGGTCTGGGTACCCGTTTCCTGCCCGCGACGAAAGCGCAACCCAAGGAAATGCTTCCTGTGGTTGACAAGCCCTTGATCCAGTACGCGGTCGAGGAGGCTTACGCCGCTGGCATCCGCGAGATGATTTTTGTCACGGGCCGCCACAAACGGCCCATCGAGGACCACTTTGACACGACCTTCGAATTGGAGCTAGCCCTCGAACAGGCGGGTAAGGACCAATTGCTTGAGCTCGTGCGGGGCGTCAAGCCCGACGATATGGACTGCATCTATGTGCGGCAGCCGAGTGCTCTGGGCCTGGGGCACGCCGTACTGTGCGCCCAGCGCCTGGTGGGACGTGAGCCGTTTGCCGTCCTGCTGGCCGATGACTTGATGGTCGGCGCGCCGCCGGTGCTCAAGCAGATGGTCGAGCAGTTCAATGAGTGGCACGTCTCGATATTGGCGGTGCAGGAGGTGCCCGCCGAGCAGACCCGGCGCTACGGCATTGTTGCCGGTACGCCAATCAACGAGCGGCTGATGGACGTGAGCCAGATTGTCGAAAAGCCCGCGCCCGCCGATGCGCCCTCACGCCTGGGTGTGGCCGGGCGCTACATCCTGACGTCGGGCGTGTTCGCCGAGATCGCGAATCAGCCGCGCGGCGTGGGCGGCGAGATCCAGTTGACCGACGGCATTGCCGCTCTGCTGCGCCGCGAAAAGGTGTTTGCCTACCGCTACGAAGGCAAGCGCTACGACTGCGGCAGCAAGGAAGGTTTTCTCCAGGCCAATGTGGAACTCGCGCTGGCCCACCCCGAACTGGGCCCGGGATTTCGCACCTATCTGCGCAGCCTGGATCTGTGAGCTGAATTTGATCGGTCTCAGCGCCGGCGCAGCACGTGAATGAAGTCGTCGCCTTGCTGGGTTTGCTCAAGCAGCGCATGACCCGTCTGGCGCGCAAATGACTGGAAGTCGCGCATCGAGCCCGGGTCGGTCGACACCACCTTGAGCAGCTGGCCCGCGTCCATTTCGGCCAGCGCTTTCTTTGCCTTGAGAATCGGCAGCGGGCAGTTCAGTCCGCGGGTGTCTAGTTCCTTGTTGGCATCCATGCGCGTGGTCCCCTTGTTTGGGTCGGATTCTAAGTCTTGGACATCGCGGCGGGGTCGCGCCAGCGCGGCTCCAGGCCCAGCGATGTCACCCACTTGGCCAGTGCCAGGCCAGTGGCACTCGGCCAGCAAAGCACCTGGCTGGGGGCAAACAGCTTGTACTCGGCCAGTTCGGGCGACAGAGCGATCTCGCCGCGCGCCTGCACATGGAAGGCGATCACGACCTGATTCATGCGCTGGAGGTCGTACACGCCGATCAGCGAAACGGCGTCGGTGTCGAGCGCGGTTTCTTCCTTGACCTCGCGCGCAATGCCTTGTTCTGGCGTCTCGCCGGCCTCCATGAAGCCGGTGATGAGGGCGAAAGTGCGTCCCTCCCACGCCGCGTTGCGCGCCAGCAAGACCTGACCCTCGCGATCGACGCATTGCACCACGGCGGCAAGCACCGGCGTGGGATTGTTCCAATGCGTGAAATCGCAGGCCGGGCAGCGCAGGCGCGACTTCGCTCCGCCATCCTCAAGCTGACTGACCCAGGCCAGCGGCGTGGCGCATTGCGGGCAGAAGCGATACTCGCCCACCGTCATGCCGGAAACACGCCGGTCGAGAGATAGCGGTCGCCGCGATCGCAAACCACAAACACGATGGTCGCGTTTTCCACCACGCGCGCCATCTGCAGCGCCACCCAGCAAGCACCGGCAGCCGAGATGCCGGCAAACAAGCCCTCTTCTGCCGCCAGGCGACGCGCCATGTCCTCGGCGTCGGACTGGCCGACATACACGATCTCGTCGACCGCCGTCGGCTGGTAGATCTTGGGCAGATAGGCCTCGGGCCATTTGCGGATGCCGGGGATGCGCGAGCCATCCTTGGGCTGCGCGCCGATGATGCGCACGGCCGGGTTCTGCTCCTTCAAGTACTGCGAGACGCCGGTGATGGTGCCGGTCGTGCCCATCGCGCTGACGAAGTGCGTGACGCGTCCTCCCGTGTCGCGCCAGATCTCGGGGCCGGTCGTCTCGTAGTGGATGCGCGGATTGTCGGCATTCGCAAATTGATCGAGCACGCGGCCCTTGCCGTCGCGCTGCATCTGCTCGGCCAGGTCGCGCGCGTATTCCATGCCGCCGGCGCGCGGCGTGAGCACCAGCTCGGCGCCATAGGCGCGCATGGTCTGCGCGCGTTCGATCGACAAGTCCTCTGGCATGATCAACACCATGCGGTAGCCGCGGATCGCTGCTGCCATCGCCAGCGCGATGCCGGTATTGCCCGAGGTCGCCTCGATCAGGGTGTCACCCGGCTTGATCTCACCGCGCTCCTCGGCGCGCCGGATCATGCTGATGGCCGGTCGGTCCTTCACCGAGCCGGCCGGGTTGTTGCCCTCCAGCTTGGCCAGCAGCACGTTGCCGCGCGCGTGCTTGTCGGCACCGAGCGTGCGCGTCAGCTGCACCAGCGGCGTGTTGCCGATCACATCCTCGATGCTGAGGTACTTTGTATCGCTCATAAGGCCTCCGACCTGCATTGTCGCAAGTCTGCTGCTTTTTTTGATGCGTGCCCTGCCGCATGGCACTGCCGGTGAACGATTTTTTGCATGGCATAATCCCGCCCTCACGCAGCGCAACAGGTAGGCGCCGATGGCCCGGGTGGCGAAATCGGTAGACGCAAGGGACTCAAAATCCCTCGCCGCAAGGTGTGCCGGTTCGAGTCCGGCCCCGGGCACCAAGAGCGCAAACTGCCGCTGCGTCGTTTGTAGGTACTCGCGCTTGAACGCTTTGTTCTTGTGCACACACTCAAGCCGTTCGCGACGCTGCTCGCGTTGCCCCAAGCAGCGCCAACTGAGCCGAGACCATGCCCCAAATGCCACCCGTCACCAAGACCTTGATGCTGATATGCGTCGGGCTGTTCTGCGTGTTTCTGCTCGTGCCGCCGCAGGTCTCCGCGTGGTTCGAGTTGTGGCCATTGGGAACGGGAAATTTCTGGCCTTGGCAGCTGTTCACCTATGCCTTCTTGCACGGCAGCATCGGGCATTTGTTCTTCAATATGCTGGGCCTGTGGATGTTCGGCTCCGAGCTTGAACAACTCTGGGGACCCAAACGCTATATGCAGATGCTGGCCGCCAGTGTGCTGTCGGCGGCCTTGGCACAACTCGCGTTCACTTACCTGATCGATTCGGGCAATCCGACGGTGGGCGCTTCGGGCGCCTTGTTCGGCCTGCTGCTGTCGTTTGGCATGTTGTTTCCGAACCGCATCATCATGCCGCTGTTCCCCCCGATACCGATGAAGGCCAAGTACTTCGTGGCCGTGTTCGGTGCACTGGAGTTGTTCCTGGGCCTGGGCGGCGGTGGCGGCATCGCGCACTTCGCCCACCTGGGCGGCATGCTGGGCGCCTACTTGCTGATTCGCTACTGGCGCAGCGGTCGCTCAAGACGCCGCTAGGAGTCTGGGCGGCAGAAACTAGGGTTGTCACCAACAACGCAGATTGAGGTTTTGCGTTGATTGGGGATGAGCACCAGCTACGTTCCTTACCAGCCCGAACAACAGTACCTTTTGCCCTGCGCTTTGCAGGAATGGTTGCCGCAGGGTCACTTGGCCTACTTCATCGGTGACACCGTGGACAGCCTGAACCTGCGCGCCTTTCATGCGCGCTACGCAGGTGGTGGATCACGCAACCAACCGTTTCATCCGGCCATGATGGTCAAGGTGCTGATTTACGCTTATGCCACCGGAGTCTTCAGCTCGCGCAAGATTGCCAAGAAGCTGCACGAGGACGTGGCGTTTCGGGTGCTGGGGGCGGAGAACTTTCCGGCCCACCGCACGATTCGCGACTTTCGTGCGTTGCACCTGAACGAGTTCACGGAACTGTTTGTCCAGGTCGTGCGCTTGGCACGCGAGATGGGTTTGGTCAAGCTGGGCACGATTGCCGTGGACGGCACCAAGATCAAGGCCAACGCCAGCCGCCACAAAGCCATGAGCTATGGGCGCATGCAAGCGGCAGAAGCAGAACTCAAGGCGCAGATCACTGCGCTGGTGAAGAAGGTGGCCAGCACCGATGAGGCCGAGAAGAACGAGCCCGATCTGGACATTCCTGCCGAGATCGAACGCAGGCAAGCACGCTTGGCTGCCATTGTTGCTGCCAAGGCTCGGCTGGAAGAGCGTCAACGCCAAAGCGATTCCCAGCGCGGGCGCACACCCGACGATGAACGCAAGCCCAAGGACAAAGACGGCAAGCCCAAAGGGGGCAAGCCCTACCAGCGCGACTTTGGTGTCCCTGCGCCCAAAGCACAGGACAGCTTTACCGACCCCGAGTCGCGCATCATGAAGCGTGCCGGTGGCGGGTTTGACTACAGCTACAACGCGCAGACTGCAGTGGACGAGGCGGCACACATCATCGTGGCCGCCGAAGTCGTCAACACGAGCTCGGACGTGCAGCAACTGCCCATGGTGCTGAAGGCCGTCAAACGGCACACGGGCGCTTGTGCCGCTCAGGTGTTGGCCGATGCAGGCTACCGCAGCGAGGCGGTGATGGGCGAATTGGCGATCACACACCCGGATACAGAGCTGGTCATTGCGCTGGGGCGCGAGGGCAAGGTGCTGGCCAAACCCAGGGACGCGCAGCGTTACCCGCACACCGTGGCGATGGCCGCCAAGTTCGAAACGGAACAAGGCAAGATTGATTACCGCAAACGCAAGTGGATAGCTGAGCCACCCAACGGCTGGATCAAGAACGTTCTGGGATTCCGCCAGTTCAGCATGCGAGGGCTACAAAAGGCACAAGCCGAGTTCAAGCTCGTGTGCCTGGCGCTGAACCTGCGCAGAATGGGGGCCATGCAGGGCTGTTAAAGCAAGCAAAGCGGGGAAAAACATCAATGTGCCGGGCTGGGCCGGTTGCAACCGCCAACGCGTCACCACCGACCCAGGTGCTGATGGACTCGCTCATCACAACCCAGACGACTTTGCGTCGCCAATCGTCAAAACCACCCTTGTCGAAAATCTTCTGTCGCCCAGACTCCTAGCCCCTGCGCGGCCTGCGGGTAGCGCAGCTTCAGGCGCAGTTCGCGCTTGAGTCGCTCATTCATCAAACGGCGTGACTCGCCCATGAAGCTCAGCTGCATGGGCGACAGCGTTGCCTGCGCCTCCTCCCGGCTGATGCGCGCCGGCCTGGGCAGGCCGCACACGTCGGCCGCCAGATCGAAGTAGTCACCCATCCTCATTTGCGTGTCGTCGCACACATGCACGGCACGCTGCGGCAAGGCCCTGAACAAGGCCAGCACGCAAGCGCGCGCCAGGTCGTCGGCATGAATGTGGTTGGTGTAGACGTCGTCTTCGCCGCGCAAGACCGGCGCGCCGCGGGCCAGACGCTCACGCGGATGACCGCCCGCGCGATCGCCCGCGTAGATGCCAGGAATGCGCAGCAGACTCACGCGGACATTGAAGCGCGCGCCATACCAGCGCAGCCGCGCCTCGGCATCGACGCGCCGCTTGGCGCGCTCGGTGCTGGGAGCCACAGCGCGGCATTCGTCGAACAGCGCGCCGCCGCAATCACCGTAGACGCCGGTGGTGCTGGCATAGACGAGGCGACGCACACGGTTCTTGCGGCTGAGCGCCCGCAGCAGGGCCAGGGTGCGCTGGTCGTGCTCGCCGTGCGCCTGCGGCGGCGCCAGGTGCAGCACCTTGTCGACCAGGCCGGCGAGCCGCGCCAGCGTCTGCGGCTCGTCCAGATTGCCGATCAGGGGGATGGCCCCGGCAGCGCGCAGCGCGGGCACGCGCGCCGCATCGCTCGTCAAGGCGAGCACGCGCCAGCGGCCTTGCAGGAGCTTGAGCACACGCAGGCCGACATCGCCACAACCCACAATCAAGAGCGTCGGACGTTTGAAACCGGGTGTGCACGATCGGCGCATGGGCATGCAGGCTTGAGGCAGAATGGGTCTTCAGTTTACGGCCCCGTGTCCGCCCAGGGACGGGGCTTTGTTCATTCACGCACTCACGCATTCACAATTCGGCCGCCATGAATTTCAACGTCACTCTCCAGCCCAGCCTGCGCAGGTTTCAAGTCGAGTCCGGCGAGACCGTGCTCGGCGCGGCCATACGCCTGGGCATCGGCATGCCTTATGGCTGCCAGGACGGCGCTTGCGGCAGCTGCAAGTGCAGGCTGCTCGAGGGGCGGGTGGTGCATGGCGCGCATCAGTACAAGGCACTGTCGCAGGCCGAAGAGCTCGACGGCATGATGCTGGCCTGCTGCGCCAAGCCGCAGACCGATTGCGTGATCGAAGCGCGCACCGTGCCCGGTGCCGGTGAATTTCCGATTCTGAAAATGCCGAGCCGCGTCATCAGCATCGAGCGCCCGGCGCCCGATGTGGCGGTGCTTCGCATGCAGCTTGCAGCCACACAGAACTTCCAGTTCCACGCGGGTCAGTATGTCGAGTTCATGTTGCGCGACGGCAGCCGGCGCAGCTACAGCGTGGCCAATGCACCGCACCTGCTGGGCGACCCGCCCGCGATCGAACTGCATATCCGCCACATGCCGGGCGGCAAATTCACCGACCATGTGTTTGGCGCGCTCAAGGAAAAAGACATCCTGCGCATGGAAGGCCCGTTCGGCAGCTTCTTTCTGCGCGAGGACAGCAGCAAGCCCATCGTGCTGCTGGCCAGCGGCACCGGCTTTGCCCCGATCAAGGCCATCATCGAGCGCTTGCAGCACCTGGCCTCGACACGCCCGGCCGTGCTCTATTGGGGTTGCCGCAGCAAGCCTGATCTGTATTTGCACGCATGGGCGCTGCAGGCCGCCGCGAGCACGGCGCAGTTGCGCTATGTGCCGGTGCTCTCGCAAGCCGGGCCCGAAGACGATTGGACGGGCCGCACGGGCCTCGTGCATCAGGCCGTGCTCGCCGACTTTTCCGATCTCTCGGGGCATCAGGTCTATGCCTGCGGTGCGCCCATCATGGTGGAATCAGCGCAGCGCGACTTCGTGACGCTGGCCGGACTGCCGGCGGACGAGTTCTACGCTGACTCCTTCACCTCGGAGGCCGACAAGCAGTAGCCTGGCGGCCGCGCACAACGCCAGACAAAGACGGCGCAAACAACGGCGCTTTTGTTGGCGAACGGCCGCTCAGCCGGTGCGTCTTCTCATTCGCCCAGATACGCGGCGCGCACGCCGGGATCATTGAGCAGCTCTTTGGCGTCGCCGCTGAGCGTGATCTTGCCCGACTCCATCACGTAGCCGCGATCGGCCAGGCCAAGCGCTCGGCTGGCGTTCTGCTCGACCAGCAGGATCGTCACCCCTTGCTTGTGGATGTCGCTCACCACCTCGAAAATCTTGTCGACCAGAATCGGGCTCAGGCCCATCGAGGGCTCATCCATCAGCAAGACCTTGGGACGCGCCATCAGCGCGCGGCCCATCGCCAGCATCTGCTGCTCGCCCCCCGACATGGTGCCGGCGAGTTGATTGCGACGCTCTTTCAGGCGCGGAAAGATGCCGAACACCTTTTCCATGTCGGCGTCGATTTCATTGTCGTTGCGGACAAAGGCGCCCATTTGCAGGTTCTCGGTGATGGTCATGCGAGAAAATACGCCGCGCCCCTCGGGCACCATCACCAGGCCTTGCTTGACCAGATTCCAGGCGCCCTGCCCCTTGATGGACTTGCCCATGAACAGCACATCGCCATCGGCCACCGGTTGGGTGCCGGTGATGGCTTTCAGCGTGGTGGTCTTGCCCGCGCCATTGGCGCCAATCAGGCTGACCAGCTCGCCTTGCCTGATCTCGAAATCGACCCCCTTGACGGCTTTGATGCCGCCGTAGGCCACGTTCAGGTTCACGACCTTGAGCAGGATGCTTTCAGACATTGAGTTTCTCCGTCCCTTCGTCTTCAATGTGCCTTGTGAGCGGCGCCCAAATAGGCTTCGATCACTTGTTCGTTGCGCTGCACCTCAAACGGCGTGCCCTCGGCGATTTGCTTGCCGTAGTCGAGCACCGTGACGCGGTCGCACAGTCCCATCACCAGTTTCACGTCGTGCTCGATGAGCAGAATCGTGCGGCCATCATTGCGGATGCGGTCGATCAACTCGCGCAGCACCACTTTCTCGGTGGTATTCATGCCGGCAGCCGGCTCGTCCAGCGCGATCAGCTTGGGATCGGTCGCCAAGGCGCGAGCAATTTCCAGGCGACGCTGGTCGCCGTAGCTCAGCGTGCGCGCCTTGAACTCGGCCATCTGACCGATGCCCACATAGTCGAGCAGTTCTTGCGCGCGCTTGGCAATGGCCGCTTCCTCGGCCTTGAAGCCGGGGGTGCGCAAGACCGCGCCCCACAAGCCCGAGCGACTGCGCACGTGGCGGCCCACCATGACGTTCTCGAGCGCCGTCATCTCGGCAAACAAGCGGATGTTCTGGAAGGTGCGGGCAATTCCCGCCTTGGCCACTTCGTGTACAGCACTCGGTTTGTAGAGTTCACCGCCCAACTCGAAGCTGCCCGCGTCTGGCGTGTAAAGACCGGTGATGACGTTGAAGAAGGTCGTCTTGCCGGCACCATTGGGTCCGATCAACCCATAGACCTGGCCTTTTTGAATCCGGATACCCACTTCCGACAAGGCTTGCAGGCCGCCAAAACGCTTGGAAACACCGGTCACGTTCAATACATAGTCAGACATGCTGCCTTCCTCACTTCTGGGTCGCGGCGGAAGCTGCCTTGCCGTGCTCGGGCGAAGGCCACAGGCCGCGTGGACGCAGCAACATCACGCCAATCATGGCCAGCGCGACCAGCAACTGGCGCAGGATGGCCGCGTCCAAGCGACCATCCGTCATCATCTGCAACGGCCCCGCCACATAGCGCAGCACCTCGGGCAAGGCGGCCAGCAGCAGTGCGCCCACGATCACGCCGGGAATATGGCCGATGCCGCCCAGCACCACCATCGCCACAATCATGATGGACTCCTGCAGCGAAAACGATTCGGGCGATACAAAGCCCTGAAAGGCCCCGAACATCGTGCCTGCCACGCCGCCAAAGGTGGCGCCCATGCCGAAGGCCATCAGCTTGAGGTTGCGCGTGTTGATCCCCATTGCCTTGGCGGCAATTTCATCCTCACGTATGGCCATCCATGCGCGTCCGATGCGCGAGTTCTCAAGCCGGTAGCAGATCAGCACCGTCAGCACCACCAGCGTCAGGAACAGGAAGTAGTACATCGTGACCGACTCCAACCGGAAGCCGAACACGTCCAGCGGCCGGCCCAGGTTGATGCCGAAGAAATGGATCGAATCGAGTTGACCAATGCCGCGCGGGCCGTTGGTGATGTTGTACGGGTACTCCATATTGTTCAGGAACACCCGCACGATTTCGCCAAAGCCCAGGGTCACGATGGCCAGGTAGTCGCCCCGCAACTTGAGGGTCGGTGCGCCCAGCAACACGCCGAAGAATCCGGCCAGCCCCGCGCCCACCGGAATCACCACCCACAAAGGCGCGTGCATACCGTCGGCGAACATCGTCTTGAAGAACTCGAAGTTGTCGGTCAATTGCGACGACGTCATCAGAGCGAAGATGTAGGCGCCCAAGGCGTAGAAAGCAACGTAGCCCAAGTCAAGCAAGCCGGCATAGCCCACCACGATGTTCAGACCCAGCGCCAGCATCACGTACAACAAAGCCAGATCGACGATTCGCACCGGGCCATTGCCGAAATGTTGACCGACAAACGGCAGGACCAGCAATGCGATCGCTGCCAACACGATGAGTAGCTTGTTTTTTTTCATGAAGGACTCCTTGTGCCTCAGGCGCGATCAGCAACGCGTTCACCCAGCAAACCCGAAGGTCGCAGCGTGAGCACCAGAATCAGCGCAATGAAGGCGAAGATGTCGGAGTAATTGCTGCCCAGCACACCGCCAGTGAGGGCGCCAAGATAGCCTGCACCGATCGCCTCGATCAGGCCCAGCAGCACACCGCCGAGCATGGCGCCGGCCAGGTTGCCGATGCCACCCAGCACCGCGGCCGTGAACGCCTTCATTCCCGGCATGAAGCCCATGGTGTGCTGCACCGTGCCGTAGTTGGCCGCCCACATGATGCCCGCCACGGCGGCCAGCGCGGCACCAATCACGAAGGTCGCCGAGATCACCGAATCGGGCTTCACGCCCATCAGAGCCGCCACCCGCGGATTTTCTGCGGTGGCCCGCATCGCACGGCCCAATTTGGTGTAATTCACCAGCCACATCAGACCCCCCAGAATCACCACCGTGCTCACCAGAATCATGATCTGCACGACGGTGATCACCGGACCGCCCAGGTCAAACGGCGTCGAGGGCAGCAAAATCGGAAAGGGCTTGGGGTTGGGCTTCCAGACAATCATCGCCAGTGTTTGCAGCAGCAGCGACATGCCCATCGCCGTGATCAGCGGCGCCAGGCGCGGCGCGTTGCGCAGCGGCCGGTAAGCGATCTTCTCGACGGCGAAGTTCAAGGTGGTGCAGACAATGATGGCCGCCACCATTGAAATCAACAACAGCAGCCATCCCGGCAGTCCGACATCGGCCAGCAATGTGACCACCGTCCAGCTCGTCATCGCACCCACCATCAAGACCTCTCCATGGGCGAAGTTGATCAGGTTGATGATGCCGTAGACCATGGTGTAGCCCAAGGCTACCAATGCGTACATGCTGCCCAGCACCAGACCATTGATGATCTGCTGGATAAAGGTTTCCATTGAGGAGTCTCCTGAACGTCGCGGCACCAAAGCAGATCTGGCGCGCGCCCCGCGTTACTGCCCCAAGGGACGCAACGGGTAAAACACTGATTTTCGCTTCGCTGGATCGCCCGAAAACGGTCCAAGAGTCTTGCGAACCGCGTGCATTGTAAGAGCTCACTTGGCGCGGGCCGGCCCGGGCTTTCCCGCAAGGCCGAAATCACCTTCCGCCCTGTGCATCGCCATGATCGTTCGCCGAGAATTGACAAAAAAACTGGCGCACGCGCGACACTATTGCTTCTTCGCGCATCCTTGAACGACTCTTGCCTCGGCGTTCAAGCGACGCAGCTCGGCCAGCTTGTCGGCGATGCGTTGCTCCAGGCCGCGCGGCACGGGCTCGTAAAAACGCATGTCCTCAAGATGCTCGGGCAGATAGTGCTCGCCGGCCACGAAGGCATCGGGGGCGTCGTGCGCGTACTGGTAGTGGTCGCCATGGCCGAGCTGCTTCATCAGCTTGGTGGGCGCATTGCGCAAATGCATAGGCACCGGGCGCGTGCCGTCGGTTTTGACAAAGGCGCGTACGGCGTTATAGGCCTTGTAGACCGCGTTCGATTTGGGCGCGACGGCCAGGAACACGAGCGCCTGCGCCAATGCCAGCTCGCCCTCGGGAGAGCCCAGGCGCTCGTAGGTTTCTGACGCGTCCAGGCAGATGCGCAGCGCGCGCGGGTCGGCCAGACCGATGTCCTCGCTGGCCATGCGCACCAGGCGGCGCGCGATATAGCGCGGCTCGACGCCGCCGTCGAGCATGCGCGCAAACCAATACAAGGCGGCATCGGGGTCGGAGCCACGCACCGATTTGTGCAGCGCCGAGATCACGTCGTAGAACTGCTCGCCGCCCTTGTCATAGCGGCGCAACTGCTCGCCCAGACTCTGCTCGAGCGTGGCCTCGTCAATCTGCGCCTGGCCCGCCGTGGCCAGCGTCGCCACCGTCTCCAACGCGTTCAACAGGCGCCGCGCATCGCCGTCGGCATAGGCTGCGAGTCGCCTGGCAGCCGCTTCGCTGAGGGGCGGACAGGCGAGCCGCGCCTGCGCGCGCGCGGCCAGTGCCAGCAACTCGGCCTCGTCCAGGGACTTGAGCACATGCACGCTGGCACGCGACAGCAGCGCCGAGTTCACTTCAAATGACGGGTTCTCGGTGGTGGCGCCTATGAAGCTGAACAGGCCCGACTCGACATGCGGCAGGAACGCATCCTGCTGCGACTTGTTGAAACGGTGCACTTCGTCGACGAACACGACCGTGCGTCGCCCCTGTGCCCTGGCCACCTGCGCCCGCTCGACCGCTTCGCGTATCTCTTTCACCCCGCCCAGCACGGCCGAGATGGCAATGAACTGGGCGTCGAAGCTTTGTGCGACGAGCAGCGCCAGGGTGGTTTTTCCGACCCCCGGCGGCCCCCACAGAATCATCGAATGCAGACGCCCCGTTTCAAACGCCACACGCAGCGGCTTGCCCGGCCCGAGCAAATGCTGCTGGCCTATCACTTCGTCCAGGCTGCGCGGCCTGAGCTGCTCGGCCAGGGGCACGTGGCTCAGCGCCGGACTCGAGGCCGAGGCGGGATGCGGATCGAACAAGGGGTCTTGCGACGTCATGCTGCGATTGTCTCAGGCGCGCCAGCGCCGCGTGCATTGTTCACGTGTTGCCCCGCCTTGTGGCGATGCGCGGTCAATCAAGGCCAACCGCGGTCGCAAGGTCGAGTAGATTAGATAAAACTTCCAAGGCTACCGATCATGAGTACTGGCACTGAACTCGTCGCAGTGAACACCGCAGCCTATCCCTTGGCACAGCGCCCCGGCGCCAGCGTGGCGGCCAACAGCGCGCCGGGTGAATACCTGAGCATGCGCCTGGGCGGGGAAGAATACGCGATCGAGATACTCAAGGTGCAGGAGATCCGCTCCTATGAGGAGCCGACCCATATTGCCAACGCTTCGCCCTGCGTGAGGGGGGTGCTGAATTTGCGCGGCAGCGTCGTGCCGGTCATGGACCTGCACCAGTTGTTCGATCTGCCGCCGATTGAAGTGGGCGCATCGACCGTCACCATCGTGCTGAACCTGGACAGTCAGACCGTCGGCGTGGTGGCCGATGCGGTGAATGACGTGGTGGAACTGCGCGCACAAGACATCAAGCCCACGCCAGGATTTTCTGGCGCGATCAAGTCCTCGCACATCACCGGCATTGGCACGCTGCGCAACAGCTTTGATGAATCGCGCATGCTGATCCTGATCGACGTGCAGGAACTGCTCTCCAAGGCCGGCGTGCTGCCCGGTGCAGAGTTGCAGGCCGCTTGAGCATGGGCGACCGACGGGGTCAGGTCTTGCCATGAACCCGGCGCCTGTCGATGCGAACCGGCGCTATTGCTCGATCAGATCGGCGCCGGCAGGCATCACGAATTTGAAACGGTCCGCCGCCAGCTTGGGATTGTTGCTGACATTGCTGAATTGCAGCTCCGAGCGCTGACCGAAGGCATCCGTCAGTTCCAGAGCAGCCAATTCCTTGCCCTTGAAGCCGATGCGCATCTGCTGGATGCTGGCGTCGCGCTGGCGCGGCGTGGCCTGCACCCAGTCGATCCCTTGCGTGCTGGCAAGCGCCTTGAGCTCGAAGTCCTTGCCCAGATCGCCGCCCGCCAGCAGGGCCGCGGGCGTGGCGCCCAAGGCCTCGTTCATGCGCCGCGAACTCACCTGGTTCAGATCGGCGTCATAGATCCAGACCTTCTGGCCGTCGCCCACAATGGTCTGGTCGAACGGCTTGGTATAGACAAAGCGAAACCGGTTCGGGCGCGCGAACTCGAAACTTCCGCTCGACGTCTTCTTGCGCACGCCATCGGGCGATCTGACAGTCTGGGTGAAATCGGCCTTGCCAGTCTGCACTTCGCGCACAAAATCGTGCAAGGTGTCGAGCGCGTCGGCGCGCGCGCCACTGCCCAAGCCCAGCAACACCAGAAAAATGCCGTTCAGAGAGGTTTTCATTCGTCGCGCTTGGGTGTGAGCAATTCACGGTTGCCGTTGGTGGACATGCTGGAGACGAGCCCCGACTGCTCCATCTGTTCGAGCAATCGGGCTGCGCGGTTGTAGCCGATGCGCAAATGACGTTGCACCAGCGAAATGGAGGCGCGGCGGTGCTGCAGGACCACCGCCACGGCCTGGTCGTACATGGGGTCGGCTTCGCCATTGGCCTGGCCCGGTGCGCCCGGCTCAACGCTTTCGCCGTCCAGCACGCCGCCTTCCAGAATGCCTTCGATGTAGTTGGGTTCTCCCTGTGTCTTGAGGTACTTGACGACGCGGTGCACCTCTTCGTCGCTCACGAACGCACCGTGCACCCGGATCGGCACGCCCATGCCCGACGGCATGTAGAGCATGTCGCCCATGCCCAGCAAGGCCTCGGCCCCCATCTGGTCGAGGATGGTGCGACTGTCGATCTTGCTCGACACCTGGAAGCTCAGCCGCGTAGGAATATTGGCCTTGATCAAGCCCGTGATCACATCGACGCTGGGTCGCTGCGTGGCCAGGATCAAGTGGATGCCGCAGGCCCGCGCTTTTTGCGCCAGACGCGCGATCAGCTCTTCGATCTTCTTTCCGACCACCATCATCAGGTCGGCCAGTTCGTCGATCACCACCACGATATGGGGCAGGCGGTCCAAGGGCTCGGGCGCCTCAGGCGTCAGGCTGAAGGGGTTGGGAAGCGACTCTGCGCGCTCCGCCGCCTCGACAATCTTCTTGTTGTAGCCGGCCAGATTGCGCACGCCCAGTTTGCTCATCAGCTTGTAGCGGCGTTCCATCTCGCCCACACACCAGTTGAGCGCATTGGCAGCCTGCTTCATGTCGGTGACGACGGGCGCCAACAGGTGAGGAATGCCTTCGTAGACGCTCATCTCCAACATCTTGGGGTCGATCAGAATCAGCCGCACATCGTGGGCCTCGGCCTTGTACAGCAAGGACAAAATCATGGCATTGATGCCGACCGACTTGCCCGATCCGGTGGTGCCGGCCACCAGGCAGTGCGGCATCTTGGCCAGGTCGGCCACCACGGGCAGGCCGACAATGTCCTTGCCCAAGCCCAGCGTCAGTAGCGACGCCGCGTCGTTATAGACCTGCGACCCCAGGATCTCGCTCAGACATATGGTTTGACGGCGCGCATTGGGCAGCTCCAGCGCCATGTAGTTCTTGCCGGGAATGATCTCCACCACGCGGATGCTGACCAGGCTCAGCGAGCGCGCCAGATCCTTGGCCAGATTCACGATTTGCGAACCCTTCACGCCAGTGGCCGGTTCAATCTCGTAGCGTGTGATCACCGGGCCGGGTGACGCGGCCACCACCCGCACCTCCACACCAAAATCGCGCAGCTTCTTCTCGATCAATCGCGACGTCATTTCGAGCGACTCGGCCGGAATGTTCTCGACGCGCCCCGGCGCAGCGTCGAGCAAATCGACCTGCGGCAGTTTGGTGTCAGCCAGCTCCGAGAACAGCGGCTTTTGTCGTTCCTTGGCGACGCGCACCGACTGAGGCGTGGCCAGCACGGGCGGCTCGATGACGATGGGCACGTGGTCTTCCACGCCGTGGCGTTCCACTTCGACAACGAGTTCGCGTTCACGCAGTGCTTGCGCACCCACGCGCTTGTCTTCGACGCGCTCGACACGCTGCTGGTAACGTTCGAGCCAACCGTCAATCCAGGTGCCCAGCGCCTCGGCGGCGCGAAGCCAGGAGAAACGCAAGGCCAATGACAGCCCCACGATCAGCGCGGCAATCCACACGACACCCGAACCCGCAAAGCCCAGCGCTCGCATGCTGAGCGGTCCGAGCGCGAATCCCAGCACACCGCCGGCATGCCCCGGCAGCCGCGCTTCCCACCCATAGAGCCGGGTCCATTCGAGCGCGCAACTGGCGCTCATCAGCAGCACCACCCCCAGCCAGAACAGCCATGCCGCTGGTGCAGCACCCGATTCTTGCGGCGCCTGGCTTTGCGGCGGGCGCAGCACTCTGGCCAGGCCGCTCAACCAATGACGCATACCCACCAGCACCAACCACCAGCCCGAATAGCCGAACAGGAACAACAGCAGGTCGGCAGCCCACGCGCCGACGGCGCCAACCATATTGCGCGCCGGCTCACCGGCGCCCGACGTGGAAAAGCCCGCGTCGGCCGGATTGCGCGACACCAGGGCCAGCAAGGCCAGCAGCAGCACAACCGCGCCGACGAACAGCCACAGCCGCCGCGTGGCACGCGACATTTGTGTGTCTACGCTGGCTGCGGCTGACTTCTTGATTTGGCGCGTGTAGGTGGCCGACGATGCGCCGGAGGCGTCGTCTCCACGCAGTGATCCCAACGGAAAGCTCATGACGACATTGTGGCTGATCGCGGTCGGCCCTGCGCGCAGGGTCAGCCAGATCGCCGGCAGGCGACTGATCGGTTGGCGGGCGCCGGGCCCGCATCAGTCACGCGAATGCAGGCGCTCCTTGATGACGACCGAACCGTTTTCCAGCGTTTCAATCACGCCGCGGTCTTCCAGATCCTTCATGACGCGACTGACCATCTCGCGCGAAGCGCCAACAATCTTGGCCATGTCCTGGCGCGAAACCTTGCCTCGAATGATCTTGATGCCCTTGTCATCTTCGGCCATGTCCAGCAGCGTGCGGGCAACCCGGCCATAGACGTCGAGCAGGGCGAGCGACTCGATTTGCCGGTCGGCGCTGCGCAGGCGTGCGACCAGGCCGCGCAACACGGCGTATGACAGACTTGAACTGTCGGGCAGACAACGCGAAAACTCGTTTCGGCCCAGCACCAACATGTCGGTCTGGACCTCGGCGCGCACTGTGGCTGAGTGCGGCTCGCCGTCGATCAGACTCATTTCTCCCACATAGTTGCCCGGTTGCAGCACCGCCAGAATCACTTCACGGCCGCGTTGATCGGAGGTCAGAACCCGGGCCCTACCGTTCAACAAGATGAACAAGGCGTTCGATTTGCACCCCTGCTCGACAATCACTTCGCCACGGCGAAAGCGTCGCTTCACCACGCTGTCAGCGATCGACTGTGCCTGCTCGGTGGTGAGCAGCGAGAACAAGGGCACGCGTCGAATCAGGTCCAGGTTGGACAACATTGCCATGAACAAACTCCAGGTTCGGTCTATTGTCAAGCGCGGGCACTGAGGCCCTCGCCCACTCCATCCTCTTTAGAATACGGGATATTGTGCCAACTTGTTCACAGCTCGCCATAGGGTCTACGCTGTATATGCAGCGCGCAATGTTGGTCTGATCGACCTTGTAGCCTCCGTTTTCCACCCCACATCCTTCTCATGAGCCAAACCAATCTGCATGCCCGGGTCTTGATACTTGGGTCCGGTCCGGCCGGCTATACCGCCGCCATCTATGCCGCACGCGCCAATCTCAAGCCCGTGTTGGTGACCGGCATGGCGCAAGGCGGTCAGTTGATGACCACCACCGACGTGGACAACTGGCCGGCCGACGCAGCGGGCGTGATGGGGCCTGATCTGATGCAGCGCTTTCAGCAGCACGCCGAGCGCTTCAACACGCAGCTCGTGAGCGACCACATCAATGAGCTTGACCTGTCCTCGCGTCCGTTCAAGCTCAAGGGCGACAGCGGCAGCTACAGCTGCGACAGTCTGATCATCGCCACCGGCGCCTCGGCCAAATACCTGGGTCTGCCCTCGGAAGAAGCCTTCATGGGCCGCGGCGTCAGCGGCTGCGCCACCTGCGATGGTTTCTTCTATCGCGAGCAGGAAGTCTGCGTGGTGGGCGGCGGCAACACGGCGGTGGAAGAGGCTTTGTACCTCTCCAACATCGCCAGCAAGGTGCACCTGATACACAGGCGCGACAAGTTCCGCGCCGAACCCATCATGATCGACAAGATGAATGACAAGGTGAGCGCCGGCAAGATCGAGTTGCACTTGTGGAGCACGCTTGACGAGGTGCTCGGGGATTCGAGCGGCGTCACCGGCGTGCGTATCAGGAATACGCGAGACGGCAGCACCACTGAACTGAAATTGCAGGGCTGTTTCATCGCCATCGGCCACCACCCGAACACCGACATTTTCAAGGGACAGCTCGAAATGAAGGACGGCTACATCACCACGCAAAGCGGACAGGGCGGATTTGCGACCATGACCAGCGTGCCCGGTGTTTTTGCTGCCGGCGACGTGCAGGATCATGTCTATCGACAGGCCATTACCAGCGCTGGCACGGGGTGCATGGCGGCGCTGGATGCGCAGCGCTTTCTTGAGCAAGCGGGCGCTTGAAGCGCCCTCGGTCTGGCTGCAAAATTTCAAGCTATAATCATCTTCTTTGCCGATACTGACCGAGTGGCAGGCATGTGTGTTTACATGCTGACGGGTCATCGAAGGGCGCCTCATCAGGGAGTGTGATTTCCTTGCTCTGGGCGCCGCGTGTGAAACAACATTGAACCGGAGAAGCGTCATGGCACGCGTCTGTCAAGTTACGGGTAAGCGCCCGATGGTGGGCAACAATGTGTCCCACGCCAACAATAGAACCAAGCGTCGTTTTCTGCCCAACCTGCAGTACCGTCGTTTCTGGCTCGAAACCGAAAACCGCTGGGTGCGTCTGCGCATCAGCATGGCAGCCCTGCGCTTGATCGACAAGGTCGGTATCGAGCAAGTGGTAGCCGATCTGCGCGCCAAGGGCGAGCTGTAATCTCGAAAGACAGGAGAGACCATCATGGCAAAAGGCGGACGCGAAAAGATCAAGCTGGAATCCTCTGCAGGAACCGGCCACTTCTATACGACCAGCAAGAACAAGAAGACGACGCCCGAAAAGCTCGAACTGATGAAGTTCGATCCCAAGGCGCGCAAGCATGTCGCGTACAAGGAAACCAAGCTGAAATAAGCCTGTATGGCAGGTGAGCTTCCTGCCTCATCCCTACGTCATGCAAATTGAAGGGCACCTTGGGTGCCCTTTATTTTTTTGAAGTTCAACTTGGCTTGTAGCTTGTGAATGTGCCGCCACGACGGACTCTGTGACCCAGCGCACAGACACCAGCAAGACCGGCTCGTATCTTGACCAGGTCGTTCCCGAAGCGTCAACGGGTTCACAGACCAGCTCAAGAGGTACTCCCATCGACACTGATCAAGTCACCGGCCTCGACACCGAAACGGCTGCGCCGGACCCGGACGAGTCTGAACCTTCCCTGCTGCAACTGCCGGTCGATCTGCGCAGCACGTCGTTGGTCGTCATTGCCGTCTTGCTGAGTGTGTTCGCCCTGCATTGGGCTCGCGCCGTGTTCATCCCGATCATGGTCGGCCTGATGTTCAGCTATGCGTTGACGCCATTGGTCGACCTCCTGCATCGACGGCGCCTGCCGCGACCGCTAGGTGCGGCACTGGTACTTGTCGTGCTCCTGGCGGGCATCGGATGGACGGCCTATACGCTGCGCGATGACGCTGACACTTTCATCGAATCCCTGCCGGTGGCTGCAAGCAAGCTCAGAGAGTCGGCCCGCATCATGCAAAGCGGACCTGATGGCAACATAGACAGAGTCCAGAAAGCGGCGGCACAACTGGAGCAGGCCACTGCCGAAAGCAACACGGCCCGCCCGGTCGCCTTGCAAAAGGGTGTCGCTCGCGTTCAGATCGAGAAGCCCGCGTTCAATATCAAGGACTATCTGGTGGTGGGCGCCCTGCGCCTGGCCGAGGTGATCGGCCAAGTGACGGTCGTTTTCTTCATCACCTACTTCCTGCTTGCCTCGGGAGATTCGTTCCGCAGAAAAGTGGCTCGCATCGCGGGACCGACCTTTGCCAAACGCCGGATCACCGTGCAGGTCCTGAACGAAATTGCACAGCAGATCCAACGCTATCTGGCCGTCCAGTTGCTGACGAGCGCTCTGGTGGGTGTCGCCACGGCAGCAGCCTTTTGGGTCATCGGCCTGCAGCATGTCGCTGTCTGGGGCATCTTGGCTGCGGTGTTGAATCTGATCCCTTACGTCGGATCGATTGCACTCGCCGCGGCCGCCGCCGTGGTCGCCCTGACTCAGTTCGGCAGCATCGAGAAAGCGGTGCTTGTCGCCAGCGTCAGTGTCGGTCTGCACATCGTGAGCGGCAACATCTTCACACCATGGCTCACCAGTCGCACGAGTCGACTCAGCACCGTCGTGGTCTTTGTCGGCGTACTCGCCTGGGGATGGCTGTGGGGCGTCTGGGGCTTGCTGCTCGGGACGCCGATCCTGATGATCACCAAGGCGGTCTGTGATCGGGTCGATGACCTGAAGGCCGTCGGCGAGCTGATGGGCGGCCCCGAGCCAGTGAAGATCGAATCGACGACCACTCCGACATAGGGCCGCGATCCGCATCGACTCTCGCCATGGCTTCGCCTACGAAGCCAAACATTTGCGGCGAAATTTTCAACGGATGTTCGCCAGCGCACCGAACTTTTCGAGAAGCCGGTTTACGGTGCTGATGTACCTGCCGCTACCGCCCACCTTGACGGCGAAAAGCCCGCCCCGGCCGGTCGATTGTTCTCGAAAGGATGGCCCATGAAACCGTTGCATCAACTCCCCGTCCGCTGGTTGACCAGCCTGGCTGCGGCCTTGCTGATGGCGCCGGTGTTGGCGGCCGAACCAGCGGTGTCGGCGCCCGCGCAGACCTATCAGAAGGACCGCGCTGCCTGTCTCCAGGGCCTCTCGCAACAGGATCGTGCCACCTGTCTGAAGGAGGCCGGCGCCGCACTGGCCGAAGCGCCGCGCGGTCGGCTCGGCGCCGGCGAGGATGCGCGCACGCTGACCAACAATGCCTTGCAGCGCTGCAAGTCGGTACCGCCCAAGGATCGAAGCGCCTGCGAACGAATGGCCCTCGGTGAGGGCAAGGTCTTCGGGGTCGGTCGAGAGTGGCGGGGTGCTCAAGGAAATCACGACCTACAGCGTCGAGCCCGCCGCCTCGGCAATTCCAGCCACGCCACCAGCCCCGCGCTGACCTGGCGTAAGTCGCCGGGCCTTGTCGATCCCGGCAGGGCTGATAACCAGACCTTTAAAGAAAGCCTCCCATGTTGATGACCTCCTTTTTCCTTGCATCAATCACCATGCTTCTTGCTCTGGCCGGAATCGGCTGGGGCTCGCTCGTCATGACCAGTGCGGATGAAGACCTGCGCAACTTCGTCAATCTTGATCACCTGCCTGCAACAGATTGAGCCGTCTCCAGCAAATGATCCGGCCATGTGGGGTGGCGCACAGACGGCGCAGCAGGCAAGGTTTAAGTTGTGTCTGTGGTCTGTCGCACCGGGGCTGCTGAAGGCGCGGTTCGACGGATCTCGTCACATCAACCCGATGTTCTTCCGATAGAGGTATTCAAATGAAGTCCATGAACAGAATTGCAATCAATACCCTGGCACTGGCCCTATTGCTCAGCTTGGGCGCATGCGCAGGCATGTCCAGGCACGATCAGAACACGGCCGTGGGTGCCGGCATCGGTGCCGTCGCCGGATCAGTGCTCACCAACGGAAGCCCCATCGGAACCGTGGGCGGCGCAGTGGTCGGCGGTGTCATTGGTGACAAGGTGACTCCTCCCCGCAGGTAGTCTTTGCATCAGTGCGAGATCTGCTGGTGACGACTTGCCGACTGCGCGTCAGTACTTGCGTCGACACAGGACAAACCATGTGAATCGAGCTAGCGGCTCCGCCGGCTGCCCAGGGGCTGGTTTTCACTCGGCAAAGCAGGCTCGGTGCCAGCTGCTTGATCAGCATCCGCGGGCCGCATGTTGCGAAACACACCGGCCGTCGCTTAGAAATGCAATACTGCGGCAGTCGGACCAGGCCCGACAGGCGCCGATGGCGGCATCGTCCATGACGCCAGCTACCACCCGCCACACTCCCCGCCTATGGTCAGCGGATCCTCATGAACCATGGCATCTCAACCGGGACGCGGCGTCGCGCTCGGTGGCTTTGCCTCTGGATTGGCTGTGCTTGAACCGCCCCCTGCGCACGAATGGAAGCATGAACTCTGGACCTTCAGGTACGCACAGTCCGAGCCAAAATCATCTACTGGCGGCCTTGCTCGAGGATGAATTCGAGCGTCTGGCACCGCACCTTGAATGGGTTCCGATGCAGCTCGGCGAGGTGCTGTACGAGTCCAGCGCCAAGCTCCAGCATGCCTATTTTCCGACCACATCGATCGTCTCGCTGCACTACGTGCTCGAAAACGGCGGGTCTTGTGAAATGGCCGGCGTCGGCAACGAGGGCATATTGGGCGTCTCGCTGTTCATGGGCGGTGCCACCACACCCAGCCGCGCCGTGGTGCAAACCTGCGGTCACGGCTACCGGCTCAAGGCCCACCACTTGCTTGAAGAATTCAACCGTGCCGGAACGGTGCTGCGCCTGTTGCTGCGCTATACCCAGGCCTTGATCACGCAGATGTCACAGACCGCCGCCTGCAATCGCCATCACTCACTGGACCAGCAATTGTGCCGCTGGCTGCTGCTGACACTCGATCGCCTGCCCTCCAATGAGTTGACGATGACACAGGAGTTGATTGCCAATATGTTGGGCGTCAGACGCGAAGGCGTGACCGAAGCTGCCGGCAAATTGCAGGACCTTGGCTATATCCGCTATCGACGTGGCCATATCAACGTACTGAACCGCAGCGGCTTGGAACGGCAAGTCTGCGAATGTTATGCCGTCGTGAAGAAGGAAGTCGCGCGCCTGATGTCCGATGTACGCCAGCGCTGACACGACCATTTACCTGCATTGACTCGATAGGCAAAGCGCCCATGAAAACAAACCGATCGGTCGAACAGTTGATGCTGATCAGCTTCGCAACGACAGCCTTGGTCCTGCTCGTGGCAGGTGCAATCATCTTCAACGAAAGTGCGCAACCCTACGCGACGCTTGTTGCAGGGACGACGGTCTTGCTGCTGGCCTTCATGGTCGTGCTGTATTTCAAGATACGCACGGCCTTGCGCCGCCCCTTGATCGACGGTCAGGCAAGGCATGACATCGGCCAGCCCTTGCTCGATGTGATCGCATTGCAGGATGCCATTTTCAACAGCGCCAACTTCTCCAGCATTGCCACCGACGCCCAGGGCGTGATACAGATTTTCAACGTGGGCGCCGAACGCATGCTCGGCTACACGGCCGCCGAGGTGATGGACAAGATCACGCCGGCCGATATTTCAGACGCGCAAGAGCTGATCGCGCGGGCTTCGGCCTTGAGCAAGGAGCTCGATACCACCATCACGCCGGGCTTCGAGGCCCTGGTGTTCAAGGCCTCGCGCGGCATCGAGGACATCTACGAGCTGACCTACATCCGCAAGGACGGCAGCCGCTTCCCGGCCATCGTGTCCGTCACCGCGCTTCGCGACGCGCAGGATGCGGTGATCGGCTACTTGCTGATCGGCACCGACAACACGGCACGCAAGAAGGCGGAAGAAGAGCTGCTCAAGGCAGGGGCGCTACAGCGTGCCATCTTCAACAGCGCCAATTTTTCCAGCATTGCCACCGACGCCCAGGGCGTGATACAGATTTTCAATGTGGGCGCCGAACGCATGCTCGGCTACACGGCCACCGAGGTGATGGACAAGATCACGCCGGCCGATATTTCAGACGCGCAGGAGCTGATCGCGCGCGCTTCGGCCTTGAGCAAGGAGCTCGATACCACCATCACGCCGGGCTTCGAGGCCCTGGTGTTCAAGGCCTCGCGCGGCATCGAGGACATCTACGAGCTGACCTACATCCGCAAGGACGGCAGCCGCTTCCCGGCCATCGTGTCCGTCACCGCGCTTCGTGACGCGCAGGATGCGGTGATCGGCTACTTGCTGATCGGCACCGACAACACCGCACGCAAGCATGTCGAGGCGGAGCAAGCGCAGCTCGACCAGCGTTTGCGCGATCAGCAGTTCTACACCCGCTCGTTGATCGAATCGAATATCGACGCCATCATGACCACCGATTTGCGCGGAATCATCAGCGACGTCAACCAGCAGATGGCCATGCTGACGGGCTGCACGCGCGATGAATTGATCGGTGCGCCGTTCAAGAGATACTTTACCGATCCGGAGCGCGCCGAGGATGCCATCAAGCGCGTGTTGCGCGAAGGCAAGGTGACGAACTACGAGTTGACGGCCCAGGCCGTCGACGGCAAGCAAACCGTGGTGTCGTACAACGCGACCACCCTGCATGACCGCGACCGCAAGCTGCAAGGGGTTTTCGCCGCTGCGCGCGATATCACCGAGCGCAAGGAATTCGAGCACCGGCTGCTGGAGACCAATATCGAACTGGAATCGGCCAGAGCCGCCGCCGAAAAAGCCAATCTGGCGAAATCAGATTTCTTGTCCAGCATGAGCCACGAGTTGCGTTCGCCGCTCAACGCGGTGCTCGGATTCTCGCAATTGATGGCCTCGGAAACACCACCGCCGTCCAAGGCGCAAAAGCAGTCGATTGACCAGATTTCGAAAGCCGGATGGTATTTGCTGAACCTGATCAATGAAATTCTGGATTTGGCGATGATCGAATCCGGGAAAGTGATGATGTCACTGGAGCCGGTTTCGGTCACCGCCTTGCTGCTCGATTGTCAAGGCATGATCGCCCCGCTGGCCCAAAAACGTGGAATACAGATATCGCTGCCGCCGATTGAGCAAGACCTTTGTGTCAATGCGGACCTTACCCGCCTCAAGCAGGTCATCATAAATCTGCTCTCGAATGCGATCAAATATAACAACAGTGGCGGCGCCGTCATTATTCGATGCGAAGCGCTCGGCACGCGCGTACGAATAAGTGTTCGAGATACCGGCACGGGCTTGACCTCAGAGCAGATGGCGCAGTTGTTTCAGCCCTTCAACCGTCTGGGGCGCGAGAGTGGTGTCGAAGAAGGCACCGGCATCGGCCTGATTGTCACCAAACAATTGATTGAACTGATGGGCGGCACGATAGGCGTGGAAAGCGATGTCGGCGTTGGCAGCACATTCTGGATCGAATTGGAAGCATCCAGTCCACTCGAACGGCCGCAGCATGCTGAAGTCGAGGCAAGCTCCGATCTACCTGAGGATTCGCTGAAGCCGGCCAGTGCGAAGCAGAGCACCTTGCTTTATGTTGAGGACAATCCGGCCAATCTGGACCTGGTAGAACGCTTGATTGCCCGGCGCAGTGATTTGAAACTGTTGACCGCCGTTGAAGGCCAGTTGGGGGTTCAGTTGGCGCGCGCCTTCCTACCCGACGTGATCTTGATGGATATTAATTTGCCCGGAATCAGTGGTTATGGCGTCTTGGCAATCTTGCGCAATGACCCGCTGACGGCAGATATTCCAGTCATCGCTTTGTCGGCCAATGCCATGCCGCGCGACATTGAAAAGGGACTGGAAGCCGGATTTTTCAGATATCTGACCAAACCGATCAAGGTTGAAGATTTCATGGATGCGCTTGATATTGCCTTGCTGCATGCTTCGGAACATGCTTCAACAAGCGAGCCAGAGGTACTGGTTTGAACCGATTGCCGAAGCGCTGAACGATGACGAGAATTCACTATGCTTGAAGAATCAGAAATCCTGAATGCCAGTATCTTGATCGTCGATGATCAGGAAGCCAATGTCTTGCTTCTGGAGCGAATGCTGGGCGAAGCCGGCTACCGGAACTTCGAGTCGACGATGAATCCCCGTGCCGTCTGTTCCATGCATCTGGAGCATCGCTACGACTTGATATTGCTCGATCTTCAGATGCCTGAAATGGATGGCTTCCAGGTCATGGAGGGCCTCAAAGGCATCGAGACCGATGGCTATTTGCCGGTGCTGGTGGTCACGGCGCAGCCGGGGCACAAACTGCAGGCCTTGCAAGTTGGCGCGAAGGACTTCGTCAGCAAGCCCTTCGAGTTGGTCGAGGTCCTGACCCGCATTCACAATATGCTCGAAGTGCGGCTGCTCTATCGCAAGCTCGACGAGCACAACAAGCGGCTTGAGCAGACCGTGCTCGAGCGCACCGCCGAGTTGCGCGAGAGCGAGTCGCGATTCAAGAGCTTCACCCAACTGTCGTCAGACTGGTATTGGGAGCAGGACGCACACGGACATTTCACCCAGACCTCGGGCCCCGTGTTCGAGATGCTCGGTATCGAAGACGCAGACTTGTCGGGCGCCGACCGGCCCGCCTTGGTGGGCAAATGGAATGCTGCCGAACGCGCGCAACTGATCGCCAATATGGAGGCGCGGCGGCCCTTTCTCGACTTTGTCTACAGCCGCACCTGTGCCGATGGCACGCTGCAGTATCTGCAAGTCAGCGGTGAGCCCATCTTCGATTCGGGCTGCCGCTTTGTCGGCTATCGCGGCATCGGCTCGGACATCACCGGCCGCATCGTCAGGGCCAAGGGCGACTGAGCTTGCCTTTGTCCGCCAGCCGGCCGCTGCTCGACCAGCGCAGCTGAATACAAAGCCGCGGCGGCATCGCTCCAAGCCGACTAAGCGTGCTGACGCACAGACCGGCCGTCCCGTTCCAATTACAAACGACATGTCGATGCAGGGCGCGGGCAGACGCTGCGCAGCTTGCTAGCGACAGCCCCCAAAGGGGCCGGCTGCCGTTTCAACTTGGAGGTACTTATGAAACTGAAACTGAAATCACTGCTTGCTCTGTCCACAGTCGCCCTGGCCACACAGGCGATGGCGCAGATCACCTTCTATGAGAGCGAAAACTTTGACGGACGCTCGTTTACCTCGAACCAGCAAGTCGACGATTTTCGACGCATCGGGTTCAACGATCGCGCCTCGTCGGTGATCGTGCGCGACGGCGCCTGGGTGGTCTGCCAGGACGTGGGACTGAACGGTAACTGCAGGGTGCTGCAACGCGGCAACTATGGCTCCCTGCGCGAGCTGGGTCTGGACAATCGCGTCTCATCAACCTGGCCGCTGGACTCGAATGGCCACTACGCGTCCCAGCTGCCCGCGCCAGCGCCCCAGCCCGATCAAAACTACCGGCGCCGGAACAACGAGCGCCTGTACGAGGCACGTGTCACCTCGGTGCATGCCGTGGTGGGGCCGCCCAACGAACGCTGCTGGATCGAGCGCCAGTATGTGGCTGACCCGGGCCGTAACGATCCGAATGTGGGCGGTGCCATCGCAGGCGCCATCATTGGTGGCATCCTTGGCCATCAGGTGGGTGGCGGCACGGGCAAGGACATTGCCACGGCGGGCGGCGTCATGGCCGGTGCCGTGATCGGCTCCAAGGCGGGCCAGAACGACAACGGCGGCAGCGCCCGCGACGTGCGCCGCTGTGAGACAACGCCCAGCGGACCGCCGCAGTATTGGGACGTGACCTACGAGTTCCGTGGTGTCGAGAACCGCATGCAAATGACCTCGCCTCCAGGAAAGACCATTTCGGTCAATCGTCAGGGTGAGCCGCGCCAATAGCCTGCTTGAGACCGGCAAGACAAAGCGGCCTCTTGAGGGCTAGGCGTTCGGTAAGAGTGTTCACGCCGTAGCGCCGCTCATCTACTCAGGGTGCCGAGTTGACAAGAAGTTTGGCCGTGCGCCGCAGGCCCGCGAAGACGGAGGTCACGACCCTCTCCGGGTAGCCGGCGGGCAGTCGGGCAGTTACGGCTGCGATGGCTCGCTCGAGGTCCCCCAGCACCTCTTCGATGACATCCTCCGCACTTTCGCGCTGGAAGAACTTTGCAGCCGTCGCGTTGAAGTGGCAACGCTGGATGTCCTTGAAGTTGTAGTGCCGATTCTTGCTATGCAGCGCCATGGCGAGCTTGGCCTTGTGCCAGGAGAACTGGCTTGCGCCGTTTCCTTCAACGGGCCAGATGGACATCACGTCGTAGAGCGGCGTGAGCGCGTAGCGGCCGCGCGGCAAGATGCGCAGGCTGAAGTTCTTGGCGTGACCGTCGGGGGCGGCCATCATCCAGAAAAGCAGCTGCGTCTTGAGAAAGTTCTTGAGGTCGGCTTGCGCGTTAACGGAGCCCGCGAGAACACGGGCGATGTCCGCGATGCCGGGCCCGCCGTCGGCCTCGTACTTGCGGTGGGGCGCAGTGCCACTGACCTGGCAGAAGTCTTCCTGGGGAAGGCGCAGCAGCCAGGTGCCTGATGAGTGCATCTGCCGGTCGAATCGCTCTACGCAGAGAACCTTCTGGCTCCCGAACTGGAGAATCGCGGTCTTGGCCGTCGGCAGCCCGAGCTCGTGCATCAGCTCCATGCAGAGCCACTCGTTCTCCACCGAGGTGCCGAAGTCGGCCTTGCGCGCACCCACAAGTCCGATGGGCAGTTTCAGGATGTGCGAGGTGGGGGTGGAGCCGTGGGTACGCTTCCACTGGCCGTCATGCCACAAGAGCGCCGTCTTCTCTTGGGCGCCGGCAAGCGAGATGCGGAAGTTGTCGTCGTCTTCCACGCCCGGGTGCGCGCCTGAGCCAGCAGCCAGCAGCAGCAGCTCCTCCACCTCACCCTCGTTGAGCGACGTGCCCTCAATGCTTGCGACGTTGGCCGGCGACTCGTCAGCGCCGAGCAGTTGGATGGCGCCCACGCAATCACGCCCGATGGCCTCGAGCAGGTCAAATGCCTCCAGGGTGTCGGTCTTGAACCGGGTGGCCAAGCGCTTTCGGATGGCCTCGCTGTCGGGCAGCAGGTTCTCGAAGTAGTTGTTGACCGGGGCGCCGCGCAAGGCCTGCGCGCCCGTGAAGGGCATGGACAGCGACAGCGGTCGGCCTGCCTCTGAGGCAATCCAGTCCGGGTCGTAGACGAACTCCATGTCGCCACGGGCAGGGATGGTCCAGGTGCCCACCCGCTCGCCGTTGGCCCAGGCGGAGAGGGCGCGAGCGCTCGTTGCACGCCCCATGCTTACCACTCCACCTTGCCAACGGTCGGCAGGCCCACGCCGCCCTCGCTGCCGGCGGCGGGCGGGCCGCCCCGAGTCTGCACCTGCAATTCAAGGCCCAGCGCGGACAGGACGGCAAGGAGTTGGTCCACCCGCATGGAGCCTGGGTCGGTCTCCAGCTCGGACACGCGGTTTTGGCTCAGGCCAAGTTTTGCGGCTAGCTGCTTCTGGCTCAGCTTGGCGCTTTTGCGCACGGCTCGAAGGACCAGGCCGACCTGGCTGGGAACGCAGAGGAGTTGGTTCATAGGTCAAGGCGGCGAGGCAGCTGTATCGCCAATGCCGATATTCTCATTATATCGCTATTGGAGATAAATGCAAGAAATCGCTGTTGACGATAAATATAGAATATCGCCAATAGCGATACACAGCCCGCAGGAGAAATATTCACCAATAAAAATGCCCTCTGAACTGGTTGGCTCAGAGGGCACCACATCGAATCAGCGAGCGTCCGTCAACACTTTAACCAAACGCCTAGCTCTTGAGGCCGCTCCTTTCCAGTGGCTCAGGCCGCGTCGTTGCGGCCCATTCGCCTACGTGGGCAAGGTCGATCGCAGATCGAATTCGCGCAGCATCACGGGCTCAATCGCGCCCTGTGCGACACGCCGCTCGACGGCGGCGTCGAGCTCACGCGCGTGCAGCGCAAAGGTTTCCATCGGGTCTTCACCGTGGGCATCGGGTCGATAGCAATAGTGCAGGGCTTGCCTGCCGACGCTTGCGCCAACCAGCTTGCCGTCCACCTGCACCCAGAACCTCACCGTGCCTGAATTTTCATGAAAAAAAGCTTGCGGCACACGGCCTCCTGAAGTCATCCGACACTGCGTCGATATCGAGTACTCGCAGGTTCAACAGACGGCCCCTGCCGCGGTAGTTGCTCTCAACTGCACGGCCCAGCGCGTCAGGTTCTCCAGCAGTTGACGAATCAGCGCCTGGCTTTTCGCGTCTGTCAGCCTTCCCTGTCCATCGAAAACCTTGCCGGCATTGCAGATCATCACAGCCTCTTGGTCAACGGGGATCATGTGGGTGGAGAGCAATCTCTGCCTGAGGTAATGCTGCGCCAGTGCAGCCACCGACAGGGAACTGGATGCCCCCAACACAGCCACCGGCTTGCCGAACCATGCGTTATCGCCGCGAGGGCTCGCAGCGCAGTCAATCGCGTTGTTCAACACCGGAAGCATCGCATACATATGCTCAGGGGCGGCAAACAGGATGGCGTCGGCCTCTCGAATGCGTCGCTTGAACTCGGTGAGCTTGGGCACGGGCTGAGCCACCGGGTTCCTGGTGAACTGAGGCAGTCCGTCCAGGTCGTACACGCTCAGGCTCACGCCTTCAGGCAACAGCGTCTGGGCAGCAAGCAGCGCAGCGCGGTTGTACGAGGCATGGCGAAGGCTGCCCGGAATGCCCAGAATCTTGAGGTTTGCGTTCATTGCTTGTACTCCGTGAGCGGCCGGCACAGTCACGCAAGGCCGCATATGGCGGCGTTTGCGCATCGAAAGCACGAGCCTAAGCAGCTTGCGCAAGCTCGTCTGTTCGCTGACGCACCAAACTCTGCCCTGGACGAGGTGCCCGATTCACCATCGGTGCGCGAGGGGCTTGCAAAGCAAGGGATTCACAGCAGTCGCTGCGTGTCGCAAGCCCTCCAGCTGACGCGCCTTCCCCTTTTCATGTGTCGCCACACGAATAGTGGTACCGTAGACCGTGAACTTTCTCACATGCCTCCGACGTGCAAGGCTGATTGCGGGCTTGTTCGGTATCGAATTCAGGGGAAAGAGCAATGGGACTGACAAACGAGCGTGGGCGCACAGCTCCAGCGACACGAGTTGCGCCGGACTTGCACATGCCCTTGACAACCATGGCTCGCCAAAACCACTTGCTTGAGTCGCTGCCCGAACATGAATGGGCGCGCTGGCTTCCAGAGCTCGAGCGTGTCGACATGCCGCTGGGCATGGTGCTTTACGAGTCAGGCGCCAAGTTGAGCCATGTGTACTTTCCGACCACCTCGGTCGTGTCGCTCTTGTACATGATGGAAGACGGTGCCACGTCGCAGATTGCGATGGTCGGCAGCGAGGGCCTGGTCGGCGTATCACTGTTCATGGGCGGGCTCACGACGCCCAGCCGCGCCGTCGTGCAAAGCGCTGGTCAGGGGTTTCGGCTGAAGTCACACCTGATGCTGCAGGAGTTCAACCGGGCCGGCCCGGTGATGCATCTGCTGCTGCGCTACACGCAGGCGCTGATCACCCAGATGACGCAGACGGCGGTGTGCAATCGCCGCCATGCGCTGGATCAGCAACTCTGCCGCTGGCTGCTGCTGAGCCTGGACCGACTACGCACCAACGAACTGGTGATGACGCAGGAGCTGATTTCCAGCATGCTGGGCGTGCGCCGCGAGGGCGTCACCGAGGCGGCGGGCCATTTGCAGCAGGCCGGACTGATCAGCTACCGTCGCGGCCACATCAAGGTGCTCGACCGCGCGGGGCTGGAAAAGCGCACCTGCGAGTGCTACGGCGTGATCAAGAAAGAATACGACCGCCTGCTGCCAGCAACGCTGGCGACCTGAGCGGTCGGCTCGGTCAAGGGATGTTGGGCCAAGGAGTCTGCAGGCCCCAGCGGGCCGGGGCTGCCAAAGCTGATTCAACCCGCGCTCGTTCTTCTAGTCGTTCCCCTTGCCGTGCTGCCCACCCCGATTGTCTGATCCCTTCTCTTGCTGTTTGGCATGAGAGTCTTGCGGCTGTTCGCGTCGAGGCTGGGCTTGCTCCCGAGGCGCCGCAGGTCGCTGCTGATCGCGTTGATACTGTTGCGAATCGCCGCGGTTGGACGACGCGTCCTGCGGCTGGCGTTGGTCCTGAAAATGCTGCTGCGTCACCACTTCACGCGGCTGGTAGCGGTAGTTT
The DNA here is from genome assembly GCA_963740455.1 of uncultured beta proteobacterium. Classification (GTDB taxonomy): domain Bacteria; phylum Pseudomonadota; class Gammaproteobacteria; order Burkholderiales; family Burkholderiaceae_C; genus Paucibacter. The sequence continues at coordinate 37,577 of CAVUEF010000007.1, forward strand.
CTGGAGCGCAGCTCATGCTGCTGCTCGTCGGCGTGCGGATAGCGCTCGCCCGAGTACTGTCGCTGGTAGGTGGGCAAGGGTGCGGCTCGGGGAACATTGCGGTGATCCCAGCGGTCCCATCCGGGGTGACCTTGTTCCCATGCATGGCCCCAACGCTGGCCCCAACGCGGCGCCGTGTCGGCCCGCCAGCCTCTGAAATAGGCCGGGGGTTGGCGGTAGTAGCGCACCGGAACGCGCAGCACAAACAGCGGCACGTATTGGCGATCGGTCAAACTCCAGGGCCCGTTGTACCAGGCGCTGGAGTACCAGTCATCATTCTGGAACACCCAATACAGGCCGTCGTAGAAGAAGTAGTTCGAGTCAGAGCGCGGGTCGTAATAGACCGGATAGCCGGGCACCTGCTGCAGGCGCGGATAGGCCGGCACATTGATGCCGATGTTGATGCCCGGCGCGATAGCGATGTTGGCGCCGACGCTGATCTGGGCTTGGGCTGCCGGCAAGGCGCCGAACAGCGCAGAAATCGCAAGTGTCAAAGCAAGCAACGGGTAGCGCATTCTCATTCTCCAAAGTTGTCAGGCAGCGTTTGCACGAGACTCATGGCTTGCGCGAAGTGACCAGCAGCAGCACGCCGCCAGCGATGGCACCAAGACCGGCCCACAGCGGGATGTTGATCTGCTTGCGTTCATCCACCTTGAGATGGATCGGACCGATATCGGCCACCTTGGTTTCCTTGGTGTAGCTAAAGCCCCCGTAGAGCAGGCCGAGGGCCCCGCCGACGATCAACACGATGGCCAGTATCTTGGTTGAGTTCATGGTTTTGCTCCGATCCGAATGAGGGTCTGACTTCGGCTGCCTGCGTCAAGCATTGAAAGCGTCCGCCCAAGTGCATGCGAGCAGCTTGCGCGTGCTCAACGCAGCGCGTCGGTGCGGCACCCCACATAGCACCTTCCGGCGTCGAGCGGCTGACTCGTCTGTGTGCGCTGGCAGACAGACGAGCATCGACGTGCCGCCCAGACTGCGGCTGCGATGAGTTCACACCGCACCACTTCCCGCCCAACTGGGCATTGAACGAATCCACCAAGGAATTCTCATGAACCATCTCTCCCTGAGCCGCAAGCGCGCACCCACGCTGTTGCTGCTGTCCAGCGTGTCCGTGGTCTTGATTTTCAGCGCTTGCGCAAGCACCAAGCTGCCCACCGCACAGATGGCAGTCGCCGAAGCGGCCGTCCAGCAGGCCAACACCACCAGCACCAGCGAAGACGCCGCCGGTGAATTGCAGATCGCCATCGGAAAACTCTCCGGCGCTCGACAAGCCGTGGCCAACAAGGATTTCGAGCGTGCCCGTCAACTCGCCGAAGAAGCCCAGGTCGACGCGCAGGTTGCTGTGCTGCATGCCCGCTCGGAGCGCTCGCGCAAGGCCGCGCAGGAGTCGCAGGATGCGGCTCGCGTGCTGCGCGAAGAACTCGGTCGCAACACCGTCATCCGCTGAAGCACAGGCCCAGCCGCCGGAAACGTCCACCGTCACACCGAACAGGAGTCCTCTATGCATACCCGCCTCTTTGCCCTCGTCACATTGACTGCCGCGTTGGCAGCCTGCAGCTCGCTTCCGGATCGCAACAGCGCGCTGGATCAGGCCCGCAGCAGATACAACGCGGCCCAGAACAACCCGCAGGTCGCCACACTGGCGCCCAATGAACTCAAGAGCGCTGGCGACTCGCTGCGCGCGGCTGAACAGACCTGGAGCGACGGCGGCAAGCCGGCCACGGTCAACCACCTCGCCTACCTGAGCTCGCAACGCGTGGTGATCGCGCGAGACACGGCATCGAGCCGCGCCGCGGAGCTCGTCACCGCCAATGCCGGCGCCGAGCGCGACAAGCTGCGCCTTGACGTGCGCACGAATGAGGCCGACCGCGCGCAACGCCAGCTCGCGATTGCCGAGCAGGCCAACGCGCAGAAGGCCGGCGAACTGGCCGCGGCCGACGCCGCCGCACAGCGCGACCAGGCACAAGCACGGCGCCGCGACGAGCAAGTTCTCGACCTGGAGTCGCAACTCAAGGAGCTCAACGCCAAGCAGACCGAGCGCGGCATGGTCGTGACCCTGGGTGACGTGCTGTTCGACAGCGGCAAGTCACAGCTCTTGCCCGGTGCCACCGTGAACATGGCCAAGCTGGCCGGCTTCTTCGGGCGCCATCCGCAGCGCACCGCCTCGATCGAGGGTTATACCGACAGCATCGGCAATGGCAGCGCCAATCAGGCCCTGTCTCAGCGCCGCGCCGATGCCGTCATGACGGCCCTGGTGCAGCTGGGCGTGCGCCCGGACCGCCTGAGCACACGCGCCTTTGGCGAGGAACAGCCGGTGGCCAGCAACGACACCGCAGTCGGTCGCCAGATGAACCGCCGCGTGGAGATCGTGTTCGCCCCCGACAAGGTCTCGATGAAGTAGGCGCGATGGCAGGCCACGTCGGCCTGCCATCGGCACTCAGTCTGGAGTTTGAATGATGCCGGGAAACAGATTGCGTCCTGAAGTTGTCAGTGCCCGATTGCATGCGGTGCCTGGCACCATGCACGGTGTACCATCGACTGCCTCGGATAGCTGCAAGACCACCAAACCCAAGATGCAAAGCATGGTGCGAGATATCCAAGACATTCACGGGCAGGCCGCAGCGCCGGACGCCGACGCGGCAAGTCTCGCCGCAGCGGCGTTCTCGTTATGGACCGAGGTTCACGGCAGCTTGTCTCCCATCATCGGCCAGCGCGGCGTGGCGGCGCTGTTCAAACGCAGCCTGTACCTGAGTCGCAGCGAGCATCCCTGCTTGTCGGCCGTCTACACGGGCGACCTCAAGCCGGGAGACTTCGCCGCGCTGCGAACCGGGTTGGCACAACAAACAAGTTTGAACGCCGCAGCCGCGCAAGAGGCACTCTTGCTGAGCTTCGACGAACTTCTGACCAGCCTGATCGGGGCTTCGCTCACTGAGCGTCTGTTCGGATTTGTCTGGGACAAGCACTCACGCGGCGACGCCGTACAGGACACCACGCAATGGCCACCGGCAAAGTAAGTATCAATCGTCTGCAAACAGGTGTGCCTGGGCTGGACGATGTGCTGGGCGGCGGCCTGCCGGAGTTCTCGTTCAATCTGATCGCCGGAGCGCCCGGTTGCGGCAAGACCACGCTGGCGCATCAGATCATGTTTACGCTGGCCACGCCCGAGCGCCCGGCGCTGTATTTCACCGTGCTTGGCGAACCGCCATTGAAGATGTTGCGCTATCAGCAGCAGTTTGATTTCTTCGATCTCGACAAGCTCAACCGTTCGATCCGGTTCATCAACCTCTCTGACGACACGATCACCGGCGACCTCGACAAGGTGCTGGCGCACATCGTCGCCGAGGTCGAGACGCGCGGTCCGGGCCTGGTCTTCATCGATTCATTCCGCTCGGTCGCGCTGGCCAGTCAAGGTCACGAAAGCTTCATCGGCTTGCAGCGCTTCATACAAAATCTTGGCGTGCTGATGACGAGCTGGCAGGCCACCACCTTCCTGATCGGCGAATATTTCGACGAGAGCGATCCCAATCCTGTTTTCACCGTGTCCGACGGCCTGATCTGGCTGCGCCAGAGCGTGGACCGCAACTCGGTGGTCCGAAAAATGGAGATCATGAAAATGCGTGGGCAGCCGACCTTGCCCGGCGTTCACACGTTTCGCATCAGCGCAGCCGGCATCACGGTGTTTTCGCCCCCGCAGCTTCCGGCGGCGCCCATCGACACGGGCGTGGCGCCCGTTGCCACCCGCTTGAGCATGGGCGTGCCCGGGCTGGACGACATGATGGGCGGTGGCCTGCCCAAGGGCTATTCGCTGCTCGTCGCCGGCCCCTCCGGTTCGGGCAAGAGCATCATGGCCGCGGCCTTCCTGGCCGAGGGTGCGCGCTGCGGAGAGACTGGCGTGATCGCGGCCTTCGAGCAACGGCCGACCCGATCGCGTGGACCCGTCATGGCCGAGCTCATCGAGAGTGGCCGGGTCGGCGTGGTCAACACCCGAGCGCCAGGTCTGTCGGTCGATGAGATCGCGATGCTGCTCATCACCGAGATCCAGCGGCTCAAGGCAAGCCGCGTCGTGATCGACTCGATTTCGGGCTTCGAGCTGGCGCTGGCGCCGAGCTTTCGCGCCGACTTTCGCGAGTCCTTGGCGCGCATGATGTCGGCGCTGACCGACACCGGCATCACCGTGCTGATGACCTCCGAGTTGGAAGACCGCTACAGCGACTTGCGCTTCAGTCCCTACGGCACGGCATTTCTGACCGACGCCATCATCGTTCAGCGCTATATCGAGGTGGACAGCCGCCTGCAGCGCGTGATGGCCGTGGTCAAGGTGCGTGAGAGCAAACATTCCAATCAACTGCACCTGTTCCACATCGACGACAGCGGCATCAAGATCGGCGCCATGCTGGCCGACCACGAAGGCATGCTAGTACAACATCCTGTAAGTAGCTTTCATTATATGGGGAATTGAGGTAAGCTTTGGCGCATGAGTCGAGGACGACAAGCGCAGGCGATCAGACTGTCGCGAGAAGATCGCAACTCGCTTGAGTTGTTGACGCGCCGAGGCACTGCCGAGCACCGTCAAGTGGTTCGAGCGCAGATTGCCTTGCTGGCCCACGCCGGCCAGACGACGACGGCGATCGCACAGGCGGTTGGCGTGTCGGTGCAGACCGTGTCGCACTGGCGCACTCGGTTGGCCCGACAAGGGCTGAAGGGACTTCAAGAGGCGGCGCGTTCGGGTCGACCCCGACGGATCGGCCCGGCGCAGCGGCTCGAGTTGTTGTCTCTCGCGTGCGAGCCCGCCGAGGCGCAGGGTCGAACCACGCCGACGTTGGACGAATTGGTCGAGCGTGCGATGGAGCGTGGTGTGGTCACGCAGATCAGCCGCAGCCACCTGCAGCGCATCTTGCAGGCGGGCGACATGCGCCCGCACCGCATTCGGCAGTGGCTGCACAGCCCGGACCCGCAATTCCGGCAGAAAGTCAACGCGATCTGCGCGCTGTACCGCCAGGCACCCAAGGGTTCGGTCGTGCTGTCGGTCGATGAGAAGACCGGGATCCAGGCCATCGAGCGCAAGCACGCGGACCGCGCGCCGGTGCCGGGTCGTGCGCGGCGTCGCGAGTTCGAATACATCCGCCACGGCACGCAGGCTCTCATCGCGGCCATGGACGTGCACTCAGGGCGGGTGCTGGGCAACTGCACCGATCGACGCACCCAAGCCGACCTCGTGGCATTCATGGAGCAGGTGGCGCGGACGTACCCCAAGGGCCGTGTGCACATCGTGTGGGACAACTTGAACACCCACCGCGCGCAAGCCGTATGGGATGACTTCAATGCCCGGCACGGCCACCGGTTTGTCTTTCACTTCACGCCGATACACGCGAGCTGGGTCAACCAGATCGAGCTGATGTTTGGCATCTACTCTCGCCGCGTCTTGCGCCATGCCAGCCATAGCTCGATCCACGAGCTGCGCCAGCGCACCGACGCCTTCATGGCGCAACGCAATCAGGCGCCCAAACCGTTCAAGTGGACATTCGCCGGCTTTGAGCTACAAACTGGCGAACCCCTGAGATTCAAACACCATGCCAACGATCAACGCACAGGCAAAGGCCGCTGAGCTACAACGCCAGATTGCCACGCTCACCGGCCACAAGCTGGCACAGGTCAAGCCCTACGGCAAGCATCTGCTGATCCAGATGCACCGCGACGACAGCGTCGACACCATCGCGCGACTCACCGAGCTCGGACGCAACACCTACTCATCGGCATTTCGCAGCCACACCGGCCGCTGGGAGCCGCTGCCTGGTACCGGCGATCTCACAACGACCGCCGACTTGGTCATCTCACTGCTTGGCCCCTACCTTGATCCTAATACTTAAAGCTAATTACGGGATGTTGTACTAGGTGGCTCGCCGAGCCGCAAGCAGCATTCGGTCGGCGACAGCAATGCTTCGTGAACTTTGCCCGGTGGCCTTGGCGTTGTGAGTACCTCACCCAAAGACCATGAACTGGTGGCTGCCCATCAGGCGCTTGCGATCGCTGAGGCGCAGGCGCAAAGGCTGGAGGCGGAGCTGGCAAGAACACGGCACGAGCTGGCGCAGGCCAAGCGAGGCGTCGGCGACGCGCGGACTGTTCAGTTGGTCCAGGCCAACGAGCAGCTTGTGCTGGCGGCCCTCGACGCGCAAGGATCGGCCGAGCTGGCCGCCAGTGAGCTGAGCGAGTTGAAGCACACCAGCCAGCGCGACGCGCTGACGGGCACACCGAACCGAGCGCTGGCGCTCGACCGGCTGGAGTCGGCTCTGGCGCTGGCGCGTCGGCGTGGCACATGCATCGCCGTGCTGTTTCTCGACATCGATCATTTCAAGCAGATCAACGACACAATGGGTCATGCCATCGGCGACGAGGTGCTGCAATTGGTGGCGCGCCGTCTGGAATCGGCGGTGCGCGACGCCGACACCGTCAGCCGCTACGGTGGCGACGAGTTTCTGGTGCTGTTGTCCGAGCTTGCGCAACCCTCCGACGCGACGCTGATCGCGCGCAAGATGCTTGACGCGATTGCCGAACCCAGCCGTGTCGGCGCCGACGAGCTGCTGCACCTGACGGCAAGCTTGGGCATCGCGCTGTTTCCCGACGATGGCGCCGACGCCGAAAGCCTGATCCGCAGCGCCGATGCCGCCATGTACCGCGCCAAACGCGCGAGTGATGGTGACTTTGCGACCACGGGTTGGCCCACCCAGCTCTGAGCGCCATTGCAGCTTTGAGTTCAGGCCTTGCAGACAGTCGCAGGAGACTGCCGCGCTTGCGCGCGAAGGTCGATGAGAGGGCCACCCGACCTGGAAAGAGACCGGACTGAGCACGGAGTTTTCTGTCGAGATTCTTTACACATGCTCGGTCGATGACACGCGACTTTTTTTCAAGCCGCTGATTCATATGAGCAAATGGTTCGCGGCACGCTTTATGCGTACTGTTGATCGTCGGGTTGCGAACAGAGGTCGCACTTGGTTCAGTGAAGTGGTCTGCTCACACACTGGCATAGAGATTTCGGCAAGAGCAGCCCAAAGTATGGAGAACGAACATGAATCCTATGAAAATGAAATTGGCCCTGCCGTTGCTGGTGGCGCTTGCTTATGGTCCCGGTTTGGCTTTGGCGACGCCTATTCTGGGTTCTGATTTGGCGAGCTTTGCAGTGTTGGGCGCCGCGGGGGTGACCAATGTTGCTACGAGCACGATTGGCGGAAATCTGGGTTCCGCTCCAAATGCTTCTGTCGGCGGGGGATACGTCTTCTCGTCTGGATCGTTGCAAGCGAATACCGCACTCGCGCAGAACGCTCAGGTGCAACTTGATGCTGCGATTCTGGCGGTGAATGCCTTTGCGCCAGGCACCCTAATTACCGGCGGGGATCTGGACGCATGGCAGAGTAGCCATGGTGGCGTTATCGCTCCAGGGACCTACACCGTTCCTTTTGCCACAACGAATTTGGTCGGTGACCTTTTTCTTGATGGAGGAGGCGACTCGACTTCAGTGTGGAATTTTCTGTTTACGAGTTCGCTCATCACGTCGAGCACCTCGAACGTTTTCGTGCAGGACGTAGGTAGCGGCGCAAATGTCGGTATCTATTGGACTGTCGCCAGCGCCGCGACACTTAACGGCCCGACGTTCGCAGGCAATGTACTCGCCCATGACCTCATCAGCAGCGATGGCAATCTGACGATTACTTGCGGCCGACTCTTGTCGGCCGAGACACAAGTGACCTTGAATCAGGACAAAGTCTCCATCACCGGCTGTGGCAACAACAGCGGTGGCTACGACCAAGGCGCCAGCATTGGGTCGGGTGGCACTGGCGGCTCGGGGGACAAGTCGTGAACGGCGTCCCGGAACCCGCCACGCTGGCCTTGCTGGGACTCGGCCTCGCCGCAGTGGGATTTACGCGTCGCCGTCCGGCCTTGACCGTGCGTTGAACGTGATGTGATCGCGCCGCTGTGCGCGATGTGGCCCCAGGGTCTGTTGGCTTGCGAGTGCATCGCAGGCTCACAGACCCTGATTTATTTTCAGCTTCTTTTCACTGAGCCTGTCGCTGTGTGCTCCAGCGCACCGACTGCGGCTCCGCCTTGCGCGATCCTGCCCAGGCATCCCGAGGGCAAGCCCTGCTGGATGCGACGACCGAGCGAATTTGGCGAGCCTGTCGGATTTATCCAAAACGCCAGCTCCACTGAAAAGGAATCCTCATGAACACGAAATTTCTGCGTCGCACTGCGGCTATCGGTTTGATCGCCGTCTACGCCACCCTGACGGGCTGCGCTTCGACGGCGCACAAAGAAGGTACGGGGCAATACATTGATGACACGCTCATCACCACCAAGGTCAAGGCCGCGGTACTGAACGAGCCGCGCCTGAATTCGGCCGAAATCAATGTCGAGACCTTCAAGGGCCGCGTCCAATTGAGCGGATTTGTCGCCACACAGGCCGACATCGACAGGGCCGTCGAGGTGACACGCCACATCGAAGGCGTGCAGTCGGTATCCAACGCCATGCGTCTGAAGTAAAGCACGCCCCGTCTGTCTTGCGCGTGGCGCTTCGGCGCTGCGCGAAACAGAGCTCGGCAGCCAGGCGAAGCCAGTTTTCCTGGTGAAAACGTTCCAGCGAATCGAGGCCCTGCCAAAGGCAGCCGCCCCAATCATTCATCGACATCAAGGAAAAATCATGACCCCATTCAAACTGACCGCTGCTGCGGCTACCTTCGCTTTTGTGCTGAGCTCCAGCGCCATGGCATTGCCCATGACAAAGGCCGACTACAAGGCCAGCAAGGCCGATATTTCGAAGGCCTACAAGGCCGAGAAATCCGCTTGCAGCACACAGTCTGGCAACGCCAAAGACATTTGCATCCAGGAAGCCAAGGGCCACGAAGAGGTCGCCCGTGCGGAACTCGAGGCAAATTACGCGCCCAGCGAGAAGAACAGCTACAAGCTGCGCATGACCAAGGCCGATGCCTACTACGAAGTGGCCAAGGAAAAGTGCGACGACCTTGCCGGCAATGCCAAGAATGTTTGCCGCAAGGAAGCCAAGGCCCTGTATGTGACTGCCAAGGCCGATGCCAAGGTGGCTGAAAAGACCGCTGACGCGAATGCGACGGCGCTCAAGACGACCAAGGATGCCCGCAAGGATGCCGCGTCGGACAAGCGCGACGCGGCCTACGCGACAGCCAAGGAAAAGTGCGATGCACTGGCTGGTGACGCCAAGGACGCTTGCATCAAGCACGCCAAGGTACTCAACGGCCAACTCTGAGCGCGCTTTCACGCCTTTGCCAGAGATACCAACCCTGTTGCACCACGCCATCGCACCTTCGTGATGGCGCTGGTCGCGGCAGGCTTGGGCAGCACGGGCCTGGGCAGCGCGACGCTTGCAAACCCTATCGAATCAAGAAAGTAGTTCATCATGACTGACACGGTCTCAAAACTCGGCGACAACGCCACAGCGATGCTCGACTCGGCAACGCAATCGGCGGATCAAGCGATTCGCAATACACAACGGGTCGCCAATCACGCGCTGGACCAGATGGCCAGCGGCGTTGAGCATGCCCGCGACCAAGCCGGCTCGGCATTCAACCGCCTGGCGATGGACGCAGACCGCTTGACGCAGCGCGGCCTGGACGCCGTGCGCGACGGCACGCAGCATCTGCGCGAGCAGTCTCGCCACGCAGCGCAATCGACGGTGGGCTACATCAAGGATGAGCCGGTCAAATCGGTGCTGATGGCGGCCGCTGTCGGTGCTGCCTTGATGGCGCTGGTCACGCTGGTGCGCAACTCCGGCGGCTCGCGCCACTGATCGAGCGTCATGCTTCACCCTCTTGTCCGTCTTGTCGCGTCGCGGCCTGAGCTGCTGGGCGAACATGTGTCGGCCTACGCCGATCTGTTTGCGCAGGAGCTGGCGTCGGCCAGCGCGCTGATGACGCGGCGCCTGACGCTGCGCTTGGCAGGCGGCGCCTGCCTTGCGGTTGCAGCGGTATTGGCCGGCGTGGCGGTGCTGCTGTGGGCTTCGCTGCCCACGCTGGCGCTACCGTGGGCGCTGACGCTGGTACCCGCCGTGCCCGCAGCGTTCGGCCTGTGGATCATCATGGTCGGCGAAGCTGCCGGCACCCAGCTCTTGTTTGCAGGATTGCGGCGCCAACTGGCGGCCGATGCAGCGCTGATGCGCAGCGCGGGCGAGTCGTGAGCGCCGGGCCGCGCAAGGCAGCGCCCGAGCCCTCGGCGCAAGAGCGCCTGATTCAATCTCGCGAGTCCATGTCGCGCTGGCTCGGCAAGCAAGACCCGGTGCAGCCGAGCGGCGCGCCGGTGAATTCTCGGAGCCTGTTTACCAATCCGGTCGCGCAGATTGGCCTTGATCTGCTGACGCAATGGTGGACTCAGCTGCCGCTGCTGAAGTCCGCGCGCCATGCCGAGGAGGCCGCACACGAAGCGATTGCACCGCTGGTGCGACGCCATCCGGTGGCGGTGCTTGGCACCGCGGCAGCGGCGGGCGCCTTGCTCGTGTGGAGCAGACCCTGGCGCTGGTTGCCCGGGCTGCCCAAATTGGGCAGCATCGCATCGAGCCTCGCGCTCGGCGCGGTGTCAAGCATGGCCTTGCGGCGCAAAGACAATTCGTCGCGCGCCGACTTGTAGCGCGCGGACTTGTTGCACGCCGACTTGTAACGCGCGGATGGCACGTCTTGCGCGTGCATCACAGCAGCGCAGCGCGCCAGTGTCACCGCTTCAGTGGCATGCAAGACATTTCTGTGCAAATCGTGTCCGTGTGTTCGTCAACGCACTGAACTCTGCACGTCATGCGCCTACGCTGCACGTAGATTTTCTGCCCCTCAACATCGTCGCACTGCCGTTGGCAATGCGCTCTCCACTTCAAGAGGATCTTCATGAAACACATCGTTTTGATATCCGCGCTGATCGCCACGCTGAGTCTGGTCGCTTGCGACAAGCAACCCACCGTGATCAATGTGCCTGCCGCCACCACTCCGGTGCCCGGACCTGCCGGACCGCAAGGTGAGGCCGGTGTCCCGGGGGACAAGGGCGTTCAGGGCAATCAGGGCAGTCAGGGTTATGACGGCAACAAGGGCGACACCGGCAAGGCGGGCGATGGCACGACCGTGATCGTGGTCCCGCCTGCGCCAGCGGCGAGTTCAACGTATTCACTCACACCTGGGAGCAAGCCATGAGCCTCGGCACCATTTTGCTGATCGTCGTGATCCTGATGCTGATCGGCGCCGTGCCGAGCTGGCCGCACAGCCGCAACTGGGGCTACGGACCCAGCGGCGGACTGGGTCTTGTCGTATTCATCCTCATCGTGCTGCTCCTGATGGGCCGTTTGTAAGCACATGCAAGCGTGCGGCACTTGCGTTCGTCAGCGCACAGACGCCGTTGCCACAGCCGCATACAAACACAGCCTGGAAACACCGAAACACCACGCGGCCCGTCCGCAACGAAAGACACTATGAACCTGTTCCACAAAATTTCTAAATCGCCAATCGGATGGGTACCAGCATTGCTGGCTACTTTCCTGGTCGGCTGCGGCGGCGGTCTCGACCCGATATTGGGCACTCCCGGCGCAGGCATGCGGCCCACAGTCAGCGCGACAACTCCGGTCGCGAGTAGCTCCTGTCGTCACGGGTGTGTTCACCAACAGCAGCGTGTCTGCCACCTTCAGCAAGGCGATGGCAGCTGCCAGCATCACGAAGTCAAGCTTCACGCTGGCCTGCCCGGCGGGCACTACGGTTGCCGCGAGTGTGGCCCTTGACGCAACGGGCAGGACGGCAACGCTGACGCCCGATGCCTTGCTGCCCACGAACACCTTGTGCGTGGCCACCATCACGACGGCGGCCACCGACAGCGCCGGCTTTGCGCTGGCAAGCAACTTCGTGTGGAGCTTCACGACGGCTGCCGCCACCGATACGACGCGTCCCACCGTGACCCTTACCGTGCCGGCCAAGGGTGCGACCAATGTCGCCACCAACACCCAGATCAGCGCTGCCTTCAGCGAGGACATGATCGCCTCGACGCTTTCGAGCAGCAGCTTCACCGTCGCGAACACCACGCTCGGCACTGCCGTGGCCGGGACCGTGAGCTATTCGGCTGTTTCCAGGACCGCCACCTTCAAGCCCAATGGCTTGAGCCTGGCGACGAACAGCGATTTCACCGCGACGATCACGACTGCCGCAACCGACTTGTCAGGCAATGCGCTGGCAGGCAGTGCAGCGGCTTTACCGGCCGCGAGCAACTATGTCTGGACCTTCAAGACAGGTGCTGTCAGCGACACCACGGCACCGACAGTGCTGAGCGTCAACCCGCTGGCCGACGCCAGCAACATCTGCCTGACGAAGACCGTCAGTGCGATCTTCAGCGAGCCGATGGATGCAAACACGATCACCGCATCGACGTTCAAGGTTGAAGACAGTGGCGTCGCCGTTTCGGGCACCGTCGCTTATGACGCCTTGAACCAGCAGGCCACCTTCACGCCAACAGCTGCGGCTGGCTTTGCCGCTAGCAAGACCTTTGTGGTCACCATCGCATCGGGCGCCGCCGGGGTCAAAGACCTGGCAGGCAACCCGCTGGCCACCGACCGCACGTGGAGCTTCTCGACTGGCACGCAAGCTTGCGTGAGTGGTGTCAATCTCGGCACAGCCGCCGGGTACGGCGCCTTTGGCGGCGCTGCCGGCGTGACCAACCAAGGCATCAACACGGTTGTCGGCGGCAATATCGGCACCACCGCCGCATGCACGCTGGTCACCGGGTTGCATGACGCGGTGAATGTCTATACGGAGACGCCGCTGAATGTGGGTGTCGTCAACGGCAGCATCGCTTGTGCGCCGCCCGCCCCCGGTACAGCCACCAGCATGGCCGCTGCCACCCAGGCGCGTGCCGATGCACTCAGCGCCTACAACGCGCTGGCCGCAATGCCCCCGGGAACTGATCCGGGCGCTGGTCAACTCGGTGGCTTGGTGCTGCCAGCCGCTGTCTACACGGCTGCCGGCGGAACCTTCGACATCACCAGCGGCAATCTGACCCTTGACGCGCAAGGCAATGCCAATGCGGTGTGGGTGTTCCAGAGCGCCGCTGCATTGTCCGTGGGCTTGAACGCCACGCCACGTCAGGTGTTGCTGGTGAATGGTGCGCAAGCCAAGAACGTTTTCTGGCAGGTAGGCAGCGCGGCCCGCATCGAGGACGGCAGCACCATGGTGGGCACCATCATCGCGCCGGCCGGCGTGACGATCTCGACCGCCGGGCAGGCCATCCAAACCACCTTGATCGGACGAGCCCTGGGCTTGACCGCTTCGGTGACGATGGTCAACACCACGGTCGTCGCGCCCTGAGCCGCAAGCAAGACTTGCACACGAGCGAATTCACTCCAAAAGTTTCCTGAAGGAACGACATGAAAATCATCAAATTATTGCGCCTGATAAGCCTCGCCGGACTGGGCAGCTTCATCGCCGCTTCGTCCTTTGCACAGGCGGACAACTACTACTATGGCGGCCTGTCCGTCGGCCAGTCGCGGGCGAAGATCGACGAGGCACGCATCACTGCCGGCCTGATCGGCTCAGGCATGAGCAGCTCGACGATGGTGCGTGACGAACGCAGCGTTGGTTACCGCCTGTTTGGCGGCTACCAGTTCAACCGCTACTTCGGCGTCGAGGGGGGTTATTTCAACCTGGGCGACTTCGGGTTCACCTCCACCACGGTGCCGGCCGGAACCTTGCAGGGTCGGATCAAGCTGCAAGGCGTCAACCTCGACCTGGTGGGCACCATGCCGCTGACCGACAAGCTGTCGGCCATCGCACGCATCGGCGCCCAGTACGCCAAGGCCAGTGACAGCTTCAGCGGTACCGGTGCGGTTAGCGTGCTCAACCCGAACCCGAGCCAGCGCGCCAGCAACTACAAGTATGGCCTGGGCCTGCAGTACGCCTTCAGTCCGTCGTTCCTGGTGCGCGCGGAAGGCGAGCGCTACCGCATCAACGACGCGGTGGGCAATCGCGGCGACGTCAATCTGTATTCGGTCAGCCTGGTGTTTCCGCTCGGTCGCACGCCCGAACCGGCACCCCGCGCAGCAGCACCCGTCTATGTGGTACCGCCGGTCGTCTACGTTGCGCCGCCGGTAGAGGCGCCCGTGGTTGTCGCTCCGGCACCCATCGTGGTCGTGCCCGAACTGCGTCGCGTGAGCTTTTCGGCTGAGTCACTGTTTGGCTTCGACAAATCGGCCATCCGTCCCGAAGGCAGGGTCGCACTCGACCATTTCGCCAAGGACCTCAGCGGCACTCAGTACGATGTGATCAGCGTAGAGGGGCACACTGATAGGCTGGGCTCGGCAGCCTACAACCAGAAGCTCTCGACAGAGCGTGCCGACTCGGTCAAGCACTACCTCGTCACCGCGGGCGGCATTGATGCCACCAAGGTCGTCGCCAGCGGCAAGGGCGAGACGGCACCGGTCACCAAGGATGGCGAATGCAAGGGCAACAAGCCCACCGCCAAGCTCATCGCCTGTCTGCAAGCCGACCGTCGCGTCGATGTCGAGGTCAGCGGCAAGCGTTGAAGCCTGATTCGGCATGATGAACAAGACCTCGGTCACGACGCACTTTTGCTGCGCCGGGCCGAGGTCTTGTTTCATGAAAGCCCCGACACGCTCACTGCGGCGTCGTGCCAGCTTGGTCTGGGTCCCGCTCGCCCTGAGCGCCTGCAGCAGCCTGCCGACCATCGTGCCCGACCTGGCGCCCGACCCCGGCCCTGCGGTCCGTCTGGAAGGCGCCCGAGGACCGCTCTCGGCAGCGCAAAGCAAGGCGATCCTGGCGCGCCTGCACAGCCGGGTGCAGGAGACCGACATCTTCGATCGCCACCTCGCGCTCGAGGAGGCCATTGTCGGCACGCCGCTGTCCACCGGCAACCAGGTGCTCCTGCTCGAAAACGGTCCGGCCACTTACCAGGCCATGTTGCAGGCCATCGGGGCGGCCCGCGATCACATCAATATGGAGACCTACATCCTGAGTGACGATGAGGTCGGCCGGCAATTTGCACAGGCCTTGATGGCCAAGCAGCAGCAGGGTGTGCAGGTCAATCTCATCCACGACAGCGTGGGCACCTTCGATACCCCGAAGGCCTTCTTCAAACAGTTGTCTGACAGCGGCATCCGCGTGCTCGAATTCAACCCGATCAACCCACTGCTGGCGCGCAAGGTGTGGGAGCTCAATCAGCGCGACCACCGCAAGCTCTTGATCGTCGATGGCCACACGGCGTTTCTGGGCGGCATCAACATCAGCAGCGTTTATTCAGGCGGTTCGTTCGGCAAGGGAGCCAAAAGCCGGAGCGACGCGAGCCTGGCCTGGCGCGACACCGACCTGCGATTGCAGGGGCCGGTGGTGGCAGAGTTCCAGAAGCTGTTCATCGCCACCTGGGAAGCGCAACAGGGTGCGCCGCTGGCGCCCAGGAACTACTTCCCGCCGCCCGAGAATGTCGGCCGGCAGGTGGTGCGCGCGATCGGCAGTTCGCCCGACGAGTCCTACAGCCAGATCTATGCCACGCTGCTCTCGGCCATTGCCAGCGCCGAGACCAGTGTGCACATCACCAACGCCTATTTCGTGCCCGACCCGCAACTGCTCGCTGCGCTGGAGGCAGCCGCCGGCCGCGGTGTCGACGTGACGCTGGTGCTGCCGGGTCAGACCGATTCGTGGCTGGTTTTCCACGCCGGTCGCAACTATTACGACCGCCTGTTGCGGGCGGGGGTGAAGATCTACCAGCGGCGCGGCGCGATCCTGCACTCCAAGACCGCATTGATCGACGGCGTGTGGGCGACGATCGGATCAACCAATCTCGACTGGCGCAGTTTTCTGCACAACCAGGAGGTGAACGCCGTCGTGCTGGGACCCGAGTTCGGGCGCCAGGTGCAGATGATGTTCGACCGGGACCTCGCCGCGTCCGACGCCATCACGATCGAACAATGGGAGCGTCGCGCGCTGAGCTTGCGCGTCAAGGAGTTGCTCGCCCGACTTTGGGAGTACTGGCTGTGACCGGCCAGCCGCAGCACTTGACGGGCCGCGCCACGCGGGCTTGAGTCCCGCGTTGATCACGCTCACCTGTGTTCGCTGACGCACAGAGTCAAATGTCCGTTGTGCCTAAGCTGGTCTCCTCCAACAATCAATCACGAAGGATTGCACCATGACACACACCAAACGTCACTTCAACAAATTCATATTGGCAACCACGGCGGCGCTTTGGCTGGGGTCGCTCAGCGGCTTGGCCGCTGCTGCAACGGCCGAAGATCTCGACAAGGACGCTGCGCAGACATTGCAGTCGCTCTACAAGACCAACCCGACTGCGGAGCTGATTTCCAAGCGAGCCAAGGCCGTGCTGGTATTCCCCAAGATCATCAAGGCGGGTCTCGTCTTCGGTGGCAGCTACGGCGAGGGCGTGCTGATGAAGGCTGCGCACGTCACCGACTACTACAACTCGGTGTCGGCCTCGTGGGGCTGGCAGGCGGGCGCCCAGTCGTACGCCTATGTCGTGTTCCTGATGAACGACAAGGCGATGAGGCATCTGGAGCAGTCCAAGGGATGGGAATTCGGCGTCGGGCCCACCGTGGTCATCGTGAACGACGGTGTCGCCAAGAATCTGACCACCACCACCATCAAGGACGATGCCTATGCCTTCATCACCGACCAGCAAGGCTTGATGGCCAGCGTCAGCATCGAAGGCACCAAGATCACCCGAATCAAACGCTGACGGGTCGGGCGTGAACGCGGCGGACTGCATGCTTGCTGCGGGCCGCCCAGCCACTGTCTCGGACAAGACGCCGTACTTCGTCTCATGTGCTGAGCCCTGCCCTTGACACCGCGATTTGCCAGCGAATCGCGCTAGGAGAAACAAATGCTCGAAACCCTTGTAGTCATCCTGGTCGTCCTCTGGATACTGGGTCTTGTCACCTCGTACACCATGGGCGGATTCATTCACGTTTTGTTGGTCATCGCGATCGTGGTGATTCTGATTCGCGTCATCCAGGGTCGACGCCTGTAGCACAGACCCGCCGTGGCCGCGTGCTCGATGCGGTCGCGCCTGTGCGCTTTGTTCGCACAGAATCACTCGTGTTCGGGCTGTGGAGCTTGCCTGGCATGAAAGAACGCGTTCTCGGGCATGCTGGCCGCAACACCTGTCGGCATGACCTGGGGACATGTTGCCGAGCGCCGCGCGGTACGGAAATTTTTTCGTCGGGCGCGGCCGCCACAAAGGCCCCGATGAGGTTCATTGCGGCAGAACTGTCATCATCGCGTTTGCACCGAATCCGGAAGTGAACGTTTATGGACAGTACCGATCTCGCCGTCTTGCGCAAGAGTGTCGAGTGGCTCGCGGCCGGGCATAGACTTGCGCTGGCCACCGTCGTCCAGACTTGGGGCTCGGCGCCGCGGCCACTCGGATCGTGGCTGGTGATCCGCGAAGACGGTCAAGTCATCGGTTCGGTGTCGGGTGGCTGTGTCGAAGACGATCTGATCGATCGGGTCAGGGGCGAAATCCTCGCTCAGACGCGACCCCAGGTCGTGACCTATGGCGTCACCCAGGACGAGGCCGCCCGCTTTGGCCTGCCGTGCGGCGGCACGGTCCGCATCGTGGTGGAACCCCAGCCCGATCTGGAACTGCTGCAAGCTCTGCTGCACCGCATCGACAGCAAACGCCTGACGGTGCGCGAATTGGATCTGACCAGCGGAACATCGGTGCTGCGTGATGCCAGCCGCTCGGACGTGGTGACATGCGATGACAGGGTCATGCGCACCGTCTATGGTCCGCGCTGGCGGCTCGTCGTCGTGGGTGCGGGGCAGTTGTCTCAGTATGTGTGCGAGTTCGCAGCGGCCGCCGACTATGAAATCATCGTGATCGATCCGCGTGAAGAGTTTGTCGAAGGGCTGGAGATTGCTGGCGTGGATTTCCGACGCGGCATGCCCGACGACGTGCTGCTTGAAATCGGCATCGACAATCACACGGCGATCCTGGCGCTGACGCACGACCCAAAGCTCGACGACATGGCACTGCTGGAAGCGTTGAAATCGTCGGCGTTCTATGTCGGCGCGCTGGGCAGCCGCACGAACGCGGCCAAGCGCCGAGAGCGCCTGGCCATGTTCGACCTCAGCCCGGATGAGATTGACCGTTTGCATGGCCCCGTCGGACTCTTTATCGGCGCGGATACGCCACCTGAGATGGCCTTGTCGATTCTTGCTGAAATCACTGCCGCCAGGCACGGCGTGCCCATCATGCAAAAACGCCAGATTGCCGCCACCGACCTGATCAGCAGGCATGACTCCATCGAGGCACTGGGGAGCGGTCGGACTTGAGGTAGTTCACCTGCCATTCTTGCCACGCTCCGGAACGCCAGAAGGCTCTTTTGCTGGCGTCGCGCTCCGGCACTGATCCGCGTCCTGGTGATGCAGGATGGCCAGGCGCTCGCACTCGGCCTGGCGTTCTGGCGGCGTCTGAACCTGACGCTCGGTCGGCTGTTGTCGCTGCTGGGGCGCGTCGGCCTGACGCTTGCTTTCGGCCTGCTGCAGCTCGACAGCCTTCTGCTTCTCGGCGGCCTGCTGTTGCTGCTGCATATCGCGTTGGCGCTGTTGCTGCTGCTGCGCATCGGCCTGCCGTTTACGTTCGATCTGCTGCAGCTCGACGGCCTTCTGCTTCTCGGCGGCCTGCTGTTGCTGCTGCATATCGCGCTGGCGTTGTTGCTGCTGCTGCGCATCGGTCTGCCGTTTGCGTTCGATCTGTTGCAACTCGACAGCCTGCTGCTTCTGTGCCGCCTGCTGTTGCTGCTGCATGTCGCGTTGGCGTTGTTCTTGCTGCTGCTGCGTGTCGGCCTCACGCTTGCGCTCGATCTGCTGCTTCTCGACAGCCTGCTGCTGCTGGGCGGCCTGTTGTTGCTGCTGCATGTCGCGTTGGCGTTGCAGCTGCTGCTGCGTGTCGGCCTGGCGCTTGCGCTCGGTCTGTTGCTGCTCGACAGCCTGCTGTTTCTGGGCGGCCTGCTGTTGCTGCTGCACGTCGACCTGAATGTCTTGCCCCTTGCCCGGACGCGGGTCGCCCGGCGCGGGCTTGGGCAGTTTTTCGGGTTCGACCGAACGATCCAGCACCTGCAACTTGGGTGGCGCGGCGGCGGGTGTGTCGGGCTTGGCGCCACCAAGGCGTGATCCTGCGGCCCGAGCATCCACGGCGCCGCGCTGTGCATCGATCACGCGTACGTTCCGCGCGGCATTGTCTTGGCGACCCGGCACCGCAATGACGACGACAGGCGCCGGCGCTCGTCCCGGGTGTTGCTGCAACTGCTGTTCGCGCGCAGCAAACGGGCGCTCGTCAGGGGGCGGTGCATTGCGCACAAAGACCTGACGATCGAGCGCTTCACGAGACGGGCGCGCCTCGGCGGCCTTGCCGGTGCCGATGACGCTGCGCACGCTCGGTGCGATCGGCGCGATGCGTGTGATCTCGCCGGTCGAGACCGCATTGCGGTCGAGGCGGATCACTGCCGGGCGCACCGATTGCGCATTCACGAACACGCTGCTGGGTACGGCGGTGACGGCGCCCGCGACAGCGCGATTGGCATAGCTCGCGTGACCGACATTGATCGTGCCGCTGGAGTAGTTGTTATAGACGTTGGTGATGGTCGTGTTGTTGATCACCGTATTGGTCACGTTGACCCGATTGAAATAGTCTCGGCTGGCTTGGTAGGACGGCACGTAGACTTCGCGCGGTCCGAGCGGGAACCAGCCGATCGGCCCTCCCCCGCCGAGCGCGATCGACGCAGTCCAGCCGCTGCCACCGACGAATGCGACCAGTGCAGGCGCATAGACGGGGCGAACATTGCGCGGTCCCGGAACCCAGCCCCAGCGATTGGAGACGTTCACCCAACGACCGTAGTGCGCGGGCGCGAAGCCCCAGGGCGCGTCGTCCACCCAGGTCCATCCCCACGGCTCCTGCCACATCCAGTGGCCATCCCGATACGGCGCCCAATCGGCGGCAACCCGGCTCGGAAACCACACGTTGCCGTAGTCGCGCACCGGGCGCCAGTTGCCATACGCATCGAGTTGCGCGTAGCCCGCCACATCGTCATCGAGGTAGCGCAGCGACGTGGAGCGCTCCAGACGCCGGTCGCGCTCGACACTGTAGCGATCAAAATCGTCCTCACGCGGCAGACCGTACATTTCGTAGTCGCGCAAATCGGTGTCGAAGAAGCGCACCGTATCGCCCGCACGCAGCGGGAAACTTGACTTGTCGCCATAGGCGTTGCCGGCGCCTTCCCACACCACGATGGTGGTGACGGCGTTACGCGCGTCGACGTCGATGCGATAGCGTCCGGCGCGGCTGACGGTGAATGCCAGCGTGGGCGTAGCCACCTCGAACACCTGCCCGGCGTGCATGCGCCGCACGGTCAGGCTGAGCGTGCCTTGCGTCATCTTGACCTGCGCGATGCGATCACTCAGATCCAGTATCTCGACGCTGGTATCCGACCCGAGCCGCACTGCGGCGCTGCTCACCTGAAGCTCGGCGCGCGCACCGCGATCGGTCCAGAGCCGGTCGCCGCGGACCAGGGGGCGATTGCGCACCACGCCAAGCCACGCGTCCTCACCTGCCGGCGAGTAGCTCACTGCACCCTGGGTATCACTCAGATTGGCAACACGCCCCGGAGGATCAGCAAAGGATGCGCTGTGGGCCGACCCAGTGACCAGCGAGAAGATCAGCATGCCCGTGACGGCAAGCAAGCGCGATGGATTCAACATGGCGTATCCCTTTTGACAATTTGCAAGCATGAACCCGCACCCGGCTGACCCATGCAGATACATTCACCGCGATGCTCTGAAGCGCGCCGGCACTGGGTCTGTGGTGAATTTGACTCCGAGCAAAAATACGCTGGATACCAAGCGCTTTCCGTACGCCATCACACATAGCGTGCCACTGCCACTTAAGATTGGGCTAAGTGGCAAGCCTCACAGTACTTTCATGCCACGGTCGGTGCGCCGTGACGACAATTCACGAAAGACCTCATGACAAACGCCAGCTCAAATCCACGTCCCTCGTCGCGCGCGGCCCAGGCAACGCCGCCCGGCCCGGACGTGGACTGCATCGTCGTGCTGCAGGGTGGTGGCGCGTTGGGCGCTTATCAGGCAGGCATGTTCGAGGCGATGTGCGAAAACTATCCGCACACCGCGTGGGTGGCGGGTATCTCGATCGGCGCGATCAACGCGGCGCTGATCGCCGGCAATCCGCCGCATTCCCGGGTTGCCCGCTTGCGTGAGTTCTGGGAGCTCGTGAGCTCGTCGGCCGCGCTGTCTGGCGCCGCGCGTGGCATCGCCGCGCGCGAAGCATTGAACGAGGCCAGCGCAGCTCAGGTCATGTTGTTCGGCGTGCCAGGCTTTTTTGCGCCCCGCTTCCCGCCAGCCCCGTTTCATCCACGCGGCACGCTGGAGGCGATCAGCTTCTACGATACGGCGCCGCTGCGCCAGACGCTGGAGCGCTTGATCGACTTCGACCTGCTCAACTCGGGCCCGGTGCGGCTCTCCGTGGGTGCAGTGAATGTGCGGACCGGCAACTTTGCCTATTTCGATTCGGCCAAGCAGCGCATCGACGTGCGCCACGTCATGGCCAGCGGAGCGTTGCCGCCGGGTTTCGCGCCGGTGGAGATCGACGGCGAACACTACTGGGACGGTGGCCTGGTCTCGAACACGCCACTGCAATATGTGCTCGACCAGCCAGGCAAGCGCCATCGCGTCGTGTTCCAGGTCGATTTGTTTGCTGCGACCGGCGAATTGCCGACGACGCTTGCGCAAGTGACCGAGCGCGAAAAGGACATCCGCTTCTCCAGCCGCACGCGCCTGAACACCACCAATGAGTTGGACCGGCAAATGATTGCACAGTCCGTGCAACGCCTGATTCAGAAATTGCCGCCCGAGCTGCGCGGCGACGCGGACGTGCGGGCGCTCTCAAGCCTGCGCAGCGAGACCGGCGTCGACGTGGTGCACCTGATCTACCGCAGCAAGCACTACGAAAGCCAGTCCAAGGACTACGAGTTCTCGCGCGTATCGGTGCGGGAGCATTGGGACGCGGGATACGCCGACACGACGCATACCCTGCTCGATCCGCGCTGGCTCAATCGCACACCAAACGCTGGAGGCGTGCATGTATTCGACCTCAGCGCCGACAGCCCCGCTTCAACCCGGGCCGGCACATGAACATCCACGACGTCAAACGCAACGCGTTCGCCATGCCCTTGACCAGCCCGGCGTTCCCGCCGGGCCCCTACCGTTTCATGAACCGCGAGTTTCTGATCGTGAGCTACCGCACCGACCTGGACGCGCTGCGCGCCGTTGTGCCCGAGCCGCTGCAGGTGAGCGAAGCCATCGTCAAGTACGAGTTCATCCGCATGCCCGACTCGACCGGATTTGGCGACTACACCGAGTCCGGCCAGGTGATCCCGGTGAGCTTCGAAGGCGTGGCAGGCGGCTATGTCCACTCGATGTACCTCAACGACGAGGCGCCCATCGCCGGCGGTCGGGAACTGTGGGGCTTTCCGAAAAAGCTCGCGGCACCGTCGCTGAGCGTGGAGAAAGACACACTGCTGGGAACGCTGGACTACGGCTCGGTGCGGGTGGCGACGGCCACCATGGGATACAAACATCGCGCACTCGACCTTGCCAGCGTGCGTGCGGCCATGCTGGCGCCGAACTACCTGCTCAAGATCATTCCGCATGTGGACGGCAGCGCCCGCATCTGCGAACTGGTGCGCTATTTTCTCGAAGACGTCAATGTCAAAGGCGCATGGAGCGGTCCGACCGCACTGGAATTGGCGCACCATGCGCTGGCGCCGGTGGCCAGACTTCCGGTGCTTGAGGTGCTCTCGGGCACCCACATCGTCGCCGACATCACGCTGGGTTTGGGCGCGGTGATTCACGATTACCTGGCCTGAATTTTCGATTTATCACAACCCGTCCTGAAGGAATTCTCATGAAGCTCGACAACAAGGTCTGCATCGTCACCGGTGCCGCCAGCGGCATCGGCAAGGAAATTGCCATCACCTATGCGCGCGCAGGCGGCAAGGTTGTCATTGCCGATCTGAATCTGGATGCGGCGCAGGCCGTCGCCGACGAGATCACGAAAGGCGGCGGCACGGCAACAGCTGTTGCGATGGACGTGACCAGCGAAGAGCAGGTCAATGCCGCGGTCGCCGCGGTGGTGGCAGCCTACGGCCGCATCGACGTGCTGGTCAGCAATGCCGGCATCCAGATCGTGCATCCGATCGAGAGTTTCCCCTTCGCCGACTGGAAAAAGATGCTGGCGATACACCTCGACGGCGCATTCCTCACCACCAAGGCCTGCATGCCGCACATGCAGGCCTCGGGTCGGGGCGGCAGCATCATCTACATGGGCTCGGTGCACTCCAAGGAGGCCTCGGTGCTCAAGTCGGCCTACGTCACGGCCAAGCACGGGCTGATCGGGCTGTGCAAGACCGTCGCCAAGGAAGGCGGGAAATACGGCATCCGCGCCAATGTGATCTGCCCGGGCTTCGTGCGCACACCGCTGGTGGAGAAGCAGATTCCCGAGCAGGCCGCAGCGCTGGGCATCAGCGAGGACGACGTGATCAAGAAGGTCATGCTCAAGGAGACCGTGGACGGCGAATTCACCACGGTGCAGGACGTGGCCGAGGTGGCGCTGCTGTTCGCGAGCTTCGGCTCGAACGCGCTGACGGGCCAGTCGCTGGTGGTGAGCCACGGCTGGTTCATGCAGTAGCGCGCCGCGCGTCAGACCCTGACGCTGCCGCGCCTATTGAGAATTCCAAAATTCATAACAAGGTTGTTGGTGGGCAGGAGGCTGGGGAACTCTGCTCCGCGAATGTCCTCCGCCCTGCGGGCTCCCCCTTGATTTCGCTGCGCAGAGCACCCCATCCTCCTGCCTGGAAAAGCTGTCGGTATGCGTGCCGCAATACCGATACCGCTGCGCCAAGAAGGCTGGGTAAGTGACGTAGTGAGGTCAAGGAGGAGCCCGCAGGGCGGGGGACACGAACGAAGTTACTTGCCCAGCCTTCTTGGCATCATGCGCGCACGAAGAACCAGATGACTGAAGGGTGGCCCATTGGGACAAGAGTGTCGTGATTTATGAAAAGATCAATAAGTGAGGTCCGTTTGTGGCGGCGGCGGCTGCGAATCAGTGCCACGTGACGCCTGATCGTGCAGCCGGCCGAGATCGCTTTCGATGGCCCGAATCAACTTGCTTGCCGCGCTCTCGACCGCCTGATGCACGGACTGCGCATGGCTGCTGACAGCCACCGGCTTGCGGTTTTCGAAGCGGGCCTCCATCAAGCAACGTTTGCTGTCCCGGCCCGGCTTCTGAGCGCTCTCGTCGCTCAGGTGGACCTCGACCCGCGTGACATGACTGCTGACATGACCCAGCGCACTCGCCACGACCTCACGCACATGCGCCGACAGCGCCTCGCTGCCTTCGATGTTGTGATCGGTATTGATTTGAATCTGCATGGCATTCTCCGTGTGTAGACAAATGGCTTCACGCCCGTGGGTGACGCTCGGTCCCGACAGTGTTCGATGCCGGCAGCGGTGTGCTGCCTTGCGGTCTGCCGTGCTCAGGCGCGTGCCGCGCGCAGGCTTTGCGAGAAGGCGCGCAACTCGGTGATGCCGCTTTCTTCGG
This sequence comes from uncultured beta proteobacterium, assembly GCA_963740455.1. GTDB lineage: Bacteria > Pseudomonadota > Gammaproteobacteria > Burkholderiales > Burkholderiaceae_C > Paucibacter. The sequence continues at coordinate 62,294 of CAVUEF010000007.1, forward strand.
CCTTGCGACACCAGAGCTGCAGGTCGTGCACCAACTGCTCGACCGACACATTGGTGCGCGTCCACAGCAGGCGCAGCTCCTCGCGCATCAGCACCAATTTGTCCAGCACCGGGCTGGCGGCGCGAGCGCCGGCAATCTCTGCGTGGAAAGCGCTCGGGATACGCTCCTGATCGCGATGCAGCCAGGTCTTGGCTCGCTTGAACTGGTTCCACTTGTCACTGTGCTTGGCGCCCTCGGCCTGCAACTTGGCGAGCTCGACTGTGCACGCGGCCTTGAGCTCGCGGCCGTACTTGGCCATCACCTCGTAGCGATTCGCAATGATGGCTTCAAGCGTGTCCTTGTCGGCCACCAGCTTGACGGCGCCATGGCGCAGCAGCGGCGGCGTCTTGCGCACCTTGGCCAGACCGAGCATTTCAAGCCCGCGTATATAGGCCCAGCCGATATCGAACTCGTACTTCTTTACCGACAGCTTGGCCGAGGTCGGATAGGTGTGGTGGTTGTTGTGCAGTTCTTCGCCGCCAATGATGATGCCCCAGGGCAGGATATTGGTGGAAGCGTCGGGCGCTTCAAAATTGCGATAACCGCGGTGATGCGCCCAGCCGTTGATGATGCCCGCCGCCGTGATCGGAATCCAGGCCATCTGCAGGGCCCACACCGACAGGCCGATCGCGCCAAACAGCAGCAGATTGACAATCAGCATCAACCCCACGCCTTGCCATGTGAACGGGCCGTAGACATGGCGCTCGATCCAGTCGTCGGGCGTTTGGTGTCCGTATTTTTTCAGCGTGCCCTGGTTCTTGATTTCGTGGCGATAGAGTTCGGCGCCTCGCAGCAGCACGGTCTTGATGCCATAAATCACCGGGCTGTGCGGATCTTCGGCGGTCTCACATTTGGCGTGGTGCTTGCGGTGCACAGCCACCCATTCCTTGGTCATCTGACCCGTCGTGATCCACAACCAGAAGCGGAAGAAGTGCGCGGGAATCGCGTGCAACTCGAGCGCGCGATGCGCCTGGCAGCGGTGCAGGTAGATCGTGACCGAGGCAATCGTGATGTGCGTGACCACCAGCGCGTACGCCAGAATCTGCCAAGCGCTGGCATCGGTGATGCCATGCGCCAACCATTGCAGCAGCGCATCACGCACCGTCATCAATTCATTCATTCAGTTGAAACCTTTCCCGCAGAGCGGGCGCAACAGGCGCGTCAGACCTTGAAACCGAGGGGCGGATTGTACGCGCGCACCCATTTCCATGCATGTCAGCAGGGCGCCCTGAACCCAGGAATCAGCACTTGAGCAAACGTCATGAGTGAGAGGCAGATGCTTCACTTTCGTTCCCATATGGCAGCAAAGAAACCGTCGGTGTGATGCCGATGCGGCCACAGGCGCAAATAGCCTTGATGCACCAGACTCTGGGCCTGCGACACATGGGCGCTGGCCAGCACGTTTGCCGCGTCCAGCGCGACAAAGTCCGGATGCGCGGCGCCGAACGCCTGGGCAATGTCCTCGTTCTCGGTCTGCAGCAGACTGCAAGTGGCGTAGACAAGCCGCCCGCCGGGTTTGAGCAGCCGCGCCGCGCTGTCCAGAATGGCGGCTTGTTTGGCACGCAGTTCCTCCACCGCCTTGGGCGACTGGCGCCATTTCAGGTCGGGGTTGCGGCGCAAGGTGCCCAGCCCCGAACAGGGCGCATCGACCAGCACGCGGTCCAGCTTGCCGGCCAGCCGCTTGATGCGCTCGTCGCGCTCATGCGCAATCTGGGCCGGATAGACATTGGACAAGCCGCTGCGTGCCATGCGCGGCTTCAAGGCGTCCAGCCTGTGGCCCGACGTGTCAAACGCATACAGGCGGCCGGTATTGCGCATCGCCGCACCCAAAGCCAGGGTCTTGCCACCGGCGCCGGCGCAGAAGTCGGCCACCATTTCGCCGCGCTTGGCATCCACCAGCAAGGCCAGCAGCTGACTGCCTTCGTCTTGCACTTCGACGCTGCCCTTGGTGAAGAGCTCGAGCTTGTTCAGCGCCGGTTTGCCCGGCACGCGCAGGCCCCAGGGCGAATAGGGTGTGGGCTCCGACGCTATGCCCTGCAGCTTGAGCGCCGCCTGCACCTCGTCGCGCTTGGCCTTGAGCATATTCACGCGCAAATCCAGTTCGGCCCCTTCGTTCAGGCTTTGCGCGAGCTGCCAGAACTCCGTCTCGCCCAGCGCAGCCTGCAAGGGATTGGCCAGCCAGTCAGGCAGGTTGTGGCGCAGTTTGGGCGCGAGCGTGCTGCGGTCTGTGGACTGTGCCTGGTTGAGCCATTTCTGTTCGTGCGATTCGAGGCAGGACTGCAAGAACTTCTCACCCCCCTGCCAACCCAGAATGGCCAGGCGGCGCTCCATTGGACCGAATCCCGACTGGGCAAGATGCTGAAACGCCAGGCGCTGGCGCAACACCGCATAAACCGTCTCGGCCAAGGTGTGGCGCTCGCGCTGACCGAGGGTCTTGTGTTTGCGAAAGAAGTTGGATACCACGGCGTCCGCGGGCATGTCGAACTGCAGCACGCTGCGCAGCAGTTCGATCGTCATTTCAAGAAGGGCTTTAGGATGCATGGCCCGATTATCCCTGTCGCATCAAGCCACGCTGCAAAACACGCATGAATGAGACCAATCTGCCGCCGCTGCCCGAAACCCAACCCGGCCGCTATCGGCATTACAAAGGCGGCGAATACGAAGTCATGGGCGCCGCACGCCACAGCGAAACGCTGGAGCCCATGGTGGTCTACCGGCCCTTGTACAACGCCAGCGGCTACTGGGTCCGACCGCACGCCATGTTCTTTGGCACCTTGATCGTCGACGGCCGGGAAGTGCCGCGCTTTGCGCGCATCGACGCGCGCTGATCAGATGAAGGACTGCGTCTGCCCTTGCAGTTGTGTGATGAGACCGTTCTCGATGCTGAGTTCCCCCTGCACCAGCCAGCGCACCGCGCGCGGATAGATCTCATGCTCGCGCACGAGCACGCGCGCTGACAGCGTTGCCTCGGTGTCGCCCGGCAGCACCGGCACCACCGCCTGCGCAACGATGGGACCGTGATCGAGTTCGGCAGTCACCAGATGCACGGTGGCGCCCGCGACCTTGCAGCCGGCTTGCAGCGCGCGCTGGTGCGTGTGCAGACCTGGGAACGCAGGCAGCAGCGAGGGGTGGATGTTCAGCAGCCGCCCTTCGAACCGACGCACGAAGTCAGGCGACAGGATGCGCATGAACCCGGCCAACACCACCACATCGGCTTCATACGACTGAACAACACGCGCCAACTCGGCGTCGAACGCCGCGCGCTCGCTAAAACCTTTGTGATCAATCACCGCGGTGGCAATGCCGTGCTCGGCAGCAAAGCTCAGACCCGTGGCGTCTGGCCGGTTGCTGATCACCGCCGCAATGCGTGCCGGCCACGCTTCGGCCGCGCAGGCTCTCACAATCGCCTCCATATTGGAGCCGCGGCCCGAGATCAGGATCACGATGTTTTTCATGGTGCGGCAGTTTAGGGCAATGCTGAACAAGTCCTCAGCGGTGGGGTGCCTACAATCTGGCTCCCCACCCGACCGCCATCAACATACGCCATGACACAGGACACTCTTGCAACAGCCAGCGCGCGCCAGCGCGTGCTGTCGGGCATGCGCCCGACCGGCGCACTGCATCTGGGCCATTACCACGGCGCGCTCAAGAACTGGGTGGGTTTGCAGTCCGGGTTCGACTGCTTCTTCTTCGTGGCCGACTGGCATGCCATGACAACGCATTACCAGGACCGTGCCGACATCGAACGCAATGTCTATGACATGGTGATCGATTGGCTGGCCGCCGGCATCGACCCCGAGCAGTCGACGCTCTTCATCCAGAGCCGCATGCCCGAGCACGCCGAGCTCTTCACGCTGCTGGCGATGAGCACGCCCTTGAGATGGCTCGAGCGCATGCCAAGCTACAAAGAGCATATCGGCAAGAGCCGGGATCAGGCGACTTACGGTTTCCTCGGCTATCCGCTGCTGCAGGCCGCCGACATCCTGATCTACAAGGCGGCGTTTGTGCCGGTGGGCGAAGATCAGGCGCCGCATGTCGAGGTCACGCGCGAAGTGGCGCGTCGCTTCAACCATATCTATTGTCCGGACCAATCCATTTTTCCGGAGCCCCAGGCCTTGCTGACCGAGACCGCGCGCCTGACCGGACTGGACGGCGAGAAGATGAGCAAGAGCTATGGCAATGCGATTGCCATGCGCGATGCGCCCTCGGTGGTCGAGCAAAAAGTCAAGACCATGCCGACCGACCCGCAGCGCGTGCACCGCTCGGACCCCGGTGATCCCGCGCGCTGTCCGGTGTGGCAATTCCATCGCCTGTATTCGGATGCCGCTACGCAAACCTGGGCCGCGCAAGGCTGCCGGAGCGCAGACATCGGCTGCCTCGACTGCAAGCAGCCGGTTATCGACGCAATTCTGAAGGAACAGGCCCCCTGGCACGAACGCGCCGAGCAATACCTGAGCCATCCGAAACAGGTGCAATGGATCATCGAAGTGGGCGCCGAGCGCGCCCGCGCCGTGGCGCGCAAGACCATGCGCGAAGTGCGCACCGCGATGGGCCTGGCGTATTGATGCACGGCGCAGCGCCGATGGCCGCCATCCACATCACCGACATCGAAGCCGCCATCAATTGGTGGCGAGCGCGCTCGCCATCAGACGGCCTGCGCGCCTGCCCCGAGGTGCGCGCGCTGGCCGAGGTCTACGGCGGGCTTGTCTATCACCGGGCAGACGCCTGCGACGAAGACACCATGCTTGAACCCGCCAAGACCGCCTGGCTCACCTGGTACCGCAGCACGCCCGATGCGCCCTGCATCGCCATCTGCTCGACCAGCCAGGGCGATGCGGTGTGCAAGGGATGCGGCCGCACCTTTGACGAGGTCCAGCACTGGACCGTCATGACGCCGGCAGAAAAACGCGCCACCTGGCGCCGCATCACGATCGAAGCGACGGCCTGGCGCTTCAATCGGTATGCAGAGCGGGCGCAGACAGCCAGCGGCCTGGACCCCGACGGCGCTGCGCCGCCGCCCGGCGGGCATGTCGCGTGAGCTCGGCGGGCGCCCATCCTTGCCCGGCAACGCGCTGGCTCGACAGCTTGCATCGCATCACTGTCCTGGCCGGTGTACATCGGCCTGCTGGGTGAGATGCCGACCGTGGTGCTGCCCGCCACCTTGCTGTTCGCGGCCTACCGCGGCTTCAAGGCTGCGCAGGCAGATCCAGCACAAAGCAGCTCCCGCCACCCGTGCGCGCCGCGCAGCGCACGCTGCCCTGGTGGCGCTGTGCGATCTGCTTGACCAGGCTCAGCCCCAGCCCAACGCCGCCGGCCAGTTCGGCGTGTCCCGGCAGCCTGAAAAACGGCTCAAAAATGCGCTCGCGCATCTCCTGCGGAACGCCGGGGCCGCGGTCGCACACTTGCAGTTCGATGCGCCGGTCTGCCAACATCGCGAGCCTCACCAACACCTCGCCTCCGCCATAGCGCCTGGCGTTTTCCAGCAAGTTGCGCAGCGCGCGGCGCAGCAGCCGCTCGTCGCCCAAGACGCGCAGCGGCGTGCTCCCCTGCGCCTCCACCTGAGCGCCGGTGCGCGCCGCCTCTTCGGCGGCCAGGCCCAGCAAGTCGAGCACCTGATCATGCTCGGTACCGGCCTGGTTTGCTGCATCGAGCCGGCTCGCCAGCAGCACCTCTTCCACCAGGGCATCGAGCTCGCCGATATTGGTATCAATTTCACGCCGCAACAACTCGCTATGCGCCGGCGTCGCCGCTTCGCTCAAGGACAGGGCCATCTTCAGCCGGGTCAGCGGCGAGCGCAGCTCATGGCTGGCATTGGCGAGCAGGCTTTGATGCGATCGCAACAAGACCTCGACCTGGTCGGCGGTGCGGTTGAAGCTGCGCGCCAGCCTGGCCACCTCGTCCTTGCCCTGATCGTCCACCCGAAGGGCGAGCTGGCCCGCACCAAACTGCTCGACCCCGCGCTGCAAGGCCTCCAGCCTGCGGGTCAGTCGACGCACCACGGGAAACGCGCCGATCGCCACGCCCAGGAACAGCAACACCAGCAAGATGATCAGGGTCAGCCCGCTTTTCCAGGCCGGCAGAAAGCCAGGCAGCCAGGATGACTCCACCTCGGGGCGCACTTCGGGCCTCAAGTGCGGCGGGAGTCGCGCAAAACCAGCGTCATGCGCAGCGCGGGCAACCCGCCTGAAGGGACCCCCTCGCATCATCCACAGCGTGCGCCCGTCTTCCAGACGCACGGCAAAGGCCGAACCGATCTGCTCCCGTTCGTGCCTCAGATAAGAATCCGAGCTGGCAATGCGTATGCCCTTTGGATCGTCCATCGCCAATGGAATGCGCAGGAGCTCAGACCACTCCAGCAAAGCCTCGGCCTGTTCGGCACTCGGCGCGTCGACACCCGGCAGCGAGCGGTGAATCAGCGTGGCCATGGCCGTCAGGCGCTCGGTGGCGGTGGCTTCGTTGCGCACACGCTCCTGTTCGAAGTGGCGCTGAAACAACCAACCCGACCCAAAAGCAAAGGCCAGCAGCAACACCACCAGCGTCAGGTAGATGCGCAGGTACAGCGCCTTCATCAGCCCACTCGCCTGACCAAGCGCACGCGTTCAATCCGCGTGATCATGCGTGTCGTCTTGTTTGCGGGCAAACACATAACCGGCGCCGCGTATCGTCAGCACGCGGCGCGGATTGCGGGCATCGTCCTCGATCACCGAGCGTATGCGCGAAATGTGCACGTCTATCGATCGATCAAACGCGTCAAGCGGATGGCCTTTGAGCGTGTCCATGATCTGGTCGCGCGACAGCACTCGGCCCGGACTCTGTGCCAGCACCACCAGCAGATCGAATTGATGTCCGGTCAAGTCGCAGACCTGACCGTCGAGTCGCGCCACGCGCGAGGCCAGATCGATTTCAAGTCGGCCGAACCGCAGCAGGTCCTTGTCGGTCACCTCGGGCTCGGCGCGTCTGAGCAAGGCCTTCACGCGCGCCAGCAATTCGCGTGGCTCGAACGGCTTGGCCAGGTAGTCGTCGGCGCCCAGTTCCAGCCCAACGATGCGATCCATCGGTTCGCCGCGCGCGGTCAGCATCAGGAGCGGCAAGCGTCGTGTACGCGCATTCGTGCGCAACTCGCGGCACAAATCCAGACCGTCGCCGTCGGGAAGCATCAGGTCCAGCAGCAGCAATCCGTACTCGCCATTCAACAAGCATTCGCGGCCCTCGCGCAAGTTGGCCGCCACCGTTACCTCGAAACCGGCTGCGCACAGATACTCGCTCACCATGCCAGTGAGTCTGGCATCGTCGTCAATCATCAGCAATGGTGTACCCATGGAGACTCTCAAGGAAACGTCAGACCGTACCAAGTCTTGCGATGCCACGTCGGGGGCAGCGGGCTTGGCACGGAACAAACCAGCCGCAAGCATAAGCCCGACGGCCAAAGGGACGCGCCAAGCCAGGCGCCGCGCGGCAGATCACTTGCCGAGGGCGGGTGCCGACGCGCCATGCGAGTGTTCGGCCCTGCGGGTGTGTCGCGCTTGCATGCGCGCCACCAACTTGACACGCTGCTCGGGCGTCAACACACGCGACACATCAACCAGCACCTGGGTCATGCGCTTGCTGACCTGATCGTGCTGGGCCAACATCTGCTGGCGCAACGCCTCCACCGCATTGGCATCGACCACCGGCGCGGCAAACAGCGCCAGACCTTGTTCGTGCAGCTTGCGCCCCGCTTCATGCTGGGGCTTCATGTCGAGCATCGCGGCTTGCACGATCTGCTTGATCTGAGCACTTTGAGCGGCGCTGGCATCCACCGATTCGAGCATGTGCTCCATGCGTTTGCCGCCGCCGAACATCGAACCAAACTCCGGGCCCCCGCGACCCGGCATCGCTTGTGCAGGCACCGTGAGTGCGGCCCCTGCCAGCATCGCCGCGACCAACGATGCCTTCAATACTTGTTTCAGGAACAGCTTGGACATTTGGAACTCCGAAGGTTGATCAAGAAGTCTTCAATGTCGTCGCACCATGTATCAGTGCGATGGCGCAGCGGTAAAGATGTGTGAACGCACGCCGCAAAGCAAACAGCCGCCACGCATGGCTGCGGGCGGCTGCGGCGCATCGACCGGGGCCGGTCAGCCCGCCAGCTTCAGCGGATCGGTTTGAACCTCACACGCTTGGGTCGGGCGCCCTCTTCACCCAGGCGCTTCTTCTTTTCGGCCTCGTACTCGTGGTAGTTGCCGTCGAAGAAGAACCATTGCGAATCGCCTTCGCAGGCCAGGATATGCGTGGCAATGCGGTCCAGGAACCAGCGGTCGTGCGAGATCACCATGGCCGAACCGGCGAACTCCAGCATCGCTTCTTCGAGCGCACGCAATGTTTCCACGTCCAGGTCGTTGGACGGTTCGTCCAGCATCAAGACGTTGCCGCCCTGCGCCAGGGTCTTGGCAAGGTGCAGGCGGCCGCGCTCACCGCCCGACAGATTGCCGACCTGCTTTTGCTGGTCATTACCCTTGAAATTGAAACGCCCGAGATAGGCGCGGCTTGGCATGATGAATTTGCCGACGATGATGTTGTCCAGCCCGCCCGACACGTCTTGCCACACGGTCTTGGTGTCGTCCAGGCTCTCGCGGCTTTGATCGACAAAGGCCAGGTTCGCCGTCTTGCCGATCACGACCTCGCCGGCGTCGGGCTTTTCCTTGCCTTGGATCATGCGAAACAGGGTCGACTTGCCGGCGCCGTTGGGCCCGATGATGCCGACAATCGCGCCGGCGGGCACCTTGAAGCTGAGGTTGTCGATCAGCAGCCGGTCGCCAAAGCTCTTGGACACTTCTCTGAATTCGATCACCTCGTTGCCCAGGCGCTCAGCCACCGGAATGAAGATCTCGTTGGTCTCGTTGCGCTTCTGGTAGTCGGTATCGCTGAGTTCCTCGAAGCGCGCCAGGCGCGCCTTGCTCTTGGCCTGACGGCCCTTGGCGTTGGAACGCACCCACTTGAGTTCTTCCTTCATCGCCCGCATGCGCGCGTCTTCGGTCTTTTGTTCGCCCTCGAGGCGCTTCTCTTTCTGCTCCAGCCAGTCCGAGTAATTGCCCTTCCAGGGGATGCCCGCGCCGCGGTCGAGCTCCAGAATCCATTCGGCCGCGTTGTCCAGAAAATAGCGGTCGTGGGTGATCGCCACCACGGTGCCCGGGTAACGCTGCAAGAACTGCTCAAGCCAATCGACCGATTCGGCGTCCAGGTGATTGGTGGGCTCGTCGAGCAGCAGCATGTCGGGCTTGGACAGCAGCAAGCGGCACAGCGCCACGCGGCGCTTTTCGCCGCCCGACAGGTGGCCGATATTGGCGTCCCAGGGCGGCAGGTTCAGCGCGTCGGCGGCCAACTCCAGCTGCAAGTCGGTGTTCTCGCTGCCGGCAGCGGCGATGACGGCCTCCAGATGGCCCTGCTCGGCCGCCAGAGCGTCAAAATCGGCGTCGGGCTCGGCATAGGCGGCATACACCTCGTCCAGGCGATGTTTGGCCGCCAGCACGCCGCCAATGCCTTCTTCGACGGCCTGGCGCACGGTCTGTTCGGGATTGAGCTTGGGCTCCTGCTCCAGATAGCCAATCTTGAGCCCCGGCATGGCGACTGCTTCGCCCTCGATGTCCTTGTCGACACCGGCCATGATCTTGAGCAGGGTCGACTTGCCCGATCCGTTCACGCCCAGCACGCCGATCTTGGCGCCGGGGAAGAATGACAGTGAAATGTCCTTGAGAATGTGCCGCTTCGGGGGAACGATCTTCCCGACGTGGTTCATGGTAAAAACGTATTGGGCCATGGGTATCTGGTGTTGAGTGAATGAAGTGGGCGTGGCGCGTCACGGCTGCGCCAGCGAGTCGCCAAAACTTGTGGGGCCGGGCTGCCGAGCGCCTTGCACCAAAGGCAAGAAGCAGGAGACGCCAATGAAGCGCCGCCGTCGCGACAAGGCCGACAAATGACCGCGCTTGGATCAGCAAGCCGCGTATTGTCGCAGACGCAGGTTAGAATGCGCGCCAGTAGCTGCGAGTCCAGTCACCGAGCTACGGTCATCTCTGACACCGGCAACGCCCCAACGTTCCGCCATTTTCATTCCGCCTGCGACTGACGCCCTTTCAAGTGGCGACAGGCTGAACCACCTGGTTCCCACATGTCCTTTGATAACCTCGGCCTGTCCGAGCCCCTCCTGCGTGCCGTTCGCGAGCAGGGTTACACGATTCCCACCCCGATCCAGTTGCAGGCCATTCCAGCCGTCCTGAACGGTGGTGACTTGCTGGCCGGCGCCCAGACGGGCACCGGCAAGACCGCCGGCTTCACGCTGCCGATGCTGCATCGGCTGAGTTCGACACCGGCCGTGCGCGACGCCAAGGGCCGCGTGCCGGTGCGTGCCTTGATCCTGACACCGACGCGCGAACTCGCGGCCCAGGTCGAGGAAAGCGTACGCACCTACGGCAAATACCTGTCGCTCACCAGCATGGTGATTTTCGGTGGCGTGGGCATGCACCCGCAGATTGCCGGGCTGCGCAAGGGCGTCGACATTCTGGTCGCCACCCCGGGCCGGTTGCTGGACCTGCATCAGCAACGCATGCTCGATCTGAGCCATGTCGAGATCTTCGTGCTCGACGAGGCGGACCGCATGCTCGACATGGGCTTTGTGCACGACATCAAGAAGGTGCTGGCCGTGCTGCCGGCGAAGAAGCAAAGCCTGTTGTTCTCGGCCACTTTCAGCGACGAGATCAAGGCCCTGGCCGACCGTTTGCTGAACCAGCCCGTCTTGATCGAAGTGGCACGCCGCAATGCCACCGCGGAGAACATTGCGCAAAAGCTCCATCCGGTCGCTCGCGACAAGAAGAAGGAGTTGCTCGCGCACCTGATTCGCGAAGGCAACTGGCACCAGGTGCTGGTGTTCACGCGCATGAAGCACGGCGCGAACCGTCTGACCGAATTCCTGCTCAAGGAAGGCATCAGCGCGATGGCCATCCATGGCAACAAGAGCCAGACCGCGCGCACCCGGGCGCTGGCCGAGTTCAAGACCGGCGACCTGCAGGTTTTGGTCGCCACCGACATCGCCGCGCGCGGCATCGACATCGATCAATTACCGCATGTGGTGAATTTCGAATTGCCCAACGTGCCCGAAGACTATGTGCACCGTATCGGCCGCACCGGCCGTGCCGGCGCTCAAGGCGAGGCGATCTCGCTCGTCTGCGTCGATGAACAGGGCTTCTTGCGTGACATCGAAAAGCTCATCAAGCGCGATATTCCGCAGCAAGTGATCGCAGGCTTCGAGCCCAACCCGAACGAGAAGGCCGAACCCATCGTGTTGGGCCGCATGGTGCTCAATGGCGGCATCGGCGGCGGCAGAAACGGCGGCGGCGGTCGCGGTGGACGGCCCGGCGGCAACAGCCGTGGCGGTGCGCGCCCGCAGGCTTCAGCGCCGGCACAACTCGGGCGCAATGCACCGCGCTCGCCGTCTCTCGGTACGGGACACGCAGCAGCGCCACGCTCACGTGACGGCGCCCCCGCGCGTCACACTGAGCGCGTTGGCGAGCAGGCGCCACGCAGTCCCCAGCAGCGACCGCAGCAACGCACCACGTCGTCAGGCCGGCCCAGCGGCCCGCGCCTGACCCAGCCAAAGCGCTGAGCCTCGACGCGCCTTGACGGTGTGACAAAAAAACCCGGCACGCGCCGGGTTTTTTCGTGGCGAGATCAGAGCACCCGCTGCACCGCTCAGACAAATTCGCGCTCGCGAAGCCATTGGGTCGCCACCCACTTCTCGCCGGCCAGCACTGGCGCTCCGCCATGCAGACTGGCTGTCATCGGGTGCGGCCTGTCATAGCTGAAAAATACCGCCCTGCCCTTGACGGCAGCGACCTCGATGCCGGCGTCGGGAAACACCGTGCCGCCGCCTTCGGCAGGCGTGTTGAGGTAGATCACAAAGCTTGCCACGCGTTGACCGCCACGCGCGACGATATCGGGCGTTCCCGGATGCGCCGGATCGAAATAGTCGTAATGCGGTTTGTACTCGGCGCCCGCCCGGTAGTGCAGCACTTGCAGGCCTTCGCCGTTTTGCGCCGGCCAGTTCAGCAGCGTCGCGATGCGCGCCTCGATGCGCTGGCACACCGCGTGTTCGGCGCGTTCGAAAAACATGCCTTCGCTGGTGCGCGCGTCATTCACCTCACTGCCCCCAGTGCTTGCCACGACCGTCTCGGAGCGGACCAGCCGCGCACGCGCCAAGGCCACGAGCTCATCGCATTCCGCGTCGGACAAGAAGCCACCAAACACCGCCAGACGTGGACGGTCGAGCGTCATCAGGACAGCCACCTCGCGGTCCCCGCTCCACACTGAAGACGGCGCAGCGCGCAGGTCGGGTGCGGGGACGGGTGTCGCCGGTGGCACGCGCTTGAGACGGTCCTGCTCGGTCAGCAAAGCCTCGCGCGTGTCCGAGAGCGCCTGGACCGCCACGCCCTCGTCCCAGCCGCCGGCCAGCATGGCCTTCAGCATCTCCTTGCTCGCATGGCCGGACTGGGTCTGAGCCACGATCCATTGCTGGAGTTCGGGCGTGCACTTGTGCTCGGTCATGACGCTGCGTTTGCTGTCGCCAGTCTATGCCTGCGCAGCGCGGCGCCTGAACACAAGGCGATCAGGCTCGGAAGCCGACGCGTCGAATGCGTAGCCATCCAGGTCGAACCTCTCCAATGCCTTGGGCGTTGTCACGCGGCGCCGGATCGCATAGCGCGCCATCAGCCCACGCGCGCGTTTGGCAAAGAAGCTGATGATCTTGTAGCGATCAGTCTTCCAGTCCTCGAACACGCATTCGATCACCGGTGCTTGCAGCGCCCTGCGGCCGGCCGCCTTGAAGTATTCCTGTGAGGCAAGATTGACGATGAAGGGTTTCTTGTCGCCCTCCAGCTGGGCATCCAGATACTGCGCCAATCTGTCGCCCCAGTAGGCATACAGGTCGCGCCCGGCCGGGTTGGTCAGTCGCGTGCCCATCTCCAGGCGATAGGCTTGCAGACGATCGAGCGGACGCAGCACTCCGTACAAGCCCGAGAGAATCGCCACATGCTGCTGGGCCCAGGCCAGGTCCTTGGCCGACAGCGTGGCAGCGTCCAGCCCGTCGTACACGTCGCCGGCAAAGGCCAGCACGGCGGGCCTGCTGTTGGCCCGGGTGAACTTTCTGGACCAAGCTGCAAATCGCTGCACATTGAGTTCGGCCAGGCCTTCCGACACTGCCATCAGATCAGCGATTTCACGCGGCGATCTCTTCTTCAGCAGGGCGATCAACTCGGCCGCCATCGACACGAATTGCGGCGTCGTGGCAGCGGCCGCAAGCTCTGGCGGCACTGGCGTTTCATAGTCCAGCGTTTTGGCAGGGGACAACAGAAAAAGCATGCGATCAGTCGTTGTGGTTTGGCTGCCGAGTTTCGCACGGCGCCATTGGGATAGGGGGTGAGTCAGTGTGACTCACTCCCCTCCCACACCACCTGGCATGCGGGTCCGCACCGGGCGGTTGGAATGGTTGAGGTCATGCAGACGTTTGCACTACTACACGCCTGGCTTCGCTGATTCGGGTTCGGCGAGATCGGTTCACTCGCTGCCACGCCCTTGCAAGATTCACCTGCTCCGGCATTGTGGCGAGCTTCACTTGCGTGAACATCTGAGGCACTCCTCTCTCGATAACCCAAGGCCTATACCTTCCATTCCTTCGGCCCTTCGCTTTCGGTCCACAGCCTCTGCGGCCTTGCCTACGACTACTACGGCCTCTGCTGACTTCTCGCTCCGGCTTTCACCGTCGCCCTTTCAGGCACGAGGCGAGATCTCCCCAGGTAAGGGTCGCACTCCTTCATCACACAACCGCCAGATTTACGCCGCCTGAGCTTTGACCACGAGAGCTTTGCAGTCTTTGGCCTGCTCGCCCTGCTCGGCACCGCCTTCTATCTGGTTCTTGTCCATCGGCTCATGACTTACGCTCCACGCTTCCTTCCCACAATCGGTCACCCTCATGCAGTTGCGCTTCACTTCGCTCACTGTGGTCAGCTTGCGGCGGGACTTGCACCCACAGGAGTGCGCCCATGCTGGGCGCACATTGGGATAGGGGGTGAGTCAGTGTGACTCACTCCCCTCCCACACCACCCGGCATGCGGGTCCGCACCGGGCGGTTGGAATGGTTGAGGTCATGCAGACGTTTGCACTACTACACGCCTGGCTTCGCTGATTCGGGTTCGGCGAGATCGGTTCACTCGCTGCCACGCCCTTGCAAGATTCACCTGCTCCGGCATTGTGGCGAGCTTCACTTGCGTGAACATCTGAGGCACTCCTCTCTCGATAACCCAAGGCCTATACCTTCCATTCCTTCGGCCCTTCGCTTTCGGTCCACAGCCTCTGCGGCCTTGCCTACGACTACTACGGCCTCTGCTGACTTCTCGCTCCGGCTTTCACCGTCGCCCTTTCAGGCACGAGGCGAGATCTCCCCAGGTAAGGGTCGCACTCCTTCATCACACAACCGCCAGATTTACGCCGCCTGAGCTTTGACCACGAGAGCTTTGCAGTCTTTGGCCTGCTCGCCCTGCTCGGCACCGCCTTCTATCTGGTTCTTGTCCATCGGCTCATGACTTACGCTCCACGCTTCCTTCCCACAATCGGTCACCCTCATGCAGTTGCGCTTCACTTCGCTCACTGTGGTCAGCTTGCGGCGGGACTTGCACCCACAGGAGTGCGCCCATGCTGGGCGCACCAAAAAAACCCGCCGAGGCCAGGCCTGGGCGGGTTTGTCGCTGCGCCGCGCTGCGCGGCCCGCGGAGAAGCTATTTGGCAATCAGCTGGTTCAGCGCCGTCACGTCTTCGGCACTCAATTGACCCGCCGCCTGGCGCAGCTTCAGGCTGCCCATCAGAACGTCATAGCGGGCCTTGGCCAGGTCGCGTTGGGTCTGGAACAACTGGTTTTGCGAATTGAGCACGTCCAGATTCACGCGCACGCCCACCTTGTAGCCCAGCTGGGTTGCTTCCAGCGCGAGCTTGCTGGACGACTCGGCGGCCTCCAGCGCCTTCACTTGGGCTTGCAGCGACTGCACGCCATAGTAGGCTTGGCGCGTGCCCTGCCAGACTTGGCGCCGCACGGCTTCCAGGTCGTTGCGCGCCTTGTCTTCCAGCACCAGCACTTCCTTGATCCGGTTTTGTGTGGCAAAGCCGGTGAACAAGGGCAGATTCGCCGACACGCCCACGCTCAGGCTGTTCACGTTGCCGTTTTGCAGCGCATAGCTGCTCTCGCCGTGGCTGCGCGTATAGGCAGCCGTCAGGCCCACGGTGGGCAAGTTGGCGGCCTTGGCCTTGTCGATTTCGAGCTTGGCCACCTCGTACGCGATGCGAGATTGAACAATGCCGGGGTGCTGAGCGTCGGCCTTGCTGACCCAATCCTCGGCATCGGCCGGCACGATTGAAGGCAACGTCACCGGCACCCGCAGCGGCCTGGGTGCAACGCCGGTGCGACCCACCAATTGATCGAGCGCGATGCGCTTGGTGCGCAAGTCATTTTCGGCAGCAATTTCCTGTGCGCTTGCGAGGTCGAAGCGGGCCTGCGCTTCACGCGTATCGGTGATGGTTGCCGTGCCCACCTCGAAATTCCGCTTGGCCGAAGCCAATTGTTCGGTAATGGCGGCCTTGCTGGTGCGCGTCGTGCCCAATACATCCTGCGACGCGAGCACATCGAAATAGGCTTGCGCCAGGCGGACGATCAAGTCCTGCTCGGCCGTGGCCCATTGCGCCTTGGCCAGCTCAAGCTGCTTGAGCGCCTGCTCCACCGTCACCGAGTTGCTGCGGTTGAACAAGGCATACGACGCATTCAGTCCGATCTGGCGGCTGGTGGTGTTGTAGCTGAGCGCTGTGCCCTCGGAGTTGACGCGCGACGCGCCACCGACGAGCGCGGCGCCGGGCAGCAACAAGGCCTTGCTCTGTGCCACCCTGTACTGGGCCGAATCGGCCAACGCACGGGCGGACAGATACGACGCGTCATAGCCTTTGGCGGCGTCGTACAGCTCCTGCAGACTCTGCGCCTGAACCGCCCCCACGCCGCCGAGGGCCAGACCGAGCGCAAGTCCCAGCCGGCTCAGGGTACTCATGTGAAGCTTCGAGCGAGGGCGGCGCGATGTCGAGGTGCTTGAGCGTTCGAGTGACATAGAACTTCCTTTGGATCTGGATTGCTTGATTGGGCGACACGTGTCTGCGGTGTCTCGACACCCGGGCGGCGTCGAGCGACCAAACCATGCGCGCTTTTCGTCAATGACTTTATAGACCGACTCGGTGCCACGCCGCCTGAACCATGCGACCAGCTGCAGATATGGCATCCCGTATGGCAATGACAGGCTACAGACGGCAGCGCATTCGAGGTCGAAAAACTTGCGGCACCATCGCCCATAGTCAGCTCTGGATCGAGGTACGGTGGCGCCATCAGAAGCTGAAGTGCGAGGCCTCGGCAAAGCCCTGCAAGCGCGGCGCGATGGTGTCGAACAGCTCGACAGTGCGGTAATCGGTTTCGCCAAGGCGCGTCACCAAGACGGCCCGCATCACCGGCTCTTCACCTTTGATGGCGATCAGCCGGCCACCGACCTTGAGTTGCTCCAGCAGCGCTTCGGGAATCTCGGCCACCGATCCCGACAGGACGATGGCATCGAACGGCGCTTCGCCGATCAAGCCTTGAGTCCCCTCGTCCTGACGCACCGTCACGTTGCTCACGCCCGCGCGCTTGAGTGCGTCGACGGCCAACCGGGCCAATCCGGAATCGCTCTCCAGTGTGATGACTTGCCTAGCCTTGTGGCCCAGCAGCGCGGCCATGAAACCCGACCCCGTGCCGACTTCCAGCACCTTCTCGGCGCCGGTCAGCCGCAACTCCTGCAGCAAGCGCGCTTCGAGCCGCGGCGCCAGCATTTTTCGGCCCGCACAGAGCGGCACCTCGGTATCCATGAATGCCATGCTCTTGTAGGCAGCCGGAACGAAATCCTCGCGCTTGATTTCGGCCAGCAGCGACAGCACACCGTGGTCCAACACATTCCAGGGTCGAATCTGTTGTTCGATCATGTTGAAGCGGGCTTGTTCGACATTCATGGCTTGGTCCCTTGTATAAGCACTGTGTTTGAGGTGATTCGTAAGCGTGGATTCTATGGCTTGGCGGCAGGCCCGGACGCCATCAAGCCCCGCAGCATCAGGTCAATCTGGGTATTGAGCACTGACTCAGGGTCCAGCGTCGGCATACACAGTCCGCAAACCCCGAATGACTGCTGCTGCAATGACAGAAACAACAAGGGGCTGCACAGCACATGCACGGCCTCCCGAACCGGCACGGCGCGGAACTCGCCACGCGCAACGCCACGCTCGATCACGCTGCCCAGCAGCGTCTGCGCCGGGGCGATCACTTCTTCGGCGTAGAACTGCGCCAACTCCGGAAAATTGCCCGCCTCAGCCATCATGATTTTGACGATGCCGGCGCAGGCGCCAAGTCCCACATGCTCCCACCAGGTTCTCAGCACCAGCGACAGCAAATCAGCGCTCGAACCCTCGAACGAGGCAGCGACCTCCCTGCCTTCCAGAATGCGCGCCGAGAGCTTGGCCCGCACCACCGCCTTGAAAATTTCTTCCTTGCTCTGGTAATACAGGTACAAAGTTCCCTTGGACACACCAGCGCGTCTGGCGACCTCGTCGGTGCGTGTCGCCGCAAAGCCTCGCTCCACGAACAAAGCCAGCGCAGCGTCCAGCAGTTCTTGTGGACGCGCTTGCTTGCGTCGTTGGCGTGTGGCGAGAATCGGGCTCATCATGCTGATACTGACTGACTGGTCAGTAATGTACGATGGCGCGCGCCTGGGGTCAAGGTGCCATCAGGCGAGTTGCGAGCGGCTGCCTGCCCGCTACAAGACTTGGCGGCATGTGTGATATGCCCATATACGCGACATAAATCGCCCTCGAAGCAGTGTGTCGAGGAGCCATAAGGCGACAATCCGGCCCGAGCTTCAACTCGACGTGTCACGCATGATTGCCTTTCCAGCAGAGAAAACCAAGCATGAAACCGCGTTCCTCATTCGGCCCACGAAACGCCAACAGGCTGTCTCCACAGCGCAGATTCTTGCGCCGAGCCGTCACCTCCATGGCTTTGAGCACGGCCATGGCCTGCGCGCATGCCGCGACCGATGCCAGGGCTTCGCGCTACTACGAGGACGCACTCACGCGCTATGAACACAAGGACGTTGCTGGCGCAATCATTCAACTCAAGAACGCATTGCAGATCGACAAGACGATGCTCCCGGTGCAAGTGCTGCTGGGCAAAGCCTTGCTGTCAAACGGCGAGGCCGCCAATGCCGAAGTTGCCTTCACTGAAGCTTTGCGTCTGGGAGTGAACCGCGCCGAGCTCGTGATTGCGCTCGCTCGTTCCGTGGTCGCGCAGGGCAAGCAAGCTCAACTTATCGATCAGCCACGATTTGCGCTGTCCGGACTGCCCGCGCCAGTGCAATTGCAATTGCTGTTGATACGCTCGGCAGCACAGTCTGATCTGGGTGACACTCAAGCTGCGCTGAACAGCATTGAAGCCGCGCGCGCGATTGACACCAAGTTGCCCGAGGTCTGGCTTGCTGAGGTGCCGATACGTATTCGTGCGCGCCAGTTCCGCGAGGCCGACGCGGCTGCCGACAAGGGCTTGGCACTTGCGCCCAACTCTGCCGAGGGTCTTTATCAGAAGGCTTCGATTGCCCACGTGCAGGGCAATGTCGCGGCTGCACTCGCAGGGTACAGCAAGGCCTTGATCATCGATGACAGCCATATTGAAGCGCGCTTGGCACGCGCTGGCATTTATCTGGACGGAACGCGCACCGCGGAGGCAAAGGCGGACATCGCCAAAGTGCTGACGGTGGCGCCTCGTGATCCCCGCGGTTCCTATCTCAATGCCTTGGTGGCCGAACGAGAAGGAAACGCCGCTGCTTCCAGCGCAGCCTTGCATTCGGTCACCGCACTGATCGATCCGATCCCGGTGGCTTTCATTCGTTACCGGCCTCAAATGCTGATGCTCAACGGTCTGGCTCATTTCGGTCTGAATGAAACCGAAAAGGCCAAGCAGTACCTGGAGCTGTTCCAGAGCGTGCAGAACAACACGCCTGTGTCCAAGATCCTGGCGCAGATCCAACTGCGCGAGAACAATGTCGATCGCGCCATTGACTTGCTGGAGCCCTATGTCAAGAGTCGCCCCAACGACGCGCAGGGTGCTTCGCTGCTGGCCGGTGCATACATGGCAAAAGGATGGCACGCCAAGGCCACCGGCCTGATGCAAGAGGCTTTGCGCAACAACGACTCGCCAGAGCTTCATACCGTGCTTGGTCTGAGCCTGATCGGCGGCAATAAGCCCGGCAGCGCGGCAGCCGAACTTGAGACTTCGTTCAAACGCGATCCGCGGCAGGTGCAAGCTGGTGCTGCATTGGCCGCGCTCTACCTGCGCGATGGGCAGACGCAAAAGGCCGTGGGAGTTGCGCAGGCCTTGGTCAAGCAGCAGCCAAAGAACGCCAGTTTCTACAATCTGCTCGGGATCACCAAAGCGCAGTTTCACGACCCCAACGGGGCCCGCGCCGCCTTTGAACAGGCGGTCAAACTAGATGCCGGATTTGTCCAGGCCAAGCTGGGCTTGGCCCGCGTCGATATTCTCATGAGGGACTTCGACACGGCTTCGAAACGCCTGACCGAGATTCTCAAGGCCGACGAAAACAATATCGACGCGATGTATGACATGGCCGTGCTTTCCGAGCGCCTGGGCAATTTGCCCGACGCCGAGCGCTGGTTGAAGAGGGCCGTCGACTTCGGCGGGCCTCGCGAAACCCGGGCAAGCTTTGCCTTGGTCGAACTGCATTTGCGCACCGGCCACGGACCCGCTGCGATGGAGGCCGCCAAAACCCTGCTGACCAAAGGACCCAATGATGTCTCCGTGTTGATCGCCTATGCACGCGCTCAACTGGCGAGCGGCGACGCAACCGGCGCGCGCAGCAGCTTGGCCAATGCCTCGCGCCGTGCCGACTACGACGCCCCGACACAAACCAATATCGCCAGCCTGCAATTGGCGGCGAACGATCTGCCCGGCGCGGCCTACAGCCTGCAAAAAGCACTGAGCGGCAAGCCAGACTATGTGCCCGCACTGGCCTTGATGAGCAACGTGGAACTGCGTCAGGGCGATCCATCCAAGGCCGAGCAGCTTGCGCGCCAAGTCACCCAGGCCAATCCCAAACGGGCGCTCGGCTACAACCTGCTCGGTGACATCGCCGTGGCCCGCAAACAGCCACCTGCCGCGCTCGAGGCCTATCGGCGCGCCCATGAGTTGGAGCCGTCCAGCCTCTCCCTGCTGCGACTGTTTGGCCTGCTGGCGCTCAGGACAGCCGAGGCGTCCAATCGGCATTGCAGTTGGCCGCTCAATGGCTGAAGAGTCATCCTGACGATGTGGCGGTGCTGAGAAGCGTGGCCAACACCCATGCCCGCGGCGGCAACTTCACGGTCGCGCAAAGTACTTACGAGAAGCTGCTCAAGATCGCCCCTACCGATGCCGACGCCTTGAACAATCTGGCCAATGTGCTGATGCGCACCAAGGATCCGGCGGCACTCAAGGTGGCCGAGCAGGCGCTGGCCGCGGCGCCCAATGACGCCAACATCGTTGATACCGCGGGCTGGGCCAATCATCTGGCAGGCCAGAGCGACCGCGCCCTGCAACTGCTGCGCGATGCCAGATTGCGCAATCCCGCCAGCGCCGAGATCCACTATCACCTCGCGGTCGTATTGGCCAATGCGGGTCGCAAGATCGAGGCCCTCGACGAATTGAACGCTGCACTCAAGTCTGGCACCCCGTTCGAGAGCTCCGCAGAAGCCACACGTCTGCTTCAGACCCTCAGATGAGGGGTGGCTGTTCCGTCGAGAAAATTTACACTCGGTCACGACAGATTGGCTTCGATTCAATATCTCGTTGATTTCAATAGAGACTTTTGAGTTGGCCTCATTCTTGCAACTATGTGGATGCACAGAGAAAACTGCCTGGGGAATGCCATGAACACACAGAATCGACATCGCCGCTTGCTGCCCGTGGTTGCGGCCATCGCGCTGGCGGGCTTTGCTTCGGGCGCTTGGGCCGTGTCGACGTGGACGGCCTCAGCTTGCGGAGGACCGAGCGACCCCAGCCTTGTATCTGCGGGCAATACGGGCGGCTGTTCCTCGGGTGGGGTGGCCGCAACGGTCTCAGCCTGGTCGAATACTGCCAGTTCATCGAGCGGGCATCTTGGCACTACCACCACTTCGACCCCTGGTACGTTTGAAACCGCCAAATTGGTTCTGTACGGAAACAACTACGGCATCACCAATCAGAATCCTTCAGGTTCCCCTGACACCGAAACGACAACTCCGAATCACGCCATCGACAACGACACAAACGTCGACATGGTATTGCTGAAATTCGATACCAGCATCGCGCTGAGTGCATTCACGCTAGGCTACACGAATAACGACTCCGACGTGACGGTGCTGCGGTATGCAGGGGCGACTACCGGCAGCACGACTGCAGCGTCTCTGATGAACAACAAATCGCTGAGCAATCTCACCGCGTCCAACGGTTGGACTTTGGTCGATAGCTACTCGAATGTGGCAGGAACGCAAAGTATCGCCGGCGGCGCCAGTTCGAGTTGGTGGTTGATCAGCGCCTACAACTCGACCATTGGCGGCGTAAAGTCCTGGACGGATACGAACTTGGACTATTTCAAGCTCTTGTCATTTGCCGGGAATACGGTGGCACCCCCGCCGCCTCCCGGAGTCCCCGAGCCTGGTTCGCTCGCCTTGGCCGCGTTCGCCGCCTTCGGTGCCTTTGCAGCGCGTCGCAGGATCAAGCAAGTGCACTGACCCTGAATCCTCTTCAGGTCAAGGCAACAGGGGCCACCGGGAAGGTGGCCTTTTTCATTGTGCAGGCTCGGCCATGGCACGAACCAAAGGGCGGGCGGCTATCATCGCGCGTTACTTTCTTACTCGGAGCACCAAGTCTTGGATACCCTCTTGTTGATCAAAGCCGCCGTGATGGGCATTGTCGAAGGACTGACCGAATTCTTGCCCGTGTCATCGACCGGACATTTGATATTGACCGGATCGCTGCTGAACTTTGCCGACGAGAAGAGCAAGGTGTTCGATATCGCGATCCAGACCGGCGCGATCTTCGCCGTGATCCTGGTCTTTTGGCAGCGCATTCGGGAAACGGTCTTGGGCCTGGGCTCCGAGATCAAGGCGCAGCGCTTTGCATTGAATGTGCTGGTGGGATTCCTGCCTGCGGCCGTGCTGGGTGTGCTGGTCTACAAGACCATCAAGACGCATCTGTTCAATCCGGGCGTCGTCGCCGGCGCCTTCATCGTCGGCGGCTTGATCATTCTGGTGGTCGAGCGCCGCAAGCACCCGCAGGTACGCATCGAGACGGTGGACGACATGACCGTGCTGGATGCGTTCAAGGTCGGACTGGTGCAATGCCTGGGCATGATTCCGGGCACAAGTCGTTCGGGCGCCACCATCATCGGCGGCATGCTGCTGGGTCTGAGCCGCAAGGCCGCGACTGACTTCAGCTTTTATCTGGCCATTCCTACGCTCATCGGTGCGGGCGTCTACAGTCTCTACAAGGCCCGCGCGCTGCTGTCAGTCGCAGACCTGCCCTTGTTCGGCGTGGGCCTGCTGTTCTCGTTCATCAGCGCGTGGATTTGTGTGCGCTGGCTGCTGCGCTATATCGCCACGCACAGCTTCGTGCCCTTTGCCTACTACCGCATCGTGTTTGGCGTGGTGGTGCTGTTGACCAGCTACATGGGGTGGGTCACTTGGGCCGACTGACGTGCTTGCCGGACACCTCTTGAGGCCCGCAAGGAGCGCGTCAATGCCCCAGTATCTTTGACAAGAAGTCCTTGGAGCGCTCGTTGCGCGGATTGTTGAAGAACTCCTCCGGCGTGTTCTGCTCGACGATCTGTCCCTCGTCCATGAAGATCACGCGATCGGCGACCGCCTTGGCAAACCCCATCTCGTGGGTGACGCAAATCATCGTGATGCCCTGATTTGCCAGCTCGATCATCACATCCAGCACTTCCTTGATCATCTCGGGATCGAGTGCCGAAGTGGGCTCGTCAAACAACATCACCTTGGGTGTCAGACACAGCGCGCGTGCAATGGCCACGCGTTGCTGCTGACCGCCCGAGAGCTGCAGCGGATATTTATGCGCCTGCTCTGATATCTTCACCCGCTCGAGTTGCTGCATGGCGCGCTTCTCGGCTTCGGCCTTGGGCGTATCGCCCACCCACATCGGCGCCAGCGTCAGGTTCTCCAGCACGGTCAGGTGCGGGAACAAGTTGAACTGCTGGAACACCATGCCGACCTGGCGGCGCACGCTCTCGATCGCCTTGACATCATCGCCAAGCTCGACGCCGTCCACCACGATCTTTCCCTGCTGATATTCCTCCAGGCCGTTGATGCAGCGGATCAGCGTCGACTTGCCCGATCCCGACGGACCGCAGATGACGATGCGCTCGCCCTGGGCGACTTGCAGGTCGATATCGCGCAACACGTGGAAGTTATTGCCATACCATTTATTGACCTTGGAGAAGCTGATGATGGGATCACTCATGGTGTGTAGGGACTAACGATTTTTACTGCGGTTGAGCTGATTCTCTATCCACAAGCTGTAGCGGGACATCGAAAAACAGAACAAGAAATAGATGGCGGTGATGAAGAGGTAGCCCTCCACCTTGAAGGGCCGCCAATTCGCATCTGAATTGAGCGCCAGGCTGAGCGCGCCGGTCAGTTCATACAACGACACGATGGTCACGAGCGACGTGTCCTTGAAAATCGCAATGAAGCTGTTCATGATGCCCGGCACCACCATCGCCAAGGCTTGCGGCAAGACGATCTTGCGCTGCGTCTGCCAATAGCTCAGGCCGAGCGACTGCGCTGCCTCGATCTGGCCCTTGGGGATGGCCTGCAGCCCCCCGCGCACCACTTCCGCCAGATAGGCGGCCGAGAACAGGGTGATACCCGCCAACACCCGGATCAGCACATCGGGCGACTTACCCGCCGGCATGAACAGAGGGAACATGAACGACGCCATGAACAACACCGAGATCAGCGGAACGCCTCGGACCAATTCAACATAGATCACACAGGCGGTGCGGATGGCAGGCAGGTCGGATCGGCGTCCGAGCGCCACCACGATGGCCAACGGATACGCCAGCACGATACTGAAGGTCGCCAGCATGATGGTCAGCGGCAGGCCGCCCCACAAGTCGGTGGGCACGCGCTCCAGTCCGAGCCAGCCCCCCAGCATCAGCAAGAAGAACGCCACGACCACCACGCCCCATAGCGGAGCGAGCCATGGCTTCCAGAAACGCCTGATGCAACTCATCACGAGCAGGCCGAGCAGCATCACGGTGGCAACCAAAGGACGCCACTGACCCTCGAATGGATAGCGTCCGAAAATGATGATGCGGTATTTCTCGGCCACCACGCCCCAGCAGGCACCGGTGCCTCTAGCCGCCTGGCAAGCGTCGGCATCGGGTTTGAATACGGCGTGCAGCAAGCCCCAGTCCAGCACCGCGCTCAGGCTCTTAAATAGAAGAGCAAGCACGGCAACCGTGACCAGCGAGCTGATCCAGTTGCCGAACAAATTGAACCGCAGCCAGGGAATCAAGCCCTCGGTCTTGACCGGTGAGGGTCGCGGCGCTATGGGGACGAAGCGTGCCTCCATCTCAGCGCTCCTTGATCGCTGCATGGCGGTTGTACCAATTCATGAAACCCGATGTGGCCAGCGACATGGTGAGATAGACGGCCATTATGATAGCGATGCATTCGACGGCACGCCCGGTCTGGTTCAGCGAAGTGTTGGCTATCGACACGACATCGGGGTAGCCGATCGCGACCGCCAGCGATGAATTCTTCGTCAAGTTGAGAAACTGGCTGGTCAGCGGCGGGATGATCACGCGCAAGGCCTGCGGCAGAATCACTAAACGCATGGCCCGCGCCTTGCTCAGCCCGAGACTCGCAGCCGCCTCCACCTGCCCCTGCGAAACCGAGGCAATCCCGGCACGCACGACTTCGGCAATGAAGGATGACGTGTAGAGCACCAAGCCCACCAGGACCGCCATGAACTCCGGCGTCGCGGTGAGTCCACCTTCAAGCGCATAGCCGTCGAGTTTTGGCACGCTCCACTCGGTGGGCGCGCCGCCCGCCAGCCAGCCCAGCAGCGCAGCCGCCAGCACAATCGCCACCGGCACCCAGAACATGCTGTGTACGCGCGCCGTGGCCTCGAAGCTGCGCCTTGCCCAGCGCCGGTACGCCCAGGCGCAGACCACCCCGACGCCTGCGCCGAGCACCGCCAAGGTCTGACCCTGGTGCCAAACCGGCACCGGAATCGACAGCCCGTTCTTGCTCAGATGGACCCAGTCGCCGATGCCGAGTGCTTCTTGTGCGGGCGGCAAGACATCGGTGAACAGCAAATACCACATCAGCAATTGCAGCAGCACCGGCACATTGCGGAAGGTCTCGACATAGCCATAGCACAGGCCGCGCACGATCGCATTGCGCGAGAAGCGCCCTATGCCAATCAATGTGCCCAGCACTGTGGCCAAAAAAATCCCGACAACGGCCACACGCAGGGTATTCAAAATCCCCACCGCGAACGCCATCCAGTACGGATCCGAAGACTCGTATCGAATCAGCGATTCGCCGATATCAAACCCGGCGGTTTCGCCAAGAAAACCGAAACCGCTCTGGATGCCGCGCGCGGCCATATTGACCAGCGTGTTGTGCGCCAGATACCAGACGGCCGAGCCTATCAGCGCGACCGCCAAAAACTGGTAGATCAGGCCGCGAAACGCGCGGCTACGCCATGACCAAGCACGCTTAGGGGGTGAACGTTCTGCCATGGTGGATTTCTCTTGAAGGCACGACCGGCGATGAGCGCGCAACAGCACGCGCCCACCGCGGATCTACTGCACTTGCGAAACAATCAGCGAATCGGCGGCGCGTACATGATGCCGCCATGGTTCCACAGATTGTTCAAGCCACGCGGCAAGCCAAGCGGTGTCTTCGGGCCGACATTGCGCTCGAATATCTCACCGTAGTTACCGGTGGCCTTGATCGCCTTGGCCATCCAGTCCTTGTCCAGACCGATCAGCTTGCCGGTATCTTCCGAGGTACCGACGATGCGCATGACGACCGGATCCTTGCTCTCGGCAATCATCTTGTCGACATTGGCCTGTGTGATGCCATATTCCTCGGCTTCGATCAGGCCGAACACCACCCACTTGGCGATCGAGAACCACTCGTCGTCACCACGGCGCACTGACGGGCCGAGCGGCTCCTTGGAGATCAGTTCGGGCAGGATGATATGGTCAGCCGGGTTCTTGGCTTCCTTGTTGCGCACCGACGCCAGGCCGGACGCGTCAGTCGTATAGGCCACGCAGCGGCCAGAGAAGTATGCGCCGGTGGCCGCTTCCACTTTCTCGAACACCACAGGCTTGATGTTGAGATTGTTGGCGCGCGCGAAGTCGGTCAGATTCTTCTCGGTCGTCGTGCCAGACTGCACGCACACCGGTGCGCCCTTGAGCTGCTTGGCGCTCTTGATCTTGCTCTTGGCCGGCACCATGAAGCCTTGTCCATCGTAATAGGTGACGCCCGTGAACAACATGCCCAGCGAGACGTCGCGGGTCAGGGTCCAGGTGGTATTGCGCGACAGGATGTCGATTTCACCCGACTGCAGCGCAGTGAAGCGTTGTTGTGCCGTCAATGGCACCCACTTGACCTTGTTTCCGTCGCCCAGCACCGCGGCAGCGATGGCGCGGCACACGTCAACGTCCAGACCGGACCAGTTGCCGCTGCTGTCGGCCGCTGCAAAGCCGGCCAGACCCGTATTCACGCCACAAATGAGCTGGCCTCTGGCCTTGATGGCGTCCAGCGTCTTGCCGGCATACGCCGCATCAACACTCAGCATGGCGGACGCGGCCACCAAAGCACCGACCAGCGTTTTCACGGTATTCATTTTCATCTTCACAACTCCTGGTTATGGGGTATCACGATTCCTTGCCGAGAACATTCCGAGCAAGATGTGCGCCAGCGGAACGATAGTCTCTATCGCTTTGGACAGGCATAGGGTGAACACTGACCCCGCAAGTGTAGACCGCGTGGGCGACGCCGGATCAGGCCGCAATTCCCATCCTGGTGCATACCGCTCAGGCCCTGCGTTTGTACACCAAGTCCCAGACACCGTGGCCGAGCTTCAAGCCTCGGTTCTCGAACTTGGTCAACGGCCGATAGTCGGGTTTGGGCGCGTAGCCCTGGGCCGTGTTTTCCAGCATCGGCTCGGCGTTCAAAACGTCCAGCATCTGCTCGGCATAGGGGGCCCAATCGGTGGCGCAATGCAGGTAGCCGCCGGGCGCGATGCGGGTCAGCAACTGCGCCACGAAAGCCGGTTGGATCAAGCGCCGCTTGTTGTGGCGCTTCTTGTGCCATGGGTCGGGAAAGAAGATGTGCACACCCGCCAGCGATTCGGGCGCGAGCATGTGTTGCAGCACTTCGACCGCGTCGTGCTGCACGATGCGGATATTGCTCAGGCCCTGCTCGTGGATGTGCTTGAGCAAGGCCCCCACGCCGGGCTCGTGCACCTCGCAACCCAGAAAGTTGAGGTGCGCAAGCGCCCTGGCGATCTTGGCCGTGGCGTCGCCCATGCCAAAGCCGATCTCCAGCACCAGCGGCGCGTCGCGCCCGAACACTTCGGCATTCACCAAGGGCACAGCTTGGTAGGGCAAAACGAATTTGGGTCCGAGCTCGGCGAGGGCGCGCACCTGACCCGAGCCCATGCGACCCGCACGCACGACAAAGCTCCTGATGCCGCGTCGTTCGGGCAGGCTTTCAACGGTGAGTGCGGAATCGACGGGGTCGGGCATGGCGTGATGAGCAAGGATCGAGGACGAGCGACTTCGGGCAAGGCCCCACCTCGTTCCGACCGCCGCAGAGTCTAACCGCTGGGCGCTCGTCTCCTATCGCTCCAAGGCGTCGACCAGACAGTCGATGTCGTCTTGCGTGTTATAGCCCTGCACCGAAATTCGCACAAAGGTCTGTCCCGCATGCTGCGTCACCGGAACCTCGATGCGCTGGTACTCGAACAGCGTGCGGCGCAAGGCCTGTGCATCGGCATGAGGCACAGGAATGGCCACCATCTGGACCCAGTCGTCAGCGGCGCTGATGGGCACCAGCCCGCTGCTGGCGCAGACACGCTGCAAGGCATCGAGCGCCAACGCGTGGCAGCGCTGGCGCACCTTGGGCCAATCAAGGCGGCGCTGAAAGTCGATCGCCGCGGGCACGCTGAGAAACGCCGCAATATCGCGTGTGCCCTGCCATTGCATCCGGCGCTCGAACATGCTGTTGCCGGTGTACGCGTCGAAGCCGGTATGCCCCTGGGTGTTCGCCAGATACCCCCAGCTGATGACGCTGGCGTCAAGCTTCGAGTGGTGCTCCGGTCTCGCGTGCAAGAACGCCGCACCCTTGGGCGCGCACAGCCATTTGTGGCAGTTTCCGGTGTAGAAGTCGGCCCCCACGGCGTCCAGGTCGAGGTCGATCTGGCCCGGCGCATGGGCGCCATCGATCAGCGTCAACACACCGAGTTCGCGTGCGCCCCGGCACAGCTGCGTCACCGGAAACGTCAGGGCCGTGGTCGAGGTGATATGGCTGGCGAAGATCAGCTTCGTGCGCGGCGTCACTTCGGTGAGCAGCCGCTGGGCAAAGCCGCTGTGATCGAAGGGCAGCGGCACGGTCGTCGCGGCGGTAATGCGCCCCGGCGCGCTCGCAAACGAGCTGCCAGGTGGCATCGCAGGCGCCGTACTCGTGGTCGGTACACAGCACCTCGTCGCCGGGTTGCAAATCGAGCGAGCGCGCAACCATATTCACCCCGGTGGTCGCGTTCGTCACATAGACCAGATGTTCAGGCTTGGCCCCGACATACTCGGCCAGTCGCGCGCGCGAAGTGGCCAGCAACTCTGCCGAGCGCCGACCCAGAAATTCCACCGGATTGCGCTCCATTTCAAGCTGCCACGCCTGGAAAACCCTGAAAACCTCGCGCGGGCAGGCACCAAAGGAGCCATGGTTGAGAAAGACGATGTCCGGATCGAGCAGGAAGGCGTCGCGCATGCAACTCAGTGTATCCACGGACATTGGAGACAAGTCGCGCGGCCATCCAGTCGACGTCCCCGTCCGGTTCAAGCCTTCGCCTCGGAATCGAGCCGGATCGGGTTGCTCACCTTGCGCGATTCTTTGATCATCGCCATGATGCCAAGCAGGAGCCAGTTCGGGCGCAGGCAGCGCTGCCACACTCCGGCCGGACTCTCAGCGACAAGTCAACGGTCAACATAAAACTTCAACAGGAGACAGCATCATGGCGCACATCGTGATTCTCGGCGCAGGTATCGGCGGCCTGCCAATGGCATTTGAAATGCGCGAGAAAGCCGGCGCCGCCGACAAGATCACCGTCATTTCGAACAGCCCGAAGTTTCATTTCGTGCCGTCCAACCCTTGGGTCGCGGTGAACTGGCGCAAGCGCGATGACATCGAGGTTGATCTCGGCCCGGCATTGGCGAAGCGCAAGATCGACTTCATCGGAGTCGGTGCCAAGCGCGTGCATCCGGAGAAGAATCAGGTCGAACTCGACGATGGCCGCAATGTCGACTATGACTTCCTCGTCATTGCCACCGGGCCCAAGCTTGCCTTCGATGAAATCGAGGGCCTGGGACCCAAGGGTCACACGCACTCGATCTGTCACGTGGAGCATGCCGTCGAGGCCGAAAGGGCCTGGCAGGAGTTCGTCAAGGACCCCGGCCACATCGTGATCGGCGCGGTACAGGGCGCGTCCTGCTACGGGCCGGCATACGAGTTCGCGATGATCATGGACACGGACTTGCGCAAGCGCAAGATCCGCGACAAGGTGCCGATGACTTTCGTCACCGCCGAGCCCTATGTCGGCCACCTCGGTCTGGGAGGCGTGGGCGACTCTAAGGGACTGCTGGAGTCGAAGATGCGCGACCGCCACATCAAGTGGATCTGCAATGCCAAGACGACCAAGGTCGAAGCCGGCAAGATGTACGTGACCGAGCACAACGACGACGGCACGCCGAAGAAGGAGCATGTGCTCGACTTCAAGTACTCGATGATGCTGCCGGCATTCAAGGGCATCGACGCCGTGTTCGGCATCGAGGGCCTGACCAATCCGCGCGGCTTCATCCTGATCGACCCGCACCAACGCAACCCGAAGTTCAAGAACATCTACGCGGTGGGCGTGTGCGTGGCGATTCCGCCGGTTGAAGCCACGCCCGTGCCGACCGGCGCGCCCAAAACCGGCTACATGATCGAGTCCATGGTCACGGCCACGGCCCACAATATCGCGGATCAGATCGCCGGGAAAGAACCCACCACCAGTGCAACATGGAACGCCGTCTGCCTGGCCGACTTCGGCGACAGCGGTGCCTGCTTTGTTGCACTGCCTCAGATACCGCCACGCAATGTGAGCTGGTTCTCCGAAGGCAAGTGGGTCCACTTGGCCAAGGTCGCCTTCGAGAAGTACTTCATCCGCAAGATGAAGAACGGCACCTCCGAGCATCTGTTCGAAAAGATGATGTTCAGCGCGCTGGGCATCATGAAGCTCAAGGCCAAGAAGCCACCCCTCTGATGAGCGTCGAATACATCTTCTTTGATACGGAACTGCGCGACCGTTTCGCGCAGTTCTTGTCGAGCCAAGGCTTGGCATTCGAGGCCAGGCAAGACCCGATGGAGGGCTTTCTGATCGAACTCCCGGTTGACCCCAACGACGACATGTTCGAGACCATCGAAGCGCAATACCAAGTCTTGATGGACGAGCAATTGGTGCAGGCGGGGGCGCAGCCGGAACTGGTCTCGCAACAGGTGGCCAGTGTGAACATCACGCGCCTTGACGGCAGCGCTTGCGCGGTGCGCTTGCCCGCCACCATTGCGCGCAGTCTGTTCGAGCATTTCTCGCCCGACGAGGTCCACGCACTCGTCACCGCGATTGCGCAAAGCCTCGACAATCCCGTCGACGCACCACTGTGCTGCAAGGACGAAGCGGCGCTGGCCGCGCGGCGCCGATAGAAGGCGCACGCGGCATCCAGCCAAGCGGCGTCTTCATCGGGAACTGACCGAGATCGGTGCATCGAGCCTGTAGCTGTTGAGTCTGTCGTCGCGATATGGATGGATGCTCAGCGCGCGCAAATCCCCAGGTCACGCGCCGCTAGGAACCAGCCAGCTACACTCGCCATGTCACTGGGGAGTAGTCGCCCGTCGAGCCATTCGAAGGGGCTTGCATCAACATGCTTGGCCAATCGGCCATGGTGCAAGCGGTTTCACACTTGGCAAGACCTTTGACCGCTATGCCTTCGGTTCGGCTGGGGAGGCTTGCGGTCATTGCCTCTTGTCCGGCCTTGGAACACTTCATGCAAGCTTTCTTCATCTCTACAGGCGTTGTCGCTCTCGCCGAAATCGGCGACAAGACTCAATTGCTCGCCTTCATCCTGGCAGCGCGTTTCAAGAAGCCCTTGCCAATCATTGCAGGCATCTTGCTTGCCACCTTGTTCAACCACGGCTTGGCAGGCGCTCTCGGGGCCTGGATCACCACCGTGGTCAGCCCGGACATCATGCGCTGGGTGCTGGGCGGCTCCTTCATCGGCATGGCCATCTGGACGCTGATACCCGACCAGATCGAGGACGAAGAAACTCAAGTGGCCAAGCACCTGGGTGTGTTCGGTGCGACTTTGCTGACCTTCTTCCTGGCCGAAATGGGCGACAAGACGCAGATGGCAACCGTGGCGCTGGCCGCTCACTACGGCACCCCCGTCGTCGTCATCGCGGGCACCACCCTGGGCATGCTGATCGCCGACGTGCCTGCCGTGTTCATCGGCAACAAATTTGCCGCCAAGATACCGATGAAGCTGGTTCACTCGATTGCTGCGGGTATCTTCGCTGTGATGGGGCTGCTCACCATCTTCCAGGCGGACAAGTTGTTCCGATAGCACCGGCTTGCATCGACTTCATAGGAATCGACCCTTGATTACTCACATGTCTGCGCCTGCCCTCAGGGGCGGCCTGCTTGCCTTGCTGGCCGCGGCGCTGTTCGGGCTGAGCACGCCGCTTGTGCAGCACTTCGGCCAAGAGCTCGGCGCCTTCACGACCGCCGCATTGCTGTATGCAGGCGCGGCTCTGGTCGCACTCCTCATGCGCCATCCTCCAGAGCGAGAGGCGGCGCTTCGGCGCGCTGACTTCGGCCGCATCGTTGCCATGGCAGGATTTGGCGCGGTGGTCGGCCCGGTAGCGCTGGCCTGGGGGCTGCAACGCACGAGTGGCTCGAGTGCGTCCCTCATGCTCACCCTTGAAGCGCTGTTCACCGCCGTGCTTGCCTGGCGCCTGTACGGCGAGACCATGGACAAGCGCGTCGGCGCTGCCATGCTGTTCTTGCTTGCAGGCGGCGTAGCGCTGGTGCTTGAGCAGGGTTTTGCCGGCGGCACGCATTTGCTGGGTCTCTTGGCCGTCATGCTTGCCACCGCCTCTTGGGGCGTGGACAACACCTTGTCGCGCGGTGTTGCTGACCGTGACCCCGGCCAAGTCGTCTTGGCCAAATCGGCGCTCGGCACCGTTGCGACGTTAGGTCTTGCCCTGTTGCTTGGGGAGCCCCTGCCGGGCACCCTCGCAGCGGGGGCACTGCTCGCGATCGGGGCGACCGGATACGGACTGAGCCTGAGACTCTATCTGCTTGCGCAACGCGAGTTTGGCGCAGGCCGCACTGGATCGGTATTTGCGTTTGCGCCGTTCATCGGGGCGCTCGGTGCATTCGCGTTCGGCAATCGTTCAGGCACCTGGATGCTCGCCGTCGGCGGTGTGCTGATGTTGGTCGGCGTGGTGCTGCACTTGTTCGAGTCGCACGGTCACGAGCACCACCATGACGCGCTTGAGCATGAACATGCCCACACGCACGACGATGGTCACCACCTCCATACCCATGAAATCATGCCTGCCGGGTCACACAGCCATATGCACCGGCATGAACCCCAGACTCACGTCCACCCGCATGTTCCGGATGCGCATCACCTGCATTCACATTGAGGCCAAGACAAGCGCCTGTCAGCACTGAACTGGCGTGATCCTTCGCCAACGACGACTTGATTTCAAAAAAAACCGGACGTGGGCAGACGACCAAACCGCGAACGCCGCAGGCTACGGCAAGAACCTGCGTGGGCAATCGGGGGCAATAGCCATCAGACGAATAAAAAGAAGCCCCAACTGAGAACAGTTGGGGCTTCAGTATTGGTGGGCCGGGGTCACTCGAACTCACCTATGACCAACAGAAAGATTTACACCGAGTTCTTGCAAAAGTTCTTGCAGCGCCGCGCCGCTACCCCCCGCCACGCACCGCCGAGAATGCGCCCCCGGTCTACAGGAAGTTGACGACGTACACCGTGCCGGCGATCGCCAACACCAGCGCAATCCAGATCAGCGGCCTGACGGTCCGCGCGGGCCTGCCGGTCGAGGTCGAGGTCGAGGTCGAGGTCGAGGTCGAGGTCGAGGTCGGCGCGGCCGTGCCGCCGGTGCTGGTGGTGGTGTAGCTGACCCCGGTACCGGGCAGCCCGACCGTCGTGCGAGTCTTGCCGCGCCCCAAGTTCACGGTGAACCCCTTCACGCCGGCCGACACCGACGCGCCCGACTTGCTGAGGTTGACCCACAGGCCGGGGAATAGCTTGATGCGCTTGCGGAATCGGATACCCATTCGTGCATTGTGCTCGCCAGTCGGTCCCGCGCGGCCCGCCTGCGCTGCGCGTGGGCGGCGCAGGGGGAAGTCCCTCGCGCCGCATTCGTGCCCGTCGCGCAGCGCACCAGGAACAGCGGCCCGGCGTGTGGGCACGCATCGCGGGCCGCGTCGAAAGAATCACGGCTTCAAAGTACGCTGCAAGCCCGCCGCATCCTTGGGTGACCGGACGGCTACAGCCCCCTATGGCACGTCAAAACTAGCCGCTTTTCGGGGTCATGGACTGCGCGTTTTGCGTGGCCAGGAAGGACCCGAGATTTTCCAGCGGCCAAGGGACTGCACCAGCTCGAGGTCGGGGCAGGCGGTGCCGGCCGGGCTCGCGGGTCGAGGGCGCGTGCATGGTGCTGGCCACCGCACCGCACCATATCGAGAGCGTGCCGCCGGCACCGGGCACGGCACCAGGTCGAGGGCGTGTGCGCTGCGCTGGCCGCCGTAACCCCATCGAGAGCGCGTGTGTGGTGTCGCCAGCACACCAGATCGACGGTGTGCGCGTGTCTACCCGTGCAATTGCAGGTGCGGGAAGTGTGAAAGTGCGGAAAGTGAGCATCCATGCGGGCTAGCGGCCGGTGGCAAGTGCGGAACGCAGTGCGGTAGGTGCGGTAAATCGGGCGGCGTGGCGTCCGCTGGCATCCGATGATCGATTCGAGAGTGCCGCATTCATCTTCTGGCGACGTGCAGGCGCCTGTACGCGGCGCGAAGATTGACCGGCCACGCCCCCCCACACGGGGCCGGGTGCTTTCAGCCTTCGGCGTCGGCGGCAGCGGCAGCGGTGGATTCGGCGGTCGCCTGCTCGCCGGGCGTGTGCACGGCTGCAGATGGTGACGGCGAGCGGGCGTGAAGCCAGCCGCCGACGATGGCGGACAGCCAGGCGTACACGGTGGTGGTCTCGATTGCGGTATCTGTTGGCTCCAGGATCAACATCTGGCAGCGTGAGCCCGGCAACACGGTGGTGGTCTCGATTGCGGTATCTGCTGGCGCCAGGATCAACATCTGGCAGCGTGAGCCCGACAACACGGTGGTGGTCTCGATTGCGGTATCTGTTGGCGCCAGGATCAACATCTGGCAGCGTGAGCCCGGCAACACGGTGGTGGTCTCGATTGCGGTATCTGCTGGCGCCAGGATCAACAACTGGCAGCGTGAGCCCGGCATCCTTCGGCGTTCACGCACGATCAGTTCGCCGGCTCGAACCATGTTGCACGCGGTTTGCCGTGCCGCCTGATAGCCCACGCCGGCCTGCTGCGCCAGCTCGCGCAATTTCATCGCCACGATGGCCAGGTCGTGCGCTGCGCTCGCAAGCGCAAGGCGGATTTCACCGCGCGGTCTACCCGTGGTAGAGCGAGCCGCGGCCGTCATAGAGAAACACGCAACGGGCCGGCGCACCGTCATCCGTCCAAATCACCAAGAATCGACGACTTCACCCGGTAGACCGTGCACTTTTCGGCACCCGGTGGCGAAGCCCTGCACCCGAAGTGCTTGCCATCGCGCACCAGGTGGCCGCGATCGAACAGCAGGCGCAGCGCGGCCTTTTCGGTGAACCCCTTGCAGGCCTCGGTGCGGAACACGTCCGGCATCACGTACCACTCACGCGACACGGGCACGCTCACCAGCTCGCCGGTCGCGTTGCGTTCGTCGCCCATGATCTCTTTGCGCCAGCCGGCCATCAACGGCGTGTTCGGCTTGTTGTCGGAGTCGGTGCGGTTCCAGGGCTTGAAGCGTGAATCACCGTGCAGGCCGAACCATCCCCGCATCTGGCGCAGCATCTGCGCGTCTTCGGTGAGGCCGATGCCGCCGGGCCGCGCCTCGATCCATGCATTGAAGCAACGCCGTGCAGCGTTGATCGCGTCGCCAGCTGGCCATTGCGTTACTCCCGCTTCGGTGGCCAGCTCGC
The DNA here is from genome assembly GCA_963740455.1 of uncultured beta proteobacterium. Lineage (GTDB taxonomy): Bacteria > Pseudomonadota > Gammaproteobacteria > Burkholderiales > Burkholderiaceae_C > Paucibacter. Next base: position 98,080 of record CAVUEF010000007.1, read on the forward strand.
CCGCAGCCGCAATCAATGCGAAACGCCGGCCCACGCGCTGCACTTGCCCGGCCGCAGCCTCTGGCACGAACTGCGCTTCTATCGCGTCCATGCGCTCGCGCAGCGTGCGTGCCAGGCCTTCGGTGCAATCGGTCAGCCACTCAAGCCATAGGCGCCCGGGCGTGCCGTAGCTGGTCTCTGCGGCGCGTGCCAGGTGCTGCGCGAGCGTGCCGCCGCTCTCGTAGTCGTGCAGCGTTTCGAATATCCCACGGCCGGCGCCGGCATCGGCGGGAAGGTCGATCATGCGCAGCTCTTGCCCGGCCCGCGTCCGCTTGTTGGCCTCGCTCATGTGCTCGGCCAGGCCGATCTCGCCGGCACTCAGGAACAGCAGGCGCCACGACAGGCGCGGCCGTGCGGCGCCGGTGCGGCCCGCGCGACTTTTGCCCTGTCCATTGGCCAGCATGTAGGCGCTTTCGCCCGCCACCTTCGCATCGAGCTGCGCCAGTTCATCAAGGCATAGCAGCGCGTCTGAATGCTGCGCGGCCATGCCCTCCAATCCGTTGTCAGTCGCTCGCCACCGTTGCAGGTAGTCCCGGCCACCCCACACCGACGCCGCCACCTTCAACGCGGTGGTCTTGCCGCAGCTCGAGTCGCCCATCAGATGCACGCCGCCGCCGTCGGTGCCACCGGCCCATGCGAGCAGCGGGCCCGCAAAGGCGCAGCTCGCCGCGAACATCAATCGGCTGTTGCCCACGCACAGCCGGCCGATGCGCTCGCGCCATTGATCGAGCGTGCCGCGCTGTGCGAACGTGCCTTCGGTCGGCGCATCCGACTGGAAGAGGATGCGCTCACCGCCGTCATCACCCAGCGTCTCGCGCGGCAGCACATAGGCCCGGCCATGCCAGCCCACGCGATCGACGATGCGCACCAGGTCGGCGGGCTTGCGGCTTTGCAAGTAGTCGGTCAGCAGTGCTCGCCGCTTGGCATCGGTGGGCACCATGAAGCCCTGATTGAGTAACTCTGCGCGATAGGCGGTGCCGTCACCGGCCAGCATCGCCAGCGGCATCAACCAGCGCCGGCCGTTGCGGAATGGCGTGTCGAATTCGAGCAGCAGCGCCGCGCCGTTGTCGTGCGCGTCACGCGCCAGCGCGGTCACGAACAGCGGCCCGCAGACGCGGCGCGGCCCGCCGCCTTCGTCGCCAGGCGGTTGAAACCACAAGCCATCGTCATCGACGCGGAAGCGGTCGAAGCCCGCTGCACGGTCGTCAACATCTGGCGCAGTGCCACGCGCAGCCCGCTCCCGGACCGCTGGCGCGGTTTTCGTGGCGCGGTCAGGGGTTTGTTGTGCACCCCCGGCGGTCTGCGCGGCCTGTATCGCGTGCTCGATCAGCGTGCGCACCGCATCGAGCCCGGCATGCGCGTGCATGTCGTTGAAGTCGGACAGCGGCCCGTCGGGCAGCCCGGCCGGAAACACCGGCACACCGCGCACCAGCTTCGCGGACTCGGTGGCCTTCTTGCGGCCGGCGTTGCCCTTGCCGGCCGCCTCGGTGACTCGATCATCGTCGCCGGCCACCAGGATGCGGGCGTCCGGATAGCGGCCCTGCAATGCGCGAACCACGGGCGGCAAGTTCGAACTGTCGAACGCCACCGCGACCGGCCGCCCCGTGGCTTCGTGCAGGCTGGCGCCGGTGGCGAAGCCTTCACACGCCAGTATCACGGCCGCCCCCTCTGCGGCCCCGATCAGGTGGAACAGCCCTTCCTTCGCGGTGCCCGGCAAGTAAAGCTTGTCGGTGGTCGGCTTGCCGGTGGCCTTGTCGATCAACTTCTCGGGAAGGATGCGCTGGATCGAGCGCAGCTCGCCGGCCGCGTTGCGCATCGGCACCAGCAGCACGCCGGCAGACCCGAAGCGGGCGCCGTGCGAGCCGGCCAGGCCCTTGCGCACCAGGTAGGCCGCAGCGCCCGTGTCGCTGGCTTCGGCCCACAGCCGCGCGGCCTCGGTCGCTGCGCTGCGTTCGCGCTCTTGGCGTTCGACCCGCTCACGCGCGGCGGTCTCGCGCCGCGCGGTGGCTTGCGCCTTCAACTGCGCCGGCGTGGGCGGCGGTGCGGGCGTCTGCACGGCCTTGTGTTTGTAGCCGTGGGCCTTGGCCACGCCGAACAGCGTGGCCACCTTCACCGGGCCGGGCTTGCGTGCGCTCTTCCAGGTCGCGCGGTCTTCCGCCGCATCGGGATTGCTGCGCCGCGCTGCCCAGTCGTGCCACAGATCGGCGCCCGCGTCACCGAGGCCGTCATACACCGCGAAGGCCATGCGTACCCGTTCAGCGTGGCCCACGTCCGAGGGGATGTAATCGAGCGCGGCGCGTACATCGTCATGCGTGATCGGCGTCATACGGTGCCGCCCTCGGTGGCCAGGTCGAGGCATTGCTGGCGCGGCGCCACGTCGGGCCGCGCCAGCAGCTCGTAGACGCGCACCCGGCGCCTCAGCTTGCCATCAGCGCACCGCTCGCGACCCCACACCTTGCGCAGCGCGTAGCCGAGCTTGGGCATGTCCGAAAGAACCTTCGTCATGCAACCGACATCGCAGGCCGCATCGAGTTCGCGGCGCGTTGCGCCATCGGGTCGGGTCTCGAGAAAATCAGCCACGCGTGCGCACTGGCCCTCGCGCGTATCGACTGCGGCGGGCGGTGACGACGATGACGCCGCGCTGGTGCCGTCAATGCCCGGGTGCATGGCCGTAGCCCTCGCTCGATAGATTGACGGCGCTCACCAGCGGCTCGGCTTCGCCCGCGCCGGCGAACACGTCGAGGTGAATCACCAGCCGGCAGCGGCCGTAGTAGGTGCGGCCTTCGAAGATGATCGACCGAGGCACCGCCGCCGCGATCGCGTTGCGGTAGGCGTACAGCAGCGCGTTTAGCTCGGGGAAGTCTTCGCCGTTGCGCTCGCCGCAGCGTATTGAGGCCCTCAGCTTCTCGGCATCGGCGCGGATCGTCGCGTGTATGTCCCGGGCCGCGCGGCCGGGTCGCTTGCTCTTCTTGCTCACGGCTTCGGCCACTGCGCGTGCTGGCCAGGCGACGTGTCGGGCTCGGTCGGTCGGCCGGGCCGCGATCGCACGATCAAGATGCCCGTGTCGTGCGCGTATACGCTCACGACACCGGGGAAATCGAACCGCACCAGGAACCGCTCGAGGCCGTGGTTGTGCCGGTGGCGGAACGTTGCCTGCGCGGCGGGTTGCCGGGACTCGATCAGTCTGGCTGCGGCACGCAGCAGCACTGCGTCATCGTTCGGAGTGCTCACAGCTCACCCCTTGCGCGGGAGGCGGTCGATCTTCTGTGCGACGTAGGTGATCGGCGGCGTCAACGGCGCAGCCATCACGATCTTGCGCGGGAGGCGGTCGATCTTCTGTGCGACGTAGGCCTGTACTTCGGACATGACCCAAAGCGAGGCTCGACCATCTTTTTTTGGCGCCGGGTGCAGACCCGAGCTGATGTTTTCGTAGCACTGCGTCCGGCTTTCGCCGGTGATCGACAGCAGTTCAGGTAATCGCACGAACCGCTCTACAGGCGCGGGCGCATGGGGGTTGATCGTCGCCGCGTGTGTGGCGGCTTCCGTGGGTTGCGAGTGGCGCATATGGGCTCCGTGGTTGTGGCGGTGCACATTGCACGCCTTCGTGCGCTCGCTGTAACCCCGGTAAGTTGCAAACAAGTCGGCGCGTCACACGGTCCCGGCATCCTTCCTCCATACGCCATCGGCTCCGGGCTTCATGCCCGTGGAGCGTAGGTGCGCCTCGAACTGATCGTCCTGCCACTTGGCATGCACTGCGGAAAGATCAAGCCCGGCTTGCAGGCCGCTCCGAACGTAGGTCAACGGCGCTTGTGGTCCGTCGCCTCTGTCGAGGTAGTCGGCAATCAACTCTTGGACCTTCGTTTGTCCCGCGCCAATCTCTATCCCGACATCTTCGAACAGTGCTCGATCAATTGGCCGGTTTGGGTTTTCCGACAGTAGCCGCGTTGCCACTTCGTAGGCCCATGGTGCGGTCTGCACTTGGGCGCGGAGTCCGGCGACGTTGCTCCACTTCGGCAGCGCGTCTCCGAAGGCTTGTGCGTCGCTCCACGATCGACACTCACCGGTCACAACACGTTGATGTCGCTCCACGAACGCGACGGCAATCCACCCAGGAATCACGAGACCGTGAGCTGCGCAAACTGACACCGCGTCCAATATCGCGCCACCATCGCCCGCCTCGATTTCGGGCCTCAGCTTCACGCAGCGCAGCGCCGCCAGCCGCTGCTCCGACGGGCGCCGCATGGGTGCTCCACTCCAAGCACCGTCAGCCGCCAAATACGCCCTGTGCAGGCGTGCCCATTCATCCATTTGCGCGCCGTCTGTTCCCGCTTGGTCTGACTCGCCAATCAGCTCATCCAACATTGCAAGCGGCCACGGGTCAAACCCCTGGCCGATGCGATCGCTCTCTCGAATCATTGCTAGCAATCGGGTACGCGCTCGATCGGCCGGCGCAGTCGAATTTGATTTGCTCATCACGCGCCCCTTCGTGCGCCCCTTGCAAGGATCGCCAGGCCAGCCGGGAAGGGTTCCGGTTTTCGCGCCGTCGCGCTAGGCCTGACGAAATCGGTTCACATCAGCCCGCGCTCTGCGAACGAAACCGACTGCATACCGCCGATCACGATGTGGTCGATCGTGCGCACGTCAATCAACAACAGAGCGGCCTTGATGGCCTGCGTCAAGCATTCATCGGCCAGACTCGGCTCGGGCCAGCCCGAGGGGTGATTGTGCGCCAGGATCACTGCCGCTGCATTCAACTGTAGAGCCCGGCGAACAACCTCGCGGGGGTAGACCATCGTTTGCGTCAACGTGCCCGCGAACATCAGTTCAAAGGCGATGACCGCGTTTTGGGCATCGAGAAACAGCACGCCGAACAGCTCGCGTTCCGCGCTGGCCAGGTGCAGGCGCAGGTAGTCCTTCACCTTGGATGGCGCATCAATCATGGCGCCCGGCTCGCGCAATTTCATCGCCACGATGGCCAGGGCCGCGTCGATCACGGCCAGCTCATGTGTCGCCAGACCGGGCAATTGGCATCGGGGCGCGTTCGCAGGCCATGCCACGCCGTGTATGAGGGGTCGTGCAGGGTCAACTTCGCGCCGCGCTTTCGGGGGCTCGGATGGCACCAGGTACGGGGCCGCATCGCCGGGCGCCCGATCCGACGCGGCCCGGGTTCGGCCCCGGCCTTTGCGGGGCGGCGCGGTGGCCGACGGTGCGGGGGCAATGGCGGAATGGGGAAGCAAGAGGGACACAGAATGTTCAGAGAGATTCCGCACTTTATCCGCACTCTTACCGCACTTTGTGCCCGCACCCTTTCCGACGTGAACCCCGCGCCGTTGCTTGCTCTGCAGCCGATCAGCGTCTGAATTCCGCACTTCCGCACCTACCGCACCGGTTTTCGCGCCGGCCGGGTTCATGCGGTGCGCTCGCGCAGGGGCACCACGTCGCCACCCTTTCGCAAGCGGTCCAGGTAGTCGGCCCACGTCTGCATCATGGTTCGCCGCTGGTCAACGAACTCGGTGCGGTTGTATGCCCGGCCCAGGCCGTCGCGCACGTTGTGTGCGAGCTGCGCCTCGATCACCGACTCGGCGACCCCCAAGCGTTCGGCCAGCATCGTGCGAGCCATCGCCCGGAAGCCGTGCCCGGTCATTTCTTCCTTGGGGAAGCCCATGCGTCGCAGGGCGGACAAGATGGCGTTGTCGCTCATGGGCCGTTCGAGCGTGCGCAGGCTGGGGAAGACGTAGCGGCCGTGCCCGGTCAGCGGCTGCAGCTCGCGCAGGATGGCCACGGCCTGCGCTGCCAGGGGTACCGCGTGGGCCGTGCCGCTGGCCTTGCCTTGAACGGTGCGCTTCATGCGCTCGCTCGGGATCACCCACAGGCCGGCCTCAAGGTCGATCTCGGACCATTCGGCCATGCGGAGTTCGCCAGGCCGTTGGAACACCAGCGGCGCGAGTTGCAGGGCGGCGCGGGTGACGGCGTGCCCTTCGTATCCGGCCATGGCTCGCAGCAGCTCGCCCACGCGCTTGGGATCTGTGATCGCCGCATGGTGCGTCACATGCACGGGCTGCAAGGCGTCGCGCAGATCGGCGGCGCTGTTGCGCTTGCACTGCCCGGTGGCCACGCCGTAGGTGAAGACCTGGCCGCATGCGTACTTCACGCGGTGCGCCGTCTCGATGGCGCCACGGGCCTCGACGCGGCGCAGGCATGTCAGCAGCTCGGGGGGTTCGATGTCGGCTATCGGGCGCCGGCCCAGCCACGGGAAAACGTCTTGCTCCAGGCGAATGCGGGTGCGCTCGGCATGGCCGCCGCTCACCTTTGCCTCGTGCACCGTCTCCAACCATTCGCGGGCCACGGCCTCGAAACTGCCTTCAGGCGGCAGGCCGGCATCAGCCAGGCGGCCTGCTTCACGCTGGCGCTCGTTGTCGGCTTTCGCGGCCTTGCGCACGTCGCTGGGGTCAGTGCCTTCTCTCACCAGCTTGCGCGCTTCGTCGGCTTTGCGCCGCGCCAGCGCCAGGCCGGTGTCTGGGTAGGTGCCCAGGCTCAGGATGTTGCGGGTGCCGTTCAGGCTGTAGGCCAGGCGCCAGCCGTGCGAACCGCCTTTCACGAAAAGCAGCAGGTGCAAGCCGTCGCCATCGTTCAGGCGCTTGCGGGGGTCGCCGGGCTTGATGGCCTTGATCGTCTTGTCCGAGGGAATCAGGTCGCGTGCCATGCAAGAACTTTCGGAGTGCAAGAACCCGAATTATGTGGTTCTTGCAGTAGTTCTTGCAAGTTTTGGCCGGTTGCCCACGGAAGTTCTTGCACCTCTGCGGACAAGAAAAAAGCCCTAAGTCGTTGATTACTTAGGGCTTTCTGGACTTCCTCGGACGTTGTCGGAAGTGTTTATGGTGGAGCCGGGGGGAATTGAACCCCCGTCCGTCAGCCATCACCGGGCAGATCTACATGCGTAGCCGTCTGATTTGAGTCTCGCGTTCAGGTCGCGCAGCGGCACGCTACCTTTCCCGCCAGTCACTTAGTCTTGTTCTGCGTCGAGTGACCCGGCGCAAAACCAGCCAATGTGTATGACTTCTCGGTCTTAAACCTTGCGATCTAAAACACGGCCCATTGGCGAACCGCTGAGAAGCTCACCGCAATTAAGCGGCGAGGGCGAACGAAGAGTCGTTTGCAGTTACTTTGTTTCCAGTGGTTTTACGAGCGAACTGGTGCTCGGCATGCCCTACTCCAGATCCGCACCCACGTCGAAACCAGGTCGGCCCCTGAACAAGGCATATTAGGCCACAGTCAGCCAATGCAAGAGCGCGCGGGGTTGATCGATCGTCAAGTCGGCGCCCCAGGTGCTGATGTCCGAGCCTTGGCCCAGATAGCCCCAGGCCGCCGCCACAGTGCGCATGCCGGCCGCGCGGCCAGCCACGATGTCGCGCTCGTCGTCGCCGACATAGATGCATTGGTCCGCTGCCACGCCGGCTCGCCGGGCGGCTTCGAACAAGGGCGCCGGGTGCGGCTTGAGGTGCGGCGTGGTGTCGCCGCCAATCACGGCGACGGCGCCTCGATGCAGGCCCAGGGCGCGGGTCAGCGGCAGGGCATAGCGTTCGGCCTTGTTGGTGACGATGCCCCACGGCACGGCACGCGCTTGCAGCGCTTCGAGCATGTCCGTGACGAGATCGAACACGCGCGTCTCGTGCAGCATGCGGCGCTCGTAACAGTCCAGGAACTCCTGCTTCAGTTGCGCGTACTCGGGCGCCGTGGGCAGCACGCCGAAGGCGGCGCCCAGCATGCCGCGCGCCCCGGCGCCCGCCAGCGGCCGCAGCTGCTCGAACGGCAAGGCAGGCAGGCCGCGCGCGACTCGCATCTGGTTGGCCGCACCGGCCAGATCGGGTGCGCTGTCAATCAAGGTGCCGTCCAGATCGAACAGCACCACCCGCACCGGGTTCAAGCGGATTTCCGGCACGCGATCATGTAGTTGACGCTGGTGTCGTCAGTCAGACGGTAGGCTTTTGTCAGCGGGTTGTAGGCCAGACCTTTGCTGCTGTGCAGTTCCAGCCCTGCGTCGCGGCAGTACTGTGCGAGCTCGCTGGGGCGGATGAAGCGGGCATATTCATGCGTGCCGGCCGGCAGCATTTTGAGCAGGTACTCGGCCCCGACGATGGCCAGCAAAAAGGCCTTGGCGTTGCGGTTCAGCGTGGAGAAGAACACCCAGCCACCGGGCTTGACCAGGGTGCTGCAAGCCGTCACCACCGAGGCCGGATCGGGCACATGTTCGAGCATTTCCATGCAGGTGACGGCGTCGAACTTGGCGGGCATCTCCAGTGCAAGCGCTTCCACCGGCACCTCGCGATAGCTCACGTTCTCGGTGCCCGCCTCCAAGGCATGCAATTGCGCCACCTTGAGCGCCTTGGTGGATAAGTCGATACCCAGCGCAGTGGCGCCTTTGCGCGCCAGTGAGTCGGTGAGGATGCCGCCGCCACAGCCGACGTCCAGCATCTGCAGGCCTTTGATCGGACACAAGCCGTCAATCCAGGCCAGCCGCAAGGGGTTGATCTGATGCAGGGGACGGAACTCCGAGAGCGGGTCCCACCAGTGGTGTGCGAGCGCGCTGAATTTGGCAAGCTCTTGAGGGTCGGCGTTGATCATGGACGCAATCTTACGATCGCGGACAAGGCGCGTGCTGCCGAGCCTGCCCGCAAACAAAAACAATCGAAAAAAAGCCCCGCCGAGGCGGGGCTTGGACAGATGAGCGACACGCGCTCAATCCATCACTTTGCAGTGCGGGTACCCACCACTTCGATTTCGACGCGACGATTCTTGGCACGGCCTTCTTTGGTCTTGTTGTCGGCAATCGGCTGCTTCTCGCCCTTGCCTTCGGTATAGACGCGATTCTTCTCAAGGCCCTTGCTCACCAGATACGCCTTGACAGCCTCGGAGCGCCTCATCGACAACTTCTGGTTGTAGGCGTCAGTACCAATGGAGTCGGTATGACCGACGGCGATGATGACTTCCAGATTGATACCCGAGGTCTTGCCGACCAGGTCGTCCAGCTTGGCCTTGGCTTCTGGCTTGAGAACCGACTTGTCAAAGTCAAAGAAGGTGTCAGCCGCGAAGGTGACTTTTTCGCTCACAGGCGCAGCCACCGGCGTGGGAGCGGGCGCAGGCGGTGCGGGCGGTGCTGCCATCGGCGCAGGTGCGGGCGGGGGAGCTACCACCTTGGGTGCCGGCTTGATCGCACCATCGCACTCCGCCGCAGCGGTGGCTGGGGTCCACGCGGAATCGCGCCAGCACAATTCATTGGTGCCGTTCTTCCACACTGTGCCGTCGCTGGCGCGCCAGTTGTCAACAGTCTGGGCCGAAGCGCCTGTCGCTGCAAAAGCGACGATGGCGAGGATCGATGCTACTTTGTTCAGTTTTTTCATGATTCTCCTCTAAAGGAAAGCCGCAGTTGCCCTGCGATACGGCTACAACCAGTATGGGTGCGATCGTTACGACCTCAGCTTGCGCGGGGTTTGCTATCGACGCGTCATTGTGCCATAGCGTAATGGAGCTCCGACATATTGCGAATTGAGCGCACTCAGTGTTCATTCAATGTTGTGCGATTGCTACAGGCCAGGCCATCTAGAATGCTCGATTCCATCCAATTAGACGTTGGCCAGCCTGGGGTGTGTGGATACCCGGGGCTCAAGCCGCGTCCAGCGCATGACTCAGTTCGCCAAGGAAACACTGCCCATCAGCCTCGAAGCGGAGATGCGGAGTTCGTACCTCGATTACGCCATGAGCGTGATCGTGGGACGCGCGTTGCCCGATGCGCGCGACGGCTTGAAGCCCGTGCACAGGCGCGCCTTGTACGCGATGCACGAGTTGAACAACGATTGGAACCGGCCCTACAAGAAGTCGGCCCGTATCGTCGGCGACGTGATCGGCAAGTACCACCCGCACGGCGATCAGTCGGTGTACGACACGATTGTCCGCATGGCGCAGGATTTTTCGATGCGCCACATGCTGGTCGACGGTCAGGGCAATTTCGGTTCGGTCGATGGCGACAACGCGGCAGCCATGCGTTACACCGAAATCCGGCTGGCCAAGATCACGCATGAGTTGCTGGCCGATCTGGACAAGGAAACGGTCGATTTCGGCCCCAACTACGACGGCTCGGAAAGGGAGCCGCTGGTGCTGCCCACGCGACTGCCCAATCTGCTGATCAATGGTTCGGGCGGCATTGCCGTGGGCATGGCGACGAATATTCCGCCGCACAACCTCAACGAGGTGGTGGACGCCTGTCTGCACATGCTCGGCAACCCGGAATGCTCGATTGACGAGCTGATGGAAATCATTCCGGCGCCGGACTTTCCTACCGCCGGCATCATCTATGGTTTGCAGGGTGTGCGCGAGGGTTACCGCACCGGACGCGGCAAGGTCGTGATGCGCGCCAAGTGCCACTTCGAGGACATCGATCGCGGCCAGCGCCAGTCCATCATCGTTGACGAGCTGCCATACCAGGTCAACAAGAAGACCTTGCTCGAGCGCATTGCTGAGTTGGTCAACGAGAAGAAGATCGAGGGCATCAGCCACATCCAGGACGAGTCTGACAAGTCGGGCATGCGCGTGGTGATCGACTTGAAGCGCGGCGAAGTGCCCGAGGTCGTGCTGAACAATCTGTACAAACAGACCCAGCTGCAAGACACCTTCGGCATCAATATGGTGGCGCTGATCAATGGTCAGCCCAAGCTGTGCAATCTGAAGGACCTGATCACGGTGTTCTTGCAGCACCGCCGCGAAGTGGTGACACGCCGCACCGTGTTCGAGCTGCGCAAGGCGCGTGAGCGCGGCCATGTGCTGGAAGGCCTGGCCGTGGCGTTGGCCAATATCGACGAATTCATCGAGACCATCAAGAACTCGCCCACGCCGCCGGTGGCCAAGGCCGCGTTGATGGCCAAGAGCTGGGACAGCTCGCTGGTGCGTGAAATGCTGGTGCGCGCCGAAGGCGACACGCCCGGCGGACGCGAGGCTTTCCGTCCTGAAGGCCTGCCCGCCTTGTTCGGCATGCAAAGCGATGGCCTGTACCGCTTGTCCGACGACCAGGCCGGCGAAATTCTGCAGATGCGTTTGCAGCGCCTGACCGGTCTTGAGCAGGACAAGATCATCGGCGAGTACAAGGAGGTGATGTCGCAGATCGCCGACTTGCTCGACATCCTGGCCAAGCCGGCGCGCGTGACCTTCATCATCAGCGAAGAGCTGCTTGGTGTGAAACAGGAGTTCGGCCAGACCAAGGTCGGCGCGCGCCGATCCGTGGTCGAACACAATGTGCAGGAGCTCGGCACCGAAGACCTGATCACCCCCACCGACATGGTGGTGACGCTGTCGCACACCGGCTATATCAAGAGTCAGCCGCTGGCCGAGTACCGCGCCCAAAAGCGCGGCGGCCGCGGCAAGCAGGCCACGCAGACCAAGGAAGACGACTGGGTTGACCAGCTCTTCATTGCCAACACGCATGACTGGATTCTGTGTTTCAGCAACCGGGGCCGCGTCTATTGGCTGAAGGTCTGGGAAGTGCCGCAGGGCTCGCGCAATTCGCGCGGCCGCCCCATCGTCAACATGTTCCCGCTGCAGGCGGGCGAGAAGGTCAATGTCGTGCTGCCGCTGACGGGCGAATTCCGCAGCTTCCCTGCCGACCATTTTGTATTCATGGGCACAGCGCTGGGCGTCGTCAAGAAGACGCCGCTGGAGGACTTCAGCAATCCGCGCAAGGCCGGCATCATCGCGGTCACCCTCGACGACGGCGACGTCCTGATCGGCGCCGCATTGACCGACGGAAAGCATGACGTGATGCTGTTCAGCGACGGCGGCAAGGCCGTGCGTTTCGACGAGACCGAAGTCACCGCGCACGGCAGACAGTCGCGCGGTGTGAAGGGCATGACGCTTGGCGAAGGCCAGAGCGTGATCGCCATGCTGGTCGCCGAAGACGAGACCCAGAGCGTGCTCACGGCCACCGAAAACGGCTATGGCAAGCGCACGTCCATCGTCGAATACACCCGCCACGGCCGCGGCACCAAGGGCATGATCGCGATCCAGCAAACCGAACGCAATGGCAAGGTCGTTGCGGCGACGCTGGTGCGGCCCGAAGACGAAATCATGCTCATCACCGATGGCGGCGTGTTGGTACGCACGCGCGTGTCAGAGATCCGCGAACTCGGCCGCGCCACGCAAGGTGTGACCCTGATCGCGCTTGACGACGGCGCGCGGCTTTCCGGCGTGCAGCGCATCGTCGAGAACGACGCCAATGATGCGCTGGCCGACACCGCGACAGCGGACGCTGGCGACATCAATCCCGACCCTGACGACACATCCGACCCATCCAACAAGGAATCGACTTGAAACTTCAATTCAAACTGCTCTCGCTGGTCGCCGCACTCGCCTTGACCATCGGCGCTCAGGCGCAATCCACGCCAGTCGCACCGTCCACGCCTGCGGCACCAATCACAACCAGTCCCGCCAAGAAGGCGTTGATCGCCAAGCTGATTCAATTGCAGCAGCCCGGTATCGACATGATCGCAAGGGCACTGATCCAGCAACCGATTGGCAACCTGATGCAAGGCGCCGGCATGGCGCTGCAGCAGAAGGTGCCTGCCGACAAACGCGAAGCCGTCGCCAAGGCGATCGATGCCGATGTTCGAAAGTTTCTGGACGAGAACGTTGCCTTCATCAAGGAGCGCGGCATGAGTCTGGCGACGCCCACCTGGACGCCACTGATCGATCAGGGTTACAGCGAGGATGAGCTCAAGCAAGTCATCGCCTGGCTGGAATCGCCGGTCAGCCGCAAATTTCAGCAAGTGAGTGGCGAAATGCAGAATGCGCTGGGCCAGAAACTGGTGGCCGAGACGCGCTCCACCTTGGAGCCTCGCTTCAAGGCCCTGGAGCAAAGCGTGGCCAAGAATCTCGGCCTGCCCTTGCAGCCAGCCGCGCCGACTGTGGCCAAGCCGGTCAAACCCAGCGCAAGCGCCGCCAAGAAGTAATGCAGCAACGTCCGTACAACTTCTCGGCAGGTCCTGCCGCCTTGCCCGCCGAGGTGCTGGAGCAGGCGGCACACGAGATGTTGGACTGGCACGGCTCGGGCATGAGCGTGATGGAGATGAGCCACCGCGGCAAGGAATTCATCTCCATTTGTGAGCAGGCCCAAAGCGATTTGCGCGAGTTGCTTGCGGTGCCCGAGCAGTTTCACATCCTGTTCATGCAAGGCGGCGGCCTGGCCGAGAACGCCATCGTGCCGATGAACCTGTCACGCGGCGGCAAGATCGATGTCGTGGTGACCGGTGCCTGGTCGCAAAAGAGTGCCGTCGAGGCCGCGCGCTACGGCGACGTGCACATCGCTGCCAGCAACGCGGCCGACGGCCACACCCGCTTGCCCGATCCTGCCAGTTGGACCTTGCGCGCTGACGCCGCCTATGTGCACCTGTGCTCGAACGAGACCATCCACGGTGTCGAGTTCCATGAGATTCCCGACCTCAAGTCCTTGGGGTCGGACGCGCCGCTGGTGATCGACTGCTCGTCCCAGCAGTTGTCGCGCACACTGGACTGGTCGCGCGTGGGTCTGGCATTCGGCGGAGCGCAGAAGAATGTCGGCCCGGCCGGACTGACGCTGGTGTTCGTGCGCGACGATCTGCTGGGCATGCGCTGCAGGTTTGCCCCTCGGCCTTCAATTACCAGACGGTGGCGCAAGCCGGGTCGATGTTCAACACGCCGCCGACCTACGCCATCTATGTGGCGGGCCTGGTGTTCAGGTGGCTCAAGCGCTTCAGCTATGCCGGGCGCAACGGACTGGCCGCGATCGAGCAGCGCAATATCGACAAGGCCCGGCTGCTGTACGACGCGCTGGACGGCAGTGCCCTGTTTGTGAACCGCGTCGATCACAGCTGCCGTTCGCGCATGAACGTGCCTTTCTTCCTGCGCGATGAGGCATTGAACGACGCCTTTCTGACGCAAGCCCGTGAACGTGGTTTGCTGCAACTCAAGGGACACAAGTCCGTAGGCGGCATGCGCGCCTCGATCTACAACGCCATGCCGCTTCAGGGCGTACAGGCGCTGGTCGATTTACTGCGAGATTTCGAAGCCCGCCATGGCTGATCACACACCTCCTTCCTCCCCCGTGCCACCCGAGTTGCTAGCGCTGCGCCAGCAGATCGACAGCGTTGACGCAGAGCTGCTCACGTTGCTGAACCGGCGCGCTGCGCTGGCCCAGGCGGTAGGCGAATTGAAGAAGCATGAAGGCTCGGTGGTATTTCGTCCCGAGCGCGAGGCGCAGGTCATCGACGGGCTGAAGTTGAAGAACACCGGCCCGCTGCACGCCAACAGCGTGGCGCCGATCTGGCGCGAAATCATGTCGGCCTGTCGCTCGCTCGAAACGCCCCTGCGTGTGGCCTATCTGGGCCCCGCAGGCACCTTCAGCGAGGAGGCGGCACTCGGCTATTTCGGCTCATCCATCGTCAAGGTGCCATGTGCCAACTTCGACGAAGTCTTGCACGCCACCATCGCCGGCGCGGCCGACTTTGGCGTGGTGCCGGTCGAAAACTCCACCGAAGGCGTGGTGACGCGCTCGCTCGACTTGTTTCTCAGCACGCCGTTGTCCATCGTCGGTGAAACCAGCCTGGTGGTGCGCCACAACTTGCTGCGCAAAGTGAACTCCCTCGAAGGTATTCAGGCGGTGTGCGCGCATCCGCAAGCGCTGGCGCAATGCCATATCTGGCTGAGCACGCATCTGCCGCACGCCGAGCGCATGCCCGTGGCGAGCAACTCCGAGGGCGCCCGTTTGGCAGGTCTTGACCCCAGCCTGGCCGCGATTGCCAGCTCGCGTGCAGGCAGCGAATTCGGGCTGCATGTGGTGTCGCCCGCGATCCAGGACGATGCCCACAACCGTACCCGTTTTGCGGTGCTGGCCCATCCGAATCGCCATCCTCAGCCCAAGGCCACCGGCCACGACTGCACCAGCCTGGTCGTTTCGGTCACGAATCGGCCGGGCGCGGTGCACGATATGCTGGTGCCACTGAAGACCCACGGCGTCTCGATGACCCGCTTCGAATCGCGCCCGGCGCGTTCGGGCCAGTGGGAGTATTACTTCTACATCGACTTGCAAGGCCATCCCGACGAGCCGCATGTCGCGCTGGCGCTCAAAGAGCTGCGCAATGTGTGCGCCTTCTTCAAGGTGCTGGGAACCTATCCGCTCGACGTGCACTGATCATGTTCAAGCAATTGGGACTGATCGGATGCGGACTGATGGGCGGCTCGTTCGCGCTGGCGCTCAAGCGCGCCGGGTTGGTCAGACATGTGGTCGGCTATAGCCAGTCGCCGTCGACCACCGAGCGCGCCCGCAGTCTGGGTGTGATCGACGCGGTGGCCGAATCGGCGCTGCAGGCGGTGTCGGGTTCGGACATCGTGTTGATCGCCGTGCCCGTGGCGGCGACCGAAGCCACGTTCAAGGCGATCCGCCATCTGGTGGAGCCCGACGTGCTGTTCATGGACGTGGGATCGACCAAGCGCGAGGTGACCGCGGCCGCCAGCCGCGTACTGCGCGAGCGCGTGAGCTCCTTTGTGCCGGCACACCCGATTGCCGGCAAGGAACTGGCCGGCGTACAACACGCCGATGCGACGCTCTACAACGGCAGTCAGGTCATCCTCACGCCGCTGCCGCAAACGAATGCACAGTTGCTGCAGAAAGCCACCGACGTGTGGTCTGAGATTGGCGCGAAAGTGCTCAAGATGACGCCCGACAATCACGACGCGGCGTTTGCCGCGGTGAGTCATTTGCCGCATCTGCTGGCTTTCGCCTTTTTCTCGGCGATGGCCCAGCAGACGTCGGGCGCCGACTATCTGTCGCTGGCAGGCCCGGGCTTTCGCGACTTCACCCGCATTGCCGCCAGCGACGCGACGGTGTGGCGCGACATTCTGATGTCCAACCGCGAGGAGGTGCTCAAGCAGTCGCACATCTTTCGTTCCAGTTGGACAACATCGAGGCGCTGCTGAAAGACGACGACGGCGCAGCGCTCGAAGCGCATCTGCGCCAAACCGCGGACGCACGTTCCCATTGGCGTATGGGCCATGTTGTGGGCCAGTCGGCCGTGCGGCTGGCGCCAAGACACCCAAACGCTGAACCCGGCACTGGTCTCTCACATGTATTCAACCCGATTTCTTGATCTACCGCCGCTGGCAAGGGCCGGTGGCACGGTGCGCTTGCCGGGTTCGAAAAGCATTTCGAACCGCGTGCTGTTGCTGGCAGGCCTGAGCGAAGGCGTGACCGTGGTCCACGACCTGCTCGATTCGGACGACACCGCCGTCATGCTCGATGCCTTGCGCACGCTGGGTTGCACGCTGCAGCGCAGCGACGATGGGGCGCTGCACATCACCGGACTGGCCGGCCAGCTGGCGCTTGACCGGGCCGAGCTGTTTGTCGGCAACGCCGGCACCGCCATGCGCCCGCTCGCTGCCGCGCTGGCGCTGCTGACGGCGACGCAAGGCGGCCAGATCGAACTGCGCGGCGTGCCTCGCATGCATGAGCGCCCCATCGGTGACCTGGTCGATGCACTGCGTCTGCTGGGCTGCAAAATTGATTGCGTTGACCATGAAGGCTATCCGCCGCTGCGTCTGCAGGGGCCGAGCAGCTTGCGTCTTGAGCAGCCCGTCAAGGTGCGCGGCGATGTCTCCAGCCAGTTTCTGACCGCCTTGCTGCTGGCCCTGCCCTTGGTGGCAAGGCAGCAAGCCGTGAGCATCGAGGTGCAGGGCGAGCTGATCTCCAAACCCTATGTCGAGATCACGCTGCAACTGCTGGCGCGCTTTGGCATCACGGTGCAGCGCGATGGCTGGCAGCGCTTCAGCATTGCCGCCGGCAGCCACTACCGTTCGCCGGGCGAGATTCATGTCGAGGGCGATGCTTCTTCGGCCTCCTATTTCATCGCGCTCGGTGCGCTGGCCGCAACCGACGCGCCGCTGCGCATCGAAGGCGTGGGCGCCAGCTCCATCCAGGGCGACTTGCGCTTTGTCGATGCGGCCCAGGCCATGGGTGCGCGGGTAGAGAGCGGCGCCAACTGGCTCGAAGTGCGACGCGGTGCCTGGCCCTTGCGCGCGATTGAGTTGGACTGCAACCCGATTCCGGACGCCGCGATGACCTTGGCGATGCTGGCCTTGTTTGCCGACGGTCCGAGCACGTTGAGCAATATCGCGAGTTGGCGCGTCAAGGAGACCGATCGCATCGTTGCGATGGCCACCGAGTTGCGCAAACTCGGCGCCACCGTCGAAGAAGGCCCCGACTGGCTGCGCATCCATCCGCTGCACGACTGGCAGGCCGCCACCATCGCCACCTATGACGACCACCGCGTGGCGATGTGCTTCTCGCTGGCCGCATGCAACGGCCTGAACGCGTCGGGTGCGCCGCAGCCGGTGCGGATTCTCGATCCGCGCTGCGTCGCAAAGACCTTCCCGGACTACTTCGAGGCGCTGTTCTCGGTGGTCGAGGCGGTTGACGACAGCATTCCGGTCATCACCATCGACGGGCCAACCGCATCAGGCAAGGGGACGCTCGCCGATCGGGTCGCCAAGGCGCTCGGCTATGCCTGCCTGGACTCGGGCGCGCTGTACCGCGCCACGGCCCTGGCCAGCCTGCGTGCCGGCGTGCCGCCCGACAACGAAGCGGCGCTGGCGGCACTGGCCAGCCGGCTCGATATGCGCTTCGAAGCCGGCCGCATATTCATGAGCTCGGAGGATGTGAGTCACGCACTCCGCGACGAGGCAGTCGGTGCGCTGGCGTCCCGCTTGGCCACCTTGCCCGCGGTGCGGCTGGCCTTGCATGCGCTGCAACTGGCGTTTCGAAGACTGCCCGGCTTGGTGGCCGACGGGCGCGACATGGGCACCATGCTGTTCCCACAGGCCCAGTTGAAGGTCTTTTTGACAGCGAGCGCCCGAATGCGCGCCGAACGGCGCCATAAGCAATTGATTTCCATGGATATTTCGGCTAGTATTGCCGACCTGCAAGAAGACCTCATGGCGCGTGACTTGCGCGATCAAAACCGGCAAGTCTCGCCCTTGAAGCCAGCTGCAGACGCGTTGGAACTCGACAACTCAGACCAGACCCTCGATGAATCGGTGGAACAGATCCTGGCTTGGTGGGAACAGCGCAGACCGTTTGATGCACATTGAAAATCGAATGTGCATTGAAACGGCCGAACCCAGCGTCCCGGCCTGAGGCTTCAGACCAGGAAAGCAAGTTCAAAACTGGGCCCGCTGCCCTTCCCTCCCGCGACGTCAGTTGCACCGAGGGCAGCGAACTCTAAAACCTAACCCGCAAGCTTGCATGACGCACTTGCACAACCCGCCGGCCCGTCCGGCACCAGGAAACACCATGCTTGAATCCCAAACCGCCAGCTCTGGTGGTGAATCGTTTGCCGCCATGTTCGAGGAATCCCTGCAGCGCTCGGACATGCGCACAGGTGAGGTCATTTCTGCCGAGGTGGTTCGCATCGACTACAACTTCGTGGTCGTCAACGCCGGCCTCAAGTCCGAAGCCTATGTGCCCATCGAAGAGTTCAAGAACGACTTGGGCGAACTCGAAGTCCAGGTCGGCGACTTCGTGTCGGTGGCCATCGACGCCATCGAAAACGGTTACGGCGACACGATTCTGTCGCGCGACAAAGCCAAGCGCCTGGCCTCGTGGATGTCGCTGGAAGTTGCTCTGGAGTCGGGCGACTTCGTGACCGGCACCGTGTCGGGCAAGGTCAAGGGCGGTCTGACGGTGCTGGTGAACGGCATCCGCGCCTTCCTGCCGGGTTCGCTGCTGGATACGCGTCCGGTCAAGGACATGAGCCCGTACGAGGGCAAGACGATGGAATTCAAGGTCATCAAGCTCGACCGCAAGCGCAACAACGTCGTGTTGTCACGCCGCGCTGTGGTGGAAGCTTCGATGGGCGAAGAACGCGCCAAGTTGCTGGGCTCCTTGTCCGAAGGCGCCATCGTCAACGGCGTGGTCAAGAACATCACCGAATACGGCGCGTTCGTGGATCTGGGCGGTATCGACGGCCTGCTGCACATCACCGACATGGCATGGCGTCGCGTGCGTCACCCGAGCGAAGTGGTGACAGTCGGCCAGGAACTGACCGCCAAGGTCCTGAAGTTCGACGCCGAGAAGAACCGCGTCTCGCTGGGCCTGAAGCAGTTGGGCGACGACCCCTGGTTCGGCGTGGCGCGCCGCTACCCGACCAGCACAAGGCTGTTCGGCAAGGTCACCAACATCGCCGACTACGGCGCGTTCGTCGAGATCGAACCCGGCATCGAAGGTCTGGTGCACGTGTCCGAAATGGACTGGACCAACAAGAACATCGCTCCGAGCAAGATCGTCTCGCTCGGCGACGAAGTCGAAGTCATGGTGCTGGAGATCGACGAAGACAAGCGTCGCATCTCGCTGGGCATGAAGCAGTGCAAGGCCAACCCCTGGGAAGATTTCGCCGAGAACGTCAAGCGTGGCGACAAGGTGCGCGGCCCGGTCAAGTCGATCACCGACTTCGGCGTGTTCGTGGGCCTGGCCCAGGGCATCGACGGCTTGGTGCATCTGTCCGACCTGTCCTGGAACGAGACTGGCGAAGCTGCGGTGCGCAACTTCAAGAAGGGTCAGGAAGTCGACGCCGTGGTGTTGGCCGTCGACGTCGAGCGCGAGCGCATTTCGCTGGGCATCAAGCAACTCGACAGCGACCCGTTCACCAGCTACACCTCGGTCAATGACCGCGGCATGATCGTCACCGGCAAGGTCAAGACGGTGGATGCGCGTGGCGCCGAGATCCAGTTGAGCGACGAAGTCACGGGCTATCTGCGCGCTTCCGAGATCTCGCGTGACCGCGTGGAAGACGCACGCAATATGCTGAAGGAAGGCGACGAAGTCTCGGCCCTGATCATCAACGTGGACCGCAAGACGCGCTCCATCCAGTTGTCGATCAAGGCCAAGGACAACGCCGACAACCAGGAAGCCATGCAACGCCTGTCGGCCAGCTCCGAGCGCGAGAACGCCGGCACGACCAGCCTGGGCGCCTTGTTGCGTGCCAAGCTGGACACGCAAAAAGACAGCGAGTGAGTTCGTGAGTCTTCGGGTTCACGCTGAGCGTTGAATCCGATGTGAGCATTGGGATAGGGGGTGAGTCAGTGTGACTCACTCCCCTCCCACACCACCTGGCATGCGGGTCCGCACCGGGCGGTTGGAATGGTTGAGGTCATGCAGACGTTTGCACTACTACACGCCTGGCTTCGCTGATTCGGGTTCGGCGAGATCGGTTCACTCGCTGCCACGCCCTTGCAAGATTCACCTGCTCCGGCATTGTGGCGAGCTTCACTTGCGTGAACATCTGAGGCACTCCTCTCTCGATAACCCAAGGGCTATACCTTCCATTCCTTCGGCCCTTCGCTTTCGGTCCACAGCCTCTGCGGCCTTGCCTACGACTACTACGGCCTCTGCTGACTTCTCGCTCCGGCTTTCACCGTCGCCCTTTCAGGCACGAGGCGAGATCTCCCCAGGTAAGGGTCGCACTCCTTCATCACACAACCGCCAGATTTACGCCGCCTGAGCTTTGACCACGAGAGCTTTGCAGTCTTTGGCCTGCTCGCCCTGCTCGGCACCGCCTTCTATCTGGTTCTTGTCCATCGGCTCATGACTTACGCTCCACGCTTCCTTCCCACAATCGGTCACCCTCATGCAGTTGCGCTTCACTTCGCTCACTGTGGTCAGCTTGCGGCGGGACTTGCACCCACAGGAGTGCGCCCATGCTGGGCGCACCAAAGGCAAGCCCGCCCTACGCTATGTACGGCGGGCTTTTTTGTGCCAGCTGGCGGCGCAGCCGATGCATATGCAGGCATGATGTAAGCTTGCAGGCGTGCCGTCGACAGTCCCTCAAGTCCCAGTAGAACAAGCTCATCCCATGACCCGATCCGACCTTGTTGCACAGCTGGCTGAACGCTTCACCCAGATCACGCAGCGCGATACAGAATTCGCCGTCAAGACCATGCTGGACGCGATGTCCGACGCATTGGCGCGCGGCCATCGCATTGAGATCCGCGGTTTCGGCAGCTTCTCGATCAACCGGCGTCCGCCGCGCATGGGCCGCAATCCGCGCAGCGGTGAGCAAGTCACCATTCCCGAAAAACTGGTGCCCCACTTCAAGCCCGGCAAGGCCTTGCGCGAGGCCGTGGATGCGAAGACCTTGCGTGACGAAGCACTGCTGGCCGCGCTGAATCCGGACTGAACCCGCGGCGGCGCGTCCGCGCGCGGCCGCGGGTGGCGCAACGCTTAAAATGCCGCTGATGCGAATCATTGTCTGGATCTTCAGAGCCGCCCTCTTCTTCACGTTGTTCGCCTTCGCGCTGAACAACCAGCAGGAGGTCAGCGTGCGCTGGTTCTTCGGCCACGAGTGGAGTGCCCCCTTGATCATCATCGTGCTGGTGGCATTCGCCCTGGGTTGCGCCTTCGGCGTGCTGGCCATGGTGCCGGCCTGGTGGCGCCAGCGCCGCCAGGCACAGCGCAAGCTGGCCGTGCCCGCAAGCACGACCAGCGACGGCCCGCCCTTCAGCCAAGTGCCGCCCGATGAATTTTGACCTGCAGTGGCTGTTGATCGCGCTGCCGGCCGCGTTTGCCATGGGTTGGCTTGGGTCGCGGCTGGATCTGCGGCAATGGAAGCGCGAACAGCGCGACGCGTCCAAGGCCTATTTCAAGGGCCTCAATCTGTTGCTCAACGAACAGCACGACAAGGCCATCGACGCATTCATCGAGGTCGTGCAGAACGACCCCGACACGTCCGAGCTGCACTTCGCCCTGGGCAATCTGTTCCGGCGCCGTGGCGAGCACGAGCGCGCCGTGCGTGTCCATCAACACCTGTTGCAGCGTGGTGACTTGCCGCGTGCCGAACGCGAGCGCGCCCAGCATGCGTTGGCGCAAGACTTCCTGAAGGCCGGACTGTTCGACCGCGCTGAAGAGGCGTTCAAGGCGCTGGACGGAACGAGTTTTCAGCTCGAAGCACGCCTGGCACTGCTGACGCTGTATGAGCGCTCGCGCGAGTGGCGCAGCGCGATTGCTGTGGCCCAGCAGTTGGAGCGCGCAGGCACGGGCTCGTTTGCCTCGCGCATTGCCCACTACTGGTGCGAGCTGGCGCTCGAGGCCGAGGCCGCCAACAAGCTCGAGGATGCGCAGCAGGCGCTGGACAACGCGCGTGAAGCGGCCCCGCAGTCAGCCCGGGGTCATGTCTTGACTGGCCAATACCTGACGCGCCACGGTCAGCCCGAACAGTCGATGGCAGCCTACGCACAGCTGCTTGCGCTGAACCCCGAAGCCTTCAATCTGGTGGCGAGCGAATTTGCCGACGCGGCTCTCGCCTGCGGCCAGCAGAGCAACGCGCATACAAGGCTGCTGGCCCAGTACCAGCGCGCGCCCAGCATGCCCTTGCTGCTGGCACTGGAGCGCATCGAGCCCGACGCGGCGGCTCAGTGCCTGCGCCTGCGCGAGCACTTGCGCACGCAGCCGCTGCTGTCGGCCGCGCAGCGCTTGCTGGCGGCGCGCAGCGTGGCGGTGCCCGAGCTGGAGGCTACGTTGATCAACAGCGCACTGGAGCGTGCCAACCGTCCGCTGCTGCGTTACCGCTGCGCCGCCTGCGGCTTCGAGGCCCAGCACTACTTCTGGCAGTGCCCGGGCTGCCTGGGCTGGGACACCTATCCGCCGCGCCGCGTGGAAGAGTTGTGATGCGGCCTGAGCCATCCAGCGTGAGCGCAGACGACAGCCACGCCGACCGCGTCATCCTGTGCATGAAATGGGGCACCAAGTACGGCCCCGACTATGTGAACCGCCTGTATGCAATGGTGGCGCGGCATTTGCGCGGCCCCTTTCGCTTCGTCTGCCTGACCGATCAGGTTGACGGTATACGCAGCGAAGTGCAATGCCTGCCGATTCCCGATCTGGCACTGCCCGAAGGCCTGCCCGAGCGCGGCTGGAAGAAGCTCACCACCTTCGAGGCTGATCTGCACGGTCTCAGAGGTACTGCCTTGTTTCTCGACCTGGACGTGGTCATCGTCGACGACATCACGCCGTTCTTCGAGGTGCCGGGCAAGTTCCTGATCATTCACGACTGGAAGCGGCCCTGGCGCGTCACCGGCAACTCGTCAGTCTATCGATTCGAGTTGGGCGCGCACGCCGATGTCCTGGCCAAATTTCGCGCCGAGCATGCAGCGATGCGCGCGCAGTTCCGCAATGAACAGGCTTACTTGTCCGACGTGCTGCACCAACAGGGTGTGCTGAGCTACTGGGATGCGGCCTGGTGCGCCAGCTACAAATACCACTGCATCCCGAGCTGGCCGACCAGCTATTGGCGCGACCCCGTCATCCCGCGCGGCGCGCGCATCGTGATCTTCCACGGTGTGATGAATCCGCCCGATGCGCTGGCGGGTGACTCGGCAGGCAACTGGCGACATGCGCGTCCGGCGCCCTGGATCGCCCGGCACTGGCACGAATGAGCCCGCCCGCCGCGACCTCGCTGCCCTGCCGGGTCTGCGCAACGCCTGCGGCGACGCTGTTCAATGGCCGGCTGCTGAGCCGCCACATCGATTACTTCGAGTGCGGGACCTGCGGCTACGTGCAGACCCAGACCCCGACCTGGCTGGACGAGGCCTATGCCGAAGCGATCAACCGCTCGGACACCGGCATCCTGCGCCGCAACGCCCGCAATGCCAGATTGGTGATCCGCGTGCTGGCCATGCTCGATGCGCTGCGTGGCCGGGTGCTGGACTGCGCCGGCGGCTATGGCCTGCTGGTGCGCATGCTGCGCGACCTGGGCGTGGACGCACGCTGGCGCGACCGCTATGCCGACAACCTGGTGGCGCGCGGCTTCGAGCAGATGGACGATGAACGCGCCGATCTGGTCACCGCCTTCGAGGCCATGGAACACTTCGTCGCGCCCGTCGAGGAACTGGACCGGCTGATGGCCTTGGCCGACGCGGTGCTGGTCTCGACCGACCTGATCCCCGATCCGGCACCGGCGCCCGGCACCTGGTGGTACTACGGCCCGGAGCATGGCCAGCACATCGGGTTCTTCCGGCTGCGCACCTTGCAGCAACTGGCCCAGCGCGCCGGCTGGCACCTCAACAGTGACGGGCGTTCGTTCCATCTGTTCACGCGTCAGCCCCTGCCGTATTGGCGCTGGCGCTGGGCCCGCGCGACACTGCGGCTGGCGCCGCTCACCGCGCGGCTGCGCTTGAAGTCGCGCGTCTGGACCGACCATGCCGAGATGAGCGCGCGACCATGAGCGCCGCCGGGTCCTCGATCGACCTGACCCGGGTGCACCTGGCGGTGGTGGGCGTGGCGCGCAATTGTGAGCGCACGCTGCGCCGCGATCTGCAGCGTCTGGCGCAAGCGGTGCAAGGCTGCGCCAGCGTGCGCTTCCTGATCGTCGAGAGCGACTCGACCGACGCTACCCCTGCCTTGCTGCAAGCGCTGCAAGCCGAAGTGCCGAACTTCGGGTTCATCAGCCTGGGCGCCCAGCGCGAGGCGCACCCGCTGCGCAGCGATCGCATCGCGGTGAGCCGCAATGCCTGCCTGGACGCGCTGGCCACCGACCCGCGGCTGAGCCAGGCGACGCATGTGCTGGTGGCCGACATGGATGGCGTCTGCCGCGACCTCTCGCGTGCCGGCTTCGCCTCGTGCTTCGCGCTGGCCGTGCCCTGGGACGCCTGCTTCGCCAACCAGGGCGACTACTACTACGACATCTGGGCGCTGCGCCACCCGGTCTGGTGCCCGGGCGACGCCTGGCGCGAGCATGCAGCGCTCAAGCCCATCCTGGGCGAGCCCGAGGCCACCCATGTGGCACTGTTCTCGCGCATGGTGCACATCCCGCGCGACGCCGCGCCGATCGAAGTGCATTCGGCCTTCGGCGGCCTGGCGCTGTACCGCAAGGCCGCGCTGCTGGCGGCGCGCTACCAGGGGCTCGATGCCGAGGGCCGCGAGGTCTGCGAACATGTCGCGCTGCACCAGCGCATGCGCGACAACGGCGCGCGGTTGTTCATCAACCCGGCCATGATTTCTGCGCGCAGCACCAAGCATGGCGGGCGCAAGAAGTTACTGCGCACGCTGCGTAGGCGCCTGTGGAATGGCCTGCGCGGCCGCGGCTGGCGTTGACCTCAGATGGACCCGATACGCGCCACCCTCGTCGCCAGCCACATGCGCGACAACCTGCCGTTCACGCCCGGCGCCGGGCCCAACGGCGGCGACTTCTTTCTGCCCTGGCGCCAGTTGCGCGAGGCCTTTCTGGCGCGTGGCGTCGAGCTCAATACCGGCGACCGCAACCAAGGCCATGCGGTCGCCTTCGAGCTGCATCTGAACGCCCAGCGCGGGCTGCAGCGACCCACCGAGCGCTGTTGCTATGCCTACCTCTACGAGGATCCGGTGGTGCGACCCATCAATGCGAACCGCTCGGTGCTGGCCAACTACCGGCGCGTCTTCACCAGCAACGATACGCTGATCGACGGCCGGCACATCCTGCGGCTCGACTATCCGAACGACCTGAGTCTGCGTGAGCTGGGTGCTTGGGACGAGCGCAATCTGCACTGCGTGATGATCGCCTCGAACAAGGCGCTGTTGCACCCCGACCCGCGCAATCTGCATGCGGCCCGGGTCGCGGTGATCCGCGAGTTCGAGCACGAGGCGCCGGAGCAGTTTTCTCTGTATGGCCACGGCTGGGACATCCCGCCGGTGCGTCCGGGCCACTGGGGTCGCCTCGAAAAACGTTTGAACGAATGGCGCCGCCGCTTGGCGCCCCACTGGCGGCCTTTCCCCAGCTACCGCGGCAAGCTCCATCGCAAGACCGAGGTGCTGGACAGGGCGCGCTTTTGCATCTGTTTTGAGAATTCACGTGGCAGCCCCGGCTACCTCACCGAGAAGATCTTCGACTGCTTCACCAGCGGCTGTGTGCCGGTCTACATCGGCACGCGCCACGCCAGCGCGCCGATTCCACCCGAGTGCTACATCGACGGCGACCAATTCGAGAACCCTGCCGCGTTGCGCCTTCATCTCGAAGGCATCGGGCGCGAACAGTTCGACGACTACCAGCAGGCCATGCGCAATTTTCTGACCAGTCCGTTGAGTCAGCGCTTCAGCAACCACCACTTCTGCGAGACGCTGACGACACACATCATGTCGGATCGGACCGCCTGGAACCTGACACCCGAACCGCGCTGACGCTGGCGACGTGTGCGCTGCGCTAGAGTGTGGCCCACACCCCAAAAGTCAGCTCACCCGCCGCGACCCACCAACACATGCCAAGCCGCCCCTCGCCCGCCCAGCGCTTCTGGGCCTTTGTGCGACCGCACCGCAAGGGCCTGGCGGGCGCGGTGCTGGCCTTCTTGCTGGCCTCGGTCACCGAGCCGATGGTGCCGTACCTGCTGAAGTACGTGCTGGACGAAGGCTTCACCAAGCAACTCTCGTTCCCCTTGTGGGTGGTGCCTGTCACCTTGATCGGTCTGTTCGCGGCGCGCGGCCTGTTTGCCTTCAGCGGCGCCTACATGATGAACCGCACCGCGTCGCGCACCGTGCTCGATATCCGCCAGGCGCTGATCCACAAGGTGATACGCGCCGACGCCAAATTGTTCAGTCACATGACGCCGGCCGAGGCCGTCACCAAGGTGGTGAGCAACCCGCACGAAATCACCCAGCTGATGAGCAGCGCGGTCACCACGGTTCTGCGCGACGGCAGCACCAGCGTCGTGATGCTGGGCTATCTGTTCTTCCTGAACTGGCGGCTCACGCTGCTGACCCTGGTGGTGGTGCCGGTGCTTGGCGTGGCCGTGCGCCTGATCCACAAGCGCGCCAAGACCTTGAGCACGCGCGCCTACGAGTCGCAGATGCGGTTGGTATCGGTGGTGGACGACATCGCGCGGGCCTGGCGCGTCGTGCGCACGTTCGACGCCGGCGCCTGGGAAGCCGCGCGTTTCGAGCGCGAGGCCAGGCACTTGCAGCGCATGACATTGAAGAGCGCCGCGTCGAGCGCGCTGATGAGCCCGGTGTCGCAAGTGGTGGCCAGCGTGGGGCTGGCCTTGATACTGACGCTGGCGCTGATGCAGGCGCAGCAGGCCCGCGCCACTGTCGGCGAGTTCGTCGCCTTCATCACCGCCATGCTGCTGATGATTTCCAAAGTGCGCCATCTCACCGACGTCACCCAGCCGGTGCTGACCGGCCTGGTCGTGGCGCGCGGCTGCTTCGAGCTGCTCGACGTCGAGCCCGAGTCCGACCCCGGCACCCTGACGCTCGAGCATTGCCAGGGCGAGATCGAGTTTGACGAGGTCGTGATCCGCTACCCAGGTGCCGAGCACCCCGCGCTGAACGGATTCAGCCTGAAGGTCGGCGCCGGCCAGACGGTGGCGCTGGTGGGTGCCTCAGGCGCGGGCAAGTCGACCGTGGTGAACGCCTTGCTCGGTTTTGTTGCACCCGGCGGCGGGCGCATCACGCTCGACGGCGTCGATCTGCAAGACCTGCGCAAGACCTCGCTGCGCCGCCAGTTCGCCGTCGTGTCGCAAGACATCGTGCTGTTCGACGGCAGCCTGGCCGACAACGTGGCCTATGCCAGCCCGCGCGACGAGGACCGCCTGGAGCAATCCTTGCGCGCCGCCAATTTATGGGACTTCGTGAGCAGCCAGGCGCAGGGCCTGGAGACCCTGGTCGGCGCCAACGGCAGCAAGCTCTCGGGCGGGCAACGCCAGCGTCTGGCAATTGCCCGGGCGCTCTACAAGGACGCCCAGGTCTGGGTGTTCGACGAGGCCACCTCGGCGCTCGATACCGAAAGCGAGCGCGCCGTGCAACAGGCCCTCGATCTCTGGCATGGTCGCAAGACGCTGATCGTCATCGCCCACCGCCTGAGCACGGTGCGCCATGCCGACTGCATCCATGTGCTGGCCGAAGGCCACGTCATCGAGCAGGGCCGGCATGACGAGCTGATGGCGCAAGGCGGCGCCTATGCGGCGATGGTGAAGGCGCAGATCGAATAGCCTGGCAACGAGCCGGCGGGAAGACTCATACGCAATTGCGTTCAATAGGGTCAATCTGACTGTTTTCAATCGACCCTTGCGGCTGTTGGCGTGTGACCGCTGTCCCGTGCAGGCATCGGCGCGAGCAAGGCGGCGGGCGCGGCCCGGGCAGGGATCAGTGCGCATGTGAGGCGCCGAGCAGCACAGGGGCCGAGGCCCGCGCGCGCAGCGCGCCTCGTGAACTGACTCGTCGCGACTGTTCGACCACAGTGAGCGCAGCGAACGGCGGGAGTTGAGCGACGAGGCCACGGGCCCGCGCAGCGCAGCGAAGACCGCCTCACCTATTGAGAATTCCAAAATTCATGACAAGGTTGTTGGTGGGCAGGAGGCTGCGGCACTCTGCTCCGCGAATGTCCTCCGCCCTGCGGGCTCCCCCTTTATTTCGCTGCGCAGAGCACCCCATCCTCCTGCTTGGCAAAGCGGTCGGTATGCGCGCCGCAATACCGATACCGCTGCGCCAAGAAGACTGGGTAAGTGACGTAGTGAGGTAAAGGAGGAGCCCGTAGGGCGGGGGACACGAACGCAGTTACTTGCCCAGCCTTCTTGGCATCGTGCGCGCACCAGGAACCAGGTAACTGAAAGGTGGCCTCGGCAGAAGAGTGTCGTGATTTATGAAAAGATCAATAAGCGCTGGGCCCTGCCCGGGTGTCCCGTTGCCGCGCCACTGCACGACAAGTGGACATTCGACGACGCCAGGGGACTGCAAGCCGCTGTACTTCCCTATGCGATTGAACTCGATTCGGTATCAACGCTTCGCTGCGCGCTCGACAAAGTCGCGATAGGCGCTCGCGATGCCGTCTGTCAGACCCGTCCGGGCGCGCCAGCCCAAGGCAGACAAGCGGCCCACGTCGAGCAGCTTGCGCGGCGTGCCGTCGGGCTTGCTGGCATCGAACGCAATGCGGCCCTCGAAGCCCACCACCCGCATGACGGTCTGCGCCAACTCGGCGATGCTGACGTCCTCGCCCGTGCCAATGTTGAGCAGCGCTCCGTCATAGCCCTGCTCGGCCAGGAACACGCAGGCATCGGCCAGATCGTCCACATACAGGAACTCGCGACGCGGTCTGCCACTGCCCCACACCACATACTCGGCGTCACCGCGCAGCTTGGCCTCATGCGCCTTGCGCAGCAGCGCCGGCAGGACATGGCTGTTGGCGAGGTCATAGTTGTCGTTCGGGCCGTAAAGATTGGTCGGCATCACGCTGATGTACTGCCGTCCGTATTGCGCGTTGTAGGCTTCGCACAGCTTGATGCCGGCGATCTTGGCAATCGCATAGGGTTCGTTGGTGGGTTCGAGTGGACCGGTGAGCAGATAGTCCTCCTTGATAGGTTGCGGGCAGTCGCGCGGATAGATGCAGCT
This sequence comes from uncultured beta proteobacterium, assembly GCA_963740455.1. Taxonomy (GTDB): domain Bacteria; phylum Pseudomonadota; class Gammaproteobacteria; order Burkholderiales; family Burkholderiaceae_C; genus Paucibacter. The sequence continues at coordinate 127,529 of CAVUEF010000007.1, forward strand.
CGAGCCCAGAAACATCACGCGCTGCACACCGGCCAGGTGCGCGCCGTGCAGAAGATGGGTTTCGATCAGCAGGTTCTGAGAGATGAAGTCGGCGCGGTACCGATTGTTCGCCTCTATGCCGCCCACCTTGGCCGCCGCGATGAAGATGTAGTCGGGTTTTGTATCGGCAAGATACTTGTACACGGCGGTCTGGTCGAGCAAGTCGAGCTGGTCGCGCGTGGTTCCGAGGATGTTGTTGTAACCACCGCGTTGCAGGCGCCGCAGCAGCGCCGAGCCGACCATGCCGCGGTGGCCGGCCACGTAGATCTTCGCGTTCTTTTCCAGTTGTGCATGGCAGGTCTCATTCGTTGTGGTCGTAGGTCTGGAAGCCGGCCTGCCTGACGAGCGCGTCGCGCTGGGCGCTGCTGAAGTCGGCTTGCACCATCTCCTGCACCAACTCTTGCAGCGTGGTCGTCGGCGTCCAACCCAGCTTTTCCTTGGCCTTGCTGGGGTCGCCGAGCAGGGTCTCGACTTCGGTCGGGCGAAAGTAGCTCGGGTCCACCTTGACGATCACATCGCCCACCTTGCACTTGGCACGATTGCCGGTGACTGCCGCGACCACGCCTTGCTCGGCCAGGCCAACGCCGTGCCAGGCCAGCGTGAGCCCCAGCTCGAGCGCGGCGAAGTCGACGAACTGACGCACGCTGTATTGCACGCCGGTGGCAATCACAAAGTCTTCGGCATGGTCCTGCTGCAACATCAGCCACTGCATTTCAACGTAGTCGCGCGCATGGCCCCAGTCACGCAGCGCACTCAGGTTGCCGAGGTACAGGCAGTCCTGCAGGCCCAGCGCAATGCGGGATATGGCACGCGTGATCTTGCGGGTGACAAAGGTCTCGCCGCGCAGCGGGCTCTCGTGGTTGAACAGGATGCCGTTGCAGGCATACATGCCATAGGCCTCGCGGTAGTTCACGGTGATCCAGTAGGCGTAGAGCTTGGCCACGGCGTAGGGGCTGCGCGGATAGAAAGGCGTCGTCTCGGTTTGCGGTACTTGCTGCACCAGACCGTAGAGCTCAGAGGTGCTGGCCTGGTAGAAGCGCGTCTTCTTCTCCAGGTTCAGGATGCGGATCGCTTCGAGCAGGCGCAGCGTTCCCATGCCGTCGGCGTCGGCCGTGTACTCGGGGCTCTCGAAGCTGACTGCCACATGGCTCATCGCGCCCAGGTTGTAGATCTCGTCGGGCTGCACCTGCTGGATGATGCGGATCAGGTTGCTGGCGTCGGTGAGATCGCCGTAATGCAGCATGAAGTTGCGGTCCGAGACATGCGGGTCCTGGTACAGGTGATCGATGCGGTCGGTGTTGAAGCTTGAGGCGCGGCGCTTGATGCCATGCACCACATAGCCCTTCTTGAGCAGGAGTTCGGCGAGATAGGCGCCGTCCTGCCCGGTGATGCCGGTGATGAGTGCGGTCTTGTTCATGGTGGGTTTCTCGGGGTTTCAAGCCAGCCGATGATTGATCGGGTCCGATTGTTACCGAAGCCGGCCGCCGCGACGTCGAAGCGCTGGCGCGGGTCGCAACGGATTGTGCAGCGCGCTGGCGCAACCGTCCGCGGTCAACCACCCAACGGCGGCGGCGTTAAGCTTGCAGCGGGCATGAAACACCTGCTCGTCCCGCGGCAGCGCCGCAGCGTTCGCTCTGATGCATCCAACCACCTCGAAGGGGAAACACATGTTCAAGAAATTGCTGGCCGTCGCGATGGCCCTGTTCGTCGCTGCGGCATTTGCAGCCGTCGATGTCAACAAGGCCAGCCAGGCCGAACTGGAAACGATCAAGGGCGTCGGTCCGGCGATCGCTGGCAAGATGCTGGAAGAGCGCAAGAAGAGCACCTTCAAGGACTGGCCCGATCTGGTGGCGCGTGTCAAAGGCGTGGGCGAAAGCAACGCAGCCAAGTTCTCTGGCGCGGGCTTGACGGTGAACGGCGCAGCCTTCAAGGGCGCTGCCGCGCCTGCCTCCAGTGCCAAGCCCGACACCAAGGCACCCGCCAAGGCCGCCAAGAAGTAGGCGCGTGCAGGCGTGGCGCACGTCACGCCTGCGACATCGGACGCACCGCCCGGCGTCAGGCGGTGCGGGTGTCCGGTTCGTGCAGGCCCGTGGGTTGGGCGAAACGATCCCAGCCGAAAAACCTCGCCACCTCGGCGCGACGGCTCAAGGTGTCGTGCAAACCCAGCGCGATCAGTTCGTGCGTATACGAGGGTTCGAACAGCAAGTAACTGGCCAGGGCCGCGCCCTTGGCATCCTTGCCCTGGCCCGACACACCGACGCCGCGCAGCAAGGTGCGGATCGGCGCAGGCAGATCACCCTGATGCTTGGCGGCAATGTCGTCCAGACGCTCGCTGGGCGCGATCACCAGCACATCGATGGGCCGCAGCTTGGTCGATTTGCGTTGCTCGGGTGTCAATTGCGCCAGGGTTTTGTTGATGCGTTCCAGTCGCTCCAGGTCGACCGCCAGCGCATCCAGGAAGATGTTCGACAAGGCATGTCCTGCCACTTGCGCAAGACTGGGGTAGCTATCGACCTGTACGCGGCGCCCAGGGGGCTCGTTCAGACGTCCCGCGCCCACCACCAGGATGCGCTCGGCGCCCAGGTGGACCACCGGCGAAATGGGCGCAGTCTGGCGCATCGATCCGTCGCCGAACCACTCGTTCTGCCCGTCCAGGTTGAGCGATACCGCCGGAAAGATGAAGGGGATCGCGCTGGACGCCATCAGGTGCGAAATGCTCAGCGGCGTTTTCACCGCCAACCGATGCGTGCGCTCCCACGGCTGAAAATCCTTCACCGACTGATAGAAGCTGGCATGCAATCCGCTGCTGTAGCTCGATCCACTCACCGACAGGGCCTGCATATGGCCTTCGAGCAGCATGCGGTTGAGCCGATGGACCGGCACGACGCTCTCGAGCAAGGTGCGCAAGGGGCTGTTGTCGAGCAGGCTGCGCGGCTTGGCCCTGCGCCAGCGCGCAATCGCCCAGCCCACCGACATCATGGTGAGCCAGCGCGCACCGGTCCGTATCACGCCGAACGAGTCGCACAGATAGACGTCCTCGGCATGCAGGCCTTCCCACAGTTGCACCAGACGCGACACGGTGCCATCGAAGTCGTCGGCACCGCAGGCCAGTGCCGCCGCATTGATGGCGCCGGCCGATGTGCCGGCGATCACGGGAAACGGATTCACGCCGCCCCACACGCCACAGTCGCGCCGTATCTGCGCCAGCGCCGCCAGCACACCCACCTGGTAGGCGGCGCGCGCGCCGCCGCCGGTCAGTACCAGGCCGGTGATGGGAAAGTTCGGTGTCATGCTCGTTCACCCGTCTCGTAGACGATGCCCGCCTGCTGCCTTGGCGCGCTGGCAGTCAGACGCGCCAAGGCTTCGTCGCTCGGCCAGAAAAGCGCGTCCTCGCCCAGATCGAGTTCGGCCGTGACCATTTCCCGCTGCACCGTCAGGCGCAGGCTCAGGCCGAGCGTGAGCGGCCCCTGCTCGGTCTGCACCTGGCGCGCCGGCCAGGCCTTGATCACCTCGGCCAGCGGCGGCACCTCGCCGTTCACGGTCATCGCGAAATAGCGGCCGAAGCGCGCGCGCGCGCCGGCCAGATCCCAGACCTGCTGCACGGTCAGCCGCAAGCCCCCCGAGAAGCGGTCGTTCTGCACCTTGCCTTGCACGATGATCAGCTCATCCTCGGCCAGGCAATCGCGGTGCGCGTTGAGCAGCTCTTCGCCCACCATCGCCTCGATCACATCGGTCTTGTCGTCGAGCTTGAACAGGCCCATGCGGCCGCGGTTGCCGTTGATGACGCGCAAGTCACTGACGATGCCCGCCAACAGCACCGGCTCGCGGCTGTCCGAGACATCGGCAATGCGCCGCTTGGCAATGCGCCGCACTTCTTCGTCGCTCTGATCGAACAAGTGGCCCGAGAGGTAGAAACCGATGGCGGTCTTTTCCAGACTGAGCCGCTGCTTGATGCTCCAGCTGTCGGCTTCGACCAGATCGGGCTCCTTGGTGGACGCGGCGTGTGAATCGCCAAAGTCGAACAGCCCGCCCTGATCGGCATTGGCCTCCAGCGTTTCGGCATGTGTGTAGCCGCGCGCCACGCTGGCCAGCAGCCGGGCGCGGTCGAGCTCAATCAAGTCGAACGCGCCGGCCTTGATGAGGGCTTCGACGACGCGCTTGTTGACGCTGCGGCGGTCTATGCGTGCGCAAAAATCATAGAAGCTGGCGAATGGCCCGCCCTGGCTGCGCGTCTTGACGATGGCCTCGATGGCGCCCTGACCCGTGCCCTTGATGGCGCCCAGCCCATAGCGCACGGTATGGTCATCGACCGGAACAAAGCGATGTTCGCCGGTGTTGATGTCGGGGGCTTCGAAACGCAGGCCTTGCGCCAGCGCATCGTCATGGAAGATCTTCAGCTTGTCGGTATCGTCCATCGCCACGCTCATATTGGCGGCGGCGAATTCGGACGGGTAATGCACTTTCAGCCAGGCCGTGTGATAGGCCAGCAAGGCATAGGCGGCGGCGTGCGATTTGTTGAAACCGTAGCCGGCGAACTTCTCCATCAAGTCGAAGATCTCGTTGGCCAGCGGCGCCGCGATGCCGTTGCCGGCCGCGCCTTCGGCGAAGCTGGCGCGGTGCTCGGCCATCTCCTCGACCTTCTTCTTGCCCATCGCGCGGCGCAGCAAGTCGGCGCTGCCCAGCGAGTAGCCGCCGACGCGCTGCGCGACCTGCATCACCTGCTCTTGATAGACCATGATGCCGTAGGTCTCCTTGAGCACTTCGGCCATCAGCGGATGCGGGTAGCTGACCGCCTCCTTGCCATGCTTGCGCGCGCAAAAGCTCGGAATCAAGTCCATCGGGCCCGGCCGGAACAAGGCCACCAGCGCGATGACGTCCTCGAACACGCTTGGCTTGGCATCGCGCAACATGCCTTGCATGCCACGGCTTTCGAGCTGGAACACGGCCACCGTCCGACCGTCGGAGAGCAGCTTGTAGGTGGCCTTGTCGGTGAGCGGGATGCTGGCGAAATCAAAGTCCTTCTGCTCCGGATGGCGCTGGATGATGAAGTCCTTGGCGAGCTCCAATATCGTCAAAGTCGCCAGGCCCAGAAAGTCGAACTTCACCAGACCGATCGCCTCGACATCGTCCTTGTCGAACTGGCTCACCGCCGAGCTGCTGCCGGGCTGCATATAGAGCGGACAGAAGTCAGTGATTTTTCCCGGCGCGATCAGCACGCCGCCCGCATGCATGCCGATATTGCGCACCATGCCCTCGACCCGCTCGGCCAGGCTGAGCAGCTCGGCGACCTCTTCCTCGCGCTTCTCGCGCTCTTCGATTTCGGGCGCTTCAAGGCGCGCGTAGATGACGCCGGGGTCGGGCTTGTCGGGCACGCGCGCCAGCGTCACCGACTTGCCCGGCGGCGCCGGCACCAGCTTGGCAATGCTGTCGACCTGGCCGTAGCCCATGCCCAGCACACGGCCCACATCGCGCAGCGCGGCCTTGGCGGCCATGGTGCCGAAGGTGGCGATCTGGCTGACTGCGGCGCGGCCGTATTTGTCCTTCACGTAATCGATCACCCGCTCGCGATTGGCCTGGCAGAAGTCGATGTCGAAGTCGGGCATCGAGACCCGATCCGGGTTGAGGAAACGCTCGAACAGCAGGTTGTAGCGCAGCGGATCGAGGTCGGTGATCTTGAGCGCGTAGGCCACCAGCGAACCCGCACCCGACCCCCGCCCCGGCCCCACCGGACAGCCATGGCTGCGCGCCCAGTCGATGAAGTCGGCGACGATCAGGAAGTAGCCCGGGAAACCCATCTTCAAAATGGTGGCGATCTCGAATTCGAGCCGCGCGACATAGCTCGGCCGCTGCTGCTCGCGCTCGGCTTCAAGCGGGAACAGCTTGAGCAGGCGCTGCTCCAGACCCTCGTGCGATATGTGGCGGAAATAGTCGTCGGGCGACATGCGCCGGCCCGCCACTTCGGGCGTCGGAAAGTCGGGCAGTGCGGGCTTGCCGAGCGTCAATTGCAGGCTGCAGCGGCGTGCGATCTGCTCGGTATTGGCAAGCGCCGACGGGATGTCAGCGAACAAGGCCTGCATCTGCGACTGCGTCTGAAAATGCTGGTGCGGCGAAAAATGCCTGGCGCGGCGCGGATTGGCCAGCGTCTCGCCCTCGGCGATGCAGGTGCGCGCCTCATGGGCCTCGAAGTCGGCCTCGGTCAGGAATTGCACCGGATGCGTGGCCACCACCGGCAGACCCAGACTGGCAGCGAGCGGCACCGAGGCACGCACCAGCGCCTCCTGCCCGGCAAGCCCGGCGCGCTGCAGCTCGATGTAGAAGCGCTGCGGAAACAAGCCCGCCAGGCGCTGCGCCAACGCCTTGGCCCGCGCCGGGTCCTGCGACAACAAGGCCAGGCCGATCACGCCGTATTGGGCGCCCGACAGGCAGATCAGCCCCTCGCCCAGTTCTTCGAGCCACTCCCACTTCAGACAGGCCTGGGCGCGCTGCACATTGCTCAGCCAGGCGCGCGACAGCAACTCGCACAAGTTCAGATAGCCTTGATGCGATTGCACCAGCAAAAGCAGGCGGCTCGGCTGCTTGTCGTCGCCTTCGGCCTGCATCCACACATCGGCGCCCAGAATCGGCTTGATGCCGGCTTTGCGCGCAGCGCTGTAGAACTTGATGGCACCGAACAGATTGGCCAGATCGGTGATGGCCAATGCCGCCTGTCGGTCCTGTGCCGCGGCGGCCAGGACTTCGTCGATTCTCAAGGTGCCGTCGACGACGGAGAACTCGGTGTGGGTACGCAGATGAACAAATGACATACGCCGATTTTAGGGACCGCACCGCCACCGCTGCGCAGCGGCGCGCAAATATGTCGCTGCCATGCGCTGGCGCGGCTGATCCGGCTCGGTGCGTGCCTACAATACGGCCCGTGCCCACCGACCCGCTGCTGCCCATCCTGAACTTTGCCACCTACAAGTTCGTGGGCTTGCCCGATTGCGCCGTGCTCAAGCCGAGCTGCCAACGCAGCGCCACCGAACTCGGCATTCGCGGCACGATTTTGCTGGCCGAGGAGGGCATCAATCTGTTCATCGCCGGCGCCGAACTTGCCATGCGCGAGTTCCTGGCGCAGTTGCGGCAAGACCCGCGCCTGGCTGATCTGGACCCGAAGGAAAGCTGGTCGGCCGAGCTGCCGTTCCGCCGTTTGTTCGTCAAGGTCAAGCGCGAAATCATCCGCATGAACCACCCTGGCATCCGGCCCGACCAGCAGGCGCGCGCGCCGGCCTTGCCGGCCCAGACCCTGGCGCGCTGGCTGGGCCAAGGCCACGACGATGCGGGCCGGCCCGTCGTGATGCTCGACACGCGCAACGCCTTCGAAGTCGATTACGGCGCGTTCGAAGGCGCCATCGACTGGCGCATCGAGCGCTTCAGCGAATTCCCGCAAGCCGTGCAGGCGCACCGCAACGAGCTGATGGGCAAGACCGTCGTCAGCTATTGCACCGGCGGCATCCGCTGCGAAAAGGCCGCCATCTACTTGCAACAGCAAGCGCTCGACGGCCCGGTCTATCAACTCGACGGCGGCATCCTCAAATACTTCGAAGAAACCGGCGGCGCGCATTTCAGCGGCACCTGCTTTGTGTTCGACGCGCGCGAAGCCTTGGCGCCGTCGCTGCGGCCCGATCCCGCCGGCCATCCTCACCCGGGCTACCAGCTGCCGCCGGGGGCGACCCGGCGCGACCGCGCCTGATGGGCAACTGATGGGCACGTGGCTGCTCCGCCTTGCCGGCTTCTTGCTGCTGGTGCTGGCGATCGGCATGGCATTGAGCCGCGCGCCCGAGCGGCCGGTGCAAAGCCTGGTGCCGCGCTGGGCCCCGCCGCCTTCGGACTTCATGGATCTGCAAGGCCAGCTCGTGCACTTTCGCGATGAAGGCCCCCCTGACGACTCGACCCCCATCGTGCTCTTGCACGGCACGGCGGCAAGCCTGCATACCTGGGAAGGCTGGGTGCGCGCCTTGCGCGGCACAAGGCGCGTCATCACCTTCGATCTGCCCGGTTTCGGCCTGACCGGGCCCAACGACAGCGGCGACTACAGCGCCGCAGCCTATGTGCGATTTGTGCTGACGCTGCTGGACCGCCTGAAGCTGCAGCGCGTGGTGCTGGGCGGCAGCTCGCTGGGCGGCGAGATCGCATGGCAACTGGCCGCCGCTGCGCCGGAGCGCGTGGCCGCGCTGGTGCTGGTCGATGCGAGCGGCTACGCCGCCGAGCCCGCCTCGGTGCCCTGGGCATTTCGCCTCGCGAAGCTGCCCGGCGCGCGATTTCTGCTCAAAGGCATCTTGCCGCGCAGCCTGGTCCGGCAAGGCGTGACGGCTGTCTATGGCGACCCGGGCAAGGTCACCGACGACCTGGTCGACCGCTACTTCGAGCTGAGTTCGCGCGAGGGCAATCGCGAGGCCCTGGTCCAGCGCCTGGAGCAAATGGAGATGGGGCTGCACGCGAACCTGATTGCCACGCTCAAGCTGCCGACCTTGATTTTGTGGGGCGGTCGCGATCGCCTGATTGCGCCCGGCAACGCGCAGCGCTTTGCGCACGACATCACCGGCAGCGAGTTGCACGTCTTCGCAACACTCGGTCATGTACCGCAAGAGGAGGACCCGGCGCGCACGGTGGCTGTGTTGCAGGCGTTTCTGGCCAAGCTCTAGCGTGCAGTGGATGGCGCCAAGAACGCACGGCGTTGAAGGTGGCGCCGGCATCAGAAAATTTTGACGCCGTCGCGGGTCGCACCGGATTTCCAGCACACAATGCCGGTTTCAACCCCGGAGGAACCCGATGCAACGACGTCATGCAGCAATCCTGATCGCGCTGGCAGCAAGCACATTCGCAGCGCAGGCGCAGAGCCCGGGCTGGACGAAGATTCGCATCGGCGTCGAAGGCGCCTACCCGCCGTTCAGCGAGGTTGGCGCGGACGGCAAGCTCAAGGGCTTCGAGATCGATCTGGCCAATGCTTACTGCGCGCTTGATGAAGGCCCAATGCACGCTGGTGCAGCAAGATTTCGATGGCCTGATCCCGGCCTTGCAGGCCAGGAAGTTCGACGCCGTGATGGCGTCGGTGTCGATCACCGACGAACGCAAGAAGGCCGTGCTGTTCAGCCAGGCCTACTACAACACGCCGGCACGTTTTATCGGCAAGCTCTCGGCTCATCTGGACGTGTCGGCGGCTGGCCTGAAGGGCAAGACGATAGGCGTGCAGCGCGCGACGATTCATGAAGCCTTCGCCGTCGCCACCTTCAAGCAAAGCGAGATCAAGCACTACACCAAGCAAGACGACGTGTATCTCGATCTGAGCGCAGGCCGCATCGACGGCACCTTGATGGATTCGGTGGCCGCCGACGACGGTTTCCTCAAGACACCGGCCGGCAAGGGTTACGGTTTCATCGGACCGGCCTTCACCGACAAGAAGTTCTTTGGCGACGGGGTGGGCGTGGCCATGCGCAAGTCGGATGCGACGCTGGCCAAGAAATTCAACGAGGCGATCGCCGCGCACCGTGCCAGCGGCGCGACCAAGGCCTTGGCCGACAAGTACTTCGCGTACGACATCCTGCCCAAGCCCTAGCGTCCCGATGTTGTACGGATATGCCGCAAGCCTGCTGCAAGGCGCCTGGATCACGCTGAGCGTCGCCCTGCTCTCGCTGCTGGTCGCCGTCGTGCTGGGTCTGGTGGGCGCGATGGCCAAGCTCTCGGGCTCGGCGTGGCTGCGCGGCATGGCCCGCATCTACACCACCTTGATTCGCGGCGTGCCCGATCTGGTGCTGATGTTGCTGATATTTTTCGGCGGCCAGGTGCTGGTCAACAATCTGGCGACGCGCCTCGGTCACGAGGACTACATCGACATCGATCCCTTCGTCGCCGGCGTGCTGACGATAGGCTTCATCTTCGGCGCCTACCTGACCGAGACCTTTCGCGGTGCGGTGCTGGCCGTGCCGCCGGGCCAGCGCGAGGCAGGCATCGCCTTCGGCATGAGCCGGGGTCAGGTCTTGCGGCGCATCATCTGGCCACAGATGCTGCGCCACGCGCTACCGGCGCTGTCCAACAACTGGCTGGTGCTGATCAAGAGCACGGCCATCGTCTCCATCATCGGCCTGGCCGACATGATGAACCGCGCCGGCTTGGCCGCAGGCGCCACGCATCAGCCCTTTGTGTTTTACGGCGCAGTCGCGCTGATGTATCTGGCCTTCACGAGTGCGTCCGAATTGTTCTTCTCCTGGGCACAGCGGCGTCTGTCGATCGGCGTCGCCGTCAGCCGCCTATGAATTTCGGGCCGATTGTCGAGTCATTGCCGCTGTACCTGAGCGGCGCGCTCACCACGGTCGAGCTGCTGGCGATTGCGCTGGGCGTGGGCCTGGCCTTTGCCGTGCCGCTGGCGGTGCTGCGCACACTGCACAACCCCTGGCTGAGCCGTCCGGTCTGGCTGTTCACCTATGTGTTCAGAGGCACGCCGCTGCTGGTGCAACTGTTCCTCATCTACTACGGTCTGGCGCAGTTCGAAGCGGTGCGCGCGAGCTGGGCCTGGCCCTGGCTGTCGTCGGCCTGGTTTTGCGCCTGCGCCTCGTTCGCTCTCAACACCTGCGCCTACACCATAGAGATCATCGCCGGCGCGATCCGCGCGCTGCCTGCTGGCGAGATCGAGGCGGCCAAGGCGCTGGGCATGTCGCGCCGCGTGATGTTTCGCCGCATCATCCTGCCCTCGGCCATGCGCCGCTCGCTGCCGTCGTATGGCAACGAGGTGATCTTCATGCTGCACGGCACTTCGCTGGCCAGCGTGGTCACGCTGCTCGACTTGACCGGCGCCGCACGCGAGGTCTATTCGATCCACTACCTGCCGTTCGAGGCCTTCATCATGGCGGCGCTGATCTACTTCATGCTGACCTCGACGCTGGTGGCGCTGTTCCACGCCGCCGAGCGCCGCTGGCTCGCGCCGCTGCTACCGCGCTGAGCGCGTTTTTCCAAGCGAAGTCCCCTCATGCAAATCATCAAACATCGCTTGCGCCCGGCGTCGGTTGGCACGCAGCGCGAGCTCATCAGCCTGCACTATGGCGCGGGCGACGGTCAGAAGGTCTATGTGCAGGCCGCGCTGCACGCCGACGAGCAGCCGGGCATGCTGGTGGCGCATCACCTGCGCCAGGCGCTTGAAAGGCTCGACGGCGACGGGCAGATCCAGGGTCAGGTCGTGCTGGTGCCGATGGCCAATCCGATCGGTCTGTCGCAATGGTTGATGAACAACGCGCTCGGCCGCTTCGAGCTGGCCAGCGGCGAAAATTTCAACCGCAATTACGCTGATCTGGCCGGCCTGGTGGGCGACCGGGTGCAGTCGCTGTTGGGTCAGGACGCGGCTCAGAACGTGGGCCTGATACGCGAGGCAATGCGCGCGTCGATCCGGACCCTGCCTGCCGAGACCGAACTGCAAGACCTGCGCCGTACGCTACTGGGCTTGAGCATCGACGCCGACGTCGTGCTCGATCTGCACTGCGACGCCCAGGCCGTGCTGCACCTGTACACCGGCACCGACTTGTGGCCGCAGTGCGAGCCGCTGGCGCGCTATTTGGGCGCGCATGCCACGCTGCTGGCCAAGGAGTCCGGCGGCGCGCCGTTCGACGAAGCCTGTTCGAAGCTCTGGTGGCAACTGGCCGAGCGCTTTGCCGGGCGTTTCCCCATTCCTCCCGCCTGCCTGTCGGTGACGGTGGAGTTGCGCGGCAATCGCGACGTCGATCACGCGCTGGCCGCGCAGGATGCGGCCGCGATGCTCGACTTCCTGCGCCATCGCCGCGTCATCAAGGGACCTGTGCCGCTCATGCCACCACTGCTGCACCCCGCCACGCCGCTGGCCGGGTCGATCCCCATCATCACCGCAAGCAGCGGCGTGCTGACCTTCCTTAAAAGACCCGGCAACATGCTTCGCGCCGGTGAGGTCGTGGCCGAACTGATAGACCCGCTGAATGCACAGGTGAGCGAGCTCAAATCGCCCGTTGACGGCGTGCTCTACGCCCATATCAGCGAACGCTTTGTGACGGCCGGTACGAAGATCGCCAAGGTGGCCGGCGCGCAGGCCACCCGCAGTGGCAATTTGTTGAGCAATTGAAGTACCCCCCCGAAGCGCCTGCGGCGCTCCCCCCAGGGGGCGCCGCCAGTGGCCCGGCAGAGCCGGTTCCACGGCGTCCGCTTGGCTGCTTTCGAGTCATGCGTCGAGGGTGCTGTTCGGGAGCCATGGAGAACTGAATGAATTATCCCAGTCTGAGTGTAGAAAACGTGCACAAGCGCTTCGGCGAGCGCGAGGTCTTGCGCGGTGTCTCGCTCAACGCCATGAAGGGCGACGTGATCACCTTGATCGGCTCCAGCGGGTCGGGGAAGTCGACTTTCCTGCGCTGCATCAACCTGCTTGAGCAGCCCGACGAAGGCCAGCTCAGCTTGGGCGGTGAGCGCCTGAAACTGGTGCGCGACCGCGACGGCAGCCTGCGCGCAGCCGACGCCAAGCAACTGCAGCGCTGGCGCGCGCGGCTCGCCTTCGTGTTTCAGAACTTCAATCTCTGGCAGCACCGCACGGTGCTCGAAAACATCATCGAAGCGCCCGTCCATGTGCTCGGACAGCCCAAGGCACAAGCGCTCGAGCGCGCTAGGCAATTGCTGGCGCGTGTCGGCGTCTCGCACCGGCAGGATGTCTATCCGGCCCAGCTCTCGGGCGGCGAGCAGCAACGCGTCGCGATCGCGCGCGCGCTGGCGGTCGACCCCGAAGTGATGCTGTTCGACGAGCCCACGTCGGCGCTCGACCCCGAGCTGGTCGGCGAGGTGCTCAAGGTCATGCGGGATCTGGCTGCCGAGGGTCGCACGATGATTGTGGTGACCCACGAAATGGGCTTTGCGCGCGAGGTGTCCAAGCACTGCCTGTTCCTGCACCAGGGTCTGGTCGAGGAACAGGGCGACCCGCGCGAGATGCTGGCGCACCCGCAAAGCGCACGCCTGCAGCAATTCCTGAGCGGCGGGCTCAAGTAGCCGCTATCAGCCCCGCCCCTGCAGAACAGCCAGCACGTCGGAGCGGAATTCGCGCTCGTACAGGATGTACACCACGCCCAGCGTGGCCAGCATGAAGACCCAGGGCGAGAAGAACCAGCCGACCAGCGCGAACGAGAAGTAGTAGGCGCGCAAACCGTCGTTGAAGGTCTCGGCCGCCAGGCCCATGACGCGACCGGCGCGGTTGGCGAAATCCTCGCGCGACAAGCCCTCGCGCTCGAACATTTCGGCCTCGGGCGCCGAAGCCACCAGCAAGGCGCCGAAGGTGTATTGCCGCATGCTCCAGGTGAAGCGGAAGAAGGCGTAGACGAACACCCCCGCCAGCAGCACCAGCTTCAGATCGAACACCAGGCCGGTGGTGCGCGCCGCAAACGGCAGCTCGCGCGCCAGCTCACCCGCCTTGTCGCTGGCGCCCAGCACGGCCAGCAGGCCGCCGATGATGAGAATCGTCGTCGACGCGAAGAACGACGGGCTGGTCGACAGGTTCTGCACCACCACGCCGTCGATGACGCGCACCTCGCGATAAGTGGCCTGCAGCATCCATTGCCGGCGTATGGCGTTGGTGGCGGCCAGCAAGGAGCCCTTGCTGAACGACCAGCGCTTGGCCAGTCTGGCATAGCCGACCCAGACCGAGAAAAACAGCAGCACCGCGAGCCAGTCGACGGCGGGCAATGCACGAACCAGGTTCAAGACGGCATCCATGCCGGCAATTTAACAGGCTTGCGCCGAGACGCACCGGCGTATCAGGTCGAACGCTGGCGCAGCTGCGGCGCAGCGGCAATCTGAAGAAAGGCCGCCGTGCTTGCGCACGGCGGCCTTTCGCAAGCCTGATGACGCTCAGGCCGTCAGATCGAGCCGGTGATGCTCAGACCGATGGTGCGCGGACGCAGGTAGAACGCCTGGTTCACGAACTGGACCGAGGGCTGCTGCAGGATGGTGCGGTTGTTCGTCAGGTTCTTCACCGACAGATTCACGTCCCACTTGCCCACGGTGATGCCCCAGCTGCCGTCGACCGTGACATAGCCCGGACGCAGGTAGTCGATATTGTCCCTGAACAGCGAGCCGTGACTGGCGCCGGTCCACTGCGCATTCAGGCGCAGCACCGAGTCATGATTGATGAACGGGAACTGGTACTCGCCACCGAGCTTCAGGCTGTACTTGGGCACGCCCTGGATCAAGTCGCCCTTGCGCACATTGGGCACACCGTTGGCATCCAGCCCCAGCCAGGGCACATCCTGCGCGAACACCGCGTGGTTGATGCCGCCGCCGGCGCTCAACACCAGGTTGTTGGTGACACGGGCCTTGATCTCGGCCTCGACGCCCGTACTGGTGGCGTTGCCAGCGTTTGTTTCGAAGTCAAAGCCGGCCGACGGCAACCCCACATCCTGCTGGATATTCTTCCAGTCGATGTAGTAGGCGGACAGATTCAGGTTCACCCGGTTGTCAAGCAGGCGCGATTTGCTGCCGATCTCGTAGCTCCACAAGCTGTCGGGCGCGAACGTGGCGGGCGCGGCGGTCAGGCCGAGCTTGGCGAGGTCGGAGACATTGCCGGCAATCGACAAGGGGATCGGACGGTTTGCGCCGCCCAGACGGAAGCCTTCGGCGACGTTCGCGTAGAGCGTCGTGTTCGGCGTGAAATCCCAGTCGACTGCCAGGCGCGGCGTGGCCTTGTTGGCCTTGCTGTCGATCTGAACCGCAGACGGTCCACCGGCGAAGAACATATCGCCTTCGCGCGCGAAGTTCTCGCTCGATCTCAGATAGCGCAGACCGGCGGTCAGACGCAGCTTGTCGGTGGCGTGATAGGTCGCCTCGCCGAACACTGAGCTTTGCTTGTCGTTGTAATGGCGCGCGCTGAAGTAGGAGTTGTCGTTGGCGAACGCGCCGTTGTAGATGCCCGAATCTGCAACCCACTGGTTCGCGTCATAGATGTTGGCGCCCACCTTGGTGAAGGCCGCGTTGATGCCGAACACCGGTTCGTTGTCGGACACATAGGTCTTGGTCTGCGCGAAATAGACACCGGCCACCCAGGTGAACGGCGACTTGGTCACCTCGGTGCCCTTGGAGGCCAAGCGCAACTCCACCGCTTGCTGATCGATCTTGTTGTCCAGATAGACCGCTGACGGCAGGTAGGACACGACACCCGACACAGTCGGATTGGCGATCAGGCTGCCGATATAGCTGGAGTTGACGCTGGTACCGTCCTGCGTGCGCACAAAGTGCCTCTGGTAGGCGTTGGCCACGCCGGTGAAGTCGGCAAAGCCGAGGTCGCCGTTGACGGTCAGCGACGGCAAGGTCAAGGTGTCTTTGCCGGGTTCGAGCACGATCTTCGAGGTCTGGAACGGCGCCAGCGTTGCACCCGCATTGAACTGCTGATAGCCACCCACGGCCAGATAGGCGGCGTCGATGTCGGCAGTCTTGTTCTCCTGATAGAACACGGCCGGCGTGACGGTCCAGTTCGAACCCAGCTTGACCTTGAGCGCCGCTTTCAGCACCTTCCAGTCGACGCTGTTGATGCCCTTGTTGATGACCTTGAGCGTGGCAGCATCGACCTGGTCGATGTAGCCGCTGTCGTGCCCTGCCTGCACGCCCACGCGCAGCGCGGAAACGTCGGGAGTCAGCGGCACGTTGATGATCGCCTGCGCCTTGGAGTTGGCACCGCCATGGTCGGTGCTCGACACCTCGCCCAGCAGATCGGCGCTGAACATCCTGAGGTCCGGGCTCTTGCTGATGAAGCGCAGCGTGCCGCCCATCGAACCGGCGCCGTACAGCGTGCCCTGCGGGCCGCGCAGCACCTCGACGCGCTCGATGTCGAAGAAGCGCGGCTCGGCCGTGCCCTGGCTGTAGAGATTGCGTGTGGTCAGGGACACGTCGTCCAGATAGACGCCCACCGTGGCCGAACCGGCTTGCGAGCTGACGCCACGAATCTCGATCGTGCTCAGACCCGCACCCCCCTGGCTGGTGAACGAGACATTGGGAACGTTGCGACTCAGATCGGTGAAGTCGACGATCTGGCTTTCGCGCAGGTCGTCGCCACCGATGGCGGTCACGCTCAGCGGCACCTGCTTGACATCCTCGATACGCTTTTGCGATGTGACGACGACACGCTCAAGCGCGGTCACTGCCGAGGTCTGCTGTGCCACCACCACGCCTGTCATCGCGGCATTCGACACAATCACCAAGACTGCCATTTGAATCTGATTTTTCTTCAGCATGGTTCTTCTCTGAATGGGTTTGGAAAGGTGGGGGCGCATGAGGTGAGCCGACCCGCAAAGTGGCGAATTTTAGGCTTGGTAGCGCGGAACCGGGCTGCTTGTCTGTCAAAAACGACGCCTTTCGCCACCTGACGCGCGCTTGATCGGGGCGCCGAATTTGCGGCTCGTGCGGCAGATGCCCGGCAGCCGCGGTACGCTGCGCCAGGCCCTGCTGCACATCGCCAGGGTTCAAATAAGATCGACGATCCAGCGCCAAGCACGCATCCACCATCAGCACACCCGCACCATGTCCGATCCCAGCCAAGATCGTCGCTCCAGCGCTGAAGACCTGTCCGTGACGCGGTCCGCCTATGTGGGCCGCTTCGCCCCCTCGCCCACCGGAGCGCTGCATGCCGGCTCGCTGGTGGCAGCGCTGGCGAGCTGGCTCGACGCCAGGGCGCATCGCGGGCGCTGGCTGGTGCGCATCGAAGACGTCGACGGCCCGCGCTGCGTGGCGGGCATGGATGAATACATCCTGCAGCAACTCGCCGCGTGCGGACTGCTGGCCGATGCGCCGCCGGTCTGGCAGTCGCGACGCGGCGTGCTTTACACGCGAGCGCTCGAGCGCCTGCGCGAACCGGGCTGGATCTACGCTTGCGGCTGCAGCCGCAAGGCCATCGCAGCCGCTTTGGCGGCCCAGGGGATGCAAGTCGAAAGACATACCGAGCTGGTCTATCCAGGCACCTGCCGGCACGGCGTGCACGGCAAGCCGGCAACCGCGCAACGTGTGCGCACGACGCGCAGCATCGACAGCGATGACGATTTGCTTATCGCCTGGCAGGACCGCCGCCTCGGAGCGCGGCAGCAGAATCTGACGCGGGAGGTCGGCGACTTCGTGCTGAAGCGCGCCGATCGGCTCTGGACTTATCAATTGGCGGTGGTGGTGGACGACGCCGAGCAAGGCATCACCCACATCGTGCGCGGCGAGGATCTGGCCGACAACACGCCGCGCCAGATTCATTTGCAAAGGCTGCTGGGCTGCCCGACTCCGATCTACCTGCACACGCCGCTGGTGCTGGGTGCGAATGGCGAGAAACTGTCCAAGCAAAACGGCGCGCAGGCGCTCGATCTGCGCCAGCCCGTGCAAGCGCTGCAGGCTGCCGCGCAAGCGCTGGGGTTGGCGATCGAGCTCGCACCCGGCGCCACCCTGGGCGACACCCTGCACAGCGCCACCCTGGCATGGGGTGATCGTTGGGTGCAGCGAGCTTCCAAAGCAATGGCATGATTCGGCCCTTGCCAACACCGAGCACGCAGCGGCTCGCTTTCCAGGAGACTCCATGAACACCACCCCAAGCGGCCTGCAATACGAAGACACGGTCGAGGGCTCGGGCGACGCAGCACAAGCCGGTCGGACCGTCTCGGTGCACTACACCGGCTGGCTTTACAACGACGGCACCAAGGGCGCCAAGTTCGACTCGAGCAAAGACCGCGGCGTCCCCTTCGAATTCGGGCTAGGCGCCGGCATGGTGATACGCGGCTGGGACGAAGGCGTGCAAGGCATGAAGGTCGGCGGCACGCGCTTGCTGGTGATTCCGTCCGCGCTGGGTTACGGGGCACGCGGCGCCGGCGGCGTGATTCCGCCCAACGCGACGCTGATGTTCGAGGTCGAACTGCTGGCCGTATAAGGACGAACGACGGGCAGGCCTTGCGGCTTGTCCGTCGTCTCGCATCAAGCGCAAGGGCGCGCCAGCTGCGCCCCTGTGGTTGGTGCGGATCAGTAGCGATAGGTGTACATCAACTGCGCATTCGTCTGCGCATGGGTGATCACGACACCCTGTCCGCTGGTGACGGTGGTCTTGGGCGCCATGGTCAGCGAGCCGTTGAACTCGCTGGCTGCCGAGAAGCGATAGCCCAGGCCCAGCGTGTAGTGCGACTTGACGGTGGCCGGGAACAAGGGATTCACATAGGCGTCCGGAATCGGGTTGTCGGCCAGGTTCACGCCGGCGCGCAATGTCAGCTGGTCGTTCACCGCATAGGCCAGACCCAGGTTCGTGACAGTCTGATCCTTCCAGTTCTGCGGCAGCGCAAAGCTCACCGACCCGCCCATGCCGGCCGAGTCGTAGCGCATCTTGAAGTCCTTCATGACGCCCGACCAGGCAATGCTCTTGACGTCGGCCGCAATCAGCAGCTTCGGCGTGGCCTGCCAGCTCGCGCCAACGGCGGTGGTGGCGGGCCATTGGAAGTCGACCACGGTGAGGCGTCCGGTGTCAAAAAAGCCCCCGGTTGCGCTCAGACTCGCGCCGGTCGCATTCGTCTTCATGTCACCCAGCGCAGACTTGAGCTGGTAGGACGCACCGAAGGTCCACTCCGGACTGACCTTGTAGACGGCGCCCAGCTTGCCGGCCCAACCGGTGGACGATGCCGCACCCGAAAAGTCGCTCTTGTTCGAGAAATCGATGCGCGCCCATGGCGCACCACCCAGCGCCGGCAAGGCCCCGCCCAGATTGCCCGACGCACCGGTCACCATGGAGCCGAGTTGCGCGCCGCTGGCGGCCATGCGCATGTCCAGACCGGCCCAGATGAAGTCGATCGAGCCGCCGACCGCGAATTCCGGCGTGACCTGAAACGCCAGGGGCAACAGCACGCGCCCGACGCCGAGCTCGGAGCGCGTCGGTGAACCCGAGCCGCCGCCCATGAAGGTGTTCGCACCGTACTCGGTACCCATGCCGCCTTGCGCGAACACGCCAATGCCATAGGTCAGTGCGCCACTGCGCCGCGCATAGCCCATGGCCGGCATGATGTACGAGGTACCGCCCGATTCGGCGGTGGGAAAGCCCGCCATCGTGCTCTTCACGTCAGGACCGAGCACGCCCAGCGCGACGTCCATGCGTGCACCAGGCCCCATCAGCGCGAGCGTGGCAGGGTTTTGCGCCATGCCGGCAGTACCGTGGTCGATGGCCTGCGACGCGCCACCCATGCCGGTGGAAATGGGGCCGTAGCCTTCCATATTCATGCCGTTCGTGGCCAAGGCCGGCAACGCCGCAGCGCACAGCGCCGCGATGGGCGAGAGTTTCAGAATCCGTTTCAGTGTGTACATGAGATGTCTCCTATCTATGGGACTTGCGAACAGCGGGGGGGTGTAAAAGTCACCAGTGCGCCAGCAGGCGCCCCTTGACGACCTTGCTGGGCCACTGCTTCAAGGGGCTGTTGCCCTTTTTGATGCAGTCGCCGGTGCGGATATCGAAGGCCCATTGATGTTTGGGGCAGGTGAGCGTCGTGCCTTCGATGGCGAGGTGGGGAATATTCGTGGTCTGGTGCGGGCAGCGGCTGTCGTAGACGCGCCATTCCTTGTCTGCGCGGTGGATGAAGAGACCACGCCCGTCGCACTCAAGGCGCTGCGTTTCCCCGACCTTCACCCCCTTGGTCGGCATCACGTCGTGCCACGCGCCGACGGCACCCATCGCGCCGGGTTGAAAGTCTGGCAGATCCATGGCGAGAATGATGTCGACCGCCCAGACGATGCGGGCCAGCCCCAAGGTCGGAAACGCCATCAGCAGCGCGTCGAGCACTTCCACCGGCGTGCAGCCTTCGCGCAAGGCACGGCCAAGGTATTGGCGAAAGCCGCGCTCGGTCTGCGCATGCACCTTGGTGATGACGGAGATCAGATTGCGCGTCTTCGGGTCAAGGCGCGTGCCGCAATCTTTCAGGAATGAAAAGTAGTGGCCCATCGCTTCGGGGCGGGCCTTCAGCAGGTAGTTCAGTGCGTCACTCATGGCAGGGGTCTCTCGATCAGGATGGGGTCAAGGTGCCATGATGCCGGGCTGCGCCCTCTTCGGGGCGCGTTCGAGCACGGCCTGCATGGCTGCTTCGTCGGATTCGAACAGGTTGGCCGCACCCAGTTCGTTCAGCAGGCCAGTGCGTTCGGCGACTTCGAGGAAGTGCTGCTTTGCCCGGCTGAACACAAGCATGATGCCGCGCTCACGCAGATGCTTGATGAGCCCGCGCAACATCTCGACCGCGGTCGAGTCAAGCAAGTGGATGCCATGCGCCAGCACCACAATGGCCTCCAGCCCGGGGTTCTCGCGTTCGAGCTTCAACACCTCGTCCTCGAAGAAAGAGGCATTGGCGAAGAACAACGCCGCGTCAAAACGCAAGGCAACCACCCGATCACCTCGCGGCGCCAGCGCCCGCAAGGCGCCGTCCTGGGCCACCGCGTGCACGGCGATCCTGGGCATCATGCGGCGGTAGATGAAGGCACCCAGCGAGAATGTGAGTCCCACCAGGATGCCGTTCTGTATGTTCGGCGCGAACAGCAGGGTGGCTGCGAAAGTGAGCCAGGCCGCCGCGCCGTCGTCCCGGCTGGCGCGCCAGGCATTGCGCATCGCCGGCACATCGACCAGATTGACCACCGCCAGCACGATCATCGCGGCCAGTGCCGGCTTGGGCAGGTGGTAAAGCAGCGAGGTGAAGAACAGCAGCGCCAGCAGCACAAACGCCGAGGTGAACAGCGACGCGTAGCCGGTGCGGCCGTGCGAGGCCAGGTTCAGCGCCGAGCGCGAGAATGAGCCGCTCACCGGCATCGAATTGCAGAAAGCCGCGGCGACCTTGGCCAGCCCCTGCCCGATCAGCTCCTGGTTCTCGTTCCATGGCGAGCGTGTCTTGCCGGCGATCACCTTGCAGCTCGACATGGCCTCCATGAAGCTCACCAAGGCCACCACAAAGGCCGCCGGCAACAAGGACACCGTCGCGTCCCAGCTCATGGCCGGAATCGACAACCCGGGCATGCCTTGCGGGATGTCACCGACAACGCCGCCGCCAATGGCTGCAAAGCCGCTGAAATAGCTCAGCGCAGTCAGCACCACCACCATCACGAGCACCCCCGGCTGCCTGGGCGCCCAACGCTTGAATGCGAGCAGCACCAGCATGGCCAGCAAACCCATCGCCAACGACATGCCGTGCATGGTGTCGATCTTGGTGAACATCTTGCCGATGCCGATCAAGGTGCCTTCGCCGTGCGAGGTGGCAATGCCGGTCAGCGCGGGCAACTGCGACAGTGCGATGACGACGGCAGCCGCGTTGATGAAGCCCACCAGCACGGGGTGCGACAGCAGGTTCAACAAGATGCCGGCCCGGGCCAGGCCCAGCATGATCTGGAACAAGCCCGCCAGCAGCGCGACCAGCAACACATAGGCGACGAATTCGCCCGTTCCGGGCGTCGTCAGCAGGCCGACGCTGGACGCCGTCAACAGCGAAGTCAAGGCCACAGGACCGGTGGACAGCAGGGCCGACGAGCCGAACAACACGCCGATGATGGAAGGAATGAACGCCGCGTAAAGACCCTGCTGCGCCGGCACACCGGCAAGCTGCGCATAGGCCAGCGACTGCGGAATGACGAGCAGGGCAACGGCAAGGCCGGCCATCAGGTCGGCAAGCAGCGTCTCACGCGTCAGCCGTGGCCAGCCCAGAAAAGGCAGCAGTCGCTTGAGAATCCCCTGGCTCATGCCGTGGATGCCCAAGCGACACCGGCGCTCCCTGCGGCTTCGGGGCGAGGTGACAACAAATTCAATGCAACTCCTCGGTTTCGGGTGTTACGTGAAGACGGCTGGTTCGATCAGTGCATTGCATTGCGCTTGCCGCGGCAAGTCGATGCATTACCGGGCATCGCGCAATCAACGTCTATTACCGCAATGGGGTGCGCGCGGGTAGCCCATTGGGGTTATGAATCGAACGCTGCTGTTTGCGATACTCGGCACTTCCACTTCGCGACGCCAGCCCTTGAACCATCTGCCCGTGCCCGATTTCGACGCAGACGAACGCCGCCTTGTTGCGCAGTTGCTGCTGGAGCGCTACGGCCGCATCGTGACCACCGAGGACGTTGATGCCGAGCTCGCGCTCGATGCGTCGTCGCGCGTGCTGAAGCTCTTGCAGGTGCCGGTCGATCACGAACGCGACACGGCCAGCGAGGCGCAATGAAGCTTTGCATCGTCTCCGACAGCCACGACCGTGCCCCTATGTTGGCAGCCGCAGTGGCCGCCGGCAAGCGCGCCGGGGCTGAGGCCGTGCTGCACTGCGGCGACCTGATCGGCGCGATGACCTTGCGCCCCCTCTTGGGCCTGGGCCTGCCGGTGCACCTGGTGCATGGCAACAACCTCGGCGACATGCACGCGATCTGGAAATTGTGCAATGACTCGGGCGGACTGATCACCTATCACGGCGCCGACGCCATCCTGCAACTCGCGGGGCGTCGCTTGTTCGCGACCCACTACCCGCATTACGCGCAAGGCCTGGCCTGCACCGGCGACTACGACATTGTGTGCTGCGGCCATTCGCATCAGGCATCCGTCGTGCAACAAGCCACGGTGACGGGCGGTTCAACCTGGCTGCTCAATCCTGGCACGGTGGCCGGCCTTGGTAGCCCGCCGACCTGGCTGCTCGCCGACCTGGAACGAATGCGCTTCGAGGTCCATCCACTGACGGAGTGAACGCCGAGGCTTGTCAGGGCCACGCCTATTGATCTTTTCATAAATCACGACACTCTTGTCCCAATAGGCCACCTTTCAGTCATCTGGTTCTTGGTGCGCGCATGATGCCAAGAAGGCTGGGCAAGTAACTTCGTTCGTGTCCCCCGCCCTGCGGGCTCCTCCTTGACCTCACTACGTCACTTACCCAGCCTTCTTGGCGCAGCGGTATCGGTATTCCTGCACGCATACCGACAGCTTTGCCAGGCAGGAGGATGGGGTGCTCTGCGCAGCGAAATCAAGGGGGAGCCCGCAGGGCAGAGGACATTCGCGGAGCAGAGGACCCCAGCCTCTTGCCCACCAACAACCTTGTTATGAACTTTGGAATTCTCAATAAGCTGGCGCCAGCATTTCCTTGGCGAGTTCGACAAAGGCGTTCGTCAGGCGCGACTGGAACCTCTCCTTGGGGTACACCACCGACATGTGACGCAGCAGCGGTGGATCAAGCGCAATTTCCACCAGCAGGCCCAGCCTGATCTCCTTCGTGACGGTGGCACGCGACAGAATAGCGAAGCCCATGCCGGCGGCCACCAGTCCCTTGATGGCCTCGGGGCTGCTGACCTCCATCGCCACTTGCAGCGCGTCGGGAGCGATACCCCCCTTTTGCAGATAGTGGCCCACCACCTCGCGCGTCCCGGAACCTGACTCGCGGTCGATGTAGGCGTGCGCCGCAAGCGCCTCGGGCGGGATCGAACGCTGACCGGCCAGCGCATGCGAGGGCGCGCACATGACGCGCAGCTCGTCCTGGCACAAGGCGTCCGAGGCGAGCGTGGGCAGGTGCGAATCACCCTCTATGAAACCAAGATCAAGGGTTCTCTCGGCCACACGGTGCTGCACTGTCTCCGAGTTGCCGACGAACAACCGGGGGATCACGGATGCATGGCGATCCTTGAACTCCCCAAACACTTGGGGCAGCAGGAAATCCGCGATGGTCGTGCTGGCCCCGACAAGCAGGGGTCCGGCAATCTGACCGCTCGACTCGCGCAGGCGCATGTCGAGCTCGGCCGACTGAGCCAGAATCCGCTCGGCGTACTCCATTGCCACGGTGCCGGCGGAGGTCAGAGAAATATGGCCCTGGATTCGGTCGAACAGACGCGTTCCATACATCTCTTCGAGTTGCCTGATCTGGGCCGTGACGGCCGGCTGCGTCATGAACAGCGCGTCGGCTGCTTTGGTGAACGACAAGTATTTCGCGACGGCATGGAAAACCTGGAGGCGTCGATCGGCCATTTTTTTCCTACGATGAGCAGTGGCCGCTAGGATAGCAAACACGCTATTACATAGGACTCTGCGAGCGGGTCAGCTCGCTCTTGATGGGTTCGGCTCGATCTTCTGCGTGGGCCACGCCAATCCCTTCGCAGGCCGTGAGTCAAGAGGTGGCCGCTGAGGCGACCTCCCGGTTGGAAGCTCGCAGTCTGGCCGCACGACCCGGCTCAGCCATGCGCCGGGTCGACGCCTAAGGCTTTTTCGGCGTCTGGTAGGCAACTTCCTTCTGGAACGACTTCCAGATGGTTTCGTAACCGACGAAACCCTTTGCGTTGGGCGCCATCTGACGCGTTGTCAAAAAAAGTGCATGGCCGTCAGGCACTTTGGTGATGGGTTTTTGCTCGCTCATAAGTCACTTTCTTGTAGTGAAGTCAGGATTGCAGGGTCAAGCAACCAATGCCGTTCGACACCGCTGCTCAAACAGGTCTCATGAGTGACGGATCGATATCCGCGCCGGCCATGATCGCCTCGCCCGTTCTTGTCTCTTCATCGGTCGCATCGCGCACGGTCAGTATCTCGAGCGTGAAGACGACCACTCTGCCGCAAAGCGGATTGTTGCCATCGACAGTCAGTGTCTCGTCGTCCATCCTTGTGACGAGAAAGCTGCGGGTCTGGCCCGTGTTGCTCTCCATCAGGATCGAGGTGCCGACTTGTCGATACTCCTCGGGGACACTCTCGATGTCGGACGTAAACACCAGCGCGTCGTCTCTGGGGCCGAAGATCTGATTGCCATCGATTGACACTTCGATGACGTCGCCAGCGGACCTGCCCTCCAACTCCTTGTGGACGGAAGGAGCCAGAATTTCGTTGTGCCCGTGAACATAGCCCAACGGAAATTCGACCTGGGTGAGGACATGCCCCGACTTCTTGTCTGTCACCTTGTAGGTCAGTTCGACAAACTTGCCGTCTCGAATGGATTCACTCATGTCAAATCGGGACGAGCCGTTCAAAAGATGGACGCGCCAAAAATCTTGAGCTCTGCATCTTCGTAGCCGAGCACAAGTCTGCCAAGCCATTCGCCTTGTTTCTTGGTGCTGCGCTGCCGGTAAAGCACCGTCACATGTTCGCCCCGGCGAATGATGCCCAACGCGTCGAAGTCTTCTGACAGGCTTCTCGCCAGTTCACTGTTTGCGAACTGGTGGCCCGCCACCACATGATTCATCGCCAGCGCCAGAGAACTGGAAAAGTGCTTGACGAATTCCCCGTACTTGCCTTCGTTCGAATAGGTGACAAGGCCCCGCCACAGCGGCCCTGCCATGGCCAGGATCTCTTCGTCGGTCTTGTCAATGATGTTCACGCGCGGCTCACTGTCAGTGGAAGAAACGAGCTTTACAGGGCTCACGACAGCAGACATGCCGGGCCCCTCTGCGCGAATTTGGCGGTCAATGCGGGCTTGTCCATGAACACAGGGCTACTCGTCGGCGACCAAGTGATAGCAAGGCGCCTTCTCCATGGAGTATTCGCCTGTTTTCGGGTCGCGCCGCGAAACCGTCAACACGTGCCAGTTTTCGTCGTCCAACTTCATGGCGTCGCCGCGGTAGTAGTAGCCCGGCCAACGCGTCTCCTTGCGAAACAGCGTGTGCTGCGTGACGCACTCGGCAGCGCGATGACGGTGCATCAATTCCCACGCACGCAGCAACTCGTGAATATCTTCCGCGGCCAAGCTCTGCAGGTCTTCCTCCATGATCTTGAGCTTCTTGAGGCCGATGTTCAGGAGCTTCTCGTTGGTCATATAGCCGACGGTCACGCCGCCGCAATACTCATCCATCAGCTTCTGCAGGCGGTCCAGACCCTGCTTGGGATTGATGTAGTGCGGGTTGACGTCGCCCGCCACGATCACGTTGCGGTACAGCCGGTAGTGCTCCAGCGGTTTGTAGATCTCTTTTTTGCGGCGGTCGATCTGCGCATCGGAGACGACAATACCCTCGGCCTTGCCATCGTCGATGTACTTGCAGGCAGCTTTCGCGGCGAGACGACCTTCGGTGAACGACCCCGATGAGAAGGCGTGCGGCGTGCCGCCGACCGCGTCGCCGGCGCCGAACAGACCTTCGATCGTCGTCATGCGGTTGTAGCCCCAGAAATACTCGGGAGGCGAAATGTCCTCAGGACCCGAGCACCAGGCGCCCGACCCGGTCGCGTGCGAGCCCATGACGTAAGGCTCGGATGTGGTCAGCTCGGGATTCTCGTTCTTGGGGTCCACGTCGGTGGCGGCCCACAGAACCGCCTGGCCGATGGTCATGCCGAGAAAGTTTTCCCAACCGACCTCTTCCAGATGAGGATCCTGGAAGGCTTTCATGGTGACCATGTGAATCGGGCCGCGGCCGGCATTGACTTCGCTGATCAATGCGTGGTTGCGCAAGCACGTCGGGATGGGTCGATGGGTCAGGTGCGACGCTTCCGGATCGAGGTATTCCTTGCCGACCATCTTCTGCAGTTCGGGGAACCACTTCGACTCGTACTCTTCGCCGATACCGTTTTGGGTATAGGTCTTCAGGTGCAGGAAGTAGGCGCCGACCGGGCCATAACCGTCCTTGAATCGCGCCAGCACGATGCGATTTTCCATCTGCGTCATCTTGGCGCCGGCGTCGATCATGAGCCCATAGGCCGACGCAGACGACCAAGGCGCATACCAGGTGCGGCCCGAACCTTCGCCCACCGAGCGCGGCTTGAAGATGTTGGACGCGCCACCCGCACCGCAGATCACGGTCTTGGACTTGAAGACGTGGTAGTTGCCGGTGCGCACGTTGAAGCCCACGGCCCCGGCGATCCGGTTCTCCTTGCTGTCATCCATCAGCAGGTGGGTGACGCAGATGCGGTTGAAGATCTTGTCTGCCGATTTCTTGGCGGCCTCGGCCACGATGGGCTTGTAAGACTCGCCGTGAATCATGATCTGCCAGCGACCTTCACGCAGATAGCGCCCGGACTTCGGGTCCTTCATGATGGGCAGGCCCCACTCTTCGAACTGATGCACCGTCGAGTCAACGTGACGGGCCATATCGAACAGCAGGTCTTCGCGCACCATGCCCATCAGGTCGGTACGCGCGTAGCGGACATGGTCCTCGGGCTTGTTCTCGCCCCAGCGGGTGCCCAGATAGCAGTTGATGGCGTACAGACCCTGGGCGACCGCACCGGAACGATCGATATTGGCCTTCTCGGCAATGACGATCTTCTTGTCCTTGCCCCAGAACCTGGCTTCCCAAGCAGCACCCGTGCCGCCCAGACCTGCACCGACGACAAGTACATCGATGCCGTCTTCGATGATTGTTTCGTAAGCCATCAGTAAACCACGTCTTTCGTCATCTTGAGACCATTGGACTTGAGCGTATGCAAGGCGCCGTCATCCATGCAGATGTACCTCGGCTCGCTATACAACAACTCGCTGTCGCGCATTTCCTGGCTGGGCCCGGGAACGTCAGCGAGCTTTGGAATCGCTGTCCCCCATGGCTTGGTGGTGATGGGCGACAGGAAGTTCTTTTCGGTACCGTTGCGGAACTTGATCCTCCAGGCGATCGTGCCTTTCTGTTCATCGCGCTGGACTCGCACGCTGTGACCGAGGGGGGCAAAGTCGGCATAGCCGCGCACATCGATCGCATTCTGCGGACAAGCCTTGACGCAGGAGTAGCACTCCCAGCACATGCTGGGCTCGATGTTGTAGGCGCGGCGATACGTCTTGTCGATGTGCATGATGTCGGACGGACAGATGTCGACGCAATGTCCACATCCATCGCACCTTGTCATATGAACGAAGGTAGGCATTAGTTCGGATCCTTATCAATTCCAACAGAATTTGCGGGCTTGTTCTTGTTCGTTGCGTCTCAATAGTGACGGGGTGCTTCGCGCTTGATGCCCAGCCCCATGTCCATCGGAGCATCTCGCAACAGCTCCATGGAGTGTCTCTTGCGTTGCTCCGGATCGTCACGGGTCTGGGTCGGCAAATTCTCGGCCGAACCATTCGCCTTGGAGACTCTCTTCTCGAAGGCCGCCGCAGGTTTGAAGAACATGTGCGCGAACTTGGACCAGGCGACCGATCCGAACAGCACCGTCGTCGCAATGATGTAGAGGCCGAACACGGCGCTCGCCACGGCGCTCGAGCCGGCCTGCAGGTACGCCCATAGCAGGCCCAGCGTGACGCTGATCACGAGCGAGAGCACGAACAGGTCCGCGCGCATCAGGCGCCAGGGCGTTCCGCCCTCGGCAGCGACGTCAACGCGAATGAAGAACCAGAACCAGTAGCCGCCGGCGCAGACCATCAGGCCGCCGAGCCACCACAGTTGCGGCAGGATGGCCGGGGTGGGCGTCGCGGGCGTCGGGTAGCCGAAGATCATCGCCGCGGTGGTGCCGACATAAAGCAAGAAGCCGTACATCGTCAACAGGTGTGCAATGCGGCGGCGCATATTGCAGAACTCGCCCGAAGCCAGCACGTCCACGACGGCAGTCTTGACCGCGATCGACACCATCTCGCCGCCGCTGACCGGCCGCGCCGCCTTGGCCTTGGTCTTGCGCCAATTGACGAAGAAGTACTTGGCGCTGCCCTTGTGTGCCATGTCGAGCAGCGTTCCACCCACCACCAGGACGATCATGAGCACGACATAGCCCTGCATGAATGCAGGCGACATGGATGTCGCAAGCGCGGCAAACGGATTGGCAATGAACATCAATTTTCTCCCCCTCGACAAAATCATTTTAGGCAGGTGAACCGCGGCTGGGCTCAAAAAAACCTTATGTGCCCATAGATAAAACTTCGAACCTCATTTCGATCGGTCATGCGGGGGCGTCCAGCCCGGCGTAATACTCGCGCAGCACCTCGAGCACCTCGGGGCGGCTGAATTCCGGTGGCACATCGGAGCCTTCGGACAGCGACTTGCGCAGCTGCGTGCCCGACACCTGCAGGCGATCGGCATCATCGTGCGGACATGTCCGCCCCGACGCCATGCCCCCGCAGCGGTAACACCAAAATGCCACATCGATCTTCATTGCTTCGGTCTGAAGCGCACCCTTGGGCAGGCGGTCGAAGATGTGATGCGCGTCAAAGGGGCCGTAATAACTGCCGACGCCCGCATGGTCGCGTCCGACGATCTGGTGCGAGCAACCATAGTTCTGCCTGAACAACGCATGCAGCAAGGCCTCGCGCGGTCCGGCGTAGCGCATGTCCAGCGGATAGCCGGCCTGCACCACAGTCTTGCCGACAAAGTAGTTCGCCGTCAGCACCGAGATCGCCTTGGTGCGCACATCGGCCGGAATGTCGCCGGGCTTGAGCGCGCCCAGCAGTGAATGCACGAGCACGCCGTCGCAGACCTCGATCGCGACTTTCGCCAGATACTCGTGTGAGCGGTGCATGGGATTGCGCGTCTGGAACGCGGCAATCTTGGACCAACCCAATTGCTCGAACAAGGCCCGCGTCTGCTTCGGCGTCTTGTACAGCTCACCGTACTTCTCGGGGAAGCCGCCGCTGGACAGCACCTGCACCGGGCCGGCCAGATTGACATCGCCCTGCGCCATCACCATCGCCACGCCAGGATGCTTGGGGTCGGTGGTGCCGAACACGGTGGCGCATTCATGCGCCTTGTCGATGCCGTACTTCTCGGTCACGCGCAGCGTGGCCAGCACGGCGCCGTCGTCGGCATCGACGAGTGCAATCTCGGCGCCGGTCGCGATGGTATCCGCGTCCGCCTTGCTCGCCGACAAGGTGATGGGTATCGGCCAGAACAGGCCGCTGGCCATGTGCATGCCGTCGCAAACCCCTTGCCAGTCGGCATGCGTCATGAAACCCGTCAGCGGCGTGAAGCCGCCGATCCCCAGCATCATCAGATCGCCCTTTTCGCGCGAACTGACGCGCAACTTTGGCAAGTTGGCAGCGCGCTTCAATTCACGCGCCAGTGCCTCGCCTTCGAGCAGCAGCGCATTGAGTTCGCCGCCGCCATGCGGATCGACCAGAGCCATGGTGTGTCTCCTGTTCTTGTTTCAGGCAATCGCCTGGTAGTAGAGATTTTGAGGATGATTTGCCTGGGCAAAGAAAAACCAGCGCTCAGCCAGCAAACCCAGAAATTGCACCGCGAACGCCGCCGCCAGCGACGCACCCGACGCCCGCCACACGGCCCAGCCCAGCAGCAGGGCGGGAAGCACGAACGCGGCCAGCAGAAAAGCCCATTTCACCGCGCGCAAGGTGGCGCGCGTGCGGCCATGAAAGAACTCGCGCGTGTTGAACGATCCGCCCATGAATCCTTGCGACTTCTGCACGATGCGCGGGTGCTTGATGCCGATGGCGGTCTGCAAGGTCGAGGTGGGCTTGAGCCGCGCATTGCGCAGCAGCGAGGCACTGCGGCTGGCCGCGCCGAGCAGCGTCAGCACCAAGGCCCATCCGGCGAAGAAACGCAGCCGCTCGGGCGCGGCGCTGGCCGCAAAGGCCGCGGCGAGGGTGAACCCCGAGGCGCCGCCGAGCAGCGTGTAGTTGAGCACCGTCAGCGGCGTCGCCCATTCGCGCAGGAAACGCACGCTCGCGTAAATCATGGCGGTACACAAGAACAGTGCGAATGCGAGCACAGTGCCCAGCACGCCGAGCACCACCGTGGCGTCGATATCGATGCCGCTGCCCAGGGTCACGAGCACGGGATTGATGCCGCTGTAGTGCGCCAGCCCGTAGGCAAATACCGTCGCCATGAAGGCCGGCAGCACGATCACCTCGCGCGACAGCCACGACGTGCGCCACATCGTCGCGGTGCGCCACGCGCGCTCGGGCCGTCCGAGGTGGAAGAACGACGCCACCAACCCAGCCAGCAGCAACAGCGCGGCGATCAAGCTGCCGTAGGTATAGAAAGCCTGGGCGTCGGCCGCCTTGGCAGTAGGCCGAACAAGGCGTAGGACTGGGCCGTGAACAAGGCCAGGAACAGCCCCTGGCCGGCGCCGATGAGGGTGGTGAGCAGAATCACTGACAAGGCGGGATTCATGGCAGCGCTTACCAGGACATGACGTCGTCGAGCGAGGGCTCGGACTTCGCCGGCTTGGGCAGCAGGCCGTCGATCTTCAACGGGTTGTCGACGCGCACCAGTTCATCCTTGTGGATGTGCACCGGCGTCTTGCGACGCGGCAGGTAGTGGTTCGCGGGATGGGTGCCCCATTCGGGCATCAAGGCGTAGCCCGCGTTGTCGCGGATCGCTTCGGAGACGACCGAATCCGGATCGTGAATGTCACCGAACAAGCGTGCGCTGGTCGGACACGCCATCACGCACGCCGGCTTGCGCTCGGCCTCGGGCAAGCTCGTGCTGTAGATGCGATCGACACACAGCGTGCACTTGGTCATCACCTTGCGGTCTTCGTCGAACTCGCGCGCGCCGTACGGGCAGGCCCAGGAGCAGTACTTGCAGCCAATGCACTTGTCGTAGTCGACCAGCACGATGCCGTCGCTGGCACGCTTGTAGCTGGCGCCGGTCGGGACAAACCGGCACACAGGGCGGGTCTTCGCAGTGCAGGCAGCTCTTCGGGAAATGGACGGTCTGCGTGTTCGGAAACTCGCCCACCTCGAAGGTCTGCACGCGGTTGAAGAAGGTGCCGGTGGGATCCTTCCCATAGGCCTCGAAGTCGGCCAGCGGCCCCGCCGACCCCGACGTGTTCCATTGCTTGCAACTCGTCACGCAAGCGTGGCAGCCGACGCAGACGTTG
Source organism: uncultured beta proteobacterium (assembly GCA_963740455.1). GTDB lineage: Bacteria > Pseudomonadota > Gammaproteobacteria > Burkholderiales > Burkholderiaceae_C > Paucibacter. The sequence goes on from CAVUEF010000007.1 coordinate 159,240, forward strand.
AGGTCGATGACCAGGGCGAGCTGGGTCATGGCGTCGTCCTCTTGCCGCGGCCCAGACCCGCCATCCAGATGCGCTTCTTTGGCGCCGCCTGCATGCCCGGCGCGGGTTTCATGGTCTCTGTCTGAGGCCAGCTCTGCTGCGGCTCGTCGGCTGCGGCCGGGTAGATGCGCACGCGCACGTCGTACCAGGCGGCCTGGCCCGTGACCGGGTCCGAGTTGGACGTCGGACCCTGCGCCGCCCTCGCCTGCCAATTCCTCGCTGATCAGGTGGTTGAGCAGGAAACCGCGCTGCGATTCGTTGGCGTCCGGGCTCAAGCCCCAGGCGCCGCTGGCCTTGCCGATGGCGTTCCAGGTCCACACCGTGCCGGGCTCGACCGCCTCGGAGTAGCTCGCCATGCAGCGCACCTTGCCCCATTGCGACTCGACCCACATCCAGCCGCCGTCGGCAATGCCCTGCGCGCGCGCCACGCCTGGGTTCACGTACAAATGGTTGTGGGTGTGAATCTGGCGCAGCCAGGCGTTCTGCGAGTCCCACGAGTGGTACATGGCCATCGGTCGCTGTGTCACCGCAGCGAGCGGATACTTGACCCGATCGGTGCGCTGCGCCTCGAGCGGCTCGTAGTGGAAAGGCAGCGGATCGAAGAACTCCTCGATGCGCTTCTTCAAGTGTTCGGGCGGCTTGCGCGACATGCCCTTGCCCTGCGCAGCGAGCCTGAATTTCTGCAAGACCTCGGAGTACAAGTGGATCAGGATAGGCTCGGCGTAGCGCTGGATGCGGTTGCGTTGCGACCACTCGAGATAGCCCTTGTTCCAGTTGCGCATGTACTGGTACGAGGGCGGCAATTTGTGCTGGTAGACGCAGTTGTTCTGCGCATACATCTCCCACTGGCGCGGATTGGGTTCGCCGCGCATGAACTTCTCGCCGCTCTTGCCGCGCCAGCCCGCCAGAAAGCCGATGCCCGAACCCGGCTCGGTCTCGTAGTTGACGACGAAGTCGGGATAGTCGCGGAACTTGCGCGCGCCGTCGGGACGCACAAAGGCCGGCAGCTTGAGCCGGCTGCCGAGCTCGATCAGCACTTCCTGGAACGGCTTGCACTGGCCCGTGGGCGGCAGCACCGGAATGCGCACCGAATCGACCGGTCCCTCGAACTCTGAGATCGGCCGATCCAGCATCGACATCACATCGTGGCGTTCGAGATAGGTCGTGTCGGGCAGCACCAGATCGGCAAACGCCGTCGTCTCCGAATGGAAGGCGTCGCACACCACCAGGAACGGAATCTTGTATTCGCCGGCCTTCTCGCCATCGACATGCTTGTCGTTGAGCATGTGGCGCACGTCGGACGTGTTCATCGTCGAGTTCCACGCCATATTGGCCATGAAGATCAGCAGCGTGTCGATCGGGTAGGGGTCGCCGCGCCAGGCGTTGGTGATGACGTTGTGCATCATGCCGTGCACCGCCAGCGGGTACTCCCACGAGAAGGCCTTGTCGATGCGCACCGGCGCGCCAGCGTCGTCGACGAACAAGTCGTCGGGTTCGGCCGGCCAGCCCAGCGCGAGCCCGTCCAGCGGCGTGTTCGGACGCACCGCCAGCGGCGTGTTCGGCGTCTTGGCGCAGGGCGGAATCGGTCGCGGAAATGGCGCCTTGTGGCGAAACCCGCCGGGCCGGTCTATCGTGCCGAGCAGGCTCATCAGGATGGCCAACGCGCGTATCGTCTGAAAGCCATTCGAATGCGCGGCCAGGCCGCGCATCGCATGAAACGCCACCGGGTTGCCGGTCACGGTGTCGTGCTCTTTGCCCCAGGTGTCGGTCCACGCGATCGGCAGCTCGATCTTCTGGTCGCGCGCGGTGATGCCCATCTCGTGAGCAAGCCGGCGAATCGTATCGGCCGCAATGCCGGTGATGCCGGCGGCCCAGTCGGGCGTGTAGTCGGCCACGCGGTCCTTCAGCAACTGGAACGAGGGCTTCACCGGCGTGCCGTCCGAGAGCTTGAATTCGCCCAGCAGGAAAGGGTCGCAGCCTTCGGTGTGGGTGACCACTGCACGATCGCTGGCACGGTCCCACCAGAGCTTGTTCTGCGGGTCGAAGCAGCCCTCTTCCTCGGGCACTTCGGTGCGCACGAACATGCCGAATTCGTCGTTGTCGGCGTCCAGATTGACGAGCTGGCCGGCGTTCGTATAGCGCACCAGGAACTCGCGGTCGTACAAACCCAGCGCAATCAATTCGTGGATCAGCGCCAGCATCAGCGCACCGTCGGTGCCGGGGCGGATCGGAATCCATTCATCCGCAATCGCCGAGTAGCCGCTGCGCACCGGATTGATCGAGATGAAACGCCCGCCGTCGCGCTTGAACTTGGACAGCGCGATCTTCATCGGATTCGAATGGTGGTCCTCGGCCGTGCCTATCATCACGAACAGCTTGGCGCGCTCCAGATCCGGACCGCCGAATTCCCAGAACGATCCGCCTATCGTGTAAATCATGCCGGCGGCCATGTTCACCGAACAAAAGCCCCCGTGCGCCGCGTAGTTGGGCGTGCCGAACTGGCGCGCAAACAGACCCGTGAGCGCCTGCATCTGGTCGCGCCCGGTGAACAGCGCGAACTGCTTGGGGTCGGTGGCGCGCAGCCTGCCCAGGCGCTCTTCCAGGATGGCAAACGTTTCTTCCCAGCTGATGGGCTCAAACTCGCCAGCGCCGCGCTCGGCACCTGCCTTGCGCCGCAGCGGCTGGGTCAGGCGCGCCGGCGAGTACTGCTTCATGATCCCCGACGCGCCCTTGGCGCAGATCACGCCCTGGTTCAGCGGGTGTTCGGGATTGCCGTCGATGTAGCGCACCTCGCCATCGCGCAAGTGCACGCGGATACCGCAACGGCACGCGCACATATAGCAGGTGGTGTTGCGCACCTCGGTACTGGCGCCCGGCAGAGGCGCCACCATGGGATCGTGCAGCGGGGAGGTCGACATCGGAGTTTTGTGTGCACGGCTGCGCGGTGCAGCCTGGAGCCTGCCAATGCACGCATTAGGCGCAGCCAGCCGCGGCGACGTCTATCACCGGCACGGGTAATAACCTTGTAGCCCATATGGGGGATGGGCTTGTGCTGCGCTGCGGACATCATGGCAACACGCCGCGAGCGGCTCGTCAATGCGCTACGATCCGCTGTCTGTCCGATTGATTCATGGATGGCCTGCGCGCTTGCCGCCTGCGCTTCGTGCACGGCACCTTGAATGTCCATGGCTTTACGCCGTTAGGCCGCTATGCCTTTGCACTACGCATCCACCAGCGCAATACTTGCACAGATCACGGCCGGCCTGACTGCCGGTGGTCGGGATCTGCACGATTTGATGCATCGCTTTCTGCAACCCGTGGTAGCGCTGGCCGGCGCGACGAGTGGCGCGGTGCGCGTGTATTCAGAGACGGGCGACCGCCTGGACCTGATCAGCGACGTCGGACTGTCGTCGGCAATGTGCCGCGCCGCGCAATCGGCAGAGAGTCATTGCGGTTTTTGTGGCACGGCGGCAGATCAATCCCGTGTCGTCTGGGCGACCGATCTGAGTAGCTGTGCGCCCAGCGGCGGCCATGCCGACGGGCAACGCATGCTGGCTGTGCCTTTGCAGCACCGTGGCCGTGTGCTCGGTGTCTACAACCTCTTTTTCAACGCGCAGCAAGAGCCCTCGTCCGACGTTCTGGCGCTGCTTAAATCGGTCGGAGAACTGCTCGGACTGGCGCTCGACAACGCGCGCCTGGAGGCCGAGAACCTGCGTGCCAAGTTGATCGGCGAGCGCCAGATGATGGCCGCCGAAGTACACGATTCACTCGCGCAATCATTGACCTTCGTGAAAATGCGCATACCTCTGCTGCGTGACGCCCTGCTCGAACACGACAAGACACGCGCGCTGGCTTACTGCGAGGATGTGGGCGACGCAGTCAGCCAGGCCCACACCAGCTTGCGCAGCATCATCACGCAGTTGCGCGCGCCGATGGATCCGCAGGGTCTGGTGCATGCACTGGACGCCAGCGTCGAGGCGTTTCGCCGCACGACCCGCACCGAGCTGGAGTTCGTCAACGAGATTCCGGACCTGAGGCTTGCGTCTGAGCAGGAGGCCCAGGTGTTTCATCTGGTGCAGGAAGCCCTGACGAATATTGCGCGCCACGCGGGTGCCCAGCATGCCCGGCTCAGCATCGCAACGACGCATGCCGGCGAGGTCGAGATCTTGATCGAGGACGATGGCGCCGGCTTGCCGACGACCACCGTCGTCGGTGGCTCACACTACGGCATGGAAATCATGCGCGAGCGCGCCGGCCGGATCGGCGGTGGGCTTGAGGTCGGCACACGCAGCGGCGGCGGCACCCGGGTGCGGCTGGTCTTTCCTGTGCCCATGGCTCAATTTCAGAAGTCACAGGAGCTGCACTGATGAGCGCGCCGCGCATCGTGCTCATCGATGACCATGCGCTGTGCCGCAACGGTCTGTCCGACCTGTTGCGCCACCGCGGCATGGAGGTGCTGGCCGCGCTCGGCGACCCTGCTCTGCTCCCAGACGCGCTGCGCGAGCACCAGCCAGACCTGCTGGTGCTCGATCTACGCATGCCCAGCACCGATGGCCTGTCCCTGTTGCGGCGGCTGCGCGCCGAAGGCATCGACACGCCAGCGCTGATTTTGACGATGAGCGATTCCGAGGTGGACCTGTCGGCAGCGCTGCGCGCCGGGGTGCGTGGCTACCTGTTGAAGGACATGGACCCGGAAGAACTGGTGTCCGCCATTGGCCACGCGGCGCGCGGCGAACTCACCGTGGCGCCGGCCATGACACTCAAGCTGGCGCAGTTGCTGCAGTCGGGTTCCAAGGGCGGCGAGCGGCGTGATCTGCTCGCGTCACTGACCGAGCGCGAGCGCCAGATCCTCACCCATGTGGCGCGCGGCGAGAGCAACAAGACGATTGCGCGCGCGCTGGGCATCAGCCACGACACGGTGAAATTGCATGTCAGGCACATCCTGACCAAGCTCAACCTGAGTTCGCGCGTGGAGGCTGCCGTGTTCGCGGTCGAGTCGCGCACCCAGGAGGCGCGCTGAGGGTTCAGCCCGGGTCACGCCTGAGCCCAAGCTTCAGGGGCAGGCCGACCAATCCCCCGGGACCTTGCCCACCAGCAGCAGAAAGTTTTCGAACGGCCCCATATTGCCCATGGCCTCCAGTTTGGGACCTGCAAAATTGAGGCGTCCGAACATCATCGCCCGCATCGGACCGTAGTCGCCGCCGCCCATTTCACGCCAGCGCGACGTCTCTGCCCACATCAGGTAGTCGGCACCGCTGTCAAGTTGGGTGGTGGTGCGTGCGGCGCCGCCGTAGACGCATTGCGCCTTGTTGTCCTTCAATGCGATCTGCATCTCGATGCGCGCGCTGCTCGGACAGTCGGCGCGGTAGATCTGCATGATCTTGAAACCATGCCCCGCGTCGTTCTTGATCCAGCCCGATTCGACCAATTTGTCGGTCAGCGTCGCGTCGGCATTCCATGCGCTGCACATGGCCTGCGCCCAGGGTGCGGACATCGCGACGCCAGGCGTTTGCGCTGAGGCGCAAGACGCGCCGACCAGCGCCAGCAAAGCGAGGGCATTTGGGTACTTGGTGTGTGTCATGGATCAGCCTTGAAGAGTGGAAAGACCTTGGATCGCAGGCTCGCGCATGCGCTCGGCGTCGAACCACGCGAGCTCATCGCGCAGTCGCACGACTTCGCCGACGATGGTGAGACAGGGCGACTGCAGCCCGGCGCTGGCCACCGCGTCGGCCAGCGTTCCCAGCGTCGCGCAGACGACGCGCTGCGCCGCCAGCGTGCCCTGCGCAACCACGGCCGCCGGCCAGCTGTCTGGCAGACCATGCTCGACGAGCTGCGCGCAAATATTGGCGAGACCCGACAAGCCCATGTAGATCACGACTGTCTGGCGTGGCCGCGCCAGGGCGGGCCAGTCCAGGTCGCAAGTACCGTCTTTCAGATGGCCCGTGACGAAGGTGCAGCTTTGCGCATGGTCGCGATGCGTGAGCGGAATGCCGGCATAGCTGGCCACGCCACAGGCGGCGGTGATGCCTGGCACCACCTCGAAGGGCACACCGGCGGCGGCCAGCACCTGAAGTTCTTCACCCCCCCGGCCAAAGATGAAAGGGTCACCGCCCTTGAGTCGAACCACCTGCCGACCGTCGCGCGCGAGGCGCACCAGCAAGGCGTTGATGTCGTCCTGCGCCATGCTGTGGTGGCTGCGTTCCTTGCCGACGTAATGACGTTCGGCTTGAGGTCCGATCAATTCCAGCACGCCGGGGCCGACCAGATGGTCATAGACCACCGCATCGGCGCTCCCGAGCAGCCGCACCGCGCGCAAGGTGAGCAGTTCCGGGTCGCCCGGACCGGCGCCCACCAGCGCCACCCTGCCGCGCGCCGCGCCGCACGCTGCCATCAGCGCGGGCATGTCAACCAGTGAATTCATACGCCTCTCCATGGCCTGCCGGCGCCCCGTTCAACCGCCACACCCACCGCAGCTGCCCTTGCCGCAGCCGCCTGCGCCTGAGGCCGCCGCGCCTGCGCCAAGACCGGCGACCACCTGCTCGGGCGCCGGGACGAAGACAAAGTCGAAGCGACCCGGTGCGAGCTCGACATAGTCGAGCTGGGTGCCCTCGAGCAGCGGCCGACTGGGCGATCCCACGAGCACCGTCAATCCATCGAACTCGACCGGTTCGTCGTCCTCGCGCACTTCATCGAAGCCCATGCCATATTCGATCGAGCCGTCGGCCACCTGGCGCGCGGCCACCCGCAAGGCCAGGCCGGCGGCGTCACTGCGCGCCGCCGCAGCAAGAATCTCGTTGGCGGCGCTATGGGTCACTTGAAACATGGTTCGGTTCCTTCAGAAGTTCTTTGTCAATGGGCCCTCGCGGGCAACGTTCGGGCCGGCATCACCCCATCAGACGGCCAGCGCTGCCGCAGCGCGTGTCGATGCCGCGCTGCGCCAACCACGCTGCGCACGCACAAAGGCGACAAAGCGCGCGGCCCAGCCCGATCCTGCCTGACTGCGCAGGTGGGCATACGAGGCGACCATGTTCTTGAGCACGATGCCGTCGCGCGCGCCATCAACGCCATGGCCGCGCTGCACCCGGTAGGCAAAGCGAAGCGCAGGGTCCAGGTTTTCCAGGCTCGAATGATGAAACTCGTGACCGCGCAAGGGCTCGCCCTTGGCGCCGGGCCAAGGCATCGTGGCGTTTTCCTGCAGATGCACATAGCCGCGCCCGACCGGGCGCGCATGCATCACGGCGTCGCCGGGAATGGCGCCGACCATGCGCGCCGTGCGCCCTTGCCAGCTGATGCTGCGCGACAGATACATCAGCCCGCCGCATTCGGCATAGGTCGGCAAGCCGGCTTCGATGGCCTCACGGATCCCGGTGCGCAGCGAGACATTGGCCTGCAACGCGTCCAGGCAGGTCTCGGGGAAACCGCCGCCGATGAAGAGCCCGTCGATCTCGGGCAGACGGGCGTCGTGCAGCGTATCGATGCTCACCAACTCGGCACCAGCGGCCTCAAGTGCGGCCAAGTCGTCAGGGTAATAGAAGCAGAAGGCGCTGTCGCGTGCAACGCCTATGCGCAGGTCGGGCCGGCGCCGCTCCGGGCGGGTGCGTGATGTGGCTGGCGCGGTCGCTGCAAACGGCCCCGCCGATGCAGCGAGTGCACGCACCCGGTCCAGGTCGACCTGCGCGCCAACGATGCCGCCGATCTGCTGCACACGCGCCTGCGCGTCGTTCACTTCGGCGCAAGGCATCAGGCCGAGGTGGCGCTCGGTCAAGGTCAGCGCTTCGTCTTCGGCCACCGCACCCAGCACGGGCACGTCGGTGTAATGCTCGATCACCGCGCGCAGCTTGGCCTCATGCCGGGCGCCGCCAAGCCGGTTGAGAATGACGCCGCCAATGCGAATGCTGCGATCGAAGGCCTGGTAGCCCAGGATCAGCGGCGCGATGCCGCGCGTCATGCCGCGTGCATCGATCACCAGCACCACGGGCAGGCCAAGCCGGGTCGCGAGTGCGGCGTTGCTGTTGCTGCCGTCCAGCGCCAGACCGTCGTACAGGCCTTTGTTGCCTTCCACGATGGCCAGCTCGGCGCCGCGCATCGCCTCGGTGAAGCCGCGCTCGAGCGCGGCATCGCTCATCAGATAGGCGTCGAGGTTGTAGCAGGGCCGCCCGGTGCTGCGGGTGAGCCACATCGGGTCGATGTAGTCCGGGCCCTTCTTGAACGCCTGCACCCGCGCCCCTTGCGCAGCCAGCGCCGCACACAGGCCGAGCGTGACCGTGGTCTTGCCGGAAGACTTGTGCGCGGCCGAAACGAGCAGGCGGTCCATGCTCAGGCGTGCGCGTTGGCCTGGGCCACGGTCGCGTCCTTCGGCATGAAGTCCAGCACCCGCACGCCCACGACAGTAAGCACCGTTGCGGCTGCCAGGCCACCCATGCCGAGCAGGAACTCGGGCAGCGACGGTTGGTACAGCGTGATGGCGCCGTCGGCGAAGCTGCTGCTGGCCACGAAGCCCGGAAAGATTTCGAGCGGAAAGGCCTGCCCGCCGACGATGAAGACGAACAGCCACGCAAAGGCACCCAGCACCACCAGCGCCGAGGCCGCCAGCATGCCGCGTTCACCCTGGAACTTCGGATGGAATATCAGCAGCATCGGTCCGACCGAACCGGCGAGCACGTAGACCAGCCAGAACAGCAGCGGGTAGACGCCACCGTCGCGCAAGATGAAAGCCTCGAACGTGCCCTGGCGCGCGAAATACAGATTCGTCATGTGATAGACGGCGACCAGGTACAGCGCCGCGGCCACAAAGACGCCGAGCAGGCGCGCCATGCGGCGCTGAACCTCGGGCGGCAGCGGCCGCTTGTGCCATGCATAGAGCGTCGATTGCGCGATCAGGAAGACCGCCAGACCCCAGGCAAATGACATCACGATGAAGAGCGGCGCGAGCATGGCCGATTGGTAGGCCTGGCGTGCCACCAAGAAGCCGAAGATCGATCCGGTGCCGGTGGTCAGCACGAAACGCCAGATCAGCACGGCCAGTCCGGCCGGTTTGGACCAGGCGTTGAAGCGGTGCTCGAACATGGTCCACAAGTAGACCACCACGAGCCCCGACATGCCCGAGTAGAGCACCATGTTCCAGGCGAACAGCGACTTGAAGTTGTAATGCGTGAGCGCCACGATGATGCGGTCAGGCTTGCCCAGATCGAGCATCAGCACCATCAAGCCGCCAGCCAGCAAGGCCAGGCACAACAGGCCCGACAGCGGCGCACGCTGCTTGTAAGCCGACTCGCCGAACACCGAGCCTATCGAGGCGACGTTCAACACGCCAGAGGCGGCGACCACCATGAAAATGGCGAAGACATGCGGCACGCCCCACACCACCTGATTGTTCATGCCGGTGACGATATGGCCATGCTCTTCCATGTAATACGCCGCGCCCAGCCCGATGGCGGCGACCAGGCCGGCCAGCATCAGCAGCACGAGCCAGGAGTTACGTGATTCGGCGCTATGGTTCATCGCTCACAAGCCTTGATAACGCACGCCGGGATCGAGCTTGAGGTCGGCACGCAACTGCGTGCTGCTTGCTGCGTGGACGCGCCGCGAGATTTCGCTCTCGGGATTGTTCAGGTCGCCAAACACGATGGCGCCATGACCAGCCTTGGTGCAGGCCTCGGCGCAGGCCGTCGTCTGCTGGCCTTTGTCGAGGCGGTGCACGCACAGCGTGCAGCCTTCGACGCAGCCCTTGCCACGCGGCACGTCAGGCCGCTGATCGGTGATTTCCTCATGCACGAAGGAGCGCGCCTTGTACGGACACGCCATCACGCAGTAACGGCAGCCGATGCAAGAGTGGCGATCCACCAGCACGATGCCATCCGCCCGCTTGAACGACGCGCCGGTCGGGCACACATCGACGCAGGGTGGCTCGGCACAGTGCTGGCACATGACCGGCACGGAAGCGCGCAGTCCGGTCTTGAGCTCCTGGATTTCGACCTTGCGTATCCATTGCGAATCAGTCGGCCGCACGCCGCCGCTCAGGCCATTTTCGGTGTTGCAGGCCGTCACGCAGTCGGTGCAGCCGCTTGCGCATTTCTCGGTGTCGATCAGCATGCCCCAACGCACTTTGGCGCTCGCGCCGGCAGACGGTGTGGCGGGGGCGGCCTGCGCGATCTCGGTCAGATGGATGCCGGGGGCCAGCATGACGCCGCCCAGACCGGCCGCTGCGACACCCAGGAAGCCGCGCCGCGCCGCTGACGTCGATGGCAGCTTTTCCGGCTGCGTGTTCATTGACTTGCCCCTCTTTGCGCCACGCTTCGCGGCTTGCTGGTATGGCACTCGAAGCAATCGATCTTCACCGCGGCATAAGCGTGGCAGCTGACGCAGAAATTGGTCTTGTCCTTGACGACACTCATCGACTTCTGACTCGCGTGGCAGTCTATGCAGTCCTTCAGGCTGTACTTGGCGCCACGGATGCCGCCGTGCACCGTGTCGTCGCGCTGATGCTTGAGCAGATTCATGTGCTCGCGGCGCATATAGGCCGGATCGGCCACGCATTGCGTGCCCGCCGCGGCGCGCTCGATCACCGGCTGCGGCGTGCGCGCGGCCGCAGCGCCGGCCATGCCGGCCGTCGCGGCGAGCAGGGCCAGGTCGACAAGCAGTGCGCGCGCGAACATCGCTTACTCCCCCAGCCCCATCTGGATGTAGCCGGTCGGACACACGTCCTTGCAGATGTGACAGCCTATGCACTTCGCATAGTCGGTGTCCACATAGCGGCCCATTGTCGATTTCGCCTTGGACACCTTGAATACCGCCGTCTGCGGGCAATAGACGACGCAGTTGTCGCACTCGAAGCATTGGCCGCAGCTCATGCAGCGCTTGGCCTCGGCTTGCGCCTGTGCCTCGAGCAGCGGCAGCATGCGCTCCTCGAAATTGGCCAAGGCCTCGTCAGCGCTGAGCGAGACAATCTTGCGCCGATTGCGCGGCGTGTAATTGAAATGCCCGAGAAACAGCTCGGTATGCGGGATCACATAGCGGTCCGACCGGTCGTCGTAATTGTGGATGGCGCCCGTGCTCGCGTCGGTGCCACGCGTCGGCTCGTCGATGTGCGAAATCTTGAGCCCCTTCTCTATCATCTTGCGGGTGAGATCGAAGGTGTGTACGTCGATCTTGGGGCGCTTGTCGAGTGCTTCGCTGCGCAGATGGCGGTCGATGCCGTCAGCCGCGATCGCACCGTGGCCGATTGCCGTGGTCAGCAAATGCGGACGCACCACGTCGCCGCCGACGAACATGCCAGCCTGGCCCTGCACCTGGTAGTTCTTGTCGGCAGTGATGCCGCCCTTGCCGTTGTTCAAGACTTCGAGGCCGCTGAAATCGACCGCCTGACCGATGGCAGAGACGATCAGGTCGGCCTCGATGTCTTCCTCGGTGCCGGCAATCTGCTTGACGTCGAGCTTGCCGCCCACGATCTTGGCCTCGCACTTGATGATGCGCAAGGCCGTCGCGCGCCCGTCGGCACCCACCAGCACCGCCACCGGCGCGTAGCCGTCACGGATGGCAATGCCCTCGGACAAGGCGTGCTCGATCTCGGGCTTGCTGGCCTGCATCTTGTCGACCGCGAAGATCGAGGTCAGCGTGACCTCGGCGCCCTGGCGCTTGGACAACAGTGCCGCGTCGTGCGCGGCAAAGCCGGCGATGGCGTGCTCGGGGCGGTCGGATTCATGCACCTGGTCGATATGGCCCAGGCGGCGCGCCACCGTGGCAACGTCGATCGAGGTGTCGCCACCACCGACGACCACGACACGTTTGCCCACATGCTGCATGCGGCCGTCGTTGAAGGCTTTCAGGAAGGCGGTGGCAGTGACGCAGTTGGGCGCATCGCTGCCAGCCACCGGCAGCGGACGTCCGCTCTGCGCGCCAAGGCCCAGGAACACGGCGTCGAAGTCGGCCTTGATCTGATCGAGCGAAATGTCGGTGCCGATGCGGCAGTTCATGCGCGCCTGCACACCCATGTCGAGAATGCGCCCGATCTCGGCGTCGAGCACCGCGCGCGGTGTGCGAAAGCCCGGAATGCCGTAGCGCATCATGCCGCCGAGCTCGGCGCGCTCGTCGAAAATCGTCACCGCGTGACCCTTGCGTGCCAGCTGATAGGCCACCGACAGGCCGGCCGGGCCGGAACCGATGACAGCCACTTGCTTGCCAGTCTGCTGCTCGGCCTTGGGGAAGGCGAGTTTGTGCTCGATCGCGTATTCACCCAGGAAATGCTCGACCGAGTTGATGCCGACGTAGTCCTCGACCTGGTTGCGGTTGCAGCCCGATTCGCAAGGCGCCGGGCACACGCGCCCCATCACCGACGGCAGCGGGTTCGACTCGGTCAGGCGGCGCCAGGCGTATTCCTGCCAAGGCATGCCGGCGGGCGGCTTCTCGACGCCGCGCACGATATTGAGCCAACCGCGAATGTCCTCACCCGAGGGGCAACTGCCTTGGCAAGGCGGCGTGCTCTGGATGTAGGTCGGGCATTTGTGCGAGTGGTCGGCGTCGAAGATCTCGTCCTGCAAGGAACGCGGCTTGGTATCGCCATCCTTGAAACGACGAAAGGTCAGCGGCTTGGATTGGACGGAAGATGGAACGGCGGACATTGAAAGTCTCCTGACGGGTTCAGTTCGGCTCGTCGAGCCGGATGGCCTTGCTCACCAACTGGTGCACTCCGCCGACCATGCGCATGTCAAAGCCGTAATAGGGCAGCACCTTGGTGAACTGGGCTTTGCAGATCGCGCATATCGTCGCCATGAAGTTGACGCCATGGTCGTCGGCCACGTTCTTCAGGGCCTCCATGCGCGGCTGCGCGCCCTTCACACGGATCTCGATCAAGTCGTCGGACAACAAACCACCGCCACCGCCGCAGCAGAAGGTCGACTCGAAAATGGTCTCAGTCGCCATGTCGTGGAAATAGTTCGCGACCGCCTTGATGATTTCGCGCGGAATGACGAACTGGCCGCCGGGCATATCGCCCATGCTTGAGCCGCGCGCCACATTGCACGAATCGTGAAAGGTGACGATGCGGTCGTCGTTCTTTTCCTTGTCGAACTTGAGCACGCCACGCTGGATCAGGTCGTGGGTGAACTCGCAGATGTGCATGGGCTGCTTGACGTTGGGGTCGAGCTGTTGCTGGAGTTCGATCGCAAAGGGGTCCTTGCCGCCCGCGCCGATGCCGACCAGGGTGTTCCAGAAGCTGTAGGCGACGCGCCAGGCGTGGCCGCATTCGCCCACCACGATGCGCTTGACGCCCAGCTCCAGCGCGGCCTCGCGGATGCGCAAGGCGATGTTGCGCAGTTGCTCGTAGTTGCCGATGAACATGCCGAAGTTGCCGGCCTCGCTGGCTTTGGAGCTGATGGTCCAGCTCACGCCCGCGGCGTGGAACACCTTGGCGTAGCCGATCAGGCTGTCGACATGCGGCTCGGCGAAGAAGTCGGCCGAGGGCGTCACCAGCAAGACCTCGGCTCCCTTCACGTCGAGCGGAAAACGCACATCGACGCCGGTCTCTTCCTTGACATCCTCTTCAAGCCCAAGCAGCGTGTCTTCGAGTGCCGGGCCGGGCAAGCCCAGATTGTTGCCGATGCGGTGCACCTTGCCGATGATCTCGTTGCTGTACTTCTGCCCCAGGCCCACCGAGTCCATGATCTCGCGCGCTGCCATCGTGACCTCGGCAGTGTCGATGCCGTAGGGGCAGAACACCGAGCAGCGACGGCACTCCGAGCACTGGTTGTAGTAGGTCCACCAGTCGTCGAGCACTTCCTTGGTCATGTCGGTCGCGCCGACCAGCTTCGGAAAGTGTTTGCCTGCGAAGGTGAAGTAACGGCGGTAGACGCCGCGCATCAGATCCTGGCGCGCGACCGGCATGTTCTTCGGGTCGCCGGTGCCGAGGAAGTAGTGGCATTTGTCCGAACAGGCACCGCAATGCACGCACGAATCCATATAGACCTGCAGCGAGCGGTACTTGCCGAGCAGCTCACCCATCTTGCCAATGGCCCGCTGCTCCCACCCAAGGCTCAGCTCGCCGGGAAATCCCACCGCCGTCTGGATCGCTGGCGACGCGACAAAGGGCTTCACATGCGCGGTCGCACCCTCCGCGACCAGCGGGATCACCGGGTAGCGCTTGAGCTTGGGGGTTTCGAAGGCGGCAGTAGCCATGGCGGGCAGGATCCGTCTACTTCTGTTCCAGGCGACTCGCCCAGGCTGCGATATGGCGCGCCTGACGCGAGGTATCGGCCTGGTTGCGCGTGGGGCTGAAGAACAGGCCCGGCGCGTGCAGCAACTTGCTGATCGGGAACACGGCCAACAACAACACGATCAGCGCCAGGTGCAGCAGCAACAAGGGGTCGCTGGGCAGTGGCTGGATATCGAAGCGCAGCAGACCCAGCATGAAGGTCTTCACCGCGACGATGTCGGTATGCGCGACGAAACGCATGCCCAGGCCGCTCAGTCCGATGGCCAGCAGCAGGGCCAGATGCAGGTGATCCGACGGCGTCGAGATGTAGCGCACCCGGTCCACCAGCCAGCGCCGCGCCCACAGACCCGCCAGCCCCGCCACCAGCGCAAATCCGGCGTAGGTGCCGAAGGGCTGGATCAGGACGATGGGCGTCCAGACCGGCTGCTGGAAATAGCGCAGATGGCGCAACAACACCAGCAACAGCGCGCCGTGGAACATCCAGCCGAACACCCAAGTCCACTTACTGGCCTTGAACAGGCTTTCGAAAAACACCACCTCGCGCGTCAGACGCATGGCCACGCCGGCGTTGGTGGTGGGCGCCGGCGTGGTCGGAATCTTCAGCGGCGCAGGCGTCAGCGTGTAGCGGCGGATCTTCAAGCCCAGTCCGATCACAAACACCGACGTCGCAGCGTAGAACAACAGCGCGTAGACGACGGACAGTGCGGACATGGCTGAGGGCGGCGACTGCTGGGGTTCAGACGCAGCCGGTCGGCTTGGGCAAGCCTGCGATCTTGCAGGCCTGTTTGGCAGGACCATAGGGGAACAGCTCATACAAGTACTTGCTGTTGCCCTTCTCGGCGCCGAGCTGCTTGCCGATGGCCTTGGTCAGCACGCGCACGGCCGGTGCAATCTGGTATTCGTTGTAGTAATCGCGCAGGAAGTTGACCACTTCCCAGTGCGAGGGCGTCATCTCGACGTTCTCGCTCTGGGCGAGCACCTTGCCGATGTCCTCGGTCCATTCGCCCAGGTTGAGCAGATAACCTTCTTCGTCGGTTTCGTAGGTAGTGCCGTTGACTTCGATGCCCATGAGGGACTCCTTGTGTGCAGAGGGGTTGGGACCAGGCTCTAGAGCCAGGATTGGTTGTTGGAATGCTCGGTGACCAAGTCGACAAAACCGCCATAGTCAACCGTGCTGACGCCGGCGATCAGCTTACCGGTCATGCCGCGCGCCTCGACGTCGGGCTGCAGGACATACACCTTGAGCCTGGTTGCCGCTTCGGCCAGACCCGACGACGCCGCTCCGCCGCTGGTGGCGGCATAGATGCCGTCCTCGATCAGCAGCAGCGCGGCGCCGTCCTTGGCCAGGCGCAGGCAGCTGGCGAGCGTGCTGGTTTGTGCGTGGGACTTGTTGACAATGTGCAGCATGGGGTGCCTCAGAAAGAAAGAACCACGTCTTGCTCGGCCATCAGATCGGCCATCTCGGCGCTGGACAGCACTTCGACAGGCACCAGCAAGTCGGCTTCGGTAAGACCGCGCGCCTGCATCGACTCGCGTTCGACGTAGAGTTTCTCGACGTCGTAGCCGTCGAGCGCGCGGTAGGTCGGCGAGTAGTTCTTGATGCCGATGGCCTTGCTGTTCTGGCCCTTGACGATTTCGTATACGCCGTCGTCGAGGAAGACCAGACTGACGTCCTGATCGAAGGTCGCGGTGATCAGCACCACCTCCAGGCTCTCCAGAGCGTAGATCGTGCCGTAGGGGGCCTTGCGGTTGACGAACATGAACTTCTTTACCGTGGGACTCGTCATCTCAATCCCCGAAGGTTACGAAACGGTCGGACTTGATGCCGCTGTCCACCACCTGGCCGAGGCCGGAGATGCGAAAGCCCGGCGCCAACACCTCGTCCTTGATGCCGCGACGCAGCGCGGCCGCCACGCACACCACCAGATCGACGCCATGCTCGGCCTTCAGCGCCGACCAGCGGTTCACGACATGACGGTCGTCCTGCGGTGGTTCGGTGAGTCGGGTCGAGTTGTAGACACCGTCGTGATAGAAGAACACGCGCTGCACTTCATGGCCCTTGGCAAGCGCGGCCACGGCGAACTGATACGCCGTGTCGCTGGCCTGGTGCGTGTAAGGGCCTTCGCTGACGAGCAAACCAAATTTCATTGCGAAGCGATCCCGTGAATTTAGAAACGAATATGCGTGGAGGCATTCAGACTGGATCGCGAGCCGCGCCAGTCGTCAATCAGATACTTGGTGAAAGGCAGATCGCATTTCTCGAAGAAGCGCGGCCAGCCGATGCGCTCGACCCAGTCGGCCACGCGTTCCCACGAACGCGCGTCTTCCTTGTAGGTGTAGAGAATTTTCTTGACGATCTCCGACACCTCGGGCCAGCGCGGGGGGTTGTTCGGCAAACCCGAGGCGACCATCTTCATGAAGGTGGGCTTGCCGCGTGCGTTGGAATTCTTGCCGCCCACCCAGATCGCGAGCTTGGTGTACTCGGGATCGTTGATCTGCATCGGCGGGCAAGGTGGATAGCACGCGCCGCAGCACATGCACTTCTTCTCGTCGATCTCAAGCGACGGTTTGCCGTTCACCAGCGCGGGGCGGATTGCCGCCACCGGGCAGCGCGCCACGACTGCCGGGCGCTCGCAGGCATTGGCCACCAGATCATGGTTGATCTTGGGCGGCTTGGTGTGCTGCACGATGATGGCGATGTCGGCCTGGCCGCCGCAATTGATCTCGCAGCAGGAGGTGGACAGGTGCACGCGGTTGGGCATGTCCTCCTTGATGAACTCGGCGTGCAGATCGTCCATCAGCGCCTTCACCGCGCCCGACGCATCAGTGCCCGGAATGTCGCAGTGCAGCCAGCCTTGCGTGTGCGCGATCATCGACACCGAGTTGCCGGTGCCGCCCACCGGAAAGCCGTTGCTGGTGAGCGTCTCGACCAAGGGATCGACCTTGCTCGGATCGCTCACCATGAACTCGATGTTCGAGCGGATCGTGAAACGCACGTGGCCTTCGGCAAAGTTGTCGGCGATATCGCACAGCTTGCGGATCGTGTAGACGTCCATCTGGCGCTGCGTGCCGGCACGCACGCTCCAGACCTCGTCGCCGCTGTGCGAGACATGGTGCAACACGCCGGGCCGGGGCCGGTCGTGATATTTCCAGTTGCCGTAATTCTTTAGCAGGGTCGGATGCAGATACTGCTTGTTGTCGGGGACGCCGCTTTCAATGGGGGTACGCATGGCCATGGTTGTCTTCCCTTGTTCAGGCTTGAGCTTTTTTGGCGTTGATACGAGACACTTCATCGTCCCAGCCGTCCGAGCGCACATACGGGTTGGTACGCGGCGTGGACACCATATTTGCATCGATCTCGACGCCGATACCTTCGAGGAAGTGGACCAGGCCGATCCGCTCGATCATCTCGCCGGTGCGCTCATGCTCCAGCGCGTTCTCGGCGAAGAAGTCAATCACCTTCTGACCCAGATCGACCAGGGCCTCGTAGTCCTCTTCGGTCTTGAGCGGCAGGAAAGGCACGACCACCGTGCCCATCAGGTCGCCGATCTTGAGCGTGCGCTTGCCGCCGATCAGGATGGTGGCGCCGGTGTCGGTGCCGTGCGCCAGGGCGCCGGTCATGACGTTGATGCAGTGCATGCAGCGCACGCAGTTGCTGTTGTCGATTTCGAGTGCATGCGTGTCGCTGACCTTCACGCTGGAGATGGTGCTGCCGGTGTCGACGTCCTTGATCTCACGCAGCATGATGGTCTTGGTCGGGCAACGCGTGATCACGTCGTTGACCAGCTCGTTCATGCCGTGCTTGGCGAACCACTTACGCGCCAGCACTTCGTCGGTGCGCATATTGTCGCGCCAGGTGCCGATGACGGCCATGTCCGAGCGCTGGATCGAGTTCATGCAGTCGTTCGCGCAGCCGCTGAACTTGAACTTGAACTTGTAAGGCAAGGCCGGGCGGTGGATGTCGTCCAGGAAAGTGTTGAGCACCTGACGATGCGCGCGCGCCTCGTCGTAGCAGCTCTGCTCGCAGCGCGCCGCACCCACGCAGCTCATCGAGGTGCGCACCGCCGGGCCCGCGCCGCCCAGGTCGAAGCCGAGTTCGTTGAGCGCGTCGAAGGCATCCTGCACCTTGTCGGTCTTGGCGCCCTGGAACATGATGTCGCCCGACTGGCCATGGAAGGCGATCAGTCCGGAGCCGTGCTCTTCCCAGATGTCGCACATCTTGCGCAGCACGTTGGTGTCGTAGTGCATGCCCGCCGGTGGCTGGATGCGCAAGGTATGGAATTCGGCCGCATCCGGGAACACCGCATTGCCCTTCTCGTCCTTCAGCTCGGTGAAGCGCGGGATCACGCCGCCGCCATAGCCGAACACGCCGACCGTGCCGCCCTTCCAGTAGCCTTTCTTGGTGCGGTACGAGGTCTCCAGCTGACCCATCAGGTCAACCATGTAGTCCTTGTCCTTGGCCAGGCGTTTGAGGCCGGTCACGAAGCTGGGCCAGGGGCCGCTCTCGAGCTGGTCGAGCATCGGCGTGTCATGCGGTTTCTTTGCCATGCCTAAAGTCTCCTTGGGTCTTGCTTGTGGCGGTCAGCCCCAGCCATCTTCGAGCGGGGTGAATGACGCGAATGGTCGCCTCTGACTGCGCTGTCGACCATCCCTCTCGTTGGGTAGCCAAAGATAGACCTTTGAGGGAATGACGCCATAACCCGAATGGGCTATCTTCCGCTCACCCGTACCGGGTATGGACGCAAGGCAGGCGCAACGCGCTCAATGCCACATTCTGGAGCTCGCCATGACGCGCCTTACTTCACTGGTCAAACTGCGCGTCCCCTTGGGCGGACAGGAGATCGAATTGCAGCAGATCGAGTTCGAAGGGGGAGGCATGAACCTCGTGCGCACGCGCATCCGCGAAGGCAGCCGCTTCACGATCTTCGATATCGACCCGGCCACCGCGCAGCAATGGGGAGAAGCCCTGTTGCAGTGGGCTCGTGCGCAACCAACGGAGTGACAGGTGTCCGACGACGAACCGACATCATTGATGATCGATATGGCCTTCGGCCTGCTTGGCGACACGCTGTCGCGCGACTACCGTTACGGGCTGGCCGAAGCCGTCGAGGGTGCCCTGCCCTGGCTGACCGACCTGGGGCGCGCGGGCGTGCACAAACTCAATCTGTCAGCCGGCGGCGGGCCGAGCGCGCTGCTGTCGCGTCGCACGCGCCTGACCTTGCGGGTGCCGCGCGACCGGGCCACCGAAGTGGCCTTGCTCGCGGGCCGCGAGTTGCATGTCGGCACCACCACGCTGCACGTGGGCGCGGCGCAGACGCGCGAGCTGTTGCCCTACGGCACGCTGTACGCCCATCTTGTCGCAACTGACCACAATGACGAAGCTGTCTTTATGCAAGCCATGGCTGCCGAGCTCTCAAGCATGGGAGTATCTTGTCGGCCGATCTGCGGCAAGTTCCAGGTTCTTGAGGCGGGCGCGCTGCAGGGTTTCAGTCTGATGTTGGACCGCCTGTCACGTGCCGACTCGCTGCACGTGCTCGAAGCCGGGCTGGGCCGGCACAGACGGCTGGGCTGCGGTCTGTTCGTGCCGCACAAATCCGCCGCAGCGGTGGGAACACCCTCCTGACATCCACCCGTTTTTCAGCAACCCAAGGAGATACCGACGATGGCCTATACCGTTAATGGCACCGAGCTCGACACTGACGATCAGGGTTTCCTGCTCGAAGCAGATTACAGCGACGATGTCGTGCGCGTCATTGCCGCCGCCGAGGGCATCACGCTCACCGACGATCACTGGAAGGTGGTCGCCTATCTGCGCGACGAGTACCGCGAACACGGCCATACGCCAAACTTCCGCGCCATGCTCAAGGGGCTGGCCGACATCCTGCCGGGTTGCGACAGCAAGTCGGTGTATGAGCTGTTCCCGATCGGCCCGGCCAAGCAGGGCGCCAAGGTGGCCGGCCTGCCGCAGCCGCTGGGCAAGGGCGGCTACTGATGGCCACAATGGCGCTGCACGCCGAGGTAGTCCGGTGAGCACGACACCGCACACGCCGGCAATGCGCATCAAGAGCCACTGGTTCAAGGCCGGTGCGCCCAAGACTGCCACCGAGCAGGCCAGCGCAATGGCCTTCATCGTCTGGCGCGTGGCGCAGAGCATGCTCAAGCGCATGCGCGGTGCGCACTTCGACATCGATGTCGGTCAACCCTATTTCGCCTTCATGCGCGAGGTGCTGGTGTTCCTGGTCGCCGTCACCGACCGCATCGGCCATGCCCGTCTTGAGCCCGAAGTGCGCGCCGAGTTCACCGCCGCGCTGGTGCACCATCTGGCACGCACGCTGCAAGACAGCGAGCACGACCTGCTCGGCCCGGTCGCGCAAGCCGCGCCCTCGTATGCCGACAGCTTCATCGACCTCGTCAACGAGGTGACGCAGCACTACGCCGAGTTCGGCGCCGACCCGATGGTGCACGACGACGACGCCGGATTCGAGCCCGACTTCGCCTTTGTGCGCTACCTTGGCAAAAGGCTAGAGCCGACCTTGCCGGAAAAAGACCGCCGGTGGGTGATCGAACAAGTGATGGCCGCCGAAGCACCCGAGGCCGTGATCATCGTGCAGCGCTCGATGCGCGACCTCTTTGATGCCGCGCCGCGCCCGGCGCGCCGCTCCCGCATGAGCGGTGACTGACGCCATGCACAGCGCGACGCTTGAGCCAAGCCGAGCTCTCGATGCGAGCCCGTTCGACCTTGCTGACGACGCCAGCTACCGGCGCTGGCGCGCATGGAAGCTGGCGCACCATCCGGCCAGCGTCGAGGCACTGATGGTCGATGTCGGCGACCCGCGCGCCCTGACGGCGGCCGAGCGTGCCGCGCTGCTGGAGCGCATCGCACGGGCCAATATGGCGCTGTACCGGTCACCGGTCGTCGTCGCGGACAAGCAGCTTCCCCGTCGCCTGGGCGCCCAACTCGGCCTGCACCGGTTGGACGCCAATTGGCTGGCTGACGAAGACGGCATCTCGCAGATCAGGGTGAGCCAGGCGACGGACGGACGCGGCGGCTTCATCCCCTACACCGACCGCGCCATCCGCTGGCACACCGACGGCTACTACCACCCGGGCGAGCGGCGCATCCACGGCATGATTCTGCATTGCGTGCGACCGGCACTCAGCGGCGGCGTGAACGCCCTGTTCGACCATGAGATGGCCTACCTGGCGATGCGCGACATCTCGCCCGCGCATGTGCGGGCGCTGATGCAGTCGGACGCGATGACCATTCCGGGGCGCGACGACGACGACGGTGTGGCGCGCCCGGCGCAAACCGGCCCGGTGTTCTCGGTCAACGCCGATGACGGCAGCCTGCACATGCGTTACACGGCACGCACGCGCAGCATCGAGTGGAAGAGCGACGGCGCCACGCGCGCGGCAGTCGCAGCGCTCGAGGCCTTGCTTGCGAGCGACTCGCCCTGGATCATGCGCATCCGCCTGAACGCCGGCATGGGGGTGGTCGGTCACAACGTGCTGCACGAGCGCAGTGGCTTCGAGGACGATGCGACGCAGCCGCGCTTGCTCTACCGCGCGCGTTTTCTCGACCGGATCGCGTCGCCAATGGAGGCCGCATGGCGCAATGGGTGACGGTCTGGCGCGCCGCCCAATTGGTCGGCGTGCCGCGCGGCGTGCTGCAGCAGCGCGTGCGCTCGGGCGAGATCGCGCTGGCCGACGGGCTGGTCTCCACCGAGACGCTGCTCAAGCTCTATCCGCAGGCGCAGATCGAGGCCTCGGGCATGCTGGAGCGCGTGGCGCAGATTCGCGACGAAGCGTTTGGCCGGCGCGTGCGCGAACGCATGCTGCCCAGCCAGGGCGTGCTGGCGCAGCGTTTGTTCCGCCAGAGTCAGGAACTCGCCGACATGCAGCGCCACTTGCAGCGCTACCACGCCTTGGTGATCTCGCTGCGCGACCGCATACGCGCCCTCAATGACGAAACGGGCGGTGATGATCCCCGGCTGCTCGACCTGCAACGCCAGTTGAACGACGGACTGGCAAAGGCACTGGCCACTGAACCCGTCGATGTGCTGGACGTGATGGACGATATGCTCAAAGTGATGTCGGCGCAGGTCACACTGCGCCCGAGCGGACACCAGTTCGCTGTCGAGGGACGTCTCACGCTGCTGCAAGCCGGCATGCGCGAGGGGCTCAAGCTCAACTACGGCTGCGGCAACGGCAGTTGCGGCATGTGCAAGGTACGCGTCACCTCGGGCCAGGTAGCGCGCACCATGCCCACCGACTACCCCTTGTCCGAGGCCGAAAAGGCGCAAGGCTATGTGCTTGCCTGCGCGCACACCGCTGCCAGCAGCGAGCTGACCATCGAGACGCTCGAGGCCGAAGGGCCGGCC
Source organism: uncultured beta proteobacterium (assembly GCA_963740455.1). Taxonomy (GTDB): domain Bacteria; phylum Pseudomonadota; class Gammaproteobacteria; order Burkholderiales; family Burkholderiaceae_C; genus Paucibacter. Next base: position 181,866 of record CAVUEF010000007.1, read on the forward strand.
GACATCCCGCAGCAGCAACTCGTGACCAGCGTGCGCGCCGTCCGTGCGCTGGGCGCCGACACCCTGCTGCTGCACTTGCAGACGCCGCGCAGCCATCGCCTGCGTTTTCTGGCCGGGCAGTCGGTCACCCTGGGCCTGGCCGAGGGTGAAGACGCACACGCCCAGTTTTCCATCGCGAGTTGTCCTTGCGATGACCGCAATCTGCACTTCTACATCCCGCGCGACGCGGACAACCCGATCTCGGCACGCCTGTTTGGCGCCGGCCTGAAGCCCGGCGCCGCAGTCACGCTGTGGGGGCCGAACGGCGAGTTCGTGCTCGCCGATGACGCCCACCCGCTCGTCTTTGCCGCTTGCGATACCGGCTTTGCGCCGGTGCAGAGTCTGATCGAGCACGCCTTGTCGCTGGATGCATCGCCGTCGATCTCGCTGTTCTGGCTCGCCACTCGGTCCGACGGCCATTTCCTGGCCAACCAGTGTCGCGCCTGGTCGGAGGCGTTCGACTCGTTCGAGGTGACGCTTTCGCAAGACGAAGACGCCGCGCTGGGCGCGGCGCAGATGGCAGCCGCGATGCGCGCCGACCTGTTCGACATCGATTGCGCGTTCTACATCGCGGGACCGGCGGCCTTTGTCGATACGCTGCGCGCCGAACTCGCCGCAGCGGGTGTGCCGCTGTCGCAAATACATCTGGAGGTGCAGCCATGAGCTGCGAGTGCAAACCCGAAGTACCCGAGTCTGAAGAAGGCGGCGCTTGCAGCGGCAGCGAGTCCTTCGCGCTGCGCGTGCTCGGTGACGACATGGCGCCCGAGTTCCTTGATGGCAACATCATCATCATCGAGCCTGACGGCGCGCTGAAGGACGGCTCGTTTGTGCTCGCCCAACTGGCCGATGAATGGCTATTCCGCCAGTTGCGCCGCAGCGGCGACGCCTGGAGCCTGCGCGCACTCAATCCTCAGCGCACCGACCTGCCCGAGTTGCCACTGACTGATCTGTCGGCAGTGCGCGGCGTCGTGATCCAGAAGGCCGTGCCCGGACGGCGCAAGCTGAGCAAGTTCTACCTCTGATCCAGCACCCACACCATGCCCTACTACGTGTTCGCCGTGAAACCCTTCGGACAGCTCGACAAGCTGGCAGATTTCGAGGTCTTCAAGGAGGCGTCTGCCCATGCCAAGGCCTTGCGCGCCGAGCAGCCGTCCGAGAGTCCGGTTCGCATCAAGGTCATGTTCGCCGAGAACCAACTCGGCGCCGAAGATCTGCTGAACCAGTTGCGCACGCCCAACCGGACGGGCGACGACGAGTAAGCGCCATGGACGAAGCGCCGCCCGCACCGGCCGCCTCGTGTTGCGACAGCGCGGTGGCGTGCATCTTTGCCAAGGCCCTGCTGGCGCGGACCGCCGTGTGCGAGCTGGCCACGCGTCGCGCGCTGGCCGAGCGCGAGGTGCTCGAATGCAGCTCGCCGGTGGCACGCATCAATTGCGGCACGCTCGCTGCCTTGCTGCACGAGCGGGCCCGTTTTCCACTGCGCCTGCCAGCGCCCGGAAAGCCCTTGATCCACATGCAGGCGCTGCGCTTGCAGTGCGGTGGCCTGAAGGCGCTGCAGCAGGTGCTGGGCTGCGCCGAGGCCGATGTGCACCGCATGGTCGGTGCCACGCACGAGCGCCACGGCAGCCTGACCGATCTGCCCTGGGACGCCGTCGTGTCCGCCTTGGTCGCGTGGCAGCCACCGCGCCGAGGGCGCCGATGAACAGCACCGAGCAGACCCGTTGGGTCGAAGCGGTACAGACCAACTGCCATATTGCCGACGCACGCCATGCCGCCGACATGACGCTGTGCACTTACTTGCTGCAGATGCGCGAGTTCTTTCGCTGGGAGAGCGGTGTGCCATTTGGCGCCGCGCTCGTGCGTGACGCCGTGGGCAACTGGATTGCCCAGCGTGAATCGCTCTGGTCGTCGCTGGAAGAACAGCCCTTCGTGCCGCTGCCCGGTGCGCGACCGGGCGACGCGCTGGACCCGTTCGACGTCGCCGCCATCAATGCCTTGCTGCTGCCCGCTGGACTGCTTTACGGTGCGGGCCTGGTTGGCGCAGATCGCCCGGTCTTCTTTCTGGCCGAGCTGCACGGGCAGACCCGGCGCGAAGGCCTTGAGTTGTTCACCGCAGGCCGCGAACTTGCGCGCGGCCTGATCGCGCCACCGGCGGCGCTCGGCCGCTGGGGCGACGGCCAGGCGATTCTGATCCGCCGCGAATCGTTGGCGCGCTGGTGCTGGGAGAAGTTCGAAGCCTTCAAGCTGCGACGCCCGGCTACAAGCGCCTTTCACGCGGTGGTCCAGGCCTACGGTCTAGATAACGACTTCGACGCTGCGTTGCCGCGCTGGCTTGACGAGCAGGGCGAAGCGGTGCTGCTGCACGAGCTCGGTGAATACCGTGCCGGCCAGTGGCTCGGTCCCGATTGGCCCGCGATGCGACTGAGCTTGCCCAGCCGGCGCGCCGACTTGTATGCGCGTGCCGTGCGCGACCACCTGGCCGACCTCGAGGTGACCCTGCCGACGCTGCTTGACCGCGACGCCAGCGCTTCCATCCACTTCTGGTTTGCCAGCTATGACGGCATGCGTGAGCTCATGTTCCCGTCGCTGATGCCCGCTTACCAGGCATGGCGTGGCGGCGATGCGGGTCGGGCGCTCAGGCGCTCGATCGCGCGCGGCAAGGCGCATTTCGCGGCACTGGCGCGGCAAGCCATGGCGGCCCACGCTCGCGACGGCAAGCATGCCGGCCCGGCCATCGAGCACCTGCTGACCTCACCCGAGGCCATCTGTCCCGATTGACACGTGGGCGCCTTGCGCCTTGGCACGGCTGCTTGCAGGCAATGTCAGTCCTGTTCGGACTTCCAAAGTATGTACTTGAGCGTGCCCACCGAACCGATCACGATGGCTGTGATCGCGATGAATGAGCCCATGCTCAGCGTGGACAAGCCCGACAGGCCTTGCCCTATCGTGCAGCCCAGGGCGGTAACGCCGCCGAAACCCATCAGCACGGCCCCGACGAGATGGTTGCGCAGATCCACCAGCGAGGCGAAACCTTCCCAACGGAAGGACTTGCTTGCCAGTGCGTAAACCGCCGAGCCGGCGACGACGCCGAGCACGCTGGCAATACCAAACGTGATGTGCAGCGAGGCATCCGTCCACAACATCAACATCTCCAGGCTGAAGGCCACCGGCGCCACGAAGCTCAGCGATTCGAGCGTGTGCGTATTGGTCGCGAAGTAGACCGTCTCAAGCGTATCGGGATTCTCGCCAAAGCCGAGGTGCCCGGTCAGGTACCAGGCCACCGCCACCAGCGCGCCGAGCACCAAGCCACCCAGAATCTGCACCGGATTGGCGCGAAAGCGTTTGTCCTTGAAGACAAAGGCGAGCAGCGCCAGCACCACCACTCCAGCCGTGGCCAGCAATGTGATCTTGGGATCGAGCCCGGTGAGCTTGGCCACAGCCGTGGCCAGGCTCAGGTCAGCCCAGCCACGCTCACCCAGGTTCAGGCTCACCGGATCGAGCAGCGTGGCGCGCCATTGGCCAAACAGCCCTTTGAGCGTCATATAGGCGGCGATGGCGGCAAAGGTCAGCACGACCAGCGAGCGCAGGCTGCCGCCGCCCATGCGCAGCAGATTCTTGTTCGTGCAGCCACCGGCCAGCGTCATGCCGATGCCAAACAGCACGCCACCCACGCTGAGCGACAGCCAAGGCAATACCGGACGCTGCTGCACCGATTTGGCCAGATCTACCAAGCCCAGATAGGACAGCAGGCTGGTGCCGACAATGGCCACCGCAATGGCCAGCAACCACATGCGCATGCGACCCCAATGGCCCATATTCACGATGTCCGACAAGGCGCCCATGGTGCAGAAATTGGCCTTCGCCGCGACCAGACCGAACACGAAAGCAATCGCGAAACCGCCCCCCACCACGAGCCTGCCAATCTCGGTCGTCGTCATACTCATTGCAACTCCTCATCCACAAAGTGCGACGGGCGCGTCAAGCGGCATGCAAACCGCTCGACCCGCCCGCCATCAGATCTCCACCCGGGGTAGGTGCCTGTTCAGATGAACAGACAGACGTCGGTCTCGCCAGCAAACTTCATGAAGGTCGCCGCGCCACCAAATTCGATGCCGTCGACAAAGTCCTTCTTGTCGAACTCGAACAAGTCCACCGTCATCTGGCAGGCAATGAACTTGACCTCGGCTTCCTGGCACAGGTCACGCAGTTCTTCGAGAGAAGCCACGCCCTTCTTCTTCATCTTGGCCTTCATCATCATGGTCGCCATGGCTTCCATGCCCGGCAGCACCGACACAATGACGGGCATCGGCACCGGCATCGGCATGGCCGGGTTGGCCAGCGGACTGATGGCGATGCCGCTGAGGTCCTTGCGCAGCAGCGCCAAGCCATAGAAGGTGAAGAATATCTGCACCTCCCAACCCAATGCCGCCGCCGTGGAGGCGAGAATCAGGGGCGGATACGCCATGTCAAGCGCGCCCTTGGTGGCGATGATCGCCATTTTTTTGGTTGCCATGCGGCCTCCGGGGTGTGGGGGAAGATCAGGCCTTCTTGAGGAAGAAGACGAACTTGCTGTTCTCGGAGCCCGACTCCAGCAGCGCATTGCCGGTTTGTTCGGCAAAGGCTTCCATGTCGCAGACCGAGCCCGGATCGGTGGAAACAACCTTCAGAACCTGGCCTGAGCTCATGTCGTTCAGCGCCTTCTTCGTTTTCACGATGGGCAGCGGGCAGGCAAGGCCCGACGCGTCATATTCCTTGTCAAAATTCATGCTTGTCTCCTGATATTTTGCGACAACGCCCAAAGCGTAGGCAGCCTGTGCATTAGCGTCGTTCGAGCGCCAATGTGTCTACTCCCGCAACGGGTGATGGTCAGTAGCCCATATGGGTAGTACAGCCAAGATGCAGACTACCACCTTCGCGCAATGGAAAATGGCTCGCATAGCGAGCCATTTTCCTGGATGCGCCTGAGCGCAAAAGAGATCAATCAGCGGCTGTAGCCACCGGTACGCGGACGCTGGTTGCGAGGCGCAGGGGCGCCCGCTGCAGCACGCGGCGCGCGGTCTGCAAAGCTGGCACCACGGCGGCTGTCGCCACCGCTGGGTGCAAAGCGCTGCTCGCCACCGTCACGGTTGAACGTCTTGCCAAACGCAGGTTTGCCAAACGTCGGCTTCGCGCCGTAGCCTGGTTTTGCGCCATAGCCTGGCTTGGCGCCGTACGGCTTGCCGCCCGGGCGCGCCGCGCCCTCGGGACGCGCCGCAAACATGCGAGGTTCCGGCAGTTTGGGCTCCAGACCGACGACGATGCCCACCGGAATGTTCTGCGTCGTGAACTGCTGAATGCGGCGAATCATCGACACGTCACTGCGGTCGGCCAGCGTCACCGCCAAACCATTGCGGCCGGCACGGCCGGTGCGGCCGATACGGTGCACATAGTCCTCGGCCTTCATCGGCAAACCGTAGTTGATCACGTGACTGATGGTAGGCACGTCGATGCCGCGCGCTGCCACGTCGGTCGCAACCAGCACCCGCAGTTCACCGCGACGCAAAGCCATCAAGGTGCGGTTGCGCCGACCTTGCGGCATGCCCCCGTGCAAAGGAGCGACGGAATGGCCGATTTCGTATAGACGCTCAGCCAGCCAGTCGGCATCACGCTGCGTGCTGGTGAACACCAGGGCCTGATTCAGCGAGGACTCGGCCAGGATGTGCGCCAGCAATTGGTCCTTGTGGTCATTGCTGTCGGCCCAGTGCAGGCGTTGCTCGATGTTTTCATGCGTATCGGTGTGCGAAGACACATCGACGCGCTCCGGATTGCGAAGCAAGTCATGCGCCAGACGGCCCACGTGGCCGGCAAAGGTGGCACTGAACATCACGGTCTGGCGCTGCGTGGGCACGCGTTCGGCGATGGTGCGGATGTCGTCGATGAATCCCATGTCGAGCATGCGGTCGGCTTCGTCCAGCACCAGCATCTGCACGTTGTCGAGCACGGCCCTGCCGCTTTGCAGGTGGTCAAGCAGACGACCAGGCGTGGCAATCAGGATGTCGAGCGGGCCGCGCAACGCCTTGATCTGCAGCGGGTAAGGCACGCCACCCAGGACGGTTGCCACGCGCAAGCCCGGCACATGGCGGCCATAGACGGTGGCCGCCTTGGCCACTTGCAGAGCCAGTTCGCGCGTCGGGCACAGCACGAGCACGCGCGGGCCATAGACCACGCCTCGTTCGCGGCGCTTGTCGTTGTCGGCACGTGACGCCAATATGCCTTGCAGTGCGGGCAGGATGAAAGCGGCCGTCTTGCCGCTGCCGGTGCTGGACGAGACCATCAGGTCCGTGCCCTTGAGCCCCAGCGGAATGGCGCGCAATTGCACCTCGGTGGCTTCGGTATAGCCGGCATCGGCCACGGCACGGGACAGGACTTCGTTCAAACCTAGTGAATCAAAACTCATGATCTTCTTTCAGGATGCAATACCCCACGGCGCCTCAGAAAAGGCACAACAAAAGGCACAGGCCAGCCCAAACGGGATGGTCTCAGGACAAGTCGCTGGGAGAAAGCTCGCGTCGCACACCAGAGAGGTGCGGCGCCGGGGGAACAGTCAAAGCGACGGCATCGCCGCCGACCGAACCCAGGGGGTATTCGAGACTGCCCGTTGGCTACAAACAGTCGGGGTGACTGCTTGCGTGGATGCATTCGATGGGAATGTCCACTTGCCTTGGCTGCCTGAAAGAGGTCAGAGGGGATGTACGAACGGCACACAAATCACGCCGAGCTCGCATTCTACACCGATTCGGGTTTTCGCCTATATCGCGAAGTCATTTGGCAGTGTCTTGCGCGCGCACTGCCTTACAAGCTCAGCAGATGCTCGCGGTAATAAATCAATTCGTCTATCGATTCATGAATGTCGGCGAGCGCCGTGTGTGCCTGAGCCTTCTTGAATCCGTCGAGAATGCCCGGCTTCCAGCGCCGCGCCAGTTCTTTCAGCGTGCTCACATCGAGGTTGCGATAGTGGAAAAAGCTTTCCAGCTTGGGCATGTAATTGGCCAGGAAGCGGCGGTCCTGGCAGATGCTGTTGCCGCACATCGGCGACTTGCCAGCCGGAACATAGGCTTTCAGAAAGGCAATCAGGTCCGCGGTGGCCTGGTCTTCAGTCACCGTCGACGCCTTGACGCGGTCGATCAGGCCGCTCTTGCCATGCGTGCCCTTGTTCCAGTTGTCCATCTTGCCCAGCGTCTCATCGCTTTGGTGGATCGCGAATACGGGGCCCTCGATACGCATTGTGATCTGCGCATCGGTGACGACCACGGCGACTTCGATGATGCGATCGGTGTCGGGATAGAGGCCTGTCATCTCCAAATCTATCCAGACCAGGTTGTTCTCGTTGGACGCGAGGGCGGCAAATTCGCTCATGGGGTTTCCTTTGGATCGGTTCGATCAGGATTGTCGCAGCCCTACACTTGACCCCCATGCTGCTATCGATATTCCCCCCTGTTGACGCCCTCACGCTGACGACGCTGTTCGTGGCCGCGCTGGTGGTCTCGTTGCTGATCAAGTTCTGGCTCGCCACGCGTCAGATGCGTTTTGTCATCCGACACCGAGACGCGGTGCCCGCCGCCTTCGCTGGCACGGTGCCCCTGCAAGCGCACCAGCGGGCCGCCGACTACACGGTGGCAAAAGGCCTTTACGGCCTGCTGAGCACCGCCGTCGCAGCCGCCGTGTTGTTGGGCTGGACCTTGCTGGGCGGTCTGGACGCGCTCAACCAGATCGTGCGCGATGCGGTGCAGCCTGCCATGGGCAATATGGCTTATCAGTTGGCGCTGTTGCTCGCCTTCAGCCTGATTGGCGCAGTGCTGGATCTGCCCTGGGACTTGTACAACACCTTCCGCATCGAACAGCGTTTTGGATTCAATCACACGACCTGGAAGCTCTATGTCAGCGATGCCTTGAAAGGCCTGCTGGTGGGCGCGCTAATCGGCCTGCCCATCGCTGCGCTGATGCTGTGGCTGATGGGCGCCGCAGGCAGCCTGTGGTGGTTGTGGGCCTGGGGCGCATGGATGGCGTTCAACCTCGGCATTCTGGTGCTGTACCCGACCGTGATTGCACCGCTGTTCAACAAGTTCGAGCCGCTTGCCGACGAGGAACTCAAGCTCAGAGTGCAGGCCCTGATGACACGCTGCGGCTTTGCCGCCAAGGGTCTGTTTGTCATGGATGGCAGCCGCCGCTCGGCGCACGGCAATGCCTATTTCACCGGGCTGGGTCCGGCCAAGCGTGTGGTGTTTTTTGACACCTTGCTGGAGCGTCTCAACGCGAGCGAGGTGGAGGCCGTGCTGGCCCATGAACTGGGTCACTTCAAGTACCGCCATGTGCTCAAGCGCATGGCCGCGCTTTTCGCGTTGAGCCTGGTGGCGTTTGCGCTGCTGGGATGGCTGTCGCAACAGGCGGGCTTCTTTGCCGGTCTGGGCGTGCCGCCGAATATGGGCGCGCCCAACAATGCCTTGGCCTTGCTGCTGTTCCTGATGGCGGTGCCGGTGTTCGGATTTTTCTTCACGCCGCTCAATGCCATGCTCTCGCGACGCCATGAATTTGAGGCCGATGCCTACGCTTGCGCGAAGACCAGCGGTCAGAATCTGGCCAGCGCCTTGCTCAAGCTCCATGAGGACAACGCCGGGACCTTGACACCCGACCCCTGGTACGCGCGCTTTTACTACTCGCACCCTCCTGCCAGCGAACGCCTGGCGGCACTCAAGACATGAGCGATTGAATGAGCCGATTCGATGCGCTTGATCTGGGCCTGGTGGTGGTTGGCCACGGTCGCCATTATCTGGTGGAGACCCCCGAAGGGCGGCGCCTGGTTTGTCATCCGCGCGGCAAGAAGAGCGATTGCGTGGTCGGTGACCGCGTGCGTTGGGCGCCCAGCGGCGCCGACGAGGGCGTGATCGAGCATGTCGAGCCGCGCCGCAATCTGCTGTTCAGACAGGATGAGTGGAAGGTCAAGAGCTTTGCCGCCAATCTGGACCAATTGCTGATTCTCGTGGCGGTGGAACCGGTGTTCAGCGAGTCGCAACTGGCGCGTTCGCTGATCGCTGCCGAGAGTGCCGGCATCAGCGCCACGATCGCGCTCAACAAGATCGATCTGCCGGGCGCGGACGCGGCGCGGCTGCGCCTGGCACCTTACTGCGCGATGGGCCAGGAGGTGGTCGAGGTCGCCTTCAAGGCCGACCCGGCCGGCGCCGCGACCCTGCTGCGGCCCTGGCTGGAAGGCAAATCCACCTTGGTGCTGGGCCCCAGCGGCACCGGCAAGTCAACCCTGATCAATCTGCTGGTGCCCGGCGCGCGAGCCCAAGTGGGCGAGATCTCGCAGGCACTGAATTCGGGCCGCCACACCACCACCACGACCCAGTGGTACTGGCTCGATGAGGCACGCCAGACCGCCCTGCTGGACTCGCCCGGCTTTCAGGAATTCGGCCTGCGCCAGATCGAACCGATGCAGCTGCCGGGTCTGATGCCCGACCTGCGTGCCCACGCTTCTGGTTGCAAGTTCTACAACTGCACTCACCAGCATGAGCCGGGCTGCGGTGTGCGTGCCGCGCTGGAGCGCGGAGACATCGATGCTTCGCGCTATCGCATCTATGGAGAGATCTTGCAGGAGCTGAGCAGCAAGCGTTGGTAAACCGCTGCGCTCGAGCTTCAGGCGTCTGGGTTCAGCCTATCAGGTTGGCCAGCGTCAACAATGCCAGCAAGAGCATCCACAACACCACCGAACGCCACACCAGGCCGACCACGCTCTGCAAGTGGCCCACCTGGGCCTCCTGACCCGGTGTCGAGCCATCGGCGTCGATCGTGTCGGTGCCCGCAGCAAAAGTCTTGGAGCGGTCCGGCGTCACGCCAGGTGCTGCGCTGCCGCCGAGTTGCACGCCCAGAGCACCAGCGGCCGAGGCAAGGATGATGCCTTCGTTGGCGTGGCGCCAAAGGCCCGCATCACGCCGCCAGCCGTTCACCGCCTCTTCAAAATTGCCGACGATGGCAAAGCCGGCTGCCGTCAGGCGTGCCGGCACATGGTCTATCCAGCCAAAGATACGCTGTGACACCTGCATCAGGCGCAGGTTGGTTGGTGCGTCGGTGGCGCGGCTCTTGAAAGCCCAGTAGCGGCTCGCAAATTCAGCCATGCGGTAAAGCACCGCGCCTGCTGGTCCCAGCCCCAAAGTGGACAACACGATGAACCAGAAAAACACGCCAAACACGTGACGGTGGGCGGCCAGCAGCGAATGTTCGATCACATGGCGCACCAGCTCCGTACGCGGCAACTCGCTCGCGTCGAGATGACGCCACTCGGCCAACATGCGGCGCGCCTCGGGCTCGTCACCACGCTCGAGCGCATCGCGAATGTCCGTGTAGTAATGACTGAACTGGCGAAACCCCAAGGTGAAATACAGCATCAGCACGTCAAAGGCCAAGGCCAGCAGCGAGCTGAAATGAGCGATGACCAAGTGCAGTCCCCCAGTCAGCAACGCGGGGCCTAGCACCGTGATGCACCACACGACGCTGGCGTGGTGTTCCCGTCCGGCATCGAAGTTGCGTCCGGTCCAGCGCACCCAGGCAATCACGGACTCATGTACCCGATTGCCGTGAGGCAGGGGCTTCAGCTGCTCGAACAGGAGTGCAAACAAGACGGCGAAGAAGTTCATGGCGGACGATGATAGCGGGCAGACGCGACTACTCTGCGAGAAAGCTGTACAAGTTGCGCAGCATCGCTGCCGTTGCGCCCCAAATGAAATAGTCTCGCTGCGTGCCCGCCGCGTCCGGCCCCCGCCATGGCATCGAGAGGAACTGGCGCATACGGCCTTCAAATTCGGTCTGATGGCGACAGTGGTAGGCCGGCGTCATCAAGTATTTCAGTGGCACCTCGAATGCCTCGGCAACCTCGAACGCGTCCAGTGCCAGCGTGAATCCAGGGGTCACGAGACCCACCACCGGCGTGACCTGAAAAGCGGTCACCGTTGTATAGATGGGCAAGCAGCCAATCACCTCGATATGCTGACGTGTCAGCCCCACTTCCTCTTCAGTTTCGCGCAGCGCAGTGGCAATCACATCGTCGTCGTGAATCTCCACGCGCCCGCCAGGAAAACTGATCTGGCCGGCATGGTCGCGCAAATGCTCGGTGCGTCTGGTCAGCAAGACACTGGGCCCGTGCTCCCTCTGCACCACCGGGATGAGTACCGAGGCATGTGCCGGGGCGCGACCGCTCAAACGCCCGTCGCCCGCAATTTCGGGCTGCCAAACCAGGTTTTCACCGAATCGCTTGCGAAGAAACTCCGGCGTGAGTCGCTCGGCAGGGAGCGCCGGCAGGTGAGCATCCGTGCTGACCACGGGCACCCGTTGAGGATCGAGAATCGGAGTGAACGCCATCGACGCAGCTTAGTGCAGAAACAGCAAAGCCGCCCTGGGGCGGCTTTGTTTGAGCTGTATCAGAAGGTGTCATGCGCACCCACGGACAGCGCTGCGCTTGATCAGGAGAGCTTCTCTTTGATGCGCGCCGACTTGCCAGAGCGCTCGCGCAAATAGTACAACTTGGCACGACGCACATCGCCGCGACGCTTCACTTCAATTGTCGCGATCAAGGGGCTGTACAGCTGAAACGTACGCTCCACGCCTTCGCCGCTCGAAATCTTGCGCACGATGAAGCTGGAGTTCAAGCCGCGGTTGCGCTTGGCAATCACCACGCCTTCATAGGCCTGGAGCCGCTTGCGCGTGCCTTCGACCACGTTCACGCTGACAATCACTGTGTCGCCAGGGGCGAACACCGGGATGGTCTTGTTCAGACGAGCAATTTCTTCTTGCTCAAGGGTTTGGATCAAGTCCACAAAAGTCTCCTTGTGATCATGGAAGCGCTAAATTTTTCTAGGGATGAGGATCATCCCAGCCAACCAGAGGATCGGAAAGCTTTTGATTATAGCCGAGCTTTGCTGTCCACGAGCTGCGCGCCGGTCAGGCCTTGAAGCGTGGTTCGCTGCCGGCCCAGCTCAGTCCGGCCAGATATTGCTCATCGAGCGGGTTCAGCTTGCCCGCCGCACGCGCCACCGCAATCAGATCGGGTCGGCGACGCGCCGTAAGTTCCAGCGAACGTTCGCGCCTCCAGCGGGCAATCTGTGCGTGGTGCCCCGACAGCAGCTCCGCGGGCACCCCGAATTCGCCTTCTAGCGTGGCCAGCCTTTCGGGCCGGCTGTAGTGCGGACAATCCAGCAGGCCGTCAGAAAAACTGTCTTGCTGATGCGACTGGGCGTCGTTCAGCACGCCCTCCTGCAATCTCGCTACCGCGTCCAGCAGAGCCAGGGCCGGCAGTTCACCACCGGAAAGCACAAAGTCACCCAGGCTCAATTCCATGCTGACATGGCGATCGATGACGCGCTGGTCGATGCCCTCGTAACGGCCACAGAGCAGAACCGCCCCGGTGCCGGCGGCCAAACCTTCAACCAGTGCCTGATCCATGCGCCGGCCCGTGGGCGAGAAATGGATCAATGGCACGGGCTGAGGCTCGGCGCGCTGCTCTCGCACGGCCTTCAGCGCACGCTCGATCGGCTCGGCCAACATCACCATGCCAGGCCCGCCCCCGTAAGGACGGTCGTCGACGCGGCGATAGTTGTCGTCGGCGAAATCGCGCAGTTGCCAGAGTCGCACATCAACTTGACCGCTCGCAAATGCGCGCCGCGTCACGCCTTGGCTCAGGTGCGGGCCAAACAGCTCTGGAAACAGTGTGATGACGTCAAAGCGCATGGCGATTGGGCAGGGCAGGTGCCACGGCGCGGCTAATAGTCCAGGCCCCAGTCCACGCTGATGCGTCGCTCGGTCAAGCTGACTGCTCCGACGTAGGCCGATACAAACGGAATCAGACGCTCTTCATCGGGTTTGACGGGGGCAGTCTTGCCGGCTGGCAGCAGGCGCAAAACGCTGTGCGGACCGGTGTCGATCAGACCGATCACGCGGCCCAGATCCTCACCCTGCAGGTTGAACACCTGCAGTCCGATCAGGTCGACCCAGTAATACTCGCCTAGCCTGGGTTTGGGAAAGTCTGCACGTGAGGTAAAGATGCGTGCGCCACGCAAGGCTTCGGCGCCACTGCGATCGCTGACGCCCTCGGCGCTGGCCACAATGCCATCGCCGTGTTCACGCACTTGGGCAATTCTCAGCGCAGCGGGCAGACTTGATCCCGCACGGCCGGGTTCGGGTATCAATAGACGATGCTCGGGCGCCTTGAGAAACCAGACCTTGGCGGCAAACAGCGCCTGGGGATCGGGGGCATAGGACTGGATTTTCATCCAGCCCTTGACGCCCCATGCATCGACAATGCACGCCACTTCGACCGCGTCCGCAGGCCAGGCAAATTCACTGGTGAATCCTGGTGCGGAAGACTTGCTGTCGAGCGGCGACACGTCAACGCTCAAACTCAGACAGCGGCCTTCTTGGCTTGATCGACCAGACGCGCCACCGTGGGTGACAACTGTGCGCCTTGCGACACCCAGTGCGTTACACGGTCCACCGCTACGCGCAGCGATTCTGCGGCGCCGGAAGCCACCGGGTTGTAGAAGCCGACCTTCTCAATGAAGCGGCCGTCGCGCCGGTTCTGACTGTTGGCCACAACGATGCTGTAAAACGGACGGCGCTTGGCGCCACCACGGGACAGTCGAATCACGACCATGATGTTTCCTTGATCTTCAGATGACCGCCGGACCTGGAGACACTCAGGTTGGCAAATCGGGGGCTTTGGCGTCTCTCCGACACCATCGCGAGGCCGGCGCTGTAGATACGCCGGTCTTGCGACCGACCAGCACTGGAACTCGGCATTATAAACTCGGCACGCATCCATTCAAGCCACATGAGCAAAACGCCCTCCAATATATCCATTCGTCCCAGCGACGCGTCCGACCTGGCTGCCGTCACCAACATCTACGCACAGGCGGTACTGCAAGGCACTGGCACATTCGAAACCGAGGCGCCTGAGACGGCCGAGATCTCGCGACGCCGCCAGGAGGTGCTGACACTCAAACTGCCCTGGCTGGTGGCCGAGCGTGAGGGCGTCGTGTTGGGCTACGCGTATGCCAACCGCTTCAGGCCACGCGAGGCCTACCGTTTTTGCCTGGAGGACTCTGTATACCTGCTGCCCGGAGTGCAAGGTCAGGGCATAGGTCGCCTGCTGCTGGCTGAACTGGTGGCATGTTGCGAGTCACTGGGCGCGCGGCAGATGCTGGCAGTCATCGGCGACTCGAACAATCTTGCTTCAATTGGCATGCACAGCAGTCTGGGTTTTGAGAAAATCGGCGTGCTCAAGAGTGCAGGTTGGAAGTTCGGACGCTGGCTGGACGTGGTGATGATGCAAAAAGAGCTGGGCCAGGGCGCCCGCACTTCTCCCAAGGAAATCGAGAACCACTCATGAAACTTCACGCCGCCGCACCCATGCGTTCAAAGACCATTGCGACCTGGTTGGCCCTGCTGGGAGGCAGTCTTGGCCTGCACCGCTTCTACATGTTCGGATTCAAGGACAAGCTTGCCTGGCTACACCCCGTGCCGACACTGATCGGGTATTACGGCGTGCGCCGTATGCAGGATCTGGGACAAGACGACCGCGTCGCATGGGTGTTGATACCCTTGTTGGGACTGATGCTGGCCGCCTCCATGCTGCAAGCCATTGTTTACGGTCTGACTCCCGACGACAAATGGGATCAACGCTACAACACCGGGCGTCCCAGCGCACCCAGCGGCTGGCCCGCGGTGATCGCGGTCGTGTTGTCGCTGCTGGTCGGCGGCATCGCCTTGATGGCGACGCTGGCCTTCACCAGCCAGCGCTACTTCGAGAGTCAGGTCGATGCCTCGAAAGCGCTGAGCCAATAGGCAGAGATGGCGCACCTGACTGGCAAGGCTGCATACTGCTTGAACGACAGCAGCCTTGTCCGGTGACTCAATTTCCAGTTCAACAGCGCTTGTCCGCACCTGGAGACGGAATCAGTGGCGCTCTTCCAACGGCCCCAGTCGAACAAGGTGCTGATCCCTCACGCCGAGCAGGCAGGTTGCAAGCGAATCCTGCCCAGGGATCTGCAAATCGGGCGCCAACTCGGCCAGCGGCGCGAGCACAAAAGCGCGTTGATGCATGCGAGGGTGCGGCAATTGCAGCCCGGGGGTGTTCAGTTGGAGTGAGCCATACAGCAACAGGTCCAGATCGAGCGTGCGCGGCGCATGACGAAACGGACGCTGTCGGCCATGGCTCAGCTCGATGGTCTGCAGGGCGGCAAGCAATTCCTGCGGCGTGAGCGATGTACGCAGCTCGACCACGGCGTTCAGAAAATCCGGCCCGCTGGCCTCCACTGGCGCGCTCCGAAACACCGATGACGCCGCCACGCACCTGGTCTTTGGCAACTCGCGCAAGGCGGCCACAGCCGCCTTCAGTGTGGCGCGAGCGTCACCCAGATTCGCTCCCAGGCCAATGAAGGCCTGCTGCGCATCAACTGGCCAAGCCATACGGATAAGGTCAAGCGCCTGCGTCGGTCGACGGCGATGCATCGCCACGTGCCGCAGGTTTGCGGCGACGACGGCGCTTCTTCAACGCGGGCGCACCCGTTGGCTCCACGTCCTGCCCTGGGGCTGGCGCGGGCGCGCGGACACGCGGAGCGGTTTCACTGCGGCCTGAACTGGCGCGACGCCCTCTTTCCGCTTCGCGGACCTGGTCCAGCAAAGCCTGTCGTTCGTCATCATTACCCAGGGCAAAGTCTTCCCACCAATCGGCCAATGCCGGATCGGCCTCGCCCGCGTCGGCACGCAGGCGCAGAAAGTCAAACCCGGCGCGATAGCGTGGCTGGTCGATCAGGCTGAAAGGGGCAGTGCCGCTGCGGCGCTCGAAGCGCGGCTGCATCAACCATATCTCGCGCATGTCGCCCGCCAGACGACCACGGCCGGAGATGTCTCCAATACGCGCATCGAACACCGTTTCGATCGCTTGCTGCAGGGCCGGCACCTGTGATTCGCCAGTTGCCAAGAGACGATTCCAATGGCTCAGCACGT
Source organism: uncultured beta proteobacterium (assembly GCA_963740455.1). Classification (GTDB taxonomy): domain Bacteria; phylum Pseudomonadota; class Gammaproteobacteria; order Burkholderiales; family Burkholderiaceae_C; genus Paucibacter. Next base: position 197,937 of record CAVUEF010000007.1, read on the forward strand.
CGTGCCACAGCATGCAAGCCAGCATGAAGCTCGGAGAGACTCCACGCCCCTCGTTGACACGCCGGTCGGTGTCTTCCAAGGCCAGCTTGACGAAAGCGTGGCGGCCTTCCTTGCGATGCGCGTCCTCAAGCACTGCGTCCAGAATCGGGAAGATGCCCTTGTGCAGTCCCTGCTTGCGCAACTCTTCCAGACTGGCCAGAGAATGCCCCGTCTGCAGCAACTTGATCATCTCGTCAAATATGCGCGAGGCCGGCACATTGACAAGTTGCTCGGCCATCTTCTTGATCGGCGCACGCGTCTTGGGCTCGATATCGAACCCCAGCTTGGCGGCAAAGCGCACGACGCGGATGATGCGCACCGGGTCTTCGCGGTAGCGCGCCTCGGGGTCGCCGATCATTCGCAGCACGCGCTTCTTGGCGTCTGCCAGCCCCCGGTGGTAGTCGACCACGACCTCACGTACCGGGTCGTAATACATGGCGTTGATCGTGAAGTCGCGGCGCGCCGCGTCTTCGATCTGCGGGCCCCAGACGTTGTCTCGCAACACGCGTCCCGCGGCATCCACCACATGGCTCTTGCCCGCCATTTCAGCCTTCGAGGTCTTCTCGTTGCCGTCCACCTGATTGACAAGGTCGGCTTCCATCAAGGCCCGAAAGGTCGAGACTTCGATCACCTCATGCTCGCGCCCGCGGCCGAACACCACATGCACGATGCGAAAGCGCCGGCCGATGATGAAAGCACGTCGAAACAGTTGCTTGACTTGCTCTGGAGTGGCATTGGTGGCCACATCAAAGTCCTTGGGCCGCTTGCCCACGACCAGGTCGCGCACCGCGCCGCCCACAATAAAGGCATCGAAACCGGCATCCACCAGGGTCTTCACGACGCGCACGGCATGCTCGTCGAGCAGGGTTTTGTCGATGCCATGCTGGTCCACGCCGACTTCCACGCGCTTGCCCAGCACGCTCCTGCCGCGCGGCGCCGACTTGCCCAGCAGTTTGTCAAAGAAGTTTTTTATCATTCGAAGAGTTTCAGGATGTTCCAGCCGCGCTCGCGCGCAAGTTGCTCCAATTCAGGCGTGGGGTTGGTGGCCACCGGATGGCTCACCCGCTCCAGCAAGGACAGATCGTTCATCGAATCACTGTAAAACGTGATGCGCTCAAAGTCATCCCAGGCGTGGCCCAGGCCTCCAAGCCAGTCGAGCACGCGCACCACCTTGCCCTCCTGGTACGAGGGCACGCCACGCACCGCGCCGGTGTAATCACCCTGAGCGTCACGGTCCAACTGGACCGCTATCAGGTGCGGCACGCCAAATGCCTCGGCAATGGGCTCGGTAATGTATTCATTGGTGGCAGTGACGATGGCCATCAGATCGCCAGCCAGCGCGTGTTGCCGCACCAGCGTCCGCGCATTGTCGCGCATTGCCGGTTGCATGACCTCACGCATGAATCGCGCACGCGCAGCCAGCGCCTCCTCGCGCGGACGGCCACGCCAGACCGAAGTCGCAAAGTCCACGTAGGCGGGAAGATCCATGCTGCCGGCTTGGTACTGGGCAAAGAACTCGTTGTTGCGACGCTGCCACTCAGGCCCGTCGGCCCAACCGATATCGACCATGAACTGGCCAAAAGCGTGGTCCGAATCGGTCGGGATCAATGTTCCGTCAAGATCAAAAAGGGTCAGATTCTTCATGTCTCAGGTCCAGCGTCTGCCAGCATCTGCTTGAGCAGCGGCACGGTCACCGCGCGTTTGCGCGACAGTGCAAACACATCCATCTGATCCAGCAATAGCATCAGGTTCTTCAAGTCGCGCGCGAAACGGGTCAGCAAATAATCCATCACTTCATCCGACAAGAGGATGCCGCGACGGTCGGCCTCGCGTCGCAGTGCGGCGCGTATCCCGGGCTCGCTCAGGGGCTGCAGCCCGAATATCAGCCCCCAGCCCAGACGCGTACGCAAATCCTCGCGCACCAGCAGGTCAATCGGCGGCGAGCCTCCGGTGGCCACAACCGACATTCCCATTGTCGTGGCCTCGACAAACAAGGCAAATGCGGCTTGTTGCCGGTCCGCGTCGAAGCGGTCGCAGTCGTCCATCAGCAACAAACTAAGGCTTGCATGCACGCCCCAGGGCAAGGGCGTGTGCAAGTCATACAAGCCGACATGACCGCCGCGCTGCTGCCAACTCAGCCCAAGCGCGCGCAACAGATGCGTTTTTCCGCTGCCCTGCGGCCCCCACAGAAAGACCGGTGGCGCGCCCACGCTCAGGGCATGCAGGTGCGCCAGGGCCGCGGCATTTGCACCGGGCAGAAAATTGTCAAAACTCAGCGTGGGCTCAGAGCCCAGCGAGAGCGGTATCTGTTTCAAGCGTGCGTCATCCGTTGAACAAACCACTGTTCAGGTACAGCTTGTGCAGGCGCATGCCAGCCACGACGCCCAGCGCGCTGACGGGCAATGCAATCACCACGCCGACAAAACCGAACAAGTGGCCAAATGCCAACAACGCGAAAATCACCGTCAGCGGGCTCAGGCCGATGCGTTCGCCCACCAGGCGCGGCGTCAAGACAAAGCTTTCGAGCAGTTGCCCCAAGCCGTAAATCAGTGCCACCACCAACACGCCATAGAGCCCTCCGAACTGCAACACCCCTGCCAGCATCGCCAGCAGCAAACCCAGTCCAAAGCCGACATAGGGGATGAACACCGCCAAGCCGGTGAAAACGCCCACCGGCAAGGCGAGGTCAAAACGCGCCAGCGCGAGCGCCACGCTGTAGTACACGGCCAACAGGAGCATCACCAGGATCTGACCACGCAAATACTGGCCCAGCATGCCATCGCATTCACCCAGAAAGTCCGCTGCTCCGTCCCGCATGCGCGGCGGCACCAGGTTCCAGCCTAGAGCAAGCAGCTTCGGCCAGTCCATCAGCAAGTAGAACAGCACCACCGGCATCAGTACCGCGTTGCCCACGAGGGCCAAGACAAAACTACCGCCGATACGGGCCGAGCTGAGTGCCGTCGCCAACCATTCCTCCAGATTGGCGTTCATGTACTTGACGACGAAGGCCTTGATGCTGGCAGTATCCAACGAGACGTGAATGCCGAATTGCGACAGCCAGGGGACCAGGTGGTCGTTCAGGGCGATCGCCAGCAAGGGAATCTGGTCCCTCAGCAGTGGCAACTCATTGCTGAGTATGGGCACCACCAACAAGACCAACGCAAACAAGCCAACACCAAACGCCAGTTCCAGCGTGAGCACGGCCGCCAAACGCGGCACACCCTTGTTGACCAGGCTCTCCACCGCGGGATGCAGCGCGTAGGCCAGCACGGCCGCCACGATGAAAGGGACAAGCACCGGCGACAGCAACCAAAGAGTGGCAAAAAACAGGGCGGCCAGTGCCGCCCAGCTGACTATGCTGCGTTGGTGTGAGCTGAGATTCATCCGTTGTGCTCGGGTCCTGATGGGTGGGTCGGCAAACAGGCCCTGTTCGCGCTCGGACATTCTAAGGCGCCAGGGCAACTCGCCAGGCTCGCGCAGTTTGCGCAGTTGCGATCAATGCAAGCGATAGCGACCATCGCCCGGTAGTGCCAGCAGGCGCTGCTTGACGCTGGCGTGGTCGGGCGCTTGCGGACAATGTTCGAGATACGACATGAAGTCCGCCGCCGCCGAATCGAAGTGCCCCAAATGCTCTAAAGCCAAGCCACGGTCACGCCGCTCGGCGAATGCGTCAGGCAGCAGCAGCACCAGGCGCTGCGTCACGCTCAGCACGCGCGCCCAGTCCAGATTGCTGCGGTGAATCTCTTTGAGATTGCGCAGCAGGCGCGCCACCACCTCGCGCGGTGCGGCCGGCTGCAAGAACGCTGCCAGCGGCGCCGCCCGCTCCGCCCCGCGCGAAACTCCGGCGGGTCCAGGCGCTTGACGATTCGGCACGAGCAACTCTTCCAGATGATCGCGCGACAGCGACTTGCCGGTAAAGGGATCAATCACCACCTCGCCCTGCGTCATGCGCACCTTGACCAGAAAATGCCCGGGGAACGAGATGCCACGCGCCAGCAGGCCGATCTGGCTCGCCAACTCGATGTAGATCAACGCCAGCGTGATGGGTATGCCGCGCCTGCGGTTCAAGACTTGATGCACAAAGCTGTTGTGCATGTCATAGAAGTTGTTCACATTGCCGGCGAAACCCAGCTCGTGGAAGAAGTAGTTGTTCAGCAGGCGCAGCTTGTTGGTGGGGCTGGCATCGATTGCGATGCGCTGGCGCAGGCGTGCTGCCAGCCCATCGATTTCGGACAACACTGCCTGTACATCCAGGCCGGGAAATTCATCTTGCGCCACCGAGATCGCCGCCTCCAGCAAGGGCAGGCTGGCGTCCTCGGCGACCAGGCTTTGAAAGTATTCAAGGACACTCAGCGCGTCCAAACGTAGGGATGAGCTCATTGTGGAAGTTTAATCAGACATGGCGTTTGGCAAACTCGCGGAAATTGATGCCGGCCAGCGCCAACGCCACAAAATACAAGGCGGCCGAGGCCAGCAGCACGCCGCCCAAGTAGAGCGCGCGCCGGCCTTCGTGTGTTCCCAGCGCAATCCAATCCCAATGGCGCGCCGCAGCCCACATCAGCGCCCCCATCAAGGTGGATGCAATAGTCACGCGCAGAGTGAAACCCCACCAGCCAGGCTGAGGGCGGTAGCTGCCCAGGCGCCGCAGGCTGAAAAACAGCAGTCCGGCATTCACCAGTGCCGCCAAACCGATGGACAAGGCAAGCCCCGCGATACCCAGGAAGGGCACGAACAGCGCATTCATCAACTGGGTGAGGATCAGCACCACGACGCTGATCCTGACCGGCGTGCGAAAGTCCTGTCTTGCATAGAAGGCCGGCGCAAGCACCTTGACGGCAACCAGCCCCAGCAGTCCCACGCCATAGCCCATCAGCGCTTGCGTGGTGTGCAGCACGTCTTCGGGCCGGAACGCACCGCGGTGATAGAGCACGGCCACCATCGGCTGGGCAAACACCAGCAAGGCCACGGCACAGGGCAAGGCCAACAGCAACACCAGACGCAAGCCCCAATCCAGCAAGGCCGAATAGATCTGCGTGTCGCCCCTGACCTGCGCCGCCGACAGCTGCGCCGTCAGCACCACACCCAGCGCAATGCCCAGCAGCGCCGTAGGAAACTCCATCAGCCGATCGGCATAGCCCAGCCATGACATCGCGCCCACCGTGATGTGCGAGGCAATCTGCATATTGATCATCAAGGACAACTGAGCGACAGACACGCCCAGCATCGCCGGCCCCATCAAGCGCAGCATCTTGCGCACGCCATCAGACTGCCACGCGGTTCGAATCTTCGCGAGACTCAACCCGATATGGGGCAGGCGGCCAATGCGTTTGAGCGCCGGCACTTGCACGGCCAGCTGCAACACACCGCCCACCATCACGCCAACGGCCAGCGCATAGATAGGCGGCACGCCCCACGCCTCGAAACGAGGGGACAAGAACCAGCCAGCGGCGATCCAGGACAAGTTCAGCAGCACCGGTGTGGCCGCCGGAATCATGAACTTCCGCCAGGTGTTGAGCACACCCGCGGCCAATGCCACCAGGGAGATCAGTCCGATGTAGGGAAACATGAATCGCGTCATGACGATCGCCGCATCGCGCCCCGTCTCCGGCATGCCAGAAGCCAGAAGCCACACCAGCGCGGGAGCCGCCAGCACGCCCAACACGCAGGTCAGCAGCAGGGCCCAGGTCAGCACCGTGGCAGCTGCGTCGATCAGCGTTTGCGTCGCCTCATCACCTCGCTCGGCCCGAGTGGCGGCCAGCAAAGGCACAAAGGCCTGCGAAAACGCGCCTTCGGCAAACATCCGACGCAGCAGGTTCGGAATGCGAAAAGCAACAATGAAGGCGTCCGTCATCGCACTGGCGCCAAACAGCGAGGCCACCAGCTGTTCGCGCACCAGACCAGTGATGCGAGACATCAGCGTCAACAAGGAAACCGTGGAAGCGGCCCGTAAGAGATTCATGGGTAATGAGAACAAGCCGGAGGGATTCGATGCACGACACCCGCTGCCAGGACAATGCTGGCGTCGGGTCATGAGTGACCTCAGCGGTGCTGACGTCACAAACTGCCGGCCATTATCGGGGCGAGACGGCAGGTCGCCGCGACAATTGCCACCGGGTTGCACGCGCAGGCGCAAACGATCTGGCTGTTCGAAGTCGCAAATGCTATACTGAGCGTCTTTGCACCAACTGGGCACGACACAAGCATGGCCACTACTTCCAAAGCCAAAAAGAAAACCGTCCGTCTGGCTTCGGGCCTCAAACGCGCTCGTCAAGACGTCAAGCTGAACGCCGCGAACACCGCGCTGCGCTCCAAATTCCGCACGGTCATCAAGAACGTGCAAAAAGCCGTGCTGACCGGCGACAAGGCCAAGGCAGCCGAATTGTTCCTGAGCGCTCAGTGCGTGATCGACTCGGTGGCCGAAAAAGGCATTTTCCACAAGAACAAGGCCGCTCGCCACAAGAGCCGTCTGTCGGCCAAGATCAAGGCGCTCGCCGCCTGAGACTGCCTCACAGGTGCAAAGCAAAAAGCCCGCTCACGCGGGCTTTTTGCTTTGCACTCGGTCCCCGGCAGGCACCGGACTGCCACTGCGCTACGCCTATAGAATGAATCGGTGTGCCAGGTTCACGTCGAGGCATGCCTTCGTTGTTGCCCGCCGCAACCCTTTGGAGGATTGATGAACGCCCCTGAAATGCCCGCCACGCCGACTGAACCCCATGTGATGCAGACCTACGGCCGCCTGCCCATCGCACTGTCGCACGGTCAAGGCTGCTGGGTCTGGGACACGCTGGGGCGACGCTACCTGGACGGGCTGGGCGGTATCGCCGTCAATACGCTGGGGCACGCGCATCCCAAGCTGGTGCCGGCGCTGCAAGAGCAGGTCGCCAGGCTGATTCACACCTCAAATTACTACCATGTGCCGTTGCAAGAGCAATTGGCTGCCAAGCTGGCGGATTTGTCGGGCCTGAGTGTGGTGTTCTTCTGCAATTCCGGTCTGGAAGCCAACGAGGCGGCATTGAAGATCGCCCGCAAATATGGCCATGACCGCGGCAATACCCATCCCGAGGTGATCGTGTTCGAAGGCGCCTTCCACGGCCGCTCGCTTGCGACCCTGTCGGCCACTGCCAATCCCAAGATTCACGCTGGTTTTGGCCCGTTGGTGGAAGGCTTTGTGCGCGTGCCATTGAACGACATTGCGCGCGTTGAAGCTGCCGTGAAAGCCCACCCCAATGTGACCGCCATCTTCCTGGAAACGATTCAGGGTGAAGGCGGCATCAACCCGGCCCGCATCGAGTTCCTGCAAGGTCTGCGCCGCATCTGCGACGAACACGACATCCTGCTGATGCTCGACGAGGTGCAATGCGGCATCGGCCGCACCGGCAAGTGGTTCGCGCACCAATGGGCGGACATCAAGCCCGACGTGATGCCGCTGGCCAAAGGCCTGGGCAGCGGCGTGCCTATCGGCGCCGTCGTCTGCGGTCCCCGTGCCGCCAAGGTGCTGGGGCCGGGCAACCATGGATCGACCTTCGGCGGCAACCCGCTGGCCATGCGTGCCGGCGTCGAGACCCTGCGCATCATGGAAGAAGAAAGCCTGCTGGCGAACGCCGCCAGCGTAGGCGCCGCGCTCAAGGCGGGTCTCGAGCGCGAACTCGCCGGTGTGGCCGGTGTCGTCGAAATACGCGGCCAGGGCTTGATGATTGGGATCGAACTCGAACGTCCCTGCGGCGCCCTGCTGGGTCTGGCCGCTGAGGCAGGCCTCTTGATCAGCGTGACAGCCGACAAGGTGATTCGACTGGTGCCGCCACTGATTCTGTCCAAAGACGAGGCCGCGCAAATCGTCGCCATTCTTTGCCCCTTGATCAAGGCCTTTTTGACCAGCAACGCCAACCCATGAAGCCCGGTATGAGCCTGATCCGCCACTATCTCCAGTTCAAGGACTTGCGGGCTGAGGAATACGCTTACCTGTTCGAACGGGTGAGCATCATCAAGCGACGCTTCAAGAACTACGAGAAATACCAGCCGCTGGTGGACCGGACGCTGGCGATGATTTTCGAAAAAGCCAGCACGCGCACGCGCGTCAGCTTCGAGGCCGGCATGTACCAGATGGGAGGCTCGGTGGTGCACCTGACCACCGGTGACAGTCACCTGGGCCGAGCCGAACCTATCGAGGACAGCGCGCGCGTGATCAGCCGCATGGTCGACCTGGTGATGATCCGCACCTTCGAGCAGACCAAGATCGAGCGTTTCGCGGCGCACTCGCGCGTGCCCGTCATCAACGGATTGACCAACGAATATCACCCTTGCCAGATTCTGGCCGACCTGTTCACCTACATCGAACACCGCGGCAGCAGCGCGCATGGCGTGATCGATCCCGACTGCCTGAAGGGCAAGGTCGTGGCCTGGGTGGGCGACGGCAACAATATGGCCAACACCTGGCTGCAGGCGGCCGAAATCCTGGGCTTCACCGTGCATGTCAGCACGCCCAGCGGCTACGAGATCGACGCCCAGGTGGCAGGCATCAGCAACACCGCTTGCTACAAGGTGTTCAAGGATCCGATGGAGGCCTGCTGCGGCGCCGACATGGTGACCACCGACGTGTGGACCAGCATGGGCTTCGAGGCCGAAAACGAGACGCGCCGCAAGGCCTTTGCCGATTGGTGCGTCGACACCGAGATGATGAGCAAGGCCAGACCCGACGCCCTCTTCATGCACTGCTTGCCGGCGCACCGCGGCGAAGAGGTTGCGGCCGACGTGATTGACGGGCCTCAATCTGTCGTATGGGACGAAGCCGAGAACAGAATGCATGTGCAAAAAGGGCTCATGGAGTACCTTCTGCTGGGGCGGATCGGTTGACTGCCAACAAAGCTGCGCAGCTCGGCGCCCGGGTTCGGGCTCCGCTTGGTGCGAACCATGCCTAGCGAGCCAAGTCCATGAAGACCGCCCTCATCACCGATTTGCACGCAAACCGCGAAGCCTTCGAGGCCGTGCTTGAACACGCCAGCGCGCACGGCGCAACCGCCTACGCCTTGTTGGGCGACTATGTGGGCTATGGGGCCGACCCGGGCTGGGTGGTGGACAGGGTGCGCGAGCTGGTCGACAAGGGGGCCGTCGCAGTGCTGGGCAATCACGACGAGGCCGTCGTGCAGGGCGCCGGTCCGGGCATGCGTGACGATGCGCGCGCCGCAGTGGCGTGGACACATGCACAGCTCAGCCAGGATCAGCTCGCTTTCCTGGCCAGTCTGCCGATGAGCCAGCAACGCGACGACTGTCTGTTCGTGCATGCCAACGCTTTTGAACCCGGCAACTGGGGCTACATCACCTGCCGGGCCGACGCCGTGCTCAGCCTGCAGTGCACGCGACAACGCCTGACGTTTTGCGGACACATGCACGAGCCCATGCTCTATCACTTGTCGAGTACGGGCAAGGCCGGCGACTTCACGCCGGTGCCCGACGTCCCGATCCCACTGCTTGGCAACCGGCAATGGCTGGCCATACCAGGATCGGCGGGCCAGCCGCGTGACGGCAACCCCGCTGCCAGTTACGCCATGCTCGACCGGTCCTGCGCCGAGTTGAGCTTTCATCGCGTCCCCTACGACGTTGAAAGTGCGGCGCAGCGCATACGCGCCGCGGGCTTGCCCGAGCGCCTTGCGGCGCGCCTGTTCGAAGGGACGTAGCCAATGGTCGCGGGTGCGCCTTGGTCTCCCGGCGGCGGTGACGCGCTGCCGGACCAGCAAGAGCGCCTGGAGCCCGGCCAGATCCTGGATCAATTCCGCCTGGAAGAGCGTTTGCACCAGGGCGGCATGGCCAATTTGTGGCGCGTCACTCGGCTCGACGGCATCGATCCGGAGTTGCCGTTGCTCATGAAAGTGCCGCGCATCAAGGGCGGCGAGGACCCCGCCAGCATCGTCGGGTTCGAGGTCGAGCAAATGCTGATGCCGCGCTTGAGCGGCCCGCATGTGCCGCGCTTTGTCGCACGCGGCGACTGGACGCGCCGCGCCTATATCGTGATGGAACGCGTGCCGGGCGAGTCGCTGCGGCCGCGTCTGGATGACGCGCCACTGCCGGTCGACGAAATCGCGCAAATCGGCATCAAGGTGGCCATCGCCCTGCAAGACCTGCATCGGCAGCATGTCGTGCACCTGGACGTGAAGCCCAGCAACATCATGTTTCGCCAGACTGGCGAGGCGGTGCTGGTCGACTACGGTCTGTCGCGCCACGACCAACTGCCCGACCTGCTCGAAGAAGAGTTTTCACTGCCGATGGGCACCGGACCATATATGTCGCCCGAGCAGGTGCAGTTCATACGCAATGACCCGCGCAGCGACCTGTTCGCGCTGGGCGTGATGCTTTACCACCTGGCCACCGGCGAGCGGCCCTTCGGTCAACCCAGTTCGGTGGCGGGGCTGCGCAAGCGCCTCTATATTGACCCCGTGCCGCCGCTGGCCTTGCGGCCGGACCTGCCACCCTGGCTGCAAGAGGTGATACTGCACTGCCTCGAAGTCAAGCCCGAACGCCGCTATCAAAGCGCCGCGCAACTGGCGCTGGACCTGCAAAACCCCGACAGCATCACCCTGACGGCGCGCGCCACCAGAATGCGCACGAGCGGCATCATGAAACGCATGAAACGCTGGTTCTTCGCCGTGGGGGCAGAGCCGGCGGCCAAACGCAGCAGTTCCGAGCAGCTTGCACGCAGCCCCATCGTGCTGGCTGCGGTCGACGTCGAGGGCGCCACCGAAGGGCTTTTGTCCCAGCTGAAGGAAACCGTGGGACGCGTCCTCGAAATGGAACCCGGTGCGCGTCTGGCTTGCGTCAGCGTCATGAAGACCGCGCGCATCGGCATGGACGAGCTGACCGACGAGCAGGGGCGCAGTCACCATGTCAAGCAACTGGTGGCACTCAAACATTGGGCGCGGCCGGTGTCGCAAGCGCTGAAGCTCGAAGACGGCAGGCTGACCTTCCATGTGCTCGAAGCGCCCGACCCGGCCACTGCCTTGATCGAGTTTGCCGCCAAGATGGGCGTTGATCACATCGTCATGGGGGCACGTCACAACTCGGCACTTCGGCGCTACCTCGGCAGCGTATCGGCACGCGTCGTGGCGGAGAGCGACTGCTCGGTCACCGTGGTGCGCGACACCCGCAAACACCTGATCTGAAGCCGGGTGCGCACGCGCGGCAGTCGCGCCTGACCCCAAGAACGGGTCAATGCATGGCGCCGGGCATCGCTCCCATTTGATGCGCTTCAAGCTGGACCAGCACGTTCTCGCGTTTCTTGTCCTTGCCTTCGAACACCAGGGTCAGCGGCACTTTGTCGCCTGCCTTGACCTGACTCTTCAGGCCCATCAGCATCACGTGCAGGCCGCCGGGCTTGAACTCGACTGTCTTGCCTGCCGGCAGGTCGACTCCGGCGACGGCACGCATCTGCATGGTGCTGCCGTTCATCGTCATTTCATGCAGCTCGACCGCGGCTGCCACCGGCGAGCTGGCTTGCACCAGGCGTGCATCCTGCGATGCGGTCAGTTGCAGGAACGCGCCAGTTGCCGTCTGCTGAGGCACGGTTGCGCGCACCCAGCCCTGTTTTACCGCGACCTGCGCCCATGCGCCATTGACGAGCGCCAAGCAGCATGCAGCAGTCAAGAGAGATTTCTTCAAGGTGATCTCCGGATAGATGGTGGTTGTGAGCAAGGGGCAATATACCGGACGCCGGGCGGTCATTTTCCACCGCTCGATTGCGCAAACGCAGTGAAGATCCCCAGCCCGCTGGTGCGACCCTCGGCCAGACTTGGTACTTCGGTCCGCAAGGTTGACCGGGTAAAGAAGTATTTCCATGTCGAGACGAATTGCGAACAGGAACTTACCTGACCGAAACAACCCAGCAATCTGCCTCGGTTGAAATCCTGCTCTGTCTGCGCGCGGCGCCGACGGTCGTAGCTTCAACAAGGAAACTGAATGAATATCGGAATGACGAGGCGCGGTCTGGCCGGCCTGATGGTATTGATGGTCACAGGGTTGCTGGCGGCATGCGGCGGCGGCAGCAGCAGCGGCACCTCGCAGGTACGCATGCTCAACGCAACGGTGGGCGCCGCTTCCTTGGATTTGTACCTCACCGACGCGAAGCTGATATCGGGTGTTGCCAACAATGCCGTCAGCGCCTACCAGCCGACGGGAGCGGCGACCTACATCGCCAAGGCCACGCTCACCGGTTCGACCACCGCCTACGGAACCAGCGCCAACCCTGCGCTTGCCAAAGACACTGCATATACCGTCGTGACATGGGGTTTGGCAGGCGAAAGCGTGCAGACCTTCTACTTCCCGGACAATGAAGTGGCTCCGCTGATTGCGGGCAATGCCAAGATCCGGCTGTTCAACACCTCGATTGACGCGGGCGCGTTGGACTTGTACCTCACCGGTCCTGCTGACGATCTGACCAACCTGTCGCCCGTGGCAAGCGCCATCAGCGGCGGTCGGTTCAGCTCCTATTCCGAACTGGCTTCGGGTACCTACCGCCTGCGCGTCACGGCGTCCGGCAGCAAGACGGATATCCGGCTCGACCTGCCTGCAGTGACGCTGAACGCGCAGGACATCATGACGTTCATCACCCAGCCCAGCCAAGGAGGAACCTTGGTCAACGGACTTGAACTGTTGCAGCAAGGCGCGGCAACGACAGCCATCAACTCCCTACCCCAGGCGCGGATGCGTGTGGTGGCCAGCGTGGGCAGCAGCGGTGCCATCACGGCCGATGTGGGAGGCACTGCGCTGAACGTAGTGAACGGCACGCCAGTGAATTCGCTGTCATCGCCGCAGATTGGCGACTATGTGGCGGTGCCGTCCGGCGCCCAGGTTGTGACCGTCAATGGCAACGCGCTGGCCAATGCTCAGACCTTGACAATCGGAGGCGATTACACGTTGCTGGTGTATGGAACGCTGGCGGCGCCACAGGTGTCACTGATGGCCGATGACAACCGCCTGTCAGTCAACGGCGCCAACGCCAAGCTGCGTCTGGTCAATGGCTTGACGAACCAGGGCAAGCTGAGCATGAATTTCAATTTCGACGCCGTGGCGAGCAATCTGGCCGCCGGAAGCGCATCGGCCTTCAGCGAAGTGCTCGGTGGCGCCGCACGCATCGACGTCAACTCCAGCACCACGGCGTCCACCCTCTTCTCTACCGTCAACACGAATTTGACGATTCCCGCGCAAAGCGTCTACACGATGTTCATGCTGGACGGTGGTGCAGGTTCCACCGGATATCTGTTGCACCGAGAGCGCTGAACCCAAAGCGCCCGCGCCAGCCTGAAGCCGTGTCGGGTGAGTGAAGCAAACCGTCCCCGGCGCAAGTCGGTGTGGCGGTTTTTTCGTTCCCCCGATCAGGTCGTGGTTGATCGCTGAGACAACCACGCGCAAAGGCGTGCAAGGGACTGCCCCGATTTGGCCGGCACGCGTGCAGCGTTAACATCGCGGGCGCGGGCGGGTCTGATTTCAACCAAGCCGGGCAAGCCCGGCATACAGGGGTGGCGCACATGGACAATCTGCTGCTTTGGGTTGCACGGCTGGGCGGCGTGGCGGGCGCGTTGCTCAGCGCAGCAGCGATGGGCGCACGACTGCTTGGCGTCTGGACGCTGGGATCGGTGGCCGTGGGCACGCTGCTTCAGGTCGGCGTGGCTGGCATGGTGCTCGCCTGCCTCGGTTATCTGGCGCTGCTGGTCGAGCGCCAGTCGCCAAAGGCTTGACCTCGACCGGCTCAGCCCGGCAGGTGCAATAACTCGAACGGTCCGCGGCCGCTGGCTGCCGTGATCAGCCCCAGCACGCGCGCCGGCTCATCTCCCACCATGTCCCAGCCGAAGCGCCAGGTCCAGTTGCTGCCGCCCAGCGTGCCGGGCGTGTTCATGCGGTGACGGCTCTCCAGACCCAGCACGTCCTGGAGTTGGAACACGACCAGATTGGCCACCGAATTACTGCAGGCTCGCATCATGGCCCAATGCACGTCAGGTGCGCCACAGGCAAGATATGACCCCGCGAAGGCGCGCTCGCGTTCAGGCGCGGCCTGCCACCAGCCATGCACCGTGTCGTTGTCATGGGTGCCGATGTAAGCGACGCAGTCACGCTCCCAACTGTGCGGCAAGTACTCATGGTCGCCTGCGCCGCCAAAGCCGAACTGCAAGATCTTCATGCCCGGAAAGCCGCAAGCCTGGCGCAGCGCAATCACATCGGGTGTGATCAGCCCCAGATCCTCGGCCACGATGGGCAGCGTGCCGATCGCCTTGCCGATCGCCTCGAACAAGGGCCTGCCGGGCCCGGGGACCCAGCGGCCGTCCTTGGCCGACGGACTGCTGGCCGGGATTTCGTAATAGCCGGCAAAACCACGGAAGTGGTCGATGCGAAACACATCGGCATGGTCGAGCGCGCGGCGCAGGCGCAGAATCCACCACGCATAGCCTTCGGCCGCCATGCGCTCCCAGCGGTAGAGCGGATTGCCCCAGCGCTGGCCCTCTAGCGACATCGCGTCGGGCGGCACGCCGGCCACCACGGTGGGTTGACAATCCTCGTCCAGAAAGTACAGGTCCGGACGCGCCCAGCAGTCGGCGCTGTGGTGGGCGACGAAGATCGGCAAGTCGCCCATCAGTGACACGCCACGCTGATGCGCATAGGCCTTGAGCTGCCCCGCCTGCACGTCGAACCGCCACTGCACGAACTGCCAGAAGGCGATCTCGCCCGCATGCTGTTGACGCGCATCGGCCAGCGCCTTTGCCTTGCGCGCGCGCAAGTCCGCCGGCCAGTCCCACCAACATCGACCGGCCTGCGCAGCTTCTAGGGCCATGAACAGCGCGTAATCGTCAAGCCAGTAGGCCTGTGCCACGCACCAAGCCTCGAAAGCCGTGCGCTCGGTGGCGCTGGCCCGGGAAAAAAATCCCGCCGCGGCGCTGCGCAACTGTGTCAGGCGCCAGGGCACGACACGCGCGAAATCCACGCGAAGCGCATCAAAGCCACCTTCGGGCAATCGCGGTGGCGCCAGCCAACCCGCCTGCACCAGAGGCTCGAGCGCCACCATCAGCGGACTGCCTGCAAACGCTGAGACGCTTTGATAAGGGCTGTCGCCCGGGCCTATCGGCGCGATGGGCAGCAACTGCCACAGACGCTGGCCGGCCGAGGCCAGCCAATCGACAAATCGGAACGCATCGGGGCCGAAGTCGCCCACGCCATGCGGGCCTGGCAAGGAGGTGATGTGCAAGAGCACACCGGAGGCACGTTGGTCTAGATTCATGATGGCTTGATCGGTTGGAGATTGCGCTTCAGCCCGCGCTGTGCGCGTGGTTCGAGCATTGTGCTTGGGCCTCAGCGACCTTCAGCACCCACAGTGCATGCGCCGGGACCATCAAGGTCGAGTCCCGCGGCCATTCACAGTCTTGCAACTCGGCACTGCTGTCGAGCAACAGGCGCCAAGGCCCATCTCTGATGGTGAATGGCGTCTGCTCGGGCGCGGGATTGAAAATGACCATCAGCGCAGCTTGCTCGGCGCCGGCTTGGCGAAGTTGCACTGCAAATGCGTAATTGCCGGAGGCGTGCCAATCATCAGGGCTCATCTCTTGACCGCCGGGGTTGAACCAGCACGAGCAGGCCTCGCCGGCACTGCCTGGCGGCGCGACAAACCAGTTGGCGTGGTGGAACAGCGGCTCGCTGCGGCGCAGGCTCAGCAATTGCGCGACGAATGCTTGTGTCGTCGGCTCTGCACTGCTCCAGTCGAGCCACGTGACCGCATTGTCCTGACAATAGGCGTTGTTGTTGCCGCCCTGGCTGTGCCCGATTTCGTCGCCGCCGCACAGCATCGGCGTGCCCTGGGCCAGCGCCAGCGTGGCCAGCATGGCGCGGCGCACGCGGGCGCGGGTGGCTTGTATGGCGAGGTCCTCGGTCGGACCCTCGACACCGAAATTCGCGCAGAGTTCGCCGTCGCGACCATCGCGGTTGTCCTCGAGATTGGCGTGATTGTGTTTGCGGCTGTAGCTGACCACATCGGCCAGCGTGAACCCATCATGGACCGCCACAAAGTTGACCGAAGCCAGGGGCGCACGCGAGCCATGCTGGAACAAATCGCTCGAACCCATGAAGCGCCGCGCCAACTCACCGCGCCCGATATTGCCGCTGCCCAGCCAATAGCCGCGCACCGCGTCGCGAAACTTGTCGTTCCACTCGATGAAGCGTCCCGGAAAATGCCCCAGTTGGTAGCCGTCATGGCCGGCGTCCCAAGGCTCGGCGATCAGGCGCGCGTCGGCCAGCACAGGATCCTGACGCAGCGCGGTGAAGAACGCCGCCTGCGGGTCGAAGCCTTGTGCCGTGCGCCCGAGCACGGGTGCCAAGTCGAAGCGGAAACCATCGACGCCCATCTCGCTGACCCAGTAGCGCAACGAGTCGAGCACAAACTGGGTGACGCGGGGATGCGCGCAGTTGAGCGTATTGCCGCAGCCGCTGATGTTCTCGCTGCGGCTCTTGTCGTCAGCGGCGAGCCGATACCAACTTGCGTTGTCAAGGCCTCGAAAACTCAGCGTGGGCCCGAGCTCGCTGCCCTCGGCCGTGTGGTTGTAGACCACGTCGAGCACCACTTCCAGGCCGTGCTGGTGCAAGGCCTCGACCATCTGCCGGAACTCGGCGGCAACCGCAGTCGGATCGTCACGGTTCGCGGCACAAGCCAGTCTCGGGTCGGGACAGAAGAAACCCAGCGTGTTGTAGCCCCAGTAGTTGGGCAAACCGAGCTTCGCCAGATGCGGCTCAGCCAGGCTGTATTGCACCGGCAACAGCGACAAGGTGGTCACGCCCAAGGCCTTGAAGTGCGCAATCGCTGCCGGGTGTGCCAGCCCGGCATAAGTGCCGCGCAGCATCGTCCGCAATACCGGCATGGCGCATCGAAAACCCCTTCACATGCACCTCGTACAACACGACATCGGCCGCGGCGTGACGCGGCGCGCCGGCCCGCAGCGCAGCCTGCAGCGGCGCCTCATGCGGCGCAACACGCGCCTTCAGCGCTTGCGTGGCGTTGTCGCGCAAGTCCATCGAGTGCGCCCCGTCAGGGTGGCCCACCTCATAGCCATGGTGTTCTGCACCGAGAACGAAGTGCCCGACGATTTCGCGCGCCCAAGGGTCGAGCAGCAGTTTGTGCGGATTGAAGCGATGGCCTTGCCGAGGTGAATAGGGACCGTACGCCCGCAGGCCATAGACAAGACCTGGCCCCACATCGGTCAAGAAACCATGGAACACGCCGTCAACCGGTCCGTGCAGGGCATAGCGACGCAGCTCTGCCTGACCTGACGCATCGAAGATGCACAGCTCGACGCGCTGCGCATGTTCCGAGAAGACCGCAAAGTTGACGCCGCCGTCACGCGCCAGCGAGCCCAGCGGTGCGTCGCGGCCCGCCTGCAATTGATCAGGAAGCAGTGACATGGATGGAAGATTCAGACGGGTTCGCCGCTCTGGCCGTGGCAGGGCTGAAAGGTGTTGGCATGTGCATCAAGGCGGACAGTGGCTGTGGCAGGCCGGATTGTCGCCTGTACCCGCCATGCCGCAGGCTGATCGTTTGGGCGCGTGGACCCGAAGCCGCAGATTTATCGCCGAATCTCAGGCACAGCCTAAAATTGCCGAAAATCCCATGAGCAGATGATGACCGAAGCGCCCCATCCCCAAAGCCCCCCGACCGTCGACGAGAACCAGCTGATCACCGAGCGGCGCGAAAAACTCGCCGCCTTGCGTCAGCGCGTTGCTGTGCCGTTTCCGAATGATTTCAAGCCCGGCCACCGCGCGCTGGACCTGCTGCGCCGCTTTGGCGATCTGGACAACGAGGCGCTCGAAGCGCAGGCGGTGCAGGTGTCGGTGGCCGGCAGGTTGATGCTCAAGCGGGTGATGGGCAAGGCGAGTTTTGGCACGCTGCAAGATGCCACCGGCCGCCTGCAGTTGTTCGTCACGCGAGACGCGCTGGGCGACGAAGGCTATGCCGACTTCAAGCACCTCGACCTGGGCGACATCCTCGGCGCCGAAGGCGTGCTGTTCAAGACCAAGACCGGCGAGCTCTCCGTGCGTGTGGCAACGCTGCGCCTGCTCACCAAGAGCTTGCGTCCGCTGCCCGACAAGTTCCACGGCATGACCGACCAGGAGCAGAAATACCGCCAACGCTATGTCGACCTGATCACCGACGAGGCCGCACGCGAGCGCTTCGCCGCGCGCAGCAAGGCCTGAGCTCGGTGCGCCAGTTCATGGTCGAGCACGGTTTCATGGAAGTCGAGACGCCGATGCTGCACCCGATTCCGGGCGGCGCGAACGCCAAGCCTTTTGTCACGCATCACAACGCGCTCGACCAGCAGATGTTTCTGCGCATCGCCCCCGAGTTGTACCTGAAGCGTTTGATCGTCGGTGGCTTCGAACGCGTGTTCGAGATCAACCGGAGCTTCCGCAACGAAGGCATCTCGGTACGCCACAACCCCGAGTTCACGATGATGGAGTTTTATGCGGCCTACTGGACGCACCATGATTTGATGGACTTCACCGAGGCGGTGCTGCGCCACGCCGCGCGCGCCGCCACTGGCAGCGCCGCGCTCACCTATGCGGGCAAGCCCGTCGATCTGGACAAGCCCTTCGTGCGCCTGTCGGTGCGCGATGCCTTGGTTACCTACGCCGGCCTCACGGCCGCACAGGCCGAGGACGCCGAGCTGCTGCGCGAGCGGCTCAAAACCCTGGGCGAAGAAGCGCCCAAGCACTGGAAGCTGCCCGAACTGCAGTTCGGCATGTTCGAAGCGGTGGTCGAAGAGCAGCTCTGGCACCCGACCTTCATCATCGACTATCCGGTGGAAGTCTCGCCGCTGGCGCGCGCCTCGGACACGAATCCCGCCATCACCGAACGCTTCGAGCTCTTCATCACCGGCCGCGAATATGCGAACGGTTTTTCGGAACTGAACGACGCCGAAGACCAGGCCGCGCGCTTCCAGGCGCAGGCCAGCAACAAGGACGCCGGCGACGAAGAAGCGATGTATTACGACGCCGATTTCATCCGCGCGCTCGAATACGGCATGCCGCCGACCGGCGGCTGCGGCATCGGCATCGACCGCCTGATGATGCTGATCACCGACTCACCCAGCATCCGCGACGTGATCCTGTTCCCGGCGCTGCGCAACGAGGCTTGAGCGCTGCGGTCAACGCTGCGTGAACACCGGTTTGCGCTTGTTGATGAAAGCCTCCATCCCCTCGCGCTGATCCTCGCTGCCGAACAGCGCGTGGAAGTAGCGCCGCTCGACCTTCACGCCGTCGCCCAGCGGCCCCTGGTAGGCCAGGTTGACCAACTCCTTGATCAGCATGACTGACGGGCCGCTGTAGCTGTTGATGGCATCGGCCGCGGCCAGCGCTTCATCGAGCAGTTTGTCGGCGGCCACCACGCGCGACACCAGCCCGGCTGATTCGGCCTCCATCGCGTTCATCATGCGCGCGGTGAGCAGCATGTCCATCGCCTTGGCTTTGCCCACCGCGCGCGGCAGGCGCTGCGTGCCGCCGGCGCCGGGGATGATGCCGAGCTTGATTTCGGGTTGACCGAACTTGGCCGTGTCGGCAGCGATGATGAAGTCGCACATCATCGCCAGCTCGCATCCGCCGCCCAGCGCAAAACCCGACACTGCCGCGATGACGGGCTTGCGCACCTGCAGCAATGTTTCCCAGTTCTTCGAAACCAGCCCGCTCTTGAACGCGCTCATGAAGTTGTGCGGCGCCATGGTCGGGATGTCGGCCCCCGCGGCAAACGCACGCTCGCCTCCCGTCAGCACGATGCAGCCTATGCCTTCGTCAGCGTCAAAGGCCAGCAAGGCCTGCCCCAGCTCGTCCATCATCGGGTCGTTCAATGCATTGAGCTGCTTGGGACGGTTCAGCGTGATCAGGCCGGTCTTGCGCGCGCCTTCGCCGCGCTGCTCGGTGAGGATGTGTTCGTAAGTCATGCGGTTTGCTCCTTGCGTTGATGCGCAACTATAGGACCGATCGGTTGACCGTCACGGCGCGGCCTGCTGCGGCGGCGCCTTCAACATCAGGTCAACAAAGGTTTGCGCATCCTGTTGTATGCGCAGTCGCACCGGCAGGTATTGCAGTTGGGGTGCGATCCATACCTCAGCAGTCAAGTCTCCCCCGCCGGCCTCTTGCTGCGGTTTGAGGTGCCAGGTCTGAACCGGGCCCATCGGCGTATCCAGCGTTTCGGCGCCCATCACTTCATAGCGCCAGCCATAGAGTCGACGCGGCAGCGCCAGCGGCAGGGCGATCACGCGGCCCGGCTCGAGCGGCTCACGCCGGGTCAGGAACAACCAGGTCAATTGCACGAACTGGCTGGCCGAATCTTGCGTTCCCGGCGCGGCGCTTTCACGCCTGCCATTGGCCAGCACCACCTGCGCGCCTTGGAACAACACCGATACCCGGCGCCGCTCGCGAAACAGGACCTTGGTGTCTTCGTCGTAGCGCAGCGGGCGCAGCCCCTGCGCGCCGAGTTCGCCATCGCTGGTCATGTGGCGCGCAATCAAGGGCATGAACGAGGGACCCACCACCACGTCCAGATTGACCTGGTAGTGCGAGCCTTGGCGTATCCACTCGACCTGCGCATTGCCGTTGATCTCGCCGCGGTAGTTGCCAGTGAGCACATAGCTGAGCCGGGTCGACGCCGGCCATTCAAACGGCACGGGCGCCGATGCCGCGCTCGCAGCAGGCTCGGCAGCAGATGCCGGGCTGGCAGCGGCAAGTTCGGCGGCAGGCGGCGCGCTCGCCGCCACATCGACCGGGGCCGGTTCAGGCGGCTCGGTGGGCACAGGCAAATCGATGGCGGCTTCGACTTCAGGCGACTGCGCCGCTGTGTCGGGGGCAGAGGCGGGTTCGGAGGCCGCCGGAGCAATTCTCTCGGGCGTACGCGGTTTGATGGCAGGTGCGGCGCTCGGGCGCGGTGGGTCCGCCAGCGCCAGCTCACGCACGTAGACCACTTGCAGGCGCTCTGGCATGGCGGAGGCCGCGCCCCAGTCGAGGCGAAGCTGCTGCAAGCTCGTGGCCAACCATCCATGCAAGGCCGCTACCGCCAGCACGCTGGTGGCAAATGCCAGGCGCCGGCGAGGTCTGGACAAGGGCTCAGGAACGGGCTTGCAGCGCCTGCAAGCGCTGCTCCAGCTGCACGGCGGTCAAGGCACCGGGAGCGCGCTGACCGTCTTCAAACACGATGGCGGGCGTGCCGCTCATGCGGTGCTTGCGCATCGCCGCCGCGTTGCGTTCGATCGCCCCATCGTCGCACGGGCCCATCACCCGGGGTGCGGCGGTGCCATCGAGCATCCAGTTGCGCCAGGCCGCGGTGTGGTCTTTGGCGCACCAGATGGCGCGCGCCTTTTCAGGCGAATCACCGCCCAGAATCGGCACCACAAAGGTGTAGACGGTCAGATCCTTCATCTCTTGCAGACTGTGCTCGAAACGCTTGCAGTAGCCGCAATTGGGGTCGGCGAACACGGCAATGCGGCGCTTGCCATTGCCGACCTTCCAGACGATGGCATCCTTGAACGGCAAGCTTGCGAAGTCGATGGCAGTGAGCTTGTTGACGCGTTCTTCAGTCAGATTGCGCTTGGCGCGCACGTCGATCAGCTCGCCTTCGATCAGGTAGTTGCCAGAAACGTCGGTGTAGCGGATCTCGGTGCCGATGCGGATCTCCCACAGCCCCGGCATGGCGGACAGCTTGACCTCGTCGATCTTGGGCAAGGTGGGCAGGCGTTCGGCCAAGTTCTTGCGGATAACCGCCTCTTGCGCCAATGCGGCACCCGCCAGGACGGCAAGCGCGAGGGCAGCGGTAAATTTGCGAATCAGCATGGTGTTCCTCGGTAGGGGGCGAGTGGGTCAATGGGCGCGGTCAGTTGGCGAGTGCGGCACGCGCGGTTTCTCAGGCGCTGGAGAAGTGCCGCGCGTTGTCAGTTGGCGTCCAAGGCGCGCGCGGTCAGCCAGTGCTTGAATGGCGTCAGATGGTTCACTAGAGTGAGTCCACGATTGCGAAGTTCCTTCAAGGGCGCTTGCTCGCTGGCAAACAGATGCAACAGCCCATCGGTCAGCTGTCGCATCGCCCAGGTGGGTGCCAGACGCTCGCGCTCGTAGCGGCGCAGCAGCCGCGCGTCGCCCAAGCCACGCCAGCTTTCACGCTGAGCCAGAACCTCGACCAAAGCCGAGACATCGGCCAGGCCCAGATTCAGCCCCTGACCCGACAGGGGATGCACGACATGCGCGGCGTCTCCGAGCAAGGCCCAGCCCGGGCCGGTGAGCGTTTGCGCACGCCCCACACTCAAGGGCCAGACGAGCCGCTCGCTGGTCAAGCGCAGCTTGCCGGCAGCGCCGCCGGTGGCCTGGTTCAACGCCGCTTCGAAACCCTCGGGGCTGGCTTGCAGCAGGCCAGGCACCTGCGACTCGGGCATCGACCACACCAGCCCGTACGAGTGTTCAGCGACGGGCCGATTGAAGGGCAGCAGTGCCAGCACGTCGGGCGAGCGGAACCACTGGCGCGCGCAGCCGAGGTGTGGCGCGTCGGCCACCAGCCGCGCGGCAATCGCGCTGTGGCCATAGGGTCGGCTGTCAAACACCACGCCCAGGCTTTCACGCGTCTTGGAGGCCCTGCCTTCGCACAGCGCGTGCAAGGCCGCCGGCACCGGCTTGTCAACGATCTGGATGTGCGGCGCAAAGCGCACGGCAGTGGCCAATTCCTGTTCGAGCGCGCCGGCGTCGACGATCCAGGCGAGCTCGCGCACACCTTGCTGCCAGGACGAGAAGTCAAGCGCGGCGCCTTCCCTGTCACCCTCGATGTGCATGTCATAGACGGGCGTGGCGGCGTCCGCCGGCAGCGCGTCCCAAACCTTCAAGGCCTTGAGCAAGGCCACTGAAGAAGCGTTCAGCGCATAGGCACGCAAGTCTTGCGTCGGGTCGGACTGAGCGGTGGCGGATTGGCCGGGCAGCAGCGCAATGCGATGACCCTGACGCGCCAGCGCCAACGCCAAGCTGCGGCCCACACAGCCGGCCCCCGAAACCAGTACATCGAAACTCTCCATGCGGCCGATTGTAGGCACGGGTCAGCGGGTTTCCCCTGAAGGCGCGCAAAGCCCCCGTGCCCGCGCAAGTCGGTGAGCGCGCCGGCCTGGCAATGCGCACGCGCCGAACGCGCGGCCGGCGCGGCACGAGGGCGACTAAAATGCCTGTTTTGCGTCCCGCGCCACACGGCGCCTGGGACTCCACCCGACGCCGATAGGCCAATCCGAAAGTCACTCATGAGCCTGAAATGCGGCATCGTGGGCCTGCCCAATGTGGGCAAGTCCACCCTCTTCAATGCCTTGACCAAAGCCGGTATCGCGGCCGAGAACTATCCCTTTTGCACCATCGAGCCCAATGTGGGAGTGGTCGAGCTGCCCGACCCGCGCCTGCTGCAACTGGCTGAAATCGTCAAACCCGAACGCATCCTGCCGGCGGTGGTCGAGTTCGTCGACATCGCCGGGCTGGTGGCGGGCGCCTCCAAGGGTGAGGGCCTCGGTAACCAGTTCCTGTCGCATATCCGCGAGACCGACGCCATCGTGAACGTGGTGCGCTGCTTCGAAGACGACAACGTGATCCACGTGGCAGGCCAGATCGATCCGATTTCCGACGTCGAAGTCATCCAGACCGAGCTCTGTCTGGCCGACATGAGCACCGTGGAAAAGAGCCTGCACCGCTACATCAAGGCGGCGCGCTCGGGCAACGACAAGGAGGCCGCTGCGCTGGTCAAGGTGCTGGAGAAATGCCAGGCGGCCTTGAATGAAGCCCAGCCGGTGCGCTCGATCGACTTCAGCAAGGAAGAACTGCTGCTCGTCAAGCCGCTGTGCTTGATCACCGCCAAGCCCGCGATGTTCGTGGGCAATGTGGCCGAGGACGGTTTCCAGAACAACCCCTTCCTGGACCGCCTGACTGAATACGCGGCCAGGCAGAAGGCGCCGGTGGTTGCGATCTGTGCCAAGACCGAAGCCGATTTGGCCGACATGAGCGACGAAGACCGCAGCCTGTTTCTGGCTGAAATGGGCCAGGACGAGCCAGGTCTGAATCGCTTGATCCGCGCCGCTTTCAAGCTGCTGGGCCTGCAGACCTACTTCACCGCCGGCGTCAAGGAAGTACGCGCCTGGACGATTCATGTCGGCGATACCGGCCCGCAGGCGGCCGGCGTCATCCACACCGATTTCGAGCGCGGCTATATCCGCGCCCAGACGATCGCCTTCGAAGACTTCATCGCCCACAAGGGCGAGCAGGGTGCGAAGGACGCCGGCAAGATGCGCGCCGAGGGCAAGGATTACGTGGTGAAGGATGGGGACGTGTTGAACTTCCTGTTCAACGTGTAGGCAGCACGCACATCAAATCGGACCGAAACAGTCCGGCACGGAACAGATGAACTGAACAGACCTGCGACCTGCTCGGTATACCCTGTGACGAGCGGCGGACCCCAGACCTGCCGGAAGAGCTGTGTGGCCTTCCTTGCGGGGCCAAGACCAAGCAGACCGGGCTCCCCTGCAAGAGCACTGCGCTCTATGCCAGTGGACGCTGCAAGTTCCATGGTGGCCTGTCCACTGGTCCCACCAGCGAGGCCGGCAAGGCTATATCGGCGGCCAATGGGCGCAAAGGCGGTCGGCCGCGAAAGTGCACCGGAGCGGCTGGCTGACTTGACGGGGAGATTCCGGCCAAGCAGGTCTGCCGAAACTGAACCCGATGGAGACGGCAAGGTTTCGGTAAGGGTGCATGGTTCAAAAACCAAACTGTGCATGCGCATCGAGAAGATTGACCTTGCCCTGGTCCGGATACCGTGCAGTTGCATCCCTCACGCCATTGAAAATGGGTTTGGCGAAACCTGGATCGAGCGACCGGGTGACTGTCTATTCCGCCTCGAACCCGCCCCCGGGAATGAACTTCAATGTCCGGCTGTTCTCCGTCACGGTGCGCACAACGTTGTCTGGCGCACCGCTGGGGATCAAGGCTTCGATCTCGATGGTGACCGTCACTTCGGAACCAACCAGGCCAGCCAGATGCGCGATCACCTCGTCAGCAATGCGGCTGGCGTCACGCCCGACGCGGGCGCTGTCGAGCGTGGCAGTGCCATGAAAGCGCGTCGGCTTCGCGGCCACTGGCGGGGGCGGTGGTCCACCTGCCGTGGCTGGCCCCGGCCAAGGCATCGCACCTGGTGCACCTCCAATCGTTGGCCCGCCAGTTGCGGTCCCTGACCCAACTGTCCCCGTGGCCTTTGCCGCATCGGCATCGGCATCGATCTGTACTCTGGCGACGCTGGGCTTCACCAGCAGGCCAGGCGCATGCGCGTCCGCCACCGAGACAACCGCGCTGGCGCGCAGCCCACGATAGCGTGCAGCACTATCGTCGTGGCTGTCGGCAAACGCAAAGCTGTCCTGCTCCCAGGTCAGCAGCGACAGCCCGTCACGAATCGCGCCAAGCAACACCGATGAGTCCGCCAAACGTGGCAAGTACAGATAGCGTCCGAAGTCCTCTACAAGCTGTTTGATGGCCACATGGTCGCCGCGCCACAGCGGCACACGGTCCAGCTCCATGCGCAAGCGTGAAGGGGCAAAGCCGGTCAGCAGGAGTTCGTCGCTTCGCAACTTCTTGCTCGCCCGCACGGCCAGGGCATCCTGCCCCGACAAACGCATGGCCTGCCACTCAATGGCTGACTGCGGCGTTGACTGCACCGGCACCAGCAGCCACTGGTAGGTCTCGGGTAGGCGCGCCGTTACTGCGCCATCCGCCGCCTTCAATTGCGTTTCGGCTTGCGTGACCTGCTGCGGGTCGAGGTTCAGCGCCGCCTTCTCCTTCAAGACCGATTCCCACGCCAGATACTTGCGCGCAGCTTCGTCCAGATCCTGCAGCCGAGTCTTGTCGGCCGCCAGAAAGACTAGCGAGTTGCGGTAAAGCCGCGGCGTGTTGCCGCGTGACTCCAGCATCGCCTTCGCCGACACTTCTGCAGCGTTGCCCGAGTCTTTGCTGTAGGGCTGATCAACCGACAGGACCACCAACCGCGCATCTAGGTCATCCGGCACGTCTTGGCTTGCTTGCGGCATTGGGTGGATGCGGCTGAAATCGCCTGTGCGGCGCAGGTCGTCGCGCAGGCGCAGGTCCAATTCATGGGTCACTTTGTCGGGCTCACGCTTCAGTTGTTCGGCGCGGTCCTCGGCCAGCTTGGTCACGGTGGGCTGTGTCGAGTACCAATACCTGGGCCCATCCTGGTAAAGGTAGGTCGCCGCGCCAGCCAAGCGCCGCAGTGCGTCGCCGAACACGGCCGGCGATTCCCCCGGCATTACGCAGCCGAGCTTTACCCGCCGATCTTCGAGCCCGCGATGTGCCGCCTTTGTCAGCGGCGCCGACCCCAGATAGATCGCGCGCGCCACGCGCCGGCAGGCCGAGAACTTTCCTAGGTTGGGAAGCTCGCTGTCCAATCGCAGCGGCAGCGAACTCGGCCCGTCCACGTCCTTCTCGATGACAGGCACCCAGTTGTCCGAAAGGTAGCGCGTCAACTCGGACTGCACGCGCGGGTCGTCTACCGCGATGTTCGCCGGCAGGATCAGTGGGCTGCGGTCGCCTTTCTCCCACAGGCTGTGAATCACCGCCGCCATCAGCCGCAGCACGCCGCGCGTGCGCTGGAACTTAACCAATGTGGACCAGTCCGTGTACAGCCGGTCGAAGATCTCCGGGTGGATCGGGTACGCCGCCTTCAACCGCTTCTCGTAATCGCTGTCAGCGCACTCCGGCGGGAATTCGGTCTTCTGCGTTCGGTAGAAGTCTGCAAAGGCCCGCGCCACCACGTCACGGTCTTTGAACTGAGCCGGATCCGACAAGGGCTCAAACAGCCGCCGCCGCACGATCTCGAAGCCCTCTTCCGCACTGGCCGGTCGCCAAGAAGACTCCACCCGGCCCACGACATTTCTCAACCGGTCCAACGCCTCACGCCCGCGCGTGCCTCCCACCTCGACGTCGTCAGCCTGCGTGTGCGGTGAGCCACTGGTGTCCGACGCCGGCAGGCTGATCACGAGCAGGCAGTTGTTCGCGAGCTTGGCCGATTCTGTCAACACCTGGGCAAAGGTGAACTGGGTTTCGAAGCCGCCCGCCGGCAGGTCGCTCTGGTCATGGAGCTGGCGCGCGTAGGCCACCCACTCGTCGATCAGGATCAGGCAGGGCCCGTACTCGATGAACAGCTCGCGCAGCACATCGCCCGGGCTGGTGGCGTTCTCGTCGTCTGCCTTGATGCGGTCGAAGGCTGGTCTGCCGCCAAGCTGCCAGGCAATTTCGCCCCACAGCGTGCGCACCACGGTGCCATCGGGCTTGGTCGATGGATTGCCCGGCGAGATCTTGTTGCCCACCAGCACGACGCGCTGCGCGGTCACCAGTTTGGTTGCCTCGGCCTCCTTCATCACCGCGTCGATGCCGGCGAGTTCGGTCGGTGCGACACCTGAGAACAGGTGGTAGAGCGCCAGCATCGAGTGCGTCTTGCCGCCGCCGAAGTTGGTCTGCAATTGCACGACCGGGTCGCCACCCTTGCCTGCCAGTCGCTGCACAGCGCCGACCAGCATGCCCTTCAGGCTCTCGGTCAGGTAGGTGCGGCGGAAGAATTCAACCGGATTCTTGTACTCGTCGGTGCCTTGCCCCAGGTGCACCTGCCACAAGTCGGCGGCAAACTCGGCCTGCTGGTAGCGGCCGCTGGCCACGTCCTTGTGCGGCGTCACCACTTCACGCCAGGGCTTGAGGCTGCTGGATACCGCGCTCTCGATTGCTGTGCCTGCGGTCTTGCGCTTCTCGCCTCGCGCCTGCTCGTCGAAACGAACGCGCAGTAATTCCATCTTCATCTTCTCGACTTCTTCGGCCTGCGTGGCCGACACCGCAAGCAACAACCGATGCACCGAGTCCAACGAGCGATACGCATCGTCGCCAGTGAAAGTGTCCTGATGCGCCCAGCGATTGCGCACCTCGCGCAGCTCCTGCACCAGCGAGCGCTCAGCGCGGCCCAGGGTGCGGCCGAAGATCTCGTTCCATGCGTCCCACATCACCTTGAGCAAAACCGCGGCATCCCACTGCGCGATGGCGCGGTTGCCATTCATGCGATCTTCCGCTGGCAGCAGCCGCCGCGCCTCGGCCAGCGCCTTGTCCTTGTGGACGTTGGCGAACTCGCGCTCCACATACGGTGCCAGCCCAGCGCGCAGCAACTCCACCGCCTTGCCGACGCGCTCGTGATTGGTGATGGCCATGTCTCTTATTCCTGATCAAACATATCGAGGGTGCCTACCGCTTCTGTGCGTGGCGCTTCACGCGCCAGGCGGGTGATCTCGGGCCAGCTTTGCACCAGGCCGTTGTACGACAGCGCCTCGGCCGCGCGCTTCTTGCGCTCGCACAGCGTGTAGAGCCGGTAGCAGAGTTCGCGCGCGACCTCGGCTTTGGCGCCGAGTTTGGCGACGAGCGCCGCGGCAGCGCTTTCGCCGCCGGATTCCAGAGCGCGGATGAGTTGGTGAACCATCTCCCACGCTGTCAGGCGCGCATCGGTGGCCGGGTCCCAGTCGGCGGGCAGCTCCTCGGGCCGGAACAGCCGTACCTTGCCGCGCTTGGATTCGAGGATCTTCGCCTCAACCATGCCGGCGACGCTGGTGTTCTTGGACTTGCTGAGCTGCTCGGCCACGCCGTACTCGCCCTCGTCGAAGCCCGACTGCTCGAACCATGTGAGTGCCCAGCGGCTGTCAGCGTCGAAGTCGCCCTCCTGCTCGGCCAGCGCCTCGTCGAGGGTCTGGTTGATGAGCGCCAGCGCCTCGCGCACGGTGAGCGGCCTGCCTTCGGCGTCGAGCACCTTGGCGTAGCGGGTATAGACCGCCATCCCCGGGCCGATGGCCGCCTGTGCCAGGTCCACCGGCGCGATGTTGCCGCGTTGGAGGTGGGAGAGCGCTTGCGGCAGCTCGGCCTTGAGCACAGTGACGAACTCACGGAGAGTCGCTGCGGGCGCATTTGTCACGCGGGGACGGCAAACGAGAATGATGCTGGACGCGAGAGAGTTTGTGCCCGTCTTCAGTCCTTGGTCACGTTCCGTGCGCATCGGCCAAGTACCACTGACAGCGAAGCCGGCTCGGATCACCGCGTCGAGAAATGTCTCCCAACCGGTACTGGCGGTCCCGTCAGTACCGTCGCTTTCGGACTGCTTGAATGCGTAGTAGATGCTGACTGGGAAAGCCGGATGCGTCTGTTCTGCCAAGCGGTGCATCGCCTCAGTCATGCCGTCAAGAAAGAACGACTCTGCCTTATCTTTACCGCCATGACGATAGGGTGTGGCAACCAACTCCTCGGCCTTCGGTACGGCAACCGTGGCGAACAGCTCCGGGAGTATTGGTTTCAACGATCGGCGCAGCCATACGTAGAAGAAATCCGATAGGTCGGCGTAGCCGATGTTGTCGTAGTACGGTGGATCGGTTGAGACCACTCTGTCGCAACTTATCGACTGAGTCTGCGCGTCGGCTTGTGTAGCTGCGCCGTCCTGCGAGGCCGGGAGCGCATTGATCATCACCTTCTCGATCCACTCCAACGCCCCAGTCCAATTGCCAGTTGAAGTGGAGAGCGGATTCCCCTCGGCATGATCCCAGACCATCGGAATTGCCTGGCGTCCGAACGTCTGAACGATGAAGTCTCCGCCCCAAGGCGTCAGGGACGACCAATAGTTCGCACTCCGCCCGACGCCCAGGGACAGATACACCCCCACCGCATCGCTATATGAAGTCGCGCCTCTACCGTTGTCGCGCAGGGGCTTGCCGTCGTCTTCTAGACCGGCGGCGAGGGCGTCGCGTTTCACCCGCTCGCGCGCTTCCTGCACCAGGTCGGAGAAGGTCGTCAACGCCACGAGCTGACGGGGCGTGAAGAGGTCGCCGTAAGTGGTGAGGCCGTAAAGTTGAGTACGAATATCTCGCGGGTTGTGATTAATTTCCTGCTCGGGTTTCCACGATGGAACTGCCGCAACCGCCGCCGCTTCCGATATGGCATCGGGTGAGAGGTGGATGCGCCCGTTCGCTCCTTCCGCAATGATTGCCATCATTCGCGAACCGAGCGTGCCTGCCATTCCCTGTTCACGAATGTAGGTAACCGGCATCGGCGTTCCAGACATGAGGCACTTGAAATGACCGCCGCGACCAACCTTGGTACCTTGCTTCGCCCCCTCGGTATCACTTGGCTTGCCCACTTTCACCGTGAAGCGGTAGCCGCCGTTCTCGATCACCGGCTCGACATACGCCTCCTTGCCCGCCTTGGTGGAGAGCATGAAGGTCGAGGCGAGCGGCACGTCCACCAGCGCGAAGGCCGGGTTCGGGCTCTTCACCGTGCGCGCCCAGAGCCAGGCAATCACGGTGAGCTTCTGGCCCGCATACTTCTTCAGGTCCGGCCGCGGGTTTTTTGGATCACCCACCATCTCGGCAGTGACCTCGATCTTCGGGTAGAGGTGGCCGATGCGCTTCTCGGCCTCGTCGCGCATCCACTGGCCGTAGTAGCGAACGTCCTCGGCCAGGCCCTGCGCGCCACGCCAGCCCTTGTCCAACTGAGCAATTTGCTTCTGCGCATCGGGGTTCACCGGCGGCTTGCCGGCGAACTTGGGCGGGATCTCGATCATCGCCTTGTTGATCAGCACCGCCACCGGGTTCAGGTCGCTGGCATAACTCTCCAGTCCCAGCCGCTGCGCCTCCAGCGGCAATGCACCGCCGCCGGCGAACGGGTCGTGAAAGGCGGGCAGCTTGTGCCTATCGAACAACTCCTTGGCACGGGGATGGTCGACGTTCTCGACGCAGGTGCGTCGCCAGCTTGCCCAGATCTCGTCGCGTGCCGCCTGCAGCACCGTCTCGTTGGTGGTGTTCTCCCACAGCACCAGGTCTTCGATGATGCGGAAGAGCCTCCGCCGCTCTGCGTCGGCCAGCATGTCGTCCAGGGTCGGTGCCGGCCCCGGCTCGGGAACTGAAAGCGTCGTCCCCTTGGCTTTCTCTGCGAGATTCTTCGCCTCTTCCCAAACCTTCAAGCGGGCCTTCAGTGCGGCCTCCGCCTTCTTGCGCAACTTCGGGTCCGCCCGCAGCACATCCACATAGGCCGATGGGTCGTCCACCATCTGCGAAAAGATCACTGCCCGCGCCGCGGCCAGCGGCCGCCGCGCCCACCACAAATGCAGCGTGCTGGGGTGGCCATGGCGGATGGACTTCTCGCGTGCGCTGGCCTTGTTGATGGCCTCGAGCGGGAGGGCGACTTCGATGAGTTTCTTCTTGTGGTTCATGCGGCTCTCTGGCCTCGTCGGATGATTGCCTCGGACCGGCGGATGAAAGCCGGATGATTCCGGGGTCTTGGTCCCTTGGCCGTCGATGGATTACAGGGTTTCGTCGATAGATTGTCGATAGATTCGCTCGCTGGAAAGCTCCCCTTGCCGTCGATAATTTCTGCCTCTTCGTCGATAGAAGATCGATAGATCATGCGCTGAGTGCCTGCAACGTGTAGCGCGTTCCGCGCCCGCGCCAAGCCTACGTACGCACGCAGGGTGGCGCTGAATTGATGGTCACTCACCATCGGAGTCCGAAGCCAGCTTCGAGTCGAAGGATTTGAACCAAGCGACTACGGCATCAAGCTGAATAAGAACAGAATTTGCCATCTCCGTCGAAATGTCTTCAGGCTCACCTTCCTGATCATGCGACCCAAGATTTCCAAAACTCTGGACCGTCTCGAAATACTTTTCGATGTGAAGCGGAACGATCTTCTTGCGCCTGACCTGCGAGAGCAATTCCTCCAGCCCCTTGTAGACCTCGGCGGGCTTTTGGTCCTGTCCGCCACCTTTGCCCTTGGTTCGTGACTCGTCAACCAGATCCTTGAGGATAGCTTCGCATGCCTTCCTCATGTTGTTCAAGGACTCGGCAGGGTGTTCGAAAACTAGTGTCCTTGCCTTGCTCAAATGCGTTTCAACGCGCGTGAGTCGTGAGTGGTGAACACCGACGGATGCACCGATCAAGGTCAATGAACTTGCAGGAGGATTTGGCTTTGATTGGGCCGTTGAAGAAATCGTGTTGGCATCTGCCGGAACCACCACGCGCCCGCGCAGTGCGGCCAGCGCCGAATCGACAAGTTCGACAAATGCCTTCAGAGCACGGTAGGTCGCTCCATACAAGAAATTCTCGTACGAGACTTCGTCCATTTGGCCGAGCGAGCCAGCAACCACCCCTTTGGACTTGAGCATGGGATCGAGCTCGAATCTGATTACCTCCAAGACTGCAAGGCTCTCCGCGCCACCCCGATCTCGCAGCCCTTCGACAATCTCGACCCTCCAGGGATTCCCATCCTTCTGAAACATCTCGTAGAGATGGTCGCAAAGTCGGTGTTCTGCCCTGAAATCGCCATACCCGGCCTTGAATAATTGAGCCAGATCGTTATCCGATAACACGCGGGCTTCAAACAAGCCATCAAACAGCTTGGGACGGCTGTGCTTCTGAAGGTAGAAAACCAACAACATCGACCCAGCCAAGAATCCGGAGTCGACGACCCTTTGATCCATGGCTTCTAAAACGGCCTCTGTCGCTTCGGGACTATTGGTTACCTCGGTGATCAGGTCATAGACCGCGACCTTTGGATTAACGATGCGGCGAATCACCGCTTGCTCGGAGATGCGTGTCATGGTTTGTTGAACCGGACGTCAGCGTATGTCATGCAACAGGGCCGAGACTGATTGCGGCGCGTCAGCATGGCGGTCCAGCTCGGCCAATGAGGGCTGCGAATTCGTAGTTCACACTCGTCACGTCGAAGTCGGGTTCACGTCGAAACGGCTGCCTAACGTAGTGCGGTCGGTGTGATCCATCGGGCATGAACTCTACGATGGCGAGAATGAAGTCGTCCGGCTTGTTCAACGAGTAGAGGATTTCGTTCCTGGTGACGGTTACGGTCTCCGCACTGGTGATGCGGCCCTTCACTTCAATGAAACGCAGCTTGCCGGTGCCCGGCACGCGGCTTTCGATGTCATAGCCGAGCTTCTCGAACTCACGGTCGGTCGGATCGAAGCCAAGGCTGCGCTCGATTTCCATGATGACGGCGCGAGCCCTTGCGGCGCTGGCCTGGGTATCCACCGGCCCGGTTGGCGTCGACATGGACTCGCCTCTCATCGCCGCGAGCAGTCCCATCGGCACCACCAGCAACCCACCCAGCACGACGGGCGGTAAAGGCGAAATCTGGGCTTCGAGCTTCAAGTCCTGCAGCCGCTTCGCTAGTCGGCCTTGCAGCAGGTCTGCCCGTTTGCGGGCCTCGCCCGAGTTGAGTCGGGCATTGGGCTTGCCAGCGTGCTCCTGCAGCTTCAGTTGCTCGGCTCGATGGTCCCAGTAGGTGATCTCCTTGGTGAGTCGGTCCTTCACTGCAGCTTCGGTCTTGGCGATGAGCGCGAGCTTGCCGTCGCGAATCTCGGCCAAGTGCTGTGGCACCACGGTCGCCACCGCATGGCCCAGGACCTTCTGTTCCACCTCGCGGTTGATCCACGCGCACTCGGGTCGGCCCAGGATGGCATCGACCCCGGGCTCGCCCTCGGCCAGCGGCCGGTAGTCCAGATAGGGTGCGTACTGGATGTGGCGCATGGCGCCGTCGGCTGCGAGTTCAACGTAAAGCATCCGCTTGGAGACGACGCGGCGTTCGCCCGAACGGGTGAGGCTCGCGTCCTGGATGGAATGCTCCAGGAAGAAGAGCATGCGCGGTTGCGTGCCGAGATCGCGTTCGTCCACCAGCACCGTGCCGCGCTTGAGCAGATCACGGTGGCGCTCCAGGGTGAGATCGATCACCGAGTCGAGCAGCGGGTGCCCGGGACAAACAAACGCTGCCAGCGGCTGCCCCTGCGGCGTGACCAACGCCTTGTCGAAGGCGATGCGCTCGTAACGTGGCTGCACCGGCTCGCCGGTGCCTATCAGGCGGTCACGGTGGCGCACCGGCGCAGGCACATGCGTGATCTCGTAACGCCGCGGCTCGCGTTGCTTGGCGGTGCCACCCAGGCGTCGGAACGCTTCGTGGAAGAACGATTCGATGAAGTGCGGCTGCAGGCGGCGGGCATCGGCACGTTCCATGTCCTCGCGGATGGTCTGCACGCGGCTGACGTCCATGACGTCGTGTGCCAAAGCGCGCTCTTCGAGCAGATTCTGCAGATGGCTACGGTCGAGCGTCTGGTCGAGCACCGTGCTCAGGTAAGCCTTGACCTCGGGGCGTTCGCCATAGCGGATGGCCTGGATCATCAGGTCGCGCAGCGACTTGCCCTCGAACTGCAGCTTGCCGAGCACGTCGAACACCTGGCCACCCAAGGCCATGCGTGCCTGCTCCAACTTTTCCAGCAGCTTGCGATAGACGTCGCCCTCGCGCGTTTCCTCGGCCACCAGATTCCAAAGGTGGCAGACCTCGGTCTGCCCGATGCGGTGGATGCGGCCAAAGCGCTGTTCGATTCGGTTGGGGTTCCACGGCAGGTCGTAGTTCACCATCAGGTGGGCGCGCTGGAGATTGATGCCCTCGCCGGCCGCATCCGTGGCCAGCAGCACCTGCACTGCGGGGTCGTGCTTGAACGCTTCCTGCACGTTCAGGCGTTCTTCGCGGCCAACACCGCCGTGGATAATGACCACTGCCTCTTTGCGGCCCAGCAGCGTGGTGATGCGGCTTGCCAGGTAGTTGAGTGTGTCCCTGTGCTCGGTGAAGACCACCAGCTTCTGGTGCGGTGACGGCGCATGGCGCGGGATTGCACCCGAGCCATATGGTGCTTCCGGCTCGGCAGCGCGCGGCACGGCCGTTCCTACCGTGAAGATCTCGCCGAGCAGGCTGGCCAGTTCACGCCACTTGGTGTCGGCACCACTGCGACGAACAGCCAGCGCGAGAGACTCGAGGCCCTTGAGGGTTTCGATCTCGGCCCTCAACTCCACGATGCTGCGGGCGGCGGTTGCCTGGTCGAGAATTTCTTCCTCGGCGGCCTCGACTTCGTTGTCGGGTGCTTCTTCGAGGTCTTCGACGTCGTCTGCATCGAGCGCAGGGGCAGCCAACGACACGATCGGTTCGGCATGGCCACCGCGCTGCAGCACTGCAAGTTCGCGCAGTCGGTCTTCCAGTCGCTCCCGCCGACGTCGCAGGGATTGATAGATCGCCTCGGGAGATGAGGCGAGTCTGCGCTGAAGGATGGTGAGTGCGAAGCCAACGGTGCCAGCGCGTTTGTCGTTCTCCAGTGCGTCGGCGCGGTTGAACTCTTCGCGCACGTAATCGGTGACGGCCTGGTAAAGCTGGGCTTCGGTGTCGGACAGCTTGTACGGCACGGTGTAGGCGATGCGCTGCGGGAACAATGGAGTGCCATCGAACTTGAGCAGGCTCTCCTTGACCATCCGGCGCATCAGGTCGGAGACATCGGCGACATGGACACCGTCGCGGAAGCGGCCCTCGAATCTGTCACCGTCCAGGAGCGCCATGAAGAGCTGGAAGTCTTCTTCCTTGCCGTTGTGCGGCGTCGCCGTCATCAGCAGGAAGTGCCGCGTGAGCGTGGACAGCAACTGGCCAAGCCGGTAGCGTTTGGTGTACTTGATCTCGCCGCCGAACACGGTGGCCGACATCTTGTGCGCTTCGTCGCAGACGATCAGATCCCATCGGCAATCTGGCGCCTGGAGCTTTTGCTGCACATCCTCGTTGCGCGACAGCTTGTCGAGCCGGGCGATGACCAGGTTCGTTTCCATGAACCAATTGCCAGTGCGGGCGGCTTCGAGTTTGTCGTTGGTGAGGATCTCGAACGGGAGATGGAAGCGACGGTAAAGCTCGTCTTGCCACTGCTCTGCCAAACTGCCTGGGCAAACAATCAGGCAGCGCTGCAGGTCGCCGCGGGCGATCAATTCTTTGATGAGCAGGCCGGCCATGATCGTCTTGCCGGCGCCGGGGTCGTCTGCCAGCAGAAAACGCAGTGGCTGTCGCGGCAGCATCGACTCATAGACAGCCGTGATCTGGTGCGGCAGCGGGTCGACGACCGAGGTGTGGACTGCCAACACAGGGTCGAACAGATGCGCCAGCCGGATGCGCAGCGCCTCGGAGACCAGGCGGAAGAGCGCGCCATCACCGTCGAAGCTCCACGGGCGCCCGCGTTCGACAACTTCGAGTCGGGGCTCGTCATGACGGTAGAGCAGCTCATTGGCTACCCGGCCAGTGGGCGCCTTGTAGGTCAGCTCCAGCGCCTCGGAGCCGAACCACTGCACGCTGACCACGGTGACAAGAGCGTCGGGCAGGACACCACGTACAGCGGCGTTAGGCTGCAGATCCTCAAGTCTCATGCCTGCCCGGCATGCGTAAAGGTGTTCGAGTGTTTTCGGTACATGATGACAACCCGCCCTCTCGTCGATTGCGCGGTACGGTCGCAGAATTATTGCACGCTACAGTGTCGTTTCACTCCGTCCAAAGCTGTGGATTCCATCGCACGGCAAGGAGGCTCAGAATGGCCCGGCACTACTCGACCACGAACTTCGTACGGCAGATGCTGCACACCCGGGCGGTAACGCAGCGGAGTGCGGCATTGGGCAGTTTAGTCCGGTGGCCGACCGAGTTCACAGGCTGGAATCCAATGGCAGCGCCCGCTGCAAATCAGTTGCCAGCCCCGATCCTCACTATCGAGCTTCGCTGCGAATATCGACATTCGGTTCAGGGTTCCCTCGCCCCAACCGCCCGCTACGTTTCCTCAACCCTTGAGGGTATAGATCAGGGCCGGCCTGAAGGCGCCGGTTCTCGTCACGCCAGCCACCTCTTCGACGCAGCCCGCGTCGTTCCGTCGGCGCCTGAAGCTGGACTTGTCGAGCCGCCGACCGAGCAGTGCCTCGCAACTGGCTTGCAACTCACCGAGGGTGAAGGTGTCAGGCAGGTAGCCTGTGGGCAACTCCAGACGATCGACCTCGGCGCGTGTGGACTCGACGGCACGCGCGATGAGCTGCGAATGATCGAAGGCGAGCTTGCCAGCATCTGCCAGAGAGTCGACCGCCACCCAGCGCAGCGCCTCGATGCGCTTGCCTAGCGTGGCCTTGAAGGACGCAAGCGGGACCAGTGCCCTGTAGACCACGCTGAGCGCCCAAGGCGCGCGCGGGTCACGCGCTGCGGCGCCGACGATGCACTGCTGGCGCAGGTAGGGCAAGCTCACCCCCATGCGCTCCTGGGCCACGCGCTGGGCGGCTGCTTTCAGATCTACGTCGAGATCGACGCGCAGTACACCGCCCGGCAAGGCCCATTGCCCGGCGTGGGGCGCTTGCTCGCGCTTGGCCAGCAGCAATTCACGCGGCTTTACGGCCACTATTCCTGTTCGACGTGTGGTCCGACCGGGTCTGTCGGCCTGCCATCAACCTGCCTGGCGGATCGCCAGTGCAAACGAACTCAGGCACGGAAAGACAGTCAAAGGACCGCTGTCAATCGTCAACCCATCGCGACATAGTTAGCGAACACTCCGTTCGAAGGCTCATGTTTACGTGAATTCAGAAATCCCACTTCATTTGGCACTCATTGACTGCGAGTGCTAATATGTTGGCAACTACAAAAGCCAGGAGGTATCCGACATGTCAATGAACAAGCCAAATACCGCTGCTCTCGCTTTGCGCAACCCGTGGGCCATCGTGCCCTCGCTGGGGAATCTGGACGCCTATATTTCGGCCGTGAATCGTCTACCCATGTTGACAGCAGACGAGGAACTTGCCTTCGCCCGCAAGTTGCAGGCGCATGGCGACGTCGATTCCGCCGGCAAGCTGGTGCTGTCGCACCTGCGCCTCGTGGTCTCGATTTCGCGCCAGTACCTGGGTTACGGGCTGCCGCATGGTGATCTGATCCAGGAGGGCAATGTCGGTTTGATGAAGGCCGTGAAGCGCTTTGACCCCAACCAGGGCGTGCGCCTGGTGAGTTACGCGATGCACTGGATCAAGGCCGAAATCCACGAATACATTTTGCGTAACTGGCGCATGGTCAAGGTGGCGACGACGAAGGCGCAGCGCAAACTGTTTTTCAATCTGCGCTCGATGAAACAGAAGTTCAAGGAAGACGCGCTTGACGCCGACACGCATCGCAGCACACTCACCGAGCACGAAGTCGACGCGATGGCGCAAAAACTCAAGGTCAAGCGCGAGGAA
The DNA here is from genome assembly GCA_963740455.1 of uncultured beta proteobacterium. Taxonomy (GTDB): domain Bacteria; phylum Pseudomonadota; class Gammaproteobacteria; order Burkholderiales; family Burkholderiaceae_C; genus Paucibacter. The sequence goes on from CAVUEF010000007.1 coordinate 236,123, forward strand.
GTGCTCGAGATGGAAACGCGCATGTCGGGCGGCGACGTGGCGCTGGAGCCGCAGCCCGATGACGACGGCGAATCGTATGCGCCGATTGCCTATCTGGCCGACGAGAGCCAGGAACCCACACGGGTGATCGATGCGCATCGTCGTGATTTGCTTGCCGGTGACGGCATCGCGCTGGCCCTCGAGGCACTGGACGCGCGCAGCCGTCGCATCGTCGAAGAGCGCTGGCTGAAGGTCAACGACGACGCTTCGGGCGGCATGACCTTGCATGATCTGGCGGCCGAATACGGCGTGAGCGCCGAGCGCATCCGACAGATCGAGGTGGCGGCGATGAAGAAGATGCGCAAGGCCCTGGTCGAGTCGGCCTGACAGCGCGGCGTTCGATGGCGGCAAGCGCCTCGCTCACCATTGCCGCCAGCTCAAGGCGCTGCGCTCAGCAGTGCGTTGAGCGACTGCAACGGCAACGGCATCGGCCGTCCAAACAGAAAGCGCAGCTGGCGTGGGCGTACGCGGCTCAGCCTTTTTCGGCCAGCAGCGTCTTCAAGTCGTCGCTCAAGGCCTGCGTGCCCGAACCATAGCGCGAGAACACCCGCACCCGCCCCTGGGCATCGAACAGAAAACTGGCCGCGGTGTGGTCCATCGAATAGTTCTCTGGCGTGGTGCCGGGCGCCTTGGCAAAGAACACCTTGAACTCCTTGGCCGCCGCAATCGTCTGGTCGGGGGTGCCGCGCAAGGCAACGAAGCTCGAGTCGAAATTGGCGATATAGGCCTTCAACAAAGCGGCCGTATCTCGCTCGGGATCAATCGTCACGAAAATGCCTTGCACGCGCTCGCCGTCCGGCCCGAGCGCTTTTTTCACCTGGGCCAGCTCACCCAGCGTGGTCGGGCACACATCGGGGCATTGGGTATAGCCAAAGAAGACCACCAGCACCTTGCCCTTGAAGTCTCCCAAGGTGCGCGGCCGACCGTCCTGATCACTCATGCTGAGCGTGCGGGCGTATTCGGCGCCTGTGATGTCAACCCCTTTGAAACTCGGCTTGCCACTATTGACACCGAAGCCCAGTTTTTCGCAACCGGCAAGTGCCAGCAAGGCACACAGCAGGCTGGCTTGCAGGAACATCCGGCGTGGCGTCATGGCAGATCCTCAGAAGAGCAGATAGTGGTCCAGCAGCAGCGCGGCGAACAGCAGCGACAAATACCAGATCGAGAACCAGAACGTCTTGCGCGCCAGCCGATCAGAATAGTTGCGCCACAACACAAAAGCATAGGTGCAAAACGTCAAGCCCAGCACCAGTGCGCTGATCAGGTAGAGCCAGCCGCTCATGCCGGTCAAGAAGGGCAGCAAGGTGGCCGCCAGCAGGATCAGCGTGTAGAGGAAGACATGCAAGCGCGTGAACTCCGACCCATGCGTCACGGGCAGCATCGGCAATCCTGCCTTGCGGTACTCCTCGGTGCGGTACAAGGCCAGCGCCCAGAAATGCGGCGGCGTCCACAAGAAAATGATCAGGCACAGCAGCAAAGCCTCATGGCCCACGTCGCCACGCATGGCGACCCAGCCCAGCACCGGCGGCATGGCGCCCGACGCGCCGCCGATGACAATGTTTTGCGGTGTCATCGGTTTGAGGATCACCGTGTAGATCACCGCATAGCCGATGAAGGTGGCAAACGTCAGCCACATCGTGAGCGCATTCACCCATACATAGAGCACCACCATGCCCAGCGTGCAAAGCACAGCCGAGAACAGCAGCGCCTGCGCCTGGCTGAGCTCACCCTTGGCGGTGGCGCGCCAGGCGGTGCGCTTCATCTTCGCGTCGATGCTCTGCTCGACCAGACAGTTGAAGGCCGCCGCCGCGCCCGCCACCAGCCAGATCCCCACGGTGGCAGCCAGCGCCACGCCAAATTCGCCCAGACTTGGCAAGCCCGGCACGGCAAGTGCCATGCCGATGACTGCGCAAAACACGATCAACTGCACCACGCGCGGCTTGGTGAGCTCGTAGTACTGCCTGAAGCGCGACGCGGTCGGCGCAGCGTTGTCGGGGCTCAGGACGGAAGATGGCATGGAGCGCAGTTTCTACGAAAAGAGTTTGCGGGGCTCACCCGCGCGGGTGAGCATCAGCGTCAGCACCACCGCCAATGCGGCAGCCCCGCCGGTGTGGGCAATGGCGGCCGGCAGCGGCCAGCCCAGCACCGCATTGGACAGGCCGCTCAGGAGCTGCAAGGCCGCCAGCGCCAGCAAACGCAGGGCCCAGCGCCTTTGATCGACAGCGCGTGAGGCCAGCAGACCATAGGCCAGCCACACCAGGCCGATCAGCACCACAACCGCGCCCAGCCGATGCGTCAGATGGATGGCAGTCAGCGCGGCAAAGCTCAGCCAGGCGCCGTCCTTGCCAACCCCGAGTTCACGCCACAAGGTAAATCCCTGTTCGAAGTCCATCGCAGGCCACCACTGGCCCTGGCAGGTCGGAAAATCGTCACAGGCAAGCACCGCGTAATTGGTACTGACCCAGGCGCCCAAGGCGATTTGCGCCAGAACCAGACCCAGCATCAGCCAGGTGGCGCGGTGCAGCGCAGGACTCAAGCCCAGGCGCTTGGGCTCGTAGGCATGCGCCTGCACAGTCAGCAGCATCAGCAGCACGACGCCGCCCAACAGATGCAGGCTGACGATGGCGGGAAACAGCTTCATGGTCACGGTGAGCGCGCCAAAAGCGCCCTGCACGCACACCCACACCAGCGTGGCGCTCGCCCACCAGGGCGATATCAGCAAGACCTGACCCCCGCGTCTGGCCGCTGCACTCAAGCGCCATGTCATGACGCACAAGGCCAGGATCAGCATGCCCACGGCGCTGGCCACGTAGCGGTGAATCATCTCCACCCAGGCCTTGCCGTGCGTGACCGGGCCGGTGGGCATGGCACTTTGCGCCGCGGCGATGTGCTGGCTCGCGCCGACGGGACTGGCGCTGCCGTAGCAGCCGGGCCAGTCGGGGCAGCCCAGCCCCGAATCGGTCAAGCGCGTGAATGCGCCGAACATGACCAGATCGAACGAAAGGAACAGGGTCAGCACCGTCAAGGCCCGCAAACGCGTGGTCGGTGCCGCGCCGCGCTCGCGCAAGTGCAACCACAGCAGCGGGCCGCTGGCCAGCAGCAGCCCCAGCAAGGCCATGCGCAATAACGGCGAAAGAGTGGCTGCGGTGTCCATTTCAACGTCCCGGCCTGTCCCAGCTGGCGCTGGCGCGCAGCAGTCTGTCGATATCCTGCTTGACCTTGACGGGATCGGCTTGCGCGGGTGTGCGCAGCATCCAGTTGCCCATCGGATCGACCAGATACAGATGTTCGCTCGAAGCATGCCCCTTGGCAGGCGCGAGCCAGGCGTCGAGCGCGGGCTTGGGCACGCGCAGCAGCGTGGTCGCCGACCCCTGGTTGACCGCCTGCAGCACCGCATCGGATACCGCCCCGGCGTCGGGAATCAGCCAGAGTTTGGTAACCCGCCCGCGCTCCTTGCCCAGCATGGCGTGCAGTTGGCGCTGCATGAAAAGCAGCCGGTCGCACAAGGCGTCGCAAGCACTGCCCTGCACCGCCACCAGCAACCATTGGCCCTTCAGTGTCGCCGCCTTGACCACGCTGCCGTCGAGCGCTTGAAGTGGCAAGTCAAGCGGCAAGTCGACGCTTGGCACGATCAGGTCGCTGTACGCCCTGCCCCTGGGTTGGATCACGTAGAAAGTGAAGTACGACGCGATCACCGGCGCCGCGCACAGCGCCAGAATCAGCAGCATGCGGATGCGTCCGCCGCGCGTGCGCCCAGGCGCCTCCAGCGCCTCCCTGTCCTGAGGCGAGGGCGGGTTGTGCACGGTCATCGATGCGGGGTCAGTGTCCACTCTGGTGTTCCGTTGGAAGCTCGGCTCGAGCTCGTCGCAGCCACGGCCTGACGAGCTGGAGCCAGATATACAAACCGGTGATGAGCGCACTCAGCGCAAACCATTGAAACGCATAGCCGTAGTTCTTCTGAACATCGACCGCCGGCCTCGGCCAATCACGCGCCAGACCATCGGCGCTGTCGCCGGCCGCTGCCAACTGCAGCAATACCAGCGGCCGCAACGTCAACCCCGTTTCGCGCGCAAATGCGGCGAGTTCGACATTCTGCCGGATCAAGCCGGTCCCGGCAGCGCCCAACTGATAGAGCTGCGACAGTGTAGGAGCAAGCCGGCCCGAGATTTCGACGCTGGCATCCGGGGTCCGGATGTCAGGCAGCCGGGTGCGTTGCGCGGCGTCGCGCGGCACCCAGCCGCGCTGCACGAGCACTGCCGATCCGCTTGCCAGCACCAGCGGCGTCACCACGAAGAAGCCGACCCGATCCATCATCACGCGATTGTCCAGATAGACCGTCTTGTCGGCCAGCCAGCGCCCACGCAGGCGCGCCAGGCGACCGAATTGCGCCGGGGCGTTCGCCGCGTCGACGGCCAACTCAGTCTCGCGCAGTTCGGGCAGCCGCGCACGCTCGTCGATTTCGGCCTGCATGGCGGTCCTTTGCGCGGCGCGGTCGAGCTGCCAGACGCCCAGGCGTGCCGTCACCACCAGCGCCACCACGGCCGCCAGCAGCACGAGCAGCGCATGCCTGCTCCGTGAGGTCACCGCCATGGCTTGTCGTTCGGGCTCAGTCATGCACAGCGGCGGTGGAATAATCACCACCCATGAAGATCATCATCATTCTCGCCTTTGTCGGTATTGTGGGGGCACTCGCCGCGGCCGGTCTGTTCATGCTCAAGGGCGACAGCAAATCAAAGTCAAGCCATATGGCGCGTGCGCTGGCCTGGCGCGTGGGCTTGTCGGTGCTGTTGTTCGTGTTTCTGTTGCTGAGCTACCAGCTGGGCTGGATACACCCCACCGGCATTCCAGTCAGTCGCTGACCACGGTGGTCGGCCTGACATCAGCAAAAAGCGCCGCTGTCAGCGGCGCTTTTTTTGGCGGCAGACTCAGTCGACGCGCCTGCCCATGCCCGGCCTACAGCCAGTAGACAACGATATACAGGCCCAGCCAGACCACGTCGACAAAGTGCCAGTACCACGCCGCACCTTCAAAGCCGAAATGGCGTTCGGGCGTGAAGTGACCTTTTTGCAGACGCAAGGTGATGAACAGCAGCATCAGCATGCCCACGAAGACGTGGAAGCCATGGAAGCCGGTGAGCATGAAGAAGGTCGAGCCATAGATGCCCGAGCTGAGCTTGAGGTTGAGTTCGCTGTAGGCATGGCCGTACTCATAGCCCTGCACGCACAAGAACGACGCACCCAACAGCACAGTCAGCCACATGAAGGCGATGGCGCGGCTGCGGTGCTTGGCGATCAGGGCGTGATGCGCAATCGTCAGCGTCACGCCCGAGCTCAGCAGCAGCGCTGTGTTGATGGTGGGCAAAGGCCATGGGCCCATGGTCGTGAAAGCCTCCACCGTGCCTGCCGGCGAGGCGGTGAAACCCGCGGCGACGCTGGGCCAGATGGCCTTGAAATCAGGCCAAAGCAGCGCGTTTTCCGGGCTGCCCAGACTGGGCAGGGCGAACACGCGGGCCCAGAACAACGCGCCGAAAAAGGCCGCGAAGAACATCACTTCCGAAAAGATGAACCAGCTCATGCTCCAGCGGTAGGAGAGATCGATCCGCTCGCCGTATTGCCCGCCTTCGCTCTCGCCGATCGCCTGGGAAAACCATTGCTTGAGCACCACGGCCAGCCACACCAGACCGAAGGCCAGCACATAAGCGCCCCAGCCGTGCCCGTTGATCCACTGGCTTGCGCCAAGAATGATGCAGAACAAGCCGATCGCCGCCATCACCGGATGGCGCGAAGGCGCGGGCACAAAGTAATAAGGCGTTTGCGTTGTCATAGCCGACATGATTTCTCCTCGAACCTAACTCAATACTCGATCAATTCCAGAACTCGTCAGCCACCGGCCACGCCGCTGCTGATGACCCAGTTGACGATCAACACCAGGCACAGCACGAACAGCGCCGCCGCAATCACCCCGGCGATCACGACATGCACCGGGTTGAGCTTGGCCACATCTTGCGCATGCCCGGCACCGCGTCGCACGCCGAAAAACGACCACGCCACCGCCCTGGCCGTGTGCAGGAACGAAGCGCGGCGTCGTGCCGCTGCCTTCAGGTCGTCGCCCGGCGAACTCATGTGCGTGCCTTCGCGTCGAGCTTGGGAGCCTGCCCTTGCTTGACGGTCTTGCCCGGCACCTCGAAGAAGGTATACGACAAGGTGATGGTCTTCACGTCGTGGGGCAGCTTGGGGTCGATCACAAACACCACCGGCCAGCGCTTTGACTCGCCCGGCTGCAAGGTGTATTCGCGGAAGCAGAAACACTCGAGCTTGTGAAAATTCGCGGTGGCCTGCTTGGGCGCATAGCTGGGAATGGCTTGCGCCGACATGACACGGTCTTGGGTATTTTTAAACTCGTACATCACCGTGGTGAGCTCGCCCGGATGCACTTGCAGCGAACCCACCGCCGGCTTGAACGACCAGGGACCGCGTGCGTTGGCGTCGAACTCGACCGAAATGCTGCGGCTGTAGTCGATCTGGCTGCTTTGCCGACCCGTCGCCGTCGAGCTGTCGGGCTGGAGTTCGGTGAGCGCCAGCACATTGATGCCGAGCGCCGAACAGATCGACTTGTACATCGGCACCATCGCATAGCCGAAACCGAACATCAGCGCGGTCACGACCAACAGCTTGCCCACCATGCGCAGGTTGTCGCCGCGCAATCGGCTGCCGATGCTGGAGCTGCTCATGTGCGATGCCCGAATCAGAAGCCGAACAAGGCGATCTTGGCCATGAAGCCAAGCGCGAACAGCGCCGCAATCGACGCCAGCGTCAGCGCCATGCGCAGATTGTTCTTGCGTTGTTGCTCGCGATGCATGAGCGCTGCGCCTGTGTCTTTCATCATGCGACGATCCGGGTCGCCTCGGCGTTGAGCTTGGGCGGTGTCTCGAAAGTGTGGAAAGGCGCGGGCGACGGGATTTCCCACTCCAGCCCTTCGGCGCCCTTGCCGTCCGCATCGGTCCAGGGGCGCTGCGGCGCAGTCGCACCCTTGCCGCGCATCATCGGCAGGGCCACGAACAGGAAGAAATACAGCTGCATGAAACCGAACACGAAGGCGCCTACCGAAGCAATCATATTGAAGTCGGCAAACTGCATCGGGTAGTCGGCATAGCGACGCGGCATGCCCGCCAGACCGAGAAAGTGCATCGGGAAGAAGGTCACGTTGAAGGCGATCAGCGAGCCCCAGAAATGAATCTTGCCGCGCGTCTCGGAGTACATCACGCCGGTCCACTTCGGGCTCCAGAAGTAGAAGCCCGCGAACAAGCCAAACAAGGAACCCGCCACCAGCACATAGTGGAAGTGGGCGACAACGTAATAGGTGTCCTGCAACTGGATGTCCACCGGCGCCATGGCCAGGATCAGCCCGGTGAAGCCGCCGATCGTGAACACGAAGATGAAGCCCACGGCCCAGAGCATGGGCGTCTCGAAGGTCATCGAGCCGCGCCACATGGTGGCCACCCAGTTGAATATCTTCACGCCGGTGGGCACGGCGATCAGCATGGTCGCGTACATGAAGAACAGCTGACCCGTCACCGGCATGCCGGTGGCGAACATGTGGTGCGCCCAGACGATGAACGACAGAATCGCGATCGACGCCGTCGCGTACACCATCGAGGCGTAGCCGAACAATTTCTTGCGCGCGAATGCCGGCACGATCTGGCTGATGATGCCAAAGGCCGGGAGAATCATGATGTAGACCTCGGGGTGACCGAAGAACCAGAAGATGTGCTGATACAGCACCGGGTCACCGCCGCCCGCGGGGCTGAAGAACGAGGTGCCGAAGTGGCGATCAGTGAGCGTCATCGTGATGGCGCCGGCCAGCACCGGCATCACGGCAATCAGCAAGTAGGCGGTGATCAGCCAGGTCCAGGCGAACATCGGCATCTTCATCAGCGTCATGCCGGGCGCGCGCAGGTTCAGAATCGTGACGATGATGTTGATCGAGCCCATGATGCTGGACGCGCCCATCAAGTGCATCGCAAAAATGCCCGCATCCATCGACGGGCCCATCTGCAGCGTCAATGGCGCGTACAGGGTCCAGCCGGCGGCGGGTGCGCCACCGGGCATGAAGAACGACAGCACGAGCATCAGCGCGGCCGGAATCAGCAGCCAGAAACTGAAGTTGTTCATGCGCGCAAACGCCATGTCCGACGCACCGATCTGCAGCGGAATCATCCAGTTCGCAAAGCCCACGAAGGCCGGCATGATGGCGCCGAACACCATGATCAGCCCGTGCATGGTAGTGAACTGGTTGAACAGCTCCGGGTTGAAGAACTGCAGGCCCGGCTGAAACAGCTCGGCACGGATGCACAACGCCAGCACGCCGCCAATCATCAGCATCGTGAACGAGAACAGCAGGTACAGCGTACCGATGTCCTTGTGGTTGGTCGCATAGACCCAGCGACGCCAGCCTTTGGGCGCGCCATGGTGATCGTCGTGCTCATGCCCGTGAACGCCGTGACCGTGATGGTCCAGAACTGCACTCATGTTGAATCCTCTTTGACGCTTTGTTTACTTGCGCGCGGCGACAACTTCAGCCGGCTGCACTGCTTGACCCGTTTTATTGGACCAGCTGTTCTTGGTGTAAGTGATCACGGCGGCGATCTCGGTATCGCTCAACTGCTTCCACGAGGGCATGGCGCCGTTGTTCTGGCCGTTCAGCACCACCGCCACTTGCTTGAGCTTGTCGGCATCGAGCACCACGGCCGCGCCGTCCAGCGGCTTGATCGGACCGCCGCCCTTGCCGTCGGCCTTGTGGCAGGCCACGCAGGTCGCGCCATAGACCTTCTCGCCGCGGGCCATCAGCTCTTCAAGCTTCCAGACCTTGCTCGGGTCGTCGGCCAGCGCGGCCATCTTCTTCTTCTCGACATCGACCCAGGCGCTGTAGTCGGCGGCCGACACAACCTTCACATGAATCGGCATATAGGCATGCTCTTTGCCGCACAGCTCGGAGCACTGGCCGTAGAAATCGCCAATCCGTTCGGCACGGAACCAGGTGTCACGCACAAACCCCGGAATCGCGTCCTGCTTGACGCCGAACGCCGGCACCGCCCACGAATGGATCACATCATTGGCAGTCGTGATCAGACGCACTTTCTTGCCCACCGGCACGACCAACGGGTGATCGACCTTGAGCAGGTAGTTGTCGCCCGCGGGCTTGCCGGCATCCGACATGGCACGCTGCGCGGTGTCGAGTGCGGAGAGGAAGCCGATGCCCTCGCCCTCGCCCTTCAGATAGTCGTAACCCCATTTCCACTGATAACCGGTGGCCTTGATGGTCAGGTCCGAATTGGTCGTGTCCTTCATCGCGACGACCACCTTGGTGGCCGGCAAGGCCATGAAGATGACGATGATGAAAGGTGCCACGGTCCAGGCAATCTCGACCTTCACGCTTTCGTGGAAATTGGCCGGCACCGCACCTTTGGACTTGCGGTGCTTGATGATCGAATAGAACATCACGCCAAACACGGCAAGAAAGATCACCATGCAGATGATCAGCATGAAATTGTGCAGCCATTGCTGTTCGGTGGCGATCTTCGTGACCGGCGTTTGCAGATCAAGCTCATTGACCCCCGGACCACCGGGCAAGTCTTTCACCGCCATGGCCATCTGCGTTGCCAGCGTCGCACCCAGGACAATTCCAAGCTGTCCCAGCCTGCGCCCGACTTCGGTAAAGTTCTTCGTCTTCATGGTCGTCGCTTATGTTTCAATTTCACAAACCACGGACTCTGCGTCAGCGCACTTCACGCGCTGGCGCAACATCCCAGAAATCGCCAGGGCAAGAGCCGCATGCGCGGCCCCTGAGTCGCCCCTGATTGACCTCGCTCAACTCATCGCAGCACAGGAACTGGCATGCTGCGGCACGCTGAGAATTGGTCGGCCGCGGATTCTAACGTACGTCCGGTTTTGGGCGATGGTCCGCGCGCTTTGCGTTGCGCGATATGTGTCTAGACTGCCTCGCCGCGTCGCACCATGGCACGCATCTGGTCCAGCGAAAAACTCGTTTCCTGACGCATCGCCAGCCTGGGTTGCGGCTTGAATGCGTGCCCGTAGACAAGTTCCAGCGTGAGGCGCAAGCGGCCGTCCGCGCCTCTGAGCGCCTCCAGTGCCTTGAGCAGCGCTGCACGCCACTGCCTGCCGCGCAGCCCGTTGAATCGGCCGGGTGCCAGATTGCCCCCGAGGCTGCGCAAATCGGCCAGCAAGGTCTGCGCATCGCCCCAGGTCAGCACGATGTGCTCCTGATCCATCACCGGGTCAGCGAAGCCGGCATGCGCCAGCATGTCGCCGATGTCGTGCATGTCCACCCAGTCCTGCAGTGGCGCGCCCCAGCCCATGTTCAGGTAGATCGGGCGCAACTCGCGCAGGGTGTCGGGCCCCAGGCATGAAAACATCACGAAACCATCGACCGCCAGCGCGGCATGCCAGCGCTCGAGCTCGGCCGGGATGTCGGCGCAGGCGTGCAGCATCATATTGGCCCAGAGCATCTGCGCTGCTCCTGGGGTCAGGTCTTGCTCAAGCAACACCTCGATCCTGGGTGCGCGGCGCAGCACGGCACTCCACCAGGGGCGACGCACCAGCTCGGCGCTGCGCGCGAGCAAGGCCTGGGTGGGTTCGGTCCAGATCTGCACGGCCTGCGGATAGGCCAGGCGCAAGGCGTCAAAGCTGTCGCCCAGAAAACCCCACCAGTTCAACACCGTTCGCGGCTGCATGCGGATCACGGCCAGACGTTCGGCCATGCGTCGGGCAATGTCGCCGTGCAACCAGGGCGCAGCGGGCTGGCGCCCCAGCCGGGCGATCTGCCGCGTCGCAGCGGTCGCATCGAGCATCGGGGCGCGGCTCGGTCGCGAGGTCTCATCTGTCATGTCAGGCAGTATATTGAGCCGGTGCAAACAACTACCGCTGCCTGCCTGCCGCCATCGACAAGACCTCGCTGGCAAACCTGGCTGAGCCTGTGCCCTGGCCTGTGCGCGGTGTGCCGCGGCGCTTGCGCAGGAGCTGTCTGCCGCGACTGCGTGCAGCGCTACGCAGGGTCGAGACCGCGCTGCCACAGCTGCGCGATCGAGCTGCCGGCGGGCCAGTGGCGCTGCGGCGCCTGCATGCGCCAAGCCGGGCCGCTCGATCTGAGCGTGGCAGCGCTGGACTACGGCTTCCCGTGGGACCGGCTGCTGCAGCAGTTCAAGTTCGCGCGCCGCGTTGAGTTGGCCGATGCGCTGCTCGATCGCCTGGACGCCGCGTTGGATTCGGCCCGGCCGCCCGCCCCCGACTGGCTGCTGCCTGTGCCACTGTCGCGCGAACGACTCGCGCAGCGCGGCTACAACCAGAGCTGGGAACTGGTGCGGCGTCTGGCACGGCGGCGCAATCTGCGTTGCGACGCCAAGCTCTTGCTGCGCACCCGCAACACGCCGCATCAGACCGACCTGCCGGCAAAGCAGCGTGCTGCCAATATGCGCGGCGCCTTCGCGCTGGAGCCGCTGCGCCTGCACGCCGTGCAAGGCTGCCATGTGGCCTTGCTCGATGATGTCATGACGACCGGCGCGACGCTGCAAGAACTGGCGCGCGTGCTGAAGAAAGCCGGCGCCTTGCATGTGCAGGCCTGGGTGGTGGCACGCACACCGAACCGCCCATAGTCTGGCCTGCCCGGCCTCCAGACCTGCTGCGCCGCCGGACCCACGAATTTTGAGATCCCCCAGCCATGTTCCACATCGTTCTCGTGCACCCGGAAATTCCGCCCAACACCGGCAACATCATTCGCCTGGCCGCCAATACCGGTTGCCAGTTGCACCTGATCGAACCCTTGGGATTCTTGATGGAAGACCGTTTGCTGCAGCGCGCCGGGCTCGACTATCACGAGCACGCGGCCGTGCACCGGCATGCGAGCTGGGCGGCGTTCGTGGCGGGTGTCAGGCCCGCAGCGGTGCGCATGTTCGCATTCACCACGCGCGGCGCCAGGCCGTTTGCCGAGGTCGATTGGCAGCCCGGGGACTTTCTGGTGTTCGGCTCGGAAACGGCCGGCCTGCCCGAGACCGTGCGCGAGGCCTTTGCCCCCACGCAGCGCGTGCGCCTGCCCATGCTTGACGGCCAGCGCAGCCTGAACTTGAGCAACGGCGTGGCGGTGGCCGTATTCGAGGCCTGGCGGCAGAACGGCTATGCGGGCGGAAGCTGATGCCTTTGTGTGCCGGACCTTGCTGTACTCGGCAAGCTCTGGCACCAACTGGTCAAAGGTCCGCCATCACTCGGCGTTGACGCCAGCCGCCTTGATCACCTTGGCCCAGCTTTCGCGCTCGCTCCTCATCAGCGCGGCCAACGCATCGGGCGTCGTGCCGGCGGCGCTGAAGTACACGCCCAACATGCGCGTTCGCACTTCATCGCTCTTGATGATGCGCACCAGCTCGGTGCTGAGCCGCTCGACAATCGCTTTTGGCGTCTTGGCCGGTGCCAACACCGCCTGCCACGAAATCGCCTCGAAGCCCGCAAAGCCCTGCTCGGCCAGCGTCGGGATGTCGGGCAAGGCGCCAACGCGGCCCAGCGTGGTGACTCCCAGCGCCTTGAGCTTGCCGGCGCGCACCTGGCCCATTGCGATGCCTGGCACCATGAAAGCGGCCTGGATCTGGCCAGCCAGCATGGCATTCACGATCTGCGGGAAACCTTGGTAGGGTATGTGGACGAGATCGATGCCGGCACGCGTCTTGAACAGCTCCATGGCCAGATGCGAGGCGCTGCCGTTGCCCACGCTGCCATAGTTGAGTTCGCCCTTCTTGGCGCGCGCGATGCGCACGAAGTCGGCCAGGCTGTTGGCGCCAAGCTTGGGATCGACCACCAGCAAATTGGGCGAGGTCGCCACCAGGCTCACCGGCATCAGATCCTTTTGCGGGTCATAGCCCAAGTGCTTGCTCAGCAAGGGCGCCGTCACCAGCGGACCCTGGATGGTGAACAGCAGCGTGTAGCCGTCGGGCTCGGCCTTGGCGACCATGCCTGTGCCCACATTGCCGCCGGCGCCCGGCCGGTTGTCCACCACGATGGACTGCCCCAGTGCCGCGCCTAGCGGCTCGGCCAGCGCGCGCGCAATCAGGTCCGGCGAGCTGCCCGCCGGAAAAGGCACCAGTAGTTTGATGGGGCGCGCAGGCCAGCTTTCGGCCCGAACCGCGGGCACGGCCAGCACGGCGACACTGGCAAGGGTGGTGTTGAGAAATTGGCGACGTTGCATGAGTTTTCCTGGTCAGTTGAGGGCAGGGTTTGGCGCAACACGACAAACCATTTTCAACGATGTCATCAGATCTCGGCCCGGGCCTGGCGCCCCATCAGCAATTCAACCGCATCGGTCGCCCGGAGGTGACCTTCGAGCACAGCCACCATGGCGCCGGTGATGGGCATCTCAATGCCATGGCTGCGCGCTCGCGCCAGTACGGTCGTGGCACTGTAAACGCCTTCGGCCACATGGCCCAGTTGCATCAGAATGTCGGGCAGGCTCAGGCCTTGCGCGAGCAGCAGACCCACGCTGCGGTTGCGTGACAAGTCGCCGGTGGCGGTGAGCACCAGATCGCCGACACCGGACAAGCCAATGAAGGTCTCCAGACGCGCCCCCAGCGCCAGCCCCAAGCGCAGCATCTCGGACAGGCCGCGCGTGATCAAGGCGGCGCGCGCATTCAGTCCGGGCACCCCGCTCACATCGCCTCTGGCTTGCGCTGACAGACGCAGCCCATCGGCCAGACCCACCGCAATCGCCAGCACATTCTTGACCGCACCGCCCACTTCAACGCCAATCGGGTCGTCAGACGTATAGACGCGCAGGCTGTCGCCATGAAACGCGTCCACCGCGCGCTGCGCCACCTCGGCGTCGGCGCTGGCCGCCACCAACGCGGTGGGCTGACCGGCGGCCACTTCCTGCGCAAAGCTCGGGCCTGACAAAACGCCCACGCGCAGACGCGGCTGCACCTCGGCCGCGATTTCGTGGCCCAGCAGACCGGTGCCGGCCTCGAAACCCTTGCACAACCACAGCACGAAAGCGCCGTCGGGCAGTTGCATGAGGATTTCGCGCAGACCCGACATGGGCGTGGCGACAATCAGCAAGCCGCCCTTCGCGTGTGCGATGGCGGTGGCCAAATCAGCGCTGAGCTGGAGTTCGGCAGGCAGCGCCACACCGGGCAGATAGCGTGCGTTGCAGCGGCTGCTGCGCAACTCGTCAGCCCAAGCCGCGTCACGCGCCCACAGGCACACCGCGTGGCGACTGCTCGCCTGCACGGCCAGGGCCGTGCCCCAGGCGCCGGCCCCGAGAATGCTGATGTTCATCGCGATGCGGACCAGCGAGCGCCTGTGCGGCGCAGCGCCTCAGTTCGGCAGCGAGGCAGTGTTGGCGTCGGCCGCCTGCGCCGCGCGCTGTTGCTGCTGAGCTTCGAACATGGCCTGGAAGTTGACCTCGGACAGCAGCACCGGCGGAAAGCCCGCGCGCGTGCACACATCGGACACCACGGCGCGCAGATACGGGTAGACCATCTGCGGGCAGACGATGCCGATGATGCCCTCCATCTGTTCTTCGGGCACATTGCGGATCTCGAAGATGCCGGCCTGTTTGGCTTCGATCAGAAACAGCGTCTTGTCTTCCACCTTGGTGGTCACGGTGGCCATCACGCTGATCTCGTAAATGCCGTCGCTGACGGGCTCGGCCGCCAGGGTCAGATTGATCTCGACCTGGGGCTGCGCCTGCTGCAACAGGATGGCGGGCGAATTGGGTTGCTCCAGCGACAAATCCTTCAGGTACATGCGCTGAATCTGAAACACGGGACTGCTGTTCTCGTCTGACATTGGATTCTTTCAAAAAGTCATGCCCGGCACCGAAAGTGACGCCGGGCGCTGGTGTCAATTATCGCTCAGGCGCCTTGCAACAATGCCTGCAGGCCGCCGCGCTGGTCGAGCGCGATCAAGTCGTCGCAGCCGCCGACATGGGTCGCGCCGATGAAGATTTGCGGCACGCTGCGCCGCCCGGTGAGCGCCATCATCGCGTCGCGCTGACGCGGGTCCAGATCAATGCGGATCTCATCGATTTCGACCACGCCGCGCTGCTTCAGCAAGGCCTTGGCCCGCACGCAATAGGGGCAGACCTGGGTGGTGTACATCTTCACGCTAACCATCGAAAACCTCGTTCAAATGCTGGCAAGGCCAAGCGCCGCAGCCTCGCAGCCGGATTCGCACGCCCTTGCATGGCAACAATCCATTGCTTGAAACAGCGCTCAGGCGCTCCGCTCGACCGGCAGATTGGCTTCGCGCCACGCCTTCATGCCGCCGGACAAGGATTGCGCGTTCGCATAACCCTGTTTCTTCAGCATCGAGACAGCGCGCATCGAGCGCGCACCCGACGCGCATATCACGATCAACGGCAGGGCCTTGTTGCTGGGCAGTTGCTTGGCGTCGCCGATGCCGCCCAGCGGCACGCTCTTGGCGCCAGCGGCGTGGCCGGCAGCGTATTCGGCGGGCTCGCAGACATCGATCAGCACCCCCTTTTCGCGGTTGATCAAACGCACCGCTTCGGCGGTCGAGACCGCACCCGCACCGACGCTGCCGCCCAGCGTCGTCCACAGCAGCATGGCACCCGACGAGAGTGCCACCAGAATCAAAATCCAATTGTCGAGAAGAAACTTCACGTTGTGCCATCAAGGGTGAGAGAGGCGAGGATTATAGAATTCAGGCTCGACCCTCCGATCCGCAGCGAAATTCACCCTTCCCGCGGCAGCCACCACCGCAGGCCTCAGCGACCCACTCCCATGTACAAGCTCGTGCTCATCCGCCACGGTGAATCAACCTGGAATCTTGACAACCGCTTCACCGGCTGGACCGACGTGCCGCTGACCGACCTGGGCGTCGAGCAGGCCAAAGCGTCGGGCCGCCTGCTCAAGGAGGCCGGCTACGAGTTCGACCTGGCCTACACGTCGGTGCTCAAGCGCGCCATCTGGACGCTGTGGTATTGCCTGGACGTGATGGACCGCACCTGGCTGCCGGTGGTGAATGACTGGCGTTTGAACGAGCGTCACTATGGCGCATTGCAAGGACTGAACAAGACCGAAACGGCCAACAAATACGGTGCGGAGCAGGTATTGAAATGGCGCCGCAGCTACGACACGCCACCGCCGGCGCTGGCCGCCGGCGACCTTCGCAGCGAGCGCTCGGATCGCCGCTACGCCAAGCTCAAGCCCGAACAGGTGCCGCTCACCGAGTGCCTGAAAGATACCGTGGCGCGCGTGCTGCCGATGTGGAACGACACGATTGCACCGGCCATCCTTGCGGGCCAGCGGGTCGTGATCTCGGCGCATGGAAACTCGATTCGCGCACTGGTGAAATACCTCGACCGCGTCAGCGACGACGAAATCGTCGGCGTCAACATCCCGAACGGCATTCCGCTCGTCTACGAACTCGACGCCGAGCTCAAGCCCATCAGGAGTTATTACCTGGGCGACCCCGCGGCCGCCGCCAAGGCCGCCGCCGCGGTCGCGAATCAGGGCAAGAGCGGAAATTAGTCTTCGCTCTCTTCTGGCTCGGGCAGTTCCTCGGGCTCCGGGTGCTTGACCACGGTGACCGGTATTTTCGCGTCGTGCATCAGAGTCAGCGTGACCGAGCCCAGCAGCGCGTCGCGCAGACTGCCCACGCCGCGCGCCCCCAGCACGATGGCGTCGCAGCCGTAGCGCTCGGCGATATCCAGCAAGGTATGCGCGGGGTCGCCCGAATCGACCTCGTTTTCATAGGCCAGGCCCGCCGCATCGAGCAAGGTCTGCGCGCCCTGCAAGGCATGCATGCCGGCGGCCATACTGGCTTGCAGCAACTCGGCGCCGGGCGCCAGCACCATCTCGTACAAATAGGTGGGCTCCTGCACATTGGCCAGCACGACGCTGAGCTGCAAACCCTGCTCGGCGAGCTTCACGACATGACGCACGGCGTCCAGCGCGCGCTCGGAGCCGTCGGTGGGCAGCAAGATGTTCAACATGGTCGAGCTCCTTTGTTCAAGACATCAAACCTTCGAGGTAATGGTCGGGGACGTTCGGCTCGACTCGACTGCAAGCCCGCAATGACACGACATTATCGGCCTGGTATCGGGCGCGCCCGGATAGATCGAATACTTGACAGCCATCAACAACTTCGTGATCAGGGCAATCACATCAGTAGCGCCCTGTCGCCCCGGCCACGCGCAGATAGACATAGGCAATCCAGGCCACCAGGCCGCGGCGCAGCACGCCGCGCCATCCGGGCTGTTTGTGCCTGCTGCCGTCCACCTCGCGCGACTGCGCAATCGCCGCATCGAACTCGTCGCCCAACTGCTTGGCAAATGCCGGGTCTTGCACGATCACGTTCGCTTCGAGATTGAGGAGCAGCGAGAGCGGGTCGATATTGGAGCTGCCCACGGTGGCCCAGTCGTCGTCGACGACCGCCACCTTGGCGTGCAAATAGGCCGGCGTGTACTCGAAGATGCGCACGCCGTGGCGCAGCAGTTCCTCGTACAGCACCGCCGCGGCCATGCCGGCGATGCGGTAATCGACCTTGCCCTGCAGCAGCAGACGCACCGACACGCCACGCTGGGCGGTATCGCGCAAGGCCTGGCGAAAGCCACGTCCGGGATAGAAATACGGCGTCACCAGATCCACCCGTCGCTGCGCCGAGCGAATCGCATGCACATAGGCATGCTCGATGGTGCGCCGGCGCCGCCAGTTGTCGCGCAACACAAAGGCCGCCCGCACCGGCGGCAACCAGGAATCAGGGTTGATGTCGCCCGACTGCTTGGCCTGCATGCGCAATCGCCGCAGCAAACGGCGCGCATGGCGCAACGGCGCCGGACTGCGCACGAAGGCGATCAATTCCTCGCCAAAATCGCGTCCGAGCCAGGCGCGCGTCCACACCGCACGGCAGGCCTGCTCCACCTGGCCCACGACCTCGCCGCGCAGGCCCACGGCAAAGTCCAGCCGCGGCTGCTCGCCCATCCCGTGGTTCAAGTCGTTGCGGTCGTCGATGATGTTGATGCCGCCCACGAAGGCGACGTTGCCGTCGACCACGCACATTTTCTGATGCAGACGGCGCAACTGCCCGGGCTGGAACCAACGCCACCAGCGGTCGATCGGCCGGAATACGGCGAGTGCCACGCCGCTGCCGGCGAATTGCTCATCCAGCCAGGGCAGACATTGCTTGGAGCCAAAGCCGTCGACCACCACGCGCACCCGCACACCGCGCAAGGCGGCAGCGCGCAAGGCCTGCATCACCTGCACGCCGGCCGCGTCGTCGTGAAAGATGTAGGTCGCCAGCCAGACCTCCTGACGTGCGGTCGCAATGGCCTGGACCTGCGACGGGAACAGCGCATCGCCGCCGCGCAGCAACTGCACCTCGTTGCCGCCGCTGAACTCGGGCCCGCGGGAGCTGGGCCAAAGCGGCCTGACATCAGACCCTGCCGCCCCGACGCCAGCGTCGCTCATGCTCAGCCGATCTCGAATTCGGCCACCAGCGGCAGATGGTCCGACATGCGGGCCCAGACCGGTCCGCGCGGCACATGCGTGGACACGCATTGCAGGCCACGCATGTAAATGCGGTCCATCGAAAACATCGGAACCCGCGATGGAAACGTGGCGACACGCTGGCCGCCCGGCGCCTGCGCGCGTGTCAGTCCCATCTCGCGCAACGGTGTGTCGAGCTTTTCACCCCAGTCATTGAAGTCACCCGCAATCACCAGCAAGGCGTGCGGCGGCACTTCACGCGCCACATACTCGGCCAGCGCCTTGATCTGGCGCAACCGGCTCAAGTGCATCAGCCCCAGATGCACGACCAGCGCATGCACGTCCTGCTCTTGCCAATGCACGACGACATGCAACAGGCCGCGCTGCTCGAAGCGATGATCGGACACATCGTGATGGCCGATCTCGCCGATCGGCCAGCGCGACAGCAAGGCGTTGCCATGCTCGCCGTAGCGCGTCACCGCATTCGTGCGGTAGGCCGCCTGATAGCCTTCGGGCGCCAGGAAATCGGCCTGCCCCTGCTCGGGCCAACCCTGCAGCGTGCGGCGGAACTCACGCGCCTCGCGGTGATGAAAATGCCGCACTTCCTGCAAGAACACGAGGTCGGCATTGAGCGCCTCGACGCCCAGCACCAGATTGTGGATCTCGAGCCTGCGACCAGGGCCTACACCACGCACGCCCTTGTGAATGTTGTAGGTGGCCACACGCAGATACTGGCCCGCCAGCGTGGAAGCGTGGTGGACGGCGTGGGTTGAGTGGCGAAACGCATACATGGCTGATCTACATCGACAATGGCTTCATGGTGACACGAAACGCGGCAGTTGCAGCACAGCCTCGGCATTGGACGGCGAAAAACAGCGGTCCGCCGCTTCCCTCCAGGGCAGCCACAGGTAGGCGAGGTGCTCGCGCGGCGCCAGCGTGACCACCGTACCCTCGGGCACCGTGAGCCCGAACACATGCTCGATATTGCGGGTCACGCCGGGTGCATAGCGGTGGCGCCACTGGGGATAGATCTCATAGTCATTCGCAAGCTGCCAATCGCGCAGTGCGCTGAGGGGCACGTCGGAGGTGCCGATCACAATGCCGGTCTCCTCCTGCACCTCGCGTTGCGCGGTCGCCAGCAGCGGCTCCGCAAGACTGTCTTTCGATCCGGTCACGCTTTGCCAATAGCCGGGATGGTCGGCACGCTCGAGCAGCAGCACCTTCAGTGCGGGCGTGTGGATCACCACCAGCACCGATTCAGGAATCTTGTGGGGGCCGATGCCGACGCCAAGGTTTGAACTCATGCGCAAAGCATAGCCGAGCCGTACCCGGCCAAATCGCACGCCTGGCGCGCTTCGGTTGAGGATACGCAACGCCTACTATTGCTCCGGCCCGATGAAGTCTCAAGCTGCATAGCGCACGCGACGATCCTGGAAGTAGCCAATAACCCGCTCAGGAGTTTTGTCCAGCATCGCCATGTGCTCGTTGGCCGCCTCGCGTAACTTGCTCTTGGTGCGCACTGGAACTTTTCTGCCCATTTCCTGTTTCAAATCCGCATTGAGCCGCTCTTCGGGATTGAGTTGAGGGCTGTAGCTGGGCAGATAGAACAGCTCAATTTGCGTGTTTCTCTCAGCTACCCAAGCCTTCACTACCTTGCTGTGATGCACCCGCAAATTATCCAGAATCAGAAACACCTTTTTGCCTGCATCCTTGATTAATGCGGT
This sequence comes from uncultured beta proteobacterium, assembly GCA_963740455.1. Taxonomy (GTDB): domain Bacteria; phylum Pseudomonadota; class Gammaproteobacteria; order Burkholderiales; family Burkholderiaceae_C; genus Paucibacter. The sequence goes on from CAVUEF010000007.1 coordinate 256,388, forward strand.
CAAGAATTCAATGAGCTTTTCAGCATCAAAGGCATCGTCAATGATCATCCAGCGGGTCTTGCCCTGGTTGGTCACCGTGGCAATCATCGAGAGCTTTTGTCGGGTGCCACCGACGGTCAATGCAACAGGTGTTTTGCCCGCCGGTGCGAAGCTTCTGCCACGCACATCGGTGTTGACCAGCGCGGTCTCATCACCCCAATGGATTTCAGCGCCTTCCAAGCGAGCACGCTGCTCTATGCCGGGGTATTCACCCTCCAGCCACGCCTGAACCGCCACCGGGTTTTGCTCATAGGCGCGCTTGATTGGCTTTTGGGGCGTGAACCCCCAGCGCTTGAGGTACTTGCCCACACTGCGCACGTGCAGCTTGATACCGTATTCCTGCTCAATGAGTTGCCCGACAGCCGCCCGGCTCCAAAGAAAAAAATCCATCTTGAGTTGCTCAGGGCGCTTGTCAATGATGGTGCGCTGGATGCAGTCTTCCTGAACCTGCGTGAGGGTGCGCCCCACACCCGGACTGCGTCCGCGCAAGGCGGGCCGGATAGCAGGCCAACCGCCTGCATCGAACAGGTCAATGCAGGCGCGAACCGCGGGGTAGCTCAAGCCCGTCATGGATACGATTTGCATGACGCCCAGTGCCTTTTTGTGCAACCTCACGACTTGCTTGCGCCTCTCGTGGAGCTGCTCCAGTGTTTGCTTTCTTGCGTTTTCTCTTTCCATGAACTTTGGAGTAGATAAATCCAAGAAAGTTCATATTTTATTGGGCCGGATCAATAAGGAGTGATCGGCAAGTAGCCCGATTTCTCGAAATCGACGATCGCGCCGATGCCTGACGTCACGATGCGGCTGAACGGCATGATGTCCGCGGGCTCGTAGCCTTTGAGCCGCATCGCCACGGCACACTCATAAACTTTCACGCCGCCCTTGCTCATTGTTTCAATCAGCATCCGGCTCGGATTGCCCTTGGGATGCGCTTGTTTGACCTTCGCGTCATACGCGTCGTCGGTCAGTGCGAATTGCGCGCCGTCGCCTCTGAAGACCAGTGCAATTTCGAAATCCTGGCCCGACTTCATCCCCAGCGCGGTGTATTGATCAAACAGGTTCTTTGCCCCCAGAACCTGTTTGGAGACGCCATTCGGAAGTGTGTCTGCCGAATTGATCTGGACCACCACTTTCAGCCCGGTCTGATTGACGATCTGCAACGGTGGTTTGGCGTTTTCCGCCACATCCTTGCCGGTTTCTGCGAAGGCCGTCGACCCAAGCACCTGAAATACCGCCACCAGGACCCCGAGCACCACCGTTGCTGCGTAATATTTGCTGCGTTTCATACGTAATCTTCTCTTGTAGTCGTTCGTTTGGTCAGTCGGTCAGATGCGGGTCTCTTCACTGTTCCCGCCAGCGCATCAGCGCGGTCCGAAGATCGACGCCAGCCCGGCCTCGGGCGCTCCCTGGCTCATTTGCACGGCGCCCTTGGCGTCGCGCCACACCAGCGCGGGCGTGGCCTGCAGACCAAAGGACGCCATCAGCTTTGCGTTCGCATCGAGCTGCGCCTGCAGTGCCGCCGGCACGTTCGCCAGCGGCTTCAAGCCGCCGTCGGCGAGCGGCCTGGGTTGGCCACTGGCGAGTGTCTTTGCGTTGGCTGCGACATGCTCGCGCTCGTAGGCCGCCAATGCCGCAACCGGGTTCTTGTCGTTCAACAATGCCGCCGCTTTGCCGACGCTGGTGGGGGTGAGGATGCCCACCATCACGTGGCGCAATTGCACCTTGCCTGCGTCGACCCAGGGCCTTGCGTCGGCCCACAGCTTGTTGCAGTAGGGGCAGTTGGGATCGGTGAACACGTAGACCGTGCGCGGCGCGGTTTCGCGCCCATCGGCGATCCAGCGGCTCCTCTCGAGCTGGCGCCACACGCCGTCGGTCATCGGCTTGCTGACTGCCTTGTCCAGCGCATCGCTGGTGAGGTTCTTCCCGTCGGCGTCGAACAGCGTACCGGCGATGACATGCTTGCCGTCGGGGGTGATGTACAGCGCAATCGGTCGTTGCCCCACATAGGCCGCATAGGCGCTCAGTCCTCCCGGGCTGGGAAAGGTGCCGACGATGGTGAGGCCCTGCTTTTCGAGGGCCTGCAAGGGCAGCGGGTGCGGCTGAGCTGCCACTGCGGCAGATATTGGCGAACAGACACAGCGCGACGGCGCGCACGCCGACGCTGCTGCGAAGGCGGGAAAGAGCATGAGCCATGGTGTTGTTCATTGGGATAGTGAATGTTCTGTCGATGGAGTGGAGGTACGCGCGTCGCCGAGTCGTTGCGCGAGCGTGGCGGGCGACAACTCACCCATGCGCGTGCTGACGAGCCGGCCGTGCGCGTCGAAAAACAGTGTCGTCGGCAAGGCCCTCTGACCCAGGGCCAAGCCGGCTTGCGAGCGTGCATCGACCAGCACGTTGCCAAGCTTCAAGTCTTGTTGATTCAGATAGCGGACGATGGTTTCCGGTGTTTCACCTTGATTGACGAATACGAAGTTCACATCGGGTGAATCGAGCTGCGCCTGCCGCAGAACCGGCATCTCGCGTCGGCAAGGCGGACACCAACTGGCCCAGAGATTGATCACGGTGGGCTTTCCCGCAAAGCCGGCCAGTGCCACCGAGGGTCCTTCCAGCGACGCCAGGCTGAGCTGCGGCAGCGGCGGCGCATCGCTGGCGTTCATCCAGATCGCAAGGCTGCCCGACACCCAGACCCCCATGGTGACGAGCACGGCCGCCACCGCGGGCTTGCGCAGCGCACGCTGGCTTCGAGCGCGGTACAGAGCGTAGAGACCGGCCGCGACCAGGCCGGCGCCCGCGTCCCAACCGCCATCGCGTATGTCGAACAGGCTCAGCGGCGCGCCAAAGTAGGCGCCCCACCATTGCCAGATGAAGGCGAGCCGCGCGCCCAGCACGCCGATCAGCAGCATGCGCAGCAGCAGCGGCTCCATATCGGTGCCCGCCGAACGCCCCAGGCGCTTGGCGCTGAACCATCCCAGCGCAATGGCCAGCAGGGTGACGAGCAAGGCATAGGGCAGCGCCAGCGGCCCGATCACCAAAGTCTGGTTCAAGACCAGGCCGCCCCGCTTGGCCGCAGCAGCACGCACTCAATCGTGGCCTCGCCGACCCTGCCCTGCCCGGCCGAGCCGTGCGCGTAAGGGTCTGATGGAGAACGCTTGGCTGTGATCGAGTTGTGCGGCATGGCTGGCGATGATCTGGCGAAGCCGCCATCTTCCGGGGCGGCGATTAAGGCATCGTTAACGCCAAGCTGTCGGCGCCAACTCGGTTCGAGTATCACCACATCATCGCTGGAGCGCTTCTTGCACGTCGTATTGATAGAGGACGACCCCTTGGTCGCCAGTGGCATCGCCGCCGGACTGCGCCTGCACGGCATGACGGTGGACCATGTCGACATCGCCTCGAAGGCGGACGCTGCGACCCTTGATGCAGACCATCGATCATCTGCTGCTGCGCGTGCAGGCTGCGACCACACGCGAACGCCGCTTCACCGACGATGCAGCGCACGAACTTCGCACACCACTGACGGCCATCAAGACGCATCTGCAGGTACTGCAGTTGTCGTGCAAGGAACGCGAGCTCGACGGCACCGCAAGCCTGGCGCTTGCGAACGCCAACAGTGGTGTCGCGCGGCTCCAGCACACGCTCGACCAACTGCTGCTGCTGGCCAGGGTCGAGGCGCCGGCGGGGTCCGAAGAACCCGTCGTCGTCGATGCGGTTCTCGCCGCCCGGTTGGCGATCGCCGATGCATCGGCCGGTGGCCAAACCCGGGTCGTGCTGGAAGTCATCGACGCCGAGCAGGCATCGCTCGCGATGCCCGAGGTGCTGCTGGTCTCGGCCTTGCGCAACCTGCTGGACAATGCGCTGCAGCATGCGCAGGCGGACACCGCAGTCGGCCTGCGTATCGTGCGCAGTGGCGAGCAGTTGCAGTTCTCGATACTCGACGACGGGCCGGGCATGACGGCGGCCGAGCTTGCGCAGGCCAAGCAGCGTTTCTGGCGCCGCAACCCGCGCAAGACGGGCAGCGGCCTGGGCCTGTCGATCGTGGAGGCCATCGCCAGGCGCTACCACGGCTCGCTGGAGCTGCTGCCGCGCGCCGGCGTGGGGATGGAGGCAAGGCTGTCCTTGCCCGTGCAGCGCGCGGGCAAGTCGGCCCGGCGCTGACCTCAGGCCGCGGTTTGCGCGTTGCGCAGACGGATGTGCAACTCGCGCAACTGCTTGTCGTCGACCATGCTGGGCGCGCCGGTCAGCAAGCACTGAGCGCGCTGCGTCTTGGGGAAGGCGATCACGTCGCGCAGCGATTCGGCGCCGGTCAGCAGCATCACGAAGCGATCCAGCCCGATGGCGATGCCGCCGTGCGGCGGCGCGCCGTATTGCAGCGCGTCGAGCAGGAAACCGAACTTCAATTGCGCCTCTTCGGCGTCGATCTTGAGCGCGCGGAACACCTTGCTCTGCACGTCCTCGCGGTGGATACGCACCGATCCGCCGCCGAGTTCGATGCCGTTCAAGACCACGTCGTAGGCCTTCGAGATGCAGCGCCCCGGGTCGGTCTCGAGCCAGTCTTCGTGGCCATCCTTGGGTGCGGTGAACGGGTGGTGCACGGCGTTCCAGCGCTGGCCGTCTTCGTCGTATTCGAACATCGGAAAATCGGTCACCCACAGCGGCTCCCAGTCACCTTGCGACAGGCCACGGGACTTGCCGAATTCGCTGTGACCGACCTTGACGCGCAAGGCGCCGATCGCGTCATTGACGATCTTGGCCTTGTCGGCGCCGAAGAACAGCAGGTCGCCGTTTTGCGCGCCGCTGCGTTTCATGATCTCGGCAATCGCCCCGTCATGCAGGTTCTTCACAACCGGCGACTGCAAGCCTTCACGGCCCTTGGACAGGTCGTTCACCTTGATCCAGGCCAGCCCCTTGGCGCCATAGATCTTGACGAATTCGGTGTAGCCGTCAATCTCGCCACGGCTCATCTCGGCGCCGCCGGGCACGCGCAGCGCAACCACGCGGCCGTCCTTCGAGGTCGCCGGCGTCGAGAACACCTTGAAGTCGACATCGCCCATCACATCGGTCAGCTCGGTGAACTGCAGCTTGACGCGCAGGTCGGGCTTGTCCGACCCATACAGGCGCATGGCATCCGAGTACAGCATGGTCGGGAAGGCCGGCAGCTTGACGCCGATCGCATGCTCGACGGTCGAGCGGATCATGCCCTCGAACATCGCGCGGATTTCTTCTTCGCTGAGGAACGAGGTCTCGATGTCGATCTGCGTGAACTCGGGCTGCCGGTCGGCGCGCAGGTCTTCGTCGCGGAAGCACTTGGTGATCTGGTAATAGCGGTCGAATCCGGCAATCATCAAGAGCTGCTTGAACAACTGAGGGCTTTGCGGCAAGGCGAAGAAATGGCCGTCGTGCACGCGGGAAGGCACCAGATAGTCGCGCGCGCCCTCGGGCGTGCTCTTGGTCAGCATCGGCGTCTCGATGTCGATGAAACCGTTGGCGTCGAGGAACTTGCGCACTTCCATGGCGACGCGGTAGCGCAGCATCATGTTGCGCTGCATATACGGGCGGCGCAGATCCAGCACGCGGTGCGTGAGGCGCGTCGTCTCGGACAGGTTTTCGTCGTCCAGCGGAAACGGCGGCGTGACGCTGGCGTTGAGCACTTCAAGCTCATGGCACAGCACCTCGATCTTGCCGCTGGTGAGGTTGGCGTTGGTGGTGCCTTCGGGTCGCGCACGCACCTTGCCGACGATCTTCAGGCAGAACTCGTTGCGCACTTCTTCAGCAATGGCAAACATCTCGGCGCGATCGGGATCGCACACCACCTGCACCATGCCTTCGCGGTCGCGCAAGTCAATGAATATCACGCCGCCATGGTCGCGGCGACGGTGTGCCCAGCCCATCAGGGTCACGGTTTGGTCCATCAGCTGTTCGCTGACCAGGCCTGCATATGTTGTTCTCATCAAAAACTCTCCGGGATCGAATTGTGGTGAGCGCGCCGAAGCGATCGTCGCGCACTGTGCATTGAATGGGGCGCTGGCAGGCGTCTCGCCTTCAGGATTGAACCCTTGCCACGGGGTTCAACCCGGCTGGTTTCGATGCACCTCACCGGCCAGGGGCAAGACGCTTTCAATCGGCGTCACCACGCCCATCGAGATGATGTACTTGAGCGCGGCGTCCACGCTCATGTTCAGCGCAATCACCTCGCTGCGCTCCACCATCAGGAAGAAGCCCGAGGTCGGGTTCGGCGTGGTCGGCACGTACAGGCTCACATACTCGGTTTGCAACTTCTGGGCGACTTCGCCAGCGGGCTTGCCGGTCACGAAAGCAATCGTCCATGAACCCTGGCGCGGATACTGCACCAGCACGGCCTCGCGAAACGCATTGCCGCTGCTCGAAAACAGCGTGTCCGACACCTGCTTGACCGAGCTGTAGATCGACTTGACGATGGGCGTCTTGGACAGCACCCGATCTTGCTGCCTGAACCACCACTGGCCGAAGATATTGGCCACGAACAAGCCCGTCAGGAACAGCGCCGTGATCAACACCAGCAAACCCAGGCCGGGAATGCTGCGCAGACTTTCGATGCTGGTGTGCAAGGAAAACGGCAACAGCGTCTGGCTGGCGGTGAGCAGCCAGGCGAACACGCCGTCAATCAGGCTCAGCACCCACATCAGCACCCAGATGGTGATGGCCAGGGGCAGCCAGACGAGCAGGCCGGTGATGATGTATTTCTTCACGGATGTCCTTGGAGCAGCGGCTTGACTCAGACGGCGGGACCGGGGGCCGGTGTCGCGCTGGCTTTGTCGGCCGCAGGCTTGGCCGCGCTGGCCGCGGGTGCTGCGTCCGGGCTGGCTGGTGCATCAGCAGGCGCGGGCGCGCCGCCCTTGAAGTCAGTGGCGTACCAGCCCGAGCCCTTGAGCTGAAAGCCCGCGGCCGTGACCTGTTTTTGAAACGTCTCGGCCCCACAAGCCGGGCATTGCGTCAGCTGCGGATCGGACATTTTTTGCAATACGTCTTTGGCGTGGCCACAGGCCGCGCACCGATAGGCATAGATCGGCATGTCTAAACCCTTGATTTGAAACGTGAAATTATAAGGGCGGGCGCCACTCGCGGGCGCGCCAGCAGGTGCCGTGCCGCAATCACAGGAAGCGCACAACGATTTGCGTTGCCACCAGGCCCAGCAAAAAACCGCCACCGGCCCAGATCAAGCCCTGCAGCAAGCGGTTCGTTTTGCGCTGCTCTGACAGCAAGGCCAGCAGAGCGAGTTGCTCGTTGTGCGACGCCTTGACCTTGAGCGCGTCGTGCAAGAGCCGGGGCAGCTCGGGCAGCAATTGCGCATAGCGCGGCGCTTCCTTTCTGAGCCGCTCGCCCATGCCGCGCCAGCCGACTTGCTCATTCATCCAGCGCTCCAGGAAGGGCTTGGCGGTGGCCCACAAGTCGAGCTCCGGATCGAGCTGGCGCCCCAGGCCTTCGACGTTCAGCAAGGTCTTTTGCAGGAGCACCAATTGCGGCTGGATCTCGACATGAAAGCGCCGCGAGGTCTGGAACAGGCGCATCAGGATCTGACCCAGCGAAATGTTTTTCAAGGGACGATCGAAATGCGGCTCGCACACGGTGCGAATGGCGCCCTCAAGCTCGTCGACGCGGGTCCCGGCAGGCACCCAGCCCGACTCGATATGCAGCTCGGCCACGCGCTTGTAGTCGCGCTGGAAGAACGCGACAAAGTTCTGCGCAAGATACTCCTTGTCGCCCTCGGCCAGCGTGCCCATGATGCCGAAGTCCAGCGCGATATAGCGTCCGAACGTGGCCGGCTCCAGGCTCACCTGGATATTGCCGGGATGCATGTCGGCATGGAAGAAGCCGTCGCGAAACACCTGCGTGAAGAAGATCGTCACGCCGTCACGCGCCAGCTTCGGGATGTCGACGCCGGCGTCGCGCAAACGTTGCGCCTGGCTGATCGGCACGCCCTTCATGCGCTCCATCACCAGCACCTCGGTCTTGCACATGTCCCACACCATCTCGGGCACCAGCACCAGGTCCAGACCGGTCATGTTGCGGCGCAGCTGCGCGGCATTGGCGGCCTCGCGCACCAGGTCCAGCTCGTCGTGCAGATAGGTGTTGAACTCGGCGACCACCTCGCGCGGCTTGAGGCGTCGGCCATCGGCGCTGAGTCGCTCGACCCAGCCCGCCAGCGTGCGCAGCAAGGCCAGGTCGTCCTCGATGATGTCGAGCATGCCCGGGCGCAGCACCTTGACGGCAACTTCGCGTCCGCTTTTCAGCGTGGCAAAGTGCACCTGCGCAATGGAAGCGCTGGCCACCGGCTCGGCCTCGAAGCTGGCGAACAACGCCTCGATGGGTTGACCCAACACACGCTCGATGGTGGCGCGGGCTTGCGCCGCAGGAAAAGGCGGCACGTCGTCTTGCAGCTTGGCCAGCTCGATGGCCACATCATTGGGCAAGAGGTCGCGCCGCGTCGACAGCACCTGGCCGAACTTGACGAAGATCGGGCCCAGCCGCTCGAGCGCCAGGCGCAGGCGCACGCCGCGCGGCTGACTCCAGCGCCGCCCCGCGCGGGTCAGGCTGCGCAACCAGCGATAGCGACGCCCGTTCAAGCCCTCCAGGGCCAGATTGTCCAGCCCGAAACGCAGCACCGTGATGATGATGAGCAGCAGCCGGGCGATATAGCGAATCATGTTGCGCCACGTCCACCCATGGAGGCCACGGATCGCGCGACGTTGCCCAGGGCCGCGGCGATGCCCTTGCCCAGGCGCACCAGCTCATGCGCAGGCGCCGGGCCCAGCCATCTGGCCAGATCGTCCTCGATATCCCAGCGCAGGTTGTCGATCAGCCAGCTCATGTCGGTAGCAAGCGCTGCATCGCCTTGAATCGCGACCTTGGGGCGCTCGCCGCTCAAGGCGCCCAGCGCCAGCGCGGCCGGATTCGAGACATCGAGCTGGACTCGCAGCGCGGGCTCACTCGGCGTCTGCGACAGGCGATCGAGCAAGCCGGCCGGTGTGATTTGCAGCGCCAGCACCGGTGGTGCCGGAATGAAGCCCGGCAGGAAAGCGGGCCGTCCCGTGAACTCGATCAGCACGGTGGCACCCTGATGCGGCCGCAGCCGCTCATAGGCGACACTCTCGCGGCTCAGCACATGGTTCAACAGCAGGGTCAGGCGTTCCTGAGCCGCTGGCGCAATGAGGGCAGTCCAGTCTTGAAGCATGGCCAGATTGTAGGCATCCCGATCCGGTGCGTGCTTTGTCGCGTCAAGCTGGAACGAGCATTCGTTGAATTGAGCGAGAATCCACAGCCATGCGCCAGGGCAGTGGATATTGGGAGACTGCCAATGGTGAAGTACAGCAGTACTTGAAGTCGAACAAACGCATCCGCCGCGAAATCCAGCCAAACCTATGCCCTCCACCATCTTGCTGACCGGCGCCACCGGCTATATCGGATCTCACACGTGGCTGGCGCTGCTGGCTGCGGGCTACCGGGTGATGGGTGTCGACGATTTCTCCAACAGCTCGCCCGAGGTGTTGAAGCGCTTGCAGGTGCTGACCGGCCAGCCGCCGCAATTTGTCCAGGCCAATGTGTGCGACGCATCAGCCATGCAGCAGTTGTTCAGCCAGCACCGCATCGACGCGGTGGTGCATTTCGCCGCCTTCAAGGCGGTGGGTGAGTCGACCGCGAATCCGCTCGCCTATTACGCCAACAATATCGGCGGCCTGATCGCGGTCTGCCAGGCCATGCAAGCAAATGGCGTGCGCCGCATGGTGTTCAGCTCAAGCGCGACGGTCTACGGCCAACCGCAGCAGCTGCCCATCCCTGAAGACGCTGCGCTCTCGTTCACCAACCCCTATGGCGCGACCAAGCTGATGGGCGAGACCCTGCTGCGCGACATTGGCGCCGCCGACCCGAAGTGGCAGACCGCCTGCCTGCGCTATTTCAACCCGGTGGGCGCGCACGAGAGCGGCTCGATCGGCGAAGACCCGCGCGGCACACCGAATAATCTGATGCCTTATGTGGCACAAGTCGCGATGGGCAAGCGCGCATACCTGCAGGTGTTCGGCGACGACTACGACACGCCCGACGGCACCGGCGTGCGCGACTACATCCATGTCGTCGATCTGGCCGAGGGTCATGTGGCGGCGCTTGATTTCCTGCTGGCGGGCAGCGCCTCGCTCACCGTGAATCTGGGCACGGGCCGGGGCTATAGCGTGCTGGAACTGGCACGCGCTTATGAGCAAGTCAGCGGCCGACCGGTTCCGTACCAGATCGTGGCGCGCCGCCCCGGCGATATCGACGCCTGTTATGCCGACGCGAGCCTGGCCGCTGCGCGGCTGAGCTGGCGTGCCACGCGCGACTTGAGCCAGATGTGCGCCGACAGCTGGCGCTGGCAGCGCATGAATCCGAACGGCTTCCAGCCGGCATGAACCCATCCCGTACACCCGATGCAAAGCACAACAGCATGAGCACAATCACGATTCAACCCGTCGTCATGGCCGGGGGCAATGGTACGCGCTTGTGGCCGCTGTCGCGCGCCGCTTATCCCAAGCAATTTCTGTCGCTCGGTGGTGAAGGCACCAACAAGCGCAGCCTGTTCCAGCAAGCGCTGGGCCGGCTGCAGGGCTTGGGCAGCACCGACATCGAGGTTGGCGCACCCAGCGTGGTGTGCAACGAGGAACACCGTTTTCTGGTGCTCGATCAGTTGCGCGAAATCGGGACCGAGCCCGACGCCGTGCTGCTCGAACCGGTGGGCCGCAACACGGCGCCGGCGATGACGCTGGCCGCCTTGCGGCACTTCACGACGGGCTCGATCCGGTGCTGGTCGTCACCCCTGCCGATCAGACCGTCGCCGACGACGACGCCTTCACGGCCGCCCTGCAGCGGCCGTGCGCCAGGCAGCGAGCGGCGCCATCGTGATACTTGGCATCAAGCCGGACCGGCCCGAAACGGGTTCGGCTATGTGCGCACCGAACAAGGGAAGGCACATTCTGAACGTGGCCGAGTTCGTCGAAAAACCCGATGCCGCCACCGCCAAAACCTATCTGAGCGAAGGCAGCTACTACTGGAACTCGGGCATGTTTGTGTTGCGCGCATCGAGCTGGCTGGCGGCGCTCGAGCGCTTCCGACCCGACATTGCAGCGGCCACCCGCAAAGCGTGGGACGCGCGCAGCGCCGACGGCAAATTCCTGCGCCCCGGCAAGGCCGAGTTCGCCCTCGTACCGGCCGAATCGGTCGACTACGCGGTGATGGAAAAGTGCCCGGGCCAGCTCGCGCTGCAGATGCTGCCGCTGGATGCCGGGTGGAACGACCTGGGCGCCTGGGACGCCGTGTGGCAGGTGGCGGCCAAGGACGAACAAGGCAATGCGAGCCACGGCGACGTGCTCTCAGCGCCAGCCACAACACGCTCGTGCATGCCAGCAGCCGCCTGGTGACCGTGGTCGGCTTGTCCGACGTGGTCGTGGTGGAGACGGCCGACGCCGTGCTGGTGGCCGACCGCGCCCGCAGCCAGGACGTGAAGCACATCGTGGCCCAGCTCGGCGACCAGCAGCGCACCGAACACACGCTGCATCGCAAGGTGCACCGGCCCTGGGGCTGGTACGACAGTATTGATTCGGGCGAACGCTTCCAGGTGAAACGCATCATGGTCAAGCCAGGCGCCTCATTGAGCCTGCAAATGCACCACCACCGCGCCGAGCATTGGATCGTCGTGTCGGGCACGGCCGAAATCGTCAACGGCGCGCAGACAATTCTGCTGAGCGAGAACCAGAGCACTTACATCCCGCTCGGACAAACGCACCGCTTGGCCAATCCGGGCAAGGTGCCGCTGGAAATCATCGAAGTGCAGTCGGGCGCCTATCTCGGTGAAGACGATATCGTGCGCTTTGAAGACACCTACGGTAGGTCATGAACCCACCCCCGAAGCGCTACGCGCCTCCCCCTCAAGGGGGCGAACCTGATGGACCGGCAGAGCCGGATCCATGGGTTCCGCTTGGATTGAGGGCATGCTGCAATAGGGGCTGCAATGAACAAGATGGAAGACTGATATGAGCATTCTCGTCACCGGCGGCGCCGGTTTCATCGGCAGCAATTTCGTGCTCGACTGGCTGGACCAGAGCGATGAAAAGATCGTGACGCTCGACGCCCTCACCTATGCCGGCAATCTGGAAAACCTCGCCAGCCTGCAGGGCGACCCGCGCCACAGGTTTGTGCACGGCGACATCTGCGACCGCGCGCTGGTCGACCGATTGCTGGCCGAGCAGCGTCCGCGTGCGCTGCTCCACTTCGCCGCCGAAAGCCATGTGGACCGCTCGATCAGCGGGCCTGGCGCCTTCATGCGCACCAATATCGAAGGCACCTACACGCTGCTCGAAGCGGCACGCACGTACTGGTCGACGCTTGGCACAACCGACCAGGCAGGCTTTCGCTTTCACCATGTCTCGACCGACGAGGTCTATGGAACGCTCGCCAAGGACGACCCACCCTTCGCCGAAGACCACGCTTATGAGCCCAACAGTCCGTATTCGGCCAGCAAGGCCGCCAGCGACCATCTGGTGCGTGCCTGGCACCACACCTACGGCCTGCCTGTCGTCACCACCAACTGCAGCAACAACTACGGCCCCTATCACTTCCCCGAGAAGCTGATTCCGCTGATGATCGTCAATGCCTTGGCCGGCAAAGCCGCTGCCCGTCTACGGCGACGGCCAGCAGATCCGCGACTGGTTGTATGTGAGCGACCATGCCAGCGCGATCCGCGCCGTGCTCGCCGGCGGACGCCTCGGCGAGACCTACAACATCGGCGGCGGCAACGAGATGGCCAATATCGACATCGTCAACACGGTGTGCGCGCTGCTCGACGAACTGCGGCCCGACCCTGTCGGCCCCTACAACCGTCTCATCACCTATGTGAAGGACCGCCCCGGCCACGACCGACGCTACGCCATCGACGCGCGCAAGATCGAGCGGGAAATCGGCTGGCGCCCCAAAGAGACCTTTGCCAGCGGCATCCGCAAGACCGTGCAGTGGTATCTGGAACATCCGGAGTGGGTGGCGCGCGTGCAAAGCGGCGCCTACCGCGAATGGTTGGACCAACAATACGGCGAAGAGCCCAAGGTCGGCGCATGAAGATATTGCTGCTCGGCAAGAACGGCCAGGTCGGCTGGGAATTGCAGCGCTCTCTCAGCCTCTTGGGCGAGCTGATCGCGCTCGACCTCGAAGATGGCTGCGACCTCGCCAACACCGAAGCGCTGGCCGCCACTGTGCGCTCGCATGCGCCACAGGTGATCGTGAATGCCGCCGCCCACACCGCCGTGGACAAGGCTGAGAGCGAGCCCGAGTTGGTGCGCCTGATCAATACCGAGGCGCCGGCATGTCTGGCCAATGAAGCCAAGACCCTGGGCGCGCTGCTGGTCCACTACAGCACCGACTATGTATTCGACGGCAGCGGCGACCAGCCGCGCGTCGAGGACGCGCCGACCCGTCCTTTGAGTGTCTATGGCAGAACCAAATTGGAAGCCGAGCAAGCCATCCGCGCCAGCGGCTGTCAACACTTGATTCTGCGCACCAGCTGGGTCTACGCGGCGCGCGGCGCCAACTTCGCCAAGACCATGCTCAAGCTCGCGGCCGAGCGCGATCAGCTCAAGGTGATTGCCGACCAGATCGGCGCGCCCACCGGTGCCGATCTGCTGGCCGACCTCACCGCCCATATGCTGCGCGCCACGCTGGTGCGCCCCGACTTCGGCGGCACCTACCATGCCGTGGCAGGCGGCGCAACCAGCTGGCATGCGTACGCCAGGCATGTGATCGAATTTGCCCGCGCACGGGGCCAGGTCTTGCGGGTGGCGCCCGAGCAGGTGCTGCCGATACCGACCAGCGACTACCCGACCCCGGCCAGGCGGCCGCTCAATTCGCGCCTGTCCACCGCCAAGCTGCACGCGCACTTTGGCCTGATGTTGCCGCACTGGCAGCAGGGCGTCGAACGCATGCTGATGGAAATTCTCTAAGGACGAACACATGAAAACCGCAAAGGTACATCCTCGCCGACGGCTCAGGCACCCGGCTGCATCCGGCAACGCTGGCCATGAGCAAGCAGTGCCGCCCGTCTACGATAAGCCGATGGTGTATTACCCCTTGAGCACCGTGATGCTGGCCGGCATGCGAAACATCCTGCTCATCAGCACGCCGCAGGACATCCACCGTTTCGGGGCTCTGCTGGCCAGTACCTGATGAAATTGCTGAGCGAGAATGCCTGTTGATGAAAGTGACTGCTTCCACTCTGCCCGAAGTGCTGATCGTCGAGCCGCGCGTGTTCGTCGACACACGCGGTTTCTTTCTTGAGAGCTGGTCCGAAGCAGGTTCAACGAGGCGATCGGCTACAACGTCGCACTTCGTGCAGGACAACCACTCGCGCTCGAGCAAAGGCGTGTTGCGCGGCCTGCATTTCCAGTTGCCGCCGCATGCCCAAGGCAAGCTGGTGCGCGTGGTCAGCGGTGCGGTGTTCGATGTGGCCGTCGATATGCGCAAGTCCAGCCCCACCTTCGGTCGCTGGGAAGGCATTGAGCTGAGTGCCGAGAACCACCGCCAGCTCTGGATACCGCCGGGCTTTGCGCATGGCTTCCTGGTCTTGAGCGAGTCGGCCGACTTTCTCTACAAGACCACCGCCTGTTACGCGCCACAAAGCGAAGGCACGCTGCGGTGGGACGATCCTGCCATCGGCATCAAGTGGCCCGATCTTGGCGAGATCGCACCGCTGCTCGCCGCAAAGGACTTGAACGCCCCACTGCTGGCCGACGCCAAACACTTCGACTGAGAATCCCCCAATGACCCAACCCTGCATCCACCTGATCGCCGGTGCGCGCCCCAACTTCATGAAGATCGCGCCCATCGTGCGGGCGCTGCGGCTTGACGGCCGCCTGGCCTGGAAGATCGTTCACACCGGCCAGCATTACGACCGCGACATGAACGAGGTGTTCTTCGAGGAGTTGGGCATCCCCGCGCCCGATGTGCGGCTGGGATGCGGCGGCGGATCGCATGCCGAGCAGACCGGCAAAATCATGCAGGCGTACGAGGCCTTGTGCGCCTCCGAAAAGCCCGCCGCCTGCCTGGTGGTGGGCGACGTGAATTCGACGCTGGCCTGCTCCATCGTCGCCAAGAAGGCCGGCATTGCGGTGGCCCATGTCGAGGCGGGCTTGCGCAGCGGCGACATGCGCATGCCCGAGGAAATCAACCGCCTCGTCACCGACGCCATCTCCGACTGGTTCTTCGTCACCGAACCGAGCGGCCTGGAGCACCTGCGGCGCGAAGGCAAGGACATGCATGCGGTCTGGGACGTCGGCCATGTGATGGTCGACAACGTGCTGTTCCAGGCCGACAAGCTCAAGACCATGGACACCAGCGGTCTGGAGAGCGACATGTACAAGCGCGCCCATCCACGCTATGGCGTCGTCACGCTGCACCGCCCGTCCAATGTCGACAGCGCCGAATCGCTTGAAAACATCGCCCGCATTCTGCGCACGGTCTCGAGCGAGTTGCCGCTCGTGTTTCCGGTGCACCCGCGCACGCGCGCCAATATCGAGAAGTTCGGCATCGATCTGGGCTCAGCGGTCGAGTTGATGGGGCCGCAGGCCTATATGTCGTTCCTGCACCTGTGGAAGGACGCGGTGCTGGTGCTGACCGACAGCGGCGGCTTGCAGGAAGAGACCACGGCTTTGGGCGTACCCTGCGTCACCGTGCGAGACAACACCGAGCGTCCGATCACCGTCGATGAAGGCTCGAACGTGCTGGCCGGCACCAAGGCAGACGACGTGATTGCCGCCGCGCTGAATGCGGTCAATGGTCTGAGCAAGCGCGGGCGCCGACCCAGGCTGTGGGACGGCAAGGCGGCTGAGCGCATCGTCGCCATCCTGGCGGACAAGTTGCTGACGGCCGATTGAGCGCCAGCCTCATGCGTCGCGCCGCGCGCCGCTAATTCTTGGCCGCGCTGGCGGCAGGTTCGGCCGGCGCATCTTCCGCTGGGCCTGAGGCGGCCACGGCGAACTTGCCGACATATTCGATCCGGCTCTTGGCGCGCATCGCCTTGATGTCATCGTCAATCAGCTTGCGTTTGCGCTCGTTCAGCACGAACTGCTCGATGGCGGGCCGGGCTTGCTCCAGGCTGACCGGTTGGGCACGCGAACCGGCCAGCAGCAACACCTGGGCGCCGCTGGGCGAGGCATTGAACAAGCTTGCGCCGTCCTTCATTTTGGAAATGACGTCCAGGCTCGCCAGCGGCAACTGTTCGGGCGTGCGCACCGCCTGGCTGCCGACGAAGTGAAATTCTCCGGCCTTGAGATGGTCGACAAACTCGGCGATGTTCCGGGCCGCGGCGAGCTTGGCGCGCAATCCCTCGACCTGATCGGGCTTGGCCTCGATGTCGATCTCTTGCAGGCTGTAAATGCGACGGTCCTTGAACAGTGCAGGCTTGGCGTCGAAGTACTTCTGCACTTCTTCAGCAGTTGGCTTCGCTGCGGCTTCACCGACATGCTCGAGGTAGGCGCGCGCAATCACTTCGCGCCTTGCGGCTTCGATCTGCTGCACCACCTTGGGGTCACGATCAAGCTTCAAGTCCGCCGCCTGTTGCACCGCCAGTTCCTGGTCGATCAGGCGTTCCAGGATCTTCCTGCTCGCAGCATCGACCTGTTCGGGCTTGAGGCCAGGTTGGTGCTGCAGCACGAACATGATCTTGTCCAGCTTGATCTCTTGCTTGTTGACCTTGGCTGCTGCCGGAGAATCCGCATCAAGATTCTTTCTCTCTCCGCAGCCCGCCAGCAACACGAGCGCGCAGGCGAAACAGACACTCGCCACGCGCCAGTGGCCCGCTGTCAGGACCTGTCTGTTCATGGAGTTCATCGGTGGACTTTCTGCTCCATGATTGGAGCCGGAACGTTTGGTCTCTCCGTGCTCAGCACTTGATCCCGACGTGCAAGGCGACCACACCGGCGCTGAGATTGTGCACATCGACGTGACCAAAACCCACGTCCTTCATCATCGCCTTCAGCGTGGCCTGGTCGGGGTGCATGCGTATCGACTCGGCCAGGTACTTGTAGCTTTGTGCGTCGCCGGCAATCCATTGGCCCAGCCGCGGCAGGATGTTGAACGAATACCAATCGTAAGGCTTTCTCAAAGGCGCGGCGATTGTCGAGAACTCCAGCACCAACAGCCGGCCACCGGGCTTGAGCACGCGGCACATCTCGGCCAACGCGACGTCCTTGTGCGTCATATTGCGCAGGCCAAAGGCAACGCTGACCAGATCGAAGCTGGCATTGCGGTAGGGCAATTTTTCGGCGTCGCACAGATTCGTCGGGAGGACCAACCCCTCGTCGAGCAGCCGGTTGCGGCCCTGGCGCAGCATGGCCTCGTTGATATCGGTGTGTACGACCATGCCGCTGGCGCCCACGTCGCGCGCAAAGGCGCGCGCCAGGTCACCGGTGCCGCCGGCGATATCGAGCACCTTGTCGCCGGCCTTCAGATTGGCCACCGCCACCGTATAGGCCTTCCAGGCGCGGTGCATGCCCATCGACATGAGGTCGTTCATCACGTCGTACTTTGACGCGACCGAGTCGAACACACCGCGCACGCGGGAGGCCTTTTCGCGCTCGTCGACCGTCTGGAATCCGAAGTGGGTGGAACTCACGATGTCTCCGCTCTCAATCGTCTCAGTGCGAATGTCCGCACGACGAGCCCCCCGCTGCCGCCATCGGCGTGTCGCGGCTCATGCCGGCTTCAGCCAGGCGCGCTTCGTACTGCTGCCAGAGCTCGTCTTGCTGAGCGCCCAGGTGGTAGAGGTATTCCCACGAGAACAGGCCGCTCTCGTGCCCATCGGAAAACGTCGGTTTGATCGCGTACAGGCCGACCGGCTCCAACGCGACCAGTCCCACATCGCGCTTGCCGGTCTGCAGCGTCTCCTGGCCCGGCCCGTGGCCCTTGACTTCGGCCGACGGCGAGTAGACCCGCATCAACTCGAAGGGGATGCGAAAGCTCGCGCCGTCGCTGAAGGTGATTTCAAGCACGCGCGATTGCTGATGTGCCGTGACTGCGGTAGGTGTAGGTGTGTTGAGGCCGGACATGGTAGGGGCTGGAAGTGGGGCTGTTCAGTGTAGCGCCGAGGATTCGGGCCAGCGCCGAGCCGGGTCTTTGCGCAGGCGCTGCTTGGGTCGGTGGCGCGTCATGCAAAAGCCTCGGCCACGCGCGCGTCGAGTTCGGGCAGCGACACCCTCAAGCGCGCCACCGCAGGCGGCACCACCTTGCGCTGCGCCTGGGCCCAGATGGGCTGCGGGAAGTGGCTGTCCCAGTCGAATCTGGCCGCCACATGCCAGTGCAGATGCGCCACCATATTGCCAAACGCGGCCAGATTGATCTTGGTGGGAGCGAGCTGGCGGCGCAGCACGGCCTCGACGCGCGCCACGGCGTCCATGCACTGCGCGCGCTCGGCCGGGTCGAGGTCGGTGAACTCGGCCCGATGCGCCTGCCAGACGACGCGGTAAAAGGCCGGAAAGTTCAAGTCATCGACGCGCACGACCCGCAGCAGCGCGGTTTGCACCACCAGCACGCCACCCACAGCCTGGCAAAGCTCGCAGCCGGACACGTGATCGGCAGGTTTCATTGTGTTCTTCGGCTCTCTCACCGGCATCACACCAGCACGCGCTCGATGCCGCCGCTATTGGCCAGCGCGATGTACTTCGGCATCCAGTCCTCGCCGAGTATCTTGCGCGCCATTTCGACCACGATGTAGTCGGCCTCGAGCAGACCGTTTTGCAAGTCGTTGCCGTAGCGAGTCAGGCCCTGCAGGCAGCTTGGGCACGACGTCAGTATCTTGATGTTATCGCCTGCGCCCACCGCGCCCGAGCCGCGCAAGGCGGCCTCGTTCTTGCGCAGCTCTTCTTCCTTGCGAAAGCGTATCTGCGTGGCGATATCGGGCCGGCTGACACCCAAGGTGCCCGACTCGCCGCAGCAGCGCTCGCTCTTGGTGACGGCGTCGCCGACAAGTGCCTTCACTGTCTTCAAGGGATCCTGCAGCTTCATCGGGCTGTGGCACGGGTCGTGGAACAGATAGCTCGTGCTGCCGCTGCGCTTTGTGCCGCCTTCGTCGACATTCGCCTGCGCCGAAAGGAAACCACCCAACGTGATCCCCTTTTCCAGAAGATATTCGTGGATGTCGATGATGCGGCAGCCGGGAAATATCTTGTCGAATTCATAGCCCTGCAATTGGTCGTAGCAGGTGCCGCAACTCACCACCACGGTCTTGATGTCGAGGTAGTTGAGCGTGTTGGCGACACGGTGGAACAGCACCCGGTTGTCGGTGATGATCTTCTCTGCGCGGTCGTACTGGCCTGAGCCGCGCTGCGGGTAGCCGCAGCACAGATAACCCGGCGGCAGCACGGTTTGAACGCCGGCATGCCAGAGCATGGCCTGTGTTGCCAGACCGACTTGCGAGAACAGGCGCTCGGAGCCGCAGCCGGGGAAGTAGAACACCGCCTCGGTCTCCGACGTGGTGTTCGATGCGTCACGGATGATGGGCACGTAGTCCTTGTCTTCAATGTCGAGCAAGGCGCGCGCCGTCTTGGTCGGCAGCCCAGCCGGCATCTTCTTGTTGATGAAGTGAATCACCTGCTCTTTGAGCGGCGCCGCGCCCAAGGTCGAGCGTGGCGCGGCAGTCTGCTTTCGGGCCAGGCGGCGCAGCAAGTCATTGGCCAGCCGTTGGGCCTTGAATCCCACGCCGACCATGGCCGCGCGCACCAGCTTGATGGTCTCGGGGTGGGTGGCATTCAAGAAGAACATGGCCGCCGCATTGCCGGGGCGAAAACTCTTGTGTCCCATCTTGCGCAGCAGATTGCGCATATTCATGGTGACGTCGCCGAAGTCGATGTTCACCGGACAGGGACTCAGGCATTTGTGGCAGATCGTGCAATGGTCGGCCACGTCCTCGAATTCGTGCCAATGCTTGACCGAGATGCCGCGGCGCGTCTGCTCTTCGTACAGAAACGCCTCGACCAGCAGCGAAGTGGCGAGGATCTTGTTGCGCGGGCTGTAAAGCAGATTGGCACGCGGCACGTGTGTGGAGCACACCGGCTTGCACTTGCCGCAGCGCAAGCAGTCCTTGATGCTTTCAGAGATCGCGCCAATGTCGCTTTGCTGCATGATCAGCGACTCGTGGCCCATCAGCCCGAAGCTGGGCGTATAGGCGTTGGTCAGGTCGGCATGCATGACACCCCCGAGGCCGCCGGCATCCGGCGTCCGCCCCCCCGATGGGGAGCCGGCAAGCTCGGGGCTGAGGCCGGACGCAGGCAGACCCTGCGGACTGCCTGCCGCCTGCTGAAGGCCATTGGCCTGTGGCCTGTGGCGGCTAAGTGCTTGACCGGGCGCTCGCAGCAACTTGCCCTTGTTGAAGCGGCCTTCCGGGTCGACCCTGGCCTTGTAGCTGGCAAAGCCGGCGAGTTCGGCGTCGCTCAGGAAGGCCAGCTTGGTGATGCCGATGCCATGTTCACCCGAGATCACGCCGCCCAGTTGACGCGCCAGCGCCATGATGCGCACCACCGCGGCATGCGCGGTCTGCAGCATCTCGTAGTTGTCCGAGTTGACCGGGATGTTGGTATGCACATTGCCGTCACCGGCATGCATGTGCAAGGCCGCCCAGACGCGCCCGCGCAGCACTTCCTGGTGAATCTGCTTGCACGCGTCGACGGTTGTGCTCAGCGCTGATCCGGCGAAGATCAGCTGCAGCGGTTTGAGCACTTGCAGTTTCCACGAGGCGCGCAGGCTGTGGTCCTGCAACTGTTCGAAGATGCTGGGCTGGCCCGGCCCGGCGCTGTCGTCAAGATGGGTGAGCCAGAACAGCCACTGCGTGCGCACCTCGGCCAGCAGGCTCAGCGCCTGCGCCACGCGCTCTGCCAACAGCTCGGTCGAAGCGACATCGCTCGCATCGTCGCTCTTGCCCAGCGGCAGCTCGCCTGCCTGGAAAAAGTTGTCGAGCCGGTCGAGCAAGGCCAGCTTGTTGCGCAGCGACAGCTCGATGTTGATGCGCTCGATGCCATTCGTGTAGTCGCCCATATGCGCGAGCGGAATCACCACGTCCTCGTTGATCTTGAAGGCGTTGGTATGGTGTGCAATCGCGGCGGTGCGTTTGCGATCAAGCCAGAATTTCTTGCGCGCCTCAACGCTCACGGCCACGAAGCCTTCACCGGCGCGGCTATTGGCCAGCCTCACCACTTCGGACGTGGCAGCGGCCACCGCGTCGGCGTCGTCGCCGACGATGTCGCCCACCAGCACCATCTTGGGCAGACCGCCGCGCTTGCTCTTGGTCACATAGCCCACCGCCTTCAGATAGCGGTCGTCCAGATGCTCGAGGCCGGCCAGCAGCACGGGGATGGGGCCTTGCCCCTCCACCAGCGCGCCGCCAGCAGCAGCCAGGCCGAACATATAGTTCTTGATGTCGACGATGCTGGGCACGGCGTCCCTGGCGTTGCCGAAAAACTCCATGCATACGGTGCGCACATGCGCTGGCATGCGGTGCACGATCCAGCGCGCGCTGGTGATGAGGCCGTCGCAGCCTTCTTTCTGAATGCCCGGCAGGCCGCCGAGGAATTTGTCGGTGACGTCCTTGCCCAGGCCTTCCTTGCGAAACGACTGCCCCGGAATGTCCAGGCGCTCGGTGCGCTCGAGCTGCTTGCCCGACGCGTCGAAATAGCGCAGCTCGAAACTCGCCAGGCCGGCGTCATGGATCTTGCCAAGGTTGTGGTTCAGCCTCACCACTTCCAGCCATTTGGCGTCTGGCGTGACCATGCGCCACGACGCCAGATTGTCCAGCGCCGTGCCCCACAGCACGGCCTTCTTGCCGCCGGCGTTCATCGCGATATTGCCGCCAATGCACGAGGCGTCTGCCGAAGTCGGATCGACCGCGAACACGAATCCAGCGGCCTCGGCCACATCGCTGACGCGCTGCGTGACCACACCGGCCTCGGTCCAGATCGTCGCCACCTCGCGGTCAAGGCCTGGCAGTTTCAGCATCTCGACGCCGCTCATGGCTTCGAGCTTTTCGGTGTTGATGACCGCGCTCCTCCAGCTCAGCGGCACGGCACCGCCGGTGTAACCGGTGCCGCCGCCACGCGGGATGATGGTCAGCTCCAGCTCGATGCAGCCCTTCACGAGCCGCGCCATCTCGGCCTCGCTGTCGGGAGTGAGCACGACAAACGGATACTCGACGCGCCAGTCGGTGGCGTCGGTCACATGCGCCACGCGCGACAGGCCGTCGAACTTGATGTTGTCGCTCTTGGTGACGCGACCCAGCACTTTGCGGGTGCGCCGGCGCAATTGCGCAACCTCGTCAAAGCTTTCGGCAAAGCGCTCGACCGCCTGGCTGGCCGCCAGCAGCAGCTCACCCACACGGGCGTCGCGCGCAGCCGCGCCTTGGCCTGAGCCGGCGGGTGCGCGGCGCCGGTCGATTTCGCCCAGACGGTGGTGCAAAGCAGCGACCAGCAGGCTGCGGCGCTTCGGGTTGTCGAGCAAGTCGTCCTGCAAATAGGGGTTGCGCTGCACCACCCAGATGTCGCCAAGCACCTCGTAGAGCATGCGCGCCGAGCGTCCCGTCTGGCGCTCCACGCGCAGATGATTCAAGACCTCCCAGGCGCGCTGGCCCAGCAGACGGATGACGATTTCTCGGTCGGAAAATGAGGTGTAGTTGTACGGAATTTCGCGCAAGCGTGGCGCGGCAATATGCGGCGTGAATCCGGGTTCGTGGGCCATCAGCGGGAGCGGTGCATTCATGTGTGGGCAGTCAATCGAACCAAGGAGCGAAGCCGGTGAGCGCCAAATGCTACCGCAGCGCAGCATGCGCGGCCGTCGGGCCGAGTTTGGCGTTGGTGCCGACGCGGTCTTCGAGCGCGCTTGCGCAACGCGCACAAGGGGAAGTCCTCTACCCAGCGGGCGTCCGATGTGCGAGAAATGCGGCTGTCACAAAGGCAGACTAGACTTGCGTTTTGTTCCAGATATCACTGTCATCAAGGAAGAATTCATGAAACTCAAGAACCGTATCCTGATCCCGGTATTGCTTGCTGCTGGCCTGTCCAGCGCTGCACAGGCGCAGACCGAAATCCAGTGGTGGCACTCGATGGGCGGCTCCCTGGGAGAATGGGTCAACGATCTGGCCAAGGACTTCAATGCCAGCCAGAAGGAATACAAGGTCGTTCCCACCTTCAAGGGCAGCTACCCCGAGTCGATGACGGCGGCGATTGCCGCGTTCCGTTCCGGCAACGCGCCGGCCATCCTGCAGGTGTTCGAAGTCGGCACAGCGACCATGATGGCCAGCAAGGGCGCCATCAAGCCGGTGGGTGAGGTGATGAAGGAGTCGGGCCTGAAGTTCGACCCGAGCGCCTACATCAGCGCCGTCGCGGGCTATTACACGGCGCCCAACGGCCAGATGCTGAGCCTGCCTTTCAACAGCTCGACGACCGTCTTCTACTACAACAAGGATGCCTTCAAGGCGGCCGGCCTTGACCCCAACAAGGCACCGAGCACCTGGCCCGAGGTCGTGCTGGCCGCGGCCAAGCTCAAGGCCAGCGGGCAAAAGTGCCCGTTCACCACCAGCTGGCAGAGCTGGACCCAGCTCGAGAGCTTCTCGGCCTGGCATAACGTCGAATTCGCGACCAAGAGAAACGGCTTCGGCGGCATGGACGCCAGGCTCGCCTTCAATTCACCGCTGCACGTGCGCCATATCGAAAATCTTGCCAATATGGCCAAGCAGGGACTGTTCGTCTACAAGGGCCGCAACAACACGCCGGATGCGACATTCCCGTCGGGCGAGTGCGCAATGTTCACCGGTTCCGCCGGCCTGTATGGCAGCGTGAAGGCCAATGCCAAGTTCGCCTACGGTATTGCGCCGCTGCCGTACTACCCCGATGTGCCGGGTGCACCGCAGAACACCGTGATCGGCGGCGCCAGCCTGTGGGTGATGGCCGGTCACAAGCCTGCCGAGTACAAGGGCGTGGCGGCGTTCTTCAACTACCTGTCGCGCCCCGATGTGCAATCGGCCAGCCATAAGCGTACCGGCTATCTGCCGATCACGACGGCAGCGTACAAACTCACCGAGGCGTCGGGCTTCTACAAGCAAAATCCCGGCACCGACGTGGCAGTCACGCAGATGATTCGCAAGGTCACCGACAAGTCGCGCGGCATACGCCTTGGCAATTTCGTGCAGATCCGCACCATCATCGACGAGGAACTCGAACAGGTCTGGGCCGGCAAGCTGACTGCCAAGCAAGGGCTGGACGAGGCCGTCAAGCGTGGCAACGAACAGTTGGAACGCTTCGAGAAGGCCAACAAGTCCTGAGGATTGTTGCTGCCGTCATGACGGCAAACCCGTCCCACCCTGCCAACGCCGGGTGGGACTTCAGTTTGATTGAACGATTGTGGCCTCCGAAAAACGCGTTGTCTTCAGTTCCGCCTGGTTGCCTTGGGTGCTGATGGCGCCGCAATTGGCGGTGATTGGCGTCTTCTTCTTCTGGCCCGCCGTTCAGGCATTGCTGCAGTCGCTGCAGCAGCAGGATGCCTTCGGCACCAGCACGCGGTGGATCGGGCTGGAGAACTTTCGCAATCTGTTCGCCGATCCGACCTACCTTGCCTCATTCAAGACCACCGCGCTGTTCTCGGCGCTCGTGGCTGGCTTCGGCATCGTTATTTCGCTGCTGCTGGCGGTCTTCGCGGACCGCGTCATCAAGGGCGCGCTGGCCTACAAGACCCTGCTGATCTGGCCCTACGCGGTGGCGCCGGCGGTGGCCGGCGTGTTGTGGCTGTTCATGTTTGCGCCGAGCGTTGGCGTGGTGTCGTATGCCCTGCGCACGGCCGGATTCGACTGGAACCATCTGCTCAATGGCAATCATGCGATGGCGCTGATCGTGATGGCAGCGGTCTGGAAGCAGATCTCCTACAACTTCCTGTTCTTCCTGGCGGGACTGCAGTCGATTCCCAAATCGCTGATC
Organism: uncultured beta proteobacterium; assembly: GCA_963740455.1. GTDB lineage: Bacteria > Pseudomonadota > Gammaproteobacteria > Burkholderiales > Burkholderiaceae_C > Paucibacter. The sequence continues at coordinate 281,422 of CAVUEF010000007.1, forward strand.
GAGGCCGCCGCGATCGACGGCGCGCGTCCCTGGCGCCGCTTCTGGACCATTGTGTTTCCGCTTCTGTCGCCGACCACCTTCTTCCTGCTCGTCATGAATATGGTCTATGCGTTCTTCGACACCTTCGGCATCATCGACGCTGCCACCGAAGGCGGCCCGGGCCAGGACACCTCGATCCTGGTCTACAAGGTGTATTACGACGGCTTCAAGGCGCTCGATCTCGGCGGTTCGGCGGCGCAATCGGTGGTGCTGATGCTCATCGTCGTCGCGCTCACGGCCGTGCAGTTCCGTTTCGTCGAACGACGCGTGCAGTACTGACCGACCATGACTATCCCTCGAGCTCACTTCCTTCGTCGCCCCCCGGGACGGCGCTCAGCGTCCTTCGGGCGGCCGTGCGGACGCTGACATGGTCGAACGCAACCGCTTCCTGTCGTTTCTGTCGCACGCCGTGCTGCTGCTGGGCGTGGCTATCGTCGCCTTCCCGGTCTACATCACCTTTGTCGCCTCCACGCACACGGCTCAAGAGATCGCGCAGGCACCGATGCCTTTGCTGCCCGGCGATCAGTTCTGGCACAACTATGTGGCCGCCCTCACCGGCGCCGAGCATGGGCAGGGTTCAGGCGCCCCGGTCGCTCGAATGATGTGGGTCAGCCTGGTGTCGGCATTGGTGATCGCCATCGGCAAGATTGCCATCTCCTTGCTGTCGGCTTTTGCCATCGTGTACTTCCGTTTCCCGTTGCGCATGCTCTTTTTCTGGGCCGTGTTCGTGACACTGATGCTGCCGGTCGAGGTGCGCATCTTTCCGACCTACAAGGTGGTTTCCGACCTGGGTCTGCTCAATACCTATGCCGGGCTGACGATTCCGCTGATCGCGTCGGCCACCGCCACCTTCTTGTTCCGGCAGTTCTTTCTGACCGTGCCCGAGGAACTGACCGAGGCGGCGCGCATGGACGGCGCCGGGCCACTGCGTTTTTTCAAGGACGTGCTGTTGCCGCTCTCCAGCACCAGCATCGCGGCGCTGTTCGTGATCCAGTTCATCTACGGCTGGAACCAGTACCTGTGGCCATTGCTCGTGACCACCGATGAGTCGATGTACCCGGTGGTGATCGGTATCAAGCGCATGATCAGCGGCGGCGATTCGGCCCAGCAATGGAACCTGGTGATGGCCACTGCGATACTGGCGATGCTGCCACCGGCCCTGGTAGTGATGGCGATGCAGAAGTGGTTCGTCAAGGGACTCGTCGACATCGAAAAATAATGACCTGGGGTCAGACCTTGCCGTACTCGGCGAGCTCTGACCCCACTAACTGAAGAGACTTGGGGTCAGACCTTGCGACCCACGCGCAGCGTGGCCGAAAGCTCTGACCCCAACTGACAATATTATGGAATTGTGTGCCGGACCTGCGCAGCAGCTCGGGCACCAACTAACTAAAATCTATGGCAAGCATCTCGATCCGAAACCTCGTCAAACAGTATGGCCGGGGTGCGACCGCCAATCAGGTGATACACGGCGTGAACGCCGAAATCGCCGACGGCGAATTCGTTGTCATCGTCGGCCCTTCAGGCTGCGGCAAGTCAACGCTGCTGCGCATGATCGCGGGTCTGGAAGAGGTGACGCAAGGCGAAATCCACATCGGCGCACGCCGGGTCAACGACATCGAACCGGCCGACCGCGACATCGCCATGGTGTTCCAGAATTACGCGCTTTACCCGCACATGAGCGTGTTCGAGAACATGGCCTACGGGCTCAAGATCAAGAAGGTGCCGGTGGGCGATATTCGCGTCCGGGTCGACAAGGCCGCTGCAATTCTGGAGCTGTCGGCGCTGCTTGAGCGCAAGCCGCGCGAGCTCTCGGGCGGGCAGCGCCAGCGTGTCGCGATGGGTCGCGCCATCGTTCGCAACCCGCAGGTGTTCCTGTTCGACGAGCCGCTCTCGAACCTGGACGCCAAGCTGCGCGCGCAGACGCGCCTCGAGATTCGAAAGCTGCACGCCGAGCTGGGTGTCACCTCGCTGTTCGTGACGCACGACCAGGTCGAGGCGATGACGCTGGCGCAGCGCATGATTGTCATGAACGCAGGCCGCATGGATCAGTTCGGCACGCCCGAAGAGGTCTATGCGCGTCCCGCCAGCACCTTTGTCGCCGGTTTCATCGGCTCTCCCCCGATGAATCTGATGCCGGGCCAGGCCGACGGCACGCGCTTCACACTGGGCAGTCAGGTGCTGAACCTGCCGTCGAGCGCGCCGCGCGCCGGCGAGCTGATCCTGGGTCTGCGGCCCGAACATGTGAGCGACTGGCGGGTGGGCCAGGGCGAGGGCTGGGCACTCAAGGTCGAGATGATTGAAATGCTCGGCGCAGAGCGCCTGGTATATGGCCATCTGGGCACGCAGATGTTCACCTTGCGCGTGGACGCCACGCATGTGCCGCCCAAGGTGGGCGAGGTGCTGCACCTGCAGGTCGAGCCCCGCCACCTGCATTGGTTCGATGCCAAGACTTCGCATCGCGTTGAGACCTGACCCCACATGAAACCTGCCATGACAAGCTGGCCCTGTCCGTTCTGGATCGCCCACCGCGGTGCCGGCAAGCTGGCGCCCGAGAACACCTTGGCCGCATTCCGGCTGGGCGCGCAATACGGCTACCGTGCCTTCGAGTGCGACGTCAAGCTCAGCAGCGATGGCCATCCCTTCCTGATGCACGACACGCGGCTCGACCGCACCACGCCCGAGCGCGGCGTGGCCGGCGCGCGCAGCTGGAGCGAGCTCTCGCGCATCGACGCAGGCGGCTGGCACAGCCGGGCCTTTGCGGGTGAGCCGATTCCCGGTCTGGACGCCCTGGCCGCGTTTGTGATTGCCAACCGGTACACGCTGAACATCGAGATCAAAGCCACGCCGGGTCAGGCATTGCTGACCGGCCAGGTGCTGGGTCGCGAGGTGCTGCGGCTGTGGGCCGCGGCCGACGCAATGCCCTTGTTCAGCTCGTTCGAACCCGAAGCGCTGGCGGGCGCAAGGCAGACCGCTCCGGGGGTGGCGCGCGGCCTGCTGGTCGATACGCTTTGGGACGGCTGGCTCGAGCAGGCGAGCGCGCTGCAATGCCAGGCCGTCATCAGCAACTACGCGCTGATGGACCGGCGTCTCGTCGAGCACCTGCACGCGGCCGGCCTGAAGGCGCTGGTCTATACGGTGAACGACGAAGCCTCGGCCCAATGGCTGATCGCCAACGGCGTGGACGGCATCATCACCGACGCGGTCGACAAGTTTTCACCGCTCACCTGAAGCGTCTTTCAGGCGATGCGCGCATAGACGCGCGTATCGCGCGACTCGCCAGCGGGGTTCAGGCTGTCGCGTCGCAGCACGCCTTCGAGCTCGAAACCGCAACGCTCGGCCACCGCGCGGCTGCGCAGATTATCGTCGTCCATGCGTATTTCGACACGGCGCGCGTGCAGGGTTTCAAACGCCATGCGGGTCAGCGCCTGCACGGTCTCCGAGACAAAGCCCTGCCCCTCGGCGCTGCTGCGTATCCAGTAGCCGATCTCGAAACGCCGCACCGTCCAGTCGAGGCGGTGCAGTCCCGTGCCGCCCAACAGTCGGCCGGCTTGACCGTCGGCAGTCTTGGCGTAGATCTGGTAGACGAGATCGCTGCGCAGCACGAACATGGCCAATTGATGGCGCAGCACGGCCTCGGACGCTTCTATGCTGGGCGCCGTCTGCGCCCAAGGCATCCAGGGCTTCAGACTCTCCAACGATTCGCAGACCGCCGCGTTCAGCGCCTGGCCCAGGCCAGCCCGCGGCGCGGCCAGCACCAGGCGCTCGGTGACGATCTGCTCGGGGACTTCGATCAAGACGGGGTCAGGTGTTGTCATCATTGCTCCCTTCAAAGCGGGTTGAAGCCAGGCATGGCTTCGGCCCCCAGTTGTTCGTCAACATCGTCAAGCTTGGGCAACTCGCGCACCTCGCTCAAGGTCGCGTGGCGCGAGGCCAGCGCGCTCAGCAGCAAAGCACCCACGCCGGCAAATGCCAAAGCCCAGCGCAGACCCACATGCTCGCCCAGCCAGCCACCGAGCAAGGCGCCGGGCCCGGCCGGGATCAGGATCAGCCAGCGCATGGTGCTGGTCATGCGCCCGAGCAGATGCTTGGGCGTGACCGCCTGACGCAATGCCAGGAAGTTGATGAAGATCAGCACCGCGCCCAGGCCGAACAGGAACAGCATGAAGGCGAACGCGGCGACGCCCCAGGTATTGGCAGGCGCCAGTGCCAACAGCAGCCAGCCTGCACCGCACACGCCGAAACCCAGGCTCAGACAAGGGCCTGGCCCCAGGCGTTTGCTGACGCGGTGCCCCGCCGCACTGGCCAGCACCGTGCCCACCCCGAGCGCCACGTAGCACAGGCCCACGGCCTGCGCCGACAGCCCCAGCGTGCGTGTCGCGAACAGGATCTGCACGACCATCGCAGACTGGTGAAACATCTGCCAGCAACCCACCGCGGCTGCCAGGCTCACCAGCAGACGGTTGCCAGCGACAAAGCGCACACCGGCCTTCAGATCGCGCCAGAAGTCCGAGTCCCGACCCGTGCCTGGATGCTCGTGCACGCGTATGCCGCGCAGGATGAAGGCCGAGACCAGCAGCAAGGCCACGTCCACCAGCAGGGCCGCCGGTGCTCCGACGATTCTGATCAAGGCGCCGGCAACACCTGGCCCCGCCACTTCGGCGCCCGACGATGCCAGGGCGTTCTTGGCATGCGCTTCGACCAGCCGCTCGCGCGCCACCACCTGCGTCAGCACGATCTGCGCCGCCGACCCTGCGGTGGTGTAGATCGTTCCGAGCAGGAATCCCACCACATACAGCCATGTCATGCTCAGGCGGTCGAGCCACATGGCCAGCGGCACGCTGAGCAGGATCACCGCCATCGCGGTCTCGCCCATTACATAGACCGGCAGCTTGCGCACCTTGTCAAGCCAGACGCCGGCGGGCAGCGAAAAGAGCACAAAAGGGATCAGCTCCATGGCCGTGAGCAAGCCCATTTGCGTCGGGCGCGCGTGCAGCATCACGGCTGCCGTCAGCGGCAGCGCCAGCATCGTCACCTGACCCCCGAGCGAGCTGATCAGGATCGACGTCCACAAGCGCCGGTAAGTGGCGTCGCGCAGCAAATCGTCGCGCGGCAGACTCATGCGGCGCCAGACATTTCGAACCCAGGTCGTCATTCGAATTCTCCCTTCGCGCTCGGCTGGCCTTGGTGGGCCGTTTTGGATCGGTGGATCCGGCAGCGAAAGAGGGAGAGCGCCAACTTCTTCCGCTGATTTCTCAGCGGACTTCGACGGGCGAAGCGTGGACTGAGAGGGGTGTCAGGTCGCCGGGACCGGCGCGGCCTGAGGGGTAATGACGCTGCCGACCATGGCCAGCGCGCGAACGCAGGCCGCGGCACAGGGTGCGCGTCGGGAGCGTTTGATTAGCTTGGTCATGGTCTGATGCCCGTCAAATATTTGCCTCGATGCTAACAGCGGCGCGGCAGGAATGCATGCCAAAAATGCTCGGCGCATGCGCCAGTGATGGCGCCAAACCACACTCGAGCACGGCGCTGCAAGCGCCGATCAGGATCGGTAGTCGGCGTTGATCGTCACGTAGTCGTGACTCAGGTCGCAGGTCCACACGGTGGTGTCGGCCGCGCCGCGATTGAGGTTCACGTGCACGCTGATCTCGCTTTGCTGCATGACGCGCTGGCCATCTTCCTCGCGGTACTCGGGGCGGCGGCCGCCCTGGTGCACGACATGCACGTCGTCCAGATAGAGGTCGATCGACGCCTGGTCAAGGTCGGCAATGCCGGCATAGCCGACCGCCGCCAGGATGCGACCCAGATTGGGGTCGCTGGCGAAGAAAGCGGTCTTGACCAGCGGCGAGTGCGCGATCGCATAGGCGGCGAGTTTGCATTCGGCCGCGTCGCGCCCGCCGCTCACGCGCACCGTAATGAACTTGGTCGCGCCTTCACCGTCGCGCACGATGGCTTGCGCGAGTTCGCGCGCCACTGCGAACACGGCGTCCACCAAGACCCGCCCGTCGGCCGACTCCAGCGACTGTATTGGCTGGTGGCCGGCCTGCTGCGTGGCTATCAGCACGAACGAGTCATTCGTCGAGGTGTCGCCGTCTATCGTGATGCGGTTGAACGACTGGTCGGCCGCGCGCGTCACCAGCGCTTGCAGCAAGTCGGGTGCGATCACCGCGTCGGTGGCCATGAAACCCAGCATGGTCGCCATATTCGGTCGGATCATGCCGGCGCCCTTGCTGATGCCGGTCACGGTCACGGTCTTGCCGCCGATGCTCACCTGGCGCGATGCGGCCTTGGGCAGGGTGTCGGTCGTCATGATGGCTTGCGCGGCCAGCCCCCAGGCATTCGCATCCAGCGCCTGCAGGGCCGCCGGCAGGCCGGCCACAATGCGCTCCAGCGGCAGCGCTTCCATGATCACCCCGGTCGAAAACGGCAGCACCTGCTGTGCCTTCACGCCGAGCAAGGGCGCCAGTGCCTCGCAGCTGGCGCGGGCGCGCTTCAGGCCATCGGCACCGGTGCCCGCATTGGCGTTGCCGGTGTTGATGAGCAAGGCGCGTGTTTCGCTGCCTGCTGCCAGATGCTCACGGCACAACTGCACGGGCGCCGCGCAAAAGCGGTTCTGCGTGAACACGCCTGCCACGCTCGAGCCGGCATCGAGCGCGATGACGCACAGATCGCGCCGATTGGCCTTGCGCACACCGGCCATTGCAACACCGAGTCGCACGCCTGGCACGGCATGCAGCGAGGCGGGATCGGGGGCGCTCAGATTGACGGGCATGGCGGGCTCAGTTGCGTTGAGAAGGGTCGGCTTGCATTGTAGGCAGCCACGTCGGCAACGCAGCGGCGCTGGCGCAGGCGCTTTCAGGAGTTCTGTGCTGCCTCGGGCGGCTCATTGAAGAATGCCAGCACCACTTCGTCGTTCAGCTCGCCTTGGGGATTGCGCGCATAAAGGCGCATCACGCCCTCCTGGACGAAACCCAGTCCTTTGATGAAGCGAATGGACCGCGTGTTCAGTGCATCGCAATGCGCGTGGATACGCACCAGGCCGAGGCTGAATCCCAAAGCCACGACAGCCTGCACGGCCTCGCGCATCAAACCTTGGCCCTGCAAACGCAGATCGCCCACATAGCCGATCTCGCAGCGCGGCGCTTCGAAGTCAAAACTGTGCAGGTCGATGCGGCCCACATAGGCGCCGTCATCACGCCGAAAGGCGTAAAAAATCAAGTCCTCGCCGCGCTCGACATAGCCGGTTCCCTGGTCGCAAAAATGGGTGGCCCAGGCCAGATCCCCGGCGTGTCGGCCCCAGGCGATAAAACCCAGACTCGACTGCGAAGCCGCCAGGCTTTCGTTCAGCGCTGGTGCATGCTTGACATGCGACGACTCAAGCAGAAGGCGCCGTGTCTCGATGAGACGCGGCGCCTTGATCAGGTCTTCAGCGTTCAAGCAGGCTCTCTACTTCAGCTTGCCGTGGCAATGCTTGTATTTCTTGCCGCTTCCGCAGGGGCACGGCTCGTTGCGGCCCACCTGGGGCACCGCGTTGGCATCGGGCTCGGATTCTTGTGACACGCTGCCGTCGTCATTGGGATGCGTGTAGGTGACGTTGCTGATCTGTTCGGCACGCGCCTCCAAGGCTTCGGCGGCACGCGCCACTTCTTCTTGCGACTGGATGCGCACCGTCATCAAGATGCGCGTGACTTCCATCTTGACCACGTCGAGCATCTGCGAGAACAGCTCGAAGGCTTCGCGCTTGTACTCCTGCTTCGGGTTCTTCTGCGCATAGCCGCGCAGATGGATGCCCTGGCGCAAATAGTCGAGCGCGGCCAGATGGTCGCGCCAATGCTGGTCGATCGCCTGCAGCAGCACCATGCGCATGAACGGTGTGAACTGCTCGACACCCACTTGTTCGAGCTTGCCTTCAAACAGCGCATTGCCGGCCTTGACGACCCGCTCGACGATGTCGTCGTCGGTAATCGTCTCGCTGCCCTCGACCTGGTCCTGCAGCGCGATCTCGACATGCCACTCTTCGCGCAGCACGCGCTCCAGCGCCGGCAGGTCCCACTGCTCTTCCAGGCTGTCCGCAGGCACATAGGTGCGCACCACGTCGGTCAGCGTGCTCTCGCGCAGGCTGGCGATCTGCGCCACCAGCGACTCGGCCTCGAGAATGTCGTTGCGTTGCTGGTAGATCACCTTGCGCTGGTCGTTGCTGACGTCGTCGTATTCGAGCAGCTGCTTGCGGATGTCGAAGTTGCGCGCTTCGACCTTGCGCTGCGCGCCCTCGATGCTGCGACTGACGATGCCGGCCTCGATCGCCTCGCCCTCGGGCATCTTGAGGCGCTCCATCACGGCCTTGACGCGGTCGCCGGCAAAGATGCGCATCAGCGGGTCGTCAAGCGACAGATAGAAACGCGATGCGCCGGGGTCGCCCTGACGGCCAGAGCGACCGCGCAACTGGTTGTCGATGCGACGCGATTCATGACGCTCGGTGGCGATGATGCGCAAGCCGCCCTGGGCCTTGACGCTGTCGTGCAGACCTTGCCATTCGTCTCTGAGCTGCTTGATGAGCCGCGCCTTGTCGGCCTCGGCGATGGACTCGTCGGCTTCGACGAACTGCACCTGCTTTTCGACATTGCCACCGAGCACGATGTCGGTGCCGCGGCCCGCCATATTGGTGGCAATCGTGATCACGCCGGGCCGGCCCGCCTGGGCCACGATTTCGGCTTCCTTGGCATGCTGCTTGGCGTTCAACACCGCATGCGGCAATTTGGCCTGGGTCAGCAGCTCGGAGATCAGTTCGGAGTTTTCGATCGAGGTCGTGCCGACCAGCACCGGCTGGCCGCGCTCATGGCAGTCGCGGATGTCCTTGGTGACCGCGTCGAACTTTTCCTTGGCGGTCTTGTAGACCAGGTCCAGCTCGTCCTTGCGAATGGTGGGCTTGTTGGGCGGAATCACCACCGTTTCCAGGCCGTAGATTTCCTGGAACTCGTAGGCTTCGGTGTCGGCCGTGCCGGTCATGCCGGCGAGCTTGCCGTACATGCGGAAATAGTTCTGGAACGTGATCGACGCGAGCGTCTGGTTCTCGCTCTGGATGGCCACACCTTCCTTGGCTTCCACCGCCTGATGCAGGCCGTCGCTCCAGCGCCGGCCCGTCATCAAGCGTCCGGTGAACTCGTCGACGATCACGACCTCGCCGTCCTGCACCACATAGTGCTGGTCGCGGTGATAGATCTGATTGGCCCGCAATGCCGCATAGACATGGTGCATTAGCGAGATGTTGGCCGGGTCGTACAGGCTCGCGCCCACGGGCAGCAGGCCCGCCTCGGTCAGGATGCGTTCGGCGTTTTCGTGGCCGGCTTCGGTGAGGAAGATCTGGTGCGCTTTTTCATCGACCGTGAAGTCGCCCGGCTCGATCACGCCCTCGCCGGTGCGTGTGTCTTCTTCGCCGATTTGTTTCTTGAGCTGCGGCACCACGGCGTTGATGCGTACATACATCTCGGTGTGGTCTTCGGCCTGCCCGCTGATGATGAGCGGCGTGCGCGCCTCGTCGATCAGGATCGAATCCACCTCGTCGACAATGCCGAACGCCAGACCGCGCGCGACCCGGTCGGCGACGTCTTGCACCATGTTGTCGCGCAGGTAGTCGAAGCCGAATTCGTTGTTCGTGCCATAGGTCACATCGGCGCGATAGGCTTCTTGTTTTTCCTCGCGCGACAACTGCGACAGGTTCACGCCAACCGTCAGACCGAGGAAGGTGTAGAGCCGGCCCATCCATTCGGCGTCGCGCTTGGCCAGGTAGTCGTTCACCGTCACCAGGTGCACGCCGCGGCCGGTCAGCGCGTTCAAATACACCGGCAGCGTCGCCATCAGCGTCTTGCCTTCGCCGGTGCGCATTTCGGCAATCTTGCCAGCGTGCATGACGATGCCGCCGATCAGCTGCACGTCGAAGTGGCGCATCTTCAGCACACGCTTGCTGCCTTCGCGGCACACTGCAAAGGCCTCCGGCAGCAAGGCGTCCAGCGTCTCACCGGCAGCCACGCGGCCACGGAACTCTTCGGTCTTGGCCCTGAGTGCCGCGTCGTCGAGTTGTTCGAACTGTCGCTCCAGCGCGTTGATCTGCTGGACCACAAGACGGTATTGTTTGAGCAGCCGGTCATTGCGGCTACCGAAAATCTGGGTCAGAAGCTTTGGCAACATGCAGGGTATCGGTCTAGAGCGGGGATGAAAGGCTTGTGCCTTGGGAGTTCGAAACACGCAGCCGTCGGGCACCGGCAAGAGGTGGGGTTGCTCGCAAGGTTTGCAAGACATACAGCGGGCCCAAGGCCCGCCAAAGCCATGGAGTTTAGCAGGCAGCAGCCTGCGCAATACACTGTTGCCATGTCGACAGGCACGCCACGCTCGGTACCCGACCCCCTGACCATTCGGGAGGCGCTGGCTCAGCACACCAGCCTGGGCCAGTTGCAGTCGCGCATACGTGACTCGACGCGGCGTTTCGAGGCGATACGCGCGGCCCTGCCCGGCGCTTTGGCCCAAGCCGTGCAAGCCGGACCGGTCGACGAGTCGGGCTGGACGCTGCTGGCGACGAACGCCTCGGTGGCGGCCAAGCTGCGTCAATTGCAGCCGCGCCTGGAAGAACTGCTGCGCGAACAAGGCTGGGAAGTCAGCACGATCCGTATCAAGGTGCTGCAGCCTGATTGACGCCGCCGTTCGCTGAACCACGCACAAAAAATGAAAAGGTCCAGGCGCTCAGCCTGATCAAGGTGCTGCAGCCTGATTGACGCCGCCGTTCGCTGAACCACGCACAAAAAATGAAAAGGTCCAGGCGCTCAGCCTTGGCTGAACGCTTGGACCTTCCACCTACTTGGTGCCGGCTATCGGATTCGAACTGATGACCTACCGCTTACAAGGCGGTTGCTCTACCAACTGAGCTAAGCCGGCGAAGGGCGCATTCTAAGTCAGCGGCAACCGACCCTGCGCCAATCACATCGATTATTTGATGCGCTTGAGTTTGGGTCGACTCGGGCCCGCCGGGGCGGGATCGTCGCCGTCTTGTCCTTGCGTGTCGTGGCCGACCGTATCGGTTTGATCTTGCGCGGGCTTGTCGATGTCGGATCCGGCCAGACGCAGGCCCCGCAAGGTGGGCAGCAGACTCGGCTTGGTCTTGCCGGTCTTGCCGGTCTTGCCGGGCTTGCTCTGGCTGGCTGGCTCGCTGACCGAGACCGCCGCCAACTCGGCGCCGGCCTTTGCTGCATCGATGTGCGGTGGTGGCGGCGGGAACGCCATGCCCTGCCCGTTTTCACGTGCATAAATCGCCAATACATGGTCCACCGGCACACAAATCTCGCGCGAAACGCCGCCGAACCTGGCCTTGAACTCGACGAACTCGTTGCCCAGCTTGAGTCCGCTGGTGGCCTCGAAACCGACGTTCAGGACGATCTCGTTGTTGTTCACATACTCCATCGGCACTTGCACATCACGCCCCACCTGCACGGCCAGGTAAGGCGTGAAGCCGTTGTCAGTACACCAGTCGTGCAAAGCACGTATCAGGTACGGACGCGTGGACGTGCCTTGCTGACTCTTGCCGTTGTCGTTGCTGCTGTCCATGGCGGGTGCTGGTAATTCGTGCGTGGCCTACTTGCGCATGACCTTTTCGGAAGGCGTCAATGCCTCGATATAGGCCGGGCGCGAGAAGATGCGCTCAGCGTATTTCAACAAAGGTGCGGCATTCTTGGACAGGTCTATGCCGTAGTAGTCGAGCCGCCAGAGCAGCGGCGCAATCGCGACATCGAGCATCGAGAAGTCGTCGCCCAACATGTACTTGTTTTTCAGGAAGATCGGCGCCAGCTGGGTCAGGCGGTCGCGGATCTGGCTGCGCGCCTTTTCGAGCTGCTTCTCGTTGGCTTTCACGCCACGCGACTCGAGCAGATTCACGTGCGCGAACAGCTCCTTCTCGAAGTTGAGCAGGAACAGCCGCACGCGTGCCCGCGCGACCGGGTCGCCTGGCATCAGTTGCGGATGCGGAAAGCGCTCGTCGATGTACTCGTTGATGATGTGCGATTCGTACAGGATGAGGTCGCGCTCCACCAAGATGGGCACCTCGTTGTACGGATTCATCAGCGCGATGTCTTCGGGCTTGGCAAACAGGTCGACATCGCGGATCTCGAAGTCCATCCCTTTTTCGAACAGCACAAAACGGCAACGGTGCGAATAAGGGCAGGTCGTTCCGGAGTAAAGCACCATCATGGCGGTGAGCTCCTTGCTAGCGTGAAGTTAAGGCCTACGGCCCAGAAAAACAAACGCAGTGGGTGCGCCAACCAGGCCGCCCACTGCGTCTTCGACCCGGCATGCCTGCGGTTCAGGCATCCACCGGATCGACGAGGGTCTTATTTGACGTCTTTCCAGAAGGCGGCGTTCAAGCGCCACGTAATCACCGTCAGGATCGAAAGGAACAACAGCACCCAGACGCCCAGACGGAAACGCTGCTCCTGGGCGGGCTCGCCCATCCACTGCAGATAGGCCACCAGGTCGGCAACCGCATCGTCGTATTGTCGGGCATTGAGCGTGCCAGGAGTCAGTTGCTCGTAGCCCTTGAACACCAGCAAGGTCCGGCCATGCTCATGCGGGTCGGCTTCTTCGGCAAACTTGGCAGCGCGCTGGCCTTGCAGTTCCCACAGCACATGCGGCATCGCCACATCGGGGAAGGCGCGGTTGTTCCAGCCGGTGGGCTTGGATGGGTCGCGGTAGTAGCTGCGCAGATAGGTGTAGAGGTAGTCCGCACCCGAGCCCTTGGCAGCGTCGGCGCGCGAGCGTGCGATCACGCTCAGATCGGGAGGCGCGGTTCCGAACCATTCCTTGGCGTCCTTGGGATCGAGCGACACCTTCATCGTGTCGCCGACCTTCTGCGTCGCAAACAGCAGGTTGTTCTTGATCTGGACTTCGGTCAGGCCGATATCGCGCAGGCGGTTGTAGCGCATATAGGCCGCAGCGTGGCAGTTCAGGCAATAGTTGACGAACAGCTTGGCGCCGTTCTGCAACGCCGTCGTGTCGGCCATCTTCTCCTTGGGAAACTTGTCCCACTCGATGCCGCCTTCCGAAGCGAACGCGCCCGAGACCAGGTACAGGCTGGTCAGCAGCGTAGCGATGAGTTTTTTCATTCTTTCGACTCCGACGGGCTTCTCAATGAGCGTGAAACGTCACACGCTCAGGGACGGGTTTGAACTTGCCAAGCTGGCTCCAGAACGGCATCAGCGCGAAGAAGCCGAAATAGAACAGCGAACCCACTTGTGCGACCAAGGTGCCCATGGCCGTGGGTGGCTTCGTGCCGAGGTAGCCCAGTATCAGGAAGAACACCACGAACACCAGGTAAAGATGCATATGCCACGCTGGCCGGTAGCGGATCGACTTGACCGGGCTGCGATCCAGCCAAGGCAGGAAGAACAGAATCATCACCGAAGCACCCATCACGACCACGCCCCAGAACTTCGCATCAAACGTCTTGAGCAGCGCAATCAGCACGATTGCCGCCACCAGAATGCCGATCTTGGCGGCGCCGGGGAAACGCCCCTTCAGGAAGGCCAGCACGGCGCCCAATCCGGTGATCACACAGAACACATTGACCAGGTCATCGGTGGTGGCGCGCAGCATCGAGTAGTACGGCGTGAAATACCAGACCGGTGCGATGTGCAGCGGCGTCTTGAGTGAATCGGCAGGTATGAAGTTGTTGTACTCGAGGAAGTAGCCGCCCAGCTCCGGCGAGAAGAAGATGATGGCAGTGAACACCATCAGGAACACGCTGACGCCGAAGATGTCATGCACCGAGTAGTAGGGATGGAAGGGAATGCCGTCCAGCGGAATGCCATTGGCATCCTTGTTGGCCTTGATTTCGATGCCGTCGGGGTTGTTCGAGCCCACCTCGTGCAGCGCAATGATGTGCGCGACCACCAGGCCCAGCAGCACCAGCGGCACCGCGATCACGTGGAAACTGAAGAAGCGGTTCAGCGTGGCGTCGCCCACCACGTAGTCGCCGCGGATCAGCAGCGCCAGGTCCGGACCGACAAACGGAATTGCAGCGAACAGGTTCACGATCACCTGGGCGCCCCAGTACGACATCTGGCCCCAGGGCAGCAGATAACCCATGAAGGCCTCGGCCATCAGGCACAGGAAGATGGCGCAACCAAAAATCCACACCAGCTCGCGCGGCTTGCGGTACGAGCCATAGAGCAGACCGCGGAACATGTGCAGATAGACGACGATGAAGAAGGCCGATGCGCCCGTCGAGTGCATGTAGCGGATCAGCCAGCCCCAGGGCACGTCACGCATGATGTATTCGACCGAGGCGAACGCGACGGCCGCATCGGGCTTGTAGTGCATCGTCAGGAAGATGCCCGTGACGATTTGCAGCACCAGCACCAGCAGCGCCAGCGAGCCGAAGATGTACCAGAAGTTGAAGTTCTTCGGAGCGTAATACTCCGACATATGCTCTTTGAAGAGTTTGCTCGCCGGGAAGCGGTTGTCGACCCAGGTCAGCAGCTGTTGGCCCAGGGGGGCGCCAGCGGGTAATTCTTTGAATTCAGCCATGGTATTTTTTTCCTCACGCTTTCTTGTCTTCACCGATCAAGATCGTGGTGTCGGACAGATACATGTGGGGCGGCACCTCAAGGTTGTCGGGCGCCGGCTTGTTCTTGAACACCCGGCCCGCCAGATCGAAGGTCGATCCGTGGCACGGGCAAAGAAAGCCGCCCTTCCAGTCGTCGGGCAGAGAGGGCTGGGGGCCGGCCTGGAGCTTGTCGCTCGGCGCGCATCCCAGGTGGGTGCAAATACCCACCGCAATAAAGTACTCCGGCTTGATCGAACGGCCCTCGTTCTTCGCATAGACCGGTGTCGGGTAGGCGTTGCGTTCGGACTTCGGGTCGGCCAGCGCGGCATCGTTCTTGGGCAAATCCGCCACCTGTTCAGGCGTGCGGCGCAGTATCCAGACGGGCTTGCCGCGCCATGCCACGGTGAGCTTTTCACCCGGCCGGATGGCACTGATATCCACTTCGACGGCCGCGCCGGCAGCGCGTTCGCGCTCCGATGGCTGGAAGCTGCTGACGAAAGGCACGGCGGTGGCTACGCCGCCAACGGCACCGGCACAACCGGTGGCGATGAGCCAGGTGCGCTTGCCGTGGTCCACTTGCTGGTCACTCATGAGGGTCCTCAAACGAGACTTCTGATCGGGGTCAGCCGGAGATTCTAGCGGACGATGTTGTCACCGGCCCTCGCAAGCGCATTCGCGCACCACAAAACGCCCTGCGCGAAGCTTGACTTGATGGCCAAAAATACAATACTCGCGAGCGATGCGCGGCGTGTTCCTCGCAGCTTGCAACGCAGCCCAATCAACCGACCTCAAGGAGTACTCGATGACTATCGCCTCTGAATTCAAGGAATTCGCCGTGAAAGGCAATGTGGTTGATCTCGCCGTGGGCGTGATCATCGGCGGCGCCTTCGGAAAAATCGTCGATTCGGTCGTCAAGGATCTCATCATGCCGCTGGTGGGACGCGCCATCGGTGGACTTGATTTTTCCAACTACTTCGTGATGCTGTCGGCGCCACCGGCCGACTTCAAAGGCGCGCTGACCTATGAGGCGCTCACCAAGGCCGGCGTGCCATTGTTCGCCTACGGCAACTTCATCACGGTGGCGATCAATTTCGTGATCCTGGCCTTCATCATCTTCATCATGGTCAAGCAGATCAATCGCCTCAAGCGTTCCTCGGCGCCGGTGGCCGCGCCGGCCGCGCCCGTCACGCCGGAAGACATTGTTCTGCTGCGCGAAATCCGCGATTCGCTCAAGCGTTGAACCGGCACGCGCAGGCCTTGCATGGCCGACCGAGATACCGTTTCACACAAGCGACGCGCCGGTCTTGTGCACAAAATGAGGATCCGAGTCGACTTTCACGTCCCAGGCAATCGTTGTTCTCACGGCTCGCCTGATTTGGCCCGATACTTCAAGCTCGCAGCGCCAGCATGGCGCGTCAGGCGCAAGCCCGTGCCATCCGTCAAGACCCGCTGCCTCTGCCCGACCTGCCGATGAACCTGCCAGACCCCAAACTCAACCCCCATGTCGAGGCTGCGTTGCAGCGTATGCGCTCAGCTGCTGATCAAGCCGCCGAGCGAAGTGCCGAGGGCATGGGCGTGGCCGCGCTGTCGGCCACCCAAGTGCGACGGCGCGACGCGCTGTTGTCCGCGCAGTTTCTGTTTCGACGCCAGCTGCCCGTTTTCAGCCAGCAATTCATCCACACCTTGCGCGAGCAAGTGGCGCGCGAAATGGCGCCCCGCGAGCCCGCGACTGGCACGAGCTCCAAGCCCGTCGAGCTGACCCTGATGGACGACGCGACAGTGGAAGATATCGTGACGGGCGACCGTGTCGGCCTGGCCATTGGTCACCAATGCGAATGGGAGTTGCGCGAGGTCGATGCCTACATCGGGAATCTTGTGGGCGCCGGCGCGGCGGCGCCGGAGCGCAATCCCTTGCGTCCCGAAGTCGTCGGCCGCGCCCTGCTGGCGGCCGTGCGCGCCGTCACCGAAGAGGCCGATGCGCGGCAGATCCTGATTGACGAGCTGGCGCGCGCCTTGTCGCTCGAGATGCGTGGCTGCTACGCCGACATCGTCGATATTTTCCGCAACCGCGGCGTGCAAGCCCAGGACCTGCGGGTGCGCAATCGCAACGACACGGGAATTCGCGCCGCAGGCGATGAAGTCACCGGCCAGGGTGAGCTGGCTTCAGGCCAAGGGTCTGGCTATGGCGGCGCGCATGGAGGTGCCGCAGGTCGGGGTGGCGGTGCTGGTGATTTTTCTGGTCAGACCATCGGCGCGGTGGACGCGCAGGTGATGTCCTTGCTGCGCCGCCTGTCCTTCATGCCCAGCGGCGCCATGGGCTTGGACCAAAGCGTGGCCTGGAACCGGTCCGAGCTGTCAAGCGCCTACGACATGCAAGCGCATGAAGGCGAAGCGGGCGTGCGCTCGTTGATGGCGCCGAACCTGATACGCGCGCACCGCGACGAACTGCGCCAGGCCGCCAATGCGCCGCTCGACCATATGGTCATCGACGTGGTCGGCAGCCTGTTCGATCAGATCCTGTCGGATCCGAAGGTGCCGCCGCAAATCGCTCGCCTGGTGGCGCGCCTGCAGTTGCCCGTGCTGCGTGTCGCCTTGGGCGACGTGAGTTTCTTCTCGTCGCGGCGCCACCCGGTGCGGCGCTTCGTGAACCGCATCGCATCGCTGGGGGCGGCCTTCGACGATTTTGAAGAAGACCCCGGACGCGAGTTTCTTGACCAGGTACGCGAGCTGATCCAGGAAGTGGCCGAAGGCGACTTCGACCGCATGGACGTTTACGAGTCCAAGCTCGACGCACTGGAGGCCTTCATCGGCCACCAGAACGAAGCCGCGATACGCGCGCAGGGCAATCTGCCCGAGATGCTGGCACGCAAGGAAATGGACCTGCGCCTGCAGCAGCGTTATCAGCAGCAGTTGCAAGCGGGTCTGTCGCCGGTCACCTTGCCCGAGTTTCTGCGCGGCTTCCTGACCCAGGTATGGAGTCAGGTGGTGATTTTTGCGGCACGCCGGGGAGACGATGCCCCGGAGCAAATCCAGCGCTTTCGCCTGTTGGGACGCGACCTGGTGATGAGCGTGCAGCCCAAGGGCAACTCCAGCCAGCGCCAGGCCTTTCTGGCGCAATTGCCCAAGCTCATGAAGACGCTCACCGAGGGTGCCGATCTGATCGCCTGGCCCGAGCCCGCTCGCAAACAATTCTTTGCCGAGCTGCTGCCCGCGCATGCCGATTCGCTCAAGGGCCACTCCCTGACGGCACTCGATCAAAACCTGTTGGTCAAGCAGTTGGACGCGGTCTTCCTGGCGCCATTGCCGCGCGCAGAGGACATGGTCCAAAGCAGCCCGATCTCGCTGCCGCAAGACGTGAACGTCGACCAGCACTTTTCATCCGCCGAGGCCAGCCAGGCGGGATTGGTGGACGAAAGCAAAGTGGATTGGCTGGGCAAGGTCGACATCGATCTGTCGGCCGATGCGCCGCTGCAGGCAGTTGATATCAAGCTCGACGGTCTGCCCGCGCCCGAGCCGATGGAACCCATGTCGGGCGCATCGCTGATGGATCATCTGCAGCTGGGCTCGGCCTACCAGATGCACACCGACGGCAAATGGCTCAAGGTCAGGCTCGGCCACATCAGCCCGGGACACGGCTTCTTCTTGTTTACCCATGGCGCCAAACATCAGGAAACGCTGACCATGACGGCGCGCATGCTCAAACGCATGTGCGAGACCGATCGCCTGCGAGCCTTCGAAAATGCCTACTTGCTTGAACGAGCCACGGCGCGTGCACGCAAACAGCTGGCAGCGCTGACGGCGCAAACCCGGCACTGACAAGCCAAATCAGCGCGCGCTGACGAGCCGTCTGGCCATTTGTATCGCCACCGCCAGGCTGGAGGGATCGGCAAGGCCTGATCCCGCGATGTCAAACGCGGTGCCGTGGTCCGGGCTGGTACGCACCAGCGGCAGACCCAGCGTCACGTTCACGCCCTGCTCGACGCCCAGGTACTTGACCGGGATCAGTGCATGGTCGTGCGTCATCGCCACCACCAGGTCGAACTCGCCCGTATGCTGCGCCGTGTGGCGCGCGCGCATGAACACCGTGTCCGGCGCGAACGGGCCGCTGGCGTCGATGCCGAGCTCGCGCGCCGCCTGGATCGCCGGGGCGATGACGCGCAGTTCTTCGTCGCCGAACAAACCGCCCTCGCCCGCATGCGGGTTCAGGCCGGCGACTGCAATCCGGGGCGAGACCTGACCCCAGGCCGCCGCCGCGTGATGCGCAATGCGCAGCGTCTCCAACACGCGCTCGAACGTCACCAGCTCGATGGCTTGGCGCAGCGACACGTGAATGCTCACCAGCACCGTGCGCAATTCCGGGTTGGCCAGCATCATGCGCACCGGCGCCAGCACCCCGTCCCGGGCCGTCAGCGCTTGCAGCATCTCGGTGTGTCCCGGATAGGGAACACCCGCCGCATGCAGGGCTTCCTTGTGGATGGGCGCGGTCACCAGGCCGGCGGCGCGGCCGGCCAGGATCTGCGACACAGCTTGTTCGATGCAGCGTGCCGCCGCCGCGCCCGACTGCGCGCTGATCCGCCCCAGCGGCAGCTCGGCCAGACCGGGCGGCAGGTCAAAGGCTTGCCAGACCGGCAGGCAATTGGGCGGCACCCGTTCGTCCACCTGCTCGAGTTGCGCCACCGCCAGGCCCAGGCCCGACTGGCGCACCGCGCGGCGCAGCACCGCCACGTCGCCGATCACGCAGCAGCCGTCGGCCAGACCGCGCGCAAAGGCCTTCACGATGATTTCAGGGCCGATGCCGCAGGCGTCGCCCATGCTGATCAGTAGCGGCTTGTTCATGGCCTCATTGTTCCACGCGCCTGGCGCTCACTCGTCCCGTCCTTGCGGCGCGCTCAGCCCGGTGCGGCAAGTGACAGGCAAACCGATTGAGCTGGCGTGCCGGCAGCCGCTATTGCCGCGTCCGTGCATGCCGGGCTGACGGTCACCCCCCAAGACGACCTTGTGCAGCGCGGGCTTGCCCTCAACTTGAGCCGGTTCGGCCCATAATCCCGGAAACGAGACACATCCGGCAACCCATGCAGGTAGGCATCGATTTCGGTTCGGCGTGTCATTGAGGGAGCTTCCATGCGTAGAACCTGGCTGATTTTCACCCAGGCAGTGACTGTTGCCATCGCGGTGCTGTTCGTGCTGGCCACGCTCAAGCCCGATTGGCTGCGGCGCAGCCCGGTAACGATGTTCCAGCAAATGCCATCGGCCGCGTCGAGCGTGCCAAGTGTCACCCCGGTGGGCGCTGCCCGGCAAGGCTTCAGCTTCGCCGCCAAGCGCGCCTCGCCCGCCGTGGTCAGCATCACGGCCAGCAAGATGCCCGAGCGCAACCGACAGACCGATGATCCCTGGTTCCGCTTCTTCTTCGGCGACCGCGCGCAGCAGCAGGAGCAGCGCCCGCAGATCGGCCTGGGATCTGGCGTCATCGTCTCGCCGTCGGGCTATTTGTTGACCAACAATCATGTCGTGGCAGGGGCGTCAGACATCGAGGTGCAACTGCCCGATGGGCGCCAGGCGCGCGCCGAAGTCGTCGGCACCGACCCCGAGACCGACGTCGCAGTGCTCAGGATTGCGCTCGACAAGCTGCCTGTGGTGAGCTTCGGCGACGTCGAGTCGCTGCAGGTCGGCGATGCGGTGCTGGCCATCGGCAATCCTTTCAACGTCGGACAGACCGTCACGGCGGGCATTGTCAGCGCGCTGGGCCGCAGCCAGCTCGGCATCAATATCTTCGAGAATTTCATCCAGACCGATGCCGCCATCAACCCCGGCAATTCGGGCGGCGCGCTGGTCGACAGCGAGGGCAATCTGATGGGCATCAACACCGCCATCTACTCGCGCAGCGGCGGCAGCCTGGGCATAGGCTTTGCCATTCCGGTGAGCATCGCGCGCCAGGTCATGGAGGCCTTGATACGCGACGGTCAAGTGGCGCGCGGCTGGATCGGCGTGCAAACGCGCGAGCTGACGCCCGAATTCATCGAGGCCTTCAGGCTGCCCATAAGCGAAGGCGTGTTGATCAGTGGCGTGCTGACGAACGCACCGGCGGCGGCGGCCGGCATCAAGCCTGGCGACATTGTCACCAAGGTGGCCGGCAAGCCAACCCTGAGTCCGGCGCAGTTGCTCAACGCAGTGGCCGCGCTGCAGCCCAACTCGCAAGCCATCGTCACCGTGCAGCGCGGCGACAAGACGTTCGACTTGCCTGTCAAGGTGGCGCTGCGGCCGCGTCAACAAGTGGCGCAGCAGGAGTAGCTCAATCTGCTTCGGGCGGCGCTTGGGTGTGACGGATGAAGACGGTTGCCGCCCAGATACCCACCTCGTACAGCAGGCACATCGGAATCGCCAGCGCCAGTTGCGAGACAACGTCGGGCGGCGTGATCACCGCCGCGACGATGAAGGCGACGACGATGAAATAGCCGCGGAATTCGCGCAGCTTGGCCACCGTCACCACACCCATGCGCGCCAGCACCACAACCACCACCGGCACCTCGAAAGTGGCGCCGAAGGCGATGAACATCGTCATCACAAAGCTCAGATAGGCCTCGATGTCAGGCGCCGGCGTGATGCTCTTGGGCGCAAAGCCCTGGATGAACTTGAACACCTGGCCGAACACGAAGAAATAGCAAAATGCCACGCCGGCCAGGAACAGCACCGAGCTCGACACCACCAGCGGCAGCACCAGGCGCTTTTCATGTGCATACAGGCCCGGCGCCACAAAGGCCCAGATCTGGTACAGCACATAGGGCAAGGCGCCCAGAAAGGACGCCATCAGGGTGATTTTCAGCGGCACCAGGAATGGCGAGATCACATTCGTGGCAATCAGCTTGGTGCCCACCGGCAGATGGGCCACCAGCGGCTGTGCCAGCAGGTCGTACAAATGCGAAGGGCCTGGCCAGAAACTGAGCACACCGAACACCACGGCCACCGCGATGAAAGATCGGACCAGACGATCACGCAACTCCACCAGATGCGTGACAAAAGGCTGTTCGGTACCGGCGAGTTCGTCTTCCGACTTGGGTGTGTCGCTCATGGACTCTTACGGGAAAAGCTGCTCACCGGGCGAAAGCGCGCCACACGGGCCGCACCTGATTGGGCATGCGTGCGCACACCCTGGCGCTGCTTGAACCACTGCGGCGTGGCGCCACGCTTGAGGCGCCACCTTTTGTTCGGACGCTGATAGCTGGGCGGCGGCGACTGCAAGGCCTGGTAGGGATCGGTCTCGGAACGCGCGCCATCGGTCACTTCGGCCCAGGTCTTTTCAAAATCGGCATTCGCCTCGTGCAGTTCCTTGGACACCGTTTGCTGCACGTCGCGCGCCGCTTCCTCGAAGCCCGTCTTCATTTTCTTGAGCTCTTCGAGCTCGATGGAGCGGCTCACTTCGGCCTTCACGTCCGCCACATAGCGTTGCGCCTTGCCCAGCAAATGTCCCACCGTCCGCGCCACGCGCGGCAGCCGCTCTGGGCCGATCACGACCAGCGCCACCGCGCCGATCAGCGCGATCTTGTCAAAGCCGAAGTCAATCATGGGCAGGCAGACGCGGACAGGTCATTCGAATCGACATCCGGCTCGGGCTCAAGACTTGGTCTTGGCTTCAACGTCCACCGTATTGGGGTCACTGGCCTTGTTGGCGGTGACTTGCTGGTTCGGGTTGACGGGACCCGGCTCCGAGGCGCCGCCCTCTTTCATGCCGTCCTTGAATCCCTTGACGGCGCTGCCGAGGTCGGTGCCGATATTCTTGAGCTTCTTGGTGCCAAATACCAGAACAACAATCAGCAACACAATCATCCAATGCCAGATGCTGAAGGAACCCATAACATTCTCCTGAAATCGATGCAGAGATTCTAGATTGAGTGTGCGACCACGCTTGATCGTCCGACTCGCAGGTCGCAAGCATAGTTCAGTTCGCGGTAACTACTTCCGGCGTGCCGCTCGCGCACACCCTGACCAGCGTCAGGCATGCACCGGACTGCACAAGTCCACGCTCAGCCTTTCAGCCAGGGCCTGGGGCCGCCTATCACATGCATGTGCAGGTGGTAGACCTCCTGGCCGCCATCGGCGCCGGTGTTGATGATGGTGCGGTAGCCGTTCGTCACGCCGAGTTCGCGCATCAGCTTGGGTGCCAGCGCCAGCATGCGGCCCAGCAGGCGCTCATGCTCGGGGCCGGTGTCGGACAGCGTGGCGATATGCACTTTGGGGACGATCAGCACATGCACCGGCGCCCACGGATGGATGTCGTGAAACGCCAGCAGGTCGGCGTCTTCATGGGCTTTGCGGGCGGGGATCTGGCCGGCGACGATTTTGCAGAAGATGCAGTCGGGGTCGTGAACCATCTTGTTCATCCTTCAATCAGTTGGGGCCAGAGCGTGCCTGCGGCAAGGTCTGGCCCGCAAAGCCTAGGATCAGTTGGGGCCAGAGCGTGCCTGCGGCAAGGTCTGGCCCGCAAATTCCTAGGATTCTTCACGCGTCTTCACCTTGCGCAGCGCGAATTCATCGAGGCCCGACAGACCTTCACGGCGCTTCAGCTCGGCCAGCACGTCGGCCGGTCGCACATCAAAGGCGCTGAGCGCAATCAGGCAGTGAAACCACAAATCGGCCATTTCGTTGGTGAGTTTGCGGGCGTCGCCATCCTTGGCTGCCATCACCACCTCGGTGGCCTCTTCGCCGATTTTTTTAAGGATCGCATCCGTCCCCTTGTCGAACAGACGCGCGACATAGCTGACGGCGGGGTCGCCGCCATTTTTCAGCTTGCGCGACTCGATCACGTCGGCCAGTTGTTCCAAGGTATTGCTCATTTGTAGATATGTTCCGGATCTTTCAGCACGGCATCGACCGTGACCCACGCGCCATTTTCATAGCGCTGAAAAAAACACGAATGACGCCCCGTGTGGCAGGCTATACCAGGTTCATCGGGCTCATGGCCGAGCTGCGTGACCTTCAACAGCAGCACGTCCTGATCGCAATCGAGCCGCATTTCATGCACCTTCTGGATGTGGCCCGACGCTTCGCCCTTGTGCCACAGCCGCTGGCGCGAGCGGCTCCAGTACACCGCCTCGCCGGTCTGCGCAGTCAGCACCAAGGCCTCGCGGTTCATGAAGGCGAACATCAGCACATCGCCGCTGACCACCTCTTGGGCAATCACGGGCAGCAGACCATCGCGGTCCCATTTCACAGCGTCTAGCCAGTTCATCATCCTAGAAACCGCAGTTGGACACGCCCGAGTGGGCCGTCATGGGATGGGCTGGGAAGGCGCGAGGACGCGGCAGGCTCATGCCTGCAAGGACGAGCAACGCACCCAGCGCGCCGCAGGGCGGCTCAATCGGGTGTGTAGCGCACTCCCGACGCTGGCAAACAGCTGCGCGGTCACTAACGTCAGCATCCATGGGGCTCTCCAGCGGGAAACAAGCGGTCAACTGCGGTTTCTAGGATCATCGAAGTTTAGTGCGTGGGACCCGCGAACGCGCGTTCCTGGGCAAACCAATCGAGCACCGGCAGGGTTCCGGGCAGCAAGGGCTGCACCTGCACTGGCAGGTCCTGCCATGCCATGCGCTGTTGTTCACGCATCTCGAAATCGCCGCGCCACTCGTACACCTTGCAAAAATGCAGGCGCACGCGGGCATGCGGGTAGTCCATCAGTTCGATTCTCCACGCTTGCACGGCGCCGATCGTGATGCCCAGCTCCTCGTGCAACTCGCGCCGCAAAGCCTGCTCGACGGTCTCGCCGGCTTCGAGCTTGCCGCCCGGAAACTCCCAATGGCCGGCGTACACCTTGCCTGCGGGGCGCGAAGTGAGCAAGAAGCGCCCCTCCCGGCCCACCGCGTCGCGCTCGATCAACACGCCGACAGCCACGTCGACCGGCTCTCGCTCGCCTTCAGACATGGTCGAGTCCGTCGGGCACGGTACTACTTTGTGCAGGTGCAGCGGCCTCGTTGTCCGACACTTCGTCGCCGTGGTGTCGCCCCGCGTAGTCGCGCGCGAACTGGTAGGCCACGCGGCCTGAGCGCGAACCTCGCTCGAGCGCCCACACCAGACACTCCTGGCGCGCGGCACCGATGGCGGCCTCGGGCACGCCGAAATGGCGCAGCCACTGCGCCGTGATCGCCAGGTATTCGTCCTGGCTGAACGGGTAGAAGCTGACCCACAGGCCGAATCGCTCAGAGAGCGAAATCTTCTCTTCGATCACTTCGCCGGGATGCACCTCGCCGTCGGCCTGGTGCTGGTAGCTGAGATTTTCCTTCATGTACTCGGGCAGCAGATGGCGGCGGTTGCTGGTGGCGTAGATCAGCACGTTGTCGCTGGAGGCGGCCACCGATCCGTCGAGCATCGACTTCAATGCCTTGTAGCCCGCCTCGCCCTCGTCAAAGCTCAAGTCGTCGCAAAAGATCACAAAGCGCTCGGGCCGTTCGGCCACCAGGTCGACCAGATCGGGCAGATCGACCAGATCGGCCTTGTCGACCTCGATCAGACGCAGCCCCTGCTGGGCAAACTCATTCAGGCAGGCCTTGATGAGTGAGCTCTTGCCGGTGCCACGCGCGCCGGTCAGCAGCACATTGTTGGCGGCGTGACCGGCCACGAACTGCCGGGTATTGCGCAGCAGGCGCTGTTTCTGCGGCTCGACTTCTTTCAGGTCGGTCAGGCGGATGGTCGCCACATGGCGCACCGGCTCGATCCGGCAGAGGCCATTGCGCTTGCGGTAACGAAACGCGATCGACGCGGTCCAATCGGGCGCAGCCAAGGCTTGCGGCAGCACGGCCTCAAGCCGGCCGAGCAGATTTTCGGCGCGCTCGATGAGATGGGAAAGGGGGTCTGGAGCAGGCATGCGTCCAGTGTAATTGCCAAGCGCCGGCGCCGCCGGCCCGATCAGTCGGAGCGTTTCAGCTCACGAGCATGCGCAAGGCGTTGTCGAGCTGCTCGGTCGGCAAGCGCTTGAAACCCGAGCGCGCATAACGCTGCAGCCGCCCGAGCACGAACGACACCAGCACCGATGCCTGCATGTTCGCCAGCACCGTGGGCGTGGCCGAACCCGCCGCTTCGGCGGCCAGTCGCAGACTTTGCCGCAGCGACGATTCGATGCGGTCGAAAAACTGATTCATGCGTTGCACCAGGCGTTCGTTCTCGAACACCAGCGCATCACCGACCATCACGCGCGCCATGCCCGGGTTGCGCTCGCCAAACTGGAGCAGCACCGACACGATTCTCTGCGCCTGTGTCTGGCCCGACGCTTCGCGATCGACAATCTGATTGACGAGCGTGAAGACGCTGGATTCGATGAACTCGATCAGGCCCTCGAACATTTGCGCCTTGCTGGCAAAGTGCCGGTACAAAGCCGCCTCGCTCACTTGCAGGCTGGCCGCCAGTGCCGCCGTGGTGATGCGCTCGGCGCCCGGCTGCTCAAGCATGCTGGCCAGGGTTTGCAGGATTTGCGCACGCCGCTCACCTGGCTTGGGTCGCTTGCGGCCAAGCTCGGGCTGCTTTTCTGTCGCCGCCAGATCAAGTGCTGCTTCGGTCGAGTCGCCCGGTGCGGGAACTGCGTGTTCGGTGGAGTCTGGCATCGGGTCTCGAACAGTTTGGAGTCTGGTCCGATTCTGGCACAGGCCGACCGCCGCGCCATGTGCAGGTAAACACTGAGACCGTGCGCTTTCAACGTATCGCCAGATCGCGCATCCTTCGCACGCGCTGATCGACATAGCCCGGTTTTCTGGCCAGTCGCAGGCGAGCCGGCGCGCTGGTCTGCCCCAGGCGGACCCAGCGCTGCATCCAGACCGTGCGCATGCCCACCGTCCGCGCCGACTTCTGATGTTCGAGCGTGTCTTCGACGAGCACGCAGCGTGACGGCCTGACGCGCAGGCGCGCCGCAATATGCTTGAACATGCGAGCGTCGGGCTTGGGCCTCAAATGGCCGAACATGCGCATCTTCTCGACCGGGATCACGCCGTCGAACAGATGCGCGATGCCCAACAGGAGCAGCACGCGCTGCGCATACGCCGCCGGCGCGTTCGTGACCACGTACTTGCGGCCGCGCAGCCGCTTGAGTGCCGCCACATCATGCGCATGGGTGTGCGTATCGAGCTCGGGCAGCGCATGCGTCTCGTGCAGAAAATGCGCGGCCCCAACACCATGGTGACGCACCAGCCCGAGCAGCGTCGCGCCATAGCGGCGCCAGTAGTGGGCGCGCAAAGCGCAGGCCTCGTCATGGCTCACGCGCAACTCGCGCTTGATGAAGTCCGTCATCGCCACATTCAGCGCGCCGAACACCTGGTGCGAGGCGTTGTGCAGCGTGTTGTCGAGGTCGAACAACCAGACGGTGGCGGATGTCTTCAATGCGATCGGATCATGGTGCCGTAGGCCTGATCGGTCAGGATTTCGAGCAGCATCACGTGCGGCACGCGCCCGTCGATGATGTGCACGGCGTTCACGCCGCTGCGCGCCGCTTCCAGCGCCGATGAAATCTTGGGCAGCATGCCCCCCGAGATCGTGCCGTCGGCAAACAAGGCATCGATTTCGCGCGCACTCAGATCGACCAGCAACTCGCCGGCCTTGTTCAGCACGCCCGGCGTATTCGTCAGGAGCACCAGCTTTTCGGCCTTCAACACTTCGGCCAGCTTGCCCGCCACCACATCGGCGTTGATGTTGTAGCTCTGGTTGTCTTCGCCGAAGCCGATCGGGCTGATGACGGGGATGAACTGGTCGTCCTGCAGCGCCTTGACGACGCTCGGGTCGACGCTGACGATGTCGCCCACCTGGCCCACATCGTGTTCCTTGCTGGGGTCGTCCTTGTCCACCATCCTGAGCTTGCGCGCGCGTATCAAGCCGCCGTCGCGTCCGGTCAGCCCGACGGCCTTGCCGCCGGCAAAATTGATCAGGCCCACAATGTCTTGCTGCACCTGGCCGGCCAGCACCCACTCGACCACCTCCATGGTCTCCTGGTCGGTCACCCGCATGCCCTGTATGAAACTGCCCTTCTTGCCGAGCTTGGCCAGCGCGTCCTCGATCTGCGGCCCGCCGCCGTGCACCACCACCGGGTTCAATCCCACCAGCTTGAGCAGCACCACGTCCTCGGCAAAGTCCTGCTGCAGGCCCGGGTCGGTCATCGCATTGCCGCCGTATTTGATGACGATGGTCTTGCCATGAAAGCGCCGGATATAGGGCAGCGCCTGGGCCAGGATTTCGGCCTTGTCGCGCGCGCCGATATGCGACAGATCGTGCGGCTGATCGGAGGCTTGCGCTGCGCCGGGTGCGCCAGCCGGTAGCTCGGTCGTCATGGGGGGTGGGCCTTGTGTGGCAAATGGATGAGCGGATTGCGAGGCATTGTAGGGCGGCCCCTGGCGCCGGGCAGCACGGCGCCGTGACCAGCCCGCTCCAATGTAGAGGACGCTCACTAGCGATTGGGCAGGCCCGATTCAGATTGCGACTCTATAGTGACGCACAGGCATCAACAAGGAGCCCATCATGGTCAAGAAGGTCAAGACGAAGGCAGAAAGCCCGTCAGCTTCAGCGTCAGATATTCCCGCCGGCTTGTTCGACAGCTCGGTCGCCCAGACCATCAAGGACTCGGCCCAGCAGATCTGGCTGGCCGGACTGGGCGCTTATTCCAAAGCCCAGGGCGAAGGCGGCAAGGTGTTCGACAAGCTGATCAAGGAAGGCGCCAGTCTGCAACGCAAGACGCGCGGCATGGCCGAAGAAAGAATCAGCGAAGTCGGCAACAAGATGAGCGAGATGGCCGGTGAAGTCGGCGCCAAGGCGGGTCAGCAATGGGACAAGCTCGAATCGATTTTCGAAGACCGCGTGGCCAAATCGCTGAAGCGCCTTGACGTGCCCAAGGCAAGCGACGTGGCCGCCTTGCTCAAGCGCATCGATGCGCTCAGCGCCGCCGTCGCCAAGCTCAGCACACCGGTCAAGCCGCCCGCAGCCAAGAAGGCGGCGGCCAAACCCGTGGCGTCCAAGCAGGCGGTGGCCGGCAAGCGCGCTGCGCCTGCCAAGAAGGCCGCCGCGCCCGCCAAGAAAGTGGCTGCAAAGCGACCTGCGCGCAAGACCGCGCGCTGACGCGAAGCCTGGCGGCTACCCCAGATAACGGCCGCGCAGGTGCGCCTTGAAGTGCGCCGGGTTCAGCGTTTCACCGCTGGCGCGTTGCACCAGCTCGGGCGTCTCGAAGCGGCTGGCCTGGCTCCAGATGTTCGCGTTCAGCCAGTCGAACACGCACGTCAACTCACCGCTGGCAATGCGCTGATCCAGCTCCGGCAGCGCGCGGCGCATCGCTGCAAACCACTGTGCTGCGTACATCGCGCCCAGCGTGTAGCAGGGGAAGTAGCCGATCAGGCCGACGCCCCAGTGCACGTCTTGCATGCAGCCGTCCTTGAAATTGCCGCGCGTATCGATGCCGAGCAGCTCCATCATCTTGGCGTCCCACAGCGCCGGGATGTCGTCCACCTCGATCAAGCCTTCGACCAAGGGCCGCTCGATCTCGTAGCGCAGGATCACATGCGCGGGATAAGTCACTTCATCGGCATCAACGCGGATGAAGCCGGGCGCAACGCGCGTCAGCAGGCGCGTCAGATTGTCCGCCTCGAAGGCGGGGCTGGCGCCGATGTGCTTGTTCAGCAGCGGCAGCAACTGCCTGGCAAACCCGGGGTGACAGCCGAGCTGCATCTCGAAGCTCAGGCTCTGGCTTTCATGCACGCCCATCGAGCGCGCCGTTCCGATCGGCTGACCGAGCCAGTGGCGCGGCAGGTTCTGCTCGTAGCGCGCATGGCCGGTTTCATGCATCGTGCCGGTCATGCTTTGCACGAAGCTGTCCTCGCGGTAGCGCGTCGTCAGGCGCACATCTTCGGGCACACCGCCACAAAACGGGTGCGTGCTCTCGTCCAGGCGTCCGGCCTCGAAATCAAAACCCAGCAGGGTCATCACCTCCAGGCCGAGCGCGCGTTGCCCCGCCTTCGGGAACGGACCGGTGGGCGCCAGCGTGCGCTCGCCGGCCTGGCGCTCCTGCACCCGGCTGATCAACCCGGGCAACCACTGGCGCAAGTCGCCGAACACGCGATCGACCTCCAAGCTGCTCATGCCGGGCTCGTAGTTGTCCATCAGCGCGTCGTACAGCGACATGCCCTTCGCGTCGGCAAGGTGGCGCGCCTCTTCGCGCGTGAGCCGCACCACTTCGCGCAGGTTCTGTGCGTAGCCGCTCCAGTCATTGGCGGGGCGCTGGCTGCGCCAGGCATGTTCGCAGCGCGACACCGCCAATGACTTGGCCTGCACCAGCGCTTGCGGCAGCGCGTTCGAGGCGCGCCATGCACGCCTCATTTCGCGCAGATTGGCGCGCGCCTCGTCGTCCAGCGGCTCTTGCTCGGCCTTCGCCAGCAGGGGCGGCAAGGCGCTGTCGGTGCGCAGCTGGTGCAGCACGCCGTCCATTTCGGCCATCGCCAGCGCACGCGCTTCGCTGCCCTTGGGTGGCATGTTGGCGGCCTGGTCCCAGTCGGCCATCGATTGCAGATGCGACAGTCTGTACAGGCGCTCGTGGCGCTGTTTGAGTTCGGTGTAGGCGGGAGTTGTCATGTTGGCGGCAAGGCCCGATGGGGCGGTGAAGTGAATGTGCGTCGCCGATAAGGCGAGGCCGTATTCTCGCCGGCTCTGGCGCAACTCAGGTCTGAAATTGTCCAGGGAAAACCCACAAGAGATAGGCCGTCATGGTGACATAGCGCAGGAACTTGCCCACCGCCATGAAGGCCAGGCAAGGCCAGAACGGCAGGCGCAGCCAGCCGGCCACGGCGCACAGCGGGTCGCCCACGACGGGCAACCAGGCGAGCAAGCAGGCCTTGGCGCCGAAACGCTCGAGCCAGCGCAAGGCGCGCGCTTGTGGAGCGTGGTGCGTGCGGGTCTCATAGAGTCGTTCGGCGCCGTAGCCCATCCACCAGGTCAATGCACCGCCCAGCGTATTGCCGGCCGTGGCCACCAGCACCGCAGGCCAGAACATGGCCGGGTTCAGCTTGACCAGTCCGAACACCGCCGGCTCCGACCCCAGCGGCAGCAAAGTGGCGCTGATGAAGGAAACGACGAAAAGCGTGCTGAGTCCGAATTTCGGCAGCGCCAGCGCCGCCAGCAAAGAATGAAGCCAGACTTCCATGGGAGCGCATTATCCTCAGCCCGGCGTCAGCAAA
The DNA here is from genome assembly GCA_963740455.1 of uncultured beta proteobacterium. Lineage (GTDB taxonomy): Bacteria > Pseudomonadota > Gammaproteobacteria > Burkholderiales > Burkholderiaceae_C > Paucibacter. The sequence goes on from CAVUEF010000007.1 coordinate 312,226, forward strand.
GCGCCCTATACTTTGCCTCCTTTTTAGGCAGTCCCCATCCCATGCACATCGGCCCGTACGAACTGACAAACCCATTGTTTGTCGCCCCGATGGCAGGCGTCACGGACCGGCCGTTTCGCCAACTCTGCCGGCGCCTGGGTGCGGGCTACGCGGTGAGCGAAATGGTGACTTCGCGCAAGGAGCTGTGGAGCAGCCTGAAGACCTCGCGCCGCGCCAATCACGACGGCGAGCCCGGACCGATTGCGGTGCAGATTGCCGGCACCGACGCCGCCATGATGGCCGAGGCGGCCAGCCACAACATCGAGCGCGGCGCGCAAATCATCGACATCAATATGGGCTGCCCGGCCAAGAAGGTGTGCAACAAGTGGGCGGGATCCGCCCTGATGCAAGACGAGGCGCTGGCATTGCGCATCATCGACGCCGTGGTGGCCGTAAGCCACCCGCATGGCGTGCCGGTGACGCTGAAAATGCGAACCGGTTGGTGCCACGAGGAGCGCAATGCCCTGGCCATCGCCCTGGCCGCGCAGAACGCCGGCGTGGCCATGGTGACGGTGCACGGTCGCACCCGCGAGCAAGGCTACAAAGGCCTGGCCGAATACGACACGATTGCCGCGGTGAAGGCGGCATTGCAGATTCCGGTGGTGGCCAATGGCGACATCGATACGCCTGAGAAGGCGCGCGCGGTGCTGGCGCGCACTGGCACCGACGCCGTCATGATCGGCCGCGCCGCGCAGGGCCGGCCCTGGATATTTCGCGAGGTCGCTCACTTTCTGCGCACCGGCGAACACCTGCCCGCGCCCGAGGTGATGCAGGTGCGCGCCTGGCTGCTCGAACATCTGGACGATCACTACAGTCTGTACGGCGAACGCGCCGGCACGCGCACGGCGCGCAAGCATATCGGCTGGGCGGTGCGCGCCCTGCCCGGTGGTGAAACCTTTCGCAGCCACATGAACGGTCTCGAAACCAGCGCCAGCCAGCAGCGCGCCGTGGCCGAATGGTTTGCCGCCTTGGCGCAGCGCTTCGAACGCTTGCCGCTTTACGAGCATGGCCTCGAAGCGGCCAATGAATCTCTTGCCGAAGAGCCCGCTGCCTTGCTGGCCTGAGCCACTCTGCCGCGCACATTCCGAACCCTTTCGTCAACATTCACACAGGAGCCGCAACGTGGTGACCGTCCGCAAGAACAGAGTTGGCAAGAAGCACATCGAAGAGTGCGTGCGAGAAGACCTCGAGGCTTACTTCACCGACCTCGGGGGCGCCGAGCCTCATTCGATGCACGCCATGCTGATGAGCGTGGTCGAGAAGCCCTTGCTCGAAGTGGTGATGAAGCACGCCGCCCACAACCAGAGCAAGGCCGCCGATTGGCTGGGCATCAACCGCAACACGCTGCGCAGAAAACTGCAGGAGCACGGCCTGCTTGGCCAGCCCTGAACCCGAATTCAAACTCTGTAAGCCCACCATGACGCAACTCACCGCCCTCATCTCCGTGTCGGACAAGACCGGCATTCTTGAATTTGCCCAGGCGCTGCATGCGCTTGACGTGCGCCTGCTTTCCACCGGCGGCACAGCCAGGCTGCTGGCCGACGCCGGCCTGCCCGTCACCGAGGTGGCCGAGCACACGGGCTTCCCCGAGATGCTCGACGGCCGCGTCAAGACGCTGCACCCCAAGATCCACGGCGGCCTGCTGGCGCGCCGCGATGTGCCCGCGCATATGGCGGCGCTGCGCGAGCACGGCATCAGCACCATCGACCTGCTGGTGGTGAATCTGTATCCGTTCGAGGCCACCGTGGCAAAGGCAGGCTGCACGCTGGACGACGCCATCGAGAACATCGACATCGGCGGCCCGGCCATGGTCAGGTCGGCGGCGAAGAACTGGAAGGACGTGGCCGTGCTGACCGACGCCAGCCAGTACGCGCAGGTGTTGAGCGAGTTGAAGAGCGCCGGCACGACCAGCGACGCGACCCGCTTCGCCTTGAGCGTGGCCGCCTTCAACCGCATCGCGCAATACGACGGCGCGATCAGCAACTACCTCTCGGGCATCAATGCAGACGCCAGCACTGCGGTCTTTCCGGCACAGCAAAACTACCACTACGTCAAGGTGCAAGACCTGCGCTATGGCGAGAACCCGCACCAGCAGGCCGCTTTCTATCGCGAATTGCACCCGGCGCCGGGCTCACTCGTCACCGCCAGGCAATTACAGGGCAAGGAGCTGAGCTACAACAATATCGGCGACGCCGACGCGGCCTGGGAATGCGTGAAGAGCTTCGACGTGCCGGCGTGCGTGATCGTCAAGCATGCCAACCCCTGCGGCGTGGCGATCGGCGCCAACGCACTCGATGCCTACACCAAGGCGCTCAAGACCGACCCGACCAGCGCCTATGGCGGCATCCTCGCGCTGAACTGCCCGCTCGACGAGACCGTGGTCGAGGCGATCAATGCGGCCAAGCAGTTTGTCGAGGTCGCCATCGCGCCATCGGTGACGCCCAAGGCGCGCGAGATGCTGGCGCGCAAGCCCAACCTGCGCTTGCTTGAAGTGCCACTCGACGTGCCGCTCGGCGCAAGCGGCGCCGGGCTCGACTTCAAGCATGTCGGCGGCGGCATTCTGCTGCAGTCGATTGATGCGCCCGACACCGCGCCCGAGGGCGTGCGCGTGGTGACACGCGCCCAGCCTAGCGAGCAGCAGATGAACGACCTGCGTTTCGCGTGGAAGGTGGCCAAGTTCGTGAAGAGCAATGCGATTGTGTTTTGCGGCGGCGGCATGACGCTGGGCGTCGGCGCGGGCCAGATGAGCCGCGTCGACTCGGCCCGCATCGCCGCCATCAAGGCGGGCAACGCCGGGCTCACGCTCGCGGGGTCGGCGGTTGCCAGCGACGCCTTCTTCCCGTTCCGTGATGGGCTCGATGTGGTGATCGATGTGGGCGCCACCAGCGTGATCCAGCCCGGCGGCAGCATGCGCGACGACGAGGTGATTGCCGCGGCCGACGAGCGCGGCATTCCGATGGTGTTCACCGGCATGCGGCATTTCCGGCACTGAGAAGCGACCGCGCGCAGGCCTGCGCACTGCGCGACGCGCTTCGAAGGACTGAGCGCCTGCAAGCGCTCAGGCTGAGGGCAGCACCGAACGCAGTGCCCGCGACGCGCGTGATGCCCCTCTAAGGGACGCCACGCTTGGCGCGGCGCGCTGAACGGGTTAGCCTCGGGACCAACCTAAACGGAGATGCGATGCAAGTGTCGATCCAGGAACGATTGCACGTGTTGCTCGAGATGCAGCGCGCGGCCTTCCATGCCGAGCGCATGCCCAGTCTTGCCGTGCGCCGCGACCGCGTGCAGCGCGTGCTGACCATGACGGCCAAGTACGCAGACGACATCACCAGCGCGATCTCGCACGACTTCGGCCATCGCGCCGCGCAAGAAAGCCAGTTGGCTGACATCTTCACGGTCGAGTCGGCGGCCCGGCATACGCTGCGCCATCTGCGCCGCTGGATGAAGCCGCGCCGCATGCCCACGGCACTGCATTTCTGGCCGGCGCGCAACGAGTTGCTGCGCCAGCCGCTGGGCGTGGTGGGCGTGATATCGCCCTGGAACTACCCCTACAGCATGGCGCTGATTCCAGCCGTCGCCGCGCTCGCCGCAGGCAACCGCGTGCTGATCAAGCCTTCCGAGCTGACGCCGCAGACCGCCGCGCTGATGGCACGCATGGTGACGAGTTCTTCGCGCCCGACGAGTTGCAGGTCGTCACAGGCGACACCGAGGTCGGCCGGGCCTTCGCGCAACTGCACTTCGACCACTTGTTCTTCACCGGCTCCACTGCGGTCGGGCGGCTTGTCGCACAGGCCGCCGCGCAACACCTGACCCCGGTGACGCTGGAGCTCGGCGGCAAGTCTCCCGCGTTGCTCGACCGCAGCTGCAATCTGCAATTGACCGCCGAGCGGCTGGCGTTCGGCAAGCTGCTCAATGCCGGGCAGACCTGCGTCGCCCCCGACTATGTGCTGGCGCCCAAGGAATTGGTCGAGCCGCTGGTTCGGGCCTTGCAGACCGCGATGCGCCGCATGTATCCGCATCTGCAAGCCAACCCCGACTACACCAGCATCGCCACACCACGCCACCATGCGCGCCTGCAATCGCTGCTTGATGACGCACGCGCACGCGGCGCACACGTCATCGCAACGCATGACGAAGTCATGAGCTCGCGCAAGCTCGCTCCGCATCTGCTGCTCGACGTGAACGACGAGATGGCGGTGATGCGCGAGGAGATCTTCGGCCCGCTCCTGCCCATCATGGCCTATGAGCACGTCGACGAGGCGCTGGACTACATCAACCGCCATGACAAGCCGCTGGCGCTGTACTGGTTCGGCAGCGACGCTGCGGCGCGTCGGCGCGTGCTCGAGCAAACGCAGGCTGGCGGCGTCACGGTCAATGATTGCATCTGGCATCTGGGCCAGGAAGACCAGCCGTTTGGCGGCGTCGGCGCCAGCGGCATGGGTGCCTATCACGGCGAATGGGGATTTCGCAGCTTCAGCAAGGAAAAGCCCGTCTTCCATCAGTCCCGCTGGGCCGGCACCAAGCTCTTCTACCCGCCGTATGGCAAGACCTTTGAATACTTGCTGGGCCTGCTGAAGAAGATCCTGTGAAGCGCCGTCGCCTGCTCAAGCTCGGTCTGGGTGCCGCGGTGCTGCTGGGGCTTGCCGGCGGCGGGGCGGCGCTGCTGCAACCCGGTTGGGTGGACGGCAAGATGAGCCCGGGTGCGCGCCGGGTGATGTGGGCCGTCGCACTGGCCGTGCTCGATGGCAGCCTGCCCGCCAACGCGCCGACCTGGACGCCGCGCTGCGCCTGCAGCTCGATCAGGTCGATGAGGCGATTGCCAAGTTTCCGCCCGCCGTGCGCGACGAACTGTCGCAATTGTTCGCCTTGCTGAGCAGCGCGCCCGGACGCTGGGGCCTGGCCATGTTGCAAACCGAATGGGATAGCGCCAGCCTGGCCGAGTTGAACCAATCTTTGCAGGCGATGCGTTTCTCGACGCTTGCCCTGCGTCAACAGACCTATCACGCGCTGCGCGATCTGAACTACGCGGTGTACTTCGCCGAGCCCCGGCATTGGGTGCAGATCGGCTATCCCGGACCCAAGGACCTTGGATGAGCGCGATTCCCGACCCCATCAAGGAGGGCCTGGCGCGCGGCTGGAAGGTGCTGGGCGGCGAGCATGGCCGTCTGCCGCCCTCGCTGGAATGCGATGTCGCCATCATCGGCAGCGGCGCCGGCGCGGGCATCACGGCCGAGTTGCTCGCCAAGGCCGGCTTGAAGCTGATCATCATCGAAGAGGGCCCGCTCAGGTCCAGCGCGGACTTTCACCAGCTCGAGAGCGAGGCCTATCCGGCGCTCTACCAGGAAAGCGCGGCGCGCAAGACCGCCGACAAGGCGATGACCGTATTGCAGGGACGCTGCGTGGGCGGCTCGACCACGGTCAACTGGGCCAGCTCGTTTCGCACGCCGGCCGATACCTTGAAGTTCTGGGCCGATCGCTTCGGGCTCGTCGAATTGAACGAGGCCGCGATGGCACCCTGGTTCGAACAGGTCGAGCGCCGCCTCGGCATCAGCCCATGGCTGGTGGAACCCAACGCCAACAATCTGGCTTTGCGCCATGGCGCTGTCAAGCTCGGTGCTCGAGGCGCCCACCCTGCAGCGCAATGTCAAGGGCTGCTGGAACCTCGGATCGTGCGGCATGGGTTGCCCGACGAATGCCAAGCAATCGATGCTGGTGACCACGCTCCCTGCCGCACTCGACCTGGGTGCGACGCTGCTGGTGCAGACGCGCGCTGAAGCGTTCGAGTTCAGCGGCGCCGAGTGCAAGGCCTTGGTCTGTCAGCCCGTCAGCCTCAACGGCTCGCCGGCCGGCGCACCGCTTCGCATCAAGGCCAAGCACTATGTGGTGGCGGGTGGCGCCATCAACTCTCCCGCCTTGCTGATGCGCTCGACGGCTCCTGACCCGCATGGCCTGCTGGGCAAGCGCACTTTCCTGCACCCGACGCTGATCTCCTCAGCGCTGTTCGAGCAGCGCATCGAGGGCTGGAACGGCGCGCCGCAAAGCATTTACTCCGACCACTATCTGCATCTGGCGCCGCTGGACGGACCGATGGGCTACAAGCTGGAGTCGGCGCCGCTGCACCCCGTCATCATGGCCTCGACGCTGGTCGGCCATGGCCGCGAACAGGCCGCGGCGCTCAAGCAATTTCCGCACTCGCAAGTCTTGCTCGCCTTGCTGCGCGACGGCTTCAACGAACAGTCGGTGGGCGGCTCGGTCGGGCTCAAGCGCGACGGCAGCGCGGTGCTCGACTACGCGCTGAACGACTTTGTGATGGACGGCGCCCGGCGCGCCTTTCTGAGCATGGCCGAGTTGCAATTCGCCGCCGGCGCGAAAAGCGTGACGCCCTTGCACGAACGCGCGCCCGCATTCAGGAGCTGGCGCGAAGCCCGGGACGGCATTCTCGCCCTGCCGCTCGAACCCCTGCTGACACGCGTCGTGAGCGCGCATGTGATGGGCGGCTGCGCGATGGCCGCCGACGCCTCGCGCGGCGTGGTGCGGCCCGATGGCCGGCATTGGCAGATCGGCAATCTGTCGGTGATCGACGGCTCGCTGTTCCCCACCAGCATTGGCGCCAATCCGCAGGTCTCGGTGTATGGGCAAGCGAATCGCCTCGCCACCGGACTGGCCAGGCAGCTGACCGGCAAGAACGTGCAACTCGCGTGACATGAATCCCCCCCGAAGCGCCTGCGGCGCTCCCCCCAGGGGGCGCCGCCAGTGGCCCGGCGGAGCCGGCTCCACGGCGTCCGCTTGGCTGCTTTCGGTTCATACGGGGGTCGCGCCAAGCGCGGTGGAGTAACTGAGATGGGCGACGCGGGCGCGCCGTCAAAGCCCGCTACCATGCAAGCATGAATCAAAGCCCTTGCCTCGCTGACCACTTTGGAGGCCCGCATCGTGCTGCGCATTCTCGGTATTGATCCGGGCTTGCAGACAACAGGCTTTGGCGTGATCGACGCGGACGGGCCGCGGTTGAGCTATGTGGCCAGCGGCACGATACGCACCAACGCGGTCGCGAGCGGTCAACTGCCGCAGCGCTTGAAGATCATTTTCGACGGCGTGCGCGAAGTTGTGGCGCGCTACCAGCCGCAATCAGCGGCCGTGGAAATCGTGTTCGTGAACGTGAATCCGCAATCGACTTTGCTGCTGGGCCAGGCGCGCGGTGCGGCGCTCACCGGCCTGGTCTCATGCGATCTGGACGTGGCCGAATACACGGCGCTGCAAATGAAGAAGTCGGTGGTCGGGCACGGCAAGGCGCATAAGTCGCAAGTGCAACTGATGGTGCAACGCCTGCTCGCGCTGCCGGGCCTGCCCGGCACCGACGCGGCCGACGCGCTGGGGATGGCCATCACGCATGCCCATGCCGGCGCCTCGTTCGCCGCCATGGCCAAAGCCACCACCTTGACGCGGCGCACGCACGCGCAGTTTGGCGGCGGCCGCACTTACTGAGGTTTGCCGCCGCGCCTTGCGGCCTCAACCGGTTGCCGTGAAGAACCCGATGCCCACCAGCGTCAGCAAGGTCAGGCCAACCAAGATCAGGGTGAAGCCCAGCAGCTTCGATGCCCCCACCAGCGTGGCCGAGGGTGGATCGACCAGGTGCTGCTCCAACTCGCCCGACTCGAGCAGGCGCTGGTACTGGAGCGGATGTTCGTGCTTGAATTCTTCGAGCGTGAAGGTACCGGTGAACATCACGATGTCCAGCGGGAACTTGTCCGGACGGAAGTGGTTGTTGAAGAAATGCACGGTGAACAGGAACACCACCGCCAGGAATGCCTCCTCGCTGTGGAAGATCGTCGCCACATTGAAGACCCAGCCAGGCAGATAGCGCGCGGTGATGTGCGGCACCCACAACATCAGGCCGCTCACACCGATGATGGTGACCCCCCAGAACGGCGCCCAGTAGTCGAACTTCTCCCAGTAGGTCCAGCGGTCGAACACCGGCCTCGGGGCCCTGCCGAAGAACCACTTGAACATGGCGATGATGTCCTTCAGGTCCTGTGGCCCCGGAATCATCGAGTTCGGGCCGAAGATCTTGAAGTCCTTCCAGTGGCGAACGATATGCGTCCCCATATAGGCCAGGTGCCAGAAGAACACGCTGGCGAAGATGACCGCATTGACGCGGTGAATGATGCCCGCCGTCTGCGGCCCGCCGAGCGCCGTGATCAGAGATTTCGCCCAAGGCGCCTCCGGATAGAACAGCGAAATGCCGGTCAAGGTCAGCATCATCAGGCTCAGCGCAAAGATCAGATGGGCGATGCGCCAGGTGCGGCTGAAACGCTGGAAATGCTTGCCCTGCAGCCTGGCGGGAACTTCGGGCAGGCCATCGAGCCTGATGTGCTTTTGCGACTTGCGCTGCTGGCGCTCCCGATATTCTCGATAGAACCACAACAGCGTGTGCAGCCAGAAGAAGCCGAAGGTGCCGACCAGCAGATTGACCATGATCTTGTTGGCGACCCAGATCTGCGGATAGGTCGCGAAATCATTGGTCGTGCCATGCGGACTGAAGCTGACGAAGCCCGCGCTCGCCTTGGGGATGTCCTGCTTGCCGCTGTGGCACTTCTGGCAGGCCTCGAGCCGGTTGTCGATGTTCATCCTCGACTGGGGATCTTTCGACGGCTCGATGTCGTGGCTGCTGTGGCAATCAAAACACTTGGCCGTGTAGGTAAATCCGAGCGTGGCGATCTGGCCGTGATAGGTGGCCCGATACGACTTGTAGGCCCCCTCGTGGCAGTTCCCGCATTTGGCGGTGATCGCCAGTTTGACCTCGTTCGAGCGGGGTTTGCCGACCTTGTGCGCGGTGTGGCAGTCAGCGCAGTTGGCAGATTGGGCATTGTGTTTGATCTTGATTGCCCTGCCATGTACCGACGCGGACCACTCTTCGAGGTGCGCAACGTGACAGGTGCCGCACAGGTCGGAGACACCGAGCCGCCATTCGGCGCGCGCGGTTGAGTCGCGGCGCGGAATATCGAAGCTGTGAACATCGTGGCAATCGTTGCACGAGGCATTGGGCTTGCTCGGGTCGTCGCTATTGGGATGGGCGTGCGACGAGGCCCGGTAGGCGTTGATGTTCTCGACCACGCCACGCAGTGCGCGCCGCTCTCCGGCGGTCTTGTAGCTCGACAAGGCCTTCTCAAGCTCCAGATGGCATGGCGCGCAATCGGGTTTTGATTCGCCGGTTGGATTGCGGTGCGGCGCTTGGTTGTCATTGATCTCGAGGTGGCAGGCAATGCACTCCATCAACGCATGCGCGCTCTTGGCAAACTGCCCGGGATCGACCTTGCGAAGCACCCGTTTCGTGCCGTCGGCGCTGGCAATTTCCAGCTTTCCCTTCGTGCCGTCATGGCAGGACAGGCAGGTCGCATTGCCCAGACCGGGCGCCGCTTTCTTGCTGTCAGTAGCGGCTGCCACTGCGCCGCTGAAGAAGGTCGCCGAAAGACAAAGCGCGACCGCCACAAGGCACTCAGCAAGCTTGCTGGTACGCATATTGATGTTCTCCGAAGTAGCCCAGCGACACAAAATCTGCCCCACGCCTGGTCTGCCCGGTCGTGCCCCACGAACCGGGCGCCGGGGTCCAGGCACGCGCAAGGCGGCTCGGCCAGCCCGGCTGATCAGCTAGCGACGCGCGGCGCTTGCCGCGGCAAGGCCGACCGAGGTCGGCACCCTGCAAGCTGTCAGTGCGAGAGAATCCACTGCGCCAGATTCTTCAACTGGGCAGGATCCTTCTCCTTGATGATCTTGTGCTCTTCTTCGGAACCGTCATCGAGCTTCACCTTGGGCCCGGTCGTCATGTTCTTGATCACCATTTCTTCGCCGTTGGCTTTGCCCTTGTACTTGGCGGCGATCTTCTTCCATGACGGCCCCGTGCGGTCCTTTTCAGGGGCATGGCACTTCGTGCACTTGTTGCTCTTTGTCAGTTCTTGAGCACCCTCGGCGTTGATCGCTGCATGCACGGGCGCCAGCCCCACCATGGCAACGAGCAGAGGCAGAACCAGGAGAGGTAGAGACTTGATCTTCATGACTACTCCGGAAAATTTGGCTGAGATATGAACCCGCCCTCAGCGCAGCGGTCATGCTTGTTGTCATTCGGGCACTGAAGCAGGCGCTAGCGCTTGTCCTTCAGGTTCTGCAGGTAGGTCAGGACGTCGGTCACGACCTTCTGGTCGAACTCACGCAGTCCCGGCATGTTGTCGTCGGGATGGCCGTTGAGCATCGAGTGCAGAGACTCCCACGGGTCCAGTCGGGCCCGGTTGCCCAGGAAACGCTTCGCAATGAAGCGGCCTTCGCGACCATGGCATCCGACACAGATGGTCTGGTAGAACGCTTCGCCGCGCTTCGCGTCGCCCCGTCCAAGGCGGGTCTGCGGGTCGATGGCAAGGTCCATGTCCACCTGTCCACGGCTGACGAAGTTGGCCAGATCCTGCAGATCGCGGTACTTCATCACGGCGCCGAACATATGTGTCTTGTTGCGCAGTATCCCCATGATCTGCACCGGATCGGCGCCTGCCATCGCGCGTATGCCCTTGATGCCGGTGAAGTGCAGGCCCTTGGCATATTGGCCCTGGTTGCCCTTGTAGTCTGCGCCGTGACATTCCTTGCAGCGCCAGGTGACCGACGGCGCGATCGCATAGTAGGACTTGGGCGGGTAGGCCGGATGCGGCAAAGCCTGCTTGTTGCCGGTGGCGCCCTGCCAGTCGTCGTACAGGCGCCCGCCATTCGCGACCGACGCTGCCATGTTCTGCGACGGCAGCGTCTGTACATAGGCCAGCATGCCTACCGCCATGCCCGGGCCGAAGGCCCTGAGTGCGGGCATATTGCCGCCTGCGTGGCCATTCATGATGACGTGCAGCACTTTGCTCGGCTGCTGCCTGGCCGTATCACCCAACTGAGGCACGCCGCGTTGGCGCCCGCCGTCGAGCCCGTGGCAATTGGCACAGGTCGTGGCGAACATGTTTTCCCAAGCCGATGCGCTGACCTTCAAACCGCGCGCCGACTCGATCATCGGCGTCATGTCGACCTGGCCGCGCACGACGAAGTTGGCCAGATCCATCAGGTCACTCTCGTGCATGAGTTCCTCGAAACGGTGCGGCGCGGCCTTCAGCAGCGCGACAATTTCGGCGGGGTTGCCGCCCAGGCGGGCGCGGATGCCGATGAAGCCGTGATTGCCTTTGTAGTCCCAACCATGGCATTCCACGCAGCGCCAGGTGTCGGCCGGGTCCACACGAACGTCCTTGGTCGTGAATGCGGGGTTTGGAATGACCTGCTCGCGCTCCTTCGACTCATGCGTCCAGTTCTCGTAGAGCCGCCCGCCCCGCGCGATGGATGCCTCGTCGGACGAAGGTGTCGCCGGCACGGCTCGCACTACCGGGACCGCGACAAGGCCTACCGTCAACGCCACGAGAACGTTCAAGACTGCGCGCTTCATAACCCATCTCCATCAAAGCGCCCCACGGTGTGAAGTCATGCGCCTGTGTCGGGGTCGATCCACGAGCTTGCTGTCCGGCGGCTTGTCGCCAACAATGGCAACTGGCAACACCATCTGCATCCACAGCCCAGTTCTAGTCCGGTGCAACTTCTTGAAAATTGCGGCTACTCAATCATGGTTTTCTCTGTATTGTTGCAACGACGACATTTCTGATAGCAGTTGTCATGTTGCAACGAATGCCGCGCACGGGCCGGTGGCGCATTGATATGTGTCAGGGAACCGTCAACTCCCGCCAGAAGTGATTCCCCTTCGCGGACAAGGAACTTAAGATCGGCTCGACGCAATTCAGTACGTCCAACCCCATTCACTATTCAGAGGTCTCCATGAGAAACAAAGCACTACTCCCCGCTGTGTTGGTATCAATCGTCGCCCTGTTCGGCGCCAGCACTCCCGCATCTGCCTTCGATGCCGACGCTGCCATCGCACTCACCAAGAAGAGCGGCTGCATGAAGTGCCATTCGATCACGGCCAAGAAGGAAGGCCCGGCGTTCAAGAAGACTGCTGCGGATCTGAAAGGAAAGGCCGATGCGGAGCAAAAGCTCTTCACCCACCTCACCACCAAGCCAAAGGTCAAGCTTGAGGACGGTACTGAAGAAGAGCACAGCACGCTCAAGACCAAGGACGAAGCCGAGATCAAGAACGTCGTTCAGTGGATCCTCGCTCAGTAGCACCCGTCTTCAACCAACCTTGAAAATGAACACACCATGAGATTCAAGATGTTGGATCCGCTACGTGCAAAGCTCGGCAACTATGCCCCTCTCAAGCTCGCGATTGTTGCGGTGCTGATCGGTTTTGTCGTCGGCGCTGCGGCTTTGGGCGGATTTGGTACGGCACTGACGGTGACCAACACCGAGGCGTTCTGTATCGGGTGCCACGAGATGAAGGACAACGTCTTCAAAGAGTACCAAGGCACGATCCACGACTCGAATCGAACCGGTGTGCGCGCCACCTGCCCGGATTGTCACGTACCCAAGGAACTCATCCCGAAGCTCAAACGCAAGATGAGAGCCTCCCTTGAGTTGTACGGCGCCATCACCGGCAAGATCGACACCCGCGAAAAATTCCTGGCCGAACGCTACAAAATGGCCGTGTCAGTCTGGCGGTCCATGAAGGCCGTCGATTCACGCGAGTGCAAGAACTGCCACTCGTTTGACCACATGAGCAAAGACCTGCAGACAGAAAAAGCACAGGCACGCCATACCAAGGCCAAGAAGGAAGACATGGCTTGCATCGAATGCCACTTCGGCATCGCCCACAACGAGCCGGACGGCCCGGGACCGCAGGAAATCGACTTGCTCGCCAAGTAGTTTGAACGCGTGCAACCACGGCCGCGCGCGTGGTTGCGGGATACCCCGTCTCGACTGAGACGGGAAATTCGTCCAAGATGCACTGCCAGGCCGTGACCAGCACCAAGGGGGTGCGGTCACCACCTGGTTCAGCGCGGATGTCTTGCTGGCGTTTGACATTGAAGGGGTAGGCATGAACTTTTCGGTCGTTCGATGTGGCATAGCGGCGCTGGTGGCCATATTTGTCGCAGGTTGTGGCGGCGGCAGCAGTTCTGGTGCACCCCCTTCTGCGGGCACACCCCCTGCAGCGACGGCGTTGGCGGCTGCCGTCAACACGGCAGCTGCGCTTGCGGCCAATGACAGCGCGACGAATTCATCTGCCTCGTTCGCTGTGCTGCAAAGCGCCGGTGTGTCTGCCGTCACCGTGAACAGCCCCCCGAAGGTGAACTTCACGGTGTTCTCCGACGGCGCGGTCAAGCAAGGCCTGACCCTCAACGACGTGAGTTTCCTGATTGCCAAGCTGGTGCCCGGAGTCGACGGCGAGCCCGACCAGTGGGTGAATTACATCTACCGCACCGAAACCGCGACCGCCGGCGTCGGGCCGAACGGCGCGCCCGCGCTGAAGACAGCCCAGCAGGCTACCGCCGACGCCAAGCAGACCGATGCGGCGCTGAAGGCGGCGCAACTTGTCTACAACCCCGACGGCTACTACACCTACACGTTCAAGACCGACATCAAGGATGTGGCGCAGACGAATGGCGTGGTGTTCGAGCCCGCGCGCACGCACCGCGTCGCAATCCAGCTCAGCTACACCAACGCCGCCGGCGCGGTCGTCAAGGTCAACCCCTATTTCGACTTCACGATCGACGCCAACGGCAATTCGGTGGCGGTCACCGACCCGGCCAAGACGCGCAAGATGACCGATGTGTCGTCATGCAATAGCTGCCACGACAAGCTCGCCATGCACGGCGGCGGACGCGTCGACACGCAGTTGTGCGTGATGTGCCACAACCCCGGCACCACCGACGCCAACAGCGGCAATGTGCTCAACCTCGCGACGATGGTGCACAAGATCCACGCCGGCAAGTTGCTCAAACAGGCGCTGGACGCAGGCAAGGGCGGCGAGGACTACACGATCTGGGGCTATCGCGACAGCAAGCACGACTATGCCGAAGTGGGCTTCCCGCAAGATCTGCGCAACTGCACCAAGTGCCACTCGGGCGCCAATACAAGCACCCCGCAAGGCGACAACTGGAAGACCAAGGTCAGCAAGCCAGCCTGCCTGACCTGCCACGCCAGCAAGGCCGGCTCGGCCTGGAATACCTACCACACGACGATTGCCATTGCCTACTTGCTGCGCAGCGACGCTGTGGCAACCGACATCCCGAACGCGGTATGTGCCGCATGTCACCGGCCCGGCACCAACATCTCGCCCGAGGTTGTGCACTTCAACCAGGCTCAGACGAACAGCGCCAAGTACAAGATGAACATCGAGAGCACGTCGTACGACGCGGCTACTCGCAAGGTCACCGTCAAGTACTTCCTGTCCGATCCGACGAATGGCGACAAGGCCTACAAGCTCGAAGGCGACACCCGGTTCGCCGGTCTGCGCTTCTACCTGGCCTACCAGAGCATGGTGGGACAGCCGACCACGGTGACCGAGTTCTCCTCGTACAACAACGGCGGCAGCTCAGCCAGGGTTGATGCAGTTGCCGGCACCAACGACGGCAGCAACCACTACACGGCGCAGATCGCCGTGCCAGCAGACACCGCGACGTCGGTGGCTGGCGGGACGGCGCGCGTCATCAGCTACGGCTACGCGATGGAAGCGAAGTTGGCGGCCAAGTCGGCCGCGGTCCCGCGTGCGCTGGATTCGCCCGCCGCGACCGTCAACGTGCCAGTGCAGAACGCCTTCCAGGAACTCGCACTGAGCGGCACGCTGACACCGCGTCGCACCATCGTCGCCACCGAGAAGTGCAATGCCTGCCACGGCGCGCTGGGCACGGCGGCCGGATCGAACACGCTGTCGGTTGCCTTCCACAGTGGCGACCGCAATATCGTCGAGCAGTGCGTGGTCTGTCACGATGCGAACCGGATGTCGAGCACCGTCATGAGCAACGGCATGGCACTCAACGAGTCCTACCAGTTCAAGCGCATGATCCACGGCATCCACGGCGGCGCAGCCCGCAGCTATGCCTTCACGCACGGCAACCCGGTGGTTGGCGAGTTCGGCAAGGACGGCGTATTGGGGGCTTCGGGCGGGCGCTTCCTGGCCGACCAGAAAGTCACCATCAAGGGTGTCTCCACCACGGTGATTCCGGCCGGCACGCTGGTGGCCCCCGGAGCGACGTTCCAGACCATCGCCGACATGATCAACACGGCTCGCACGAGCGCCGGCTACACCGGCACGCCAGCCGTGGCTGCCGACAACTTCTCTGCCGAGGTCGCTTGGCCGGGGCCGACCGCGGTGGGGACTGGCATCGACTGCAATGCCTGCCATGTGAACGACTCGTACAAGAATGACAAGAGTCCGCTCGGCGCGGTGGTTGCCAAGCCAAGCGGCGTCACCGATCCGATGGGCTGGCAGGTCATCTCGCCCAGGGCCGCCACTTGCACGGCTTGCCACGACTCGACCAAGGCAACGAGTCACGTCGCGAGCTTCGGCAATGCGTCGTTCTCGACGCGTACGCAGGCACAGTCTCTGCTGACCCAGGAAGTTTGTGACGACTGTCATGCGAGTGGCAGTTTCAAGAGCGTGGACCTCGTCCACGGTCAGAAGTAATCGCCGGCAGGGCGACACGAAGCGAGGGCCGCCCGACGAGGTCCTCCTTTTCTTGGCTATTTGGCGCTGGGGAATCGAATGCGAAGAATGAAACTTGCTCTGCTGATCGCGGGCCTGAGTCTGTTTGGCCTGATCGGAGTCGCATCGGCCAATGTCGACGCAACGGCGTCCGCTGCCTGTGTGAAGTGCCACGATGAAGAGGAGCGGCCCGACTGGAGCCGCACTGCGCACGCGGCCGTGGCCGACGCGCGCACGCCCACTTGCGTCACCTGCCACGGCCCCAGCCCCACGCACGTGAACAAACCCGCCGGCGCCAAGCAGCGACCCAGCCCCGACCGCTTGTTCGGCAAGGGTGCCAACCTGACCCGCATAGAGCAGAGCGAGGTGTGCCTGGGCTGTCATGAAAAGGACGCCAAACGCGCGCTGTGGGCAGGCAGTCAGCACGAAACCGGCGATGTCTCGTGCAACTCTTGCCACAAGATTCACACGAACAACGACAAGGTGCGCGCCAAGGCCACCCAGGTCCAGTTCTGCGAGACCTGTCACAAGGAGCAAAGGGCGCAACTCAGCCGGCCCTCACACCACCCGCTGCCCGAAGGCAAGATGGTGTGCTCGGATTGCCACAATGTGCATGGATCGGCGGGACCGAAACTGGCCAAGCGCGACAGCATCAACGACACCTGCTACACCTGCCACGCTGAAAAGCGAGGCCCGTTCGTGCATGACCATGAGCCGGTCACCGACGACTGCTCGAATTGCCACAACCCGCACGGCAGCACGGTGGCATCGATGCTGAAGGCGCGCCCACCGATCCTGTGCCAGCAGTGTCACACGCCGCACGTGGCGGGCAATGTCGGCGCGGTGGGTGGACAGGCAGGCGTATTTGCACCCGCGGCGCCAGGCCAGTTCGAGCCCTCTGTGACGGGCAGCACCAGCGGCAAGAATGTGGTCAATCTGTGGCAGGGCCGCAGTTGCCTGAACTGCCACACCCAGATCCATGGCTCCAATAATCCGTCGACCACCAACCCGACGCCGCAGTTCCTGTTCCGCTGAGTACCGGAGAGACCAGATGACCCTGCTTTTTCGGAAACCAAACGCGTGCCCTACGGCCCTGGTGCTGGCCTTGTGCGCAGCTTTCACGCCATTGCAAGCACAGGCCGACGCGGCCATCTACTCGCTCAGCCTGGGTGTGGGAGGCTTTGACGGGAGCGGCGCCGACCGCTCCTTGTTCGACCAGTACAGCGGCCTGCGTCAGGGTCGCACTGGCGTCGCCCTGCTCGGTGTCGACTACTTCCGCAGCAACGCCGACACCGGCGCGTCAACGCAGTTCTACGCAACCGACCTGCTCGGTGACACGCGCGAACTGGGTTTTTGGTGGAAGAAGCCAGGCGACTGGAAGTTCTCGGCCAGTTATGGCGAGCTGGTCCACCGCGGGCCCGAAATCGTCAACTCCGGACTGCTGGGTGCGGGATCGACGACACCGCAAGTCTCGCCCTTGTTGAACGGCGCGGGCAGCGGCTCCGAGCTCGATCTGAAAGTCAAGCGCACCGGACTGGGCATCGAGTTTGCCAAGGTCATTTCCCCGCGCTTGCAGCTCGATGTCAGCCTGAAGACCGAAAACAAACAAGGCGCGCGCCTGTTTGGCATCGGCATGAACTGCCCCTCGATGGTGGCTCTCACTTGCGGCGGTACCACCAGCACCGAGACCGGCTGGGCCACGCTGATGTTGCCCGAGCCGATCAATGCCAATCACAGCCAGATCGAGTCCCGCCTGACCTATGGCGGCGACAAGCTGCGACTGAGCGCCGGCTATTACGGTTCGTTCTACCGCAATCTCAATGCCAGCCTGACCCCGAGCATCGGCGCCAGCCTGTACAACCCGGTGGGCGCGCTGTTGCCGCTGTCCAGCGGTCTGCAGTCGATCCTGAGTCAACCGGTCGCCTTGGCGCCGGACAACGAGGCGCAGCAGCTCGACCTGAGTGGCAGTTATGCGTTCACGCGCAGCACCCGACTGAACTTCAAGCTCGGTTATTCCTTGGCGCAGCAGCAGCAGGATTTCGCCGCCTCGGGCTTCACTTCGGCGCCTGGCGGTGTCGCCAATCTGGGCGGCAAGCTGGTCACCTCGCTGGCGCAGGTCGGGGTCACTTCGCGCCCTCTGCCCAAGCTGACCCTGCAGGCGAGCGCCCACTACGAAGACCGCGATGATCAGACGCCGATCGCGCTGTACAACGTCGAAGGCACGGCAAGCTATACGAACCGGCAACTGCCGCGTATCAAGACGCGCGGCAAGCTGCAGGCCAATTACCAGTTCACCAGTGACTATCGCGGCACGCTGGGTGTGGACGCAGAGTCCATCGACCGCGGCGTGTTCACGGCCACCAGCGCCGTGGCCGGCATCAGCGCCTTGCGCCAGAAGACCGACGAGACCAGCGTGCGGGCCGAGCTGCGCCGGCGCATGTCCGAAACTTTCAGCGGCGCGGTCTCGCTCGAGAGCAGCCAGCGCAATGGCTCGGTCTGGCTGCGCAACAACTCCGGCCTGGGCGTGACTGCGGTGCCTGACCCGAGCGCGGCGAGCAGCGGCTTCTCGACGGCCATCTTCATGCCCACCTTGGCCGACCGCCGGCGCGACAAGATCAAGCTGCGCACCGAGTGGCAGCCAAGCGACGAGCTGTCGCTGCAAATGGTGGCAGAGGGCGGCAAGGACAAGTTCACAGCGCCGAGCAGCTACGGACTTCGCAGCACGGCGATGAGCTCGATCAGCCTGGACTGGAATTACACCCTGTCCAGCAAATGGAACCTGAACGGCTTTGTTTCGCAATCCAGGCAGCAGCTCGATCAGGCCCGCCCTGCCGGCACTGTGCTGGCGTTCGACAATACCAGCAGCACCTTCGGCCTGGGTGTCACCGGCAAGCCGATGAGCAATCTGGAGCTCGGCGGGACGCTGTCGTTGATCGAAGACTTGAGCACGCATGTGCAGACCTTGGAGGCGACAGCAGCGCTGGCCGACGCGGCACTGCTGGCGGCAACCGGCGGCCTGCCCGACATCGCGTTCCGCCAAGCCCAGCTCAAACTGTTCGGCAAGTACAAGTTGGACAAGACCTCGATCCTGCAGATCAACCTGATTCATCAGCGCTCGAGCTGGAACGATTGGGCCTGGGCCTTCAACGGCACGCCCTATGTCTATTCCGATGGCACCACCGTCAGCAGCAAGCCGGTGCAAAACGTAAGTTTTGTCGGCATCACCTACGTCCGCAGCTGGCCCTGACAGGAAAACCCATGACACCACCCCCCCCACCGGCTGCCATCGCCGACACCACTTTCGCGCCGAGCGCGGACAGCGTGCCGATCCCTCGCTACCTCGAACAGGTCTATTGGTGGGCCTATGTCCACCCCAATGCGGTCAATGTGTTCGAGCGTGACTGGCTGGTCAACCTGATTCTGTTCGGCAACTACGGGCGCCTGCGGGATGCGGCGCTTGCCGACCTGGCCGACGCGGGTGCCATGATCAGCGGCAAGACCTTGCAGGTGGCCTGTGCCTACGGCAATCTGACGCCGCGCTTGCGCGAGCGCCTCGCCCCCGATGCGCGCCTGGACGTGGTCGACATCCTGCCGATCCAGCTGAAGAACCTCGGCAGCAAGATGCCCGTCGATGAACGTGTGGTGCTGCTACAGGGCGATTCCTCATCGCTGGCTTGCCCGGATGCAAGCTACGACCAGGTGTTGCTGTTCTTCCTCTTGCATGAGCAGCCCGAGGCAGTGCGGCGCGGAACCCTTGCCGAGGCCATGCGCGTCGTCAAGCCCGGCGGCAAAGTCGTCATCGTTGACTATCACAGGCCAGTGAAAATGCACCCGCTGCGCCTGCTGATGACCGGCGTATTTCGCAGGTTAGAGCCCTATGCCATGGACCTGTGGGCCAACGAGATCTCGGCCTTCATGCCGGCAGATGCCCTGCCGAGGTCCTTCACGAAGCAGACCTACTACGGCGGGCTGTATCAAAAGCTGGTGCTGACACGCTAAGGCAAAACACTATGGAAAATTTCAAGGTCGATGTTGCAATTGTCGGTGCCGGTGGCGCAGGCCTGCGGGCCGCCATCGCGGTGGCCGAGTCCGATCCCTCGCTCAGCATCGCGCTGATCTCGAAGGTCTACCCGATGCGCAGCCACACGGTGGCAGCCGAGGGCGGCGCCGCTGCGGTGACGCAGCCGCACGACAGTCTGGAGGAACACTTCCACGACACGGTGGCCGGCGGCGACTGGTTGTGCGAGCAAGACGTGGTCGAGTACTTCGTCGCCAACTCGCACGAAGAGATGGTGCAGATGGAGCACTGGGGCTGCCCGTGGAGCCGCAAGCCCGATGGCCATGCAAACGTGCGTGCCTTCGGCGGCATGAAGATCGAGCGCACCTGGTTCGCGGCCGACAAGACCGGCTTTCACATGCTGCACACGCTGTTCCAGACCTCGATCAAATACCCGTCGATCAAGCGCTTTGACGAGCACTTCTGTGTCGATCTGGTGGTTGACGAAGGCCGCGTGCAAGGCGTCGTCGCGATCGAGATCGCCAGCGGCGAATTCCAGCTGATCCAGGCCAAGTCTGTGATCATCGCCACCGGTGGCGCGGGGCGCGTGTTCCGTGAGAACACCAACGGCGGCATCGTCACCGGCGACGGCATGGCGCTGGCCTATCGCCACGGCGTGCCGCTGCGCGATATGGAGTTCGTGCAATACCACCCGACCTGCATGCCGGGCACCGGTCTGCTGTTCACCGAGGCCTGCCGTGGCGAGGGCGGCTTCCTGCTCAACAAGGACGGCTACCGTTACTTGCAGGACTATGGTCTGGGCCCGGCCACACCAGAGCCGCGCAACAAGGCGATGGAGCTGGGGCCCCGCGACCGCTTGAGCCAGGCGTATTGGCACGAAAAGCAGAAGGGCCGCACCATCAGCGGGCCGCATGGCGAAGTGCTGCACCTCGATATGCGCCACCTGGGCGAGAAGAAGCTGCGCGAACGCCTGCCGCAGATTTACGAGCTGGCAGTCGAGTACCTTGGTGTCGATCCGGCCAAGGCGCCGATCCCGATTCTGCCGGCCGTGCACTACACGATGGGCGGCATCACTGCCGACGGTCTGACCGCATCGCCCCTGCCGGGTTTGTATTCGGTGGGTGAGTGCTCGAGTGTGGGCATCCATGGCGCGAACCGGCTCGGCTCCAACTCGCTGACCGAGCTGCTGGTGTTCGGCAAGGTGGCCGGCATGCAGGCAGCGCGCCACGCCAAGTCGGTGTCGCATGGCTCGACGGCGGCGCTGAACAGACAAGCCGACGCGGCCCAGGCGCGGGCCCAGGCGCTCGTCACGCGCAGCGGCGGCGGCGGCGAGCGCATCGCCACGCTGCGCCGCGAAATGGCCAAGAGCATGGAAGACGGTTGCGGCATCTACCGCACCGCATCGACCATGCAAGCCACTTGCGACAAGCTCGCCGAGCTGAAACAGCGCTACAAAAATGTGCAGCTCGACGATCATTCGAAGGGCTGGAACACCGAATGGCTGCTCGCCATCGAGCTCGGTTATCTGCTCGACGTGGCGCAGGCGATGGCGCATTCGGCGCTGAACCGGCAAGAGTCGCGCGGCTCGCACCAGCGGCTCGACGGCTTCGAGGAACGCGACGACGTGAAATTCCTCAAGCACAGTCTGGCCTTTTTCAACGGCGACGGCGCACCGCGCATCGAGTATGGCCCGGTGAGAATCACCTCGTCGCCGCCGGGCACGCGCGCCTATGGCGCCGCCGGCGAGCAAGCCGATGCCGATCGCAAAGCCAAGGAGGTCCCTCATGTCTGAGGCCAAGATGATAGAGATCCAAGTCTTGCGCTACCGCCCCGAGCAGGAAGACGAGCCGGTGTGGCAAAGCTATAGCGTGCCCTTCACCCACGACATGTCGGTACTGCAAGGCCTGCAGTACATCAAGGACGAGATCGACGGCACGGTGAGCTTTCGCTGGTCGTGCCGCATGGCGATTTGTGGCAGCTGCGGCATGATGATCAACGGCAAACCGCATCTGTCGTGCCAGACTTTCTTGCGCGACCTGGCGCCCGGCCCGGTGCGCATCGAAGCCTTGGCGCATTTCCCGATCGAGCGCGATCTGGTCGTCAGCGTCGAGCCCTTCGTCAAGAAGCTCGAGAGCGTCAAGCCCTACATCATCCCGAAGGAGCCGCGCACGCTTGAGCAAGGCGAGTATCTGCAGACGCCCCAGCAACTCGCACAGATCGAACAGTTCAGCTCGTGCATCAATTGCATGCTGTGCTATTCGGCCTGCCCGCAGTTCGGGCTGGACCCCGACTTTGTCGGCCCAGGCGTGCTGGCGCTGCTGCACCGCTACAACGCCGACTCGCGCGACGGCGGACAAGCCGAGCGCATGGAGATCGTCAACGCGCAGGAAGGCGTGTGGAGTTGTACCGCCGTCGGTTACTGCTCTGAGGTCTGCCCCAAGCATGTCGACCCGGCCAACGCAGTCAACCAGAACAAGGTGAACAGCGCGAAGGATTATTTCCTGCGTTTCCTGTCTCCCAAAGGAGCCACCCAATGAGCAATAAAACTGCCGCGCGGCGGCCCTATATCCGGCCCATGCAGGGTTGGTGGCGCCGCGACCCCTTCTTCATGGTCTACATGGCACGCGAGCTGACCGCGTTCGCCGTGCTGGCGTATGCGATCGTGCTAGCGGTGGGCGTGCTGCGCCTGGCGCAAGGCGAGGCGGCATGGAACGGCTGGCTGGCGGCCTTGCAGTCGCCCTGGTCGCTGCTCCTGCACCTGGTGTTCTTGCTGTCGTTCGCCATCCACGCCAAGAGCTGGTTCGCGATCATGCCCAAGACCATGCCGCTGATGTTTGTCGGCGGCCAGCGCCTGGCCCCTGCCATCATCACCTGGACCGGCTGGGGCGCGACCATCGTCGCCTCGATCGCGTTGTTTGCATTGGCCTTGTGGGGACAATCATGAAGCGCTCCAACTCACCCATCTTCTGGGCGCTGTTCGGCGCCGGCGGCATGCTCGCGGCCTTGTTCGGCACCATGCTGGTGTTCATCACCGGCATCGCCGTGCCACTGGGTTGGACTTTGCATCCCGACCTGATGAGCTACACGCGCATGCACGCCTTTGCGCAAAACTGGATCGGCAAGGGCTTCATCTTCGCCATCGTCGCGCTGTTCGCCTGGCATGCGGTGCACCGCATCCTGTGCAGCCTGCACGACATCGGCATTCACAAGGGTCTGTTGGCCAAGTCGATCTGCTATGGCGCGGCAATGCTGATCACCTTGCTTGCTGCGGTGAAACTGCTGGCGATCGGCTTCTATTGAGAATTCCAAAATTCATGACAAGGTTGTGGGTGGGCAGGAGGCTGCGGCACTCTGCTCCGTGAATGTCCTCCGCCCTGCGGGCTCCCCCTTTATTTCGCTGCGCAGAGCACCCCATCCTCGTGCTCGGCAAAGCGGTCGGTATGCGCGCCGCAATACCGATACCGCTGCGCCAAGAAGACTGGGTAAGTGACGTAGTGAGGTAAAGGAGGAGCCCGTAGGGCGGGGGACACCAACGCAGTTACTTGCCCAGCCTTCTTGGCATCATGCGCGCACCAGGAACCAGTTGACTGAAAGGTGGCCTCGGCAGAAGAGTGTCGTGATTTATGAAAAGATCAATAGCTCAGCAAGGCGTCGAGCTTACCCAGGCAAGTCAGCGCGTACTCTCGTGACGGCGCATCGTCGATGGCCGTCACGAGCGTTTGCATTCCCATGCGCTGGCGCCTCGCCTGATCGGCCTGGCCGGTCGCCAAGTACGCACGCGACATCGCTTCATGCGCGAAGAACAGCTCGAACATGTCGGCGTCCTGGTCCAGACAAATCGACAGACAGGCGCGCGCATGGAGCAGCGCCACTTCGCCCTGACCTGCCGCAGCGTGGCACAGGGCGAGCTGATACTCGGCGCGTTCCACCTCGACCCAGCCACCGGCACGCTGCCAATGCGCGCGGGCCAACCGCGCCGCGTCCAGCATCAATGCGTCGCGCTCGCTCTGGTCGGCGTCGCCGGATGCACGGTAGTGGCGCAGATCGTCGGCCAGATTGTTGGCAAACGCGGCCAGTGCGCGCAACGCCTTGCCCTCGGCATCGCCTTGCGCGATGCGCGTAGCCTGTTCGAGCAGGGTGTGGATACGAGGCCACTGCGCACGACGCGTCAACGCAAGCGCCGCCTGAGCATGAGCGCGCACCTGCTCCACTGCGGGCAGCGTCTGGTCCGGCTTGTCAAGAGCTGACCCCAGGTCATCGTCGACCAAGACGAGCGCCAGTGCCGACCGGCGCAAAGCCAGCGCCAGCGCCGGGTCGTGCGCGGCCAGCGGCCGCAGCAAGTTGAGCTGGGTGCGCAGCGCCTCGCCCCGGTCCAGATGTGCGAGCAGCACATGCTCGCTGAGCCGCGCCAGCTCGGACGCCGCAGCCGGCTCACCTGCCAACAACTCGAAGGCCTGCGGCAAACGATTGCCCACCGCCTGCGGTGCGTCAGCATGCTCGTGCCAGGCTTGATTCAAGAACTCGCTCAAGCTTTGCTGCATGAAATTCCTCCTTGCAAGCGATGCCGCGAAAGACCCGGCAAGGCGATGGCGCTTACAGCATCACAGCCAGGCGTTCGAGTATCAGCACGCCGAAAAATCCCAGCCCCGCCAGCACCGTCCACTTGACGATCATCAGACCGCGGCGGCGCCAGACGAGCTGACTGGTCGCGATATACATCGCGAAGCACAGCAGGCCCGAAAGCAACAGCAGGCCGACGATCACACGAAACAGCACCATCGCCAAACTCCCCCCTCGAACACTTACCAGGCCGGTGCCAGTTCGGCAAAACCGCGCGGCGCCAGCGTCTCGTCTTCAAAAGTGACGAGCTCATAAGCGCCCGGATCGGCCAGCAGCGCACGCAACAGCTTGTTGTTGAGCGCGTGGCCACTCTTGAAGGCGTGGTAGGCGGCCAGCAGCGGATGACCCAGCACCTGCATGTCGCCGATGGCGTCGAGCAGCTTGTGCTTGACCATCTCGTCGTCGTAGCGCAAACCCTCGGCGTTGAGTACGCGCGTCTCATTGATCACCACGACGTTGTCCATGCTGCCGCCCAGACCCAGACCGCGCGAACGCATCATGTCCACATCCTTGGCGAAACCGAAGGTGCGCGCGCGGGCGATGTCGCGCTTGTACAGACCTGACCCCATGTCGAATTTCAGCGCTTGTCCGGTCGCGTTCACCACCGGGTGGTTGAAGCCGATTTCGAAGTTCAAGGTATAGCCTTCGAACGGCTCCAGCCGCGCCCATTTGAAAGCTGCGCCCTCGCCTTCTCTCACCTCGACTTGTTTGAGCACGCGCAAGAACCGCTTGGGCGCGTCTTGCAGCGCAATGCCGGCACTTTGCAACAGGAACACAAAGCTGGCAGCCGAGCCGTCGAGTATCGGCACCTCTTCGGCGGTGATGTCCACATAAAAATTGTCCAGCCCCAGCCCGGCGGCGGCCGACAGCAGATGCTCGATGGTCTGCACCTTGGCGCCGCCCGGATCACCACCGGGAGAAATCGTGGTGGCCATGCGCGTGTCGCACACCGCCTGCGGGTTCACCGGGATATCCACCGGCGTGGGCAGATCGACACGGCGAAACACGATGCCGGTATCGGGTGGCGCGGGACGCAACGTCAATTCGACCCGCACGCCACTGTGCACGCCCACGCCCACCGCACGGGCGAGCGACTTCAAGGTTCTTTGCTGCAGCATGGGCTCGATTGTCCGTGATTCGGCGTGGCGGCGCTCACGCAACGGCTTGTGCCAGGAAAACTGGCTTGCCACCGAACGAGCAAGAGCCCCGCAGAGCGTTTCGCTGCGCGGGGCTCCAGCCAACCCATCAAAGGCTCCGAACACTGGCGCTGGCAGACGCCAGGCCCGTCAGTCGGCCTGCTTGCGCAAGAAGGCCGGGATCTCGATCTCGTCCATGCCGTTGCTGGTGAGCGCATCGACCTTGGACGCCGCGCTGCGGCCATGGCGCCAGACGCTGGGCACATTCAGGCCTGCGAAGTCATTGCTGCCCATGCTCGGTGGCATCGGCTGCCCTTGCCCCTGAGCGGGCGTCACCGACTGCATCAGCACCGGCATATTGTCGGTGCCGGTCCGCAGATTGACCTGCGGCTGCACCACGCTGAGCGGCGCCTGGGCACGCCTGGCCGGACTCAGGCCGGTGGCGATCACCGTGACACGCAAATGCTCGCCGAGCGACTCGTCATAGGCCGTGCCATAGATCACATGCGCGTCGTCGGCCGCGTAGCGACGGATCGTGTTCATCGCGTTGCGGCTCTCGGCGAGCTTGAAGGTGGAGCGGCCTGCGGCGATCAGCACCAGCACGCCGCGCGCTCCCGACAGGTCGATGCCTTCCAGCAGTGGGCAGGCCACGGCCGCTTCGGCGGCCTTGGTGGCGCGGTCCGGACCCTCGGCCTGGGCCGTGCCCATCATCGCCTTGCCGGGTTCGCTCATCACCGTCTTGACGTCCTCGAAGTCGACGTTCACCAGACCCGGCATATGGATGATGTCGCTGATGCCGCCCACCGCATTCTTCAACACGTCGTTGGCATGCGCAAACGCCTCGTCTTGCGTGACGTCGTCGCCCAGTACATCGAGCAGCTTGTCGTTCAATACCACGATCAGCGAGTCGACATTCGCTTCGAGCTCGGCCAAGCCTGCGTCCGCCGCCTTGGTGCGACGCCCGCCCTCGAACTCGAACGGTTTGGTCACCACGCCCACCGTCAGGATGCCCATTTCCTTGGCCACGCGGGCAATCACCGGCGCCGCGCCGGTGCCCGTGCCGCCACCCATGCCGGCCGTGATGAACAGCATGTTCGAGCCCGCAATGGCCTCGCGGATGCGCGCTTCGGCCTCTTCGGCCGAGGCCCGTCCGATCTCGGGCTTGGCGCCGGCCCCCAGACCGCTGAGTCCGAGCTGAAGCAGCTGGTGCGCGCTGCTTCGATTGAGCGCCTGCGCGTCGGTGTTGGCGCAGATGAATTCCACGCCCTGGACGCCCTGGTTGATCATGTGTTCGACGGCGTTACCGCCGCCGCCGCCCACGCCGATGACCTTGATCTGTGTGCCTTGGTCAAACTCTTCGATCATTTCGATCGCCATATGAACCTCCTGGGTCGATTGTGCAGCTGCCACTAAAAACAAACCGTCGGACTTGCGCCCGTTACATAGAGCCTTCTGTGCGTTTGGCGCCACCTGGGGTCAGGTCTTGCCGCTCGCGTTCGGGCTCTTTCCCTACCGATCCTTGCGCAGCTCAGAAGCTGCCCAGGAACCAATCCTTTGCCCTGCCAAACAATGTCTTCACCGAACCCGCCTGCTGCGCCGCCTTGTGGCCGCGCGTGCGTGCCAGGCGCGCCTCTTCGAGCAGGCCCATCACGGTGGCCGATCTCGGGTTGGCCACCATGTCGTACAAGGCGCCGCTGTAGATCGGGTTGCCGCGGCGCACCGGCTTGAGGAAGATGTCCTCGGCCAGCTCGACCATGCCGGGCATGACGGCCGAGCCGCCGGTCAGCACGATGCCCGACGAGAGCAGCTCTTCGTAGCCGCTTTCGCGGATCACCTGCAGCACCAGCGAAAAGATCTCTTCGACGCGCGGCTCGATCACACCGGCCAGGGCCTGGCGCGAGAGCATGCGCGGCGTGCGGTCTCCGAGGCCCGGCACCTCGACCTGGTGCGCGGGGTCGGCGAGCAGCTGCTTGGCGACACCGAATTCGACCTTGATCTCCTCGGCGTCCTTGGTCGGCGTGCGCAGCGCCATCGCGATGTCGCTGGTGATCAAGTCGCCGGCAATCGGAATGACTGCCGTGTGGCGTATCGAGCCGCCGGTGAAGATCGCCACGTCGGTGGTGCCCGCGCCGATGTCGACAAGCGCCACACCGAGCTCGCGCTCGTCATCGGTCAGCGCGGCCAGGCTGGACGCACTTGGGTTGAGCACCAGCTGGTCGACTTCCAGGCCGCAGCGGCGCACGCATTTGATGATGTTCTCGGCCGCGCTTTGCGCACCGGTCACGATGTGCACCTTGACTTCGAGGCGCCCGCCGCTCATGCCGATCGGCTCCTTCACCTCGTGGCCGTCGATCACGAATTCCTGCGGCTCGACCAGCAGCAGGCGCTGGTCATTCGGGATATTGATGGCCTTGGCGGTTTCCACCACACGCGCCACGTCAATCGGCGTGACCTCCTTTTCGCGCACGATCACCATGCCGGTGGAGTTCTGACCGCGGATATGGCTGCCGGTGATGCCGGTATAGACGCGGCTGATCTTGCAGTCAGCCATCATCTCGGCCTCTTTCAAGGCCTGCTGAATCGACTGCACCGTGGCGTCGATATTCACCACCACGCCGCGCTTGAGACCATGCGAGCGCGACACGCCCAGACCCGCCAGCCTCAGCTCACCCGAAGGCATGACCTCGGCCACCACCGCCATGACCTTGGCGGTACCGATGTCCAGGCCGACGACCAGATCTTTATATTCCTTGGCCATATTTCCTCAGGATTTTTTAGCCGGGCCTTGCGGGCCCAGTGTGGTGGAGACACCGTGCAAGCGCAGCGCGTAGCCGTCGCTGTGGCGCAGATCGGCAGATTCCAATGCGCGCTGGTACTGCGCAATGATTTTTGGTGCCGTGCGCACGAACACGCCCAGGCGTTGCAACACCTCTTCGTCGCTGCCGCGCCCCAGTTCGACCTTCGCGCCTGTTTCAAGCGTCATGCGCCAGGATCCGCGCCCTGACAGGTCAAGCCGCTCGATCGGCTCGTCCATCGCCGTCATCGCCTCGCTGAGCCGCTGCCACAGCGCCAGCATGTGGCCTGCCGTTCCTTGCGGACCCGACAGGACCGGCAGCACTTCGTCCTCGACGTCACCCAGATTGGCCTGGAACACCTCGCCTTGCGAATTCACCAGCAGCCTCTCGAGGACCGAATCGCTGTCGGCGTTGGCGTTCGCCGCCTTGCCTTCCCAGTAAGCGGCCGCGTGGTGCTCTTCCAGACTGACCGACAGGCGGTTCGGCCAGCTGCGCCGCACCACGGCGCGCCGCACCCAGGGCACTGCCTCGAAGGCCTGGCGTGCGGCCTTCAGGTTCAGCGTGAAGAAGTTGCCCTGCAAGCGCGGCAGCGCATTGGCACGCAGCGTTGCCACGCTCGTGCGCGAGACTTCGCCCTCGACCTTGATGGCGCGCAGCGTGAACACCGGCAGGCGCGTCAGCCAGCTCACTCCGACAGCAACCACACCCAGCGCCAGCAGCGCGAAGAGCAGCGTCGAGACGCCGTTCATCAGGCGCACGTCGGGCGGCAGCTGGGGTTTGTGAGGG
Source organism: uncultured beta proteobacterium (assembly GCA_963740455.1). Taxonomy (GTDB): domain Bacteria; phylum Pseudomonadota; class Gammaproteobacteria; order Burkholderiales; family Burkholderiaceae_C; genus Paucibacter. The sequence continues at coordinate 341,221 of CAVUEF010000007.1, forward strand.
GAGGTGGCGCGCATGCTGGTGGGTGCTTCAGTGCTTGCCGCTGCTGGAGTCGAGGCTGGCTTGCGCGATCAGCCACAGGCACAGCTGCTCATAGCTGATGCCTGCCGCCCTGGCCGAGATCGGCGCCAGCGAATGCGAGGTCATGCCCGGCGACGTGTTCATCTCCAACAGAAACGGCTTGCGGTCGCTGGCGCGCAGCATCACGTCGCCGCGGCCCCAGCCGCGACAACCGAGCGTTCGGTAGGCCGCCAGCACGAGCGCCCGGATTGCGGCTTCTTCTTCGGCGGGCAATCCACAGGGACAGAGGTACTGGGTCGAGTTGCCGAAGTACTTGTTCTGGTAATCGTAATTGCCCTCGGGCGCCCGGATCAGGATGACCGGCAGCGCCACCGCGTCGGCGCCTTCGCCAAGCACGGTGCAGGTCAGCTCGTCACCGTCGATGAATTCCTCGCACAGCACTTCCTTGTCGTAGCGCGCGGCCAGCGTCACGGCGTCCAGCATCTGCGAGTAGCCCAGCACCTTGGTGATGCCTATCGTCGAGCCTTCATGCGGCGGCTTGACGATGAGCGGCAAGCCGAGTTCGTCGGGCACCGTGCGCACGCGCTCGCGTGTCTGCGCGTCGGGTTGGAGGCTCACCCAGCGCGGCGTCGGCAGGCCGTCGGCCACCCACAGGCGCTTGGTCATGATCTTGTCCATGGCGATGCTCGACGCCATCACGCCCGAGCCGGTGTAGGCAATGCCCAGCAGTTCGAGCGCGCCTTGCACCGTGCCGTCTTCGCCGTGGCGGCCATGCAGCGCAATGAAGCAGCGATCAAAGCCTTCGCGCTTGAGCTCGACCAGATCGCGCTCAGCCGGGTCGAACGCATGCGCATCGACCCCTTGCGAGCGCAAGGCCTTCAGCACGCCTGGCCCTGACATGGTGAGCGAGACTTCGCGCTCGGCCGAGCTGCCGCCCATCAGCACGGCAACCTTGCCCAGCGCGGCCACATCGATGTCCAGATCGAGTTTCATGCGCTCCTGCCTTTCGTCAGCGCCAGCACCAGGCCCGGCACGCCGCTCATATTGCCGGCGCCCATCGAGATCACCACATCACCGGCCATCGCATGCTCGCAAATGGCCTGCGCCATGGCGTTCACTTCGTCCACGAAGATCGGCTCCACCTTGCCGGCCACGCGCAGCGCGCGCGCCAGGCTGCGCCCGTCGGCGGCGACGATGGCGCTCTCGCCGGCCGAATAGACCTCGGTGAGCAACACCGCGTCGGCGCTCGACATGACGCGCACGAAATCTTCGAAGCAGTCACGCGTGCGGGTGTAGCGATGCGGTTGGAACGCCAGTACCAGGCGCCGCCCCGGGAAGGCGCCGCGCGCCGCGTCCAGCACCGCGGCCATTTCGGCAGGATGGTGGCCGTAGTCGTCGATCAGCGTGAACTCGCCATCGCCCGCCGCGGTCGGCACCTCGCCATAACGCTGGAAGCGCCGACCCACACCGGCGAAACTGGCCAGGGCCTTCACGATCGGCGCGTCGGGCAGTTCGAGCTCGCTGGCGACCGCGATGGTTGCCAATGCATTGAGCACGTTATGGCGTCCGGCCAGGTTCAACACCACATCGAGATCGGGCAGTGCCTCGCCATTGCGGCGTTGCACCGAAAAACGCATCTGCCCGCCGGGCAGGGCCTGCACATCGACCGCGCGCACCTGCACGTCGGCACCGAACCCGTAGGTGATGACCGGGCGCGACAGCATCGCCAGAATGGAGCGCACACCGGGGTCGTCACCGCACACGATGGCCGAGCCGTAGAACGGCATGCGATGCACGAAGTCGACAAAGGCCTGCTTCAGTCTGGCGAAATCGTGGCCATAGGTCTCCATATGGTCGGCGTCGATGTTCGTGACGACCGCCAGCACCGGCAGCAGATTCAGGAACGACGCATCCGACTCGTCGGCTTCGACCACGATGTACTCGCCCGAACCCAGGCGCGAATTTGCGCCTGCGCTGTTGAGCATGCCGCCGATCACGAAGGTCGGGTCGAGCTGACCCTCAGCCAGCACGCTCGTCACCAGCGAGGTGGTGGTGGTCTTGCCGTGCGTGCCCGCGATGGCGATACCAAGCTTCAGACGCATCAGCTCGGCCAGCATCACGGCACGCGGCACCACCGGCACGCGGCTTGCCCGCGCCGCCATCACCTCGGGGTTGTCGGACTTCACCGCGCTTGAGGTCACCACCGCCTGCGCGCCGGCAATTTGCGCCGCGTCATGCCCCAGATACACGCGTAAGCCCAGCGACGCCAGACGCCGGGTGGTGGCGCTGTCGTTCTGGTCCGAACCCGACACCTGATAACCGAGGTTGTGCAGGATTTCGGCAATGCCGCTCATGCCTGCGCCGCCCACGCCGACGAAGTGGATGTGCTTGACGGCGTGCTTCATACGGCACTCCTGGGGGGCGACGCGTCGCCGACGAACATCTTCTCGATCTCGTCGGCGACGCGCTCGGCGGCGCGCGGCCGGGCCAGCGCATGCGCCTTCTCGGCCATCGCCAGCAGGTCGGCGCGGCTCAGCGCGCTCAGGGTGTCGAACAGGCCCTGCGGGGTCAGGTCTTGCTGCGGTAGATGGATGGCGGCACCATGCTGGGCCATGAACTTGGCGTTGTCCCTTTGATGCGAGGTGGTGCTCACCACCAGCGGCACCAGCACGGCGGGCACGCCGGCAGCACAAAGCTCGCTCACCGTCACCGCGCCGGCGCGGCAGACAATCAGATCGCACTCGCTCAGACGCGACGCCATGTCGTCGATGAAGGGCAGCGTCTCGGCGCGCACGCCGGCGCCGGCATAGGCGGCTTGTACGGCCGCCAGGTTCGCGGCGCCGGTCTGGTGCGTGACCAGCGGTCGCTCACTTCTAGGCCACAGCGCCAGCGCTTTGGGCAGGCAGTCGTTCAAGGCTTGCGCACCCAGGCTGCCGCCCACCACCAACAGCCGCAGCGGCCCCTGGCGACCCGCATAGCGCTGCGCCGGCGGGTCGATCGCCTCGATCTCGCTGCGTACCGGATTGCCGGTCACCATGGCTTTCGAGTTTCGAACCACCGCCGCGCCGTCGAAGCCGAAGGCAATGCGCCGCGCAAAGGGCCGCAGCAGCTTGTTGCTCATCAGCAAGCTGGCGTCGGCATTCACGAGCATCAAGGGTCGGCGCATGCACCAGGCCATCACACCGGCGGGAAGACAGACATAGCCGCCCATGCCGAGCACCGCGTCGGCCGAACGCTTGCGCAGGATGGCAACGCTCTGGACGAACGCGGCGAGAAGTTTCGCCAGTCCTTTGACGCTGTGCATCAGGCCCTTGCCGCGCAGCCCGCTGAAATTGAGGCTGTCGATCGGGATGCCGCTGGGCGGCACGAGCTTGTTCTCCATGCCATGCAAGGTGCCGAGCCAGCTCACGATCCAGCCACGGCGCTGCATTTCCGCGGCGACCGCCAGGCCCGGAATGATGTGCCCGCCGGTGCCGGCGGCCATGATGACGAGATGGCGGGGGGTCATGATTTGACCTCTTTGTTTTGTTCGCTCGAGTTGCATCTCGGCAGGCCGGGATTTCGTTTCGGATAAGCGTTTGCCAACAAGCCGGGATTGCGTCCCGGCGGCCGCCTCACTTTCTTTCGCTTCGCCGAAAGAAAGTAAGCAAAGAAAGGGCGACCCGGATGCAGCGCCCCTCGAAATACGAGGGGTCCCTTGCGGTGCTCGCGAACTGGGGCGGCTGCGCAAACTCGCCCTCGGGTACCAGGGCTCAGACAGTGCGCAGCCGTCGCCGAGTACGGCTCAAACCCCAGTTCACTGCGCTCCTCAGCGCCGCATACGGGGAATTCACCGCACCTCGCTTCGCATCGGGCGCGAAGGCTCGCCCTCGCGGGCATCGCAGACGCAACAGCAAAGACTACAGGCGTGGATGGTGTGCGAGGCGTGTACCCACACGAGCCCCCAAGGCGATGCGCAGCGAGCCGAATCGTATTCGCCGTATGCGGCGCCGAGGAGCGCAGCGTACTGGGGTCGGAGCGGTATGACCGCGACTTTCCCGCACTGTCTGAGGCCTGTACCCAGGCCGAGTTTGCGGGAAAGCCCCCCCAGTACGTGAGCACCGCAGGGAACCCCTTGTACCCAAGGGGCGCCGCATCCGGCTCGCCCTTTCTTTGCTTACTTTCTTTCGGCGAAGCGAAAGAAAGTGAGTGCGCCGCCGGGCGCATATCCCGGCCTGCTGAGGCAATAGTCGCCGCAGGCATATCCCGGCCTGCTGAGAAGCAAACCGCCGAAACGCAATCCCGACCTGCTGCCGAGCGCAACATCAATCCCTTCATGCCCGCCCTCCCCGCATCAACTGCCGATTCTCGATATCGATGCGCAGCACGATCGCCAGTGCCACGCAGTTCATCAGAATCGCCGACCCGCCATAGCTCATCAGCGGCAGCGTCAGTCCCTTGGTTGGCAACACGCCCAGGTTCACGCCCATATTGATGAAGGCCTGGCCGCCCATCCAGATACCCACCCCTTGCGCCATCAGACCCGCAAACACGCGGTCCAGGGCGATCGCCTGGCGGCCAATATGAAAGAGTCGGCGCGTCAACCAGAAGAACGCCACGATCACCAGGGCCACGCCGACAAAGCCCAGCTCTTCGCCGATCACGGCGAGCAGGAAGTCGGTATGTGCCTCGGGCAGGTAATGGAGCTTCTCGACGCTGCCGCCCAGGCCTTGGCCGAAGATTTCGCCGCGCCCGAAAGCGATCAAGGAGTGGGTCAGCTGATAGGCCTTGCCCTGCGCATAGCGTTCGTCCCAGGGGTTGAGGTAGGCAAAGATGCGCTCGCGCCGCCACTCGCTGAGCGAGATCATCAGCACGAAGGCGCCCATCAGCACGGTACTGACCAGCAAGAACATGCGGCCGTTCACACCGCCCAGGAACAGAATGCCCATCGCGATGGCGGCAATCACCATGAAGGCGCCCATATCGGGTTCGGCCAGCAGCAGCACGCCCACCACGGCCAAGGCAATCACCATCGGATAGACGGCTTGGACGAACTTTTCCTTCAGGTCCATCTTGCGCACCATGTAGCTGGCCGCGTACATGGCCATGGCGAGCTTGGTCAACTCGCTGGGCTGGAAGTTCATCACACCCAGCGAGATCCAGCGGCGCGCACCATAGACGACCTTGCCGACGCCCGGAATCAGCACCGCCACCAAGATCACCAATGACGCTGCAAACATCCAGGGCGCCCAGCGCTCCCAGGCCGAAATGGGCACTTGCACCGTCACGAGTGCGGCGACCAGGGCCAGCCCCACGGCGTAGGCATGGCGCACCAGAAAATAGTTGCCCGTGTAGCGCGCGAACCGCGGGCTGTCTGACATCGCGATCGACGCCGAATACACCATCAGTACACCCAGCGCAATCAAGGCCAGCACGAGCCAGACCAGATGCTGATCAAATCCCTGCAGCTTGGCCGACCGTCCGGACGACACGCTGACCCAGTCGCGCACCGGCACCTTGGGCGCGTGCTCGCGCGACACCAGCCGCGCCCAACGCTGGCGCAGGCTGTTCATGGTGAAAGCGCCAGCCAAGCTCACTGGACTACCCTCCGCCCTGCGTGCTGCGGGATTCGCCCTTCGGAGCGGCCGTGCGGGCTCATGCCAGGCCCCGCTCATTCGCCAGCGCCTGCACCGCATCGACAAACACCTCGGCGCGGTGCGCGTAGTTGCGGAACATGTCCAGGCTCGCGCAAGCCGGGCTGAGCAGGACGCAGTCGCCGCTGAGCGCCTGTGCAAAGGCCCAGGCCGTGGCGGCAGGCAGATCGTCGAAACGCTGCATCGGCACGCCGGCGTCGCCGCCGGTGTCGCGCAGTGCCGCCTCGATCAGCGCGGCGTCACGACCGATCAGGGCCACGGCACGCGCATGGCGCGACACCGGGGCGCCGAGCGGGCCGAAGTCCTGGCCCTTGCCGTCGCCGCCCAGAATCACCACGATCCTGGCCGGGCTGCGGTCTTGCCCGAGTCCGTTCAGCGCCGCGACGGTGGCGCCGACATTCGTGCCCTTGCTGTCGTCGATGGCGTCCACCCCGTCGATGGTGTTGACATGCGCGACGCGGTGCGGCTCGCCGCGATAGTCGCGCAAGCCGTGCAGCATGGGCCCGAGCGGGCAGCCCGCGGCGCAGGCCAGTGACAAGGCTGCCAAGGCGTTCGACGCGTTGTGGCGGCCGCGCACGCGCAAGGCGTCGGCCGGCATCAGGCGCTGGATAACGAGGTCCTGCGCTTCATCGTCCTGGCCGCGCTTTTGCCGCTTGATGGTTTCGTCGGCTTCCATCGCACGCACCAGCCATGCCATGCCGTTCTCGACGACCAGGCCGAAGTCGCCGGGCCGTCCCGGCGCGTCCAGGCCGAACCGCACGACCTTGCGTGACACCGCGCGCGCAGGCCGACCACGCCCACCCTTCACCATGACCGGCGCGGGCACCAAGGCCTCGACGCTGGGCTCATCGCGATTGATCACCATCACACCTTGCGCGCCGAAAACGCGCGACTTGGCCTCGATGTAGGCGGCCATGCTGCCGTGCCAATCCAGATGGTCTTGGGTGATGTTGAGCACGGCCGCGGCAGTCGGCTCGAAGCCGCTCACACCGTGCAGCTGGAAGCTCGACAATTCGAGCACCCAGACCTCGGGCAGGAACTCGAACACCGGCGGCTTGGGCGCAGGCGGCCTGATCGGCAACGGCGCTTCATCTTGCAGCGCATCCACCGTTTCGAGCGTCATGCCGTCTGCCGCGACAGGCAACTCGGTGGGCTCGTCGTCAAGCGCCGGCGCGTCGATATCTGCAGCCGCCGGCTCAAGTGCCTCGTCGGCGCTTTGCACAGGCGGCGGCTCCAGATCGAGCGCACTGGCCAGCGTGGCCAGCAGGGTCGGGCCGATATTGCCGGCCACGGCCACGCGGCGTCCGGTGCGCTCGATCATCTGCGCGGCCATGGCCGTGGTGGTGGTCTTGCCGTTCGTGCCGGTGATGGCCAGCACGGCCGGCGTGTAGCGGCGCTGCGCTTTCAGGTCGGCCAGCGCCTGCGCAAACAAGTCAAGTTCACCCTGGACCGGAATGCTGCCGGCCAATGCGAGTGCCAGCAACGGCGCAATGCGCACATCGCCTGGGGCCAGGCCCGGGCTCTTGAGCACCAGTTGCACGCCCGCCAGCGTGGCCTCGTTCAATTCACCTTGCAGGCGCGTCGCGCCCGGCACTTGCTCGGACAGCGCGGCCGCTCGGGGCGGCGTCTCGCGCGAATCCCAGACCCTCACGCTGGCGCCGCAGCGCGCGGCCCAGGCGGCCATCGCCAGGCCGGACTCGCCCAGTCCCAGCACCAGCACATTGAGGTCTTGAAGATGCAGCATCGCTTGTCTGTCGATCAACGCAGTTTCAAACTCGCCAGGCCGACGAAGCACAGCATGATGGTGATGATCCAGAAGCGCACCACCACCTGCGTCTCGTTCCAGCCCGATTTTTCGAAGTGATGGTGCAGCGGCGCCATCTTGAAGATGCGCCGCCCCTTGCCATAACGCCGCTTGGTGAACTTGAACCAGCTCACCTGCAGCATCACCGACAGGACTTCGACCACGAAGATGCCGCCCATGATGCCGAGCACGATTTCCTGGCGCGTGATGACGGCCACGGTGCCGAGCGCCCCGCCCAGAGCGAGGGCGCCAACGTCACCCATGAAGATCTGCGCCGGATGGGTGTTGAACCACAGAAAGGCAAGACCTGCCCCCGCCATCGCAGCACAAAAGATCAGCAGCTCGCCAGAACCCGGGATGTGCGGAAACAGCAGGTACTTGCTGTAGATCGAACTGCCCGTCACATAGGCGAACACACCCAGCGCCGAGCCCACCATGACGACGGGCATGATGGCCAGGCCGTCCAGGCCGTCGGTCAGGTTGACCGCGTTGCTGGTGCCCACGATCACGAAATACGTCAACGAAATGAAACCGAATACACCGAGCGGGTAGCTGACGGTCTTGAAGAACGGCACCATCAGGTCGGCCTTGGGCGGCAATTCGTTGGAGAAGCCGCTTTGCACCCAACGCAAGAAGAGTTCGAGCACGCGCAGATTCGACACCTCAGACACGCTGAACGCCAGGTACAGCGCGGCGACCAGGCCGATCAGCGACTGCCACAGAAACTTCTCACGGCTTGGCATGCCCTCGGGGTTCTTGTGCACCACCTTGCGCCAGTCGTCGGCCCAACCGATGGCCCCAAATCCCAGCGTGACCATCATCACGACCCAGACGAAACGGTTGCTCCAGTCGAACCAAAGCAGGGTCGAGACACCGAGGCTGATCAGGATCAGCACGCCGCCCATGGTCGGCGTGCCGCTCTTGGCCAGATGCAACTGCACGCCGTATTCGCGTATCGGTTGGCCGATCTTCATGGCCGTGAGCCAACGTATCACCCAGGGCCCGAAGGCCAGGCCGATCAGCAATGACGTCAGCGCCGCCATCACGGCACGGAAGGTGATGTACTGGAACACGCGCAGGAAGCCGAATCCCGTGTAATTCTCTTGCAGCCAGAGTGCCAGGCTAAGCAGCATGCGCGACTCCCTCGCCAGTTTCAGCGCTGAGCGCGGCCACCACTTGTTCCATCTTCATGAATCTGGACCCCTTCACCAGTACGGTCTTGGCCCTGGGTGCTTGTGGCAGGTGAGCCAGCATGTCGGCCACCGTCAGGAAATGACGCGCGCCGCTGCCATAGGCCTGGGCCGCCTCGCGCGAGGCGTTGCCCGCGGTCCAGAAATGGCTGACGCCGCGCTCACCGACCAGGCTGCCGAGCTCACGGTGAAACTCGGGGCCTTTGTCGCCGACCTCGCCCATATCGCCCAGCACCAGCCAAGTCGGCCCGGGCAAGCCGACCAACAGCTCGACGGCGGCACGCACGCTGTCGGGGTTGGCGTTGTAGCTGTCGTCAATCAGGGTCAGGTCTTGCCCACGATATTGAATGTGGCTGAGGTGCGAGCGGCCCTTCACCGGGACGAAGGCCTCCAGCCCGCGTTGAATCGCGTCCAGCGGCGCGCCGACGGCCAGCGCGCAGGTGGCGGCGGCCAAGGCATTGCGCACGTTGTGCATGCCCGCCACGCGCAGCATCACCGGCGCGACACCGGCCGGCGTGTGCAACTCCAGCGCCCAGTGGCCGCCGCTCGCGCTGGCCACCCAGGCGGCCTGGCCGGTCACGTCGGCCGCGCCGTTGAGCGCAAAGCTCAACACCGCGCGGCTGCCGGCGATGGCCTGCCAGAGCGGCGCGAATTCGTCATCGGCAGGGAAGACCGCCACCCCCGACGCACCGAGCGCGGCGATCACCGCGCCGTTCTCGCGCGCGGTGGCCTCCACGCTGTGCATGAATTCCTGGTGCTCGCGCTGGGCGTTGTTGACCAGCGCCACGGTGGGTGCGCACAGGGCGGCGAGGCTGGCGATCTCACCGGGGTGGTTCATGCCGAGCTCCATCACGCCGGCGCGGTGCCAGACGCTGTCGTCCTGCCGCAGACTCAGCAAGGTGAGCGGCACGCCGATATGGTTGTTGAAATTGCCCTGCGTCGCAAACGCCGACTCGCCCAGCCATGCACGCAAAATGCTGGCCGTCATTTGCGTGACCGTGGTCTTGCCATTGGAGCCCGTCACGGCGATCAGCGGCAGATGGCATTGCGCTCGCCAGGCGTGCGCGAGCGCCGTCAACCCGGCCAGCGCATCGGGGACTTGTATGCCGGACAGCCCCGATTCGGCAATGCCGCGCTCGGCCAGCGCCGCCACCGCGCCAGCCGCCTTGGCCTGCGCCAGAAACTCGTGCGCATCGAAGATTTCGCCACGCAACGCCACGAACAGATCGCCCGCGCGCAAGCTGCGGCTGTCGCTGTGCACGCGCGCTATCCGTACCTGCCCGTCGCCAATCAGCCGGGCCTCAGGTATGGCCGGCAGCAACAGCGCATGCGCCTGGGCCAAGGTCATCATCATGCAGCCCCTCGCTGCGCCAAGGCCTTGCCGGCTTCTTGCGAGTCCGAGAAGGGGCGCTTCACGCCGGCAATTTCTTGATAGTCTTCATGGCCCTTGCCGGCGATCACGATCACGTCGCGCGGGTCGGCTTGTGCCACCGCGGACTGGATGGCCTGCCGGCGGTCTTCGATGACCAGGCAAGGCTTGGCTGCGTCCACGCCGGCGACGATCTGCTGCACGATCTCGTTGGCCGGTTCGTGACGCGGGTTGTCGCTCGTGATCACCACCTGCTGCGCCAGGCGTGTGGCGATGGCACCCATCAGCGGGCGCTTGCCGGCGTCGCGGTTGCCGCCACAGCCGAACACGCACCAGAGCCTGCCGCCGCGCGCCTGCGCCAGCGGCTGCAAGGCCTGCAAGACCTTGTCGAGCGCGTCGGGCGTGTGCGCGTAATCGATCACGAGCTGCGGCTTGCCCATGCCGTCACCCACACATTGCAGGCGCCCGGGCACCGGCGTGAGGTGCGGGCAAACGCTGATGATGTCGGCCAGCGGCCATCCCAGCGCACGCAAGCCGCCGATCACGGCCAGCAGATTCGAGACGTTGTAGTCGCCTATCAAGGCCGTACGCACGAGGTGCCGATCGGCGTTCTCGTCCAGCGTGAACGCGAGGCCCCCATCGACGTAGTGCAGGCGGCTCGCGCTCAGTCGCGCAGCGCCGTTCACCGCATAGGTCCAGATATCCAAGTTCTTGGGCAGATGCAGGGCCAGCCAGACGCCTTTGGCGTCATCCAGATTGAGCACTGCGGCACGCAAGCCGGGCCACTCGAAGAGCTGATGTTTGGCTTCCCAGTACGCTGCCATGCCGGCGTGATAGTCGAGATGATCCTGCGTGAAATTGGTGAACAGCGCGACGCGGATGCGGGTCGCATCGAGCCGGTGCTCGACCAGACCGATGCTCGAGGCCTCGAGCGCGCAGGCTTGGAAGCCCTCATCGACAAAGCCGCGCAAGGCGCGCTGCAAGCTCACGGCGTCGGGCGTTGTCAGCCCGGTCGCGCTGAGCCTGGACGGCTCACCCACGCCGAGTGTGCCGACCAGAGCGCAACGGCGGCCGAGCCGGCTCAAGGCCTGGGCGGTCCACCAGGCGGTCGAGGTCTTGCCGTTCGTGCCGGTGCTGGCAATCACGTCCAGCGCAAGACTGGGCTGGCCGAAATACACATCGGCGATAGCGCCTGTCGCGGCCTTCAGCTCAGGCAAGGCGGCGACACGCTCGTCATCGAATCCGAAGGCCTCGACGCCGGTCGCCTCGACCAGGCAGCGCGTCGCGCCGGCCTGGAGCGCGGCCGCAACGAAGTCGCGCGCGTCGACGCCATGACCGGGCCAGGCGATGAAGGCGTCGCCGCTGCGCACCAGGCGGCTGTCGGTGCGCAGCGTGCCGGTGACGCCCTCGCACAGCCAGTGCGCAGCCGCTTGGTGCGAGTGAAGGCAGGTCATCGCCATCAGAGATTTCCCCCCGCCACGTTGAGCTGTTGCGCGACGATTTGCGGCTTGACGTCCAGGTCGGGTTGCACGCCCATCAGCCGCAGCGACTGCTGCACCACCTGGCTGAACACGGGCGCTGCAACTTGGCCGCCGAAGTGCTTGCCGTCGCTGGGCTCATCGACCATCACGGCCACCACCAGGCGCGGATTCTGGATCGGCGCCAGACCGACAAACCAGGAGCGGTATTTGTGCAAGGCGTAACCCTTGCCTTCTTGCTTGTAAGCGGTGCCCGACTTGCCGCCCACGCTATACCCTTGGGTCTGCGCCAGCGGGCTCGTGCCGCCTGGGCCGGCGGCCATTTGCAGCATCAGGCGCACCGCCTGCGCGGTCTTCGGTGAAAACACGCGCACGCCCTGGACCTCGTCGGGCTGCTTGACCAAGGACAGCGGAATCAGTTCGCCATCGCGTGCAAACACCGTGTAGGCATGCGCCAGTTGCAGCAGCGAAACGCTCAGCCCGTAACCGAAAGCCATGGTGGCCTGTTCGATGGGCCGCCACGATTTGTAGGGCCGCAGGCGTCCGGTCACGACCCCCGGATAGTGGATCTGCGGCCGCTGGCCCAGGCCCACCTGGGTGAACATGTCGTGCATCTCGCGCGGCTGCATTTGCATGGCCATTCGGGCCGCGCCGATATTGCTCGACTTCTGGATCACCTGGGCCACGCTCAACTCGGCGTTCACATGCTCGTCAGACGGCGACCAGTTGCCGATGAGCAGGCTGTGCGGCGCCGTCTTGATCATGGTGTCGGGCGTGACCCGGCCGGTCTCCAGAGCGAGCGCGACAACCAAGGGCTTCATGGTCGAGCCGGGCTCGAAGGTGTCGGTCAACGCCCGGTTGCGCAGCTGGTTGCCCGACAGATTGCGCCGATTGTTCGGGTCGAAACTGGGTGCGTTGGCGAGCGCCAGAATCTCGCCAGTGCGCGCGTCCAGCACTACCACACTGCCCGCCTTGGCCTTGTTCACTGCCACCGCCTCGCGGATGCGCTGGTAAGCGAAGAACTGGACCTTGGAATCAATCGACAAGTCGATGTCCTGCCCGTTCACGGGCGGGATGCGCTCGCCGATGTCCTCGACGACGCGGCCCAATCTGTCCTTCACCACATTGCGGCTGCCATCGCGTCCCTGCAACTGCTGCTGAAACGCCAGCTCGATGCCTTCCTGCCCGCGCTCGTCAGCGCTGGTGAAGCCCACCACATGCGCGCTGGCCTCGCCTTCCGGGTACTTGCGCTTGTATTCGCCCTCCTGGAACACGCCCTTCAGGCCGAGCTGTTTGATCTGCTGCGCCACCTGGGGGTCGACCTGCCGGCTCAGCCAGACAAATTTGGGGCTGGACGCAAGCTTGAGATCAAGCTCCTGCGTCTTCATTGCGAGCAATTTGGCCAATTGCTTGCGCTGCAAGGGACTGGCATCCACGTCCTTCGGGATGGCCCAGATGGATGGCACCGATACGCTGGAGGCCAGGATCTGTCCGCTGCGGTCCATGATGCGTCCGCGGCTGGCAGGCAGGTCGAGTGAATGCGCGTAGCGGCTTTCGCCCTGCTTCTGAAAGAAGTCAGTGCCTATCACCTGGATGTACAGGGCGCGACCCAACAACACGCAAAACCCCAGCCCCATGGCGGCCACCAGCAAGCGCGAGCGCCAAGGCGGCGTCTTTGACGCCAGCAAAGGACTGCTGGCGTACCTGACGCTGCGGGCAATATTGCCGCGGTACGCGCCCCGCCCGGTCGCAGCGCGGCTGTTCTTGGCAGCGTTGAACCAGCTCACGGCTTGCCTCCGCGTACTGCCAGCGTATCGGTGGCGGGCTGCGTAATGGCCGGCGTGATCGGGCGCATTTTCAAGCGTTCTCGCGCCACCATATCGACGCGCAGATTGGTCGCCTGTGCATGGCGTTCGGCCTGCAAGCGCTGCCAGTCGACATCCAGGCGCAGCGCTTCGTTCTGGGCCCGATCGATCTCGCTGAACAAGCGGCGCGCGTCATACGCCGTGCGCACCAGGTAGATGCCGCTGAGCAGCACCACCGCCAACAGCAAGACGTTCAGTCGCGTCATTGGAGCCACTCCAGACGTTCGGCCACCCGCATGATGGCCGAGCGCGAACGCGGGTTCCGTCGGGTCTCGGTTTCGGTGGGCCTGATGCGCGCCAGGGCCTTGAGCCGCATGGGCTTGGGCGGCGCAAACGGCGCCCGCCGGTCGAACACTTCCTTGCTCTCCCTGGCGATGAAATTCTTGACGATGCGGTCTTCGAGCGAATGAAACGAGATCACCGCCAGGCGCCCGCCAGGCTTCAACAGATGCAAGGCCGCAGCTAGTCCTTGCTCGAGTTCCTCAAGCTCGGCGTTGACGAAAATCCGAAGAGCTTGAAATGTGCGCGTTGCAGGGTTCTGGCCCGGTTCGCGGGTTTTGACCGCACGAGCCACGATTTCGGAAAGCTCGTTCGTGCTTCGAACAGGACGCCCGCCCTGCCTGCAAGCAACAAGCGCCTTTGCAATCGATACAGCAAACCGTTCTTCCCCATAGTCGCGTATCACCTCCGCTATCTGGCGCTCATCGGCGCGAGCCAAAAAGTCCGCGGCGCTTTCGCCCCGGGTCGTGTCCATGCGCATGTCCAGCGGTCCGTTGAAACGGAAGCTGAAACCGCGCTCGGGGTTGTCGATTTGCGGGCTGGACACACCCAGATCCAGCAGCAGCCCGTGCAGCTGTTCGATGCCCAGTTGCTCGAGTTGGTTGCGCATGTCGGCGAAGGCCGCATGGCAGATCACAAAGCGCGGGTCATCAATGCGATTCGCGCCGCGCTCGCCTCATGCACAGCTTCGGGGTCACGGTCGATCGCCACCAGGCGCCCCTGAGGGCTCAGACGCGACAACAACAGACGCGCATGCCCGCCGCGGCCGAAGGTGCCGTCCAGATAGGTGCCGCCCGGATCGGTCAGCACAGCATCCACGGCCTCATCAAGCAGGACCGTGGCGTGGGCGAGTTCGATGTCGGGCTGCGCGCCGTCCATCAGAAGCTCAAGTCCTTGATCGCATCGGGCACTTCGGACTGCATCACCTTGGCCTCATGGGCGGCGTACGTGGCGGCGTCCCACAGCTCGAGATAATTGCCCATGCCCAGCAGCATCACGTCACGGCTCAGACCGGCAGCGGCGCGCAGTTCGGGCGAAATCAGCACGCGCGATGCGTTGTCGATTTCCACGTCCATCGCATTGCCCAGGAAGACGCGCTTCCATCCGCTGGCCGACATCGGCAAGGCCGCCACGCGTTCGCGAAAGCCCTCCCAAGTGGGCCGCGGAAACACCATCAGGCAACCTTCAGGATGCTTGGTGATGGTCAGCAAACCCAGCGCCATGGCCTGCAACACCTCGCGATGGCGCGCCGGAACGGTCAAGCGTCCCTTTGCATCCAGCGCAAGCGCTGCCGGTCCCTGAAACATGAAATTTGCCACAATCACCCACTAAAGTGCACTTCCGCCCACTTTAGCCAAGGCTTTCGGGTTGGTCAAGGCGGAATGTAAAAATTTCCAATGAAATCAAACACTTAGCGGTGAAATCTAAGCACTATTTTGGGGCAAATGTCGTTACGAAATAAGGACTTGCAGAGTGGTTTGCAAGTGGAAGATGAGGTTACAAAGAGATATTGCAGCGCAGGCTTCGGCGGTGATGCAAGGCCCTGCACAATGCCGACGCGTCGGCTGGCGCACCGATGTCGCCGGCGGTCACGGTCCGGGGCCGAATGCCGCTCGCCAGTTGGGGGGCGTGGCCGGGCTTGGCGCGGCCCGCAAACGGATCAGTTCGACTCTTTGATGAGCCGTCCTTGCGCAGGCTGTACCGGCCGTGCATTCATGGGATACAAGCGCGAAAAGATATTGATCTGCTGAGTCGACGCCTGCACCGGTGACTTGAGTACCATCCAGAGCACGCCTTCGCTGCAGGGCGGCGTGGTGAGCGAGCCCATATAGGTGTAATAGAGCCTGCTTTCTGGCAGCAACTGATTCAGGTCGAGCTGGAGTTGCGCGGGCACGAGCTCATTCTTTTCGAGGGGCAGATTGGCCCAGACGGTCTGGATCACGGGATTGACCGAGCCGCGATCGAGCAGCACCGCCACCACCGCCCGCCGTCCCTCGCTGTCCTTGTGCACCAGGTGCACCTCCATGTCGGACTGGCGGCCGTTGATGCGCTCTTCGCTGGGTCGATGAAAGTGAAACTGCGTCAGCTCCCAGCGCCGCCCCAAGATCCGGATTGCGTTGCCGGGGGCCACATTGACCTGCACTGTATGCCCGTTGTCGATGACAGAAAAACCGGCAGGTTTGTAATCGAACGCAATCGGCTCCAGGTCGACTGCGATGCCGTCACGTATGTCAATCGGGCTTTGACGCTTGCCTTTCGAGCACAGGCCGAAGTCGGCCTGCAACTGCCCCCAGTGCTCAGGACCGCCCGCACCGTCGTAGCTCCAACGAATTTCCTTGCCCGTTGCGGCCTCACCCGCTTGGGCTGCACCACGCTTGGAATGCACGGTGGCGGGTCGCGACGGGCCAGGCCTCGCGGCACTGCGCTTCGGCGGACGCCGCCTTGGTGCTGACTTGCAGTTGTCCCCCCGGGCCAAGCTTGGAGCCCAGCCGCTGCGCCAGCTTCTGACGCAAGTCGTCCAGCGGTTCGCCGGCATTGGGCGGTGCGGGCGATTGCTTGCCTGCCTTGGTGGCGTGCGTCATGGGCGCACTGGCGGGCTCACTCGCCAATGCCGGCCCGAGCAACACCGTGCTGGCGCAGCAAACCACCCTCAAGACATGTCGAAACGCTCGCATTCCATACGCTTCACGTGCCGCCGCGCCATGGGCAGTGCCAGATTCAAGAGGATTCATCCCTGGCTTTTCGGCAAGTCCGGTCCTTGGCTTGAATCAGCGAGGCAATTGCGGCTTGACCCAGATCCAGGCCAGCAAGCCAATGCACATCATGCCCATCGATGTGAGGGCAAGTTGCACGGTGGAATGCATCACCAGCGGCGCAATCACGCCGGCCACCACGCCGTTGGCCGCGCTGCCTATGCAGGCTTGCAGCGACGAGGCCATGCCTCGTCGCTCGGGCGCCAGATCCAGCACCATCAGCGTCACCACCGGCACCATCAGCGCCCAACCCAGGGCAAACAGGGCGATGGGCAGCATCGCCCAGACTGCTTGAGGGGGCAACAGCAGATTCAGCGCGACATTGACGACCGACACCAGCAACATGATCACGAAACCATGGCGTATCTGGTGCCTGGGTTTGACGCGGCCCGCCAGGCGTCCGCTGAGCCAGGCACCGATCATGATGCCGCCAATCGTCAGAGAAAAAAACCAGAAGAACTCGGTGGGCGCCAGATGCAGGTGCTCGCCCAGAAACACCGGTGCCGACAGCACGTACAAGAACATGCCGTTGAACGGAATGCCGCTGGCCAGCGCCAACAGCAGGAAGCGCGGGTTCGAGACCAGGCTCCAATAACCGCGCATCAGATGGCGTGCCTCGAACGGCTGGCGTTGCGCACTGTCCAGCGTTTCCGGCAGCAAGCGCCAGTTGAAAAACCAGAGCAGGCTGCCCACCAGCGACAGGAACCAGAAGATTGAGTGCCAGTTGGCGTGCACGAACAGGAAGCCGCCCACCATCGGCGCAACCGCCGGCGCCACGCCAAAGAATATCGTCACTTGCGACATCACGCGCTGCGCATCGGCGGGTGCATACATGTCGCGAATGATGGCGCGCGACACCACAATGCCCGCCCCCGCCGACATGCCTTGCAAGGCGCGAAACAGCACCAGGCTGGCGATGCTGATGCTCAAGGCGCAGCCGACCGAAGCGAGTGTGAACACGGCCAGGCCCGCCAGCACCACGGGTCGACGGCCCAGACTGTCGGACAAGGCGCCGTGGAACAGATTCATCACGGCAAACCCGAACAAGTAGGCCGACAAGGTCTGCTGCATCTGCAGCGGCGTGGCGTGCAATGCCGCGGCAATGCCCGAGAAGGCGGGCAGATAGGTGTCGATCGAAAACGGACCAATCGATGCAAGGCAGGCCAGCAGCACGGCAAATGCCCACGGGGGTGAGCGCCATAGCGTGCCGGCATTCGGATTCATCGGTTGTTCTTGCTCGTTTTGATAGACGCTCGAAGCACCGCGTCTTCGACATGGCGGCGCACACCTGCATGCGCTGTGCGGCGCAGCCTCAGTGTAGTGCCGGCTCCGATATTCAGCTCCCCGGCACCCGAAGCCATTGCGGCACAGCAGAGAACGACGCGCCTGACGCTTTGGACATCGGCGCGGCAAAAAAGTGTGAAGCAAGCCGATAGGCCGGATTCTGTGCACCAACGCCCACTTGCGAAGGCGCCGGCGTGACCGTCATTCCTCTGGGCCGGACATCGCTGTCCGGCTCGGTGCCACCTACCCGCCAGCTCTGCGAGCCGCATCAACGCTGGCCTACTTGGTGTTGCTGCGCGTAGAGATTGCCCGTTTCACCCGAAGCGGGCATGGCCCGCTTCGGGTGCTGTGGCGATCGGGCTGCACCCGAGGACATTCGGCTTTCGCCTCATGCCCGACCGGCTTGCGCCGGTCCGCCACAGACCACCCAAGTTGGGTTGCCTGCTTCGACTCGTCTCTGTTGCTCTAATCCTCACCTCGCGGTGGGCAGCCGTTAGCTGCTACGCTGCTCTTTGCAGTCCGGACCTTCCTCCAGTGCCATGTTTCCATGCTTGCACCAGCGACGGTCTGGCTTGCTTCACACTGCCATTATCTCAGGAGGCCTCTCATGAAGGTAGACAACGTACTTGCCACGATTGGCAACACGCCGCACATTCGCATCAACCGGCTGTTTGGCAGCACGCACCAGGTGTGGGTGAAATCCGAGCGAAGCAACCCGGCTGGATCGATCAAGGACCGCATCGCGCTGGCGATGGTCGAGGACGCTGAAGCGAGCGGCGCGCTGAAGCCGGGCGGCACCATCATCGAGCCGACCTCGGGCAATACCGGCATCGGCCTGGCCATGGTGGCGGCAGTGAAGGGCTACAAGATCGTGCTGGTGATGCCCGACAGCATGTCGGTCGAGCGGCGCCGCCTGATGTCGGCCTACGGCGCCACGTTCGACCTGACGCCGCGCGCCGCGGGCATGAAGGGCTCCATCGCCCGCGCCCAGGAGCTGGTGGCGCAAACGCCGGGCGCCTGGATGCCACAGCAGTTCGAGAATCCCGCCAATATCGCGGCACATGTGAAGACCACCGCGCAGGAAATCATGCACGACTTCCCCGACGGCATTGACGCGCTCATCACCGGTGTCGGGACTGGCGGCCACATCACCGGCTGCGCCAAGGTGCTGAAAGCCGCCTGGCCGCAACTCAAGGTCTTTGCGGTCGAGCCCAGCGCCAGCCCGGTGATCAGCGGCGGCCAGCCCAGCCCGCACCCGATCCAAGGCATTGGCGCAGGCTTTGTCCCGGCCAATCTGCACACCGAAGTGCTCGACGGCGTGATCCAGGTCGACGCCGAAGCCGCCAAGGACTACGCGCGCCGCTGCGCCACCGAGGAGGGTCTGCTGGTGGGCATTTCCAGCGGCGCCACGCTGGCCGCGATCGCACAAAAACTGCCCGATTTGCCCGCTGGCGCCGTCGTGCTGGGATTCAATTACGACACCGGCGAACGCTACTTGTCGGTCGAGGGCTTCCTGCCTTCCTGAATGGGCGCGGCGAGTCGATGGCTGGCAGTGCCCGCATCAACCCCGGCCAGGGCGCGTCTGGCGTTTGTCACGCAGCACGAACTGGCTGCCGCGCCGGTCCAGCTCGAACAGCTGGGTGGCTTCGATCAGATCGATCAGTTTGCGATAGCCGTAGTTGCGTTGATCGAACGAGGCCTGGTTGCCGATCTGCTGCGCCACGGAGCCCAGGGCCGACCAGCCGTCCTCGCCCGCCGCCGATTCGACTGCATTGCGCAGCAGCGTGACCAGGCGCGCGTCCTGCTTCAGCGCGGCCGCGTCCAGGCGCAGCGGGGTCGGCTCTTGCGTGCTGCTGGCAACGATTTCTGCCATCACTTCGGCTGTCGCGCCGGCCTGCTTGGTTGCCGCCGGCGACTTGCGGAGCGTCTTTTTCGCTGCCACGTCCTTGGGCTTGGTGCTTGCCGACGCTTCGGCCTCGGCCGGCCGGTTCACCTGGCCCAGGTTTTCCAGATACAGGAAGCGCGAGCAGGCGTTCACAAAAGGCTCGGGCGTCTTCTTGGCGCCAAAGCCGTAGACGGTGGCGCCCTTGGCGCGCAAGTGCATGACCAGCGGCGTGAAGTCGGCATCCGACGAGACGATGCCGTAGGCGTCGGGCCGGTCGGTGTAGAGAAGATCGAGCGCATCGATCACCATCACCATGTCGGTCGCGTTCTTGCCCTTGCTGTAGTCGAACTGCTGGATCGGCCGTATCGCGTATTCGTGCAGCGCCGCCTCCCAGCCCTTGAGTTCGGCCTTCTTCCAGTTGCCATAGGCGCGGCGCACATTCGTAACCCCGCTCTTGGCCAGCTCGGCCAGGATCACGTCGATCTTGGAGCTCGGCGCATTGTCTGCGTCGATCAAGAGTGCAATGCGGTGTTCACGTTCAGGGTAGGGGTTCATGGTTTTCCTGTTCAGACCTGGCGCCAGGTCAAGGTTTCGCCGCCGCACAAGGGTTTGAGCTGCGCATCGCCAAAGGGCACGGCTTCGGGCAAGGTCCAGCTTTCGCGCCTCAAAGTCACTGTGCCCTGATTGCGCGGCAAGCCATAAAACGCCGCTCCATTGAAGCTGGCAAAGGCCTCGAGTTTGTCGAGCGCACCGGCAGCGTCGAAGGCCTGCGCATAGAGTTCGAGCGCCGACATGGCCGTGAAGCAACCCGCGCCGCATACCGATTGCTCCTTGAGCTGCGCCGCATGCGGCGCGCTGTCGGTGCCCAGAAAAAACTTGTCGCTGCCCGAGGTGGCCGCGGCCACCAGCGCGCGGCGATGTTCTTCGCGCTTGAGCACCGGCAGGCAGTAGTAATGGGGCCGCAAGCCACCCATGAAGAGCGCGTTGCGGTTGTAGAGCAGATGATGCGCGGTGAGCGTGGCGGCGGTGAAGGCATCCGCCTGGGCGACGTATTGCGCCGCCTCCTTGGTCGTGATGTGCTCAAAGACAATTTTCAATTCGGGGAAATCGCGCCGCAGCGGAATCAGCTTGGTGTCGATGAAGACCGCCTCGCGGTCGAACAGGTCGACGTCCGCGTCGGTCACCTCGCCGTGCACCAGCAGCGGCAGGCCCGCACGCTGCATCGCCTCCAGGGTCTGGTAGGTCTTGCGCAGATCGGTCACGCCGGCGTCGCTGTGGGTGGTGGCGCCGGCCGGATAGAGCTTGACCGCCACCACGCCGGCTTGCCTTGCGCGCTCGATCTCGTCACCGCCAGAGTGTCGGTCAGGTACAGCGTCATCAAGGGTTCGAACTGCAGGCCCGCCGGCACCGCCGCCTGGATGCGCGCGCGGTAGGCCAGCGCCTGCGCCACCGTGGTGATCGGCGGGCGCAGATTGGGCATGATGATGGCGCGCCCGAACTGGCGCGCGGTGTAGGGCACGACGCTTTGCATCGCCGCGCCGTCGCGCACATGCAGATGCCAGTCGTCGGGACGCGTGATCTGGATTTCTTGCGGGGTGTCGGGATGTGCCATGCGGCTATTGTCCTAAAGTCCGCTGCGCGTCGCCGCCGGCCTGCTGCAGCTGCCACATTTGCGCGTAGCGGCCGCCCATGTCGAGCAGCTGCGGGTGCTTGCCGCGCTCGACGATGCGGCCATGCTCCAGCACCAGGATCTCGTGCGCATCGACCACCGTCGAGAGGCGGTGCGCGATCACCAGCACGGTCTTGTTGTGCGCTGCCGATTCGAGCTCGGCCTGGATCGCGCGCTCATTGCTCGAGTCCAGCGCGGAGGTGGCTTCGTCGAAGATCAGGATGGGCGGGTTCTTGAGCAAGGTGCGCGCAATCGCCACGCGCTGCTTTTCGCCGCCACTGAGTTTCAAACCGCGCTCGCCCACCATCGTGTCGTAGCCCTTCGGCGTGGAGACGATGAAGGCGTGGATATGCGCGGCGCGTGCCGCCGCCTCGACTTCCTGCTGGCTTGCGCCAGGCCGTCCATAGGCAATGTTGTAGGCCACCGTGTCGTTGAACAGCACGGTGTCTTGCGGCACGATGCCGATGGCACGCCTGAGGCTGGCTTGCGTCACCGCATGCACGTCCTGCCCATCGATGGTGATGCGGCCCGCATCGAGGTCGTAGAAACGGTAGAGCAGCCGCGCCAGCGTCGATTTGCCGGCGCCGCTCGGCCCCACCACGGCGACTTTCCTGCCCGCTGGAATCTCGAAATTCAGGTCATGCAGAATCTCGCGCTGCTTGTCGTAGCCAAAGTGCACATGCTCGAAGCGCACGCTGGCGTGAACCACCACCAGCGGCAAGGCGTCCGGCGTGTCAGCGACTTCGCACTCGCGTTCGAGCAACGTGAACATCTTGTCCAGATCGGTCAGGCTTTGCTTGATTTCCCGATACAGCACCCCCAGAAAGTTGAGCGGGATATAGAGCTGGATCATGAAGGCGTTGATCATCACCAGATCCCCCAGGGTCATGCTGCCATCGACCACGCCTTGCGTGGCGCGCCACAACATGGCGACCAGGGCCACCGCGATGATGGTCTGCTGGCCGGCGTTGAGCAGCGACAAGGTGGACTGCGTCTTGAGCCGCGTGCGGTACACCTTGTCGAGGCTCTCGCCATAGCGATTTGCCTCGAAGTCTTCGTTGTTGAAATACTTGACCGTCTCGAAGTTGAGCAAGGCGTCGATGGCCTTGCTGTGGGCCAGAGAGTCGAGCTCGTTGAGCTGTTGGCGAAACTTGGTGCGCCACTCGGTGACGGTGATCGTGAACGTGATGTAGCACACCAGCGCCACCGCGGTGATGCCGGCAAACCAGACGTCGAACTTGACCGCCAGCAGGGTGAGCACCATGGTCACCTCAAGCAGCGTGGGCAAGATGCTGTAGAGCGAGTACGAGATCAGGGAATGCACGGCACGCGTGCCGCGCTCGATGTCGCGCGTCATGCCGCCGGTCTGGCGATCCAGATGGAAGCGCAGGCTCAGCGCATGCAAATGACGAAACACCTGCAGCGAGATGCTGCGCGCCGTGCCTTCGGTCGCCTTGGCAAAAATCAGCTCGCGCAATTCGGTGAACAGCGAGGTCGACAAGCGCAAGCCGCCGTAGGCCACCAGCAAGCCCAGCGGCAGCACCAGCAACGCACGCACATCGCCCGGCTTGATCGTCAGACTGTCGACCAACTGCTTGAGCAGCAGCGGCACGCTCACATTGGCCAGCTTGGCCATCACCAAAAATCCCAGCGCCAGACCGACGCGCCAGCGGTAACGCCACAGATAGGGCAGGAGCTTTTTCAGCGTGCCCCAATCGGATCGGTCGGGATTGGCTTGCTCAGTGCTGGGGGTGGAAGAAGCCGGGATTGAGTGTGAACGCATAGAGGGAAAGCAAGAGTGTGCCGAAGCGGGTGCGGGCCGTGAAAGAATGTGCCAATTCGCTCAGCCACCCCCACATCATGACCCAAGCCACCCGTTCAAGCGGGGCAAGCCCCGCTGCCACTGAGTTTCCACGCGAGTTGGTGCTGCGCGTGATGCCCATGCCGGCCGACGTGAATGCCAACGGCGACGTGTTCGGCGGCTGGATCATGGCCCAGGTCGACCTGGCCGCATCGGTGCTGCCCACCCGCATTTCCAGAGGCCGCGTCACCACGGTGGCGGTGAACCAGTTCGTCTTCAAGCAGCCGGTGTCGATCGGTGACTTGCTGTCGTTTTATGCGCAGATCCAGCGCGTCGGGCGCACCTCGGTGACAGTGAATGTCGAAGTGTTCGCCGAGCGCGACCCGGTCAACCCGCATGTGGTGAAGGTCACCGAGGCCAGCCTCACCTATGTGGCGATCGACCAAGCGGGCAAGCCCCGCGTGATTGAGCTCGACAAGCCCATCAGTTGAACTTGGAGAAATCAGGCGCGCGCTTCTGGAAGAAGGCCTGAAACGCCTCGATGGCTTCGGGGCTGCGCAAGCGCGGGCCGAAGATTTCGAGTTCGGCTTGGATGGTCTTTTGCACCAGTTCGCGCTGGCTGGCGCGCATCAGGCGCTTGGAGTCGCGCACCGCGCCGGGCGGCAGCGTGTTGAAGCGTTCGGCGACGCGGCGCGCGTGCCTGAGCACTTCGCCGGCTGGCAGCACCGCGTTGGCAATGCCGCAATCCACCGCGTCGGCGCCAGTGAAAGGATCACCCAGCAACAACTTCTCGGATGCCTTGGCGTGACCCATCAACTGGCCCACCAGCAGGCTGGAAGCAAATTCGGGCACCAGCCCCAGGCTGACAAAGGGCATGGCCAGGCGCGCGTCGTCGGCCACATAGACAAAGTCGCAATGCAGCAGCATGGTCGTGCCGATGCCGATGGCCGCGCCCGTCACGGCCGCGATCACCGGCTTGTCGCAATCGACGAGTGCGCGCATGAACTGGAACACCGGCGCGTTCTCGTCTTGCGGCGGCCGTCCCATGAAGTCTTCGATGTCATTGCCCGAGGTGAAGATGCCCGGCTGGCCGGTGATCAGCACCGCACGCACAGCCGGCTCGGCCACCGCTGCCAGCAAGGCGTCGGCCATCGCCTGGTACATCGCCGAGGTGAAGGCGTTCTTCTTCTCGGGCCGGGCGATTTCTATGGTGGCCACGCCATTGATGGTGGCAGTCTTGATGCTCATGGAGTCTCCTGTGAAGGCGTCATAGTTCGCGCTTCAGACGCGCTCGAAAATTCCCGCCGCACCTTGGCCCGTGCCTACACACATGGTCACCATGCCGTACTTCAGATTGTGGCGGCGCAAGGCGTGCACGACGGTGGCCGAGCGGATCGCGCCGGTCGCGCCGAGCGGATGCCCGAGCGCAATCGCGCCGCCCATCGGATTGACCTTCGCGCGGTCCAGCACGAAGCCCTTGCTGTCGAGGTCGTTCATGACGGCCAGCGACTGCGCGGCAAACGCCTCGTTCAGCTCGATCCAGTCCATGTCCTGGGCGCGCAGGCCGGCGAGCTTGAGCGCGGCGGGAATCGCCTCGATCGGGCCGATGCCCATGATCTCGGGTGGCACGCCGCGCACGGCAAAGCTCACAAAACGCGCCAGCGGCGTCAGGCCGAACTGCTTGACTGCGCGTTCCGACGCAATGATCAAGGCGCCCGAACCGTCCGAGGTCTGCGAGCTGTTGCCCGCCGTCACCGAACCCTTGGCGGCAAACACCGCCCTGAGCTTGGCCAGGCCTTCCAGCGTGGTGTCGCGGCGCGGACCTTCGTCGGTATCGACAGTGCGCTTGGTCGTGTTCACCGAACCATCCAGCAGATTGGGCGAACGCTCGATCAACTCGAACGGCGTCGTCTCGTCGCGGAATTCACCGGTCGCAATCGCCTTGAGCGCGCGCGTGTGCGACTGCAGCGCGAACTCGTCCTGCGCTTCGCGCGAAATTTTCCATTGGCTCGCCACCCGCTCGGCGGTCAGTCCCATGCCGTAGGCGATGCCAATGTTTTCGTCGCGCTCGAAGATGGCGGGCGAGAGCGAAGGCTTGTTGCCGCTCATCGGCACCATGCTCATCGACTCGACGCCGGCGGCGATCAAGACCTCGGCCTCGCCGACGCGGATGCGATCCGCCGCGATCTGCACCGCGGTCAATCCCGACGCGCAAAAGCGGTTCACCGTCACGCCGCCGACCGAGGTCGGCAGACCCGACAGCACCGCGGCCACGCGCGCGATGTTCAGCCCCTGCTCGCCCTCGGGGAACGAGCAGCCGACGATGGCGTCCTCGATCGCCGCGGGGTCAAGACCTGGCACCTGGGCCAGCGCTGCCTGGATGGCCCGCACCAGCATCTCGTCGGGCCGCGTGTTGCGGTAGTAGCCGCGCCCCGACCTGCCGATGGGCAGGCGCGTGGCAGCGCAGATGTAGGCGTCTTGAACTTGCTTGCTCATGATGCTGATCCTTTCGATTGACCAGTGAATTTTTGGTATTTAGCGATCGTGCAAAAAGGCACGGTTCGCGGCTGTGGAAGCGTAGCGAGCGGACGGCCGGCTAGGCGGACGGAGCACAGGAACCGGAACGTACTTCCTGTACGTGAGGATTCCGAGCACCGCCCAACGACGCCAGACGCTTGCGCAGTAGCTTCATCAATTCCGGACTGGTTTACCGGTCTGCAGCATGCCCATGATCCGCTCCTGTGTCTTGGGGTGTTCCAGCAACGCACAGAAATGCTTGCACTCGAGCGCCATCAGGTATTCCTCGCTGACCAGCGAACCCGCCTCGACTGCGCCGCCGCACACCACATCGGCGATCAGCGCAGCGATGTGGAAATCGTGCGCGCTGATGAAACTGCCGTCGCGCATATTGGCGAGCTGGCCCTTGATGGTGGCAATGCCGGAGCGCCCCGCCACCGGGAACAGCGCCTTGCGTGGCGGGCGGTAGCCGCTGTCGGCCAGCGCCTTGGCCTGGGCGATGGCAATGAACAGCAGCTCATCCTTGTTCGCCGCGATCACGTCGCTGCCCAGCAGATAACCCATCTTGCGCGCCTCGATGGCCGAGGTCGCGACCTTGGCGGTTGCCGCGCTGGTGAAGCCGTCTTTCACGAAGGCGAAGATGTCGGCATTCGCATTGCCGGCCGCTGCCATCTCGGCCGCGCGGCGTGCGATGTAGGCGAGGCCACCGCCGCCGGGGATGAGTCCGACGCCGACTTCGACCAGCCCCACATACGACTCCATATGCGCGACACGACGCGAGCAGTACACCGCCAACTCGCAGCCCCCGCCCAGCGCCAAGCCGCGTACCGCCGCCACGGTCGGCACATTGGCGTAACGGATGCGCAGCATCGCGTCTTGCAGCTTCTTCTCTTCGGGCGCAATGCCCTTGGCGCCCAGCTTCATGAAGACCGGCATCAAGGACTCGAGATTCGCACCGGCCGAGAACACGTCATCAGGCGACCAGATCACCAGGCCTTTGTACTTGGCTTCGGCAATCTCCACCGCCTTGAGCAGGCCTTCAGTGACAGCCGGGCTGATCAAATGCAGCTTGGCCGTGATGCTGGCGATCAGGATCTCGCCGTCGAGCGTCCAGACGCGAATCTCTTCGTTCTTGAACTCCTCGGTGCCTGCGCTCAAGGCATGCTCACTCCCTGCGCCGAACAGGCTCTCGGGGAAATGCTGGCGCTGATAGACCGGCAAGTACTCTTGCCGACGAACTCGCTGCGCGCCGCGCTCCACGATCCTTGCGCGCTGTGCACGCCGCCGTTATCGGCTACGGCGCCTTCGAACACCCACGCCGGCAGCGGCGCTGAACACAAGGCCTTGCCTGCGTCGATGTCGGCCTTGATCCACTCGGCCACCTGTTTCCAGCCGGCCTGTTGCCACAGCTCGAAAGGCCCCTGCTTGGCGCCGAAGCCCCAGCGCATGGCCAGGTCGATTTCGCGCGCGCTGTCGGCCACATCGGCCAGATGCACGGCGACGTAATGAAAGCTGTCGCGCAGAATAGCCCACAGGAATTGCGCCTGCGGATTGGTCGATTCGCGCAGCAGCTTGAGGCGCTCGGCCACCGGCTTCTTCAGCATCCGATCGACGATGGGGTCGGCCTTGGCGCCACCTTGCACATAGTCGCCCTTGGCCGGGTCCATGCGCAGGATGTCGCGCCCCACCTTCTTGTAAAAACCCGCGCCGCTCTTCTGACCCAGGGCGCCCGCCTCCATCAGCTTGGCCAGCACGGCAGGTGTCGCGTAGCTCGCGTAGAACGGATCGTCCTTGAGGTTGTCCTGCAAGGTCTTGATGACATGGGCCATGGTGTCCAGGCCCACCACATCGGCCGTGCGGAAGGTGCCGCTCGATGCGCGGCCGAATTTCTTGCCGGTCAGGTCATCGACCACGTCATAGCTCAGCCCGTATTTGTCGGCCTCGATCATGGTGGCCAGCATGCCGGCGATGCCGACGCGATTGGCGATGAAGTTGGGCGTATCGAGCGCGCGCACGACGCCCTTGCCGACACTGGTCGTCACGAAGCTTTCCAGCTGATCGAGCACTTCGGGCTGGGTGGTCGGCGTATTGATCAACTCCACCAGGTACATATAGCGCGGCGGGTTGAAGAAATGGATGCCGCAAAAGCGCGGCTTGATCGAGTCTGGCAAGGCCTCGGCCAGTTGCGTGATCGACAGCCCCGACGTGTTGCTGGCGACGATGGCGTGCGGCGCCACGAATGGCGCAATCTTTTTGTACAGGTCGAGCTTCCAGTCCATGCGCTCGGCGATGGCCTCGATGATGAGGTCGCAATCGCGCAACTGCTCCAGATGCTCTTCGTAATTCGCCTGGCCGATCAGCGCGGCATCTTCTGCGATGCCCAGCGGCGCGGGCTTGAGCTTCTTCAGCCCGTCGATGGCCTTGGCGACAATGCCGTTCTTCGCGCCCTCCTTGGCGGGCAGATCGAACAGCACGACTTGCACATTGACGTTGACCAGGTGGGCCGCGATTTGCGCCCCCATCACGCCAGCGCCGAGCACGGCGACTTTGCGAACTTGAAATTTGCTCATAAACACTTTCTGAGGGGTTGGGGCCATGCCGGCCCCGGTTTCACCTGCGGACAGGCTGACCCAAAACATCTATTCAACGCGCTGCCAGGTTTGGGTTCTGCCCAGCAGGGGAATGCCGATATAGCCGCGCATCTCCATCTTCTTGCCGCCGTCGATGGGCTTGAGGCGCGCCTTGTAGACCTTGCCGTTGTTCGGATCCAGAATGTCGCCGCCTTCCCATATCGCCTTGTCGTCGCTGTCCTGCCTGATATTGCGCAGAATCACCATGCCCAGGGTCGGCT
Source organism: uncultured beta proteobacterium (assembly GCA_963740455.1). Taxonomy (GTDB): domain Bacteria; phylum Pseudomonadota; class Gammaproteobacteria; order Burkholderiales; family Burkholderiaceae_C; genus Paucibacter. The sequence goes on from CAVUEF010000007.1 coordinate 369,617, forward strand.
TGTCCTTGCGCTCGTCGGTGCACTTGTCGCACTTGCTGTCTTGCTTGGCGGGATCGAAAATCTTTTCGATCGTGCCCGACAGCACACCGCCGCTTTCGCTGATGCGCACCAGCGACTTTTCGGTCTTGCCATCGTCGTCAATCGTCTTCCATAGGCCCACGGGCGTGGCCTGCGCCGCGGCGAATCCGGCGCTCAGGGTCAATACAGCAGCGGCAATCATTGACTTCATGCTTGTCTCCATCGAGTGGTGGTGGGAAAGAATCAAACGGCTCAGAACCAGGCCTCTTGCATTTCCATCAGCGGCGCCAGGCCCGTGCGTGCGCTGCGAATCAACCCCGCAGTCTCGGGCAGAAGCTTGGCAAAGTAAAACCGTGCCGTGGCGAGCTTGGCTTGGTAGAAAGGATCGCCTCCGGATTCTTTTTCCAGCGCGACCTTGGCCATGCGGGCCCAGAAGTAGGCGAACACCAGGTGGCCGGCCACGCGCAGATAGTCCACCGCAGCGGCGCCCACTTCGTCAGGGTTGCCGAAGGCCTTCATGCCGAGCTCGGTCGTCAGCTTGGTGAGCTTGTCGCCAATGTCGGCCAGCGGGTTGATGAACTCCTGCATCGCCTCGACCGTGCCTTCCTCTTCGACAAATTCCTGCACCAGTTTGCCGAACTTCTTGAGCCTGGCGCCGTTGTCACCGAGGATTTTGCGGCCCAGCAAGTCGAGTGCCTGAACCGTGTTGGTGCCCTCGTAGATCATGTTGATGCGCGCGTCGCGCACAAACTGCTCCATGCCCGATTCGCGTATATAGCCGTGGCCGCCGAATACCTGCATGCAATGCGAGGTGGCGATCCAGGCATTGTCGGTAAAGAAGGCCTTGATGATGGGCGTGATCAGGGCCACATGGTCGGCGCATTCCTTGCGCAAGTCTTCGTCGTCGCTCGAGAGTTCCTTGTCTATCATCAGCGCGGTCCAGACCGCCACCGCACGTCCCGCCTCGGCGTAGGCGCGCGCAGTCAGCAGCATCTTGCGCACGTCGGGGTGATTGATGATGGGGTCGGCCGGTTTTTCGGGCGCCTTGGGGCCCGACAAGGCGCGCATTTGCAGGCGCTCCTTGGCATAGGCGGCGGCGTTCTGATACGCCACCTCGATCAGGCCCAGCGACTGGTTGCCCACGCCCAGACGCGCCGTGTTCATCATCACGAACATCGCGTTCAAGCCCTTGTTGGGCTCGCCGACCAAAGTGCCGAGCGCGTCGTCGAGCATCATCGAGCAGGTGGAGTTGCCATGAATGCCCATCTTGTGCTCGATGGCACTGCAGAAAATTGCGTTGCGCTCGCCCAGCGCGCCATCGGCGGTGTGCAGAAACTTGGGCACCACAAACAGCGAAATGCCTTTCGAGCCGGCAGGCGCGTCGGGCAAGCGCGCCAGCACCAGGTGCACGATATTGCCCGCCAGGTCATGTTCGCCGGCCGAGATGAAAATCTTCTGTCCCGTGATCTTGTAAGTGCCGTCGCCCACCGGCTCGGCCTTGCTGCGCAGCAGTCCCAGATCGGTGCCGCAATGCGGCTCGGTCAGACACATCGTGCCGGTCCACTCGCCGCTCGTCAGCTTGGGCAGATAGACGGCCTTTTGCTCGGGCGTGCCATGCGCATGCAGGGCCTCGTAAGCGCCGTGGCTCAAGCCCGGGTACATGGTCCACGACTGATTCGCCGAGTTCATCATTTCATAGACGCACTGGTTCAGCGTCATCGGCAAGCCCTGTCCGCCGAACTCGGGGTCGCAACTCAAGGCGGGCCAGCCGCCTTCAACATACTTGAGGTAGGCGGCTTTGAAACCGTCGGGGGCCTTCACTTCGTGCGTGCTCGGGTCGAGCGTGCAACCCTGGATGTCGCCCGACAGATTCAGCGGCGCGATCACTTCGGACGCAAACTTGCCGGCCTCTTCGATCACGGCGTTGATGGTGTCGGCGTCCATGTCCTTGTGCGCGGGCAAGGCCTTGAATTCTTCGCTGACATTCAACAACTCGTGCAGAACGAACTGCATGTCACGCAACGGCGGGGTGTACTGGGGCATGAAAGCTCCTTGTGAAAATTGGAATTGAATTCAGCGCTGCGCCTTGGCGCGCGAATGGGGCGGAAATAACAAACTGTTGGGGCTGCTCGCCAGCCCCTCGCTGGTAGCAAAGTGCAGCATCAGGCGCTCGAACCCGCGACGCGCCCGGTCCAGGGCGCCAGGACTGCACAAAAAGCGCGCATCGTGGTGCAGCGCCAAGATGAATCCATGCACCTCGAACAACATCTGCAGGGGATCGGCAGTGCGGCAAAGATGACCCTCTTCGATGGCCAGCCGGATCGCGCGCTCCATCGCCTGGTGCCAATCCTGGACCATGCTGACCAGCGCGTCGCGCACGATGCCGGGTCGGTCGTCGAACTCGACCGCACCGCTGATGTAAATGCAACCCGAATCCACCTCGACCGAGACACGCTTGACCCAACGCTCGAACATCTCGCGCAGACGCGGCAAGCCGCGCGGCTGACCCAGCGCCGGGTAAAAGACTTCTTCTTCGAAGCGCGCGTGGTATTCACGAATCACCGAGATCTGCAACTCCTCGCGCGAACCGAAGTGGGCGAACACGCCGGACTTGCTCATGCCCGTGACCTCGGCCAGCGCACCGATGGAGAGGCCTTCGAGGCCGACCTGCGAGGCCAGACCCAGCGCCGCTTCCAGGATCACGACGCGCGTCTGCTGGCCCTTTTGAAGGCTGCGCGCTTCAAACGGCGCGCCCGGGCTTGACTTGCTGTTTGCGGCTCCGCTGACGGTCACTGCGACTCCAAAATAGAACGACCGTGCTATTTTGCAGGTTTTCGTGCCGATGCGGCGCCGCAGGGGTATTTATTTTTTCAGCTTGGTTTGGTGCCAGCCCAGGGCTGCGTTGTCTGCCAAACCGCGCCTGAAGCCCGGCACGCGCGGCACCGTCGATTCAGTTTTCTCCGTCTGCGGCGTCACTCGCGCCAAAGCCTGACACGGGCTCTTTGGCCTTGCGCTCCAGGCTCGGCTGCAGTCGTTTGGCCTCGTCCAGGAACTGATCGACGCTGGCATTCGGGCTCAGGCGCAAAGCGGGAGGAAACAAGGAGGCCAGGTACAACTCGGCGCTGAGACGCTCGAAGCGGTACCAGTTCATGCCAAGATTGCCGATCAACAGCAGCGCGCACAGGCTGCCTGCAAACCAGCGCAGCGTATTGCGCCGCTGCGGCTGCACCACCAGCAGATGCGCGTAGATCAGGCCCGCCAGCAGCACGCTGAACAGCAGTGCGTCGAGCCGCCCCAGAAATTCGATCGAACTGGCGTAAGCCAGCAGGGCGAGCAGCGTGCTCAGCACGCTGGCGGTCAACAGCGTCAGCGCGGCCAGCCAGACGTGGCGCCAGAATTCCAGCCGGTGCTGGAACAACTTTGTCACCAGTGACCACACCGCGGCCCACACCGCAAGTGCTGCACACAGGGCGAAACCGTCGCGCACCAGTCTCGAGCCGAAATCATCCGGGTCCGAGCGCACATAGGCGTCCCCAGCGACCCACACCAGCAGCGCCAGCAGCGTCAGCATGAACACCCACGCCGGCGTGTTTGACGGCGCCCGCAGTGGCTGCTCGGGCGCCAGCGGCGCGGTAGCCAAGCGCAGCCGCAAACGCGTGCGGCCCACCTGCCATTCATCGCCCGATTGCAGCGGCCAGGACTGCCCCTGATCCAGCTGGCGACCTTGCAGTTGCACGCCATTGATGCTGTTGCCCACCGTCAATTGCAAGTGGCCGGAAGTCGCTTCATCGTCGGCGTGCCGCATCGAAATCTGCGCATGGTCGGCCGCGACATGCAAGTCGTCGAGCACCAGATCGCAGTGAATGTCCCGGCCTATGCGCACCGGCCATTGTTTGACGGCCAGGCAGCGGCGCACATTGCCGTCGCGGTCCAGTTGTTCGAGCAAGGCTATGGTTTCCACGCGAAGCCTTCCAGATAGTGGCGCGCCAGGCGCATGGCGTTGGCAAAACTCACGCCTCCGGCGTCGAAGCGTCCCTGCGCGCCTGCCGTCGCCTGGTCTTGTGTGGCGATCAACACGCTCAGGTCGTACAAGCCCGGCAGCTTGCGATAGGCGCGCATGCACAAGACCACGCGCAGCGGCAGGCCGGCCTGGGTCACGAAGCGCTCGTGGCACTGGGGCGGCGTGATTTCGGTGTTCGCACCGCCCCCAAAGTTTTCGTTGCGAAAGGCGTCGCCATACAGCCTGGCAAAGCGCCACATGCCCAGCTTGGCGCCGCCATAGATTTCGTGACGCACCGACAACCCCCCGGTGACGACCGATTCCGAGACAAACAGATTGGGCGGCAGGTAGCAGTCGGACCGTTCGTACTCGAGTCCCTTGCCGTCGGTTGGCGAGGTGCTGCCCCAACAGCGCATGAAGTCCTCGCGTGGCACCGGGATGCGGTAACGCTTATGCTCGGCCGAACGCCATGGCAGGCCGATGAACCGGTCCACCAGCAGCTGCTGATGCGCCAGCAGCTGGCGCGTGATTTCGGGGTATAGCGTGCTCGTGACGGGTTGCGCCTGCCGGGCGCGCGCCAGCAAGGCCTCGGCATACATGGATGGCACGAGAAAGCTGATCTGCTGCCCCGACCGCAGCGTGGCCACATTGATGCCCATCACGCGACCGTCTTCGTCCAGGGTCGGCCCTCCGCTCATGCCGGGGTTGAGTGCGCCGCCGAAGAAGATGCTGGGGTAAAAACTGCGCTCGACCAGCCCGTTGTAATTGCCCTCGGTGAGCGCAAAACCCACGTCCAGCGGATTGCCCAGCGAGTAGATGCGCTCACCCTTGCTCAAGGGCAGCGACTGCGGACGAAAAGTCAGGTAGCCCCGCGTCGAAAGATCGGACTTGGGCGCGCGCACCAGCGCCAGGTCATGCACAGCATCCACCGCCAGCAACTCCAGCGGGCCTTCGCTGCCATCGGCGCTGCCGTAGACCAGCCGGTAGCGCTCGGGCTGCAAGGCGACCTGGCTGACCACATGGTAATTCGTCATCAGCAGACCGTCTTGCCCCACCAGGAAGCCAGACCCGACGCTGGCCTGGCTCGACTGCGTCTTGAGCAAAGTGCGAATCTGCACGAGCTTGCCGCGCGAGCGCTCGTAAAGCCGCTGCGCTGACAGCGACACCGGGGCTTGCGTCTCGACGCTGGCATCAATCCCGACCACGGCCGGCGGCGTGGTCGGCGGCGCGCCGGACTGCGCCGATGCTGCGCCTGCTGCCCCGGCCAAGGTGGCCAGCCACAGCGACATCGTGGCTCCCCAGGACCTGACGCTGACGACGGCGGTTGAAATGTGCATTCGCGTGATTCCAGGTTTGGCTTGGCAGTCCCATCCGACGCCAAAGCACTCCATGCAGGCAGGTGTTGTGTCTGCTCTGCCACTCAAGCGCTAGCATAGCGGCGTATAAGCACATATTGCGACAGCAAAGGCCATTCATTGCGCTTGGGGCCGATGCGATGGTCAATGTGTGGATGTGTTTCGAAAGCGCATTGGCGACAAAGGAGGCTGGCCCTTGGATGTCTTGCAACTCGATATGTCTGGCCGTCCGCAAGACTGGATCACGACCCGTGAAGCGGCCGTGATCTATGCCTGCGACGGCGTGGCCTGGACGCTGGGTGATCCGTGCCAGGTCTTGCGCGGCGGCTTGCAGCGCAAGACCGGGCTGCAATCGCGCATTGAAGTGCACCCCATCGTGGCCGTCAAAGGCAGCGTACCCAGCCGCGCCTGGCGCCTGGCGCCGGCCTTGTCCAACCTCAAGCTGTTCGCGCGCGACCGCATGGTGTGCGCCTATTGCGGCCGGCGCACGCCGCTGGATGACCTGACGCGCGAACATATCGTGCCGACCTCACGCGGCGGCGTCGATTCGTGGATGAACTGCATCACGGCCTGCCGAAGCTGCAACGGCCGCAAGGGCAGCCGCCTGCCCGAAGAGGCCAATATGAACCTGATCTATCTACCCTATGTGCCCAATCTGCACGAGGACATGATTCTGCGTGGCCGGCGCATTCTGAGCGACCAGATGGAGTTCTTGCTGGCCAGCGTACCGCGCTCGAGTCGACTGCTCGGCTTGTGCGAGCCGACGCAAAGCGAACCGCTCCGATTGTTTCAGTAGCGGCAGGAACTCTGGCCTGCCATCGCGCTCCGACTGCTTTTGAAGCGGGCGTCAACGCCGCCACCGATGGCGGCGTTCAATACATTACCTTTCTGGAGATTTGCATGATGAAGAAACTGCTTGTCGTCTCGGTCGCATCCGCGCTGACTTTGCTGAGCGCCTGCTCGACCACCAGTCCCGACGTGGTGCAGCGAGGCGACGCGCAGCGCATGTCGCAGGTGCAGGATGCGGTGGTGCTGTCGGTGCGCGCGGTCACCGTCGATGGCCAGCAGTCCGGAGTCGGCGGCGTGGCCGGCGGGGTGGTCGGCGCGATTGCAGGCTCCAGTGTCGGCGGCCGGCGTGACAGCCAGGTCGGTGGCGTGCTGGGTGCCGTGGCCGGCGCCGTGATCGGCAACGCGATCGAGCGCCAAGGCACGCGTGAAGATGCGGTCGAGTTGATGCTGCAATTGCGCAACGGCGAACGTCGCGCCGTCGTGCAGGCCAGGGGTTCCGAAGCACTCCAGCCGGGTGACTCGGTCATCATCGTCACCACCGGCGGCAAAACCCATGTGTCGCGCGCGCCGTATGCCTACCCGATGCCAGCACCACGGCGCTGATCTGCGCCGCAGGCCTTGGTCGCGCCACCGCAAAGCGGCGCGCGGCGAGGCGCACGCCGCGCTGACGCAGATGATGCCGCTTCCAAAGCGCGACAAGACCAGCCACACTGTCGGTTGACCGTCCGGGCCCTCGCAGGTCCGTGCCGCCCGCGCGTGCAGCGACAATTCGGTGACTCGCCCAGTTCCGCTGCGCGCCATCGATCAGCACACCGACAAGGACACCCGCTGCATGCCACCTGCTCGTCCACATCGCTTGCCCGCCACCATCTGGGCGCTGGGTTTCGTCAGCCTGCTGATGGATGTTTCGTCGGAGATGATCCACAGCCTGCTGCCCGTGTTCATGGTCGGCGTGCTGGGCATGAGCGCTTTCTCGGTGGGACTGATCGAAGGCGCGGCAGAAGCCACCGCCTTGATCGTCAAGGTGTTTTCCGGCGCGCTGAGCGACTACCTGGGCAAGCGCAAGGCGCTGGCGGTGCTGGGCTACGGACTGGGCGCCTTGTCCAAGCCCCTGTTTGCGCTGGCCGACAGCGTCGGCTTGGTGGTGGGCGCGCGCCTGATGGACAGGGTGGGCAAAGGACTGCGCGGCGCGCCGCGCGACGCACTGGTGGCCGAACTGGCGCCGCCAAGCATGCGGGGTGCTGCCTTCGGTCTGCGCCAGTCCCTGGACACGGTGGGCGCCTTCCTGGGCCCGCTGCTGGCCATCGTCCTGATGCTGTTGTGGGCGAACGATTTCCATGCGGTGTTCTGGGTTGCTGTGATTCCCGCCGGTGCGTCGGTGGCTTTGTTGACGCTGGGCGTCAAGGAGCCCGAGAGGGCGCCAGCGCCGCGGCGCATCAACCCGATCAGCCGTGCGCACCTGCGACGTCTGCCAGTCGCCTATTGGTGGGTGGTGGGCTTGGCGGCGCTGTTCACGCTGGCACGATTTTCGGAAGCTTTCCTGGTATTGCGGGTGCGCCAAGGCGGGCTGTCGCTGGCGCTCACGCCGCTCGTGCTGGTGGGCATGAACGTGGTCTATTCGCTGGCCGCCTATCCATTTGGCAGACTGGCCGACCGTTGGCCCCCCAACCGTTTGCTGGCACTGGGTCTGGCCGTGCTGTTGCTCGCCGACCTGGTGCTGGCCTACAGCACCCGCGCCGGATGGCTGGCGCTGGGCATAGGCCTGTGGGGCCTGCACATGGCCATGACGCAGGGTCTGCTGGCCACCCTGGTGGCGCGAACGGCCCCCACCGACTTGCTCGGCACCGCCTACGGCATGTTCAACCTCAGCAGCGGTGTGGCCATGCTGCTGGCCAGCGCATGCGCCGGATGGCTGTGGGACACATTCGGCGCCGCCAGCACCTTCTTGGCTGGCAGCGTGTTCTGCCTGCTCAGCCTGGCCGCGATCGCAACGCCGAGACTGCGCCGCCTGGGCGCGCAGGTGCCATAGCCTCGGAGTGAGAAGGGTGCGTTTGCGTCGCCGCTTGCGGGCAACGCATTGCCAGCCTGCGCTGGCGGGATAATAGGGCCTTGTCCCGGTGCGGCCAGAGGCCAAGCCCGCTTTGCCGTATAAACCGGGGTCCGAGAAACATCTTGCAGGTAACACCCATGAACGAAGCTCAGCAACGTATCGAAACCCTGGTCAAAAACAACCGTGTGGTGCTCTTCATGAAAGGCACGGCGCAATTTCCGATGTGCGGATTCTCCGGCCGCGCGATTCAGATTCTGAAGGCTTGCGGCGTGACCGACCCGACCACCGTGAACGTGCTCGAGGATGAAGGCATACGCCAAGGCGTCAAGGAATATTCGAATTGGCCCACCATTCCGCAGCTCTATATTGCGGGTGAATTCGTGGGTGGATCGGACATCATGACGGAGATGTTCGAGTCCGGTGAACTGCAGCAAGTGCTGACCGCTCACTGAACCACGCCGGCCCGTCATGACGCAAGCTTTGGTGCTGGGCATCACCGGAGCCACGGGGGCGATCTATGGCTTGCGGCTGCTGCAGCGCGCGCGCGCGCTGGGTCTGCAAACCCACTTGATCGTCACGCCGGCGGGCGTGCTCAATGCACATCACGAGCTGGGCCTGAATCGGCAGGAGCTTGAGCAACAGGCCGACTTTGCCTACGCGCCTGCCGATGTCGGCGCCTGCGTCGCCAGCGGCAGCTTTGCCACGGCCGCTTGCGTCATCGCACCCTGCTCGATGAAGACACTGGCGGCCGTCGCCCATGGTTTCGGCGACAACTTGCTGACGCGCGCCGCCGACGTCACCTTGAAGGAGCGGCGCCGCCTGATCCTGATGGTGCGCGAGACGCCGTTGAACCTGGCCCATTTGCGCAATATGACGGCCGTCACCGAAATGGGCGCCATCGTCTTTCCTCCGCTGCCGGCCTTTTATCACCGCCCCAAGTCCATCGACGAAATGGTGGATGACACGGTGGAGCGCGTGCTGGCCTTGGCCGGGGTTGCTCAAGCCAGGCCGCAGGCCTGGACGGGGCTGCGAGAGCACTGACGACCCACCCAGCCAGCAGATCTGGCTGGCATTGTTCGCGACCTCGTCGCCGTCACGGCGTGCCGCCGACGACCCCCATCTCCAGGGGCATCTTGATGTAGAACATCCGCAGCTGTTCACCCGCAAGGTGCGCGAGAAAACTCTGCGCCTCCTCCTCGGTGAGCGCGAACCCGACCTCCACGGTCACATCGCCCGCCAGTTCGAAAAAGTGTTCCTCGTGCAGCTTGCCGTGACGGCCGAATCCGGCAACGGCGCGGAAGGCCGAGCCGCCGTGGATGCCCACTTTCTTGGCCTCCTCGAGCAGCCACTCGTAGGCCAACACGCCGTGATGGCGGTGTTTCTCCTGCACGTAGAACTTGAGGTAGATGCCGTTTTGCATGGTGAGTCTCCTTGGGTTCGGGGTCGGCGCTCAAGGCCAGCGCAGCGCGTCCGTCACGGTGCGAGCGCTCTGACGAACAAGGCGTTGGCGATCAGGATGCCGACCCCGGTGAGCATCAAGGAGCCGAGCAGGTGAACGCCGGCCGTGCCCAGCGCCCACCAGTGCTCATTGCGGCCGATCAAGGTCACAACCTCCAACGAGAAGGTCGAGAAGGTCGTCAGGCCACCCATGAAACCCGTGATGATCAGCAAGCGCCATTCGGGCGGCAGCGCGGTGTTGTGCGCAAAGAAGGCGCTGGCCACACCGACCAGCAGACCGCCGATCAGGTTGGCGGCCACAGTGCCCAGCGGCAGCGTCGGGAAAATCGGGTTGAGCCAGGCCCCCAGCCACCAGCGCAGCAAGGCGCCACAGCCGGCGCCACCGAACACCGCAAGCGTTGCAAAGCCGCTCATGTCGCTCCTTCCTCGTGGAAATGACCGGAGTGAGCGGTGCGGCGCGGGTGCGCGCTTGCGCGCAATGGATGCCTACACGGGTCAGTCCGGGACCTTGGTATGCATCATCAGCCCAAGCGGGCCGCTACGGAAGGCATGCCATCTCCGTTGAAGCTCAGTATATCGACCGCCACGTGCTGCTGCAATTCGTTCGGCGCCACGATCGGACCGCAAGCCCGCGTCATCGTTCAGGCCTGGCGCAAGTGCCAGGCCTTGGGTCGGGTGAAGGTCTGAATGCCATAGGTAGACAGCGTGACGCCGACGCCCGAGTCGCCGAATCCCGACCAGGGCAGGCGCGGGCTGACGCGGTCGCAGCAGTTCCAGTAGACGCTGCCGGCATTGAGCTGCGTCATCAGTGCCTTGGCACGCGTCTCTTCAATCGTGTAGACGCCGGCGGTCAGGCCATAGCGCGTGTCGTTCATCAAGCGCAGCGCCTGGGCATCGTCGCTGACCTTCTGGATGCCGATGATGGGGCCGAAGCTTTCTTCGCGCATCAGCTCCATGCTGTGGTCGACGTCGGCAAACACGGTGGGCTGGTACCAGTTGCCGGGGCCCGGGCCGCGTGCGCCGCCGAGCAGCAGTCGCGCGCCCTTGGCCTTGGCATCTGCGACCTGGGCGTCGAGCACGTCGAGTTGCGGCGCGCGCGTGATGGCGCCGATATAGGTGCCCTCGCTCATCGGGTCACCGCTCTTGAACGTCTTGACGGTGTCGACGAAGGCCTGCACAAAGGCGTCGTAAATCTTGGCGTGCACGTAGATGCGCTCGACCGAGCAGCAGCTCTGGCCGGTGTTGTACATCGCGCCGTCGGCCAGCGATTCGGCAGCGGCCTTGGGATCGGCATCCTCGCAAACGTAGGTGGGGTCCTTGCCGCCGAGCTCGAGTTGCAGTTTGACGAACTTGTGGCTCACCGCCTGGGCGATGCGCGCGCCTGTGCCGTACGAGCCGGTGAAGAACACGCCGTCGATGTTTTGATGGAGCAGCGCAGCGCCGACCGCGCCAGCGCCGACCAGGCAGATCATCACATCGGCCGGCACGCCCGCCTCGTGCAGCAAGCGGGTGATCTCCAGGCCTGTCAGGGTGGCGTACTCGGAGGGTTTGTAGAGCACGGCATTGCCCATCAGCAGCGCCGGCACGATCACGTTGCAGCCAACGAACCAGGGATAGTTCCACGCCGAGATATTGACGACCACGCCCAGCGGTATGTGCTGGATCTGCTCGGTCATGCCGCTCTCGTCGAACACCGTTTCGGTGGCCATGCAGGCCTGCGCCTGGGCCTGAAAGAAATCGATGCGTGCCAGCAGGCCGTTCAATTCGTTGCGCGACATCTTGATCGGCTTGCCGGTCTCGCGCGTCATGGTGACGGCCAGCCGCTCCATGTCGCGCAGCACGCCGGCACGAAACTTTTCGATGCAGGCCTTGCGCTGCGCCAGCGGCGTGGCGCCCCAGCCGGGCTGTGCGGCGCGCGCCGCGCTGGCCTTGGCGGCGACGCTGCTGGCGTCGTCAGCGGGCAGCGAGGCGATCAATTCGCCGGTGGCGGGGTTGAAGATGGAGAGTTGCGTCATGGTGTTTGATCTCGGGCAGCAAGCGCGGCTTGCAGAAAGTCGATGAGCAGGGGCTTGTCGTCGAGCGTGCCGTGCTCGGGCGCGTGAAACTCGGGATGCCATTGCACGGCGGCGATCCAGGCCGCACCGGTGTGGCGGATGGCCTCGATGGTGCCGTCATGCGGGCAGCGCGCCTCGACCTCGAAGCCGGGCGCCAGGTCCTTGATGCACTGGTGATGCACGCTGTTGATCTTGAAACTCTTGGCACCGTCCAGCAATCCGGCCAGCCGCGTGTCGGGCAACAGTTCAAGCGTGTGAAAGTTCTGGTCGTACAGATCGGCGTCGCGATGCGCCAGCGCCTGCGGGCGCTGGGTCGCAATGTCCTGCACCAGCGTACCGCCATAAGCGGCATTGATCAGTTGCAGGCCGCGGCAGATGCCGAACACGGGTTTGCCGGCAGCGACAAAGGCCTTGACCAGATCGGTCTCGTAAGCGTCGCGCTCGCGGTCGCCCTGCCAGCGCGGGTCGATGGGCTGCTCGCCATAACTGCCGGGCCAGAGGTCGGCGCCGCCATGCAGCACCAGGCCGTCGAGCCAGCGCGCATAGTCGGCCGGCGCGATGCCGCTGCGCCGGGCCTGGCCGCAGTCGGTTGGCGGAATCATCACCGGCAAGGCGCCGCCCGACATCAGCCACTCGGGCACCGAGCGCTCGACATAGTTCAGGGTCTTCTTGGCAAAGGCAGCGCGCGCGGCGTCGGGGTGCATGAAGCACGCGCTGATGCCTATCTTGAGTCGGTCCATGGCCAGGAATTTACATGGCGGCCTTGAAGAGGCGCTCGAAATCGGCCGCAGTGCAGGGGCGCGGATTGGTCTGATGGCAGATGTCGGCGCTGGCGACCTGCACCAGGCGCGGCAGATGTTCGGACTTCACGCCATGCGTGCCCAGCGTGCCGGTGATGCCCACGCTGTGCTTGAGTGCGCGCAGCCATGGCACGAAAGCCTTGCCGCCACCGGCCACCTTGCAGACATGCGCGAGCTCGTCGAACTTGTGCTGCGCGGCCTCCAGATTCCACGCCATCACGACATCAATCATCAAAGCATTGGCCAGGCCGTGGTGCAGGTCGCAAACGGCGCCCAGCGCGTGCGCGCACGAGTGCACCGCACCGAGGTCTTTCTGGAAGGCGATCGCGCCCAGCATCGACGCCATCATCATGTCGGCGCGTGCCTGCAAGTCGGAGGGCGACTGCACGGCGGTCAGCAAGGCGCCGGCGGCGATGCGCGTGCCCTCCAACGCGATGCCGTCGCACAGCGGGTGGTAGGCGGGCGACAGATAGCTCTCGATATTGTGGGTCAGCGCGTCCATGCCGGTGGCCGCGGTGATCGCGGGCGGCAACGCCAAGGTCAGCTCGGGGTCGGCGAACACGCACTTGGCCAGAATCTTCGGGCTGAACACGACGCGCTTGAGGTGCGTGTCGTTCTCGCTGACGACGCTGGAGCGGCCGACTTCGGAGCCGGTGCCCGAGGTGGTCGGCAGCGCCACGAAATAGGGCAGCTCATTGCTGATGGGCCGCACCTGCGGATGGTCCCAGACATAGTCGAGGATCTCGCCCTCATGCACGGCCGCCACGCCGACCACCTTGGCCACATCGAGCGCGGCGCCACCACCGAAGCCGATCACGCAATCGGCGCGGTGTGCCTTGTAGGCCGCCGCGCCCTCCATCACCTGGCTGCACGTCGGGTTGCCGAACACGCCCGAGAACACCGCCACGTCCAGGCCGACCAGATGCGTCTTGAATTCGGCCAGCACCGGCAGGCTGGCGAGCGCCTTGTCGGTGACGATGAGCGGACGCTTGAGTCCGAGTTCGAGCAGATGCCGGGCGACGAGCTTGCGCGCGCCGGCGCCGAATTTGATGGGGGTGGGAAAGGAGAAGTTGGTGATGGTCATGGTGTGCTTCAGATGATTTCGAAGTATCGCTTCATTTCCCAGTCGGTGACGGCGTCCAGCCACTGGCGCCATTCCCATTCGCGCGTCGCGGCGAAGTGGTCGACAAAGGTGTCGCCGAGCCAGTCGCGCGCGATGGCAGATTGCTTGAACTTGCGCGTGGTCTCGATCAGCGTGCGTGGCGCGCGTTCAATGTGCTCGGCGCCCTGGTTGGTGCCGGTGATCGGCGGCGTGCTGAGCTTGAGGCCTTTTTCGACGCCGTCCAGGCCCGCGGCAATCACCGCGGCCATGGCCAGATAGGGGTTCACGTCGGCACCCGGGCAGCGCGTCTCCAGGCGCGTCGACTTCGGCGCGCCCGCGATGACGCGAAAACTCGCGGTGCGGTTGTCCATGCCCCAGGTCGGTTTGACCGGCGCCCAGAAGCCGTCGACCAGGCGCTTGTAGCTGTTGATGGTGGGCCAGATCATCGGCGCGAACTCCATCATGCAATTCACCTGTCCGGCCAGATAGCTCTCGAACAGCTTGCTCATTTTGCGTGGCGACTTGTCGTCATAGAACAGATTGCTCTTGCCATCCGACAGGCTTTGATGGATGTGACCACTGCAGCCCGGCAGCGGCTGATGCGGTTTGGCCATGAAGCTGGGCATGATGCCAAAGCGCGCGCCGATCTCCTTGACCCCGGTCTTGAACAGCACGGCGCGGTCGGCCTGCTCCAGCGCTTCGCTGAAACCTATCGCGGCTTCGTAGACACCGGGACCGGTCTCGGTGTGCAGTCCTTCAATGGGTACGCCGAACGCCAGCATCTCGTCCATGATGGCGTTGAAAAAGTCGCGGTTCTGGTTGGCCCGCAGCAGCGAGTAGCCAAACATGCCCGGCGTGAGCGGCTCGGGCAGTACGCCTTTCTTGGCGGCCCAGCTCTGCGGCGTCTCGGCGAAGTTGTACCACTCGAACTCCATGCCGGTCATCACCTGCAAGCCCATTTTCTCGGCGCGCTTGAGCACGCGCTTGAGCGTCTGGCGCGGGCACACGGCGTGCGGCGTGCCATCGGCGTTGACGAACTCGCCGAGGAAGAACGGCACCTTGTCGTCCCACGGCACCTGGCGCTCGGTGTTGAGGTCGAGCCGCGCCAGCGCATCGGGGAAGCCATGCTGCCAGCCCGTCACCGTGGTGTTGTCGTAGCAGCTGTCCGTCATGTCCCAACCCAGCACCACGTCGCAGAAGCCGAAGCCGCCCTTCGGGTAGGGCTCGGCAGCGCCGAGGAACTTGTCGATGTGCAGGTATTTGCCGCGCAGGATGCCGTCGATGTCGCTGACAGCGACCTTGACTTTGCGGGCACCGGATTGCCTGATGCGCTGCAGGGCCGGATGTTCATCGGCGGTCTTTTTTCTGGATGTCGCCATGCTGTGTCACCTGATGTGAGTTCAATGAAATGGCCGCGCTCGCGCCCAGCGTGCGGTGACTTCGAATCGTCCAGTCCGAAGGACTCAGGCCGCGGCCTGGATTGTCGAATCCCACATGCGTTGATCGTAGATGCCGGATTGGCGGCTGACTATCCAGAATTGGCACAGTGTGCGCGCGAAAGCTCAGACCACAGTGAGACGATTGTCGACATTTCGCAGCGCCAGCAAGCACGTCACGCTGGGGTTTGAGCTCGCGCCCGAGCTGGCGCAGGGCTTGTGTCAAGGCCAGCAGAGCAGTCGCCAGTTAGGCGCAGAGGCGGGCCTGCATGCCACAGATCCCCAAGCCATCGAAGGATTGAGCCAGTTCATGTTGACGTTATTCAACGCGGCTCAGGCCAAGCCGGGACTGATCAACCTGTCGGCGGTGCGCGTGGCGATGGTCGATACCTTGATCGAGCAGGTGAGCCGCCACGACCACATTCCCTGCCAACCGCGGCCTGGATCAACCCACCATCACCGGAGTAAAACAACCTGCACCAACCACAGAGCACCACACACTAAATTGATGTCGTCAGATGCCGCTACGTCATTGACACGCTGCGCGGCCTACCAGCGGCTGAAACGCACATCAAGCGGCAAGCTGTTCAGCCGGTAGGGCGCCGGCAATGGATTTTCCGGTTTCAGCAAGACCACGACGGCCCGGTTCCGAGGCGCCAAAGGGCCGATTCGGTCCGAGGGAATCAGCGCGGCTTCCGCCTCGACCCGAAGCACCGTGGCGCTGATGTTGACGCCATCGAGGAAGTGCAGCGAAGCATGCTCGCCGGGTCGGGCGTGCCTGGCCTCGGACGGCTGCAAATAGGCTCGGACAAGAGGCTCCGCCAGACTCTGAAGCACAGCAA
Source organism: uncultured beta proteobacterium (assembly GCA_963740455.1). Classification (GTDB taxonomy): domain Bacteria; phylum Pseudomonadota; class Gammaproteobacteria; order Burkholderiales; family Burkholderiaceae_C; genus Paucibacter. The sequence continues at coordinate 385,521 of CAVUEF010000007.1, forward strand.
TGTCGGACTCGGCCGACACCCATTCGTGCCGCGCCACCAATGTGCGGATCACCACACCATCAAACGGCGCGAGCGGACCCTCGACCGAAGCCCTTGCGGTCGGTGGAGTTGGCGTGATGATCTCGGCGCGGGCTTGCTCGCTGCGCAGGCGCTGCAAGGTCTCGGTGGCGGCCAGCAGATCGGACTGCGCGCGAATCTCGTCCGACCGGGCAGCCGTCCACTGCGCGTCCGCGGCGGCGCGTTCTCCCGCCGTGGCAGCCCCTTGATCCACCAGTTCATGGACAAGCTTGCGCTGACGCTCGCGGCCACCGCGCTGTTCCTGCGCCAATGCCAGCGCGGCTTGGGCCAGCGCGACACGCTTCACCGGCGCCCGCAAGTCAAGCTTGGCGGCACGCATGCTGGCGACCTGGGCCTCGGGTTCGAGCCGCGCTTCGGATACCCGCTGCACCGAGGCCAACCGCGTACCCTCTGGCACAGTCGTACCCTGCGGCACAAGCGCGTCCACGTAACCTGCAACGCCGGCCTTCAGCGTGGCTTGCTCCATCACGACGAATGCGGGTGCGGTGTCCCACACATATTCGCTGACGAACCTGACCACGAAGAACAGCAGCGGCGCGCTGACCAGCATCACGAGCAGGTACCAACGCAATCTGGGCACGCGTCGCTTGGCCGCTGCGTAGCGCACCGCCAGTCCTTGCGACTCGGTGCTTGCGGTGGGTGGAAGGCCGAAGCGAATCTTCATGGCTTGATGTCCAGAAATGCATCCAGCGATTGCACCGCGATGCCGGCGAAGTTGGGCCACCGGCGCAAGCGCGCAGCCAACTCCCGCCATTGCGCCAGGCTCGCATCGCGACCTGCGGAAAACGTGCTCTCGGTGCTCGCCAGTTCGGGCTCCACGCTCTGCACAATGGCAAGCGCTAGTCCAGGCTGGGCCAACAGCAGTCGTTCTGCCACTTGCAAGGTCTTGGACGGATCGGCCATATAAACCATTGCCATCGCGCCCGCAGCGCCGGCTCGGCGCAATGCCTTGGCCATCCCGGGGCGCTCGAATTCGCGGTGATGCGTGGTGAGTATGAGTGGCAGTGAGGTCGAACGATGCAGCTGCTCAAGCGTGGCCATTGTGTAGTCCCACCACAAGGGCTGCAATTCGCTGGCGAGCTGATTGCGTTCCAGGTCCAGATTCAGCGCGTCGAATGCAAAGCGGCCCATGCCTTTGACCAGTTGAAGCAGGCTGGAACGCCGGGCCGGCAAGATGAACGTCGGATCGCCAAGCAACAAATCGATCTTGCGGCCCTGGGCATGCAGACGCGCCAAATTCTGACGCAGCCGCCGTGCCAGGCCGGCGTCAGTGGACAGTCGCGCCATCTGCTCGGCGTTGAACGAGACCAGCAGTCGCCCGCCTTGCGCGGCCAATGGCAAGGTCTTGAGGTCTGCCGCAAGCAGCCACTCGCCGTGCCACACAAACCAAGCCGCAGGCTCATCCACCGCCTGCCCTTGCGCAGCGCCCACTGACGTGGGCAGCGCTTGCGCCAGGGTCTGGGCCAGCGTTGGCGGCAATGCCGCGACCGGTTGGGTGTGCGCACATTCAGACCCATCGCCATAGGCCAAGGCATCGATCTGGGCCAACGCGCTGCGCTGCAGGGCTTCGCTCGATTCTTGCGAAGCGCTATAGACGGCGTAGCGCGCCTGCAAGGCCTGCTCCAGCATGTCGCCGTCAAGCGAGCCGGCGCGCAGCAGGGCAATGCGGTTGGCCTCGAGCGCTGCTTCAAGCTTGCCTTGCGCATTGCGCCAATCGGCGTCGCGAACCGCCAGTGTGTCGAGCACGCGGCCGACCTCGGCGGCGTCGTCATCGCGGGCTGCTTGCAGCTTGAGTTCGGCCTGACTGAGCCGCAGCTGAGCCTCGGTGCGCAAGCTCCTTTGCAGACGCGACACGTTGAAAGGCATGGTCAGATCCACCCCCAACTGAGCGCCATGGCCAGGCAGACCACCGAAGTCCTGGCTGCGTGACATCGATAGCGAGACACCTGCATCGATGCCACTCCAGCGCATCAGGTCGAGCTGCCTTTGTTGCGCCTCCACAGCGAGCTGGGCCACGGCGACGCCCGGTCGTGCATGAGCTTGCGCCAGCAGCGGCTCGGCGCGCAGGCAACTCGTCGCCCATGCCGGCGCCACAAACTCCAACGCGGGCAGGGGCTGCCGCGTCAGTCTGCGCAGCGTTGCCATTGCCTCGCTGCGCGCTGCGCGCTGGCGCTCGCGGTCGCGGCGCGCTGTTTCGAACATCGTTGCGAAGCTTTGCCGGTCGGATTCAAACAAGAAATGGGCTCGCGTTCGCTGCTGCAACAGCGGGGCGGCTTGCGACTCCAGCGCCAGAAAAGCCTCGGCCAGGCGTAGACGCTCGGCACTGTAGCCATAGGCAATATAGGCACTGCGAAGCTGACGCAGCAGATTGCTGCGGACCTGGCTTTGGTGCCACGGGCCGATGCTTGATGCGCTGGAGGCCTCTTCAACCGCCCGGGCTCCAGTCTCGGCGCTGCCAAGCAAGGGCCAGCGAACGCCGGCGCTGCCACCCACGCGGCCATAGCTGCGCGACTGGGTATCGCTCAGCGGCTCCTGGTTCTGGGACATCGATGCGCCCAGCGTCAAGCGCGCGCCTTGCTGGGCTCGGGCCAACTCCAGGCGTTGCGTGGCGATCTCTGTGTCCAACTCGGCCACGCGTATGCCGATGGCAGCGTCAAGCGTCCAGGCTTCCAACTGGCCAACCGGCTGCGCCGACGCCAGCGTGCCAACAAGCACGCAAGCCGCCATCAGCACCCTTGGCAAGAGGTGGCTGCGCCGGGCCATCAGTATTTGGTCCTTTTCAAGACCCACCAGGGCGCCATCGCGGAATCCAGGTGCGACTTGAGAAAAATCTCCTGCAGCACCGCGTAGGCACCATGCACGCGCGCCGTGAAGGCAAACAGCGGAAACAGGGGCAGGTACAGAAAATACAGCAGGTCCTGCAGCGATCGCTCCGAGACCGCAATCAGGTACAAGCCAAAATACATCACCATCGCCACGAGGTAGAAAAGATAGACAAAGCCCAGAATGGCGAGCACCACACCGACGGGCAGGATCCAGAAGAGAAAGATCGAGTAGATCACGATCGCGAAGGGCATGATCAATTGCAGGAAGATGCCCGACAGCACGACACTGAAGAAGTTTCTCCAGCCCAGCAGGCCAGGGCGCAAGTTGAAGCGGTATTTGCGGATGAAGATGTAGAAGAGATCGCCTTCCCAGCGCAGACGTTGAGCGAAAAATCCGGCCAAGCTGCTGGGCACTTCGGTATGGCCGACCGCATGCGGGTCGAACACAATGCGCAGACCTGGATGGCGTCCAAAGTACTGCTTGATGCGCATCGTCAGGTCGAGGTCTTCGGCCGTGCCGGCGTCCCATCCACCCAGACCGCGGATGAAAGCGGCGCTGAAAATACCGAAGGCACCCGAGATATTGCCCACCAGATTGAACTCGGACAGACCCGTTTTACCGGCGGCGATCGAGAGCATGTATTCGATCGTCTGCATGCGTGCGACGAGTGACTGCCCCGCATTGCGCGGGCGCAGGCAACCGGAAACGCCCACCACATTGGGATCGTCAAAATGGCGCGTCGCCAGTCTGACCATGTCATTGTCGAACGAGGTGTCGGCGTCAAGCGCCATCACCACTTCGCCCGTCGCGAATTGCAGCCCCGCATTCAGCGTCGAGACGCGCCCGCCGCGTTGCCACTTGGGCAGCACCAACACCTCGCGCCGCGCGACGCCCTTGAAGGCGGCGGCTGCTGCCAAGGCGGCGCGGTAGGTGGCGTCGTTCTGGACGGCGCCATCGATGCTGGCGATGATCTGGATGAAGCCCGGATACTCTTGAAAGATGAGCGATTCGATGGTCGATCGGACGGCCTCACCTTCGCTATAGCAGGTGATGATGCACGATACGCCGGGATAGCGTTCACGCTGTCGATACGCCACCCCCTGACGCAGACCGTAGCGAATCATTCCGAGCATGACGACGAGATAGAGCGGGAGCTCGAAGAGCAGCGCAAACGGGAAGAACTTGAGCGTCAAATCCACCCAGTTCGATGCCCTGGAGGACTCAAGCAAGGCGTTGAATGTCCAGTGCGCGGCATCCCACATCGTCTCAGGCCTCGTCGACTTGTTGCAAACGATCCATCAAGCCGCTCGCCGTGGTTTCTGGTTGCGCGTCCGCTGGGGTCTCGAAATTGCGAATGCGTGCTTCGAGACGAAGCTTGCCCTGGTCGGGCACTGCCTCGGCCAGCAGGCTCTTGACGCGCTCGGCAAAGCCGGCACCTGACGAGAACGGCAGGAACACCCACAACACCTGTTCATTGGTGCGTGTGGTGATGTCGGTCTTGCGCAGCAGTTCGCGCATGCGGCGCGCCAATTCGTCCAGCATCATGAAGATGCGCGTCGCGCCCTGCGATTCGATCACTTCGCTGGCGTTGAGAAATTCGATCATCACCAGACTGAATGTGAACTGCTGGTGCCGCGTCGAGGTCGACAAGGCCCAGTCGAGCATCAGCCTGAAATAGTTCGGGACGACATAGTTCGCGGTTTCCAGTGCTGCGAAGGACTCGCTGAGTTGCCCGGCGCGCAAGGCGGCACGTCCCTGCGCTGTCAAGCGCAGGGACGTGACCTCGCGAACATCGAGTGCGTCCGGTTCGGCGACATTCCCGCAATCGAGGCAGCGCGCCACCACGGACGCCTCGATGAACGTATGGTGACAACTGGCGCAGGCAAATTTAGTGAGCGGGCGGTCGTAATCGACCCCGATATGACGCAGCCGCGTGGAACAGCGCGGGCAAGTCAGCACCCCGTCGCCGTGGAAATCCTCCTCCGGCGCGACATGGCCGCAGGTGAAGCAGTGCAGGGATGCCCCAGGTCTTATCTCGATGCTCGAGCAATGCGGGCAGACGTCCAGAAAATGCTGGTGTGCACTCGTGCAACGCCTGCAATGCCGCGTCCTGTCGATCAGCTTGCCCGGTTGCAGCAAGTTGCGTCGGGCCAGGGACGCCAGCCAGGCGCCGATATCGTCCTGGTCAGGGGCGATCGCCTGGGCCAGCGGATAGCGGTAGAGCAGCTTGCTGGAGCGGTCGCACACAGGCTCCAGATCGTATGGCTCGCGCAGGTACAGAAAGTACATCAGACGTTCGTCGAAATGCAGCGTCTGCGGGTCGAGCTGCAAGCTTTGACGCAGAGCTTCTGTGTGTTCGCAGGCCTTGATGGCGTGCTCGAAGCTGGCAGCGCCGTCGAACAGGAACGGCACCGATTCGTCGGGCCCGACAAAGGCGGGTCTGAACCAGTGGGGAGATGCCAGCCAGGCTGCCGCGATCTCAGCGTATTCGCTGGCCGTCCAGCCGGGCGCATACAAGCCCAGCAGCGGCGTCACCGAAGCGATCAACTCAGCAAGACTGCGGTAGACCCGGGCTCCCGAATAGTCTTGCTCTGCACCGGTCTGCGGCAGCAGCACGGCAATCTTCTGAGCGGACAAATTCGGTGCAGTGACATTGATCATAGGGGCGAGCAACGAGTTGCCGACATGTACTTGCCTCGGTTTGTGCTCATGGCAGTGTAGCCAAGCTGTTCAGGCAGGCGGTGCTTGTTGAACCACCACGCCCGCTGCAACGTTGCAAACTTCACACCCTTCTTGCGTTTCGAAGGCGGGCGCAGAGGGCGCATTCAGGCCATTGACGGCGCGATGAGACTCTCAGTCTGAACGGCTGCCTGCAACTCGCGGGCAGCAAGGGCCATCCGGCTGAGCCCCGTTGGCTGCGCTGGTCAGCACAGCCGCGTCAATTGTCCCAATCGCTTCCGCCACCGACATCCATGCTGCCGCCGTCGTCCCACGAGGGGTCGCTGATGCCGAAATTCGCGCCGCCCATGTCGGTGTTCGTGGCAATGGGCTCAAAGTCATTGCTGGCACCAACCCTGTCAGCTTGCGCAGCAGCGTTGTTTTGCCCCCCCATCAGGTTGCGCCCGATGGCCTCGGCGGCCATCACGCCGGCGCCTACCGCCAGGCCAGTCGCCACGCCCCCCATGATCCGTCCCCCCAGGCCCGATCCGGCCGGTTGGGGCGGGTAGCCTGCCTGGGGATAGCCGGGTTGTTGCATGGCATTGGCGCCCGTGCCGAAGCTTGCCGGTCCGTTCATGCCATTCGGGTTGGCGTACAGGGGCGGTTGCACATTGGGCGCAGGAATGCGCCTGCGCAGCAAGAAATAGGCACCTACCATCACACCGGCTGTGACCAACAGTGGCACAGCCCAGGAGGTTGACGACGGCTTCGGCGCAGCCGCAGCCGTGTAACCGTTGGATTGGCCGGACAAGGGCCTTGCGACCGACCTGGCAGCGACTTGTGCGCGCAGCGCCTGCACCGCCTCGGGCTTGGCAAATGACAGGCCAGGGGCATACTTTTCCGCGGTGGACAAAGATTCGCGCGCACGGTCTGCCTGCCCTTGGCGTGCATACAACTCAGCCTGGACGAAGTAGGCCTTGGCGCTCTTCGGGTGCGAGACCAGCACCTGCTGCACCATCATTTGAGCCTCGGCGAGTTTTCCGGACTCGGCCGTGGCGTAAATCTGGCTCATGCTCGGCTCGGACTGGGCCATTGCGTAGCCGGCTCCCAGCAGCGTCGCGATGGCGAGCAGCTTGGCAATCAACTTCAAAACTGACTTCATTGAAGTTCCTCTCGGGAATCGTATGTTCGTGGGATATGAGGCCACACCCGCAGAGTTCAAGATGAATCGCCCAAGTGCCCTGGACACCGCGTTTGGTTCAAGTCAGGCCGACCGGTGACTGCGATGGCAAATTTCGGGGCGAAGTCCGCCTACGACCCGACCTTACCTGAAAGTTCGTCGCGACCCGCGCAGGTCGGTCGCAACGAAGCATCGCCCATTGGGATAGGGGGTGAGTCAGTGTGACTCACTCCCCTCCCACACCACCTGGCATGCGGGTCCGCACCGGGCGGTTGGAATGGTTGAGGTCATGCAGACGTTTGCACTACTACACGCCTGGCTTCGCTGATTCGGGTTCGGCGAGATCGGTTCACTCGCTGCCACGCCCTTGCAAGATTCACCTGCTCCGGCATTGTGGCGAGCTTCACTTGCGTGAACATCTGAGGCACTCCTCTCTCGATAACCCAAGGCCTATACCTTCCATTCCTTCGGCCCTTCGCTTTCGGTCCACAGCCTCTGCGGCCTTGCCTACGACTACTACGGCCTCTGCTGACTTCTCGCTCCGGCTTTCACCGTCGCCCTTTCAGGCACGAGGCGAGATCTCCCCAGGTAAGGGTCGCACTCCTTCATCACACAACCGCCAGATTTACGCCGCCTGAGCTTTGACCACGAGAGCTTTGCAGTCTTTGGCCTGCTCGCCCTGCTCGGCACCGCCTTCTATCTGGTTCTTGTCCATCGGCTCATGACTTACGCTCCACGCTTCCTTCCCACAATCGGTCACCCTCATGCAGTTGCGCTTCACTTCGCTCACTGTGGTCAGCTTGCGGCGGGACTTGCACCCACAGGAGTGCGCCCATGCTGGGCGCACCAAAAGCAAAGGGCCGAGATAACTCGGCCCTTTTGCGGACATCGAAACGATTACTTGGAGGCTGCTGCTGCGGCCTTCTTGGCGGCGCGCTTGTGGGCGGCCTTCTTCTTGGCGGCTGGCTTGGCTGCCGGCTTGGCAGCGGCCTCGGTCGGCGCTGCTGTCGCTGCGGCCACTGCTGCGGGGGCTGCCTTCGGGGCGGCCGGCGCCTGGGCAAAGGAAACTGCCGCCATGGTCGAAAGAACAGCCGCGGCAACGAGGGATTTGGTCATATTCATTTGCATTCCGATTCAAGCAAGGCCCGTTTTGGCTCCGAACCTCTTGAGCGAGCCTGGCAAACGCCGGGCTTGATGGCACAACGCGGCGCATCAAGCCCGGGTTGACGCACCGCTTTGAAAACATTTGTTGCTGCCAGGCCTGCCCCATTGCCGGCGGCCCAGCAGCAGACCGCCCGCTCGGCGATGCGTGCGCCTGGTTGTCAGCCGCCGCTGGGATGGATCTCGGTGATGATCAGTCCCGCGGCGCCAAATTCGGCCCTGAACCGGACCTGCTCGCCCACCTTGAGCAGATCCAGCGCCCCGGCGTTGTCAAGCTGGAACACCATGGTCATGCCAGGCATCTTCAGGTTCTTGATGTCGCCATGCTTGATCGTGAGTTTCTTGTTGACCTTGTCGATCCTGCGGATCTCGCCCAAGGTCAATTCACTGTCCTCGGTGGCGGGCTTGGCCGAAGTCGCAGGAGCTTGGCTGTTGCTCGTCGCCCCTTGCGCAGACACGCCGCCAGCCAGGAAGGTGGCGACGGTCATCGCTGCAACGACAGCGAGCTTCTGTGTGGTTTTCATGTGAGGCCTTTCAGCGATAGCTTTGAAACACGCTGGCACTTCCGTCGGCTGACAGCAAGAGCACATCGTAAGGGGTTTTTTGGCCACCGTAGTCGGGGCCGTCCATGCCGGGCGAGCCCAAGGCCATGCCGGGCACGGCCAAGCCGATGGCCTTGGGACGTTGCTTGAGCAAGCGCTGAATTTCGCGCGCCGGCACGTGGCCTTCGATGGCATAGCCGCCCACCTTCGCGGTGTGGCACGAGCCGTACTTGATGTCGACACCAAGCTTGGCGCGCGCATCGGTATTGCCGTCCAACATGACCTTGGTGCGGAAGCCGTTGGCCTCCATATGCGCGATCCAGTCCTTGCAGCAGCCGCAGGTGGGCGACTTCCAGACCTCGACCAGCGGCTTCTCGGCCTTGGCCATGGCCAGCGGCGCCATGGCAAGCGCCGCCAGCGCTGCAACGAATTGGCGTCTCGGGAGTTGTGATGAGTGGTTCATTGTTTACCTCGTGAATGAGTGGATTGATGGTGCGAGCAGGGCAGCGCCAAGCGTGAGACTGGCGACGGCTGTCACGCGCGCACGTCGGGCGCGCTGCCTTCGGGTTCAAGGGCGAATCACGGGGCCGCGCGCAGCGGCGCGGCCGGTGTCGCTCAGGCCGGAGAGCGCCTGGGCGGGCGTTCGATGCCGCCGGTCAGAAAGTGACCGCTTGCAGCAGCAACTGTTGCCACCATCGTCACGCCTTGCGACGCGACTTCGATGGAGAGGGACGGCATCGCTATCGCGACCGCTCCGCAGCTGGACGCGCAGGCGCTGCACTTGGCATGCGTCGTGGCGCTGTGGGCTGGGCCATGGGCAACACCCTTATCGCAGCAGTCAGTGTCATGCTGCGCCGCTGCGCCTGCGGCGTCGCCGTGCGCATGCATGGGGTGCGAACTCGTCATCATCATGCCGGCCTGATGCGTCATGCCATGCTCAGGCACGGCTTGCGCGGCGTATCCCTGCAAGGGAAGCGCCAGCGCCAGCAGCCAGGTCACGGTGATGCGCAGAAGACGGCTCATGCCGGAATCCTACTTGAAGGACTGCTTCAAGCCCGTTGCCAGCGACGCCGCGCTGCCAGGAACAGTTGACTTAGGTCATGACAACCGAAGACTGCTGCCAGGCCGTGCCCGCATCGACCAAGGTACAAGCGGCCTGGAGCCGCGCCACCGCGCGCTCGGCGCCGGCCCGGTCGGCGGCGTGCACATGGGCCAGGGGTTCACCCGCGCCGATCGCGTCGCCCAAGGCATGCATCTGGCTCAAGCCGACCCGGCTGTCGATGCTGTCGCCGGCCTGGCGGCGCCCGCCACCGAGCTCAACCACGAGCAGACCGATGTCGCGTGTCGCCACGGCGCTGAGGATTCCGCCACGCTGCGCCGGCACGGGCAGCACCACGGGCGCAGCCGCCAAGTGGGTGGCGGGCCGCTCGAGCAAGTTTCCGGGCCCGCCCAGCATCGCGACCATGCCGGCAAAGCGCTCGGCCGCCGCGCCGCTGTCCAGCGCCGATTGCAGCCGCGTGCGCGCCGCGTCGGCGTCGGCCGCCAGACCGCCCAGCACGAGCAGCTCGGCGCCCAGCGCCAGCGTGAGCTCAAGCAAGCGCGGCGCGCGGCCCTCACCCTTCAGAAAGGCAATCGCCTCCATCATCTCCAGGGCATTGCCGACCGTGAAACCCAGCACCTGGTTCATGTCGGTGATCAGGGCCCGGGTCTTGAGGCCCGCGCCGCTCGCGACCGAGACAATGCTTTGCGCCAGCTCGTGCGCCATGAGATGCGACGTGGCAAAAGCGCCGTTGCCGCATTTCACATCCATCACCAGGCCTTGCAGTCCGGCGGCGAGCTTCTTGGACAGAATGCTGGCGGTGATCAAGGGCACGCTTTCCACCGTCGCGGTCATGTCGCGCAGCGCGTACAGGCGCCCATCGGCGGGCGCCAGATCAGCGGTCTGGCTGATGACGGCGCAGCCGATGCGGCGCACGACGCGGTCGAGCAACTCATGCGACGGCGTCGAGTCGTAACCGGGGATGGCGTCGAACTTGTCGCAAGTGCCTCCGGTGTGGCCGAGGCCCCGCCCCGAGATCATCGGCACATAGGCACCGCAGGCCGCGAGCATGGCCGGCAGCATCAGACTGACCTTGTCGCCCACGCCGCCGGTCGAGTGTTTGTCGAGCACCGGGCCGGGCAGGTCGGGCCAGGCCATGACCCGGCCCGAATGCATCATCGCGCGCGTCAGCGCCACGGTCTCGTGGCTGTTCAATCCGCGCAGGAACACCGCCATCGCGAATGCGCCGATTTGCGGCTCGCTCCAGCTGGCGTTGCCCAGACCCCGCACGAAGTGCTCGATCTGTGCCTCGCTCAAGGCGTGGCCGTCGCGCTTGGCGCGAATGATTTCGGGGGCGAACATGGGCTTCAGTAGGCGCTGGATGCGGGCCTTGCAAGCTGGCCGCCGAGGAGCGCCTCGATGTCGTCGAGCAGCCCGCTGGCGCCAAACCGGAAGCGTCGCGGATTGAGCGCTTGGCGCCCCAGCTTGTCGGCCGCCAGGGCCAGATAGATGCTGGCGTCATGCACCGTGCGGATCCCACCCGACGCCTTGAACCCGGCGGCCGACATGCCGCTGGCGGCGATTTCGTTCAGCATCACGGCGGCTGCCTCGGGCGTGGCAGAAACCTGGCTCTTGCCGGTGCTGGTCTTGACGAAATCGGCACCTGCCGCCAAAGCCAGGCGCGTCGCTTTGGCGATCAACTCAGGTCGGGCGAGCGCACCGCTTTCGATGATGACTTTGAGCGTGAGCGGCACGCTGGCACGCCTGACCTCGTCGAGGAAATCGGCGCATTCATTGTTGAGGCCTTGCATCAGCGCGTCATAAGGCAACACGACATCGACCTCGTTGCCGCCGGCCGCCACGATGCTGCGCACATCGGCGAGCGCACACGCCAGGTCGAGCGCACCGTCGGGAAAGTTGGCCACCGCGGCGACTTGAATGTCGGCGGGCAACAAGCGCCGCGCCAGCGCCACGAAGCGCGGCCAGACGCACACCGCAGCGACATGGCCGAAGGCGCCTTGCGCGCGCTGACACAGCCTTTCGATGTCCGCGTCGGTATCGCCGTCGTTCAGGCTGGTCAGGTCAAGGCATTGCAGCGCCAGTCGGGCGGCTTCGAGCGGGGTCAAGTCTTGCGTCATAGGTTTCTTCAAAATTGATCAGACCAGATGCCCGGGCCCGAAACTGTGCGGAAGCAATTGTTCCAGCGTCCACGATTGTTTCACGCCGTTCGAATCTGCGGCGATGACGAGCATGTCGCCACCGCCAAATTCGCGCAGCTTCTGACGGCAGCCGCCGCACGGCGTGATGGTCTCGGGGCCGGGCCCGGTGACGAGCACGGCCAACGCCCTCGCTCCGCCCGCCATGACCATCGCACTCAGCGCGCTGGCCTCGGCGCACCAGCCCTGGGGATAGGCGGCGTTCTCGACATTGCAGCCCGCGTGTATCGCGCCCCGCTCGTCGAGCACCGCAGCGCCGACCGCGAAGCAAGAATACGGTGAGTACGAGCGCGAACGCGCAGCTTGCGCCGCGGCGAGCAGCGCGTGCAACACTTCGTCGGAAAGTTCAAGCATCAGATTCCTCGGAACAAATCGGTCAGTAGTCCAGCCACTCCATCTCGCCCAGCAGCGGCGCACCCTTGATGCGCTCCAGCGTCTGGGTCAGCACCTCGATATTGTTGTCGAACGAGCCATGGCTGGCGCTCGCCTGATCGCCCATGCGGGTCTGCCGCACCTTGGGCTGGGTCACGGTGGTCAGCTCCAGCTTCTTGTCGGGCGGCGACCACGCCTTTTGCCACTGTTTGATGAAGGGCAGCTGTTGCGCGTCCCACTGTAGCGCGTCGTTCGCAAACTCGGGCAGCAGCGCGCGCTCCATGCCCAGCAGCGGCATCTTGCGTGCATCGTCCAAGGCGCGCGACACCAGGCACAGCAGCGATTTGCTGTAGACGGGGTTCTCACCGTTGGGCAGGCCGTCGGCGCGCTCGTTGGCGTCGCTGAGCTGGTACAGCCAAAGCTTGTCCAGGCTCAGCAAACCCGCTTTAGCGGCGGGCAGGTAATGCTCGACGGCAAAGCGCACCGAGCAGGCCGCCGCGTACAAGGTACAGGTGCTGACCGTCGGGCGGTTCTTGTCGGCGGGCAGTTGCGCCATGCGGCTCAACAAGTGACCCAGCACGATGGAACCGGCCGAGTGCCCGACCAGATGCAGTTCGAGACGGCAGTCGTCCTTGCGCAGCGCCTTCGACAAGGCCTGCAAGTGCACGCCGGTCAAGTCCAGCAGGCGGTCTTTCTCAGCCGCAGCTTTGGCGTTGTCGCGCATCTCGCCCCAGATGCCCTTGCCCACCACATGCGCGAAGGCCTCGATGGCGCGGTCCTTGGCTTCACCCAGATTCAGCCAGCCGCCGGCACGCTCGATCTGGTCGCCAAAGAGCTTGCGCGTCCAGTCTTCGAGCATGCCGGTCAGGGTTTCGCCGGCGCCTGTCTTCCAGGTCAGGAACAAGGGGTAGATGCCGTTCGCGTCGAAATACGGCGCGAGCACGCGGATGCGTTCGATCGAATCAGCTTCGCTGTTCAATCCGCCATGCGCATAGATCGCGAGCTTGAGCACCTTCTGATTGCGCGCCTTGTGCCAGCGCAGCGGTTCATCGACGACGATTTCCTTGGCATGACCTGCCGCGTCAGCTGCCTCGCGCGTGAAGTCGCTCACCACCAGCTTGCCGTTGTTGCCAGCCACCAAGGTGTGCAAATAGGCGGCATCGGTCGACATCGGTTCATAGGCCGGCGTCTTGAATTCGTGATCGATCGGCCAGGCGTCGTCGACCGGGTTGTTGGGCTGTCGCGCACAGCGGTCGAGCTCGTTGAGCGAGCGGCCACTGGCAACGCGCCAGCGCGAAGCCCGCTGCGTGCGCATGCCACCCGCTGCGTCGGCAATCTGCACCGCCACGCCCAGCGCGCAGGCCCAGGCATCGGTGGCGTTGATGGCCCAGTCGTCATAGGGCAGGATGGCAAAGCCCGAGCGACCCCAGCGCAGACCCCACGAGTTCTGCACGATGAAGCCGCGTTCGTTGTAGCCCACCAGCGCGAACGCGTGGCCGCCTTTGCTCTTGGGATCCGTCAGCGCACTGATGACCGGCAACTCGGCATGCCGGGTGGCGGGCGCCAGCGGCTTCTTGTTCATCAGCGCGTCCCACCCGTCGTGCGCCTGCGCCGACACGTAGACGGCGCCGATCTCGGCAATCGCGGCCTGCACATCGACCACCGAAGTCTTGGTGATGCGGTAATAGACCCCCAGCGGCCGGCGCGTCGCGTCGACCGACCACTCAGGCCCGGGACGGGTGAAGATCGGCTTGTTGTCGGCATCCAGCGGAAACGGCCACAAGGCATCCGTGCACACACCATGCTTGTGCCAGCCCTTGAGCGCGCCGCGGCAGCTCGAACCGTCGTAATCCTGACCCGGCCACTCGTCGTAACGTTTGGCCATCTCGTAGAGCATGCGCGGGCTGACCGACTCGAATTTGGCGCGGCTCTTGCTCTCGATATGGCGCGCCCATAACAAGTAATTGGCCGTGCAGCACAGGCCGAAGCCGGTGCAAGCGCCTTCGGTGCCCTGGTTCAACACCAGGCCTTGCAAGACATAGCTGCGCAGGAACTTCTTGATGTCGGCGTCCGACGGAAATGCCTGCGGGAGTGAACGCAGCGGCGGCGCGTAGAGCCGATCGCGGAAGTCGAAGCGGTCGGGCCGGGCATCGAGCACGCGGCCCATGCTGGTGCTTGTCGTGGCTCCGGATGAAGCTGCGCGGCTGGTCTTGCCGGCAGCCTTTCGACTGCTGGAGGGCGTGGGCTTGGGCATGACTGTCTCCCGTGCTGGTATGGATGCGGCGCATCTTGCGCAGTAGCGTGCAAGCGCGTCAATCCCTACCCTCAGTTCGAACTGGCGGTGCCAACGCTGGTCCGACACTACACTTGAAGTTCAGAGTTAACTACGGGTTCAACAAGGAAGCAGCGCATGAAGATCTGCATTGTTGGCGCAGGCGCGATTGGCGGCTGGTTCGCGGCGCAGCTGGGCCACCGCATCGGCTCGGAGCTGCAGCTCTCGGCGCTCGCACGCGGCGCCACGCTGCAAGCCTTGCAGGCGCACGGCTTGCGCATGGACTCGAACGGCGCGCGTATCAAGGTGGCGCTGCACGCGAGCAGCGATCCGCAAGCGCTCGGCCCGCAAGACCTGATCGTGCTGGCCGTGAAAGGCCCGTCGCTGGCCGGCGTCGTGCCGGCCGTGAAGGCGATGCTCGCGCCGCATACCAAGGTGTTGGTGGCGATGAACGGGGTGCCCTGGTGGTTCTTCGACGGTCTGGGCGGTCCCTGCCACGGCCTTCAACTTGATGCCAGCGATCCTGGCGGCTTGGCAGCGGCGGCGATTCCGAGCACGCAGGTGATCGGTTGCGTCGTGCACGCGGCTTGCAGCTCGCCCGCGCCGGGACTCGTGCGCCATGTGATGGGCATGGGCCTCATCATCGGCGACCCGGCCGGCGGCGTGCCCGGGCACATCACGGCGCTGTCCGAGCTGCTCAGCCGTGCAGGTTTCAGCGTCACCGTCTCGGCGCGCATCCAGAAAGACATCTGGTACAAGCTCTGGGGCAATCTGACGATGAACCCGATCTCGGCGCTGACCGGCGCCACCTGCGACCGCATCCTGGACGACGCCTTGGTGCGCGGCTTTGTCAGCGCCGTGATGCGCGAGGCGGCCGTGATAGGCGAGCGCATCGGCTGTCCGGTGCACCAGACACCCGAAGAGCGCCACCAGGTGACGCGCAAGCTCGGTGCCTTCAAGACCTCGATGCTGCAGGATCTGGAGGCGGGCCGACCCTTGGAGCTTGACTCGCTCGTCGGCGCGGTACGCGAGATCGGTCAACACTTGCAAGTGCCGACGCCGTATACCGACGCGCTGCTGGGCCTCACGCGTTTGATGGCACACACACGTGGCCTGGCCTGAGGTCGCTTGCGTCGGCGGGACCGGCGTGGCGCAGACTCGCCATCGATCAGCGCGGACACCTCAATCGGGTAGATGTTGCAGGGCGGCCAGCGGCGTCGCCAGGTTCATCCACTCGCCGGCGGCAGGCAGCGCTTCCTCGTGGCCACGCCACAGCACAAGCGTCTCGCCTGATTCGCTCTTGAGCTCGAGCGCCACCCGCTGCTGACCGATGTAGCTGGCCAGCACCTGGGCCCGCATCAGCCAATGCGTGTCCACCGAGGTCTGCGTGCCGGCCCTGCGCAGCGTCTCGATCGGGGCGATCCAGCTGCCCGTGTCGCGCCGCAGAGGGCCCTGACACTGGCGCGCGTCGAAGCGGTTGAAGGCCCCCAGAAAGTCGGCCACGCGCCTGGTGGCCGGGCGCTGCCAAAGGACCAGCGGCGCGCTGCACTGCTCGATGCGGCCGTCGAACATCACGGCCACCTGGTCGGCCAGCTCGAAAGCTTCCTCGCGGTCATGCGTGACGACGAGGCAGGTCTGCCCGAGCTCCTGCTGGAGACGCCGGAAAGCGCGCCGCAGCGGCACACGGAATGATTCGTCCAGCGCCGAGAAGGGCTCGTCCATCAGCAGCAGAGAGGGCTTGCGCGCCAACGCACGTGCCAGCGCGACGCGCTGGCGCTGGCCGCCCGAGAGCTGCGCCGGCAGTTTGGCGGCATGATCATCGAGATCGACCAGCGCGAGCAACTCCTTGGCGCGTGCGGCCGCTTCCATCTGGCCGTGGCCATCGGCGAGTACGCCGAATTTGACGTTCTCCAGCACCGTCAGATTCGGGAACAGCGCGTAATGCTGGAACACGACGCCGATGCCACGCTGCTGCGCGGGCGTGCCGGTCACGTCTCGCCCGGCAATCTCGATGCTTCCGCCGGCCAGCGTCGTCAGTCCGGCGATCGAACGCAGCAAGGTGGTCTTGCCACAGCCTGATCCGCCCAGCAGTGCCAGCACCTGTCCCTTGGGAATCGACAGATCGACGCCGCGCAGGATCTGACGCTCGCCCAGCGTGACGCTGGCTTGCCGGACTATGAGTTCTTCCTGGTGTTCCATGAGATCAATACCTGTACGAGCAGGCCCAAGCAAGTCACCACACCAAAACTCAGCACGATCAGCGCAGCAGCCTGATGGCCGTTGACGCCGCGCATGCTGTTCATCATTGGCTGCAGCAGTTCCACCGTGCCACCGAGCAGCAGATTGGCAATCGCAAATTCCATCGCCGCCGTGATCCAGCTCAGCAGCAAGGCCGCCATCAAGGCTGGCATCAGGAGCGGCAACAAGACGCGACGCAGCGTGTGTGAGTCGCTGGCGCCCAGCGTGCGACCGGCTTCCAGCAAGGTGGTCGCATCAAGCTGCTTCATCGCGGCACCGAGCGCCTTGTGCACGAGCGGAAACAGCGTCGGCGTGATCACCGCCACATACACCATGCGCAATTCCAGCCAGGCGCCCCAGCGACCGACAAACAGTTCGAGCGCGCCGATCGCCATCACCACCAGGGGGATCGCGTAGGGCAGCAACGCCAACGCATCGAGCAGGCTCAGCAGGCGCGGCGAGGTCAGGCGCGCCGACAGGCTGGCCGCACTGCCCAGCAGCAGGGCCGCCAGCGCGCTGAGCAACGACAGCCACAGCGTGTTGATCACCGCGGACTGGGCGCGCGGTGCCCGGGCAATCTCGGACAGCCATCGCAGCGTCGGCTGCTCGGGCAGCAGGCTGCGGTCCCAGCGCAAGTGCGTGGCATAAAGCAGCACAACCAGCAGCGGCAGCAGTGTCACGAGCAGCATCGCGGCCAGCGCCAGGCGCGATGGACGCAGCCATTTCATGGCGAGTACCTCAGGCGACCGGCGAGCCAGCGACCTCCGGCGATGACCAGCACCAGCATCGCAAACATCAGCACCGCCAGCAGCGACGACAGCTCGGGTTGCGCGAAGATGTCGCCGCTGACAAGCGCGGCGATGCGCACCGCCAGCACGTTGGCGGCCGTGCCCGACAGCGCGAACGGCGTTGCGTAGGCGGCCGCCGCATTGGCAAACAGCAGGCTGCCGACCTCGACGATGCTGGGTAGCAGCAGCGGCAGGCCAACGCGGCGCCAGAACATCCACGGGCCCGCGCCCAGTGTGGCGGCAGCGTCGAGCAAGCCGCCCTCGACCATTTGTACCGGGGCAATCAACAGCAAGGTGGCCAACGGCACTTGAAACGACACATACGCCACCAGCAGACCGGAATTGCGATAGAGGTCGAAAGGCAGGGCGATGCCGGCCATGGCAAGCGTGCTGCTGACGATGCCTTGCGCGCCGAACAGCAGCGTCATCGCCACGGCCAGCGGCACCCCGGAGAAGTTGGCACCCATACTGCTCAGCGCCGTGATCAGGTTCTGCCAGCGCGGCATCTCGGCCAGCGCGACGCAAGCGCCGGTGCCGATCACGAGCGCGATCAGCGTGGACAGGCCGGCAATCCAGACCGTATTCCACAGCGC
The DNA here is from genome assembly GCA_963740455.1 of uncultured beta proteobacterium. Taxonomy (GTDB): domain Bacteria; phylum Pseudomonadota; class Gammaproteobacteria; order Burkholderiales; family Burkholderiaceae_C; genus Paucibacter. Next base: position 403,484 of record CAVUEF010000007.1, read on the forward strand.
CTGCAAGTAGTAGCCGTCGGCGACCAGCTCGTGCGCGGCGCAGCTGTCGCCATGCACGCAGCTCGCGAGCAGATCTGCGGTGCGCCATCCGAACGGCAGGGCGATGCTCAGCAGCACCAGCAAGAGCAAGGGAGCAGCAGCCAGCAGGGCGCTGCGCGGCGACAGACTCACGCCTGCGAACCCAACAGCCGGTGCAGCACGAAGTCGTGAATGCCAACCTGCGTGTCAGGAGGCGTCGCGTCGTCGTCGGCGTCGCGCGGCAGCCAGACCAGCGGCACGTCGCGCTCCTGCTCCAGCGGGCCACCATGCATGCGGTCGGCGTGCATGCCATGGTCGCTGGTGAACAAGACGTCGTAGCCGTTCGCATGCCAATGCGGCAGGGCCAGAGCCAGCATCATGTCGAGCTTGCGAGCGCTGAGGGCATAGGCGTCGGACTCGCCACCATGCAGGTGTCCGGCATGGTCGGGGCCCATGGCATGCGCCAGCAGCAAGGCTGGCTTGTGCAAGGCGCGCAAATGCTCGGCGTCGGCCAGCAGGTGCGAGTCGGAGTAGTCGTCCTCGAAGTACCAGCTTGCGCCGGCAACACCCCGCTCAGGCAACGCCGCGTGGCGATGCCTGAACGGATCGAAGGTCTCGCCGGCGAGCAGCTCGAAGAACCAGTGATAGGCCGCGATGGCAGAGCCGAGCCCCTGTGCAGCCAGCGCGTCGAACAGCGTGGTGCCGCAATCCTTGCCGACTTGTTGGTTGCTGATGATGCCGTGCTCGAGCGGGCGCTTGCCGCTGATCAGGGTGGCGTAGAGCGGCCTGGAAATGCCGGGCAGCTCGCAGCGCAGCGTCGACCACTGCGCCCGCCCGGCGTCCAGCATGGCGCGCAGGAACCCCATGTAATTGCGCGCCGTATCTGCCCTCAGCCCGTCGGCCACGAAGAGCACCAACTTGCGGTGCTGCGCTGCGGATCGGCTCACTGCGCGCCCGTCACTTCCATCTGCCAGGCCCGCGGCAGCTTCTTGACTTCCTCGGTCCAGATGGCCGGACGTATGGCGTGGGCCGACTTGTACTGCGCGCTGTCGATCAGCTTGTTCTTCACGTCATCGGGCAGTTTGATGCTGTCGACGCGAATCGGACGGGCATGACCATGCGCCAGATTGATCTGGCCGGCATCGCTGAAGATGTACTCGCGGGCCCACATCGCTGCGTTCGGATGCGGCGCATTCTTGTTCAGGATGGTCGTGTAGCCGCTCGTCACCGAGCCGTCCGAGGGAATCAGAATCTCATAGTCGGCGGCATTTGGGATCTTGTCGCGGTAGGACAGCGCGTTGAAGTCCCACATCACGAACACGTCGGCCTCGGCACGCTCCATCAGCGCGGGCGCGGGATTGGTCGTGATCAGGCGGTGCTGCTTGGCGTTCTGCGCGAACTGTGCCAGTGCGGGCTGCAGCCGCTTCTCGTCGCCGCCGAGCGCGATGGCGGCGGCAAGCACGCCCGCGTTCGCTTGGGCGGAGCGTCCGACCTCGCCGATCAGAACCCGGTAGTTGCCCTGGAACAGCTCCTTCCAGCTGTGCGGCACGCGGCTCACGCGCTTCTTGTTGACCGCGAACGCAATCGTGCCCGTGTAGGCCAGCGCCCAGTGTCCATCGGCGTCCTTCGCCCAGTCAGGGATCTGGCTCCAGGTGCTGGGCTTGTAGGCGCGGGTGATGCCGCGCGACTTGGCGATGGCGCCGAATTCAAAGCCGACGTCGCCGATGTCGACCGAGGCATTGCCTTTCTCGGCCTCGATCTTGGCGATCTCCTCGGCGCTGCTCATGTCGGTGTCCACATGCTCGATAGCGTCGATGCGCTTCAGATCGGCCCAGGTGGCAGCCCAGTTGGCCCAGTCGTCGGGCATGCCGACACTGGCCAGCTTGCCCTCGGAACGCGCGGCCTTTTCGAGGTCCTTGACCGCCGGCGTGTTCGCCCAGCTGGTTGACAGGACGGCCAGCAGCGAAAGCATGATGGCGGCGGACAGCGTTCTACGGTTCATCATTTGAGGTCTCCTTGGATGCTTGCGGATGCTTGAAAGCCCGCGGCGCACTGGAGCGACGTTCGACATCGCGTCCAGGTCGCAGCGGGCTCTAGCCAGGGCGAGGTCTGTGCTGACCGCGCCCTGGCTCCAACGAATCAGAGCTTGGCCGACAGTGTCAGGAAGACCTGGCGCGGCGCTCCGGCCATCAAGGTCTGGTTGTCACCGCTGTTGCCGAAGCCGTTGCTGCCGATGGTGGAGACATACTTCTGGTTCGTCAGGTTGTTGACACCAAGCGTGATGCTGCCCTCGGAGATGAAGCCCAGCGACTTGCTGCGGTAGCCGACGCTGAGGTTGAACAAGGCGCGCGACGGCACCGAAGCATCGTTGAGGTAACTGAAATAGCGCTGCGACATGTAGTCGATGCCGAAGTTGCCAGACAGTCGGCCGTCGTCATAGCCCAGGATCGACTTGAGCATGGTGTCGGGAGCGTCAACCACATGCTTGCCCGAGATCGCGACCAGGTTGCCGCCGCTGATGACATTGTCACGGTAGGTCGAGTTGCTCAGGCTCAGGCTGTTGAACCAGTTCACGCTCGGGGCCAGGCGCACCGACAGCGCACCCTCGACACCGGTCGAGCGCACGCCGCCGACGTTGGACAGGATGGTCGGATTGCCGACGATGCCGGCGCCTGCCTGCACGCCCAACAGCCGGTCATGGAAGTTCACCATATAGGCCGTCAGCGAACCCTGGTAGCCGCGGCCCTGGGTGCGCCAGCCCGCTTCAAAGCTGTCCGATGTCTCGGGCTTGAGCTTGTCCTTGATCGCAGCGAATCCGACATCGGTGGTGGCAAACGGCGTGGTACCGAGGGCCGAGCCTTGGTAGGCGCGCATATTGCGGGCCACGCCGGCAAACATCTCGTCCGTCTTCGAGAATTGGTAGCTCAGGCCGATCTGGGGCAGGAAGCCCTTGTTGGCGGTGATACTGCCCGAGGGCCTGCCGGCGCCGACCTCGAGTTGTCCGTCGATCTTGACGCGCAGCGACTTGAAGCCGAAGCCCAGGTTCAGCGATTTGGACAGGGCCACGGTGTCGGACAGCGAGAACTGGTCGGTCTTGGTGTTGAACTTGTACTGCCACTGCGTGAAGAACGGATTGCTCGGGAAATCATAGGGGTTGGGCACAGCCGAGGGCGAGGTCGCGTAGAAGCGGCGCGCCTGGTCGAAGTTGTTGTCCTCGTGCCAGTAGCCGAGCTTGATCAGGTGTTGCGCGAGCTCGTACTCCAGGTTCGCGACCACGCCGCTGCGCTGGATGCCGTATTCGCTCGTGCGCAGCGCCACCGGCGTGCCGTCGGGCGACGCCGTGTAAGGCGTGAACCACAGGCCCATGCCCTTGTCGTGGTGGCTGTACAGAGTTGTCTTCAGGTGCAGACGTTCGGCCAGCTTGGCGTCCAGCGTGGCGCCGTAGAGCTCGTCGTCGCGCAGGCCCGATCCGGCATAGTAGGCATCATCGCACTGCGGCACATAGGCGCTGCCGTTGTTACCGCACAGCGTGTTGGCGGCCTTCACCGCGGCGCTGAAGTTGGGGTAGAAGTTATCCGCCTTGTAGCCGAGTCGATTGATCATCTCCAGCGACAGATCCTGGTAGTCGATCTCGCGCCGCTTCGAGGTGTTCACGAACGCGCTCAGGCGGTTCTCGCCGAACTGTTTCACGTACTTCGCATTGACCTGCTCCTGGCGCTGCTGGCCCGAGCCCTTCCACTTGTCGGCGTTCTGATTTGTGTAGCTGACATAGAACTGCCCGAAGCCAGTGGCGCCACTGTCCACGCGCACAAAGGTGCGGCGGTCGTTGCTGCTGCCGAAGGTCTGATTGACCTGTGCACCGAACTTCGCAGCCGGATCGCTGGAGTAGAACTGCAGGGTGCCGCCCAGGTTGCTCGACGACGCGGTTTCAAGCGCGCCGGTGCCTTGCGACAGGATGGCGCGGCTGACGTTTTCGCTCGAGATGGCGCGGCTGATGTGCAGGCCGTTGAAATTGCCGTAGGACATGTCGCCCAGCGGCACATCGTCGAGCGTGAAGCCGAGCTGGTTCTGCGAGAACGAGCGCACCGTGATGCGTGCCGACCACTCATAGTTGCCCAGCGGATCGGAGGACTGGAAATTCACTCCCGGCAGGCGCGACAAGGTGACCAGCGGGCTCGTGCCCGCAACGGCGTTCTCGAAGTCCGCCTTGGTCAGGCCCTGGACCGATCGAAGTTGTCCGGTTCCCATCGTGACTGTGACGCGATCGAGCTCGGTGACGTCGGCCGTCTGCGCGTGCGCCGAGGCCATGCCGATGAGTGCCAGCGACAGCGCGCTGGCGAGGGTAGAGACGGGGTATTTGTGAAACATGGATGGGCTCTCTTGATTGAAGGTGCAGCGCCTTGCGATGCGACGACGGGAATGTCGCAAAAGCTCATGACAGCTCGGTGACAAGACGAGCAAGTCACGCCGGTAGCATCCAATTCGCAACGTCACAGCGGCGTCATCAAGTTGTCACGCGTTGTCCTGCAACGCGCGCGCGGCGGGCTATAGTCGGCTCGCGCAGGCGCAGAAAATCTGCGTGCAGCAGGAGATGTCAATGCAATACCGCAGCTTGGGCAAGAGCAATCTGAAGGTGTCGGGCCTGTGCCTGGGCACGATGATGTTTGGCGACCAGACCGCGCGCGACGCGGCTGCCGCCATCGTCGCCCACGCGCACGCCAATGGGGTCAATTACATAGACACGGCCGACGTGTATTCGCTGGGCGCGTCCGAGACCATGGTGGGCGATTTGCTCAAGGGGCAGCGCCATGACTGGGTGCTGGCCACCAAGCTGGGCAACAAGATGTCGGATCGTGTCAACGAAGGTCGGTTCTCGCGGTCCTGGATGTTGCGCGAAGTCGAGGCCAGCCTGAGGCGATTGCAGACCGACTGTGTGGACATCCTCTATCTGCACCTCGACTACAACGGCATGGACCTGGAAGAGCCGCTGCGCGCGCTCGATACGATGTTGAGTACCGGCAAGATTCGCTATTGGGGCTTGTCCAATTTCCGCGGCTGGCGCATCGCCGAGGCCATGCGCGTGGCCGACGCGCTGGGCATGCCGGTCCCGTGGTGTGCCAGCCCTATTACAACCTGCTCAACCGCATGCCCGAGGTCGAGGTGCTGCCGGCCTGCGCGCATTACGGCATCGGCGTCACGCCCTACAGCCCGATCGCGCGCGGCGTGCTCACCGGCAAGTACGTGCCGGGCCAGGCGCCCCCTGCGGGCACGCGCGCCGGCCGCGCCGACAAGCGCATGGCGCAGACCGAATTTCGCGAAGAGTCGCTGCAGATCGCCCAGACCTTGATGAAGCATGCGCAGGCCAGAGGCGTCACGCTGGCGCAGTTCGCCACCGCCTGGGTGCTGGCGAACCGGGCCGTCAGCGCGGTGATCGCCGGGCCGCGCACCTTCGAGCAGTGGTGCGACTATCTGCCCGCACTCGGTTATTGTGTGACCAGCGAGGACGAAGCGCTGGTCGATTCACTCGTGAGACCGGGCCACCCGTCAACGCCCGGCTATACCGACCCGGCCTACCCGCTCAACGGCCGTGTGCTCGCTTGATAATTCAGCCGTCAATCGGCCGCACCGCCGGGTGCGACATCGCATCGAAGCCAAGCTGGCAGCACGGCGTTCAGATGACGTACATTTGTACCCATGCTGATTGAGCGGCGGCGGCCCGCGCCGGCGCGCCATTGCATGGGAGGCCCGAGGTGAAGACATCCACCGCAGTGATTGCCGGAACCCTGTTGCTGGGACTGATGGGAGTCGGCGCGTGGTACGGATTGCGCCCGCCCGCCGACGCCCCGGTGCCGGCCGCTGCGCCGCTACAGCGCGTGTCGCCAGCGCAGGCGGCGGCGCCAGCGGCCGCCGCGTCCACGCCGGCCGTCGTCTACCCCTTGCCCGCACCGCCGGCCGCGTCCGCGCCGGCAACGCTGGATGTCGCGGCCGTGCTGACCGATCTGTTCGGCCAGAAATCCGTTTCGGCGCTGTTTCAGTTGCAGGATTTTCCACGCCGCTTCGTGGCCACCGTCGACAACCTGGGCCGTGCGCAGGCGCCCAAGTCGCTGTGGCCGATGAACCCGGCGCAAGGCCGATTGACCGTGCAGACGCTGAACGGCGCGAGCGTCATCAGTCCCGACAACGGCATGCGCTACACGCCTTATGTGCTGCTCATCGAGTCGGTTGACATGCACCAGGTGCTGGCGGTCTATACGCGGCTGTACCCGCTGTTTCAAGCAGCGTACGAAGAAATCGGCTTCCCCGGCCGTTACTTCAACGACCGTCTGGTCGAAGTCATCGACCAGCTGCTGGCCACGCCTGAGATGAACGATCCGATCAAGGTTCACCTGCCGACGGTGGCCGGGTCGGTGCAGCTGACCCATCCGTGGCTGTTCTATGCCTTCGACGATGCGGCCCTTCAGTCGCTCACGGCGGGACAGAAGCTCCTGTTGCGCATGGGTCCGGTCAACGCGCGACGCGTGAAGACCCGGCTGATCGAGTTTCGTCGTCTCGTCACGGCCGGCGGCGGTGCGTCGGGTGGCGCCGGCGCAGCGCAGCAGCCCCAGCGCTGACCGGGCGGGCCGCCGGGCGCTCGTTGGCGCACGGTTCAAGCCATGCGGTCGATGCGCACCGCCAGCACGACCGAGGTGGTGGTCTTGATGACGCCGTCGAGCTCGCCAATCTCGTCAAGCAGCGCATCCAGCCGGGTGGTCGACTCGGCCCGCAGCAGCGCCATGTAGTCGAACTCGCCGCTCACCGAACTGAGCTGGCGCAGCTCGGGCAGGCGTGTCAGGCGCTTGATGACATCCTTGGCCGTCTTGGGCTGGATGCTGATGCCGACAAAGGCCTGCACGCCGCGCTCGGCGGCCTCGACGCCCAGCCGCACCGTATAGCCGACGATCACCGCCTCGCGCTCCAGGCGCATCAAGCGCGCAAGCACCGTGGTGCGCGCGACACCGAGCTTGCGCGCCAGATTGGCCGTGCTTTCGCGCGCGTTGGCCTGCAGCAAGGCGATCAGTTCGCGGTCGAGCTTGTCCTTCGGACTGCCGGGATGGGCAGGCGCAGTCTGGCTGGGGCGCGCCATCGTAGCGTTCGTACGTGCAGGCATGAAAACCTCTTGATTCTGACGAATTGGATGAGACTGCTGACAATAGGTCAGATTTATGCATTTATACGTCGAACTCATGGTTTTTTTCGTCGCTGACTTTGCCTAGACTGGCGGCAACGTATCCAGGAGATCAAGATGAAAATTGCCTTGCTCGGCGCCGGTCATATCGGCCAAACCATTGCCCGGCTGCTGCACGACAGTGGCGACTACCAGGTCAGCGTGCTCGACAGGTCCGACCCGGCCCTGGCCAAGCTGGCGGCGCATGGCATTCAAACGAAACGCGTCGACACCCAGGATGCGAAGGCCTTGCTGGCCGCGATCAAGGGACACGACACGGTCGTGAACGCCTTGCCGTATCAGCTGGCGATCAGCGTTGCGCGGGCGGCGCTCGAGGCCGGCTGCAATTACTTCGACTTGACCGAAGACGTGGCCGCCACCAAGGAGATCAAGCGCATTGCGGCAGACGCCGGCACCGTCTTCATGCCGCAATGCGGCCTGGCGCCGGGCTTCATCGGCATCGTCGCGCACCACCTGGCCAAATCGTTCGACACGCTGCACGACGTGAAGATGCGCGTCGGTGCGCTGCCGGCCTTCCCGACGAATGCGCTCAAGTACAACCTGACCTGGAGCGTCGATGGCCTGATCAACGAGTATTGCCACCCTTGCGAGAGCATCCACGACGGCAAGACCATCGAGCTGCTGCCGCTCGAAGGCCTCGAGCATTTCTCGCTCGACGGCACCGAGTACGAAGCCTTCAATACCTCAGGGGGCCTGGGCACCTTGTGCGAAACGCTGGTGGGGCGAGTACGCAATCTCGACTACAAGACGGTGCGCTATCCCGGCCACCGCGATCTGATGATGATGCTGCTCGAAGACCTGCAACTGAAGAACGACCAGGAGACGCTGAAGGACATCATGCGCCGCTCGATGCCGGCCACCATGCAGGACGTGGTGCTGGTGTTCGTGACGGTGTCGGGCATGCGCGGCGGCCATCTGGTGCAGGAGGTATTTGCCCGCAAGATCTTTGCCGATCGCGATGAGGCGGCGCCCTTGTCGGCGATCCAGATCACCACCGCCGCCGGCATCTGTGCGGCAGTCGATCTCTTCCGCGAGCGAAAATTGCCGCAACGCGGCTTCATACGGCAGGAGCAAGTCGAGTTGCCGGCGTTTCTGGCGAATCGATTTGGCAAGGCCTATCAGCAGTCGCGCCAGGTTGAATCCATCGGGTGACCTGGGCCTTGCCAGCCCCGTTCGCACGGACAAACGTAGTATTAACAGGCGCTAGAGGAACCATGCCATGACAGCGAACCAGATACTCGATCTCCTGGGCGTCAGCGAAGCAGCCCGCAGCGGCGGCAATCTGCCGGTGCACTCACCCATCGACGGCGCGCAGATCGGCGCCGTGCATGCGGCAAGCGCGCAAGAGATGCAGGCGGCCATCGCCCGCAGTCACGAGGCTTTTCTGGTCTGGCGCCAAGTGCCTGCGCCGCGGCGTGGCGAGCTGGTGCGACTGCTGGGCGACGAGCTGCGCCGCCACAAGACCGAGCTGGGCCGCCTGGTGTCGCTGGAGGCCGGCAAGGTCTCGAGCGAGGGCGACGGCGAAGTGCAGGAGATGATAGACATCTGCGACTTCGCGGTCGGCCTGTCGCGTCAGCTCTGCGGCCTGACGATTGCCTCCGAGCGCCCCGGCCACCGCATGATGGAGCAGTGGCTGCCGCTGGGCGTGGTGGGCATCATCAGCGCCTTCAACTTTCCCGTCGCCGTGTGGTCGTGGAACGCGGCGCTGTCGCTGGTGTGCGGCAATGCGGTGGTCTGGAAGCCGTCGGAGAAGACGCCGCTCGCCGCGCTGGCGACACAGGCCTTGTTCGAACGCGCACTGGCGCGTTTTGGCGCTGACGCGCCGGCTCATTTGTCGCAGGTCGTCAATGGCGGACCGGCAGCAGGCGAAGCGCTGGTTGACGATACGCGCGTCGCGCTGCTCTCGGCCACCGGCAGCACGCGCATGGGCCGCCAGGTGGGTCCGCGGGTGGCAGCACGTTTCGGTCGCAGCCTGCTCGAGCTCGGCGGCAACAACGCCATCATCGTCGCACCGTCGGCCGACCTGGATCTGGCGGTGCGCGGCATTCTGTTCGGCGCCTATGGCACGGCCGGCCAGCGTTGTACGAGCACGCGCCGCGTCATCGCACACGCCAGCATTCATGACGAACTGCTGCAGCGGCTCGAGCGCGCGCGTGCCAGCCTCAAGATAGGCAGCCCGCTTGAGCCGGGCGTCCTGGTCGGCCCGCTGATAGACCAGGCCGCTTTCGAGCAGATGCAGCTGGCGCTCGAGCAAGCCCGGGCCGAGGGCGGCACGGTGCGCGGCGGTACCCGCGCGCTCGCTGAGCAATACCCCAAGGCCTGGTATGCCGAGCCCGCGCTGGTGGTCATGCCAGCGCAGACCGCGGTGGTGCGCAAGGAGACCTTCGCGCCCATTCTCTACATATTGCGCTACGAGACGCTTGACGCGGCAATCGCGCTACACAACGACGTGCCGCAAGGCCTGTCGTCGGCCATCTTCACGAACGATTTGCGCGAGGCCGAAATCTTCTTGAGCGCAGCCGGTTCGGACTGCGGCATCGCCAACGTCAATATCGGCACTTCGGGGGCCGAGATCGGCGGCGCTTTCGGCGGCGAAAAGGAAACCGGTGGCGGGCGCGAATCGGGATCGGACGCCTGGCGCAACTACATGCGCCGCGCCACCAACACGATCAACTACTCGCGCTCGCTGCCGTTGGCGCAGGGCGTGAAGTTCGACGTTTGAGCCGGCCGGCAGCCTCCCCAAGGCTGCCACAGGATCGCAGACCCGCGGCGCGGGAAGCTGACTGCCATCCACCGTCTCGTTCCAGTCAAGTTCGTGCGCGGCCTGCCAGCCGGCGTCGCCTGCCTGGTGCGGGTCCGCACCACACATCCGGATACGGTGACACATTGCACGGACTCGCCTTGTGCCCGTCGGCAACTGCGCCGCCCGTTCTGCTACCGTCTAAGTAGGCCATTTCACAAATACGGGCAAGCAATGAGATCGATGGATTTCACCGCCAGGCTAGGCGCAGACCCGCAGCCGCACTCGACGTGCGGCAAGAGGCTGCAACGACGCATGGAGGAGAAAGACGCGATCTCATGTGGCTGTGTTTGTGAAATGGCCTACCAAGCCCGACGCACTCAGGCACAAGTCGCAAGCGCAATGCGGATTCTTGTGATCACTGGCCCGCGAGGGCAAGGCCGTGCCTGCGGTGACTGTTACTTGTGCTTGCAAGGCATTGAACGGTCAACCGTGAGAGATTTCACGAATCCGGATCAACCCACGATCGGCGGCGCGCTCGGTCCGATGAGTGGGAAACCGGGTCAATAGAGAAGATGGACAATTTCCACATCGACGGAGAACCCTCATGACAGTCATTCCACGTCCCCGACTTGATCGCCACCGCGTCCGGCGCGGCTTCACGCTGATCGAGCTGATGGTGGTGGTCGCGATAGTGGCCATCCTGGCCGTGGTGGCAATGCCTGCCTATACCGACTACATCGTGCGCGGCAAGATCCCCGACGCGACCTCCCGGCTTTCCGCCATGCAGGTTCAGATGGAGCAGTTCTTTCAGGACAACCACACCTATGTGAACGCGCCGGCCTGTGCCAACGACACCACCAGCAGCAAGTACTTCGACTACTCGTGTGCGGCAGGCACCACCGCCTCGGCATACAGCTTGCAGGCTGTCGGCAAAGGCAGCATGGCCGGGTTCACCTACACCGTGAATCAGTCTGGAGCGAAGGCCACGACGGCCGTGCCCGCAGGCTGGACGGCATCCGTCACCTGCTGGGTGACCAAGAAGGACGGCACATGCTGAAGCCGGCAACAACGACGCGCGGCTTCAGCATGATCGAGGCCATGGTGACCTTGACGCTGGCCGCCTTGTTGATGGCGCTGGGAGCACCTTCGTTCTCGCGTTGGCTGCAGAACTCGCGCATCCGGACCACGGCCGAGTCCATCATGGCGGGTCTGCAGTATGCCAAGTCGGAAGCGACGGCGCGCAACACGCTGGTGCGTTTCCAGCTCACCACGTCGGTGGGCGCCGATTGCGCCATCAGCACCACGGGCACGAGCTGGGTGGTCGATGTCGTTGACGCCGTGAACGATTCGGTGGTAGGTCAATGCAACGCGGCGCCTTCAGACACGGTAGCCCCCAGCATCCTGCAAACCCGCTCGGGCAATGACGGCTCGGGAAGCAGCGCGGTTCAGGCAACGGTCGCGGCAATGGTTTTCAATGGCTTGGCCCGGCTCACGCCCGCCCCGGCCGGCGTGATCAACATCGATATCAACAACCCGAGCGCCGGTCTGTGCGCGGCACAGGGTGGCGATCTGACTTGCCTGCGCATCATGGTGTCGCCGGCCGGTCAGGTGCGAATGTGCAACCCGAGTTTCCCCGCCGGCGATCCCCAGGCCTGCTGAGCAAGGCACGATCATGAAACCACACTCGAACCCTCAGGGCGGCTTCATGCTGCTCGAAGTCCTGGTCGCGATCCTGATTTTTGCGCTGGGCGTTTTGGGCCTGGTGGGATTGCAGGCCAATGCCATCGAACTGTCAGGGCAGGCGAAGTACCGTGCCGATGCCACGCTGCTGGCCAACGACCTGATCGGCCGCATGTGGGTGTCCGATCGCAGCTTTGCCGCGTTGAACGCCAACTTCAGCAGCGGCGCCGGCCCGGAGTATGTGGCTTTCAAGGCACGTGCCGAGGCCGCGCTGCCCGGCGCGCAGGCCTTTCCGCCCGCCGTCACCGTCACCCAGATCAGCCCTCTGCCGGCATTGATCGGAGCAGCCAGCGCCGTCGCTACCGGCCTGGTGGCAAGCAACCGAGTCACGATCACCCTGCGCTGGAAGGCGCCGACCGAGCCCAACGGTGATCCACCTCACAACTTGGTGATAGTCACCGAGATCAAATAGGAGTCACACGGTGCACGACGCAAATTCTCATGCCCGCCAGCAGGGCTTCAGCCTGATCGAGCTGTTGGTCGGCGTTGTGGTGGCGATGGCGGCGGTGATCGTCGTCATGCAGGTCTTCGGCGTTTCGGAAGGAAATCGCCGCAGCACCACCGGCGGCGACGACGCGCAGTCCATCGGGGCGATCGCGCTGACCGTCTTGCAGCGCGATCTGCGCCAGGCGGGCGAGGGGCTCAGCAACACCAACCTCCTGGGGTGTGATGTTGCGCTGCAGCCAGGTTGGACGCTCAACGGCATGGCCCCGATCACCATCAACCATGCCGACATTGCCGCCGGCGACGCGGGCTCGGACACGCTGTTGATCGCCTATGGAACTGGCCTGGGTTCACCCGAGGGAGACCGCATCAATACCCAACCGGGCGCGAATGTCTATGGCGTCGCAACCGCGACCGCCTTTCATGCGAACGACCTGGTGATCGCCGCTCCTGCGACCAGACTGGCGCCGTGCGGACTGCGTCTGACGAAAGTCTCGGCGGCGCCCGTCGCACCGAACGTCACGGTCGACAGCGGAACAGTGGGTGTCGCCAACGGCATCCTGTACAACCTCGGCCCGGCCCCGCGCATCGCGGCTTACGCCGTGCGCAATGGACGCCTGACTGTCTGTGACTTCCAGATCCAGGATTGCCGCAGCGCCGCTGCTGCCAATTGGGCCGAGATTGCCGACGGCATCGTGAGCCTGCGCGCCCAGTATGGCCGCGACACTTCGGTCCCGTTGGACGCCGTGGTCGACGGCTACGACCAGACCACACCCGCCACGGCGTGCGGATGGTCCAGCGTGCTGGCCATGCGGATGGTCGTGGTGGCGCGCAATGGCCAGCTTGAGAAGACCAATGTCACTGCTGCGGCCCCCACCTGGTCGGCAGGCGCGAGCGCCCCGATTGCGCTCGTCGGCAACTGGCAGCGCTATCGCTACAAGACCTTCGAGACCACCATCCCTCTTCGCAATGTGGCTTGGCAAGGAGTACCCACAGGATGTTAAGTCCATGCCTCTCCAGGTCGGCGCCTGGCCGCGCAGTCTTGCGTCAGCGCGGTATCGTGCTGCTGCTGTCGCTGATCGTGCTGGTTGCCATGTCGCTGGCCGCCATCGGGTTGATGCGGTCGGTGTTGACCAGCAACCGCGTCGCCAGCAATCTGGCCTTCCAGCAATCGGCCACCCAGTCGGCCGACGTGGGCATAGAGACGGCAATCGCCTGGCTCGAGCAGAAATCGCGCCAGTTGGCAAGCGACAACCCGCCGGTCATGACCAATGGCTTGTTCGCCAACATCACGGCGGGCGTCCAGGACACTGTCAGCTATGTCTCCAAGCGCGAAGACCCGGGCCCCACACAAGCGTGGGACGACTGGTGGCAAAACGTGCTCGTCGTCAACAACCAGGTCAATACGCTGCCGGTCGACGCCGCTGGCAATACGGTGGCCTTTGCGATTCATCGCCTGTGCAACGCCAGCGGCGACCCTTTGAGTGGCATCGGTTGCGAGGCCCCGGTCACCATGGGAGCGGGCGTGCAGAGCAGCAGCAAGTCCAACAGCATCAAGCTGCAGGTACCGAGCCAGATCTACTACCGGATCACGGTCCGGGTTCAAGGCCCGCGCAATGCGGTCAGCTTCGTTCAAGCCATCGTGGCGATATGAAGCACAAGACGCTCAGCCAACCTTCGAGGTCGATATGAAGCCATCACTCCCCCGCCTGCTCCAGACTCTGGTCGTGGCTTTGGGCTTGGCAGTTGCCAATGCCCAAGCCGCCAACACGGACATCGCGACTTCGCCGCTGCTGGTCGCCTCGCCCACCAGCGTCAAGGCCAATCTGCTCTTTGTGCTCGATGACTCGGGGTCCATGGCCTGGGACTACATGCCCGACTATGTGAACAGCGGGCTGTGCAGGTCGGCCGGCGCCACGGCAACCAACAGCGGCAGCTTCACAAGCACTTGTTCACGCGCTCACGCACCGTTTTCGACCAGCAGCTTCAACGGCATGGCCTATAACCCGGCAGTCAGGTATTTGCCGCCGGCAAAGGCCGATGGCACAACCTTTCCCAGCCAGACATCGGCCAATACCGCTGGCTGGACCAGCGTGCTCGACGATGCCTACTTGGTTCAAAGCAACGCCAGCATCAATTTGCTGACCAGCTTCCCGGACACCGAGTGGTGCACCGACACCAGCTACACGAACTGCCTGCGCAACGGCAACTATGTGCTGCCAGGCAAGGTGGGCGGCGTCAGCTATACAAGGTCTCACTCGACCAAGGCCAGCGGCGTCGGCAATATGGCGGTGGGTGCGCCCGATGCGCCCACCACCCAAGCGGCGACTTGGGGCCCGTATTACTACAGGATCGTTGCCGCCGAATTCTGCGATGCAGTGAACCTGCGCAATTGTCAGTCCACGGCGTCTGGCGCGTACACGATTGCGGCGCCGGTGCGCTGGTGCAATAGCGATGCGAACGCCCGCGCAGCAATCCCGGCGGCAAGCTCCTGCCAGGCGGTGCGCACCAATGTCTATACGCAACCGCGCTACCCGACCAAATTCTTCACTCCAGGCACGGCGAACACGCCAGCGAGCTACCCAGGCCGCTTCGAGCGCGTAGACATCGTTGCCGGCAAAACCTATCCGCGCGCGGCGAGCCGTAGCGATTGCGCTGACGTGCTTGGTGGCACTTGCACCTACGACGAAGAGATGACCAATTTCGCCAACTGGTGGACCTACTACCACACGCGCATGCAGTCGATGAAATCCTCGGCGAGCCGCGCCTTTGCAGCCGTCGAGAACAACCGGCGCGTTGGTTACATGAGCATCAACAACAACACGTCATCTGATTTCTTGAACCTCGACACCTTCGAAGACAGCCTCACGAGCACACAAAAGAGCCAATGGTTCGCCAAGCTCACGAGCGCCATCCCCGGCAGTTCGACGCCACTGCGCACCGCCCTGGCCACCGCGGGCCAACTGTACGGCGGCAAGCTCACCGGGACTGTCCTGAACGGCAGCACGGTAAGTGATCCGATGCAGTATTCCTGCCAGCGCAACTTCACCATCCTGTCCACCGACGGTTTCTGGAACGAGGCGAACAACCCCAAGCAACTCAATGGCACGACTGACATCGGCAACCAGGACGGTGCGCTGGTGCGGCCCAAGCTCGACGGCAACAACACCAGCAATACCTTGGCCGACGTCGCGGCCTACTATCGCAACACCGATCTGCGCACGGGCGTCACGGGATCAGTGGATTGCCTGAGCGGCGTGACGGCGCAGGATGTCTGCGGCAACAGCACCGACCCGAACAAGGCGGACGAACTGCAGTACATGAAGACCTTCACGCTGGGCCTGGGCGCCTCGGGCTATATGCAGTTCCAGGCTGATTATCTGAGCGCGACGAGCGGCGACTACTTCTCAGTGAAGCAGGCAGACACCCCCAACCTCGCTACGGGCGTCTGCACTTGGCAGGCCAGCGGCGCCTGCAACTGGCCAGCGCCACTGAGCAACGCCCTGACCACGATCGACGATCTCTGGCATGCGGCGGTCAACGGTGACGGTACTTATTTCAGCGCCTCCGATCCGAGCTCGCTGTACACCGGACTTAGCGAAGCGCTGAAAGCCATCGACGTGCAGACCAAGGCTGCCGCGGCGGCCACCACCAGCAACCCCAATGTGTCCGCCGGCGACAACCAGATCTTCGTATCGAACTTCAACTCGGGCGAATGGTCGGGCGATCTGCAAAGCCAGCGCATCGACACGGTGACCGGCGTCGTCGACGGCAGCAAGAGCGACTGGTCGGCGCGCACCTTGCTCGACGCCAACGCCAACCGGACCCTGTACATGTTCGCAGCCGGTCAGCTCTCGAACCGGAAGTCCTTCGATTGGGCCAGCTTGAGCGTTGCAGAAAAAGACAATTTCTCGCTCGCACATGTCACGGCGGCAGGCCAGGCCCTGAGCCAGTTCTGCGTCTTCGGCATGTACTGCGTGTCGGCCGCTGACCAGGCCCTCGCAGCCGGCGCGCCGCTGGTGAACTTCTTGCGTGGCGACCGCAGCAACGAAGGCGATGTCAGCGTGCCCACCAAATACTTCCGCAAACGCGCGCATGTGCTGGGCGACATTGTCGGCTCGGAGGCCGTCTATGTGAGCAAGGTCACTGCGAAGGTCACGCACAGCCAGGGCATGGTGTATGCCGGCGCGAATGACGGCATGTTGCATGCTTTCAGCTCCGATACCGGCCAGGAGTTGTGGGGCTTCGTCCCGACCTTGACGCTGCCCAAGCTCTACAAGCTGGCTGACAAGGAGTACGCAACCAAGCACGAGTACTTTGTCGATGCCACGCCGACTGTGGAGGATGTCGTCATCGGCGGCGTGTGGCGCACGCTGCTGGTGGGTGGACTGGGTGTCGGCGGACGGGGCTACTACGCCTTGGACGTTACCGATCCATTGGATCCCAAGATGCTGTGGGAATTCACCGACAACAACCTGGGTCTGACTTTTGGCAAGCCAGAAATCGGCAAGCTGCGCGACGGCACCTGGGCGGTGTTCTTCGGCTCGGGCTACAACAATGTCTCGCCCGGCGACGGCGTGGGGCGCCTGTTTGTCGTCGATGCGGCAACGGGCACCTTGATACGCAGCATCAGCACCGGCGTGGGCTCCGTCGCCACACCGAGCGGGCTCGCGCACATCCGCGCCTGGGTCGATGACAGCACGGTCGACAACACCGTGCAGCGTGTCTACGGCGGCGACAATCTGGGCAACCTCTGGCGCTTTGATGTCAACAACACGCTGGGTGCGGCCGGCTACGACGCGCAACGCCTGGCCACGCTGCTGTCGCCCACGGGAACGCCGCAACCGATCACCTCGCGCCCGGAACTCGGCCTGGTCGGCGACAAGGTGATGGTGTTTGTCGGCACCGGTCGCTATCTGGGCCAGACTGACCTGTCGGACGCCACCGTGCAGACCATTTACGGCATCAAGGACAGGATGGGGACGCAGGACTTTGGTGACCCACGCGCAGTCGCCAACAAGTTCGTCAAGCAGACCCTCACCACGGGCGTTTGTCCGGCCGGTACCGCCGTGTGCACCAGCTCCGACGTGGTACGCGTCAACAGCAATCCGCAACCGGTGGATCTCGCCACCAACGGCGGCTGGTATGTCGATCTGCCCGAGATACGCGAACGGGTCAACACAGACCCCCAACTTGCCTTGGGAACCCTGGTCGTCAACTCCAACGTGATCGAGACCGGCAATGTCTGCAAGGTCGGTGGATCCAGCTACGCCAACTTCTTTGATTACCGCACGGGTGCACCGGTGTCGACCGCCAAAGGCGTGAGCAGCGTGGCGCTGGGCAATGCCATTGCGACGCGGCCGGCACTGATCAAGCTGCCGAACAACAAGGTCATCAGCGTGAGTCGCCTGGCGGACAACCGTACGGTGTCGACCATCACGCCCGTTGAATTGGCGCCCGGCAATACGCGTCGCCTGTCATGGCGCGATCTGATACAGAACTGAGTTGATTCGCTTGCAACGTATCGGTGCTTCGCGCGATACAGGCCTGCTGAGCTGCATCGCGCTGGCCTTGCTGATGCACGGCTTGCTGCTGGCGCCAATCTGGCGCAGCCAGGCTCACGCCGGGCTGTCAGGCCAATGGGCGGGCAGGTCCTTGCGGCCGGCGCCGATGCAGGTGTCGACCTTGACCGAAGCAAGGCTGCCCGCCGCGATCACCACGCCCGATCCGGTGGCGGCCGCAGTGCCTGCGCCCAAGCTGTCGAAACAGGAGAGTTCGAAAGCCGCTGCGAAAGTGCTGGATGACGGGTCAAGCCAAGTTCCGGATGTGTGGCCCAGCCTTCAAGAGGGTCAGGTCTTGATCAATTATCCCGACGCACCACTGCCCGGCGGCCGGTTGCGCATGCGGGTGCTGGTTCAGCTCGACGCCGCAGGCCGGATCGAGACGCTTGAAAGCGACATGTCGCCCGACGTGCCCGCAGTGTTTTTCGAGGCGGTCCGGCTCGGCCTGAGCGATTCGACCTTTTCGCCTGGCTACTTGTTGCAGCGCGCGGTGGCTTCCAGCCTGTGCCTGGAGGTCGTCTTCGATGAGCGCCATCCCGGCGTGACGGCGAGTCTTCTCGACGCCGCTTTGGGTAGCCGAAAGGACTGCCTGGGCGCAGAGCGCGGGCAGGCCAGCCCCAAGCTGGCCGCTTTGCAGCCCGATCCCTGAGCCCGAGCGTGCATCAGCGTGGCAGCGCGCTGTATCCCATCAGAAATTCGTCCACAGCACGCGCTGCCTGGCGACCCTCGCGAATCGCCCACACCACCAGCGACTGGCCGCGCCGCATGTCGCCGGCAGCGAACACCTGGTCGATGTTGGTGCGGTAGGCGCTGTCGGTCTCGGTCGGGGCGCGGGCGTTGCCGCGTGAGTCCCTTGCAACACCGAAGGCATCGATGACACTTGCCACCGGGCTCACAAAACCCATCGCCAGCAACACCAGCTCGGCCTTGAGCACTTGCTCGCTGCCCGCGACCTCGACCATCTTGCCGCCCTGCCATTGCACGCGCACGGTCTTCACGCCGGTGAGCTTGCCCTTCTCCCCCAGAAACTCCTTGGTCGCGATGGCGAACTCGCGCTCGCAGCCCTCTGCGTGACTGCTCGAGCTGCGCAGCTTGTACGGCCAATAGGGCCAGGTCAGCGGTCGGTCTTCCACTTCGGGCGGCATGGGCAGCAGTTCGAACTGGGTCACGCTCTTGGCGCCGTGGCGGTTGCTCGTACCCACGCAGTCGCTGCCGGTGTCGCCGCCGCCAATCACGATCACATGTTTGCCCTCGGCCCGGACCTGCCCTTTGAACTTGTCGCCGGCATTGACCTTGTTTTGCTGCGGCAGGAACTCCATGGCGAAATGCACGCCGTCCAGGTCGCGCCCCGGCACCGGCAGATCGCGCGACTGCTCGGCGCCGCTGCACAGCAGCACGGCGTCGAACTCGGCCGTCAATTGGCCGGCGCTGAGGGTCTCTTTGGCCCAGTTGGTGACCTTGCTGGCCGCGCCCTCGCTGGGCAGATTGGCCACCATCACGCCGGAGCGAAACTGCACGCCCTCAAGCTGCATCTGCTCGACACGTCGATCGATATGGCGCTTGTCGAGTTTGAAGTCGGGAATGCCGTAACGCAGCAAGCCGCCCACTCGGTCGTTCTTTTCGAACACGGTCACGCGGTGCCCGACGCGCGCCAGTTGCTGGGCCGCCGCCATGCCGGCCGGCCCCGAGCCGACCACGGCCACCGTCTTGCCGGTCTGGTGTTTCGGGATTTGGGGAGTGACCCAGCCCTCGTGCCAGGCGCGGTCGATGATGGCGTGCTCGATCGACTTGATGCCCACAGCGTCGTCGTTCACATTGAGCGTGCACGCCGCCTCGCAGGGCGCCGGACAAATGCGGCCGGTGAACTCGGGAAAATTGTTGGTGCTGTGAAGCACCGTGATGGCATCTTTCCAGTCGCCGCGGAACACCAGGTCGTTGAAGTCCGGGATGATGTTGTTGACGGGACACGCGCTGTTGCAGAACGGCGTGCCGCAATCCATGCAGCGCGCCGCCTGCACAACGGATTGTTCGTCACTGAGTCCGATGACGAACTCCTTGTAGCTCTTGAGCCGCTTCGACACAGGCTCGTAGCCCTCTTCGATGCGCTCGTACTCCATGAAACCGGTGACTTTTCCCATGTGCTTGCTCAATAGGTGGGATGAAATGAATCAGGCGCGTGCCGTGCTGATGACGGCGCTGGCCTGGGTCTGCCCGATGACCTGCCTGGCCTGCGCTGCGGCGTGCAATTCGCCCAGCGCGCGGCGATATTCGCCGGGGAAGACCTTGACAAACTTGGCACGCGCCTCGGCCCAGTGGTCGAGGATGTCGCGCGCGCGCAGACTGCCGGTCCAGCGATGGTGGTCTTCGATCAGCTTCTTCAGCAAGACTTCGTCGGTCTGTGCGTCGCCCCCCTGCACCCGGTGCCAGATGGCGCGGTCCTGCGTGGCTTCTTGCTCGACTGAACTGAGCAACTTGTCCAGGCTCACCATGGCGGTGTTGCAGCGTTTCGCAAACAAGCCATCCTCGTCATAGACATAGGCGATGCCGCCGCTCATGCCCGCAGCGAAGTTGCGGCCGGTCTTGCCCAGCACGGCCACGGTGCCTCCCGTCATGTATTCGCAGCCATGGTCGCCGGTTCCCTCCACCACGGCGCTCGCCCCTGACAAGCGCACTGCAAAGCGCTCACCGGCCACACCGCGGAAGAAGGCTTCTCCGCGCGTGGCGCCGTACAGCACCGTGTTGCCGACAATCGTGTTGCGCTCAGCGTCGCCACGGAAATCTATGCTCGGGCGCACCACCACGCGGCCGCCTGACAGGCCCTTGCCGGTGTAGTCGTTGGCGTCGCCAATCAGGTAGAGCGTGATGCCGTTGGCCAGAAAAGCGCCGAAGCTCTGCCCGCCGGTGCCCTCCATCTGCATGAAGATGCTGTGGTCCGCAAGGCCCTCGGGACGCTGGCGTATCAGCTCGCCCGAAAGCATGGCACCCACCGTGCGGTTGACATTGCGCACCTCTTGCATGAACTGCACTTTTTCACCGCGCAGGATGGCGGGCTGACACTTCTCTATCAGCTTGACGTCGAGGGCCCGCTCCAGGCCATGGTCCTGGCGGTCGTTGTGGATGCGCGCCACATCCGGCGCAAGCTCGGCGTGATGGAAGATGCGGCTGAAGTCCAGGCCCTTGGCCTTCCAATGCGCAATGCCCTTCTTGGTGTCGAGCAGGTCGGCGCGACCGATCAGCTCATCGAACTTGCGAATGCCCAGTTGCGCCATGATCTGGCGCGCTTCTTCGGCGACGAAGAAAAAGAAGTTGACGACATGCTCGGGCTTCCCAGAGAACTTCTTGCGCAGCACCGGGTCTTGCGTGGCCACGCCCACCGGGCAGGTGTTGAGGTGGCATTTGCGCATCATGATGCAGCCCTCGACCACCAGTGGCGCGGTGGCAAAGCCGAACTCGTCGGCGCCCAGCAAAGCGCCTATCACCACATCGCGGCCGGTCTTCATCTGGCCATCTGCCTGCACGCGAATGCGACCTCGCAAACGATTCAGCACCAGGGTCTGTTGCGTCTCGGCCAGACCGAGCTCCCAGGGCGTGCCGGCATGCTTGATGGATGACCAGGGCGAGGCGCCGGTGCCGCCGTCATGCCCTGCAATCACCACATGATCGGCCTTGGCCTTGGCCACGCCGGCAGCGACCGTGCCGACGCCCACTTCGGACACCAGCTTGACCGACACGTCGGCACGCGGATTCACGTTCTTCAGATCATGGATCAGCTGCGCCAGGTCTTCGATCGAGTAGATGTCGTGGTGCGGCGGCGGTGAGATCAGCCCCACTCCCGGCACTGAATAGCGCAGCATGCCGATGTAGTCAGACACCTTGCCGCCGGGCAACTGGCCGCCCTCGCCGGGCTTGGCGCCCTGCGCCATCTTGATTTGAATCTGATCGGCCGAGACGAGGTATTCGGTCGTGACGCCAAAGCGCCCCGAAGCCACCTGCTTGATCTTGGAGCGCAGCGAGTCGCCGTCCTTCATCTCGTAATCGGCCTCGATGACATTGGCGCCGATCACATCGCTGACCTTGGTGCCGGCGGTGATGGCAATCCCTTTGAGCTCGCTGCGGTAGCGCGCCGGATCCTCGCCTCCCTCGCCGGTGTTGCTCTTGCCACCGATGCGGTTCATCGCAATGGCCAGCGTGGAATGCGCTTCGGTCGAGATCGAACCCAGCGACATCGCGCCCGTGGCAAAGCGCTTCACGATCTCGCTGGCAGGCTCGACCTGATCGAGCGCAATCACCTTGCTCGGGTCGAACTTGAATTCGAACAGGCCGCGCAAGGTCATGTGGCGCTTGCTCTGGTCGTTGATGAGTTGCGCGTATTCCTTGTAGGTCTCGAACTTGTTGGCGCGCGTGCTGTGCTGCAGCTTGGCAATCGCATCGGGCGACCACATATGCTCCTCGCCGCGGGCGCGCCAGGCGTATTCGCCGCCGGCATCCAGCATGTTCTCGAGCACCGGATCGTCGCCAAACGCGGCGAGATGCATGCGTATGGCTTCTTGCGCCACTTCGAACACGCCGATGCCGCCGACTTGCGTGGCCGTGCCGCGGAAATATTTTTCGGTGAAGTCAGGCTTGAGTCCGATCGCCTCGAAGATTTGCGCGCCGCAGTACGACATATAGGTCGATATGCCCATCTTCGACATGATTTTTGACAGCCCCTTGCCGACTGCCTTGATGTAGTTATAGATGGCTTTTTCGGTGGACAGGTCGGCCGGCAGATCCCGGTGCGCGGCGGCCAGGCTTTCGAGCGCCAGGTAGGGGTGCACGGCTTCGGCGCCGTAACCTGCCAGCACGGCGAAGTGATGCACTTCGAGCGCCCTGCCGGTCTCGACCACCAGGCCGGTGGTGGTGCGCAGGCCGGTGCGCACCAGGTGATGGTGCACGGCCGACAAGGCCAGCAGCGCTTGAATGGCGACGCGCTCGCGGCACATGGCACGGTCGGTGATGATGATGATGTTGTGGCCGGTCTTGAGCGCATCGACCGCCTCGGCACACAGCGAGGCAAGTTTGGCCTCCACCCCTTCATGGCCCCACGCGAGCGGGTAGGTGATGTCGAGTTCGTAGGGTTTGAACTTGCCGTTCGTGTGCGCCTCGATCTGGCGCAGACGCGCCATGTCCTTGAAGTCGAGCACCGGCTGCGAGACCTCGAGTCGCATCGGCGGATTCACCGCATTGATGTCCAGCAGATTGGGCTTGGGTCCGATGAAGCTGTTGAGCGACATCACGATGGACTCGCGTATCGGGTCGATGGGCGGATTGGTGACCTGCGCAAACAGCTGCTTGAAGTAATTGAACAGCGACTTGTTCTTGCTTGAGAGCACGGCCAGCGGAGAGTCGTTGCCCATCGAGCCGAGCGCTTCTTCACCGTTGGTGGCCATCGGCGCCATCAGGAATTTGAAGTCTTCCTGGGTGTAGCCAAACGCTTGCTGGCGGTCCAGCAGCGGCTCGGCAAACGGCAATGGGGTGCTGTCTGCGACGTCGATGCTGTCGAGCTTGACGCGCACGTTTTCAATCCACTGCCGGTAGGGGCGCGCATTCGCAAACTGGGTCTTGAGCTCTTCGTCGTCGACGATGCGTCCCTGCTCCAGATCGATCAAGAACATCTTGCCCGGTTGCAGGCGCCACTTCTTGACGATGCGGCTCTCTGGGATGGGCAGAACGCCGGTTTCCGACCCCAGCACCACCAGGTCATCGTCGGTAATGATGTAGCGGGCCGGCCGCAAGCCGTTGCGGTCCAGGGTGGCGCCGATCTGGCGTCCATCGGTGAAGACCATTGCCGCCGGACCATCCCAGGGTTCCATCATCGCTGCGTGGTACTCGTAGAAGGCGCGACGACGCTCGTCCATCAGCGTGTGCTGCTCCCAGGCCTCCGGAATCATCATCATCGCCGCCTGCGCCAGCGGATAGCCCGCCATCGTCAGCAGCTCAAGCGCATTGTCAAAGGTGGCGGTATCGGACTGACCGTCGAAGCTGATCGGGTAGAGCTTGTTCAAATCCTCGCCGAGCACGGGCGATTTCATCACGCCTTCACGGGCACGCATCCAGTTGAAGTTGCCCTTGACCGTGTTGATCTCGCCGTTGTGTGCGACGTATCGGTAGGGATGCGCCAGCGGCCATTCGGGGAAGGTGTTGGTTGAAAAGCGCTGGTGCACCAGCGCGATGGCAGACACCACGCGCGGGTCCGCCAAATCCTGGTAGTAGCGCCCGACCTGATCGGCCAGCAGCAGGCCCTTGTAGATGATGGTGCGGCAGCTCATGCTGGGCACGTAGTACTCGTGGCTGTGCGTCAGGTGCAATGCCTGTATGGCGCTGGAGGCGGTCTTGCGGATCACGTAGAGCTTACGTTCCAGCGCATCGGGCACGATGATGTCGGGACCCCGGCCGATGAAGATTTGGCGGATCACCGGTTCTTTCTCGCGCACGGTGGGCGACATCGGCATGCTGCGATCCACCGGCACATCGCGCCAGCCCAGCAAGACCTGACCCTCTGCCTTGACGGCGCGTGCCAGTTCCTGTTCGCAAGCCAAGCGCGATGCGTGCTCCTTGGGCAGGAAGATCATGCCAACGCCATACTCCCCAGGCGGTGGCAGATGCACGCCCTGTGCTGCCATGTCCTCGCGATAGAAATCATCCGGGATCTGGATCAGGATGCCTGCGCCATCGCCCATCAGCTTGTCGGCGCCGACCGCGCCCCGATGGTCCAGGTTCTCAAGAATCTTGAGTCCCTGTTCGACGATGTAGTGCGCCTTGACCCCCTTGATGTGTGCGACAAAGCCCACACCACAAGCGTCATGCTCATGCGCCGGGCTGTACAAGCCATGCTGGGAAAGGGACTTCAGTTCTGCCGCCTGCGTCATGGCGATCTCCACATCAACACCAAGGAAGAAGCGAAGGTTACTGCGCTGCAGCAAGCGTGACAAGGTCAATAAATTGGGGTCAGACTCGTTTAAATAACTGAGTCCTCGTTACTTGCTATTTAATTGGGGTCAGACTCTTTATGTTCTTTCTTTATTTTAGTCGACGTGCCAGATTTCTGTGCCCTACCGATCGGACGTCCACGCCTGCCTGATTGCAATCGCCTGCTGGTTTGCCCAGCCAGCTTGGCAAGAAATTCTGCCGAACCCAAAGGCCAGCCTTTGATGACGGAGTCGGTCAAGGCTCGTTGATCTGACGGGTTGATGTCAGTTGCGAACAGGGCCTTGTACGCGGCATCTCGCTCAAACGGCGTATTGCCTAGCGCCCAGAACAGAGGATGCTCGGTAACCAGGGGGTCGGTACGCTCACCTATGTAGTGCGCATGACTCGACCAGATGAAGTCTCGGCAGTTTGTGACCATGCCCGCCCGAACCGGATTCAAGTCAATATAGCGCATGCAGGTCAGAAAGTAGCGCTCACTATCAATCAATGCGCCTCGGAATCTGCCCTCCCACAAGGTGCCGCTGCGGCCGTGACGCTGGTTGAACCAAGCGACGTAACGACGTCCGAGGGCCTGCATCATGCAGCTCGCACCGTCCGACTGTTGCGGTGTGACGAGCAGATGAACATGATTGTCCATCAGCACATAGGCATGCACGGCCACCCCGTGAATCGCGGCAACCTCACGCAAGGTATCGACGTATTTGCGTCGGTCCTGATCGTCTACAAAGATGGCTTGTCGATTGTGGCCGCGCTGAATCAGGTGATGCGTCTGACCGGCAAGAATGAGACGGGGAAGTCTGGCCATTGGATTAAACTGGAGTCTGACCCCATTATAGCTCGCGGCATATGTTTCAGAAGAGCTTGCGGCCGGTCAGCCGTTCATGTTCTCGGATCGCGAACCTGTCGGTCATGCCGGCAATGTAGTCGGCGATGCCACGCTCAAGCTGTGCTGCCGCCGCAAAATCGGTCGGCATCTCGGCAGGTGTGTCGCGATAGCAGGCAAACAATTCGCGCACGACCCGCTTGGCGCGTGCCGTGGTTTCAACTACTTGGGCGTGGCGGTACAGCTTCGCGAAGAGGAAGCTTGCAAGTTCGCCATTGGCTGCACGCATCGTTTCGCTGAAGCAAACCAATGGCGAGCTATTGGCACGCACCTGTTCAGGCGAGCTCACTGCACTAGCCGAAATACGGCGCTGCGTGGCTTCGATGACGTCATAGACCTGCGCACTCAACATGCGGCGTATGGATTCAAACAACAGCCTGCGGCCTTGCAGGTCGGGGTATTCTTGATGTGCCGACTGATAGAAGCGGTTGAATAGCTCGACCTGTTGCAGCAACTCAAGACTGAGCAGACCTGAGCGCACCCCGTCATCCACATCATGGGCGTTATAGGCAATGGCGTCCGCCAAGTTGCAGAGTTGCGCCTCGAGGCTGGGTTGCGTGCCGTCCAGGAAACGTCGCCCTACCCCATCGGGTTCGGCACGTTCGAGTTTCCGCGCGTGCTTGTTGGAGCAATGTTTCAAAATGCCTTCGCGCGTTTCGAAGGTGAGGTTCAGGCCATCGAACGCCGGGTAACGCTGCTCGAGTTCATCGACGACGCGAAGACTCTGCAGGTTGTGTTCGAACCCACCAAAGGCAGCCAGACAGTCATTCAGCGCGTCCTGGCCAGCATGACCAAACGGCGTATGGCCCAAATCATGGGCCAACGCAATAGCCTCCACCAGGTCCTCATTGAAGCCCAGGGTGCGCGCAATGGAGCGCCCCAGCTGCGCCACTTCCAATGAATGCGTCAGTCGCGTGCGAAACAAATCGCCTTCATGATTGAGAAAGACCTGCGTCTTGTAAACCAGGCGCCTGAATGCCGTGCTGTGCACGATGCGGTCACGATCACGCTGGTAGTCGTTGCGAGTCGGCGCGGGAAGCTCAGGATGGCGACGCCCACGCGTACGCGCCGGGTCGCAGGCATAGTCCGCAAGATGCATCGTGGTCAACCGCCGAGGCAACTCATGCGCAATGTGCCGCCAGCACTTCGGACACTAGATCATCGGGTGCCGTCCTCACGACGGCGTGCCCCAGGCTTTGGATCACGACAAAGCGGATCTCGCCACCCTCGGCCTTCTTGTCCACCTGCATCAACTCAAGATAACGCTGGGCGCCTAGCTTGGGGCCGAGCACTGGCAAGCCAGCGCGTTCAATCAGCGCCTTCATGCGGATCAAGAAGGCCTCTGGCATCAAACCCAGGCGCACCGACAAGTCGCTGGCCATCACCATGCCGCAACCCACCGCCTCGCCGTGCAGCCACTCGCCGTAGCCCAGACCGGTCTCGATCGCATGTCCGAAGGTATGGCCGAAATTGAGAATTGCGCGCAAGCCCTGTTCGCGCTCGTCGTTTGCCACCACTTCGGCCTTGATTTCGCAGGAGCGTCGCACAGCGTGAGCAAGCGCCGGCTTATCTCGCGCCAGCAGCGCGTCGACATGCACCTCTATCCACGCCAAGAACTGCGGGTCGGCAATCGGCCCGTATTTGATGACCTCGGCCAAACCGGCCGACAACTCGCGTTGAGGCAAGGTGTCGAGAGTGCTCAGGTCGGCAATCACACGCGCCGGTTGATAGAACGCGCCGACCATATTCTTGCCCAGCGGATGATTGATGGCGGTCTTGCCGCCTACCGACGAATCCACCTGCGCCAGCAAAGTGGTGGGCACTTGCACAAAGGGTACACCGCGCATGTAGACCGCTGCAGCGAATCCGGTCATGTCGCCAATCACACCACCACCCAAGGCAAACAAGACAGTCTTGCGGTCACAGCTGCGACTGAGCAGCGCGTCGATGATGAGGTTCAGCGAGCCCGCATCCTTGTGGGCTTCGCCATCGGGCAAGCTGAGAACCTCGATGCGACGGTAATGTAAAGCCAGCGCACCGCGCAGCCGCTCCAGATACAGCGGCGCCACCGTCACATTGGTGACGATCAACGCGCAGTCGGCTTTGGGCAACCCTTGCCACGCGCCGGCATTGTCGAACAGATCCGGTCCGATCAGAATGTCGTAGCTGCGCTCGGCCAGTTCGATGGTGACGCTGGGGTTTCGGCGTCCCGGGTCAGATGAATTCATGGCCGAGAGTGTACGGTCTGGCCTGCAACGAGTTAGCGCTTGGTCTCGGAGCCGGGCGACACTTGCGAGGCAACGCGCCGGCTGTCCACGACACCCGCCAACTCAAGTTGCATCAAGACCATGTTGACCAGTGAGGTCACGCTAGGTCGGCCGGTTTCGATCACGTAATGCGCGGTGCGGCGATACATGGGATCGCGATGCTCGAAGAGATCGCGCAATCTACCCAGCGGGTTGCTCACCTGCAATAGCGGACGCTTCGTGTCATGTCTCAAACGTCTGAACAGCTCTTCTGGCGTCGAGCGCAAGTAGAGCACCGTGCTGCCTGACTCGAGCAAGTTCCGATTGTCCTCACGCATGACAGCCCCCCCTCCGGTGGCCAGCACCATCTCGGCGGCGTCTGACATCAGATCAGCCAGTGTTTGATGCTCCAGTTCGCGAAAGGCGGCTTCGCCTTCGCGTTCGAAGAATGGGCGGATCGGTTCGCCCAATCGACGCTCGATCTCCGTGTCCAGATCAACAAAGCGCATGCCCAGCAATCGGGCCAAGTGCCGGCCCACCGTGGACTTGCCACAGCCGGGCATGCCCACCAGTGCAATGTTCAATTGTTGCAGGGGGCAAGCGTTCGCCGATACGCCTCGTCGGGCGACCCTGCCACCACGTTCGCACCAATCGTCCGCATTGAAATGAACTGGCTTACTGCGGTCGCGAGACCACTGGGCGACTTGAACGTCACAGCGATCGTCCCGTCTGAAGTCTTGTCATCAAACTTGTAGGAAATCGCCACTCCAGTGGGTGTACCCGAATCCGCGACAGGCGATCCTCCCAGGACGTTGACTGTCAATCCGTCGGATGCTGCGACGCTGACGACCGTGCCTGCCGCCATGGGATTGAATGCAATGGGATTCGCATCTGCCGCGATCAGCGAGAGGGTGCCCCCCGCTGGCACGGCGTAGAGGCTGGCTGCGCCAAAGTAGCGGAACGAC
The DNA here is from genome assembly GCA_963740455.1 of uncultured beta proteobacterium. Taxonomy (GTDB): domain Bacteria; phylum Pseudomonadota; class Gammaproteobacteria; order Burkholderiales; family Burkholderiaceae_C; genus Paucibacter. The sequence continues at coordinate 432,278 of CAVUEF010000007.1, forward strand.
AGCTCGACCTTGTTACCGGTGTCGTAGTGGGTCAATAGCGAAATGGGGTTTGCACAAGTTCCATTCACCCCCACCGCATTCGGATTCCAGCTGGTGCCCCACAGCGGACGCGGACTCGAGGTTGAAAATATCGTCTGTACTGCCCGCCTGACATAGGCCTGTCCCCAGGCCTGGCTGCAAGTGTTCGGACGCGACGGGATCGAAACGTCTGTGGCAAGCAGATCGGACGCAGCGGCAATGCAGGCCTTGTTGTCCCCCTTGCTTACCGAGACAAACTGGTCTTCGGCGGCATCGTAGTAATTGTCATACTTGCGATCAAGGAAGATGTCGCCCAGGTCTTGAAACTGTTCACCTTGCGTGAACACATTGTTGCCATCGGTATCCAGGAAGGACTTCTCGCCCAGCGCATAGGCGACGACTGTGATTCGACCATCAACAGGTACCGGCGAAGCCGTGGCGAAATTGGCCGTTGCCGTGGCCAGGCCGCGGCTGTCAAGAATCGTCTGCTTGCTTGCCTGAATCTGCCCCCCCTCGGTCACGAAGTTGATTGCGGTTCCTTCTGGCACGGGGTTGCCGAGTCGGTCGGAGGCAATCACGGTGTAGGTATTGGGTGTGCCCTGCACGCTATAGCCTTCGATATTGCGGGCCCCCTGCGCGAGCGAGAAGTTCAGTTGCGAAGGCAGTCCGACAGCAATCGACAAGCTGCTGGAGACCGTCGAAATATTACTTCCATCCAAGGTCGCCTTGACCCGCACCGGTGTCGGCACGGTGCCTGAGTTGATCCGAACAGTGACCTTGCCTTCCGTATCAGTCAGCGCAGTCACCGGTACGCCAACATCGTTGATCGTGAGCCCGCCCACCCATACGCTCGGCTCCAGTGTGACAAGCTGGCCAGCCACGCCATTGTTGGCGGCGTCCTTGACCTGGAACGTTACGTTTGAATTCTCCACCAGACCGGATCCGCGCAGATAGATATTGCCCGGGCTGGCTGACACAAAGCCGATGCTTGCAACGTTCGGAGAAGCAACCGGCAGACTCAATGATTTGGTAAGGGCAGTACCCGCTACCGAGACCTGCAGGTTTTCTGTTGTCGCGCACCCACCGTCGCGAAAAGTGAAGGTCGCGCGGCCCGTGCTGGTCGTCTGGCTCGCCGGTGTCAAGGTGCCTTTGCCAGCCGCTGTACATGACGAGGTCACCGTCAGACTCACCGGTGAATTGGACGTTGTGTCCGCAAGCGTTACGGTCAAGTTGGCTTGCCCGTAGGCGGACAAATTGGCCACATCAGCCGTGAACGACGCAATGGTGACCTTGGTTGCCGAGGTCTGAAACCCGGTCGATGCAATATAGTCTTTGCCCGAATAGTTGACGGTTGCCTTGACAACGTCTGCACCGGTCGCTGTGGCCGCTGCAGGAGACAGAATCACGGTCGCCACACCATTGCCGTCGGTGAGAGCCGATGGCGCACTGAAAGAACCGAGATTCGCGTCCGTGCTGAACTTCACCACCTGACCCGGTACGCTCGCGCCGGACTTGTTCTTCACAGTCACAGTCACGGTAGCAGGTGCACCGGCAGTCACCGTGGTGGATGACAGCGCCATGGTGAGCACCGCCGTGTCCGCCACGCTTCCACCGCCCGGTGCGGGTGTTGCGCCTCCGCCCAGAACCGGAGTACCCGCGGCAGCGCCACCGCCGCCGCAAGCGCTCAGGGACAGACTGCCTATCAGGATCGTGGCACCCGCCAGCAATCGGACCACGCCAGTGAATACGCTCATATGCTTCTTGCTCCTACAAACCCGCTCGCCAGGGATGGGTTGGATAGATTGATTTCATCGCGCCGTAGCGCGTTCAGTCACCACCTTGGGTGTGATGAACACCAGCAACTCGGTCTTGTCATTCGAACGCGTGCGGGTCTTGAAAAGATTGCCCACCACCGGTATGTCACCCAACAACGGGACCTTGCTGACGTCGTCACGCTCGTTTTGCGTGTAGATACCGCCAATCACCACAGTGCCGCCGTTTTCCACCAGCACCTGTGTCTTCACATGCTTGGTGTTGATGGTGAAGCCCTGCGGCGTTGATGCACCCTTGCTGTCATTGGTCACGTCCACGTCCAGAATCACATTGCCTTCGGGGGTGATTTGAGGTGTCACTTCCAACTTCAAGCTGGCCTTGCGGAAGGTGGTCGACGTGGCGCCGCTCGACGTGGCCTGCTGGTACGGGATTTCTTCGCCCTGCTCGATCAAGGCCTTGACCTGGTCGGCGGTGATGACGCGCGGACTCGAGATGACCTTGCCCTTGCCATCGGCCTCAAGCGCTGATAACTCGAGATTCAGAAAGCGGTTGGCAGATGCGTTGAACAGCGATAGCGCGAATGTCGCCGCTGTGCCGCCCCCGACGCCCCGCGCCGGCATGTTGATGAATTGGGTATCGTTGAACGCAGTCGTCGATGTGCCCGTCGTTTGCAGGGTTTGCGTGCCGACGGCGTTGTAGTTGCCGCCGGGCATCAGGTAGTTGCCACCACCGACGCTGAAGCCCGGAATGCCGCCCTGAATCCCACGCAGATCCGAGGTGCCCAGCTTCACACCCAGTGAACGTCCGAACGTATCTGCCGCCTCGACAATGCGCGCCTCGATCAAGACCTGACGTACCGGGATGTCGATCTTGGCGATCATGGCCTGGATTTCTTCGAGCTTGGAGGCGATATCCGACACGAACAATTGATTCGTGCGGCTCTCGAAAATCGCCGTACCGCGTGGCGACAGAATGCGGCTGGTCTGCCCACCCGTGCCTTGAACACCGGCTTGTCCGCTCAAACTCTTGGCCACTTCCTCGGCCTTCGTGTAATTGAGCTGGAACGACTGCGTGCGCACGGGTTCGAGTTGCGCAATCTGGGCCTTGGATTCCAGATCGACCTTCTCCTTGGCTGCCAGCTCGTCCTTGGGTGCGATCCAGAGCACATTGCCCGATTTGCGCAGGCCCAGACCCTTTGCCTGCATGATGATGTCCAAGGCTTGATCCCACGGCACGTCCTTCAAGCGCAGGGTCACATTGCCGGTCACGGTGTCGCTGGTCACCACATTGAAGTTGGTGAAGTCGGCGATGACCTGCAACAAAGCACGTACTTCGATGTTCTGGAAATTCAACGACAGCTTGTCGCCCGAGTAGCCCGGTCCCTGAGTCAATTTGTCGGGATCAATCTTTTGCGGCCGGACCTCCAGGACAAATTGATTGTCGCTCTGGTAGGCGCTGTGCTCCCAGGCCCCTGTCGGCTCGACCACCATGCGTACACGGTCGCCCACCTGAGTCGTGGTCACGGATTGCACCGGCGTGCCAAAGTCGCTCACGTCAAGACGGCGGCGCAGGCTCTCCGGCAAAGTCGTGCGCAAGAACTCCAGCACCAGGTTCTTGCCTTGCTGCTTGATGTCCACGCCCACTTGGTTGTTGGGCAGATTCACGATGACGCGCCCTGTGCCATCTTGTCCGCGCCTGAAATCGATGTCTTTGAGCGCCAATGGCACGGCGTTCAGGTTGGGAGCGAAATGCACGGCCTCCGCAGCAGCAGGCACGTTGGCGGTTTCCAGCACCACCAGGAGCACATTGCCCTGCAACTGGGCATGGTAGCCCGACGGTTGTTTGAGATTGAGCACCACGCGGGTCCGAGCGCCCGACTGCGCGACCACGGCCGAGCGCAAATTGCCCTGATTCACGTCCACGCTCGAGTGCCCCATGGCATTGTTCACGCCGGGCAGATCAATCGCAATGCGCGGTGGTGTCTGAATCGTGAACCCCGCAGGCACCTCGGCCAGCGGCTGACTCAACTCGATGCGAATGACCTCCACGCCCGCCTGCTGCGTGCTGGTGATTGCCTTGATCGCGTTGGGGGAGGACGGCTGGGCCGAGTCTTGCGCCCGGGCGGCCAAAGGCAAGGCCAGGCTCATCGTCAAGGCCAGTGCAAGCGCACGCCAGTGGGTCATATTGGTGATCTCCTGCATGTTTCTCATCGCCCCTTCTCCTGAAGCTGGAGCGTACTGGTGCGCTCTATCCACTCGCCCGCAGCATCCTGGACGATTTCTCTCAATGCGATGTCAGTCTCGGTAAGTTTGACGATCTTGCCGTAGTTCTGGCCCAGATAGTCGCCCGTCTTGACCTGATACAACAGGTTGTCCACCTTCAACAGGGCAAACTCCCTGCCACCTCGAGACACACTGCCCACCATGGTCATGCTGTCCAGAGGAAACGATTCGAGAGGCTCCTTGCGGCGACTCATTTCGGCGGTCAGCAGTGAGTTGGGCTGCCGCGCCTCTTGCTTGATCGCCACCGTCAGTTTTTGAACGCTGAAAGGGTCGACACTGTTCTGCGCTTCATACACCTGCGGCAGGAATTTCTTGGGAGGCGTCAACGGCGAAACGGTCGGCTGTACTTCGCGCTTTTGCTGGTCCATCCATTGCGTCAGTTCGTTGACATCGGCCGAACAACCCATCAACGACAGCGCAATCGTTGCCAACAACGACCACCCACGAGCGGCGCCAACGATGCGGCTCATTTCTTGCCCCCCCCGGTCTTGACGTTGACTTTCTTCTGTTCAGCCACCTCGGTGGCGTCCAGGTAGCGGTAGGTGCGTGCAGTCGCCTCCATCGTCAAATTGCCGCCGACGCTACCGTCTTTGCCAACCGGGGGTGAGGTCACGGCCAAGTTGTGCAAGGTCACGATACGCGACAGATTCGCCACGTCTGCTGCGAAGGCACCGATGTCATGGTAGCGGCCAGAAACGCGCACCGAAATTGGCAGTTCGGCGTAATAGTCCTTGACCGCGACCTGCCCGGGTCGAAACAACTCGAACTGCAGGCCGCGACCCAGACCGGCTTGATTGATGTCCGAAAGCAGGGCATCCATTTCTGCCTTGCCCGGCAACTGCTTCTCCAACTGGGTCACATATTCCTCGACTTGACGCTTTTGCTTGCGCAGCTCTGGAAGGTTGATTGCCTGTGCCAGCTTGTTGCGATAGTCCTGCTTGAGGGTGGGTTCCCGATCACGCTCTGCCTGGAGCTTGTCCTTCGCCTCGGCCAGCAGCAAGAACCAGCTCACCGCTAGCGCCACGATGACCACGCCGATGAATGCCACCAGCTTTGGCAGCGTTGGCCATTGGCCAGGCTCCTTCAAATTCAGGTCGCGAAACTGCGCTGACATCTTCTCGATCTGCGCATTCAGATCAAACTGCTTGGAGTTGGCCTTGGTCGACATGCTCTACCTCAGCTCTTCTTGGACTTGGACGCAGGACCCGGCCCGGACAGGGCCTCCGACTGCGGTTGCTTGATCGAGACGCGCAGCGAAAAGTCAAACAGACGTTTTTGCTCGCGGTTGTTGGTGGTGAGATTGGCCACCTTGATTTCCACCAACTCGGGGTGTTCCAGCCATTCAGACGAACGCGCCGCGTTGCGCAAGAACTCGGACACCCGTTCATTCGTTTGGGCGATGCCGGTCACCGTCACCACCTTGTCGACTTGACGGATACTGGTCAGGTAGACGCCCTCGGGGGTGTGCTTGGCCAATTCGTTGAGCAAGTGAACTGGTGTATTTCTGTCGGTCTGAAGGTTTTCGACCGCATTTTGACGTGCCTTCAAAGATTCGATTTCTGCTCGCAAGTCAGCGATGTCCTTGATCTGCACATCCAGCCGATCAATCTCCACCTTCAGATACTGGTTGCGGCCTTGCTGCTCGGCTGTCAGTTGCTGCAACACGGCATAGGCGAACGCCGCCAGCACGAGTCCGATCACGGCGGAAGCGCCGATGCCCGCAAAGAATGCTGCTTTGCGACGTTTGCGCTTTTCCTCCCGGTGCGGGAGCAGATTGATCAAGATCACTGGTGGAACCTCCGCATTGCCAGCCCGCACGCAGTCAGATACGAGGGCGCCTCACGGCGCAATTTGCCCTCACGAATGGAAGATCCAGTTGCCATATTTTCAAACGGGTTCACCACCATACAAGCAAATCCGGTCAGCTCTGTAACACGATCCTTCAGTCCGGGCAAAGTTGCTGTGCCACCAGCGAGCATCACGTAGTGCACCTTGTGGTGCGGCGTGCTGGTAAAGAAGTACTGCAAGGCACGTCCGATTTCCTGCGAAAGACTGTCCACGAACGGAATCAGCACGGCCGCCTCGTAGTCCTCCGGCAAGTCGTTGGACAGCTTCTTCTGCTCGGCCTCTTCATACGAGAACCCGTATTGGCGCGAAATCAGCTGCGTCAGTTGTGAACCACCGAAAGCCTGGTCGCGGTCGTACAGCATTTCGTCATCGCGCAGTACTTTCAGACTGGTGGAATCAGCGCCAATTTCAAACAAGGCAACCAAGGCATCCTTGCCGCGATTGGGCAGGTTGGCAACCAAGCGCCCCATGGCCAAGCGCGAGGCGTGTGACTCGATGTCCAAGATCACCGGTCGCAAGCCCGCGGCTTCAGCCAAACCCTGCCTGTCTTGCACGCGGTCCTTGCGCGACGCAGCAATCAGCACCTCGACATCTCCCACCGAGGTGGGGCTGGGGCCGATCACGCAAAAATCGAGGCTCACCTCATCCAGCGAGAACGGGATGTACTGGTTTGCCTCGGCCTCGACCTGCAACTCAAGCTCTTCCTCGCGCAGTCCCGCAGGTAACATGATCTTCTTCGTGATCACCGCCGATTGCGGCATGGCCAGCACGACTTGACGTGTACGCGTGCCGCTGCGGGTGACCACGCGGCGCACCGCCTCGGCGACTTCGTCGAACTTCTCGATCTGACCGTCAGTAATCCAGCCTTTTTCAAAAGGCTCCACCGCGAAACGCTCCAGTACATACTCGCCGGCAGCGTTTTGCCCCAACTCGACCAGCTTGACGCTCGACGAGCTGATGTCCAAGCCAATCATCGGAGCGTGTTTGCGACCCAGCAGTACGTCAAGAATACCCACGACGTCTTCCCCTAAAGCACTTTGATTTGCGCCTGATTGTTAAGAAACTACTTCAATGCTAGCAGTAAAGATGTTGACCCACAAAGGAAATCCAGCCAATGCAGTCCCTTCCACGTTGCATAACATACACGACCTGAGCCGCAAAAGAGAGCTTAATGGATCTGAGTTTGTCGCGTATGTTCAGCTATCGAGAAACAGTTCACGGAACCCGACAGCAAGCTTGTTCGGGTTTCCTATAATCGCCGGCATCGCCAACGGAGGCTCATGAGCGAATCCAAAAGATCGACCACAGACAATACTGATTCCCCGCAAAGCGCCCTGGCGCATGGCCCGGCCACTCAGTTGGGCAAGTCGCTGGGCAGAGTCATAGGTCTGATGGCAGCCCTTGCGTTGGTGGGTTTGCTGCTGATTGCCATGGCGCTGACCGTGGCCTATCCAAAGCTGCCCGAGACGACCGGTTTGATCGAGTATCGACCCAAGCTACCGATGCGGGTGTTTTCGGCCGATGGCGTGATGCTGGGCGAATTTGGTGAAGAGCGGCGCAATTTCATGCCGATTCAACAAATCCCCAAGGTGATGCAGGACGCGGTGCTGTCGATCGAGGACGCACGCTTTTACCAGCATGGCGGCGTGGACTACCTCGGGATAGTCCGCGCGGGACTGGCCAATCTGGCCGAATCTCGCAGTCAGGGCGCCTCGACCATCACTCAGCAAGTAGCAAGAAATTTCTATCTGTCCACTGAAAAAACATTAACACGCAAGATTTACGAAATCTTGCTTGCTTTGAAAATTGAAAGCGAGCTGAGCAAAGAGCAGATTCTCGAGATCTACATGAACCAGATATACCTGGGGCACAAGGCATATGGGTTCGCTGCCGCCAGCGAGGTGTATTTCGGTAAATCCTTGAAGGACCTGTCGATTGCCGAAGCAGCCATGCTGGCGGGATTGCCCAAGGCGCCGTCTGCATACAACCCTTTCAGCAACCCCCGGCGCGCCATGCAGCGCCAGCAGTACATCATCGACCGCATGTTGGAGAACAACTTCATCACGCAGGAGCAGCATGACGCTGCCAAGGCAGAGACCCTTCACTACCGTCAGGCGCCTGCCGTGGCGCCGGTTCATGCCGAGTTCGCTGCCGAGACCGCGCGCCAGCTGGTGTATGCGCAGTACGGTGAAGACGCTTACAGCCGCGGATTGAACGTCTATCTCACCTTGCGCGCCGACGAGCAGGCCGCGGCCTACCATGCCCTTCGCAAAGGGATTCTCGATTTTGAGCGTCGCCAACTCTATCGCGGCCCGGAAGCGTATGTGGATCTGCCGTCCGACCCCAAGGAGTTGGACGCTCGTGTCGCGGACGCTCTGTCGGAGCATCCCGACAACGACGAGTTGGTGGCCGCTGTGGCGCTCGAGGCCAGCCCGAAGAAGGTAACGGCCTCCTTGCAAAGCGGAGAGATCATCACCATCACCGGCGACGGACTGAAGCCGGTGGCGTCAGGCTTGGCCGTGAACGGCAACCCCAAGACCCGAATCCGACCCGGCGCCGTGATACGTGTCGTCAAGGGTGCCAAGAATGCCTGGACCATCACCCAGCTGCCCGAGGTCGAGGGCGCATTCATCGCCTTGGATCCGCGTGACGGCCATGTGCGGGCCCTGGTGGGTGGCTTCGACTACGCAAAAAACAAGTTCAATCACGTGACCCAAGCCTGGCGTCAGCCGGGTTCCAGCTTCAAACCCTTCATTTATTCAGCCGCGCTCGAAAAGGGTTTCACACCCGCGACCATTGTGGACGACGCACCGCTGTTCTTCGATGCCACCTCGACCGGCGGTCAGGCGTGGGAACCCAAGAACTACGACGGCAAGTTCGAAGGCTTGATGCCGTTGCGCTATGCGCTTGCCCATTCCAAGAACATGGTGTCCATCCGCGTCTTGCAGTCGATAGGGACAGATTACGCACAGCAATGGATCACGCGCTTTGGCTTTGCTGCGGACAAGCATCCGCCCTATCTGACCATGGCCCTGGGCGCTGGCTCGGTCACGCCCATGCAGATGGCGCAAGCCTATTCGGTGTTCGCAAATGGCGGCCTGCGCGTGACGCCCCAATTGATCACCAAGCTGACCGACGCCAAGGGCAAGCTGTTGCACCAGGCACCCGAGCTTAAAGCTGATGGTGAACCGCGCGTGATTGATGAACGCAACGCCTTCATCATGACCAAGCTCCTGCAGGAGGTCACCCGCTCGGGGACGGGAGCCAGAGCCCAAGCGGAACTCAAACGTCCTGACATCTACGGCAAAACCGGCACGACCAACGACTCTTTGGACGCCTGGTTCGCTGGCTACCAGCGCAGCGTGGTGGCGGTCGTCTGGATCGGCTACGACACGCCTCGCAAGCTGGGTAGTAGCGAGACCGGTGGCGGGCTGGCGCTACCGGTCTGGATCGACTACATGAGATTTGCGCTCGCCAATGTCCCGGTGGATGACCCGGTTGTACCCGACGGCGTGGTGAATCAAGGAGGCGAATGGTTCTTCGATGAGTATGCGGGCAAAGCCGGCGTGCGAAGCATCACGAACGACGCCGTGACCAATGTGCCACGCAACGCCAACGAGGATGAGAAGAAGAGCATTCTCGACTTGTTCAGGCGTTAACCTGAAGTCAGCATCCGGCGTTCATACAACTTCGATCCGGCCCGCTTGGCGCACGCAGGCAGAGTGGCACTCACGCCTGCGCTTCGAACCTCAGCGTCTTGCCAGCCTGAGCGCTGGCGTGGTCTGACAGGGCCGCATGGAATTCACGTCCGTCCTTGGTATCGAGCCACTGACCGTTCAGGTACTTGAAATGGAAACCGCCGCCGCGCGCCGCCAGCCAGACCTCGTGCAAAGGCGGTTGGGTGTTCAACACGATTTTGCTTCCATCGGGAAAGCTCAGCTCGAGCAGGCCGCCGGTCCGGTGCGTGTCGATATCGACCACATCGTCGTCCAGCCAGCGATCCAGCGTCGCTTCGATGGCGGCCAACATGGCCATCGTCTTGGCTTGGTATTCGCCCTCGGTCAAGGTCGTGGCAACAATGGCGTCCTTCATGGTCGGTAGAATCTCTGAATGATCGAACACAGTGTAGTCGCCGCCGCCATGGCCTCGACGCTCAAAGGGTTGCGCTTCGGCGTCTTGCTGTTGATCTCGCTCAGCACGCAGGGTTGCGGGCAAAAGGGCCCACTCTATTTGCCTGCGCAACAAGCCGCAGGCGTCACGGCAGCAGCTGCATCGGCAACACCGACCGCCCACCGGCCATAGGCATCGTGCCGAGTTTGGCAGGCGACTCCGGCCGTGGCGGGACTTGCACCCACAGGAGTGCGCCCATGCCGCGCGCACAAGAGAAATGGCCCAGCATCACGCCAAGCCATCGATCCAATTGGTAGGCCGTGTAGGACTTGAACCTACGACCAAAGGATTATGAGTACTATGACACCACCGTCATAAGCAATAATATCCTTATATATCAGTTACTTATGAAATGCATAAATGCACACAACGACTGCACACAACTGGTGTGTGCACGCCAATCGCACATAGGATTACAGAAGCGTCGACCGCCTGTTCTCGAGTGCAATCGCCACACGAAGGCCTCGCGGAACAGGGTTGCCTTCGCCGGGCGCAAGGAACTCGTCCTCATGAAATTCCTTAAAGGCCTCAAGCACCTCGCGGGCTTCAACTGTGCTCTCGTCGATTATCTCGATAAGCTCACTGTCGTCGCGCTCGTCGCACAATTCGCGATACCAGTCGATGACCGCTAGGGCATTCGTTAACTGGCTTGCCAGCTCAAGTGCAATGCGCTTTGACGATGCCGCGCTTTGGGGTGGAACAGTTGCTATGTAATGCAGGCCGGGTTCAATCTCGTTCATACGTATATCCGTTTCAATTTGCCAAGTTGGTCTTGTGTTTAGCGTCGTTGTTTATCTTTGCGCCGGATCGGCGCAGAGCTTGTCGGAAGTCTCGTCAAACCGACTCGGCTTCCAGGGCTTTCAATGCAACGTCGAGTCGCGCAGGTAGTCTTCCGGTGCTCGTTATCAGGAGCCTATTGCGCGCACGGGTAACCGCAACGTAGAGCAACCGGCGCTCCTCCGCCTCACTCCCAGCCTTGTCTTTGAGAAGACCGCAGGCGAGCACAACACAGTCTGCCTCTTTGCCTTTCGACGCATGGACGGTCATCACGTCCTGTGGCTTGACGCCGGCGAGCGCCAGCGCTGCCTTGACCTCGATGCGTTCGCGGTTCGTCCGCACGAGCACCCCCGAGTTCGACACCAAACGCTGTAAGTGGTTGATTTGTATAGAGGTGGCCTTGTCGGCTGCCACTACAGCAAGGACATCTGGGGGTTTTGGATCGGTTTCTTGATGCTCAGAGCGGCCAGCACGGTGGTCTGCTGGGCGTTGATGGTGGAGATGCCCGAGAGGGGTGGCGCCTGGTTGATGCGCACGCTGTGCCGCTGAATTCGCCGCAACTGCGCCAACGCCCTCTCGGGGCTCAGCTCGCTCTTGGCCAGCTTCAAACGGTGGCGCATCACGCGGTAGACGATCAGCGCCATGAAGCAAAGCATCGCGTGCGCGCGGATGCGTTCGGGCAGGCGGTGGTAGACGGGGGCGATGTCGATCTCGGACTTCAGCACCCTGAAGCCGCGCTCGATGTCGGCCAGCGCCTTGTAGCGCTGCACCACCTCTTGCGGCGTCAAGTCGGGCACGTTGGTCACGAGCAGCAGCTTGCCGTCCATCAGCTCGGCCTGCGCCTTGGCCGCCTCATCCACGGTATAGGTGAACAGTTCGCTCTTAAGGTCCACCTTCACAATCTTGGCCAGGTGGGCCTCGCAGACCTCGTGATACAGACGCGCCTTGGCGCCGCTGTCAGAGAGCTTGCGGCCACGTGCGGTGACGCCGGCGTCCTGACCGTCAAGCTTGCCCGCCCACGCCTGCGCCTTGTTCTTCAGCGCCGCGATGCGCTCACTGCGCAACTGCGTCTGCTCACGAGCTCGCTCAGGGTGATGTGCCACGACCAGGCGCAGTTCGCGCCAGCGCGTCTCGTCGATGATCTCTTGCGTGGCCGCTCCAGCCTTGGCGTGAATGGCCTGCAACACGTCGGTGAACTCGCCGTAGCGCCGCCCTGGCACTGCCAGAATGAATTCCAGCGCTTGCCCACTGGGCAGCTTGATCTTGCCCAACTCGTCCATATTGTCCAGCGACAGGAGCCCGCGGTCGGCCACTACCACCAGCCGCTTGATGTGCGCGAAGCGCGCCAGCACCTTCCTGAGCGTGGGCAGCAAGGTCGGCGACTCGGCCTGGTTGCCATCGAACACCTCGTGGTAGATCGGCAGACCCTCTGCCGTCTGCACCACGCCGAGCATGAACTGGCGTGCAATCACGCCCTCCTTGGCCATGCCGTAGCGGCGCACATCGCCACCCTGCTCACTCAGGCCCGCCGCGCGAATGGTCGTCAGGTCGTAGAACACCAACGAGAGGTCTTGATCGACCAAGGGACGCAACAGATCCGCGACCACCGCATCGACGCCGGCCTGATGGTCCATGAGTGCATCCATGGCGCGAAGCAATTGCTGGTGCGTCAGGGCGGCCGAATCCACCTCGGGAATGCTCACCGTCTCCAGCCAGCGCAGCACGCCGAGCTTGGAGTCCGCGTCACACAGGCGGTTGAAGACCATCACCCGCAGCGCATGCTCCACAGGCGTGGTGTACCGTGCCTTGCGGAACACACCGGCCAGTCTGTCAAAGCCCAATTCGCGCCAGAGTTGATCGAGCGCCCAGACGTCACCCAAGGCAAGAGCGGATTCGAACTCGACCTGAGGAGGCGTGGCAGTGGCGGCCGGCAGGCCCTTGGCACGCAGCAAGCCGCCGAGCAAAGCATCAACGCCACCGCCGGATTCATCAAGTCGGCCAATCGTGGCGACGGTGCGCTGCCGGGGTTTGCCTTCCTCGTTGCGATAAGACTCAACGAGCTGAAGATAGCTGTGGCCGCCTGAACGAGTGAGCTTGATGAACATGCGGCAAGTGTAGCAACATGTTCAACACTTGCCAACACGCAATACAACAGACATTGCCACTACACCAAAATTCAGGCACCAGATGCAAGTTGTTGATTTGATTGGGACCAAGCGTTCCAAATCAACGAAAAATGGGGTTTGGTGTCGAACTCGGGAGCACCAGCGCGCCCTCCGCCTTGGTCGCGATGCTCGCCAGCTCGTCGGCTCGCGACGTTGCGGAGCGAACCTCGACCGGCGCCCCGTCGCGCCCCGACCAAGCCTCGCCACCCACAACCGCATTGCCGAGCGCGACGATGGTCGACGTGCTGCGGCGGTTCTCCAGCATCGCCACTTCAGTGGCGGAGTCGAACATGTCCGGCGTCACACCCTTGAGCCCGTGGACATGCCGGAGCAGCTCGCCCATGCCTTCTGGCACGGAGCCCCGGAACTCGTAGATGGCCTGGTTGGGGTCGCCCACGACGAACAACGTCTTGGCGTGCGCCTTCGCCCATGCAATCTGGTCGGCGTTCAAGTCCTGCGCCTCGTCGACGAGCAGATGGAAGCGCTCCTGGCCCAGCTCGGCAGACTTCGCAATCATCTCGTCGAAGTGCCACGTGCCTCCGCCCAGCATGTCCAGGCCGATGCTGTGCATTGTGCCGACGCGCACGCCATTCACGCCCTTGCTGCGAAGGCGCTGCTCCAGTTCCTGGGCGGACTCGCGGGTGTAGGTGGTGATGAGCACGTCCTTGGCCCTCACGCCGTTGTCGACGAGGAATTTGGCCCGCTCGGTGAGAACGTGCGTCTTGCCCGAGCCTGCGCTGCTGAGAACAACCGTGCTTTCGTCCAGCGGCGCGCGGATCGCGCGCCGCTGGACGTGCTCTCCCGAGACTCCCCTTGGACAATTAGGAGGAACTCCAACCGCACGATTTTCAGGCTCCGTGAACCCGGACAGTGTTGGCGCCGATCGAATATTGACCCACCCTGCCGATTGAATATTGACCCAGGGCGGGTAGCTGCTTTTTGAATTGGCAACTGTGGATAAGTGTACTCAGTGGCTGCTTTTGAACGGTCTCCTGTCCTGGCGGTTTTGAATTGGAATCAAGCAAGGGGGAAGGCGCGTAGGGCGTAGCCCGTAGCGGATTCCCCCTTGCTGCCCTTCAGAATGGTTCGTCCGCCGCTGCCGCGCTGAGACCCTTGCGCTTTTGCTCGCGCGCTTTGATGCGCGACTTGGCCGCCATGCTGCTGTGCTGGAAACGGTATGACTCGTTTCCTGTCTCCACGATGTGGCAGTGATGGGTCAGCCGGTCCAGCAACGCCGTCGTCATCTTGGGGTCAACAAACACGGCCGACCATTCGGAGAAGCTCAGGTTGGTGGTGATGACCACGCTCGTGTTTTCGTACAGCTTTGACAGCAGGTGGAACAGCAAGGCGCCACCCGCCTGGCTGAACGGCAAGTACCCGAGCTCATCCAAAATCACGACGTCCATGCGCATCAGCGACAGCGCAATCCGCCCCGCCTTGCCCTGCGCTTTCTCCTGTTCCAGCAGATTGACCAGGTCGACCGTGGAATAGAACCGCACGCGCTTGCCCCGAGACGCGATTCCCGACACCGCCATGGCTGTTGCCAGGTGCGTTTTGCCCGTGCCCGGCCCACCGATAAGCACCACGTTCTGTGCCGTGTCGCTGAACTCCAGCGTGGCAAGCCGCCCGACCAGGTCTTCGTCAACCTTGCTTGATGCAAAGTCAAACCCGGCCAGGTCCCGGTGCAGGGGGAACTTGGCCGCCTTCATCTGATGGCTCACTGACGCCATCGCACGGTAAGTGTGTTCGGCCTGCAGCAGATGCTCGATCAGCCACTTTGAGGACGCGATTCCCGTGTCCCCCTGGGCCGTCAAATCCTCCCAGGCGCCCACCATGCCGCGCAGGCGCAGCTCCTTGAGTTCGGTGATGACATCACTGCGCATGGCTGACCTCCACAGTGTCGCTGGCCAGATCCATCGCACCGCGCAGGCTGTCGTAGCGGCTGGTGTTGGCCAGCGGCACCTCCTTGAGTTGCAGGGTGGTTTCCACCGATTGCGGCGTTGGCGTGGCGTTGAGCCGGGCCAGTACATTGAGAACGTGTTCGGCGCTGAGCGCGCCGGATTCGATGACCAATTCAACGGCCACCAGCACGGCGTCCAGCCCCGCCGTGGGCACGGCGGCGAGCACCTGCGCCATGACCCTGTCTCCGCCCGCGTGGCGCAGCAGGCCCTGCCTCAATCGCTGCAGCGGCGCCGGCATGTCGGCAAAGGGCGCGCCGTTGCGCAGGGCCCCAGGCTTGCGCTGGACCAGGTCGATGTAGTGCTGCCAGTCGTAGCCGATGCGGCCACGACAGATGAGCCGCTCATGGCTGGCGACGACGGCGTCATTGGCCACGATGCTGACCCGATCCGGATACAGCCGGGTGCTGACCTTGTGGCCCGCCAGTTCACACGGCACCGAGTAACGGTTGCGTGCCACCGTGACCAGACAAGTGCTGCTGACGCGTGCCGGGTTCTCGACATAGCCGTCGAACGCAGTGGGCATGGGCATCAGCTCGGCGCGCTCTTGCTCCAGCATTTCCAGCACACTGAATTCTCGGAACTCCGGGTGACGCAACTCGCTCCACAGGGCGCGACAACGCTCGCCCAGCCAGGCGTTGAGCTCGGCAAACGATCCCCACTGGATCTTCTGCGCATCCAGCCAGATACGCCGACGGCTGTCCTGCACGTTCTTCTCCACCACCCCCTTCTCCCAGCCCGAGGCGACGTTGCAAAAGTCAGCGTCAAACAGGTAGTGCGCGCACATCACCGCAAAGCGCGCATTGACCACGCGGCCCTTGCCCTTCTTGACCTTGTCCACGGCCGTTTTCATGTTGTCGTAGATGCCCCGACGCGCGACCCCGCCCAGCGCAGCAAACGACCGGGTGTGCGCATCGAACAGCATTTCGTGCCCCTGTCCAGGGTAGGCCACCAGCCAGAAGGCACGGCTCGCGCACAGCTTCATGTGCGAAACCTGCAGCTTGTAGTAGATGCCGCCGACCACCAAACCTTCATCGCTCCAGTCGAATTGAAACGCCTCACCGTGCTCAAACGTCAAGGGAACAAAGGCATGCGGCGTCTTGCCCTCGTTCACCCGCCACTCGCGGATGAAGTCGGTGACGCGGCTGTAGCAGCCGGTGTAGCCGTCGGCCTTGATCTGCGCAAACAAGGCTTTGGCCGTGCGTCGGTTTTGCTTGTTGCGATGGGCATCGGCCTTGAGTGCCAGAACCAGCGCCGCATTAAACACGCTCAGCTTGCGCGTGCCGGGGGTACGCTGGTAGGTCGGCACCGCCGCCTCATCCGGCTCCCTGAGCCACCTCCTCAACGTGTTACGCGACAAGCCGGTCTGCTTGGCAATGGCATGCAGCGACATCTTGTCGCGCAGGTACATTCGTCTTATTTTTCCCAACATTTCCATGGTGATCACCTTTGTTGCTCCTGCCTAAAAATAAGGCAGAGCCAGTAAAACACCTGGGTCAATTTTGGATCGGCATAACCTCTATAAGTGGGTCAGTTTTCGGTCGGCGCCAACACCCGGACAGTCCTTCCGCTTCGGCCTGCGTCAGGATTTCCCACTCGCGGAAGCGAGTTGCGACCGAGTCCAGAAGTTGGGACTCGACGACGACGCGCGACCGCATCTGCGGACGGCCATGCTTCGTCGTCTTGCCGGTCGGCACCTTGCGCTTCTCGCGCGTGAACTCCATGAGCTGCACGCCCTTCGGACGCTTCGACGGCTCGCCATAGCGGTTAAGGCGCTCGTCCATCCAGAGGCGCAGGCCCAGGTAGCGCTCGGGCTTCGCCGAGACGTTGACGCCCCCGAGCGTGCGGATGAAGTCGCCGGCCTTGCCCGCCTTCGCCAACTCCGCCAGTTCGACGAGCTTCGGGTGAGTCGGCTTCGCGACCTCTTCATCGACGCGGCGCAGCTCATCCCACCCCGACAGGGCTCCCTCAGGAAGCCCGTAGAAGCGCCAGCCGCGAATGCCTTGCGCGTTCCGGTGGGCAAGCACAGCCGTCGCGGATGCATGCTCGTCGTCGTCGTCGACCGCGAGCTTCTTGCCCGAGTTCTTCGAGATGTACTTCGACATGTAGGAGGCGAACGCGGCCGCCCCCGCATCGCCGACGGTGATGGTGACGCGGCCGGGCGCATCAACGCTGGAGGACGTGCCCTTCTTCGCGAGCACGTCATCGAGCGTCGCGTAGACGACGGCGCTCTTGACCTTCGAGCCGCGAATGACCTTCAGCGGGCCCGGGAACTGGCGCGCGTAGCCTTCAAGGTAGGCCCAGAAGTCGGCGGCTGCCGCATAGAAGATGCCCTCGTGCAGATGCGGCGTCTCATCCTGCTGCGGCTCCTCGCTGCCGATGCCAATTTTTCGGATGCCGGCCTTCGCCAGGCCGGCGCCGATGCAATTGATGCCGCCCATCAGCTCATCAAAGCCCGCCTTGACGGTCGCACCCGACCACGTGTTCCGTCCGTTCGCGGGGTTGGCATGAAAGGCGCCAGGAAGGGTGACCGTCGCCATGAACCACTGCAGGTCATGGTCGACCGTCGCGACCTCCTGTAGGCCCTTGATGAAGGTATAGGTCTTCGCCCAGAGCTTCTCGGGCGTGTTCATGACCATCGCCAGCGACACGGCTTCTCCGCGCGAGCCCTTGTCCATGATGACGCAGGACTTCGCCCACACAGCCTGACGCTTGCGGTCGTCCCGAAACCAGGCGGCGTTGGGCTTGCTGACGTACTTCGGGCCCGTGGAGCCGCCCACGGCCTTGGCGTGCTGCGCGTGCACGGACTTCGCCCGCTTCAACGCCAGCCCGCCCTTGCGGCGCCAGAACTTCGGGTCGCAGGCGCGCGCGAGCGCTGCCTCTTCGGTCTTGCCGTTCGGGAAGATGTCACTGAACACATCGTCCGTGACGACAGCGCGAGCGTCAACGCAGCGCTCGGCCATCCGAAGCGACCATTGATAGAGGTCATCATGCGTCCAGGCAAGACGACCGGAGAGGGCCGCTTCGAACGCAGCGGGGTCATGGGCAGTTCCCATCGAGGCACCTGTGTGTGGAGGTGCCTCGTCTAGGAACAGCGAGTTATATCGGCGCGGGGCTGACCGTTTAAACGGCCTTCGCTACACGTTCAGAGCCAACCGTGTGTGGAGGGCTCTGAACCCCCGCGCCGATCGGCGCGGGGGTTCATCCTTCAGCGCTATTCCGGTTGCCCGTTCGAAACGCCGTCGAAGAGCAGGTCGTACCAGAGGTTCATCTCGGAGAACTCGCCCGGTGCAAGGCTCGGCGAGACAGGCAGCAGCGCCAGTTCGACGGCGCTCAGGTGCAGGTCACGGGAGTAGCCCTTGCGGTACGACTCGATGAAGGTCTGCACGATGGAACGCAGCGCGTCCTTGTTCGTCGACACGACGGCGACGCGGAACAGGTGACGCCCTCCAGCAAGCGGCGTCAACTGGTCAGGGTTGCCAAGTCCCTGCTCGACATGCTGTGCGATGGCTTCGCGACGAGCGCGGTTCTTCCACGCGTTCTCGACTTCGACCCAGACCAGCCCGCATTCGGTCTCGACTGCGCCATCAGCAGCCTTTCCGTTGACGATGGCCCATGGCGCGCGGCCGGTCTGTATCTCATGCTCCGTCCACACATCGAAACCCTCGGCCAGCTTACGTATGAGATACCAGCTCGAGCATGCGCGATGCACGGCATTCGCCAGCTTCAAGGTCTTGCCGCTCTGCGCCTCGATGCCAAGCTCGTCCCGCAGTCGCTTCGCCCCGGCGGCGGCCAGCGTATAAACCTCCGCCGCTCCGTCTGGAACTCGGCGACGCAACACGAACTGGTCATCGACCAGACGTTTCAGGGCGCGACGGGCCATGCTCTCGCCCTGACTCGCGTCGGGCCAGCAAAGGCTGCTCACCATCCGCGTCGTGAGCCAGCCGAAGCGATGGAGAAACTGGAGGACGGCAAGCGCGTTGCGCTCGCCCGTGATGCGTTTGTCGGTCATTGAGGTGCTTCCGGTGTGTTGACGCACGGGATGACCCTCGTGCTCATCGTCTAGCGACCTGCCGCACGAATGCGGCACAACGCACCGCGTTCGCCGTGCACATGCCTACCGGCCGCTTACGCCCGCTGGACGCGGGCCCGCGGCTTGTCTGCTAGGGCAGACCACGGCATGGAATACAGCGCCACCCCTCTCCGCTTCGCTCCGGGGCAACCCTCTCGGACGCCTCCGCTACCGTCACAAGCTGTGCTTGTCACGGCTTCACGCTGCGGGCAGTCGCTGGACGCGGCTGGTCTGCGACTCCGACAGGGTTGCCCCGGTGCTTCGCCCGGGGTGGCGGGGCTGCGCCCCCACCGACCTAGGCAGGCTGGGGCCTGCCACGCCCTAGGACCGGGCTTACGGTCGGCGGCTCCCCCGGGCCTGATGGCGTTCCCGCGCAGCGGGATCGCCATCAGGTGCATGGGCTGGACGCCCACGCACCGCCGTCGCACGCGCAGCGGCCTCCAAACCCCGCGGTTCACTCAGACAGAGGCATCACGAAGAGGCTGCCGAAGGCAATGCCGACACTCAGCGCGTTCGCGAGGAAGACAAGCCAGAACTCCCGGCGTCGCACCTGAAACTTGAAACCGCGCCGGTAAATGTAGGCTTCGACGAAGGTATTGATGAAAACTGCCATCAAGAAGGTCGCCAGCCAGGTAACTGGATTGAACGTTCCCCAGTTCAATGCGCGCATGTACAGCGCTCCAGGAAAGAATTCCCACGCGATGCCGGCGAGCGGAATGAGCAGAATTCCGACTGCACTTGAACCGAGGTTCGCCAGCAAGGTGGCCACCGCAGCCTTCCTCCACGTCAATGCGAACGCACGCTGAACGACAAGCCACTCAACCAACAAGCCGCAACTGATTGCCCACCAAGCAAAGGAACGTATCTCGAGATAGAGCGCTGGCCAAACGACATCGGCATGCGCAGCGGTCGCACAAACGGCCAAGGCTGCCAGCACTACAGCTTTTCGATTACGAGTCATCGGACGACTGTAGCTGAGGTTCATGTGATCCCGCGCAGCGGGATCACGTCCAAGAACACGCAACACCACTCGCACCCCGATGCGAGTTGAGTCTCTAGGGATTTCCTATCGAGCCTTTTCCCCGTTGGCATACACGTGCGCGTAGGGCTTCGGCTTCTCACCCTTCATCCGCAGCAGCACAGCCTCGACCTGCTCTGCTGACAGGCCCATGGCCTCGAACTGACCGAGTATCAGTTCCTCCGTCACCGTCCGCTGATGGGCGTCGAGTGCGCTGCGAACGTCAGGCGCCACCGCCAGCCCCTCGTCGTAAATCTCGATGGCCTGTGTCGAGTGGTGGCCGGTGACCTTGCGGATGGTGGCGTAGGGCATCCCCGCCTCGATGGCGCGAGAGATGAACTCCCGGCGCATGGCGTGCGCATGGAAGTCTTCGGGCACCACGCCGGCCTTGCGCAGCCGCTTCACGGCCGTGCTGTACGCGTAGGGACGCCACACGTCGGCCCCATCGCGCTCGGTCTTCCGGCCGCGCGTCGAGAACAGATAGGGGGAAGCCGCGTCGTGCTCCTGGGCGTGGCGGAGCTGGGCGTCTATCAGAGACAGCGCCTCGCCGGACAGCGGGATGCGCCGGTCCTCGCCCTTGTACTTGGTATCGCGGAACGTGAGCTCGGCATCGTGCATCCGCAGGTCGGCGCGGAGCGCGCCTGCCAGTTCGCCTGGCCGACAACCCAAGCGGCGCAGCAGCAACGCGAAGCGTGCAGACTCGGCGAGCTTGGGCTCGTCCCACGAGAAGACCGCCGACTCCAGCCGCGCCTGCTCCACGGCCGGCACACGCCGCTTGCGCTTGGACTGCCCAGGCCGGCTCACGCCCTTGAGGAAGTTGGCGCGTATGAGCCTGCGCCGCTGCGCCCAGGCGACGACCGCAGAGAGGGCCGCGACCTCCAGGCGCACGCTCGAAGGCGAGAGCTTCCGTTTGGTCTTGGGCGAGATGGCATTCGCGCGGACGTCGATGTAGTCGTAGACGAGATGCGCGCGCTCCTCGAGGCGATGCAGCGAGTAGGCGCCGAGCTTGGCCAGCACCGGCTTGATGCGGCTCGCCTCGGTCTTGCGGGTGTAGTCGCTCTTGGCGCGGTACTCGTGGGACGCCTCGTATCGCTCCCAAAGGGCCGACAACGTGACGTCTGCGGGCCGCGCTGCGGCCTCGCACTCGGCGACGAACGCCGCCTCGTGCGCCTTGGCATCGCGCTGGGTCGCGAAGACGCCCTCGCAGTTGGGGAACCCCTTGCGCCGCACCTGGACGCGCCAGCGCCCGTTCTCCAGCTTGTAGACCGACACCTCTCCCCCTTCGAATGCACAGAATGTGCACCGATTTTGCACAAGGGACGGAGGCTGGTCAAGGAGCGAGGTCACGAATGCCCTCGTTGCCTCAATCAGTTCTCATAGGAGAACCGACTGAGGAATGAGTGGTAGGCCGTGTAGGACTTGAACCTACGACCAAAGGATTATGAGTCCTCTGCTCTGACCAGCTGAGCTAACGGCCCTCCGTATCGGCATGGCACCGAAGGCACGCATTGTAGGTGCATCGAGCGCGGCAGCTGTTGAGTGCCTGCCCTACTTCTGCGACAAGGCGTTGGTCACCAGGCGCGAGGTGATGTCGACGATCTGGATCATGCGGTCGTAGGCCATGCGGGTGGGGCCGATCACGCCCAGCGTGCCGACGATCTGGCCGTCGACCTCGTACGGCGCCGAGACGATGGACAGCTCTTCATAGGGAACGAACTGGCTCTCGCCGCCGATGTAGATGTGCACGCCTTCGGCGCGGCTCGACACGTCGAGCAATCGCATCAGCTGGGTTTTCTGTTCGAACAGGTCGAACAGGCGACGCAGGCTGCCCATGTCGTGACTGAAGTCCTGCACGGTAAGCAGGTTGCGCTCGCCCGAGATGACCATCTGCTCCTGGTTGCCTTGCATCGCTTCGGTGCTGACGGCCACGGCGGCCTGCATCAGCATCGCGATCTCGCTGCGCAGCGCGTCGACCTCGTGCTTCAGGCGCTCGCGCACGGCCTCTATCGTGAGGCCGGCGTAATGGGCGTTGAGGTGGTTGCTGGCCTCGATCAGCTGGCTCTGGGTGATGTCCTGGCTGGTGAAGATGACGCGGTTTTGCACGTCGCCGTCGGGTGCCACCAGGATCACCAGCACGCGCCGCTCACCCAGGCGCAGGAACTCGATGTGATGAAACACCGACGACTTGCGCGGCGTCGTGACCACGCCAACAAAATGCGAGAGGCTGGAGAGGATCTGCGCCGCATTGGCGATCACGCGCTGCGGCTGGTCGGGCAGCAGATGCGGCTCGATGTTCCCGTCCATGCGCTGGCCTATCGGCTTGGCGGTGAGCATGGTGTCGACAAAGAGCCGATAGCCCTTCGCCGTGGGCACGCGCCCGGCGCTGGTGTGGGGGCTGGCGATCAGGCCCAGCTCTTCGAGGTCGGCCATCACATTGCGTATCGTGGCCGCCGACAGCTCCAGGCTAGACGCCTTGGACAGCGTGCGCGAGCCCACCGGCTGGCCGTCGGCGATATAGCGTTCGACCAGGGTTTTCAGCAGGGATTTGGAGCGCTCGTCAAGCATGCAGTCGATTGTACGGATTGCGGCACAAGGCAGGCACCAAGCTTGCGTCGGCGTGACATGCCTGTGGTGTAATCCGGCCCATGGCGAAGCACTTCCGTCATGCGGCGATTGTGGGCAAGTTCCAGGCCCGGGGCATTCGCCCCGTGCTGGAAGAGGTCGCCCGCTTTTTGTCGCAACAAGGTCTGGATGTTTCCCTGGAGCGAGAGACGGCGCTCAACACGGACATCACCGAGTTTCCTGCTCTATCGACCGACGAGTTGGGCGCGCAATGCGACCTGGCTGTGGTGGTGGGCGGAGACGGCACCATGCTCGGCTTCGGCCGCGAGATGGCACGCCACGGCACGCCGCTGGTGGGCATCAACCAGGGACGCCTGGGCTTCGTGACCGACATCCCGATCGAGCAATACCGCGACACCCTGCTGCCGATGCTGACGGGCGACTACGAGCGCGAGCACCGCTCCATGCTCGAAGGCGACGTGTGGCGCGAGGGGCGCTGCATCTACGAAGGCCTGGCCATGAACGACGTGGTGGTGACGCGCGCCGGCACGGCCAGCATGATCGAGGTGAAGATCGACGTGGGCGACGAGTTCGTCGCCAATTTGCGCGCCGACGGTTTGATCGTCGCTTCGCCCACCGGGTCGACCGCCTATGCGCTGTCGGCAGGCGGCCCGATCCTGCACCCCGGTATCTCGGGCTGGGTGCTGGTGCCGATCGCCTCGCACACGCTGAGCAACCGACCCATCGTGCTGCCCGACACCTTTGCGGTGAGCATAGAGATCGTGGCCGGGCGCGACATCAGCGTGAACTTCGACATGCACAGCCTGGCCGCCCTGATGCACGGCGACCGCATCATGGTGCGCCGCTCCGAGCATCAGGTGTGCTTCCTGCACCCGCGCGGCTGGAGCTATTACGCGACGCTGCGCCGCAAGCTGCGCTGGAACGAGGGCCTGGGCTGATGTTGCGGCGCATGTCCTTGCGCGACTTCGTGATCGTGCATGCGCTCGAGCTCGAACTGGACGGCGGATTCTCGGTACTGACCGGCGAGACCGGCGCCGGCAAGTCGATTCTGGTCGACGCCTTGCAGCTCGCGCTCGGTAGCCGGGGCGACGCCGGCGTGGTGCGCGAGGGCGCGGCGCGCGCCGAGATCTGCGCCGAGTTCGATACGCCGCCGGGACTGCAATCCTGGCTCGTTGATGCCGGCTTCGATGCCGCGGACAGCTTGCTGCTCAAGCGCGTGATCGACGCGCAGGGCAAGAGCCGCGCCTGGATCAACGGCAGCGCCGCCACGGTGGGGCAGTTGCGCGAGCTGGCCGACCACCTGGTCGACATCCACGGCCAGCACGCCTGGCAGGGGCTGACCCGGGCGCCGTCGGTGCGCGCCTTGCTCGACGCCTATGCGCAACTCGACACCGCCGCGCTGGGCCTGGCGTGGCAGCAGTGGAAGCTGGCTGCCGAGCGCATCGCCGCCGCGCGCAAAAGCCACGACGAGCTGGCGCGCGAACGCGAGCGGCTGAGCTGGCAGATCGGCGAACTCGACCGCCTCGCGCCCGGCGCCGACGAATGGATTGAGTTGAGCGCCGAGCACCAGCGCCTGGCGCACGCGCAAAGCCTGATGGACGCTGCGCGCCTGGCATTGAACGTGACGAGCGAGCTTGATACCAGCGCCGAGACGCTGACCGCACGCGCCATCGACGCGCTGTCGGCAGTCATGGACTACGACGCGAATCTCACGCCGGTGATCGAGGCCTTGCAAGGCGCGCAGGCGCAACTGCAGGACGCGACGCACAGCCTGGCGAGCTATTTGTCGGACGCCGATCTGGAGCCCGAGCGCTTGAACGAGCTCGACGCGCGCATGTCGGCCTGGATGGGCCTGGCGCGCCGCTACCGCCGAACACCCGCCGAGCTGCCCGCGCTGCACGCGCAGTGGCGCATTGAACTCGCCGCACTCGACGCTGCCAGCGATATGCAAAGCCTGGAGCGCGCGCTGCACGCCGCGCTCGACGCCTATGCGGCGCAGGCAGGGCGGGTGAGCGCGGCGCGCGCCAAGGCGGCGCCCAAATTGTCGGATGCGGTCTCTGCGGCGATGCAGCAGCTCGGCATGAGCGGCGGCCGCTTCGACGTAGCGCTGCTGGCGCAGGCCGAGCCGCAAAGCTTTGGCATGGAGTCGGCCGAGTTTCTGGTGGCGGGTCATGCGGGCAGCACGCCGCGGCCATTGGCCAAGGTGGCGTCGGGCGGCGAGCTGTCGCGCATCGCGCTGGCGATTGCCGTCACGACCTGCCAGATCGACAAGGCGCAGGCGAGCGCCCCCTGCCTGATCTTCGACGAGATCGACGCCGGCGTGGGCGGCGCGGTGGCCGAAACCGTGGGCCGCCTGATGGGTCAGCTCGGGCGCGAACGCCAGGTGCTTGCCGTCACGCACCTGCCGCAGGTGGCGGCTTGTGCCGACCATCATTTCGTGGTGTCCAAGATCGCCAGCGCGGGTGGCGCCGCAAGCGTCGTGCAAGGCGTGCGGTTCGAGGCCCGGGTGGCCGAGGTAGCGCGCATGCTGGGAGGCGAGCGCCTGTCGTCGACCAGCCTCGCGCATGCGCAGGAAATGCTGGCTTTGTCGACCAGCGCCGCGTCTGCCGCGCCGGCAAGACCTGACCCCATCAGGAAGATCAAGCCATGAGTGCAGACACCGATTCCGCGTTCGGCGAGCTTGCCGAGGGCCTCATGCCGCGCGACCTGGTGCTCGTCACCGGCATTTCTGGATCGGGCAAATCGGTGGCCATGCACGCGCTTGAAGACGCCGGCTATTTTTGCGTGGACAACCTCCCGCCCGAGCTGCTGACCGAGTTTTTGCGCCTGGAGTCAAAGCGCGAAACGCGCCATCTGGCGATTGCCATGGACGCCCGCAGCGCCAGTTCGTTGCCGCAGCTGCTGCCCATGCTCAAGAGGCTGCGCGTCCAGGGTGTGAACGTGCGGTCGATCTTTCTGGACGCCAGCACCGATGCGCTGGTGCACCGCTTCTCGGAGACGCGCCGCAGCCATCCGCTCAGCAAGCCGGGCGACGATTCGGGCGATGTGCGACGCATCCTGATCGACTCGATCGATCTCGAGCGCGAACTGCTGGCGGGCATACGCGCCGAGTCGACCGTGCTCGACACCAGCAGTTTGCGCCCGGCTCAACTGAGCTCGTGGGTGCGCAATCTGGTCAACGTGAAGGGCACGACGCTGACGCTGGTGTTCGAGTCGTTTGCCTTCAAGCATGGGGTGCCGCTGGACGCCGACTTCGTGTTCGACGTGCGCGTGCTGCCCAACCCCTATTACCTGCGCGAGCTGCGGTCGCTCGATGGCCGCGACGCCCTGGTGGTGGCCTATCTGGAGGCCCAGCCCGAGGTGACCACGATGCTGGCGCAGATCAGCGCGTTCTTCACCCACTGGCTGCCGGCCTTCGAGACCGACCACCGCAGCTATCTGACGGTGGCCATAGGCTGCACCGGTGGCCAGCATCGCTCGGTCTATATGGTGGAATACCTGGCGCGCCAGTTCGCCAGCCACGGCGCCACCTTGACGCGCCACCGCGAACTCGACGGCCGAAGCTAGCCTCTAGTGCGTGTGTCGAGCAGCCGCTTCAGGGGCGCCGGCACCGCATAGCTCGGCAGCGACTCGCGCGCAACCCACTCGCCCGGGCCCGACATCGGCGTTGCGCGGCTCAGGCACGCCTGGCGCGGGTGCAGCAGCCAGTCGAAATGCGTCAGGCTGTGCGCGATGCTCGGCAAGGCAAGCAACTCGGCGTCCAACTGAAACGCCTGCGCGCGCAGCGCCGCCTCGTCATCGAACATAGGCAGCGTCCACAAGCCCGCCCAGACGCCGCTGTCGGGACGCCGGGTGAGCCAGACGCGGCCTTCGCATTCGACCCACAACCACCAGTTTTCGCGCAGGCCGCGATTGAGCTTGCGGGTCTTCACCGGGAAGCGCTCCGGATGGCCCGACTTGCGGCCGGCGCACAACTCGGCGACCGGGCACCGCCCGCATTGCGGCGCTTTCAGGCTGCACAGCGTGGCGCCCAGATCCATCAGCCCCTGGGTATAGGGGGACAGGTCTTGCGGATCTTGATCTGGCAACAAGTCGGTGGCGTGGCGCCACAGCGCGCGCTCATTGGCGGCCTTGGCCAGGTCGCCGTCGAAGGCCAGCACGCGGCCGAGAACGCGCTTGACATTGCCGTCCAGAATCGCGACACGCTCGCCAAAGCAGAAGGTGGCGATCGCGGCGGCCGTCGAGCGGCCGATGCCCGGCAGCCCGGCGAGCTGTTCGCTGCTGGCCGGAAAGCCGCCGCCATGCTCAGCCACCACCGCCTGGGCGCAGCGGTGCAGATTGCGCGCGCGGCTGTAGTAACCGAGGCCCGCCCACAACGCCAGCACTTCGTCGAGTTGCGCTTGCGCCAAGGCGCGCACGTCGGGAAAGCGGTCGAGAAAGCGCTGGTAATAAGCCAGCACGGTGGCGACCTGGGTCTGCTGCAACATGATCTCGGACAACCAGACGCGATAGGGGTCGCGCGTGTTCTGCCACGGCAGTTGATGGCGGCCGTGAACTCTTTGCCAGGCAATCAAGGCCGGAGCGAAATGCCGGATCAGTCCGGCTGGCAGGACGGCGGGCCGCGATGTCTCATTCACCGCTGGCACGTTGCTCACTAGGCGGCGATCTGGGCCCAGCCGGCGTCGGACCCGCCAGCGGCAGGCAGCTCGTCATCGGCCGCCTGCACGGGCATCTCTTGTGCAAGCGCCAGCACCTCGCTCACGACCGGCTGCAACAGCGCGTGCGTGCGGCTCAGACGCTGCTCGACCACCGTCAATTGAGACAAGCGCGCATCAAGCTCACTCGCCTCGGCCTCGATGCCGACGAGCGCATCGCGGCGGCGCGTGAACGTGCTGCTGCGCTCGAGCAGCTGCGCGTCAATCTGGCCCGTGGCGGCCTTGCTCCAGCGCTCGACTTCGACGCGCGCCGAGTCGAACACCGCGCGCAGCTTGGACAACAGCATGCGCCGGAACTGTTCCATGAAGTCGGGCTGCAGCAAACGCAATGACGCGCGAATGCCCAGGTACTGGCTGTAGCTTCGCTCGATCAATTCGAGCTCGCGTGAACAGCGCGAGAAGTCGGGCGCCGGCCCCATCAGCAGTGCAAAACCGTAATCTGAATTCAGCATCTGGCTGCTCGATTCGAGCAAGCCCTGCATAGCGTCGGCGCGCTGCTGGCCCTGGATAAGGAGCTGGCGCAGCTCACCGCACATGGCCAGGAACACCTTGCGCGCGCCGACATGGAAGAACGAGGCGTCCAGCCCAAGCTGCATCTGGCGCACCTGTTCGCGCACCCGCTCGCTGGCCAGTCCGTCGAGCAACTCTTTGAGCGCGCGCGCATGAATCGCCTTGAGTGCCTGCATGCGCTGCGAGCACAGCTCGAAACGCTTGCCCTCGAGGTCGACACGCTCGCGCAATTCGCGCACGCGCACCACGCCCTTGCCGCGCAAGCTGCGCAGCTCTAACGCCTGCTCGGTGTTGTGGCGGCGGCGCAGCGCGAGTTGACGCTGCACATGGGTCTGCACCTCCAGCACGATCTCGGTCACCGCGCTCGACAGCAGCTCGCTGCGCTTGGGCAGCAGATGCCGCGCCAGCATGGTCTCCAACAAAGGCAGGCCGCTGTTTTCGAGTCCTTTGGTGTCGCCACGCAAACGCGCGGTCAGCGCCTGACGCGCTGAGAGCGGGAACACGCGCTCGATGTCGACACCCAGCGTGCGCGCCGTGATGACGCATTGCTTCCTGATCTGCTCCTGCACGACATCATAGGCAAGCAAGGGATCGAGCAAGGTGTCGATTTTGTTGAGCACGACAAAACGCGCCATGGCACCTTCGTGCAAGTGCTCGCGCCAGACATTCATGTCCGAGCGTGTCACGCCGGCATCGGCGGCCAGAATGAAGACGACCGCATGCGCAGACGGCAGCACGCTCAAGGTCAGTTCGGGCTCGGCGCCCACCGCGTTGAGCCCAGGCGTGTCGAGCACCACCAGCCCCTGCTCGAGCAGCGGATGCGGGTATTTGATCAGCGCATGGCGCCAGGCCGGCACATCGACCAGGCCATCGTCGCGCAAAGGCGGGTTGTCGGCCGAAGGCACCGTCGAGTCGTCGCTATCGAGCTCATCGCTCCACAGACCCAGCTTGCGCGCCTCGGCCACGGTGACGGCGCGTGTGCGCGTGACCTCGTTCAGCGTCAAGGCGAGCTCTTCATGGCTCAGATCGCCCAGCGGCACATGAGTCCAGACGCTGCGGCGCAGGCGCAGATCGGCAAGCGATCGGCCCTCGATGCGGGTCTCGATGGGCAGCAGCGACAGCATCGCCGGCTCGCCCGCGTCGTAAGACATTTCCACCGGACACATGGTGGTGCGCCCCGGCGTGGCGGGCAGGATGCGGCGGCCCGTGTCACTGAAGAACATGGCATTGATCAGCTCGGACTTGCCGCGCGAAAACTCGGCCACAAAGGCGACGCTGAGTTTTTCACCGGCGACACGCTGGCGCACACGGTCTATCTGTTCTCTCGCATGCTCGTCGAGCAAGCCGTGTTCGGCAAGATGCTGGGACAGCGCCTCCAACGCGGAGTCCAAAGACACCCGCCAGGTGTTCAAACCGTCCAGGCGCTGCGCCAGTGATCGAGTGCTGACATTCATGTGGGTGGATGCTAGCTCAATCCGGCGCCAAACCTGACCCGGGTCGGACCGAACCATGACAAATCAGCGGCTTTGGCGTGCCCAACCACCCTGTTTGCGGGGTGCTCTGTCGGCACAAATCAACGCGTCTGGCAGCGCGGACAGAAGTAGGTCGAGCGCTGACCCTGGACGATGCGCTTGATCTTGGTGGCGCAGCGCCGACACGGCTCTCCAGCGCGGCCATAGACTTGAGCCTGCAACTGGAAGCTCCCCGCCACGCCATGCGAGTCCTTGAAATCGCGCAACGTGGTGCCGCCCGCAAGCAGCGCTTCGTTCAACACCTGACGCACGCTGGCGGCGAGCCGCTCGCAACGCGGTTTGCTGAGTTTTCCAGCGACCGTGCGGGGGTCGATGCCGGCCAGCAGCAAGGCCTCGCAGGCGTAGATATTGCCGGCGCCGACCACGATGTCGCCCGCCAGCAGCGCCTGCTTGATGGCCACACTGCGGCCACGCAGCCTGGCGTGCAGGTAAGCGCCGGTAAAGCGCGCATCAAACGGCTCGTAGCCCAGATTGGCCAACAGTTTGGCGGCAGGCTCCTGATCGAACGCGGGCGACCACACGACCGCACCAAAGCGCCGCGGGTCGGTCAGGCGCAAGGTGCCCCGCGTCGTGACCAGATCGAAATGGTCGTGCGGGCCGGGCGCTGCCACATCTTCTGCAAAGGCCAGCGAACCCGACATGCCCAGGTGCAACAACAAGCCGCCCTGGCCCAGGGGCAGCCACAGATACTTGCCGCGCCTTGTCGCCTCGCCCGCCACCAGACCCAGCAAGGCGTCGACCGCGCAGCCAATGGGCCAGCGCAAGGGTTTGCCCAGACGCACCCTTGTTACGCGGGCGCCCGCAATGCGCTGCGCAAAACTGCGGCGCGTGACTTCGACTTCAGGAAGTTCTGGCATGAAGGGAATTATCCTGTGTCAGGCAACTCCTAGAATGGCGAGCCTACTCAGGAGCATGCATGCCCGACTTCTTTCTCCGCACAAGCCTGGTCCGTTCACTGCCGCAGGGCCTGACGACTGCATTCATGTGCGCAGCGCTGTTGGCGCTTGGCAGCAGCGCCCAAGCCGCGCCAGTCCCAGCCACGGGTACGCCAAAGGCTTCCGTCCAGAACTCGGCGCTGGATGCACCGCTCTTCTATCAACTCTTGATGGGCGAGTTGGAACTGCAGTCAGGCGATGCAGGCAATGCCTTCCAGATCATGCTGGATGCGGCGCGGCGCACCAGCGACGAGGCACTGTTCCGCCGGGTCGTGGGCATTGCGCTGCGCGCCCGCGCCGGCGACCAGGCCTTGATGGCGGCGCACGCCTGGCGCGATCAATTGCCCGAATCGGCGGACGCGGCGCAGACCACCGTGCATTTGCTGGTCGGCTTGAACCGTCTGGGCGAGCTCTCCGAGCCGCTAAGCGACATGCTCAGACTGACACCGACCGAACAGCGCTCCGGCGCCATCGCGGCACTCCCGCATCTGCTTCAAAGGTCACCCGAACCCAAACGCGTGCTGGCCACGATAGAGCCGGTGCTGCGACCCTATTTGCAGCAGCCCGCAACGCTGATTTCCGCGCATGTCGCACTGGCCCGCTTCACTTTGGCGGCCGGCGACAGGCCCGGCGCGCTGGCCTTGCTACAGACCGCGTCGGACAAGGACCCGAGCGCCGAGGCGCCGGCCCTGGCCGCGCTCGACATGATGGAAGCTTCGACGCAGGCTGAAAGCCTGGTGCAGGCGCACCTCGTGGCCAAGCCCGACAGCGATCTGGTGCGCCTCAACTATGCACGCGTGCTGGCACGCACGCAGCGCCACGCCGACGCGATCCGCGAACTCACCCGCCTCACTCGCTCCAGCCCGGATTTGTTGGGGGCGTGGATGAGCCTGGGGATGCTGCAGCTTGAACTGAAGCATCCCATCGAGGCCGAAGCGGCGTTCAAGACCTATCTGGACCGCGCCGAGGCCGCAAGCAAGCAAGCCAAGGAGGGCTACGAACTCAGCGTTGACGCGCGCCAGCAGGCCTACTTGCTGCTGGCTCAAGCGGCCGAGCAACGCGGCGACCTGAAGGCTGCCGAGGGCTGGCTGGCACTGGTGGGGGACACCAAGCAGTTGCTTCAGCTGCAGTACCGGCGTGCCTCGGTGCTGGTGCGCCAGGGCAAGTTGGCCGAGGGCCGCAAGCTGCTGCAAGATATGCCGGCTCGCACCGACGAAGACGTGAAGGCCAAGCTGATGGCCGAGGTGCAGTTGTTGCGCGAAGCCCGCCAGTGGCAAGCTGCGTACGAGGTGCTGGCGACCGGGAACAAGCGCTTTGCCGACGACGTCGACCTGCTGTACGAACAGTCGATGATGGCCGAGAAGCTGAACCGCATGGATGAGATGGAGTCACTGCTGCGCCGTGTCATCGCACTCAAGCCCGACTATCAACATGCCTACAACGCGTTGGGCTACTCGCTGGCCGATCGCAATCTGCGCCTGACTGAAGCCAAACAGTTGATCGAAAAGGCGCTGTCGCTGTCGCCCAGTGAGCCCTTCTTGCTCGACAGCCTGGGTTGGGTCGAATTCCGCATGGGCCACAACGAAGAAGCCGAGCGTCTGCTGAGCCAGGCCTACCGGTCAAGACCTGACACCGAAATCGCCGCCCATCTGGGCGAGGTCTTGTGGGTGATGGGCAGGCAGGAAGATGCGCGGCGGGTCTGGCGCGAAGGCGCCCAGCGCGATCACGACAACGAAGTGCTGCTTGAGACGCTGGCAAGGCTGCACGTGTCGCTGTGAACACACCTCAGCCATTGCATCGACGCCGGGGCCAGCTGTTGCTGCCCCTCATCACCGCAGCCCTGCTGTGGGGCTGCGCCAGCACGCCCAAACCTGCGGAATTTGCCGGCGAACGGCTCAGCGGTCGCCTGTCGGTGCAGGTGGCACACGACACCGCAGGCACGCCGCAGGGCGGATCGGCCAGTTTCGAACTGCAAGGCGGCCCCGAGGCAGGCCAACTCGAACTGAGCACGCCGCTGGGCACGGTTGCGGCGCGTGCGCGCTGGCAGCCTGGCTTGGCCGTGCTGCAGCAGGCCGACACGGAGACACGCTACGACGATCTGGATGCCTTGACCCGCGATCTGCTGGGCGAAGCCGTCCCGGTGACAGCCTTGTTCGACTGGCTCCGGGGCCGTCCCTGGCCAGGCGCAGCGAGTCAGCCGCGCGCCGACGGACAACCCGGTTTCAAGCAGTTGGGATGGACCGTGGACCTGAGCCGCTTTGTCGACGGCCTGATCAAGGCGCACCGCCTGGAGCCCACCGAGGTGAGCTTGCGCGCACGTCTGGACCCGCCGGAGCGACGTTGATGCTTGCCCTGTACGACGTGGCCGCCCCGGCCAAATTGAATCTGTTCCTGCATGTTGTCGGTCGCCGCAAGGATGGCTATCACCTGATCGAGTCGGTGTTCGTGCTGATCGACTGGTGCGACAGGCTGCATTTCGAGCGGCGCAGCGACGACAAGCTGATTCGACACGACCTGGGCGCGCCCCTGCCCGCCGACGACTTATGCCTGCGCGCTGCGCGCCTGCTTCAGAGCACAAGCGGCTGCGCTTATGGCGCCGACATTCACATCACCAAGCAAGTGCCCGCTGGCGCAGGCATGGGTGGCGGTTCGTCGGACGCCGCCAGCACGCTGCTGGCGCTGAACCGGCTGTGGGGCTTGAACTGGTCCTTGTCGCAGCTGCTGCCGCTGGGTTTGCGGCTTGGCGCCGACCTGCCTTTCTTCCTGCGTGGCGAGAACGCGTTTGTGCAAGGCATCGGTGAAATCCTCACGCCCTTGACTTTGCCAAACCAGCTTTTCGCTGTGCTCAAGCCCGCTGCT
Source organism: uncultured beta proteobacterium (assembly GCA_963740455.1). Taxonomy (GTDB): domain Bacteria; phylum Pseudomonadota; class Gammaproteobacteria; order Burkholderiales; family Burkholderiaceae_C; genus Paucibacter. The sequence goes on from CAVUEF010000007.1 coordinate 465,493, forward strand.
GCGATTGCCACTTCGGAAATTTTTGCCAGTCCCCTCTTGGCACGAAACAGCGGCGCTGTTATAGTAGCGGGCTTTCCTGCAGGCACTACTTCGCACGCGTTGGATGGTGGCGTCGAGACGGGCGTCAAGCCGCCCGAAAACGGCGAAGCAGACAAGGTAGTCAGCGTTGAGGCAATCGTCAACGGCTTTGGTCGGAATGATCTTGAGCCTGTGGCTGAGAGCCAATGCGCCGAAGTGAGTCACGCACTCAAGCTTCTCGAGGCCGGGTTCGGCAACAGCCGGATGACGGGCTCGGGCAGCGCGGTGTTTGCGAGAATTGAAATGCTTGAAGGCCTGTCCCGCCAACCCATGGCAACATGGGCGGAGGATCTTCCTTCCGGATGGGTGGGCAGAATATGCCGAAGTCTGGAGCGCCACCCTTTAGCCGGGTGGGCGACAGATCAAGCAGACTGAAGGGTTCGGATTCTTGCGCAAGCACGGGTCCAGTGTAGGGGCGTCGCCAAGCTGGTTAAGGCATCGGATTTTGATTCCGACATGCGTAGGTTCGAATCCTTCCGCCCCTGCCAAAATTTTTCTGATCTCGGCCCAGTCAGCTTCACACACAGCTGAAGCCAAAGGGTCCTAGCCTAAAGCCGGAGGGCGTGTGCTGTTCAACACCGTTCTGTTCACCGGGAACGCCAATCCAGTTCTCTCCCAGGAAATCGCCACCCAACTCGGTGTCGACCTCGGCAAGGCAGTCGTCGGTCGTTTTTCTGACGGCGAAGTCACCGTCGAAATTCGGCAAAACGTGCGTGCCCGCGACGTGTTCGTGATTCAACCGACCTGCGTGCCGACGAACGACAACCTGATGGAACTGCTTCTCATGGTGGATGCCTTGAAGCGCGCCAGTGCGCGCCGCATCACCGCCGTGATTCCCTATTTTGGCTATGCGCGCCAGGACCGCCGGCCACGCTCGATGCGGGTGCCCATCAGCGCCAAGGTGGTGGCCAACTTGCTGGAGACCGTCGGCGTCGAACGCATACTCACGATGGACTTGCACGCCGACCAGATCCAGGGCTTTTTCAACATCCCGGTCGACAATATCTACGCCTCGCCGGTGCTGCTGTCCGACCTGAAGAGCCGCAACTACCAGGATCTGGTGGTGGTGAGCCCCGACGTCGGCGGCGTGGTGCGCGCGCGTGCGCTGGCCAAGCAGCTCGGCTGTGATCTGGCCATCATCGACAAGCGCCGCCAGTCGGCCAATGTCTCCGAGGTGATGCATGTGATCGGCGAAACCGACGGCCGCAACTGCGTGATCATGGACGACATGATTGACACCGCCGGAACGCTGGTGAAAGCCGCCGAGGTGCTGAAGGACCGTGGTGCCAAGAGCGTGTATGCCTATTGCACGCACCCGATACTGTCGGGACCGGCCATCGAGAGAATCAACGCTTCGCTGGTGGACGAGGTGGTGATCACCAACACCATCCCGATGCACGAAGCGGCCAAAGCCTGCACCAAGATTCGCCAGTTGTCGGTGGCATTCTTGTTTGCAGAAACGATTCGCCGCATTTCGGATGGCGAGTCGGTCACTTCGCTGTTCTCGGATCAGAACAACAATTTCTAATTTTGTCGCCCTCGGGCGGCATTCAGTCGCAGCCCCTTGGGCTGTTTTTTCTGGGCGACCTGGTCGCGGGCGCCCTTCCATACTTGGAGTCAACCATGAAATTCGCCGCTTTTGAGCGCACCTTGCAGGGGACCGGAGCGAGCCGCCGCCTGCGTATTGCAGGCAAAGTGCCTGGTATCGTCTTTGGTGCCGGTGAGCCCGCCATGATCGAGCTCGATCACAACGCGCTGTACCACGCCGTCAAGAAGGAAGCCTTTCACAGCACCATCCTGGAAATGGAGCTTGCCGGCAAGACCGAGCAAGTGCTGTTGCGCGACCTGCAGATGCACCCGTTCCGCCAGTTGATTCTGCACGTGGACTTCCAGCGTGTTGACGCCACCACCAAGATCAGCAAGAAGATCCCGCTGCACTTCGTGAATGAGGAGCTTTCGCCCGCGGTCAAGACCGAGAGCTGCCTGGTCAACCATGTGGTCAATGAAGTGCTGATCACCTGTCTGGCCAAGGAGTTGCCCGAGTTCCTGGAAGTCGATCTGGCACACCTGACCAAGGGCAGTTCGCTGCATGTCAACGACCTGAAGCTGCCCGCCGGCATCAAGGTCGTGACCCATGGCAAGCCCAACCCGGTGATTGCGTCGGTGACTTCCAAGGAAGAAGAAGAAGCGCTTGCCGTGGCAGAGCCCGCCGCTGCCGCTGCCGCTGCCGCTGCTGCCGCCACGGCCGCAGCCGCCGCTCCGGCCAAGGGAAAGAAGAAATGATGTCCTGGTGACAGCGCCTGCGCGGCGCGTCAGAACAGAGCCCCACCTCGGTGGGGCTTTGTCGTTTACGGCGCTCGCAATAGGTTCAGCCTTGCGCGCGCCGACCGCAGCCGCCCGGCCACCCTTGGCCGAGGTCGGCAAACAAGCCCACCATGATGGCCAGGCCCTGCTCGGCAGAGAAAGCCGGCAGATGCTCGTCAGGGGCGTGCTGCGAGCAAGTTGGCGCCGAGTGCGGCACCCAGATGGTCGGCAGCCCCAGCACGCCGGAGAAACACTCGTTCGGCAGCGAACCGCCCAGATTGGGCAGCACGACCGGCGTCTGACCCGTGGTGCGGGTGAGCGACTGCACTGCAAAACGCACCCAGGCGTTGTCGGGATCGAGCCGGGTCGCGTGCATGATTTCGGCGCGGTCCTGTTCGACGCGCACCTGGGCGAAACCGCGCTCGTCCAGATGCCGACGCAAGGCGGGCAAAAAGCTGCCCGGGTTGTTGCCCACCACAAATCGCAATTGCATGTGGGCCACGGCACGGGCTGGAATCGCGTTCACCGGCCGGTCCGGATTGCCGGTGCGAAAGGCGAGCACCTCAATCGAATTCCAGGCGAATACGCGTTCGGCCGGGCTCAAGCCGGGCTCTCCCCATTGCGTGTCGATCGCCGGCCCGCCGGGCTCGCCAGGTTGGACATCGGCCAGCGCCTTGCGCACCGACGCTGCTATCGCCGGCGGCCTCAGCCCGGCCACCTGAATCACGCCATGCGCATCGACGATGCTGGCAATCGCGCTGGCCAGGATCACGCCGGGATTGGCAAGCAGCCCGCCCCAGTTGCCCGAATGGTGCGCGCCTTCGCGCAGTTCCACCGCAAGATTGAAATTGAGCACGCCGCGCGAGCCCAGAAACAGCGTAGGCATCTCGGTGCGCAAGCGCGGCCCGTCCGAGGCAATGAACACGTCGGCCGCCAAATCGTCTTCATGCAGTTCGCAGGTTCTCCGCAGTCCGGGCGAGCCCACTTCCTCGCCCATCTCAAGCAGCCACTTCACATTGAACCCCAGGTGTCCCTGCTGCTTCAGAAGATGAGCGAGCGCTGCCAGATTGATGCTGTGCTGGCCCTTGTTGTCGGCGCTGCCGCGGCCATACCAGCGGCCCTCCTTGATCTCGAGCTGCCAGGGCGAGGCTGCCTTGCGCCAGCGCGCGTCGTCGCCAGCCACCACGTCGCCGTGGCCGTACATCAACACCGTGGGCAGCGCCGCGTCTTCAAAGCGACGGGCAAACAGCATCGGCGGTGCACCCGCCACCGGGTTCTCCCAGAGCTGGCTCTCGAAACCCAGGGCTGTGAAACTTGGCAGCATTTCTTCCAGCAGATAGCGGCGTAGCTCAGACGCTTGATCGGGCAATTGGCTCTCGGTGCGGTAGGCAATGCGCCGGGCCATGGCCGCAAGCAAGCCAGTCCAGTCCAGGCCATGCAGCAACTGCGTGCGATCTTGTTTCATGAGCTCATGTTAGCGTCGCGGCCGTCCCGGCGCCGATAATGAAGCGATGATCAGATTGTTTGTAGGCCTCGGCAACCCCGGGCCGGAATATGAGGACACGCGTCACAACGCGGGTTTCTGGTGGGTCGATGAGGCGGCGCGCAAGCTCGGCGCTCACCTGGCCCCCGAGCGCAGCTATTTCGGGCGCGTCGCGCGCGTCAACTTGCAGGGTGGCCCGGTATGGCTGCTGCAACCGATGACTTATATGAACCTGTCGGGCAAATCGGTGGCGGCGCTGGCGCGTTTCTTCAAGATCGCGCCAGAGGAGATTCTGGCCGTGCACGACGAGCTCGATCTGCTCCCCGGCCAGATGAAACTCAAGCTCGGCGGCAGCGCCGCCGGCCACAACGGACTGAAGGACATGCAGGCCTGTCTGGGTTCGCCCGATTTCTGGCGCCTGCGCCTGGGCATTGGACATCCGGGCGAGCGTGCCGAAGTCGCCAACTACGTGCTGCGCAAACCGCCCACGGACGAGCGCGAGGCCATGCATGACTGCATACGGAAGTCGATGGACGCGCTCGATCTGCTGCTGGGGGGCGACATGCAGCGTGCATTGATGAAAATACACGCCAAGCCGCCACGCCCCAAACCGCCACGCCCCGACGACATCCCCGAACCGGAGACGCCATGAACACCTTGCCGGCCCTGCTTGCGCTCGCGATTGCCGTCATCTCCAACGTCGTGCTGGCGCAGAACACGACGATCTATCGCTGCGGCGCGGGCGGCCGCGAGCTGAGCCAGACGCCATGCCCAGAGGGTCAGGTCTTGACTCCGAAAGCGGCTGCGCCCGACGCAGAGCAGGTCCGGCAGGCGCAGGAGATTGCGCGGCGCGAAGAACAGCTCGGCAACCGGATGGCCGCCGAGCGTCGCCAGCGCGAGGCCGACGCAGCGCGCAACGCCTCCGGTGCGATCGGCATATACGGGCGCGGAAAGCCAGCGCTTGAGCCGGTGCCGCCGGCCGGCGCGGCGTCGAAGAACGCCGGCAAAAAGCACAACAAGAAGGCGCGATCGACCCACAAGCCCGAGGGCTTCACGGCGGTCTCGCCCAAGCCAGGCAAGCAAGCCAAGGGAGCAAACGAAGCGCCGGTCAAACCGTGAGCGTCGGCGGGCCAGCGCGAGCCAAGGCATAGAATGCTCTGCGTTGGTGCTCGCTTCAGGCATTGCGCCTGGGCAGTTAAACGGGAATCAGAAGGGGCCGGGCCAACAAGCCTTGCTCCAACCTGAGCTGTCCCCGCAACGGTAAGCGGACGAAGACCATTCAGGTCTTCCGCTCGTGTACTCAATCCACTGGGGGCCTCACGGCCGCTGGGAAGGACGCACGGGTAGTTCCGCCAGCCCGGATACCGGCCAACAAGTGATGGCGCTTTGCGGCGCCATCGGTTCACGGAAAGCCTGCGGGAGAGCGGGCCTCCGTACCTACTTGTTGAACTGACTCATGAAATCAAACCTCCGGCGCCATGCGCGCCCAGCAAACCAGCTGCGCTGCTGCGTGGCTTTGTCCCTGATCGCCCTGGCCACCTCGGCGGCAGCGGGCACGCAAGACAGCCTACTACCCACCGTCATCGTCAACGGCTCACGCTTCAGCGAAGCCGCCGCTAGCCTGCCCTTCGGCGTCAGCGTGATCACCGCGCAGGACATCGCCCGCTCGGGGGTCACCACCATCAATCAGGTGATCGCCAAGTTGCTGGGCGTGCCCGCCCGCCAGGACTTCTACGGCGCAGGCGATGACCAGCTTGATTTGCGCGGCTTCGGCACCACCGCAAGCAGCAACCAGATCGTCATCGTCGACGGCCTGCGCCTTGACGAGGGCGACTCGAGCGGCGCGCGCCTGGCCGGCATCCAGCTCGACACCGTCGAGCGCATCGAAGTCCTGCGCGGCAGCGGCACGGTGCTGTATGGCGAGGGCGGCACCGGTGGCGTGATCATCATCACCACCAAGACCGGCATGGGACTCGAGCACGGCACGCAGGCCCGGCTCTACGCCGGCGTCGGCAGCTTTGACACGCGCGAGGCGCGCGCCAGCGCAGGCGTCGCCAAGGGAGAGTTCTCGTTCGATGCCGCCGTCAACAAGCGTCAGTCCGACAATTTCCGCGCGCACTTTGCCACCGATGTGCAAGGCGTCTCGGTGGGCGCACAGTGGCGGCGCGACAAGTTGCGCCTGGCGCTGCGCCACGCCCAGGACGAGCTTGATGCCGACCTGCCCGGCGCACTGAGCTCGGCGCAGTACAGCGCCGACCCGCACCAATCCAATACACCTGACGCCCACGCCACCGTCCGCAGCCGCCGCACCACGCTGCTGGGTGCAGCCGCAATGGGCGCGTGGGAGTTTGCTCTCGACCTCGGCACGCGCGACAAGGAACTGCGCAGCGTGTCAAGCTGGGGCGCTTACGACTATGACGTCAGCGCCAGCACCGCTGCGTTGCGCGCTCGTCACCAGGGTGCAATTCAAGGCCTGGACAACAGCCTGATCGTTGGACTGGACGCCGCCAAGTGGAAGCGCGCCGTACTTGGCCAGTACGGCAGCACGGCCGATCAGCGCAGCCAGGCGCTGTACCTTCGTGATGAGCTGACCCTGTCAAGCGCCACGCGCTTGAGCGCCGGCGCACGACGTGAGTCGATCCGCAAGAGCAACAGCGCTGCGCAGGGTCTGGACCGCGTACAGACGGCCTGGGAGCTCGGCGTGGTGCAGCCGCTGTCGGCATCCACGAGCTTGTTTGCTCGCATCGGAGACAGCTACCGCCTTGCCAATGCCGACGAATACAGCTTCACCTCGCCCAACGTGTTGCTGCGCCCGCAGACATCGCGCGACACCGAAGTCGGCCTGCGCTGGCACACAGCAGCGTCGCGACTGGAGCTGCGCGTCTATCGCAACCAGCTCGATGACGAGATCGGCTACGACCCCGGTGCCATCGGTCCCTGGGGCCCGGGCGCCAACGTCAACTTCGACCCGACGCGTCGCCAGGGTGTCGAGTTGGAGCTCAGCCACGCCTTGACCAAAAGCGTGCAGCTGCGCGGCAACCTGGCATGGCGCGATGCGCAATTCCTGTCGGGCACCCATGCCGGCAAGCAGGTCCCCCTGACCGCGCATGTCACGGCCTCGTTGGGGACCGACTGGGAACTGGCGGCCGGGCACCGGGTCGGTGCCAATATCGTCTATGCCTCGTCGCGTCACCCTGACTTCGACAACACTTGCCAGATGCCCTCCTACGCCACATTGGATCTGCGCTATGCGTACCGCTTGGGCGCCGGGGAGCTGAGCCTGGGCGTCGCCAACGCTGCCGACCACAAGTACTACACGCAGGCCTTTTCCTGCACGGCTGGCGTGACCGCAGGAATCTATCCCGAGGCCGGTCGCAGCCTGAATGCGGCATTGCGTTGGCAGTTCTGATCGGCGGTTGAGGACTCGCCCCCATGCCGCGACATCACCCGACCCCAGGCCGACAACGCGAGTCGCGCTGGGCTCAACGCCCGGCGCTGCGGCGTTGCTGGGGTCAGGTCTTGCTGGTCATGTCGATCTGCGTCGGTCTGAGTCCGGCCCGGGCCATCGGCACTCAGCCGCGGACCGACCCGGGTCAAAGTACGCCGCAGCGCATCGTCAGCCTGGCGCCCGCGCTGACCGAGACCGTCTGCGCGCTGGGTGCCTGCGACAAGCTGGTGGGTGTTGATCGCTTTTCCAACTATCCGGCCCAGGTCAACGCCTTGCCCAAAGTGGGCGGTCTGGACGACACCAGCCTGGAGGCCGTCATCCATCTGCGGCCCGACCTCGTGCTGGTCGAATCATCGTCGCGCGTTGGCGAGCGATTGAGCGCGCTCGGGCTGAAAGTCGTGACCTTGCAGGCTCAATCCCGGGACGATGTCCGGCTCATGTTCAGCCGAGTCAGCGCGCTGCTGGGCGTGGCAGACCTGCAAGGGCTTTGGCTGCGCATCGACGCCAGCGTGAACGCCACGGCGCGCAGTCTGCCCGCCGCCGCCAAAGGCATGCGGGTCTATTACGAGGTTGACAGCGCGCCCTACGCCGCCGGCGAAGCGTCCTTTGTGGGCCAGACCCTGAAACGCCTGGGCGCGCGCAACATCATCCCGGCCGCGCTCGGCCCCTTTCCCAAGATCAACCCCGAGTTCGTGGTGCGCGCCAACCCCGATCTCATCATGATCGGTGAGCGCAGCGCCGACGGTCTGTACCAGCGCCCGGGATGGGACGCCATGACAGCGCTGCGCGACAAGCGCGTGTGCACCTTCACGCCTGAGCAGGTCGACGTGCTGGCGCGTCCCGGCCCGCGCATGGCGGAGGCGGCGCAAATCATGGCAGGCTGCCTGACTGAAATGAGCGCCAAGCTTGCGCGAGGTCGCCAGCAATGAACCGCACACCCGGCTCGCTGATGGGGCTGCTGGCGCTTGCCAGCGCCGCGCTGCTGCTGCTGGGTGTGGCCGTCGGCAGCACGGGCATTGAGCTGGGTTCGGTATTCGACGGTGCCGACATGGCCCGGCAAATCCTGTGGCAGATACGCTTGCCGCGCTCGATTGGCGCCTGGTTGGCCGGCGCGCTGCTGGGTCTGGCCGGCGCGGTGGCACAGGGGCTGTTTCGCAATCCCTTGGCCGACCCCTATTTGCTGGGCAGCTCGGCCGGCGCGGGACTGGGCGTGGCGCTGACGCTGGCGCTGGTCGGCAGCTCGCCGACCAGCACGCTGTGGGCGCAGCGCCTGGGGCTGACCGGCGCGGCCTTCATCGGCACGCTGGCGGGCGTGCTGCTGACGCTGATGCTGGCGCGCGGTGTCGAGCACACCTTGCGATTGCTGCTGGCCGGGGTCGTGGTGGGCGTGGTGCTGGCCGCCGTCACCAGCCTGGCCATGCTGATGCAGCCCGACATCATGCGTGCCATGCAGTCCTTCATGCTGGGCACGACCGGCTTCCTGAGCTGGAGCAGCGTCGTCATCATGACGTTCGCCTTGTGCGTGTGTCTGCTCGCCGCTTTGGGCGCGAGCCGCGCACTCGACGCACTGAGCCTGGGCGATGCCACCGCCATGTCATTGGGCGTGCGGCTGAGTGCCGTGCGCGTTGTGTTGATCGCGGCGTTTGCGCTGGCCACCGCCACCGCCGTGGCCCAGGCCGGCATGATTGCATTCGTCGGACTGGTGGCACCGCATCTGGTGCGCAGCAGTTGCCCCACCACGCATGGCAAGTTGCTGTTGCTGTCGGCTTGCAGCGGCGGCGTGCTGCTGCTCGGCGCCGACATCCTGGCACGCTGGCTGGTTGCCCCGCAGGAGTTGCCGGTGGGCATCATCACGGCGATTCTCGGCGGCGGCTACCTGCTGTGGTTGATGCACCGCACGACGGGTCGCCGCCAAGGCCGGAGGCGGGCATGAGCGATGCGGTGCTGAGTGCCTGCCTGCACAGCGTGCGTCTGCAAGGCTTTGAAGTGCTGCAAGGCATCAAGCTGGAGCTGGCAACGAGTCGCTGGACCGCTGTCGTCGGACCCAATGGCGCGGGCAAATCGACACTGCTGCGCGCCCTGGCCGGATTGATTCCGGCCAGCGGCGAGATCGACCTGATGGGCAAAGCTCTGCACGACTGGGCCCCCAAAGAGCGCGCCAAGACCCTGGCCTGGCTCGGTCAGAACGAAGCCAGCGCCGACGATCTGACCGCGCACGACGTCGTGATGCTGGGCCGCTTGCCGCATCAGGCCTGGCTTGCGCCGCCCAGCAGTGCGGACCGGCAGGCGGTGCACGACGCGATGGCGCAAACCCAGAGCTGGAACTGGCGCGAGCGGCGCTTGAGCACGCTGTCGGGCGGTGAGCGCCAGCGCGTGCTGCTGGCCCGCGCCCTCGCGGTGCAAGCCAGCGTGCTGATGATGGACGAGCCGCTCGCGCACCTCGATCCGCCGCACCAGGCCGACTGGATCGACATCGTGCGCAAGCTGGTCGCGCGCGGCCAGACTGTGATCAGCGTGCTGCACGAGCTCAACGTGGCCTTGCAGGCCGATACGCTGGTCGTGATGGCCAAGGGTCAGGTCGTGCATCAAGGCCTTGCGGCCGACCCCGCGACGCACCAGGCCCTGCAAAGCGTGTTCGATCACCGGCTCAGACTCTTGCTGCTCGAAGATCGGTGGCTGGCGCTGCCGCACACCCCGGTCAGCCGATGACAGCGCGCGCCGTGATGGTGCTGCTGGTCACCGATATCGACCGCGGCGGCGCCTTCGCGCATCTGTACGGCACGCCCCAGTTGCTGCCGATCAACGAGCGCACGCTGCTGCGCGGCTTCGTGCTGAACAAGTTTCGCGGCGACGCCAGTCTGCTCGCGCCCGGCCTGGGTCTGCTGCCGCCGGTCACGCAGTTCGACGCGGCCAAGCTCTTGCGGCCGAGCCGAGTCAGGTTCGCCGCGTTGCAAGGGCCTTGGCAAGCGCTCAGCCATGTCGCATGGAGCGGCTACGAAATCCACCATGGCCGTACCGTCCAGCATGCTGGATTGCCGGCGGCCGCGCAGGCTTTGACGAGCGACAGCGGCGAGGTGATCGGCTGGAGCCAGGGTTCGGTGCTGGCCATCTATGCGCACGGCCTGTTCGAGTCGCCCGCGGTCATGCGCGCGCTGTTCGGCCTCGACGTGCCGCTACTCGACAGCGTGTTCGACGGGCTGGCCGATTTTGTCGATCAGCACTTCGACGCCGGCGCTCTGACGGGCTTGCTCAAGTCGGCGCGCCAGCCTTGAGCATGGCCTTGGCCGCCTGCAGCCGCTCGAACTTCTGCTGCAAAACCTCACGGCTTTCGACATGGCCGGGGTCGACCGGAATGCAGGCCACCGGGCACAGCTGCACGCATTGCGGCTCAGCGAAGTGGCCGACGCATTCGGTGCATTTCCTGGCGTCGATCACGTAAATCTCTTCGCCCATCGAAATCGCGTCGTTCGGGCACTCGGGCTCGCAGACGTCGCAGTTGATGCATTCGTCGGTGATCATCAATGCCATATCAATCCTCAGTTCTTCTTGATGCGCTCTTGAAGCCGCTCACGCACCGAGGGTGACACAAACTTGGAAACATCACCGCCCAAGGAGGCAATCTCGCGCACAAAGGTGCCCGAGATGAACTGGTACTGGTCGGACGGCGTCAGGAAGACGGTCTCGACATCGGGCATCAACTGGCGGTTCATGCCGGCCATCTGGAACTCGTACTCGAAGTCGCTCACCGCGCGCAAGCCCCGCACCACCACCTTGGCGCCATGCTCGACGACAAAATCACGCAGCAGTCCGCGAAACGGGATCACTTCGACATTCGGATATTTGGCCGACAGCTCGGCGGCGATCTCGAGACGCTCTTCGATGCTGAACATGGTGCGCTTGTGGTGGCCCGCCGCCACCGCCACGATGAGCCGCTCGAAGAGCCGGCTGGCGCGGCGCATCAAGTCCTCATGGCCCAGCGTCATGGGATCGAAAGTGCCTGGATAGACGGCGGTCAGAACGGTTACGGTGGTCAAGCGCGGCTCCTGGCTGTGGGGGATTATCCCGGTCGGCGAAACAGATGGTAGTGCACTGCGCCGGCCCTGTCCTGGCGCCACAGCTCAAGGCTGCCATCCTCGGGTTCCGTAACAAACTCGGGCGCCTCCACATAGACATAGCCGCCGGGCACCAGCAGTCGCGTGGCTGCCTTGATCGACGCCTGGCCCAGACCCGCGTCGAACGGCGGATCGAGCAACACGAGCTCAAAGCGAGCCGGCGCGCAGCGCCCCATCCAGGCCAGCGCGTCGACCGCATCGACGCGCAGCTTGTCCGCCTTGAGCCGCTCTTTGGAGGCTTGCAGCGAGTTCGCGAGCTGGCGGTCGCGCTCTAGCAACTGCACCTCCGCAGCACCGCGCGATGCGGCCTCGAATCCCAAGGCCCCGCTGCCGGCAAAAGCGTCGAGCACGCGCCAGCCTGTCATGTCCTGGCCCAGCCAGTTGAACAGGGTTTCGCGCACGCGGTCCGGCGTCGGACGCAATCCAGGCCGGTCGGCCACCGGCAGTTTGCTGCGCTTCCAGGCGCCGCCGATGATGCGCACCTCAGCCATACGAGCGACCCCCGCCGGCCGAGCGCCGGGCCGCCCCAAGCCGGCCCTTCGCCGGCTGTCGCCGCCTCCCAGGCGCCGACCGTCCAGGCTCAGCCCCGCGGGGGATCGGCGAACGTACCCGTTCGACGCGGGGCCTCATGTCCGCACCAAGATGCCGCGGCTGGCCATCAAGGCCTTGGCTTCACCCACCGTATGCTCACCGTAATGGAAGATGCTGGCGGCCAGCACCGCATCGGCGCCGCCGATCTGTATGCCGTCGACCAGATGCTCGAGCGTGCCCACGCCGCCCGACGCAATCACCGGCACCGGTACGGCGTCGCACACCGCACGCGTCAGTTCGAGATCAAAACCGATCTTCGTGCCGTCGCGGTCCATGCTGGTCAGGAGGATTTCACCGGCGCCATGCTCGGCCATCTGCTTGGCCCAGGCGACCGCGTCCAGGCCGGTGTTCTTGCGCCCACCATGCGTGTAGACATCCCAGCCCGCGCCGCGCAGCGCCAGGACCTCGCCCTTGCGCTGCTTGGCGTCGATGGCGACGACGATGCACTGCGCGCCGTACTTGCTGGAGGCGTCGCGGATGACTTGCGGGTTGGCCACCGCCGCCGAGTTGAAGCTGACCTTGTCGGCGCCCGCGTTGAGCAAGCGCCGCACATCCTCGACGACACGCACACCGCCGCCCACCGTCAACGGGATGAAGACCTTTGCTGCCACCGCCTCGATGATGTGCAGGATCAGGTCGCGTCCGTCGCTGGTGGCGGTGATGTCCAGAAAAGTCAGCTCGTCGGCGCCCTGCTCGTTGTAGCGCGCCGCGATCTCCACCGGGTCGCCCGCATCACGCAGCGCGACAAAGTTGATGCCTTTCACGACGCGACCACCGGTCACGTCTAGGCAGGGAATGATGCGTTTGGCAAGCATGCTCGGGCAAAGCTTTCGGCGCGACGGCGGCTCAGGGGCAGTGCCTCTGCAGTCAGCCGTTCAGTTCGTCGGCGCGCGCTTGGGCGTCAGCGAAATCGAGGTCGCCGTTGTAGATGGCGCGGCCGCAGATCACGCCTTCGATGCCTTCGCCTTCGAACGCGCACAGCTTCTCGACATCGGCGATGTTCGACAGTCCGCCTGACGCGATGACCGGAATCGTCAGCGCCTGCGCCAGCTTGACGGTGGCTTCGATATTGATGCCGCTGAGCATGCCGTCGCGACCGATGTCGGTGTAGATCACGCCCTCGACGCCGTAGCCTTCGAACTTCTTGGCCAGGTCGATGACCTCGTGGCCGGTCAGCTTGCTCCAGCCGTCGGTTGCGACCTTGCCGTCCTTGGCATCTAACCCGACGATGATGTGACCGCCGAATGCCGTGCAGGCGTCGAGCAGAAAGCCCGGATTGCGGACCGCCGCCGTGCCCAGGATGATGTAGCTCAGGCCTTCGTCCAGGTAGCGCTCGATGGTGTCGAGGTCGCGTATGCCGCCGCCGAGTTGCACCGGCACCTCGCTGCCGACCTCGCGCAGGATGGCCCGGATGGCCGCCGCGTTGGCGGGCTTGCCGGCAAAAGCGCCGTTCAAGTCGACCAGGTGCAGGCGGCGCGCCCCGGCGTCTACCCAGCGTCTGGCCATTTCGGCCGGGTCTTCACCAAAGGTGGTGGAGTCGTTCATGTCGCCTTGCTTGAGGCGTACACAGTGACCGTCTTTCAGGTCGATCGCAGGAATCAGCAGCATGGCCGATGAAGTCGTAGTGAGGGGAAGGGGACCCGGCGAGCGGGATGAGCGATTATCCGGAAAATGAACGGCGGCATGCGTCAAGGCTTCCAGTGCAGGAAGTTACGGTACAGGGCAAGCCCATGGGCGGCACTTTTTTCCGGATGAAACTGGGTGGCAAAAATATTATCTCTCGCCACTGCGCTGGTAAAGCCCTGGCCATAAATGGTCTCACCCACAGTGTGGCTTGGGTCAGACGGCTGCGCAAAGTAGCTGTGCACGAAGTAGAACCAGGCCTGGTCGGGCACTTCGGCCCACAGCGCGTGGGGTTGCGTCTGGCCGACCTGGTTCCAGCCCATTTGCGGCACCTTGTAGCGGCTGCCGTCGGCTTGAACCTGGCCCTCCAGCCTGAAGCGGTGCACGCGCCCCGGTATCAAGCCCAGGCCTGGCGTTTCCTGCTCTTCGCTGCTGTCGAGCAGCATTTGCATGCCCACGCACACGCCCATCAGTGGCTTGTTGGCGGCGGCATGCAGGACGGCTTCCTTGAGGCCTGATCGGGTGAGCTCAAGCATGCATTCGCGCATCGCTCCCTGACCCGGCAGCACGATGCGCTCGGCGGCAAACACCTCTTCGGGTCGGGCCGTGACGATCACCTCAACGCCTTCACCGGCGGCCACATGCATGACGGCCTGCGACACCGAGCGCAGATTGCCCATGCCGTAGTCGACCACCGCGACCACTCTTGTCATCGCAGCTCCGCGTCAGTCGCCAGGGCACCACGCAACATCACAGGCTTCCCTTGGTCGAAGGAATCACCCCAAGCGATCGCGGGTCCAGCGTGATGGCCATGCGCAGCGCGCGGCCGAAGGCCTTGAACATCGTCTCGGCCTGGTGGTGGGCGTTTTCGCCCTTCAGATTGTCGATATGCAGGCTGACCAGCGCGTGGTTCACGAAGCCCTGGAAAAACTCGAACGTGAGCTGGGTGTCGAACTCGCCGACCATGCCGCTCTTGAACGGCGCGTGCATATGCAATCCCGGCCGGCCCGAGAAGTCGATGACCACGCGCGACAAGGCTTCGTCCAGCGGCACATAGGCGTGGCCGTAGCGCGTCAGTCCCTTCTTGTCGCCCACCGCCTGGGCCACCGCCATGCCCAGCGTGATGCCGACGTCTTCCACCGTGTGGTGGCCGTCGATATGCAGATCGCCCTTGGCTTCCACTTCGAGATCGATCAGCCCGTGGCGCGCGATCTGGTCGAGCATGTGGTCGAAGAAGCCGATGCCGGTACTCAGCTTGGCTTCGCCGCTGCCGTCCAGATTGACGCGCACGCGGATCTGGGTCTCTTTGGTATTGCGCTGAATTTGCGCAATGCGTGCTTCGGGTTTGCTCATCACAAGCTCGCTTTCAATGCCGCGATCATCAGGTCGTTTTCATGCACCTGGCCGATGGTGATGCGCAGGCAGTCGGACAGCAGCGGGTGCATGGCCGAGACGTTCTTGACCAGCACACCGCGCGACTTCATGCCGTCGAACGCTGCCTTCGCATCAGTCACCCGCGCCAGAATCATATTGCCCTGGCTGGGAAAGGGCTGGACGCCGGGAATTGCCTGCAGCTGTGCAAACACGCGCTCACGCTGCTGGCGCAGCGCCATCGCCTGGCGCGCGTATTCATCGGCATGCTCGAGCGCGAACAGCGCCGCCTCGGTATTGAGCACGCTCACATTGAACGGCGGGCGCAGTTTCTCGACCTCGGCAATGAGTTCCGCGCGACCCATCAGATAGCCGATGCGCACGCCGGCCAGACCGAACTTGCTCATCGTGCGCATCACCAGCACATGCGCGTGGCGCGTCAGGCGCGCCATCGAGTCGCGCGCGGCAAAGGGCTGATAGGCCTCGTCCATCACGACCAGCGCACCAAGCAGCCCGGCGGCTTCGATGATTTGATCGATGACTGCGTCGTCCCACAAATTGCCGGTCGGGTTGTTCGGATAGGCCAGGTAGATCAGGTTCGGCTTGTGTTCTTTGATGGCCGCCAGCATGGCCGGGCCGTCGAGCTCGAAATCGGCCCGCAGCGGCACGCCGACAAAGCGCACATCCTGCAACTGCGCGCTCATCGCGTACATCACGAAGCCGGGCAGCGGCGCCAAGTACACCGCGCCTTGCACCTTGCAGGCCATGCTCAGCATCGTGATGATTTCGTCCGAACCGTTGCCCAGAGTGATGTCGCAGCCTTGCGGCATCTGCGCATGCGCGGCCAAGGCGGCGCGCAAGTCGTTCAGGCGCTCGGCCGGATAGCGGTTCAGCGCCACGCGGCCCAGGCGCTCACCCAGTGCCTGCTGCAACGGCTCGGGCAGGCGAAACGGGTTCTCCATGATGTCGAGCTTGACCATGCCGGTGGACGGCTGCACCGGGTAGGCGTGCATCGCCTGCACATCGGCGCGAATGCTGCGCGCCAGAACGCTTTTCAACAAACTCGTCATGGTCGCAATCTCATCTCAGCGGCCCTGGCGTGCGCTTGCAGCCCCTCGCCATGCGCCAGCTCGGACGCGATCAGGCCCAGCACTTGCGCGCCCGCCTCGCTGACTTCGATCAGGCTGCTTCGCTTTTGGAAGTCGTAGACGCCCAGCGGCGACGAGAAGCGCGCGGTGCCCGACGTGGGCAGCACATGGTTGGGTCCGGCGCAATAGTCGCCCAGCGATTCGCTGGTGTAGGCGCCCAGGAAGATCGCGCCGGCATGGCGCAGCAAGGGCTCCCAGCGCTGCGGCTCGGCGCTTGATACCTCCAGGTGCTCGGGCGCGATGCGGTTGCTGATCTCGCAGGCCTCTTGCATCGACCGCGTCAGGATCAAGGCGCCGCGGCCCTCCATCGAGGCACGGATCACGTCGCGGCGCGGCAGGGTCGGCAGCAAGCGCTCGATCGAGTCGCGTACCTTGGCGATATACGCCGCATCAGGGCTGAGCAGAATGCTTTGCGCCAGCTCGTCATGCTCGGCCTGCGAAAAGAGATCCATCGCGACCCAGTCGGGCGGTGTCGTGCCGTCGGCCAGCACCAGGATTTCGCTGGGGCCGGCAATCATGTCGATGCCGACCTGGCCGAACACATGCTTCTTGGCGCTCGCCACATAGGCATTGCCCGGGCCGGTGATCTTGTCGACCTTGGGCACCGTCGCCGTGCCATAGGCCAGCGCCGCCACCGCCTGCGCGCCGCCCAGCGTGAAGACGCGCTGCACGCCGGCAACAAACGCCGCGGCTAGCACCAGCGGGTTCTTCTCGCCCTTGGGCGTGGGCACGACCATGATGATCTCGGCCACGCCGGCCACTTGCGCGGGCAGCGCATTCATCAACACGCTGCTCGGGTAAGCCGCCTTGCCACCAGGCACGTAGATGCCGACCCGGTCGAGCGGCGTGACCTTCTGGCCCAAGAGCGTGCCATCTTCATCGCGGTAGCTCCAGCTCAGTCCGCAGGCCTGCAACTGGCGCTCGTGGTAGCTGCGCACGCGCTCGGCTGCCGCCTGCAGCGCGCTACGTTGCGCCGGTGTGATGGCGTCGAAGGCCGCTTTCAGCTCGGCCTGCCCCAGCTCCAACTCGCGCACCGACGCGGCTTGCAACTGGTCGAAGCGCGCCGTGTAGTCGAGCAGCGCCGCGTCGCCTCGCGCCCTCACATCGGCCAGGATCTCGGCCACGCGCTGCTCGATGGCCAGATCGGCCTCGGCCGACCAATGCAGGACGCGCTGGAACTCGGCCTCGAAGTCGGCCTGGGCGGTGCTGAGCTGGCGCAGTTTCATGGCGGGGTCAGGTCTTGCTGGCGACGGCGAAGGCGTCGATGAGGCGGCGCAGCGGCTCGCGCTTGAGCTTGAGCGCGGCCTGGTTCACGATCAACCTTGATGAGATGTCCATGATGTGCTCGACCTCGACCAGGTGGTTGGCCTTGAGCGTGTTGCCGGTCGACACCAGGTCGACGATGGCGTCGGCGAGTCCCGTCAGCGGCGCCAGCTCCATCGATCCATAGAGCTTGATCAGATCGACGTGCACGCCCTTGTCGGCGAAGTGGTCGCGCGCAATCGTCGTGAACTTGGTCGCCACGCGCAGTCGCGAGCCTTGCTTGACGGCCCGCGCGTAGTCGAAATCGGCGCGCACGGCGACGCTCATGCGACAGGTTGCGATCCCCAAGTCGAGCGGCTGATAGAGGCCGTCGCCGCCATGTTCGATCAGCACATCCTTGCCCGCCACGCCCAGATCGGCGCCGCCATATTGCACATAGGTCGGCACGTCGGTGGCGCGCACCAGCACCACGCGCACATCCGGCTGGTTCGTGGCCAGGATCAGCTTGCGAGAAGTCTCGGGGTCGTCCAGCACCTCGATGCCCGCCGCGCGCAACAGCGGCAGCGTGTCGTCGAAGATGCGTCCCTTGGACAGCGCCAGCGTAATCATGTGCCGACCCGCGCGATGTCGGCGCCCAGGGCGCGCAATTTGGCTTCCATCTGGTCGTAGCCGCGGTCGAGGTGGTAAATGCGCTCGACCGTGGTCACGCCGTCGGCCACCAGGCCGGCGATCACCAGGCTGGCCGAAGCGCGCAGATCGGTGGCCATGACGGTGGCGCCCGACAGGCGCTCGACGCCGTTCACGACCGCCGTGTGTCCGTCGACCTCGATCTTGGCGCCCAGGCGCACCAGCTCATTCACATGCATGAAGCGGTTCTCGAAGATCGTCTCGCTCACCTTGGCCGAGCCGTCGGCTATGCAGTTGAGCACCATCAGCTGTGCCTGCATATCGGTCGGGAAGGCCGGGTACTCGCTGGTGCGAAAGCTCACTGCCTTGGGCCGGCCGCTGCTTTTCACGCGGATCCAGTCGGCGCCGCATTCGATGCCGGCGCCGGCTTCGCGCAGCTTGTCGATCAAGGCTTCCAGGTGCGCGGGCTGGGCGTTCTTCACCAGCACATCGCCGCCTGTCGCGACCACCGCGCAAAGAAAGGTGCCGCATTCAATACGGTCGGCAATCACGCGGTGTGGCTGCACCAATCCATGCAGGCGCTCGACGCCCTGGATGAGGATCCGGCTCGTGCCATGGCCTTCGATATGGGCGCCCATCTTGATCAGCATCTCGGCCAGATCGGTGACTTCGGGCTCCTGGGCGGCGTTTTCAAGCACCGTCTCGCCGGCTGCCAGGGTGGCCGCCATCAGCAGGTTCTCGGTGCCGGTCACGGTCACCATGTCGGTGCTGATGCGAGCGCCCTTGAGCCGGGCCGCATTGGCAACGATATAGCCATGTTCGACGACGATGTCGGCGCCCAGCGCCTGCAGGCCCTTGATGTGCTGATCCACCGGGCGTGATCCAATCGCGCAGCCGCCGGGCAGCGACACCTTGGCCTGGCCGAAACGCGCCAGCAGCGGGCCCAGCACCAGAATCGATGCGCGCATCGTCTTCACCAGCTCGTAGGCGGCCACCGGAGTGATGCTGCCACCGGCGCACAAGACCACCTCGTCCACTTCGGTTTCGCTGCGTTCGGCGGTGGCACCCATGCTGCGCAGCAGCTTGAAGATGGTGGCCACGTCTTGCAGCCGCGGCACATTGGCCAACTTGACCGTTTCGGGCGTCAGCAGCGCCGCGCAGAGTTCGGGCAAAGACGCGTTCTTGGCGCCCGAGACCAGCACCTCGCCCTGCAAGGTGCGACCGCCGCGAATGATGAGTTTGTCCATGGTGCTTTGATGCTGTGTACAGATCGTAGCCGGGGACAGGAGCGTCGGCAGGCGACGTCACCGGTCACCCGCGCTCAGAGCTGCGGGTGGGTTTCAGTGATGGTGGGCGACCGACGCGTCGGGGCTGGCTGGGTTTTGCGCCCATTCCGCGGACGTGAGCGTCTTCATCGACAAGGCGTGGATCTGTTCGCGCATGCGCTCGCCCAAGGCGGTGTAAACCAGCTGGTGACGCTTGACGCGGCTCAGCCCCTCGAACGCGTCCGAGACGATGGTGGCGAAAAAGTGGCGGCCATCACCCTCGACCTGCAGCTCTTGGCAGCTGAGCGCTTGGGCAATGTAGTGCTGGACTTCGGCGGGAGTGGGATCGGCCATGATGGGTTGCATTCTAAGGGGTCTGAGATAGTTGGCGTTGCGACGCGCCGGCAATGGCGTTTGATCAGTTGGGGACAGAGCTTGCCGGGGTACGGCAAGGTCAGTCCCGCAAAGTCCTCTGATCAGTTGGGGACAGAGCTTGCCGGGTACGGCAAGGTCTGTCCCGCAAGTTCATTAGTTTCTGATTTTGTATCCCGAGCGCAGCAACTGCATGGCGATCACGGCGACGATCACGAAGCTCAGGCTCACCACGCTCAGGCTCAGCCAGGGCGACACGTCGCTGACACCGAAGAAGCCGTGCCTGAAGCCGTCGATCATGTAGAAGAACGGATTCAGATGGCTGGCGCTCTGCCAGACGCCCGGCAGCGAATGGATCGAATAGAACACGCCCGACAGAAAAGTCATGGGCACGATGATGAAGTTCTGGAAGGCGGCGAGTTGGTCGAATTTCTCGGCCCACAGTCCGCCGATCAGTCCCAGCGTGCCCATCATGGCGGCACCCATCAGCGCAAACACGACGATCCACAGCGGCTGACTCACGCCCAGCGGCGCAAACCACACGGTCACCAGCATCACACCCGCCCCCACCACCAGGCCGCGCACCACCGCAGCGCCGACATAAGCCGCGAACCAGGCCCAATGCGAGAGCGGGCTGAGCAGCAAGAACACCAGATTGCCGCTGAGCTTGCTCTGTATCAGGCTCGAGCTGGCATTGGCAAAGCTGTTTTGCAGCACGCTCATCATCACCAGGCCCGGGATCAGGAAGCTGGTGTAGCCGACCGACTCATAGACCTTGACACGGCCCTCCAGCACATGGCCGAAGATCACCAGATACATCATCGACGTCAGCACGGGCGCGGCCACGGTCTGGAACGCGACCTTCCAGAAACGCAGCACTTCCTTGTAGAGCAGAGTGCGCGCACCGGCCAGCGGGTGATGGCCTCGGTCAATCGTCGGCAGCTTCATCGCTGGCCTACTTTCGCGGGCTCGTCTGCGCGCTTGTCTTCGCGTTTGTCTGCGGGCTCGGCCTTCATGATTTCAAGAAACACGTCTTCCAGGTCGGCGCGGCCGATCTCCAGGTCTTCGATACGGCAGTGCGCTGTGCGCAGCACGGCCAGAATGCTCTCCACCGCTTGGGCGTCGCGCGCCTTGACCTGCACGGTGCGCCCGGTCACGCGCGATTGGGCGACGAGCGCCTCGGGCAAAGCCTGATCAGTCTTGAAGCTCAACATCGTGCTGGCGGTGCCGGCCAACAGCGCCGAAGTGCGATCCAGCGCGACGACGCGGCCGTTTTTCAGCATCGCAATACGCCCGCACAGCGCTTCGGCCTCTTCGAGGTAATGCGTGGTCAGCAGCACGGTGTGGCCTTCCTTGTTCAGGCGCGCCACGAATTGCCACAGGGTCTGGCGCAGTTCGACATCGACGCCGGCCGTGGGCTCGTCGAGCACGATCACCGGCGGACGGTGCACCAAGGCTTGGGCCACCAGCACGCGACGCTTCATGCCGCCCGAGAGCTGACGCATATTCACGTCGGCCTTGTCGGACAGGCCCAGGTGGTGCAGCAATTCGTCAATCCAGCTGTCGTTGTTGCGCAAGCCGAAGTAGCCGCTTTGAATTCTGAGCGTCTCGCGCACCGTGAAGAACGGATCGAACACCAGCTCCTGCGGCACGATGCCCAAGCTCCGTCGCGCCAGCGCATAGTCGCGCACCACGTCATGGCCGTACACCGATACCGCGCCGCGCGTGGCCTTGGACAAGCCGGCCAGAATACTGATCAAGGTGGTCTTGCCCGCGCCGTTGGGGCCCAGCAGGCCGAAAAATTCGCCTTGCGCGATCTCGAAGCTGACACCGTCGAGTGCCCTCACCTGACCGGCCAGGTAGCTCTTGGAGACATTGTCGAAGCGCAGCGCGGGCGTGGGAACAGACTGCGTGGATGAATTCATATGGCCGCAATTGTAGGCAAGCCCTGTTGGTCCGTCCGCGCCAAGGGCATGGCAGTGCAAGGTGGCCGGCACGCACTTGGTGCCAGAATGCACGGGCACAGGAGACCCGCAGCATGCAAGCCAAGAAGCCGCGCCGCACCGCCGAACGCATTCTGGAAGTCACGCTGGAGCTGTTCAACCGCTTTGGCGAACCCAATGTCTCCACCACGCTGATCTCGGCCGAGCTGCACATCAGCCCGGGCAATCTCTACTACCACTACCCCGCCAAGGACGAGCTGATCAACGCGCTGTTCGGCCGCTACGAGGCCGCACTCAACGAGCTGCTGCGCGCGTCCGGCAGCGTGCGCAATGTCGAAGACGCCTGGCTGTTCTTTCACATGCTGTTCGAACTGATCTGGCAATACCGCTTCCTGTACCGCGATCTGAACGACTTGCTGAGCAAGAACCGGCGCCTAGAGACGCATTTTCAGACCGTGCTGAAAGACAAGACGCTGGCCGTGCGCGCCTTGCTCGGCGGCATGCAAGGCGCGGGCGCGATCCGCTTGTCCGACCCGGAGGCGCAAACCGTGGCCACCGCGATGGTCGTGCTGCTGAGCTACTGGCTGAGCTTCGAGTACGTGCGCGACCCGCGCCATGCGCTGGAACCCGATCATGCCGGCGCGGCGCTGATGCGCGGCGCCTATCACTTGCTCAGTCTGCTCGCGCCCTATCTCGACGCGGCGTCGCGCGCACATTTGCTGGACATCTCGAACAGCTATACCGGCCCGGTCGATCAGCCTGTCAAGACTTGACCCCGAGCCAAAGCCCGATGGCCTTTTGGCCATCCTGAAGACCGCCAGCACCCGCGGCCCGGGAGGGCTTGTCTGAGTCGTCCGGCGAATCGGGCTGCCGCTATGTCACATCACTGTCTTGATGCGGGCGCACATTGTCTCAAAGTGATGCAAACCTTTACGTTCAGCATCATCTTGGCGAGAACACCGACGCTATGCTTTACCGGTGGCCGATGAGCGGCCGATCCAGACCCGATTTCCCAGCTTCAAGGAGCTTTTCAATGCGATTCAATACCCTGGCCATGAGCCTTTCAACCGGGCTGTTGCTGGCCCTGGCGGCTTGCGGAGGTGGCGGCGGCGCGCCCACCGCTGCGGCCCCCACACCCACCGCCACGACCCCCACGGCAACCCCCAGCGGCGCGAGCGCCGGTGCGGTCTCCTCCGGAGCCATCTCGGCGTTCGGCAGCGTATTCGTCAACGGACACGAGTTCGACACCAAGTCGGCGACCGTCGTCGATGACGATACAGGCGCATCGACGTCGGGCAACAGCGGCCTTGAGGTCGGCATGGTGATCGATGTGAAGGCGGATTCGTCCAGTACGGATGCGAAGCCGGTCGCCAGCGAACTGCACGTGCATCCCTTGGCGCGCGGCTACGTTGATGCCACGGACCCAGTCGCCAACACCATCACCGTGATGGGGCAGGCCGTGCAATTGAGCTCGGCCACCATCGTCAGCGATCACCGGGCCTGTGTCTCGGCGGCGGTCAACCCCTGCGCCGCCATCACCGACCGTGGCGGCCTGACCGTCACCGCCGGTTCCGGCGCCGCGGCCGTGGCGGGCAACTACGTGGCCGTGCATGGCTATCTGTTTGGCGTTGCCGGCGGATCGGCCAACATCGAAGCGGCCCTGGTTTCGATACAGGACGCCCCGCCAGCAACGGCGGCCGGCGCGGTATTCAAGGCGGAAGGCGTCATCAGCGCCGTGTCGACCACCGCGATCACGATTGGCGGACTGAATGTCGACTTGTCGGCCGCCACCTGCCGCACCAAGGGCAACGCCCAGGCATGTGCGGGAATGTTCAGTGTCGGACAAGTCGCTTCGGCGTTCTCGAAGGCGCAACCGGGCCTGCCCGTGACTGCGCTGAAGGCGGGTGTCGTCATCCTGCGTCCCAAAGCCGTGGTCGAAGTGGCCGGAGCAACGGTTGAAGTCGAAGGCAAGGTCACCAGCGTGACGGCTTCGCCGGCCGGCTTTGTGGTGCGCGGCATCAGCGTCGATGCCACCGGACTGCCCGCGGGAACCGCACTGCCCGCGGTGGGCGACCGGGTGGAAGTTCTGGGCACCGTCGCTTCGACGGGCAGCTCCATCACCGCGACCCGCCTGAAGATCGAGCACAAGGCAGGCAGCGTGACCTTCGGCCTCAAAGGTGACGCAAGCAAGGTGGCCGCCGGAGCGACGGCCAACACCTTCACCTTGACGGTGCTGGGCCAGACCATCACGGTCGACGCCAACACGCGCCTGGCAGACCATTCGATGAAGAATTGGGACGAAAAGGATCCTGCGATCAATCCTTTCAACATCAGCACGTTCCAGACCTATCTGGCAGCGAGCACATCGCAGCATGTGATGGTCAAGGCGGGCGCTGACGCAAGCGGCAACCTGACCGCGCTGGGCCTGGTCATCGTGCCGGCGTCGCTTGATGCGGCCGTTGTGGGCAGGGTGGACGCGACACCGGCGCCGGTCAACAGCACGGCCACCGGCACGCCCAGCACCTTCTCGGTTCATGGCATGGCGGTCAGTGCTGATCCGGCGGCGATTCGCGGCCCGGGTGAACACGACGAAGGCAAGGCTGTTTCCGTGGCGGTGACGATAGCCAGTGGTGACTGGGTGGCCGTCTATGGCACCTACAACAGCGGCACGCTGACGGTCGCTGCGAACCCAAGTCGCAAGAACGCCGTGATTGATTTCGGCGCCAAGGGCGGCCACGAGATGGAAGGCTTCTAGGACGACGGACCGTGATCGCGTCGGTTCGCCTGCATGTGGCGGCCGGCGTTCACTGTCCCGTCAGAACTTCATCTTGAGCCCGGCGCCCAGCACCCAGGCGCGGCCGCGTGGGGTCATCGCGTCCACGCGCGGCCAGAAGTGCCCGATGATGAGTTCTCCGAGCAACCAGTCCTTGTGCACCGGTTGCTCCCAACGGGTCTGCACGCCGTAGTCGGCGAGAAGCACGCCCGATCCCCGCTCGCCAGAGGCGAACAGTTCCAGCGACAGCATGCGTTGATTGCCCAGCAACTTGTATGCGCCCAGGCTGGAGTGCCATTCGAGCCTGCTCTCGGTCTGAGAGATGGTGGCCTCGCTCAGCCAGCGGCCCGCCAGCGTCGGCGAGAACGCGTGATCGTAGGACAAGGCCGTGGTCGAACCGAAGTGGTCGTTGACCGACCAGAACAGCGTCTCGCGGAACTCGAAATCGTCGGCCGGTCCCAACTGCCAGGGCTGGCGATAGCGCGCCTGCGCATAGGGCTTGAGGCCGCCGCGAAAACCGAGCCGGAAGTCGACCCGCTCGCCCAATGGCCGACCGAGACCCGCGAAGAAAGTCGTGTTCGCGGCGCGATCAGTCAACAGTCGCTGCTGCCGGGTGAACGTCGCCGACTTGCCGGTGATGAGGTCACGCGGGTTGTCGCGCCCGATGAACAGGTAGGCGCTGTCTTGCAGGTTGGGCAATTTGAAGTTCGCATTGAAGCGAACTTTGATGTCGGTACTCGCGTCCTGGCGTTTCAGCACGAGCACACTCAAACGCCCGTTGCTCACCTTGCCGCCGTCCTCGAACGGCTTGTCGCCGAACCAGCTGTCCACACCACTGGCCAGCCAAACGGCTGCCGAGCGCACCGAGCGCCGTGCGTATTCGGCCGGTTGCTCCGCCTGGCCAGGTGACTCGGCCACAGGCGCCGCCACGCGCGCTGCCGCGCGGGCGGCTGCCGGCGCCGCAGTCACCGGAGGTGGTGGCGCCGACGCACACGCGCCGAGCAAGGGCACCGACACCAGGCCGATCAAGTTCTGGAAAGACACTCGCATCCGCTTCTCCCAATCGAACTCTGGCTGCTGCGCCCAGCTTCTTGTGTCTCGCGTTCCAACTGCGCGATCGTACGCTGCGCGGGGCGTGTTGCGTGCGATCACGACAAGGCGCCGGCGCATCGCGTTGCCGCCGAGCCCGGCGGCGGGATAATCGACGCGATCAAGTCGCTTGATCCCACTGGAGGAATTCATGTTTCACGCTCTCTATCTTGAACAGAACGCTGACAAGAGCACTGGCGCGTCGGTCAAGCAACTCGACGAGAGTGCGCTGCCGGTGTTCGAAGCGAACGGCGTCACGGTCGATGTCGAGTTCTCGACCATCAACTACAAGGACGGTTTGGCCATCACCGGCAAGTCGCCGGTGGTACGCAAGTTCCCGATGGTTCCGGGCATCGATTTCGCAGGCACGGTCAGTGCCAGCAGCGACCCCAACTGGAGGTGCGGCGACAAAGTCATTCTGAACGGCTGGGGGGTGGGCGAATCGCACTGGGGCGGGCTCGCACAGAAGGCGCGCGTGAACGGCGACTGGCTGGTGCGACTGCCGCCATCGCTGACAAGCTATGAGGCGATGGCGATAGGCACCGCCGGGTACACGGCGATGCTCAGCGTGCTGGCGCTCGAGCGCCAAGGCGTGAGCAAGGCTGACGGCGAAGTTCTGGTCACCGGGGCGACCGGCGGCGTCGGTTCGCTGGCAGTCTCGCTGCTCGCGGGGCTGGGCTACCGCGTCGTCGCGTCGACCGGCAAGTCGGACGAACACGACTACCTGCTGTCGCTGGGGGCGAGCGAGATCATCGACCGCGGCACGCTCAGCGCGCCGGGCAAGCCGCTGCAAAAGGAACGCTGGGCCGCGGTGGTCGATTCGGTCGGCTCGCATACGCTTGCCAACGCCTGCGCAAGCACACGCTACGGCGGCACGGTCGCCGCTTGCGGTCTGGCGCAAGGCATGGATTTTCCGGCGTCGGTCGCGCCCTTCATACTGCGCGCCGTCAAGCTGATCGGCATCGACAGCGTGCAGGCGCCGACCCGCCTGCGCATACAAGCCTGGTCGCGGCTGGCCAGCGATCTCGATCGCAAGGCGCTCGCTCAGATTGCGCAACGCATCAGTTTGCGCGACGCGCTCGATCACGCCGGGCGGATTCTTGCCGGATCGGTGCGCGGACGCATGGTGGTCGACGTCAACGCGTAAGGCCGGCAGGTCGGCCGCCACACCGCGCGCTTTGGCAGTTATGCGGAAGATGCCTACGGATACATCTTCTTGATCATCGCCACGTCCATTGGCGACACCTTCGTGTTGCTGTTGGTGGGTCCGAGCCCGTCAGCGAACAGCGCGCCGTCGAACGCATACAGCATGATCGACTTGGAATCGAACCTTGTCGCCGACAGTCCCTTGGGTGAGTATTTTTCGAGTACGTTGGACTTGATGTCGTCGGGCCCCCAAAAGTTGGGCGGACCCTGGAAATACTTCATCACCGCGGCGACGTTCCACTTGCGATTGAATTTCGGCGATTGGTGTTCGTGGATGCAGCCCAAAGCATGGCCGAACTCGTGCGTCACGACACGGTGGTATTCGGTGTCGTCGGTGTCGTCGCGCAGCCAGCCGTAGTTCATGGTCGGCTGGTGCAACGGGAAGTAGCTGGTGTTCAAGGCGTCGCGGCCCACCGCCGACCAGGACCCGTTGTCCGCATAGAAGGAGATGCGGATTTCGGCCGGCCCGCTGGCAACGAACTTGAGCTTGATGTCGGCAAGCTTCGTCCACTCCTTGGCGACCGCCGTCACCTTCTTCCTCATCTTCGCGCTGCCATCCAGGAAGCTGCAGCGCACGGTCGATCCGGCGGGCCACTTCTTGGAGTTGACCACCGCCATGCGGGCGATGTTGGCCACACCGTCGGCCTTGAGCTTGGCGCTGCCGCCGGCCGCCTCGACCATCTGGCGTCGCATCTCGCGCCGCACATGGCGTTCCGGATCGAGATCGTCCGGGATGATGCGCTCGAAGCAGATCCTGACCTGTCGTTCCACCGGCTTTTCGGATGCCTTCGCCGACTTCGACATTTCGACTGTTTTCCTGGCCATAAATCCCCCAATTACGTTAAGGAACCGAGCCTGGCGGAACGCGGCGGAAAGACGACTTGCCGCCATGCTCCGCGATGGCGATGACGCTGCTGGATCGTTCTGCACTTGCCTTGGCTTGGCCGCAGCGCCGTGCAAAATCTACACCCGCACTGCGGGTCTGACAACAGGAATGTCGGAGCGCGCCGGCGCCACGGTTCTCGCGCCTAACAGCCTTCGATGCGATGACCAACGACGCGGCCCGAACCGGCATTGACCGTGTATCGCACCACGCATGAAAAGGTGCTGGGGCCGGCGGGGCCGCTCAACTTGGCCGACTTGGCGTAAACGTAGACCAATGTGCCGTCGGATTGGCGCGAGGTCGAGGTGGGCTGGCCCAGTTTGGCAACCAGTTCCTTGACGGTTGCGCCGTGCCAGCTGTCGAGTTCCTTGTCGAACTTGGACTGGCGCTGGGCATCCAGCTGCGATTGCGCCGGAGGTGTCGACGCGCATCCGACCAAGGCGGCCAGCAGCATCGCGACTACCAGGGCTTGCATTGCTTGAGTCATGGTGATGCCTCCTCGGCTGCCGATAGCGTCTCATGGCACATGCCAGACCTGAAGCTTAGCGGTTCGCGCGCACGCCTGACCGGCCATCGGTATCCGCTTGTGTCGGGCCGGCAACAAGCGGTGCACGGTTTGCCACGCCCGCTACATTTGCTTGGTGTGCGCAATCCGTCAGGCATTGGAGAACGTGATGGTTGAAGACATGAACCCAGGGTGGTGCTCATGAGGCAAGGCGTTCGCGGTTTCAAGCGCGCCCTGCTCTGGTCGTGCGCGGGGCTGGCCGGCTTGCTGGTGCTTGCCTTCGGCGCGTTGGCGTATCTCGGCATTCCACAGAATGCAGCCGGCATGGCGGCCAAGGGCATCTGCTCGGCCGCCTTTGTCGCGGGTCGGCCGACCCAGGACCTGTTGCGCCAGGACGTGTTGCCCGCCAGCCCCGTGCTGTCGCTGATCACGGTGTCGATCGACGCCGTCCAGCACAGCGTCACAGCCCGGTTTGCCGGTGTGATATCGCGCCGAGCGGCGTTGATCAGTCATCGCGGTTGCGTGCTCGACTTGGCGCCCGACCCCTCGGCAAGAGCCTATGTGCCTGCCGCAGATCTCGGCCAGCTCTGGCCCGTCGGTGACGCGGCCTTGCCGGTTGCGCAATGGGATGGCGCGATCGACGCCGCTCGGCTGCAGCAGGTCGTTGCAGACGCCTTCGTCGGGGCCGGCGATGCGCTGGCCGCGAACGCGCGCGGCCTGGCGGTGGTGCAGCATGGCCGCATGCTGGTGTTGCGCGACGCCCCCGGCTTCGCCGCGGGAACCGGCTTGCACGGCTGGTCGATGACCAAGACCATCACCGGCATGCTGACGCATCAGCTCGCCGCAGACAGGGGGCTGCCGCTCGACGCGAGGGTGGTCGACGCGTTTGCAGCCGGACGCGCGCCAGCGTGGGTGGCGGCCTGGCGCAAGGACGCACGCAAGTCCATCAAGGTATCGGACTTGCTGTACATGCGCGATGGACTGGCCAGCACCGAGGACTATCAACCCTGGGGTTCGGTGCCACACATGTTATGGGCCGAAGCCGACATGGCGGCCTGGGCTGCCGGCCATGCTGCCGAGGTGGCGCCGGGCACGCGCTGGCGCTACCTGAGCGCAACGGCCAATCTTCTGGCCGCGGTGGCGCGCGGCCGCTTTGCCTCCGATGACGAGTATTGGGACTACCCCAGGAAGGCCTTGTTCGACCCGATCGGCGCGAAGTCCGCGGTGCTCGAAACCGACCGCAGCGGCAACTGGGTCGGGTCGTCCTATTTGTGGGCCAGCGTTGGCGATTGGGCGCGCCTCGGGCAGTTGATGCTTCAGGACGGCAAGTGGGGCGACCGGCAGGTGCTTGCCGCGGGTTGGCTGCAACGCGCCAGCACAGCGGCCACTCCCAGCGGTGAAGGCCAGGGCTACGGCGCAATGAGCTGGCGTTACGGCGACCCGCAAGCGGGCCTTTGCAAGTCCGCTGCCGGCGTGCCCGCCGATACGGTGGTGATGGACGGCCACTGGGGTCAGATGGTGGCGGTTGTCCCCTCCAGAGACGCGGTCGTGGTGCGCCTGGGATGGACCTTCAAGTCGAATCAATTCAGCGCATGCAAATTGCTGGCCGATGTGCTGTCTGCGCTGCCGAAATAGCGAGGCTGGCGCCATTGCTGCGGGCTCACGCTGAGCGCCCGCCAGTCTTGACAGCGCCCGGCGCTGCGGCCAAGCTCAGCGCTGCGCAGGAGGCGTCCAGCATGTATTCGTACGATATGCAAATGAGCCAGATACACGCCTTGTTGGCGTGGTGCGCCGTGGCGCTCTTTCTGGTGCGGGGCTTGGCCTTCCAGTTCGACGCGACCTGGCCCAAGGACAGCCGGCTGGGCGTGCTGGTGTTCAGCGTGGCCGTGCTGTTGAGCGTGACCGGCCTGAGCCTGTGGGTGCTGCGCCATTACAACCCGCTTCGCGATGGCTGGCTGATGGCCAAGCTGCTGGCCTTGCTGGTCTACACCGAATGCGCCCATGTGGCCATGGACAAGGGCAAGTTCCACGTGCTGGGCTATCTGACTGCCCTGCTGCTGCTGGCATACATGATGGCGACGTCCATCACCCGCAGTGCCTGGTTGGGTCTCT
The DNA here is from genome assembly GCA_963740455.1 of uncultured beta proteobacterium. Taxonomy (GTDB): domain Bacteria; phylum Pseudomonadota; class Gammaproteobacteria; order Burkholderiales; family Burkholderiaceae_C; genus Paucibacter. The sequence goes on from CAVUEF010000007.1 coordinate 495,689, forward strand.
TCTGACCCGCCGGTTGGCGACGCGGCGCCAGCGCCATGGCGGGTTCGATGCCGCAGGGAGGGATTGCCCGCTTGCGGGCGGCGCGGCAATCGCGAAGACTGCCTGTGTCGGGCAAGCGCATTGCAGCATCCACCCACGCAGTTTTCACGGAGCACCATCGTGGCCACCAAGGAAGAAGTTGTCGCGTTCATCGCGCGTGAATTTCCGCAAACCAAGTGCACGGTCGAGGCGGTCGGCAAGCGCGGCGCTACCGTCACGCATGAAATCGGTCCGGATGAATTGAGACCGGGCGGCACCGTCGCGGGCCCGGTGCTGATGGCTGTGGCCGATGTGGCGCTGTACGTGGCCCTGCTCGGTGAGATCGGTATCGTGCCGCTGGCTGTCACCACCAGCTTCACGATCAACTTTCTGCGCAAGCCGGCGGCGGACAAGCGCATTGTGGGTGTCTGCAAGTTCATGAAAATCGGCAGAACCTTGGCCGTGGGCGAGGTGTCGCTGTATTCGCAAGGCAGTGCAGAACCGGTGGCGCATGTGGTCGGCACCTACTCGATTCCACCTCGCCGGCCGGCCTGATCGGCAGCGCTGCCAGCGCCACCCGCCACGCTGCGAAGGTCAAGCGCGCCGCGCAGCCAAGGAGCGCGGCGCGTCGAGCTGGACCGAGCCCGGGCGATACGACGCCCTCCCATGCGGCTGATCCTGAGCGCCCTATGTCTGGCATCGCACAGACGCCTCTTGAACTGGCGCTGAAAATTCGGACGGTCCTTCCGAGGAAAGCCATGAAGACCGGGCGGCGGGCACCGAAGTCTTCCGTTGCGGACCCAGCAGTGCCCATCCTTCGACGGTCAGTTCTTGGTTTTCAGCGAAAGTCACCCATGTCGACAAGAGCAATTCCAGCCACTCGTTCCCCGCCTGAACACGCAATCGCCGAAACGCGCCGCCAACCGGCCTTGCTCAAAGCTGGCAACTCGCCGAGTGCAATTCCATGAGCCCAGCCAAAGCATGTGCTGACAACATACTTGATGCACAGATTCTGATCGTCGATGATGAGCCGGCCAATGTGCAGCTGCTGGAGCAGATGCTGCGTCAAGCCGGTTACCAACGCTTGACGGCAACCATGGATCCGCAGGCAGTCTGCGCGCTGCATCGCGCCAACAATTACGATCTGATTCTGCTGGATCTGCAAATGCCGGGCATGGATGGATTCCAGGTGATGGCGGGCTTGAAGGAAATCCCGACCGACGCCTATCTTCCGGTCCTCGTGATCACGGCTCAGCCGTCCGAAAAGCTGCGGGCGCTGGCCTGCGGCGCCAAGGACTTCGTCACCAAACCGTTCGATCTGTCCGAAGTCAAGATGCGCATTCACAACATGCTGGAGGTGCGCCTCTTGTACAAGCAGCTTGAACACCATAACCGCGCGCTGGCGTCGTTGGCGCTGCATGACACGCTGACCGGACTGCCCAACCGACGACTTCTCATGGACAGACTTTCGCTGGCACTTGCGCATGCCAGCCGGCATTCGGGCACGATGGCGGTGTTGTATCTTGACCTGGACGGATTCAAGCAAGTCAATGACAACTTTGGCCACGATGTGGGCGACGCCCTGCTGCGCATGGTCGCCGATCGCCTGGTCGGAACCGTACGCAAGATGGACACGGTGGCGCGCTTGGGTGGCGATGAGTTTGTGATCGCGTTGGCCGAATTGAGCGAGGGCGACGACGTCGCCAAGCTCGTCTCGAAGCTGGTACTGGCAGTGTCACTGCCCTATCGCATTCAGGGCAACAGCGTAGAAATCTCCGCCAGTGTCGGCGTCAGCCTCTATCCCACACATGGTCAGGACGTCAAGACCCTGATGAAGTGTGCTGATCTGGCCTTGTACGAGGCCAAGCACTCCGGCAAGAATGACTATCGCATCTCCGCGCACGTCGATCTGTGAGGCGGTGCGCCGTTGTACCGATCAGGATTTTTTCAGTTGTCGTGCTCGACCCGAATGTCCGATAGCGCAAGCCTCAGCTCGTGGCTGAGCTGCCCGCCATGCCGCGCATGGGCCTCAAAGACACGTTGTCATTGAGAATTCCAAAATTCATGACAAGGTTGTTGGTGGGCAGGAGGATGCGGCACTCTGCTCCGCGAATGTCCTCCGCCCTGCGGGCTCCCCCTTTATTTCGCTGCGCAGAGCACCCCATCCTGCGCGTTGGCAAAGCGGTCGGTATGCGCGCCGAAATACCGATACCGCTGCGCCAAGAAGACTGGGTAAGTGACGTAGTGAGGTAAAGGAGGAGCCCGTAGGGCGGGGGACACGAACGCAGTTACTTGCCCAGCCTTCTTGGCATCGTGCGCGCACCAGGAACCAGGTGACTGAAAGGTGGCCTCGGCAGAAGAGTGTCGTGATTTATGAAAAGATCAATAGTTCACGCGAACAACTTGTCGTAAGCCTTCAGCAGACTCTGATGCAGGGCACTGCCCTGCATGTCCTCGCCAAGAGTCGGCAAGCCGAAGAAACGCTCGCTGCGGTCGAGCAATGCAGTCGCTTGGTGCAGCGTCGCCTCGCCATACAGCAGCGCGAGTGAGTGCTCGTACGGCGCGCGGTCGGGCAGGCCCAGCAGGCTCTCGATGCAGCGGTAGACAAGGCGGCGTGGCGCGTCCATGTCCTTGAAGTGGTGGATCCAGTCGCAGCCTTCACGCACGGCGGCTTCGTCGCCGATGGCCAGCGCCAGCAGCGTCTTGAGCTCACCCACGCGCAGCTGCTTCCACGGCGTGCCGAGCGGCACGGCAAGGCCGAGGATTTCCCAGATCGGGCGTTCGTCGCTCAAATCCATGCTTTGCAACTCGACCAGCAAGGCGGCGCATTCGCCGTCGCTCAAAGTGTCGAGCTTGACGAGGGCCGGTCGCAACTGGTTGCCGATCGAGTTGTTCTCCCATTCCAGGTCTTCGACCGGATAGATTTCAGAGAAGCCCGGCACCAGGATGCGGCAGCTGTAAGCGCCTTGTTCCTCGAAGTCGGCCACATAGATTTCCTTGCCTTCGGCGTGGATGGCGGCCACCAGCCAGGCATAGTCGTCGGCCGTGCTGGCGCTGAAGTTCCAGTCGACGAATTCACAGTCGAGCGCTTCGCTCAGGAAGCCCCAGCTGACCACGCCGCTGGAATCGACGAAATGGATTTCCAGGTTCGCCACCGCGTTGATTTCGTCCATGTCGAAACCGGGTTCTGGAAAGCCTTCCAGCGTGTCGAGCGCGCGCCCCTGCAGCAGTTCGGTCATGGCGCGCTCGAGCGCAATCTCGAAACGCGGGTGTGCACCGAAACTGGCGAATACGCCCTGGTCCTTGGGGTGCAGCAGCGTGACGTTCATGACCGGATATTTGCCACCAAGCGAAGCGTCTCGCACGAGGATGCCGAAGCCCGCGTCGCGCAGTGCCTGGATGCTCTTGGCGATATGCGGGAAGCGCTGGATCACCGCATCGGGCACCTCGGGCAGGCACAGCCCTTCGCTGATGATGCGGTACTTGACCTGGCGTTCGAAGATCTCCGACAAGGCCTGGGTGCGCGCCTCCAGCATCGTGTTGCCGGCGGCCATGCCATTGCTGACGTAGAGATTGCCGATGATGTTGACCGGAAAATAGACGCTGGCGCCGTCGCTCAGGCGCGTGTAGGGCAAGGCGCAGATACCACGCACCACATGGCCCGAATTCAGATCGACCAGCACTTCGGAGCTGATCTCGCCCTCGGGGTTGTAGAAGGCATGCAGTTCGGGCGTGAGCAGCGCTTGCGGCCAGCTGCCGTCCGCGGTGTGCGCAAACCAGCGCTCTTGCGGGTAATGGACAAAGGGCTTGTTGGCGCGCGTCGCGCCCAAGTAGAAGTGCGTCCAGAAGTAATGCGTGCCCAGGCGCTCGACAAATTCGCCCAGCGCACTGGCACGCGCGGCCAGCTCGGTCGCGCCCTTGCCGTTGGAAAAGAGCATGGCGCATTCCTGGTCGCGCATATGCACCGACCAGATGCCTTCGACCTCGTTGAGCCACGACGACTCGACCAGCGTGAAGCCGCGCTGGGCCAGCTTGGCCTGCAGGGTCTGGATGGTCGCTTCGAGCGAGCGGTCTTTGCCGGGGATGAAGTGTTCGGTTTGCATGGGGGGATTGGAGCACGCCGGCCTCCAGACGCATCTTGCAGCGTCTCAACCCCCTCGGCAGCTTGCAGGCCAGCAACCACGCTGCCGACAGCCATCGCCTGCCTTGCCGGTGCGTGGCTGCTTTGGCGTCGACGATGCTGGGTATCATTGGCTCCGATTCGAAAGACTGCCGGGCCACCCCGCATGCAAGGAAAAGTGATGAGACTGAAAGAACAATTCGACGCCGCTGTGGCCGGCTCGAAAGACCTGACCGAGCGCCCCGACAACATGACGCTGCTCAAGCTGTACGCTTTGTACAAGCAAGGCAGCAGCGGCGACGCCCGAGGCGCGCAGCCCGGCTTCAGCGACATGGTGGGCCGCGCCAAATACGACGCCTGGAACGAGATCAAGGGCAAGACATCGGAAACGGCGATGCAGGAATACATCGCCCTGATCGAGGCGCTTCGGTGAGCGCGTCGTCGCCGACGCGCTGACGCCGCCAAGGCCAGTGCTCAAGCGCCCTTCTTGTTGGTCGCCACGGTCTTTGGCTTGAGCTCAGGTGCCAGCAAGGCATCGAGCTCCTTGCGGATCTCTCCTTCTATCGCGCCGCTGAACGCGCCCAGCAGCACACCCAGGCGGGCGCTCAAGTCGAAATGGTCGGCGGCCACAATCATCTGGCCCCTCACACCCGAGCGGACAAACTCGATCGTGTCGCTGGTCTCACCGTCGCGCACCGTGCATTCCATGTCGAACTTGCGCTCGACTTTTCTTGCCCAGGCACGGGCCACCTCGCGTGCACGTTCAATCCCGAGCTGGTGGCTTCTATGAATTTTGATGTCCGACATCAGTGTTTCTCCAGGGCGAGCTGCGGCGTCGGGGTGGCGAGTCGGGCGCGGCGTTCGTCTTTGGGCAAGCGGCTGAGCACGCGCACTGCGGAGTAGAAGCGCTCGTAGTCGCGGCCTTCGCGTTCGAACAAGGCATCGAACTGTGGTGTCAATTCATCATAGGCCGCCAGCATGCCCAAAGAGGCATTGTTGACATGCGACATCCACGCGTCATAGCCCCCAAAGCCGCCCCAGGCCCGCGACTTGAGGTCGGCATAGTCGGCCTTCAGCGCAGCGATCAGCGCGGCCTTGGCGCGGCGCTTTGCGTCGATGCTGGCGCTGCTTCGGTACAAGGCGTCGAGCTGCTCGCGATAACGCCGGGTCAGGTGTCGGAACGCGGCGCGGCGCTGCTCCAACTTGGCAAATTCGTCTCTCGCTTGCGGCGTGGCTTGGGCATCGAGCCAGGCTTTGGCGCCCAGGCGCTCGACGCTGGTGGCAAACGATTCGTTGAACATGGTGTCGTCGTTCGCATAAGCGACCTGGTGCGCCAGCTCGTGAAAAATCATGCGCGCAAGCTCCCCTTGCGGATAGCCGATGAAGCTGCTCAAGAGCGGGTCGCCACCCAGCCATTCAGACCAGCCGAGGGTCGAATAGGCGGGCACACCATAGACGGCGACCTCGACACCCGGCCCCTGCAGCGATTGCGCAAACGCATCGGCCTGCTGCTGCTGAAAATAGCCGCGGTAGCCCACGCAGCCCATCACCGGAAAGCACCAGGTCTTGAGCTTCAGGCTCAGCTCGGGCGCGGCCACCACATTCCACACGGCATACGGCCTGTGCAGATCGGCATAGGCCCGGTAGCTGCGGTTGTCGGGCAAGTGCAGCGTGCGCACGGCGAAGTCGCGCATCTGCTGACTCAAGACCAGGCGCTCGCGCAGCGCCTCGGGCTGGCGGTCGTCGGCGATCCAGCTTTGCACCGGCTTGGCCGCGCCGAGTATCTTCAAGTGTCCCTCCACCGACTGTGCCAGATAGCCGACATCGGCACAGCCGCTGGTCAGGCAGACAACGCCAGCCGCCAACAGGGCGGACACACCAAGACCGATCATCAGTGTCGTCCCTCGCCTCATGCCGTCGCACTGGCCTGCACTTCGACCAGGCAATCATAGAAGCAAGGTCCGTCGCCCAGGTCGGTGAGCCGCTGGTGCGTCAACTCGTTGACGTTGGTGCCGTCCGGTCCCAGCTTGCGCCACCACACGCCCAGGCCGTTGACCACGCCGGGCCGCGCGCGCGGGCTCACCGCGACTCGGCAGCGATAGACGCCGCGCTGGTTGAACACGCGCACCATCTGCCCGCTTTGAATGCCGCGCGCCGCGGCATCGACCGCATGCATCTCCAACAGCGGCTCGCCCTCGATGTCGCGCAGGCTCTTCACGTTGACGAAGCTCGAATTCAGGAAGTTGCGCGCCGGCGGCGAAATCATCGCCAGCGGATAGGTCCGGGCCAGTTGCGGCGACGCAGCCGCGCTCTCGTAATTGGGCACATGGTCGGGCACGCCCAGGCCCGGCACATCGGCCTGCGCACGGCCATTGGGCGTGGGGAAACCGCCTTGCGCAAACGGCGCGTCGGCCAGTGGCAGTTGCAGCCAGCCTTTGGCGCGCAAGGCGTCAAAGCTCAAGCTTTCGTGCAAAGCCTGGCGTGCCAGCGTCTCGTCGGAATCACCAAAGCAGGGCTCGAGAAAACCCATGCGTGCGGCCAGCTCGCGAAAGATCTGCGTGTTCGGTTTGGCCTCGCCCAAGGGCGCGATGGCAGGCTCGTTGATCAGCACCGAGGTGTGGCCGTAGCTGGTGTGCACGTCCAGATGTTCGAGCTGGGTGGTGGCCGGCAACACATAGTCGGCATGGTCGGCGGTGTCGGTCAGAAAATGCTCGAGCACGACGGTGAACAGGTCTTCACGCGCAAAGCCCGCGGCGACCTTGCTCGAATCGGGCGCCACCGCGACCGGATTGCTGTTGTAGACGATCAGCGCGGCGATTTTCGGGCCGAACTCGATCGAGCTTTCGCGCAATAGATCGTCGCCTATCGTGACCATATTGATGGTGCGCGGCTCGCGCCGGCCAAGCAAGTCGGGGCGTTCGAGCGCGTCCGTGTTCTTGAACGGCACGAAGTGGCCAGAGCTCGACAGCAACATGCCGCCCGCGGAGCGCCGCCAGGCCCCGGTCAGGCAGGGCAGCAAGGCCACCAGCCGCACCGCATTGCCGCCGCCATGGACGCGCTGCATGCCGTAGTTCAGGCGGATGGCTGCCGGACTCAAGGTGCCATAGTCGCGCGCCAGTTGACGCACTTCGTCGGCGCTGATGCCGCAGACTTCGGCCACGCGCTCGGGTGGCCATTGCAGCGCGCGTTCGCGCAGGGCGGGCCAGCCGTCGAGATAGTCATCGATGTAGTCCTGATCCAGCCAATCGTTGACGATCAGCTCGTGCATCAGCCCCAGCGCCAGCGCGCCGTCGGTGCCGGGCAGCAGGGCGATGTGCTGGTGGCACTTCTCGGCCGTCTCGGTCTTGCGCGGGTCGATGCAGATGAGCTTGGCGCCCTCGCGTTTGGCCTGCTGCGCAAAGGTCCAGAAATGCAGGTTCGAGGCAATCGAGTTGCTGCCCCAGATCAGGATCAGTTTGCTCCGGGCAAATTGCTCGACACGCATGCCGACTTTGTGGCCGTAGGTGGCGGCCAGCGCCGCGCCGCCCGCCGTCGAGCAGATCGTGCGCGCCAGTCGGGAGGCCCCCAACTTGTTGAAGAACCGCGCCGCCATCGACTCGCCCTGCAGCAAGCCCATCGTGCCGGCGTAGCTGTAGGGGACGATGGCCAGCGGGTCGCGCGCCGCGATCAGCGTCAGGCGGTGGGCGATGTCGGCGAGCGCTTCGTCCCAGCTCACAGGCAAGAACTGACCCTTGCCCTTGGGTCCGACCCGCTTGAGTGGCGTGAGCACGCGTTCCGGGTGGTAGCTGCGCTCGGCGTAGCGCGAGACCTTGGTGCACAGCGCGCCATGCGTGGTGGCGTGGTCGGGGGCGCCTTGCAGCTTGACGACGCGCCCGTCCTGCACCGAGACAAGCATGGCGCAGGTGTCGGGGCAATCGTGCGGGCAGGCGCCGTGAACGGTGCGGATGGGCGTTTGCTGCGAGGAGATGGCGTTCGGAGCAGTGTTCATGCGCGCACTATTGCACAGAGCGCGACATCCTTTCCAGTCTGGCGTGACGACCGGTAGCGTTCGTAACAACATGCCCGCTCAACTCAGGATAGGCTTGAGCCCTTTGCCACCCTTGGACCAGGAGACTTTCCTTGCAACGACGTCACTGCCTCACCGGATTGGCCGCCATCGCGGCACCGAGCTGGTTGCGTGCCGAGAATCGCGGCCGCATCGTGTTGGGTCAGTCGGCCCCGTTGACCGGGCCCGCGGCGCAATTGGGTCTGCAAATGCAGGCCGGCGCCCGACTTGTGTTCGACGCCGTCAATCTCGCCGGCGGGATCAACGGCATGCCCATCGAACTCATCAGCCTCGACGACGGCTACGAGCCCGAACGCTGCAGGGTCAATACCGAGAAATTCATCGCCGACGACGTGTTTGCCTTGTTCGGTTATGTGGGCACACCGACCTCGCTGGCGGCACTGCCCTTGGTGAACCGGCACAGGATGCCATTCTTCGCGCCCTTCACCGGGGCCGAGGCGCTGCGCGATCCGTTCAGCCGCTGGGTGTTTCACGTGCGAGCCTCGTACTTCGAAGAGACTGCGCTGATCGTCAGGCAGCTGACGCAACTGGGTTTGAACAAGATCTCGGTGTTCCACCAGAACGACAGCTACGGCCGCGCCGGACTGGACGGCGTGTTGCGCGCGCTCAAGCCGCTGGCGCTGGTGCCGCTGGCGACATCGACGGTCGAGCGCAACAGCACCGACGTGGCCCAGGCCGTCAAAGACCTGCTGCCCGGCATGCCGCAAGCCATTGTGCTGGTGAGCGCCTACACGAGCTGTGCCGCCTTCATCCGCGCGGCGCGCAAGGCGGGCTATGGTGGCCTCATTTACAACGTGTCCTTCGTGGGCACGCAAGCCTTGTCGGACGAGTTGGGCAAAGAGGCGCTCGGCGTGGTGGTCAGCCAGGTCATGCCAAGTCCCTTTGGCGTGGCCACCGGCGTGGTTGCCGACTACCAGTCGGCGCTTGCACGCGCCGCAGGGCGCCAGTTACCCAACTACACCGCACTGGAAGGGTTCGTCGCCGCCAGGGTTTTCAGCGAGGGCTTGCGCCGCATGGGCCGTTTGAGCAGGGAGGGTCTGGTCGCTTCGCTGGAGACCTTGCAGAACTTCGACCTCGGTGGTTTCGAGGTAAGGTTCGGCCCGCGCAAGCATGTGGGCTCCAACTTCGTCGAGCTTTCGATGTTGACCGGCGACGGGCGTGTGAAACGCTGAAGTCGCAAGACCCCGATCGCCTTGGGGCCAACAGAAGTCGCAGAGTAAACTGAAAATCAAGCGCGCCTACCGCTGGTGGTTCAGGCGCGCTCCGCTTGGAGTGTCCGCCATGAAGTTGATCGACTCAATTGTTTCGGATGCCGCTAGCATCCAGACCCTGCGCCGCGACCTGCACGCGCATCCCGAGCTGTGTTTCACCGAAGAGCGCACCGCCGACGTGATCGCCAAGGCGCTCACCGATTGGGGCATTCCGGTGCATCGGGGTCTGGGCAAGACAGGCGTGGTGGGCATCGTGAAGAACGGCAACAGCAGCCGCGCGGTGGGCCTGCGCGCCGACATCGACGCGCTGCCGATGACCGAGCACAACCAGTTTGAACATGCCAGCCGGCACCCGGGCAAGATGCACGCCTGCGGTCACGATGGCCACACCGCGATGCTGCTCGCAGCGGCCAAGCATTTGTCCAAGCACCGCAACTTCGACGGCACGGTCTACCTCGTGTTTCAGCCTGCGGAAGAAGGCGGCGGCGGCGCGCGCGAGATGATGAAGGACGGCCTGTTCACGCTTTTTCCGATGGAAGCGATATTTGGCGCACACAACTGGCCGGGCATGGCCGCCGGAGAATTTGCGCTCAAGTCGGGCCCGGTGTTCGCGTCGAGCAACGAGTTCAGGATCACGATCTTCGGCAAGGGTGCGCATGCCGCCATGCCGCACAACGGCGTAGATCCGGTGCCGGTGGCATGCCAGATGGTGCAGGCTTTCCAGACCATCATCACGCGCAATATGCGCCCCATCGAGGCGGGCGTGATTTCGGTGACGATGATTCACACGGGAGAAGCCATCAATGTGATCCCCGACAGCTGCGAAATCCGCGGCACGGTGCGCACCTTCTCGCTGGAGGCACTGGACCTGATCGAGCGCCGCATGCAGGCCATCGCCGAGAACACCTGCGCCGCGTTCGAAACCACCTGCAAGTTCGAATTCACACGCAACTATCCGCCCACCACCAACCACCCGGCGCAGACCGAGTTCGTGCGCGAACAACTCGTCGCGATGGTCGGCGCCGACAAGGTGCACGAGTTCGAGCCGACCATGGGCGCCGAGGATTTCAGCTTCTACCTGCTCGAAAAGCCGGGCTGCTATTTCCTCATCGGCAACGGTGACGGATCGCACCGCGACGGCGGCCACGGCATGGGTCCTTGCATGCTGCACAACCCGAGCTACGATTTCAATGACGACTTGATTCCGCTGGGCGGCTCGCTATGGGTGCGCCTGGCTGAAGCGTGGCTGGCCGCGCCGCAGAAATAGCATCATGGACAGCCAAGCTGGGCCAGCGTTTTCGCAAAGCTACGCTGAAGCCAGGGCCAAGTTCCTGGCGGCGGCCGACGCGGCAGATCTGGACGTGCAAAGCCATGTGCACCCCTTGCTGGGACAGAACGGCGAACAGCTCGCGATGGACGTGGTGCGCGACGGCCCGGTGCATGCCAAAGCCTTGCTAATCATCAGCAGCGCCTGCCATGGCGTCGAAGGTTTTTGCGGCTCGGGCGTGCAGATCGCGTTGCTGCAAGACGCTGCCTGGCGTGCCGCCGCAAAGGCCGCGGGCGTGGCCGTGCTCCAAATCCACGCGCTCAACCCTTATGGTTTTTCCTGGTGGCGCCGTGTCACGCAGGAGAACGTCGATCTGAACCGGAACTTCCACGATTTCAGCCGCGCGCTGCCTGCCAATGAGGGCTATGCCGAGTTGGCCGCCGCCGTGGTGCCGAGCCGATGGCCACCCAGCGCCGAGAACGAGGCGGTGCTGCAAACCTATGCAGCCAAGCATGGCGCGTTTGGCTTGCAGACGGCGATCTCGGGCGGTCAGTACGACTTCCCCGAAGGTCTGTTCTACGGCGGGCGCAACCCGACCTGGAGTCATGTCACGCTGCGCCATGTGCTGCAAGAGCACGGCAGGCTTGCCGACAAGCTGGCCTGGATGGACCTGCACACCGGGCTCGGCCCCAATGGTCACGGCGAACTGATCTTTGCAGGACGCAACGAAACCATTGCCGTGGCGCGTGCCCGTGCTTGGTGGGGCCCCGAAGTGACCTCGACCTACGACGGCAGCTCGACTTCGGCCCCACTGACCGGGCTGATGTGGGCGGCTGCCTATGAAGAATGCCCGCAGGCCGAGTTCACCGGCATCGCGATCGAATACGGAACCTTGCCTGTTTCTCAGGTGATAGACGCCTTGCGTTGCGACCAGTGGATGGAAAACCACCCCGAGTTGGAAGCTGCCACGCGAGCGCTCCTGAAGCGCCAGGTGCGTGACGCCTTCTACACCGACACACCGCAGTGGAAGCAGCAAATCGTCGATCAGGCGGTCGCCGCTGCGCACAAGGCGATCAGGGGTCTGGCTTCCTGATGCGCTGAACCGCGGGGCTCGATAATGGTGCCCCGTCAACCAGCGCAAGCGCCATGGATCACCAACAAGTTATAGACGACACCCGCCTCTGGATCGAGCGGGCCGTGATCGGTCTGAACCTGTGTCCGTTCGCAAAATCGGTGCACGTCAACAACAGGGTGCGCTATGTGGTGAGCGACGCCACCGACGTGGACGCGTTGCTTCAGACCCTGGCCAACGAGCTGCTGTTCTTGCAGGCTGCTGCGCCCGACAAGGTGGAAACCACGCTGCTCATCCATCCGAAGGTGCTGACCGATTTTCTGGACTTCAATGACTTTCTGGAGGCCGCCGACGCCACACTGGAAATGCTGGAAATGCAAGGCGATCTGCAGGTGGCGAGTTTCCATCCCGACTACCGATTCGAAGGCAGCGCCCCCGACGACATCACCAACTACAGCAACCGCTCACCCTACCCCACGCTGCATCTGCTGCGCGAGTCCAGCATCGAAGGCGCCGTCGCCACGATGAGTGACACGGACGCAATTTTTGAAGCCAATATCGCCACGCTCGAAAAGCTCGGCACTGAAGGTTGGCGCAAGCTCGGACTGAAGGGGTAGGCACCAGCAATCGCGGGGTGGTGGCGCTGGCCGTGCGTAGGCGATTCAGGATTTGATGCGGCGGTGGATCTGCACCGGATGCACGGCCTGGGTCATCACAGCGGGCGCTGCGCGGTCGCAGCCGCTGCAGCCGCAAGACGCCCCTGGTGCCGCCGCCGCTTTGGCCAGCGGCGCGGCAAGGCGGCGCGGCAGCTTCTGGCGCAGCAGCCAGCCTGCCACCGTGCGACGCGCGATTGATGGCATCAACGTCCAGACCGCATAGCCGCTGCACATCGATACCAGCGTCATCACAATCAGTGTTTGCAGCGTCATCATGCTAGCCTCCAAGCCATAAGGTCACGCGGTAGGTGGCGAAGGCTGCCACATAGGCCAGCAGGAACAAATAGGCGGCCATCAGCAGCGGGTAGCGCCATGAATTGGTTTCGCGCCTGACCACGGCCAGCGTCGAGATGCATTGAGGCGCAAACACAAACCAGGCCAGCAGCGCATAGGCAGTCGCAAGCGACCAGCTCTGAGCCAGCATCGGCGTCAAGGTTTCGGCGACATCCGTGCCGCCTGCCGACGACAAGGAATAAACGGTGCCCAAGGCGCCGACCACGACTTCACGTGCGGCAAGACCTGGCACCAGCGCAATCGAAATCTGCCAGTTGAAACCCAGGGGGGCGAAGAGCGGTTGCAGCGCTTGCCCCAGCCATCCCGCGGCGCTGTATTGAATGGCCGGGCCGGTCGCGCCCGCCGGCGGCGCCGGATAGCTCGACAAAAACCACAGCACCACCATCAGCGAAAAAATGATGCCGCCCACGCGACGCAAGAAGATGCGTGCGCGCTCGATCAGGCCCAGAGCCAGGTTGCGCAAGCTCGGCAGTCGATAGGGTGGCAGCTCCAGCATCAGCGGCTGGTAGCGGCTCTTCATCCAGACGCGCTTGAACAACCACGCCACGCCCATGGCCGACACCACGCCGGCGACGTACAAGCCGAACAGGCTGAGTCCCCGCAGATTGAACAGGCCCACGCGGCGGTCCGGCACGAAGGCGCCTATCAACAAAGCGTAGACCGGCAGACGCGCCGAGCAAGTCATCAAGGGCGCGACCATGATGGTGGCCAATCTGTCGCGCCAATTGACGATGGTGCGTGTGGCCATGATGCCCGGAATGGCGCACGCAAAGCTCGACAGCAAGGGAATGAAGGCGCGCCCCGACAAGCCGACCTTGCCCATCAGCTTGTCCAGCAAGAAGGCCGCGCGCGGCAGATAGCCGGAGTCCTCCAGCACCAGTATGAAGAAGAACAGAATCAGAATTTGCGGCAAGAACACCAGCACACCGCCCGCGCCGGCCAGCATGCCGTCAACCAACAAGCTGCGCAGCGGGCCCGCGTCCATACCCGCATTCAGCGCGCTGGCAATCGCGCCGACACCTGTCTTGATCATTTCCATGGGCAGATTCGCCCAGGAAAAAACCGCCTGGAAGATCAGGAACAGCACCGCGGCCAGAATCAGCAATCCCCAGACAGGATGCATGACCCACGCGTCAATGCGGTGGTGAAAACGCTGGAAGCGCGCCGGCTGGATGACCGCAGCCGCCAGAATGCGACGCACCTCTTGCTGCAACTCGGCGGGCGACGCGGATACCGCATAAGCCGCGCTGGCGGGCGCGTTGGACGCAAGCGCCAACTGTGCTTCCAATTGAGCCAGCAGCATGGCATGCCCGTCATGCTTGACGGCGACCGTCTCCACCACGGCGCAGCCCAACTCCGCTGCCAGGCGCGGCACGTCTATCGTCAAGCCCTTGGCACGCGCCATGTCGGTCATGTTCAATGCCACCAACATGGGACGCCCGAGGCGCTTGAGTTCGAGCACCAGACGCAGATTCATGCGCAGATTGGTGGCGTCGACCACGGCGACAATGGCATCGGGCGCGGCCTCGTCAACGCGGCGACCTTCGATCACTTCCAGCGTCACTTGCTCGTCGGGCGTGGCAGGCGTCAGACTGTAGGCGCCCGGCAGATCAATCACCGACACCATCTGGCCATTGCGCAAGCGCGCCAGTCCGGCCTTTCGTTCGACCGTGACCCCTGCGTAATTGGCCACCTTCTGGCGCGCCCCGGTGAGCAAGTTGAACAGCGCCGTCTTACCGCAGTTGGGATTACCCACCAGGGCTACGCTCCAGAGATGCGCACGTTGATTCAGCGGGAGATCAGAGGCGACCATGGCGAAGTCATTCAAGCACTGGCAAGGCCCGGATGCACATGCACGCATTGCGCCTCGAGCAGCCGCAGCGCGAACAGCGTTTCACCAATCAAGACGGCCAGCGGCTCACGCCCACCCGGCCCGCGGCGAAGCAGTTGCACCGGCTCGCCCGGGATGAAACCCAGCTCACTCAAGCGACGCAGGCTGACCTCGCCCGACCCCGGCGACCCGGCGTCCAGCATGCTCACGGTGGCATGAGCGCCATCACTCAATTCGTTCAACAACATGGTGTCAGGTGCAAGCGAATCTCCAGATCCGCATTCTATTATTGCGAATGAGAGTATCTCTCATTTGGGTCGTAGACGCAACCGGCACCGAGCCACAAGCTGTTGACCGTCATCAATGGCAAGTCAAATCCCGCCTGCCTACCGAAACACCCCATGCGCACCGGATCACCTCTTGAAATCGGGATTTGGGACCCTATAATGTTGATTGGTAGCACTCTACAAGCTTGAGTGCTAACGACTGTTGGTAGGCAATCTGCCACTGGTTTCCGAAATGTAAATGAGTACCAACTTTCTTTGGACTCATTGTCAAAACACACTGAACAAATTAGGAGCTGCAATGAAACTTCGTCCTTTGCACGATCGCGTGATCGTCAAACGTCTGGAACAAGAAACCAAGACCGCTTCCGGCATCGTGATTCCCGACGCAGCCGCCGAGAAGCCCGACCAAGGCGAAGTGCTGGCGGTTGGCGTGGGCAAGCGCAACGACCGTGGCGACCTGATCGCACTGAATGTCAAGGTCGGTGATCGCGTTCTGTTCGGCAAGTACAGCGGCCAGACTGTCAAGGTTGACGGCGATGAGTTGCTGGTAATGCGCGAAGAAGACCTCTTCGCCGTTGTTGAGAAATAAGGCTACTGCGCAGCCGCCATGCGTTGTTGGCCGGATGCTCGGAATCCTCACGTACAGGTAGTACGTTGCGGTTCCTGTGCTCCGTCCGCCTAGCCTGACGGCCGCTCGCTACGCCTTCTTCCTCAACAATTGAGCGTTGGTGGGCGTAGTTCCAAAACCACTGAATTCGGAGAATTGAACATGGCAGCTAAAGACGTAGTATTCGGCGGCGAGGCACGTGCCCGCATGGTCGAAGGCGTGAACATCCTGGCCAACGCGGTCAAGGTGACACTGGGCCCCAAGGGCCGCAACGTGGTGCTTGAGCGCTCTTACGGCGCCCCCACCGTGACCAAGGACGGCGTGTCCGTGGCCAAGGAAATCGAGCTGAAGGACAAGCTCCAGAACATGGGCGCGCAAATGGTCAAGGAAGTCGCTTCCAAGACCAGCGACATTGCCGGTGACGGCACCACGACGGCTACCGTGTTGGCTCAAGCCATCGTGCACGAAGGCATGAAGTATGTGGCCGCGGGCATGAACCCGATGGATCTGAAGCGCGGCATCGACAAGGCCGTGACTGCTCTGGTTGAGCAGCTCAAGAAGGCTTCCAAGGCCACCACCACCTCCAAGGAAATCGCTCAGGTCGGCTCGATCTCGGCCAACAGCGACGAAACCATTGGCAAGATCATCGCTGACGCGATGGACAAGGTAGGTAAAGAAGGTGTGATCACCGTTGAAGACGGCAAGAGCCTCGAGAGCGAGCTCGAAGTCGTCGAAGGCATGCAGTTCGACCGCGGCTATCTGTCGCCTTACTTCATCAACAATCCTGACAAGCAAGTCGCGCTGCTGGACAACCCGTTCGTGCTGCTGTTCGACAAGAAGATCAGCAACATCCGCGACCTGCTGCCCACCCTGGAGCAAGTGGCCAAGTCGGGCCGCCCGCTGCTGATCGTCGCCGAAGAAGTTGAAGGCGAAGCGCTGGCAACCCTGGTGGTCAACACCATCCGCGGCATCCTGAAGGTGGTGGCCGTCAAGGCGCCTGGCTTCGGCGATCGCCGCAAGGCCATGCTGGAAGACATCGCCATCCTGACCGGCGGGAAGGTCATCGCCGAGGAAGTCGGCCTGACGCTGGAGAAGGTCACGCTGGCCGATCTGGGCCAAGCCAAGCGCGTCGAAGTGGGCAAGGAAAACACCATCATCATCGATGGCAGCGGTGCTGCTGCGGACATCGAAGCCCGCGTCAAGCAGATCCGCATCCAGATCGAAGAAGCCTCGAGCGACTACGACCGCGAAAAGCTGCAAGAACGCGTGGCCAAGCTGGCCGGCGGTGTTGCGCTGATCAAGGTCGGCGCCGCCACCGAAGTGGAAATGAAGGAGAAGAAGGCCCGCGTCGAAGACGCGCTGCACGCCACGCGCGCAGCCGT
This sequence comes from uncultured beta proteobacterium, assembly GCA_963740455.1. Taxonomy (GTDB): domain Bacteria; phylum Pseudomonadota; class Gammaproteobacteria; order Burkholderiales; family Burkholderiaceae_C; genus Paucibacter. The sequence goes on from CAVUEF010000007.1 coordinate 512,560, forward strand.
TGAAGAAGGCATCGTGGCCGGTGGTGGCGTGGCCCTGCTGCGCGCCAAGCAAGCCGCGGGTGTCATCAAGGGTGACAACGCTGACCAGGAAGCCGGCATCAAGCTGGTGCTCAAGGCCATCGAAGCGCCCTTGCGCGAGATCGTCTATAACGCCGGCGGTGAAGCCTCGGTGGTGGTGAATGCGGTGTTGGCCGGCAAGGGCAACTATGGTTTCAACGCGGCCAACGACACCTATGGCGACATGATTGAAATGGGCATTTTGGACCCGACCAAGGTAACGCGCACTGCCCTGCAGAACGCCGCTTCGGTCGCGTCGCTGATGCTCACCACCGAGGCCATGGTGGCCGAGTCACCCAAGGATGAAGCTGCTGGCGGTGGCATGCCTGGCGGCATGGGTGGCATGGGCGGCATGGGCGGTATGGACATGTAAAGTCACGGCGGGACGGCACTTGCGTGCCACGCCCAGCGTGGCCGATAGCGCTGTCCCCCACTGACTTCCCCCTTGAAGAGGCTGCAGCAATGCAGCCTTTTCCGCTTTCAGGCCGCAACCGCCATAATCGCCGCAGTGGTCACCCAGACTGAGCATGCCAACCGTTACGCCCCGAGCCCTGATTGACGAGACTTTGAGCCAGGCTGCGTTGCTGGCGACTCAAGTCTTTGAAAACACGCTTGCCCGTCTGGCAGGAAACCACAAGAGGAAGCCGAGCGACGCCGAGGTGGGTCTCTTCTTCACCCTGGCCGAATCGCTGCGGCGCCATCGCCACGCCTTTATCGATGCCTTGCAGCGCCACCTGAATTCCGAGCTGCCCGCCGCGCTGAACGAGGCACCCGACGCGCTGGGTCCGAGCAAGGCGCCATCGCTCGAAATGATCGACGAACTGGGTCTGATCGATGAGCAGCAGGCGCTTGAAGATGTCGCCATCGCCAACGTCATGCACGCGATCCAGGAAAACTCGGCCGTCGAGTTGGCGCAGTTGAGCCGCATATTTGACGCATTGCGCGGCAACGAGCACCGCAAGCGCGATATCAACCCTTTGCGCCCCGGCGTGTTCGCACGCCTGCTGTGTCATGCCCTGCATGAACTGACCCTTGCGCCCGCCGCGCGTGCTGCGCTGCTGCGTGTGGCCGGCCAGGCGCTGGCAGAAGCGCTTGCACCGGTTTACGTGCGGCTGTGCAAATATGCGCACGATGCTGATCTTCCGCCGCCGCTGGCACGGCCCCAGTCCGCGGATCAACCGCGCCAGGCGCAGGGCCCCGCGTCCATCGGCGACACCTTGGTCGATGAACCACCAGAGGCATCACATTCGCTGGACAAGTTGATGCGCCGGATGCAAGCGGGCCAAGCGCAGCAAAGCGTCAACGCCACGCCATCGGCGCCCGCCCAAAGCCACAGCCTGGCCGACTTGATTGCCTCGCTGGAGCTTCCCGGCGACTTTGACCAGGCACAGCCCGCTCGCTCGACAACAGGTCCTGCATTCCCTCCAGATCTGGTTTCCGGCGCTGGCGCGAGCATCGAACCCGCATCATCCACGGCAGACGCGGTCGAGTTGCTTGCGCGCGTGTATGGCAAGGTTCTTGACGACCCTGTGCTTTTGCCTGAAGTCCGCGAGTTGCTGAACCGGATCAAGCCGTCCGTGTTGCGCGTTGCCCTGCAAGACGCGGAGCTGCTCAGCAACCAGGAACATCCCGTCTGGCAATTCATCAACTGTGTGGCGTCGCACAGCACCGGGTTCAGCCAGGCAGACACGGGCCGGCTGGGCGCATTCCTGAGCTTTGTGGATGCCCTGGTAGCACGCATCATCGCGACACCGAATCCCACTGCCACACTCTATTGGGAGGCCCTGTACGAAGCGCAGCAGTACATCGACATCGCCGCACGTCAGTCCGTGGCCAAGACCCAAATCAGCATCGAGGCCCTGGAACGCGCGCAACAACGCGAAAAGTGGCAAGACATGCTGCGCCAGCAGGTGCGCGAACAATTGACCCAGGCCGTCGTCAGCACGACCGTGCGCGCTTTCTTGGAAGGCGCTTGGGTGAAAGCCATGGCAGAGACCATGGTGCGTTTTGGCCCCGAAGCGCCCGAAGTGGCGCCCATGGTCGATCTGGTCGACGATCTGCTTTGGAGCGTGCAGCCCTTGCGTCGCCCCGAGGAATACGAGCAACTGCGCCAGATGCTGCCCACCCTGGCCGCACGCCTTCAATTCGGCTTTGATCTGATCCAGTGGCCCGAGGCACGTCGCACCGCACTGCTCGACGAGTTGATGGACAGGCATTCACGCCTGCTGCGAGCCAAGCCCGCGGCCCAGGCACCACAAGTCGAGACAGACACCTTGCCCGAAGAAGACACCACGCCCAGCGTGCACGGGTCCATGGACGTCTTGGACCAAACCGAGAGCAAGGCCTGGAATGAAGGTCTGGTTGATCGGGCGACGCTACCAACGGTTCCGGTCCCCTTGGACGCCCATGATGACGCCGGCCAGCCGACCAGTCTGGACATTTGGATTGCAGGTCTTCGCCTGGGCAGTTGGTGCCACTTGTTCGTGCACGATGAATGGACCACGTCCCAACTCACCTGGATCAGCGACAGCCGCAACTACTTCGTCTTCTCGGGCGAGCAAGGCGCCAAGCCACTGTCACTCACGCGCGGCGCCCTGCTGCAGTTGCGCGCTGCCGGACTGTTGACGGCGCTGGAAGACCGTGCGCTGGTGCAGCGCACCGTCGACACCATGATGCAGACGCTGGACCGTCAGTGACGCCCGAACGGATGCTTTGCGGCTCCGCCTGTCGTCAGTAGTGCGGCGGCAGTTCGTCGCGCAGACTGCGCACGCCGCCCGCGTCTGCTGACAGGCTCTGCTGCCCGAGGCGAGCGATTTCGCGCTTCAACAGGTCGATCTGACGCTGCTGGTCAACGATGACCTGATTCAGCTGGTCCAGCAAGTCTTCGCTGAAGCTGGCCTTGATCTCCAGATCGGTCAGGCGCCGATCAACGCTGTGCGAATATTCCATGCCCGTATTGGACGCCAATTCAGGACCCCAGCACCGCCCGTGAGTAGGCATTGCCCCTGGCCGTGCGCCAACTCCACCACGCCTTCAGAGCGCGCCATCCGAGCAGCACTGCCAACACGGCGGCATAGACAGCGACTTCGGCAAAATTATTCTTGGCCGCGCGCATCCAGAAGAAGTGCAGCAGTCCGAGCAAGGCGACGGCATAGACAAGACGATGCAGCCACTGCCAGCGCTTGGCGCCCAGCCACTTGATGGCGCGGTTGAACGAGGTCAATGCCAGCGGCAACATCAAGACCAAGGCGCTGAAGCCCACCAGGATGAAAGGCCGTTTCACAATGTCTCGCGCAATATCCCCAAACTCCAGACTCATGTCCAGCCAGGCGTAGCTCAGCAAGTGCATGAAACCGTAGAAAAAGCTGAACAGCCCCAGCATGCGGCGAAACCGCGCCAAGGCGTGCTGGCCGCTCCATTGGCGCAGCGGCGTCACTGCCAGGGTCAGGCACAGCATGCGCAAGGTCCAGTCGCCTAAGGTACGGATCAGCGCCTCGGCCGGGTTCGCGCCCAGCGTGTCGAACCAGACGCCATAGACAAGCGACGCGAGCGGCACCAGCGCAAGCACAAACAGCACTGGCTTGGTCGCGCGATGCAGCAATAATTTCTTCATCACAAACGAGGCGCTCGTCAGAAGAACTTCCTCAGATCCATGCCGGCATAGAGCTGCGCCACCTGCGCTTCATAGCCGTTGAACATGAGCGTGGGGCGCTTCTTCGCGAACACACCGCCCTCGCCGATGCGGCGCTCGCTGGCCTGGCTCCAGCGCGGGTGATCAACGTGCGGATTCACGTTCGAGAAAAATCCGTATTCCTGCGGATTGGCGTTCATCCAACTCGAGACCGGCTGCTTCTCGACGAAACGAATTTTGACGATCGATTTGGCCGACTTGAAGCCGTACTTCCACGGCACGATCAGGCGCACCGGCGCGCCGTTCTGGTTGGGCAGCACCTCGCCATACAGCCCGAATGTCAGCAGCGCGAGGGGATGCATGGCCTCGTCGATGCGCAGGCCTTCCACATAAGGCCAGTCCAGCACGCCCGAGCGCAGGCCAGGCATCTGCGCCTTGTCGGCCAGGGTCACGAATTCGACATATTTGGCCCGGCTGTTGGGCTCAACCCTTCTGATCAGCTCGGCCAGCGAGTAGCCCAGCCAAGGGATGACCATCGACCAGCCTTCTACACAGCGCAGCCGGTAGATGCGCTCCTCCATGGCACCGAGCTTGAGCAGGCCGTCCAGGTCAAAGGTGCCGGGCTTGGCGACCTCGCCTTCCACACTGACGGTCCAGGGACGCGGTTTGAGCGACCCTGCGGCGCGTGCGGGGTCGTCCTTGCCGGTGCCGAACTCGTAGTAGTTGTTGTAGCTGGTGACGTCCTGATAGCGGGTGGGCTTGTCCATCACAACGGCGCCGGCGACTGCACTCTTCATGCCGGTTAGTCGGGCGAGCTTGCCCGGCCCCTGGGTTTGAGCCAGCGCATCGCGCGCGGCCCAAGAGGCCAAGCCCACCCCGGCCACACCGGTGGCGAGCTGCCGCAGCAGTTGACGGCGCTCTTCGAACACCTCGCGCGGCGTGATTTCCGAGCTCGGCGGTTGATTGAAACCTGGATCTTTGATCAAGTGCATGGCGGGTCTCCGTAAGCATTGACTTCAGTTGGCGACTGAGACCGGAACTTACCGCGCAATCGCAAAGCGTGCTTGCACCCAATGGAAAGGGCCGGTCTGCACCGGCCCTTTTCACCTACCTGCGCTGCAAGCGCTGTGGATCAGCGCAAGCCGGCAATGTAGTCGGACACCGCCTTGATTTCCTTGTCGTTCATCTTGGCCGCGACACCCGTCATCGGCACGCTGTTGGCGCGTGTGCCGGCACGCATGGCCAGCAATTGCAGCTCGACGTAGTCGCCGTGCTGGCCGGCCAGACGCGGGTACTGGTCGGGTATGCCGGCGCCATTCGGGCTGTGGCAGCCCGCGCAAGCGGGAATGCTGCGGTCGGCGATACCGCCGCGGTAAATACTTTCGCCCAGCTTCACCGTGTCCTTGTTCTTGGAAAATCCTGGCTTGGCCTGCTTGGAAGCATAGAACGCCGCCACATTGCGCATGTCATCCGGGCTGAGCATGGCCGCCATGCCGGTCATGATGGGATTGACCCGCCGTCCTTCCTTGAAGTCGGTCAATTGCTTGACCAGATAGCGCGCGTGCTGACCTTGCAAGATCGGGTTGGCCGGCGCACCGCGCGAGCCATCCGCCGTATGGCAGGCTCCGCAAACCTGGGCCGAAGTGGCTTGACCCTTGGCCAAATCGGGCAAGGCCGCGGCGCCAGCTTCAGCGGCATTTGCCGAAACGGCGACCAGGAGACCGGACATCAGAAGGGCGACAGTTTTCATGAGAGGATGGGTGTTATCAAAAGCGCAACCCGCGAATTTTACAATGCTCGGCTGTTCAGCCTGAGATTTTCATGACATCGACCACTTCAAATTTCAAAGAAGACCGTGCAGCAGCGGCCAAGATCACTCCCACGAGCGACAAGGTGGCCCTGGGCTGGACCCACACGGCGCGCTTTCTGACGACCGCCAGCAAGGTGAGCGAGGTGCCTGTGTGCGAACTACCCGAGATTGCCTTTGTGGGCCGCTCGAACGCCGGTAAATCCACCGCCATCAACACACTGGCCCAGCAAAAACGCCTGGCCTTTGCCTCGAAGACGCCTGGCCGCACACAGCACATCAACCTCTTTGAGCTCGGCCCGAAAGACCGTCCGGACAGCTGGTTCGCCGATCTGCCCGGCTACGGCTACGCGGCCGTGGCACGCTCGGCCAAGCTGCGCTGGCAGCAGGTGATGGCCGAATACCTGGAAATTCGCCGCAGCCTGTCGGGCGTCGTGCTGATGGTCGATGCGCGCCTGGGACTGACCGATCTGGATCGCCAACTGCTGGCCTTTGTGGCACCGCGCGTGGGCACTGGCGAAATCAAGCTGCTGGTGTTGCTGACCAAGGCTGACAAGCTCAACAAGAAGGATCAGCAAGCCGTGCTGGTCGCCACCCAAACCGCGCTGGCCGACCTGGCCACCGACGATTCCGATGTTTCCGTGACGCTGTTTTCGGCCCTCAAGAAAATGGGCGTGGGCGATGTGGCCATGATCCTGCACGAATGGGCCCACCCCGACAAAGCGCCGGCCTTGCCGCAAACCTGACCCTGGCGCCGGGTCAGGGGCGATACCGCGCTGTCATTCAACGGAGTACGCATGATCGAGACTTTTCAAGCCGCGCTGCCGCATGGCATCACCCTGTCGTGCCGGGCCTGCGGTCCCAAGGACGCACCGGTGCTGATGTTCTTGCACGGTTTTCCCGAAGCTGCTTTCGTGTGGGATGAACTGATGCTCGCGCTTGGCAGCCACTACCGCTGCATTGCGCCCAATCTGCGCGGCTATGAGCTCTCGTCACATCCGGTCGAGGTCGAGGCCTACCGTGCCAAGCATTTGATGGCCGATCTGGTGGCCTTGCTGCAGCACCAGGGCGTGACACAACTGGAGGCCCTGATAGCGCACGACTGGGGTGGCGCGCTGGCCTGGAATTTGGCGGCACAAAGGTCTGAGTTGATGCGGCGCCTGATCATCATCAACTCGCCCCATCCAGCAACCTTCTTGCGCGAGTTGCAGCACAACCCCGAGCAGCAGGCGGCCAGCGCCTACATGAACTTCCTGTGCCGGCCCGATGCGCAGCATCGGCTCGCTGAAAATGATTACGCACGGCTCTGGCCGTTCTTCGCGCCAGTGAGCCCGGGCCAACCCGGCAGCGGCTGGATGACAGAGGCCATCAAGCAACAGTACCGCGAGGTCTGGGCGATGGGGCTGCAGGGCGGTTTGAACTACTACCGCGCATCGCCGCTGCGCCCCGCCACCGAACAGGATGGGGGCGTGATGCGCGTCGAGTTTGCGCCGGAGTTCGTGACGGTAAAGCTGCCCACGCATGTGATTTGGGGCGAGGCCGACATCGCCCTGCCCAAATCCTTGCTCGATGGCCTGGAGGCCTTCGTGCCGCAGCTGACCATCACGCGCGTGCCCGATGCTTCGCACTGGATCGTGCATGAGCGCCCGCAGCTGGTGCTGGCCGAGATCAGGCAGGCACTCAAGGCCGGCCAATGAACAGATACAGGCCCGCGCTACCTTTGGGTGCATAGGTCAGACCCAGATAGACCGGGCCCAGGCCGGTGTCTGCGCCGATGTACAAGCTCATGCCGTGGCGCCAGGCGCCTGGCCTGAGATCGCTGCTGTGGTTGGACGCATTGCCTGCCTCCAGCGTCCCGCCTACGAACGCGCCGCGCGTGAACAGCAGCGCCTGAGTCAAGCGCCGGTAATAGCCCAGGCGCAGGAACAGCAGGTGATTGCCTGCGATCTCGCCCTCCTGGAAACCCGACATCTGCTGGAACCCCCCCAAGGCATAACGGCCAAGCCCGGCGCTCGATGTCGCGCCGGTCTGCTGCAGGCGCATGTGCAGATTCAGGGTATGCGGACCGAAACTCTGCACCGCCGTGGCCTGCAATTCGACACGACCAAAGTTCGCATTGCTGTCGGCCAGACTGCTGGCGCGCCGGCCTGCGGCCAGCTCTGACACAACGCGGTAACCGCTTTGCGGAAAATTGACATAGTCAAGCTGGTCGAGCGAGGCGAGCAGGCGCACACTGGTTTCGCGCCAGCGCTGCGGCTCGTCCAGTGCGGGGCTGCCCAGGCTGCCCAGGGCTCGATCGAGGCTCCAGTTCTCTTGCGTCACGCCCAATCGCAGCTCACCCAAGCGCCCCCATGGCTGACCCAGATCCAGCCCGAGTTGGGCCGTCTTGCGCCGCAGCCGCGCCTGCTGCTGCCCAGACTGATTGTCATAGACCGTCAGCAGCTTGCGGTTGATGTCGGCATAGGCCGATACAAACCACGGCGACGCCCCGCCCGGCGTCAGGGTCAAGGGTTGATACAGCTCGGTGTAGAAGCGCGGTGACTGGCCGATGCGCAACTGGTTGCGCCACTCGCCGCCATACGGTGTGAGCCAATGATGGTTGTGACTGAGCTTGAGGTTGAAGCCCGAGTTGCCGGCAAAATCGGTGCTCAGGTCCAACCCCATGCGAAAGTAGTTCGGTCCCCAGGGTTTGTCTTCAAGATCGAACACCAGGACGTCGCCGTCACTGCGCACGTCCAGGTGATAGTCGACGCGCACATAGTCGCCCGACGCCGCCAACTGGCGCAGGTCGCGCTCGGCGCGTTCCGCCTCGAAGCGCTGACCCGGCTTGGACTCAAGCTGCGCCTTCACCCCCTCGGGGTGCGTCAAGGTGCTGCCAGTCAGCTCGACCGCCGCCAAGTGCGGCGCCGACTGCGGTGACCGGGTGCGTGCCAATTGCCACTGGGCATACTCGGGGCCAGGCACGGCATAAGCAGCCAGCGCCTGTTTGAGCGACACCGCGGTTTGCTCGCCCAAGGCAATGAAATCGGCAGCGCGATCAAAATCAGCGGCGCCCAGCTTTCCCAGGCCGGGCGTGATCAACAGGTCGTGCGGTCCCAAGGTCGCCAGGCTGCGCTGCACGTTCTGCTCGGTCAGGATATTGATCATCTGGGTCGTGACGCCGAGCGCCGAACCGAGTGCTTCGCGCCCCGCGAGCGGCGTGCCCACGTTCACCACAATCAGCGCGTCCACGCCCATGGCGCGCGCCACATCGATCGGCAGGTTGTTCACCAGGCCGCCGTCGCCGAGCACGCGGCCGCCCGATTCGCTCGGCGCAAAAACGCCTGGCACGCTCATGCTGGCGCGCATCGCCTGCGCCAGATCGCCATGGTCAAGAATCACCTGTTGGCCCGACTCCAGATCGGTGGAGACAGCACGAAACGGCGTCGGCAGCCGGTCGAAGCTGCCCACATGCTGCACCGGCAGCGTATAGCGGCGCAACAGCGTCTCCAGGCCACGGCTGGACAAGGTACCTTGAGGTGCCCGCAGCTGGCCGTCGCGCATGCCGAACTCGAGCGCGGCCGAGACGTCGTAGTCTTCTTCCTTGCGGCGCTGACTCAGGTGCTGTCGGTCGACCCGGTTGTCAAATACGCTGTCCCACGACACCGCCAGCAGGGCGCGCTCGAGCTCGGTCGCGCTCATGCCGCTGGCATACAGGCCGCCGATGATGGCGCCCATCGACGTGCCGGCGATGGCATCGATCCGGATATGTTCGCGCTCGAGGACCTTGAGCACACCCACATGGGCCAGGCCGCGCGCCCCGCCGCCCGACAGCACCAGCCCGACCCGGGGTCGGGTCTTGCCTGCCTCGGCGTGACTCGCCTCAAGGGGCTTGGGCAACACGGCTTCAAGCGCCAGGACCTGCCCGTTCAGGCAGCCGCCCAGCAGCAAGAGGGCAACCCGGCCAAGGAGGTGGTGCAGTCGAGTCATGCGCATGCGGTGATTGTCATGCATCGAGTTCAGCGCGCTTGCCGATTCTGCATGCCGACCGACGCCCCGCGCCTGCCGATACACTCGTGGCCTGCCCACCCCAAGCAAGGCCGATACAGAATGCGCCCCGTTGTCCTCGTCACCGGCAGTGCCAAGCGCCTGGGTCGCGCGATAGCGATCGATCTGGCCACGCATGGCCACGATATTGCCGTGCATTACCGCAGTGCCTCGGCCGAGGCGAAGGCGGTGGTCGCAGAGATCCGGCGCATGGGCGTGCGCGGCCAGGCCTTTGCCGCCGACCTCTCGGATGAAGCCGCCACCGCGGCGCTGCTGCCGGCCGTGCTTGCGCATTTCGGCCGCGTCGATGCAGTCGTGAACAACGCGAGCTTGTTTGAATTTGATGATGTGGCGAGCTTCAGCCTGGCAAGCATGGAGCGCCATTGGCGCGCCAACACGGCGCCTGCCGTGCTGCTGGCGCGCGCGCTGCACGTGCATCTGGAGACGGCGCAGCGACGCGGCTGCGTCATCAATCTGCTCGATCAGAAGTTGTGGAATCCCAATCCGGACTACTTCTCCTACACCTTGTCGAAGGCCGCCTTGGAGGCCGCAACCACGCTGCTGGCCCAGGCGCTGGCGCCGACCTTGCGCGTGTGCGGTGTGGCACCCGGCGTGACGCTGGCCTCGGGTCCCATGGACGAGGCGGCGTTTCGGGCAGCGCATCGCCTGACACCCTTGCAGCGCTCGTCTACGCCCGAGGACATTGCGCGCGCCGTGCGCTTCTTGCTCGAATCTCCGGCCATCACCGGCACAACCCTGCTGGTCGATGGCGGACAGCACTTGAGCGCCCAGTCGCGCGACGTGATGTTTCTGGGCCCTGCAGCGCCCACTCACAAGGATTGATATGCACAGCCCGCTGTCCCACCCCTCGCTGATGGATTGCCGTCGCCTGTTTTTACGCAACTACGAGGTGTGGATCAATATCGGCGTGCACGACTTCGAAAAGAAGGGCGAACAGCGCGTGTTGATCAATGTGGATCTGTTCATACCGCTGGCCCTGTCCACGCCCAAGGCTGACGACTTGGCCGAGGTGGTGGACTACGACTTCATGCGCCGCAGCATTGCCGAGCGCGTCAAGCTCGGCCATGTGCATCTGCAGGAAACCCTGTGCGATGACGTGCTGGCGCTGATGCTGGCCCACCCTCAAGTCAAGGCGGCGCGCGTCTCCACCGAGAAGCCCGATGTGTATCCCGACTGCGATTCGGTCGGGGTCGAGGTGTTCGGCATCAAACGCTGATCGCCCGCATTCAAGTGACCCCATGAATCTGGACATCTCCCCCATGAGCAGCGTTCACGACAGCGACCCGGCCAGCGCCCTGGCGGCCAAGGACAAGAAGGCCGCGCTCGAGATCAACAAACTCAGCAAGCGCCTGCACCGCCAGGTAGGCCAGGCGATCGGCGACTTCAACATGATCGAGGCAGGCGACAAGGTGATGGTGTGCGTCTCCGGCGGCAAGGACAGCTTCGCGCTGCTTGACATCCTGATCAATATGCGCGAGCGCTCGCCGAACAAGTTCGAGTTGATCGCCGTGAATCTGGACCAGAAGCAGCCCGGCTTTCCCGCTGACGTGCTGCCCGCCTACCTGAAGGCGCGCGGCATTGCCTTTCACATCGAAGAGCAAGACACCTACTCCACCGTCAAACGCGTGATTCCCGAAGGCAAGACGATGTGCAGCCTGTGCTCGCGGCTGCGCCGGGGCATTCTGTACCGCGTGGCCGACGAGTTGGGCGCCACGAAGATTGCGCTAGGTCACCACCGCGACGACATCCTAGTGACGCTCTTGCTCAATATGTTTTTCGGCGGGCGCATCAAGGGCATGCCGGCCAAATTGATGAGCGACAACGGCAAGCACATCGTGATCCGGCCGCTCGCCTATGTGGCCGAAACCGACCTGGAGCGTTGGGCCCGGCACCGCGCATTTCCCATCATTCCGTGCAGCTTGTGCGGCAGCCAGGAGAACCTGCAGCGCGTGCAGATCAAGAAGATGATCCGCGAGTGGGAGCGCACCCATCCGGGCCGCATCGAGAACATGTTCAATTCGATGAGCAATATTGTGACTTCGCACATGATGGACCGGAACCTGTTCCGCTTCACGACGCTCCAAGCTACCGGTGTGGCAGACGCTGATGGTGACCGCGCGTTCGATGAAGACGAAGAAGATGCCTGCGCCGCGCCGGGTTCGCTGTCAGTGGTCAGGATGCCGCACGATGCTTGATTGCCGGCTCTCGCTTTGTGAGTCTTGAAGGAGGCCATATGAAGTACCGTTTCGCTCTCTTTGCCCTGGTGACCGCGAGCCTGCTCGGCCTGGCCGGATGCGCCGGTTTTGGCAGCGTGACTTCCGACGTGGCCAGCTATGGCGCGTGGCCCAGCGAGCGAAAGCCTGCAAGCTTCGCCTTCGAGCGACTGCCATCCCAGGCCAAGAACACCCAGCGCCAGGACAAGCTTGAGGCGGCAGCCACCGCAGCACTCGAAAGGGTCGGCTTCAGCCGCGCCCCGGACACCAAGCATGCCGATGTGCTGGTGATGACAGGCGCGCGAATCAGCCTGGAAGAGGCCAACCCCTGGGACGATCCGTTCTGGTGGCAGTACCGCAACAGCTTCTGGCGTCACGGCCCGAGCGTGTACGCCTACCCCTACCCCTATTCCTACTATTACTTCGGCAATCGCCGCTACGACCGGGAAGTCGCCCTGGTGCTGCGCGATCGCCACAGCAGCGAAGTGCTTTACGAGGCGCGCGCCAGCAGCAACGGCGCGACCGCGGGCGATGCCGGTCTGCTGGGCGCGATGTTCGAAGCCGCTCTGGCGGACTTCCCGCGCACGAATTCCGAGAAGCACAGCGTGTCGGTGCAGCTGCCGCACCGATAGCGATTCGGGACAGGATCGGCGGCGAGTGCCGCGATAATCCTTTGGGTCGGTTGGGCATGGGCCACGTCGTGGTTTGCCCCGCAATCAAGAGGATTCTCGAATGGCTCTGAACATCGTCATCATGGCTGCGGGCAAAGGCACCCGCATGAAGTCAAGGCTCCCCAAGGTCTTGCATCGCCTGGCGGGCCGCTCGCTGTTGCAGCATGTGCTTGAGACAGCGGCTGGCATGGACGCAACGCGCTGCATCGTCATCACGGGTCATGGCGCCGAGGCTGTCGAGGCTGCGGTCGCCGCGCCCAATCTGCGGTTCGTGCGCCAGATGCCGCAACTCGGCACCGGCCACGCCGTGCAGCAGAGCGTGCCTGCGCTGCTCGACGGCGGCACCACGCTGATACTCAATGGCGACGTGCCCCTGATACGTACCAGCACCGCGCAGGCGCTGGTGCAGGCTTGCGCCGGCAAGAACCTGGCGCTGCTGACGATCGAGCTGGTTGATGCCACCGGCTACGGCCGCATCCTGCGCAGCGGCGACGCCCATGGCAGCGATGTGCTGGGCATTGTCGAACACAAGGACGCCAGCCAGCGTCAGCGCGAGATCCACGAGGTCTATACCGGCATGATGGCCGCGCCCACCCAGCTGCTCAAGCGCTGGCTGGCGGCGCTGAAGAACGACAATGTGCAGGGCGAGTATTACCTGACCGACGTGGTCGCGATGGCGGTGGCCGAGGGCGTGCCCGTGGTCGCCGCCCAAGCACCCAGCGACACCGAGGTGCTGGGCGTGAACAGCCCGCTGCAGCTGGCCGATCTGGAGCGGCGCTTTCAACTCCAGCAGGCGCAAGTCCTGATGGAAGCCGGCGTGCGCTTGGCTGATCCGGCGCGCTTCGATCTGCGCGGCGAGTTGCGCTGTGGCCGCGACGTCGAGATCGACGTCAACTGCATCTTCGAGGGTCAGGTCTTGCTGGGTGACGATGTGCGCATCGGCGCCAACTGCTTCATCCGCAATGCGCAGATCGCCGACGGCGCCGTCATCCACCCCTTCACGCATATCGACGGCGAAGCGCTGGGCGTCAAGGTGGGCCCGGGCGCCCGGATTGGTCCGTTCGCACGCCTGCGCCCCGGCGCCGACCTTGGCGCAGACGTGCACATCGGCAACTTCGTCGAAGTCAAGAACTCGACGTTGGCGCGCGGCGCCAAGGCCAATCACCTCGCCTACTTAGGCGACTCCACGGTGGGCGAGCGCGTCAATTTCGGCGCCGGCAGCATCACCGCCAATTACGACGGCGCCAACAAGCAGCGCACCGTCATCGAAGCCGATGTCCATGTCGGCTCCAACTGCGTGCTGATCGCTCCCATCACGTTGGGCGCAGGCAGCACCATCGGCGGCGGCTCGACGATCAGCAAGAACACGCCCGCGGGTGAGTTGATCGTGGCGCGCGCCAAGCAGGTGACGGTCAGCGGCTGGCAGCGTCCGGTCAAGCAGAAGAAGTGAGGCGCCGCTGCCGGTCGGCATGCCGGCGGCAAGCACATCAAGTCGCCGGCCGCACTTGATCAGGAAGGCGCAAATGGAAGAGCCGCCAAAGTTTCCCTTGGCGGCTCTCAAATTGTCTTCAATGAAACTGGCTCACGCCAGCGTCAGATCAGAAGTTGTGGCGAACGCCCATGCCGACCGTGTTGATGTCCTTGAGAGCAGCGGACGTCTTGCCTGCGTGGTAGATCACACCGTACACAAAGGTACGCTTGGAAAGAGGCTGCTTCGCTTCCAAGACATAGTCGGTGCTCTTGTAGGCAGAACCGGTGTCACGTGCAATGTCCAGTGTCAGCGACGTCGTCCCCATCATGGCAGTACCACCGATCGTGAAGCCCTTCTTGGGGCCGGTCGGGTTTTGATAGCTGGCGGCCACGATGAAGTCGCCAAAGTTGTAGCTGCCACCGAACGAGCCATCCCTCGTCTTGCCACCGCCGGCCAACTCGGTCTGGTCATAAGCCAGGCCCAAAGCGATAGGACCTTGGTTGTACGTGCCCGTCAATTCAACCTTGGCGCCATTGGGGGCGTTGTTGCCCTTCAGACGCGTACCGACGGTTGCCTTGAAACCGCTCATGTTGGGCGTGGTGTAGGCGATGAACGCGTCGTTACGTGCAGCGCCACCGTAACCGAACTTGTTGGCAATAGCCGAATAGTTGGCGGCACCGGTCAGCTCGTAGTTGGCAATTGCGAAGAACGCGGGCGACAAACGACGGCCGGCGTAGATCTGGCCGAAGCTGCCGTCCAAGGCTGCGAAGGCAGCGCGCTGGAACACGTTCGCGTCGGCAGCGCCATTGCCCAAGTTCACGCCAGCTTCAAAGTTGAACGAAGCCTTCAAGCCGCCGCCCAGGTCTTCAACACCCTTGAAACCGATGCGGCTGTTGCCGTTGTTCAGCAGGCCATTGGCGGACAACGCCAAGCTCTTGTCCGTGGTCTTTGCCACTGACACGTCGGCCACACCGTACAGGGTCACAGAAGATTGGGCCATCGCGACGCCAGAAGCAGCCAGCACGGCGAGAGCGAGTAGGGATTTTTTCATTGCAGTATTTCCTTTGAGTAGAACCAGAGGCCCCGATCTGGGGTAACCATAGGAGGGTTGATCAGGCCAACCTCCAAAGCAGAAGCTAGGCGTATTGCACCAGAGCCAGGGCTTGCACGCCAGCAATTCGAGTGGAAAGTGGACAATGGCGTTGTGATCGCGCAACTAGAATTCCGTTGTCGGCGTCACGACATGCCCATTTATTACGCGTTGTTTCGTTCATCATGAGTTGGCGCACGCTATCGATGCATCCAACTAAAAATAGACGACACTAAAGCCGATCCGATGAATCTCCGCAACGACTCCCAGGTGAAATGATGATTCCGCATCCAACGCAACGCGGCACCACTGATCGTCTCTTGAGCGGCCTGGAACAGGCCTTGCGCAGCATTTCGGGCGCATCCAGATCCAGCCGACCCACGCCAAGAGCCGAGCCTCAAGCCGGCGAAAACCATATGCCTGAGGCCGAGAGACGTCTGTCGGGCGCCCTGATGCGGGTCAATCACGTGGGTGAAATCTGCGCTCAGGCGCTTTATCACGCCCAGGCATTGACGACCCGCGATGCACAACTGCGTGCTCATTTCGAGCAGGCCGCACGCGAGGAAGCCGACCACCTGGCGTGGACGCGTCAACGCCTGGCTGAGTTGGGTGACCGCGTCAGTCTGGCCACGCCGCTTTGGTATGTCGGCGCCTTTGGCATCGGCCTGGCGGCCGGACTGACCGGCGACAAGACAAGTTTGGGCTTTGTGGTCGAAACCGAGAGGCAGGTCGAAGCGCACTTGGCGGGTCACCTGGATCGCCTTCCCGCCGACGATCTGGATTCACGCGCCATCGTGAGTCAGATGAAGGCTGACGAGGCGCAGCATGCCGCCCAAGCGCAGGCAGCTGGGGCGGCGGAGCTGCCCGCGCCCGTCAAGCGCGTGATGCGACTGCTTGCCAAGGTGATGACCAGGACGGCGCACTACCTGTAGTGCCTCGGGGGCAGCGCGATGGCTGCGAGCCGCTGCGCGGATTTGAGGCCTGCCCTTTGCGTCATCACCTCACTTCAACCGAGGTCGTGATGTCGGCCGTCTTGCCCAGCATGATGCTCGCCGAGCAGTATTTTTCGTGCGACAACTTCACCGCGCGCTCGACGACGTCCTGACTCAACCCTTGGCCACTGACGATGAAGTGCATGTGGATCTTGGTGAACACCTTGGGATCGGTCGCCGCACGTTCGGTGCTGAGTTTGACTTGGCAGCCTTGCACGTCGTGTCGGCCCCGCTTGAGTATCAAGACAACGTCATAGGCCGTACAGCCGCCTGCCCCTGCAAGCACGGCCTCCATCGGCCGTGGCGCCAGGTTTCGACCGCCGCCGTCCGCAGCGCCATCCATGGTCAACAAGTGACCGCTGCCGGTCTCGGCCACGAAAACCATGCCAGCGCTCGGCTGCCAGTTGACCAAACATTCCATCGTCTCGCTCCTTTACTGAAAAAGTTGCACCCTGATCAGGAGCAGCGCCTGATTTTGCCTATCCGCGAGCGGGAAAGTGAATCCAGATCAAACAATCACTGCATGAGCATGTTGCAGTGCACCAACCTGCGCTAAACTTTGCCTCAAGCAGGGATGAGGTGAGCCGCTTCAACCTGGGTTCACGACTCTGCACCGATGTCTCCTCCACCGCCTCTAGGGTGGATTCAACCCAAAGCCTCACGGCTTTGGGTATTTTTATGCCCGACCGCCAGCGACCTTGCCTCGCTTATCATGCGGCGCCACATCAGAAATGCTCAGGAGACTGTCCATGCTTGGCTCGCCCCGCGCTCGCCGTCCGTCCCCGACCCAACCCGCGTTGAAGTCTACCGACAACAGCTACTTGCAGCGCATCTTGAATGCCAAGGTCTACGACGTCGCCATCGAGACCGCACTGGAGCCGGCCAGAACCCTGTCGCGCCGGCTCTCCAACCATGTTCTGCTCAAGCGCGAAGACACGCAGGTGGTGTTCAGCTTCAAGCTGCGCGGCGCCTACAACAAAATGGCGCACTTGAGCCGCGAACAACTTGATCGCGGCGTGATCTGCGCGTCGGCGGGCAATCATGCGCAAGGCGTGGCCTTGTCGGCCAAGAAGCTGGGTTGTCGCGCCGTGATCGTGATGCCGGTGACCACGCCGCTGATGAAGATCAATGCCGTCAAGACCCTGGGTGGCGAGGTCGTGCTGTTCGGTGACAGCTATTCCGACGCGCATGTGCATGCGCTGGAGATCGAGAAGTCCGAGAAGCTGTGCTTCATCCATCCCTTCGATGATCCGGATGTGATCGCAGGCCAGGGCACGGTGGCCATGGAAATCCTGCGTCAGCATCAGGGGCCGATCGAAGCGGTGTTCGTGGCCATTGGCGGCGGGGGCCTGATCTCGGGTGTGGCCGCCTATATCAAAGCGGTGCGCCCCGACATCAAGGTGATAGGCGTGCAGACGGTGGATTCCGACGCGATGGTGCGCTCTGTGCGGGCCGGAAAGCGCGTGCAACTCAGCGAGGTGGGCCTGTTCTCGGACGGTACCGCCGTCAAGCTGGTCGGCGCGGAGACCTTTCGCGTCACGCAGGCACTGGTGGATGATTTTGTGGTCGTCGACACCGACGCGGTCTGCGCAGCGATCAAGGATGTCTTCGAGGACACCCGCAGCATCCTCGAGCCCGCGGGCGCCTTGAGCGTTGCCGGGATCAAGCAATATGCGGCCACGCATGGACTCAAGGGCAAGACCTTTGTCGCCATCACCAGCGGCGCAAATCTGAATTTCGACCGCCTGCGCTTCGTCGCCGAGCGTGCCGAAGTGGGCGAGCAGCGCGAGGCCTTGTTCGCGTTCACGATTCCGGAAGAGCGCGGCAGCTTCAAGCGCTTTTGCGCCTTGATCGGGCCACGCAGCGTGACCGAGTTCAACTACCGCATCTCGGACGCCAATGAGGCTCATGTCTTCGTCGGCCTGTCAACGCACAAGCAAGGCGAATCGGAGAAGATCGCGCGCAGCTTTGTCAAGCACGGCTTCGGCGCGCTGGACCTGACGGACAACGAAATGGCCAAGGAGCATGTGCGCCATCTGGTGGGCGGGCGCTCCGAACTGGCGCGCGACGAGCGCCTGTACCGCTTCGTGTTTCCGGAGCGTCCCGGGGCGCTGATGCGTTTCTTGTCGTCGATGCACCCCGACTGGAACATCAGCCTGTTCCATTACCGCAACCAGGGCGCGGACTATGGCCGCATCCTGGTAGGCATACAAGTCGCCAAGGGCGACAAGCAGGCCTTCAAGGAATTCCTCTCCACCTTGAACTACCCTTGCATCGATGAGACCGACAATCCTGTCTATCGCCTGTTCCTGCGTTGACCGCTCGCACATGAAGTCTCCCCATGGCCGCCCATCCGACGCCGATCTCGCCCACCGCCAATCCGACGCTTGAGCGCGCGCTGCGCGTGACGCTGGAGTTCCGCGCCGACACCGTCGGCAGCATGGGCCAACTCGAGCCGCTGGCGATTCGCCTGGGTCTGATGCAAGACACGCTCAAGCCGCGCTTTCGCCATCCGCAAATCGTGTTGATTGCGGCTGATCACGGTCTGGCGGTCGACGGCATCGGCGCGATGCGCGGCGCGTCCACTGCGTCAAGAGTGCAGCAACTGCTGAGCGGCCAGTTGCCTGTGGCAGTCTTTGCGCGCCAGCAAGGCCTGCAGTTGACGGTGGTCGATGCCGGATTGGCCGAGCCGGTGGAGCAGCACGCCACGCTGCTTGCGCGCAAGATCGCCCACGGCACACGCAATGCGCGAGTCGGCAGCGCCATGTCGATGAAACAGGCGAATGCCGCCCTCCGCGCCGGCATGGAGATCGCCGACAAGCTGGCTGGCAATGTGATCGCTTGCGCCGGCATGGGTGTGGGTTCGGAAGAAAGCGCCGCACTGGTCTTGTCCAGGCTGGGCGGCTGCCAGCTGACCGACCTGGTCGTGTCGGGCCCTGACATGCGGCAGGACGAATTGATGCACTTGCAAACTGTCTTGCAGGCCGCCCTTGGCCGTCATCCCGACGTCACCGACCCCATCGAGGTATTGGCCGCTTTGGGCGGTTTCGAGATTGCCATGCTGGTGGGCGTGATGCTGGTGGCGGCGAGCAAGCGCCATCTGATCGTGGTGGATGGCATCGCCGCCTGCGCAGCGCTGAAGGTGGCCGCCTTGCTTGCCCCGCCCGTCACCGACTATGTCGTGTTTTGCCGCAGCACTACGCATCGCGGGCTGGACGAGGCAATGGCTTTGTTCCATGCATCAGCCCTGCTTGAGTTCGGCATGGAATGCGCCGACGGCACCGGTGCCGCCCTGGCCTGGCCGCTGATCCGCAGCGCCGCGGCCCTGCTGTCCGATGTGGCCGATGCGGACAATCCCATGCCGTCGCGGCCCGGCGATTGGAATTGACCTTGGCGCGCGTGCAGGCGCTCCGAAGACACGCCCGCCGCCAGGCGGGGCCTGCATCCAAACATCAGCCTGCCGCGCAGCTTCAACGCGAGGCGTCGCGGTTCACCACCACCCCGTGCTGCGCTTCGACCGCAGTGTCGGTCGGCTGAGCGTCTGCTGCTTCGGGCACAGGGTTCAATCCCGGCGTGATGTTGACTGGCGCAATTCGACTGCCCGCAGACAGCATAGGGGCGGGGCCGCCCTGCGGGCCGACCGCGATGCCAGCAGTGCCGCCGCTGACGATGGGCGCATTGACCGCCGTGTTGGGCGCAGCAAGTTGCAACACCATCGGGGCCGACTCGGCACTGCCCTTCAAGCCCAGCGCCACCGAACGCGAAGTCACGCTCAACAAGTTCAGATCGGCCTCGACCACGGCGCCCACGCGGTAGGGTCGGGCAGGCTTGCCGTCGATCGCAATCAAGGCCACGCCCTCATCCGACCGCGCGCCCGGCTTGGGTGCGACCACCCCAACCAGATGGAATCGGCTTGCGGCCGCTGGGGCGTCAGCCACCGCCTGCACCGGCGCGCGACCCAGCAGCCGCGACAGATCAACGCGCGACGGCGTGCCCTCCAACACGGCCAAGGCATGCGGCGGTGCCGGCAAGGGACTGACCGCCAGTTTCAGCGACCAGAAGACAATGCTGCCCGCCAGCAAGGCCCAGACAGCAAGTGCGGTGAAACGTGCGTACATGGGCAGATTATGATTCATGCCATTGATGGCGCGCGCCAGGCAGCATGACTTGCGTCAGCCTCCCCCTCGATCAGGAACCCCGAACCATGAACAGTCGTCAGCAATTGCACCGCCGCACCCGACCCAATGGCTTCACGCTGATCGAGTTGCTGGTGGTGCTGGTCATCATCGGTGTGCTGGCCGCCTTGATCGTGCCCAATGTGCTGGACCGCGCTGCCGACGCACGCGTCACCGCCGCGCGCACCGACGTCAACAACCTGATGCAGGCGCTCAAGCTGTACAAGCTCGACAACCAGCGCTACCCCAGCGCCGAGCAGGGACTCGAGTCGCTGGTGCACAAACCCACGGTGGGCACGCCGCCACCGAACTGGAAGCCCTATGTCGAGAAGCTGCCCAACGACCCCTGGGGCCACCCGTATCAATACGTCAATCCCGGCGTGAAGGGGGACATCGATGTGTACAGCTTTGGCGCCGATGGACGCCCCGGCGGCGAAGGCAATGACGCCGATATCGGCTCCTGGCAATAAGTTGCGGCCAACCCGCGCATGCGCGATTCGCAATTTCAAGGGATTCACGCTGATCGAGCTGCTGGTGGTGGTGGCCCTGGTGGCCATCGCCACCGCGCTGGTCAGCCTGACGCTGCCCGACCCCGCTGCCACGCAACTCGAGCGCGAGTCCGTGCGTCTGATCGCCTTGTTTGAAGGTGCCCGCGCGGAAGCGCGCGTCTCGGGCCTGAGCGTGCGCTGGGCGCCCGTCGAAAATCCTGGCAGCGAGCCTGACGCCGCCCAGTTCCGCTTTGCTGGCCTGCCTGCGCGTCTGGCCATGCCCACGCGCTGGTTGGGCGAGCCGCCTGCGGTCGAGATTGCCGGCGCTCGCGCCATCAGCCTGGGGCCGGAACCCATGATCGGTCCGCAGCGCATGGTGCTGCGCCTTGGCAAGCAATACCTGACCCTGTCGACCGACGGCCTGGGCCCGTTCGTGATCGGCAACAGCGCCGGGACGCCACCTTGAAGACCGCGCGTGGCTTCACCCTGATCGAAGTGCTGGTGGCGCTGACGATTGTCGCCATCACGCTGGGCGCAGGCATCAAGGCCGCGGGCGCGCTGACCAACAACGCCAGCCGCCTGGCCGAAGTCAGCATGGCTCAGTGGTGCGCCGACAACCAGCTCGCCGAGCTGCGGCTGTCGGGCCAGCTTCCGGGCGTCGGAGACCAGGATTTCAGCTGCGATCAACTGGGCCGCAGCTTGAAGGCGCACCTGGTGATCCGGCCCACACCCAACCCCAATTTCCGGCGCGCCGATGCCATCGTGCTGGACGACGATGGCCACGCGCTGATCACCCTGTCCACGGTGTTGGCGCGGTTTTGAAGATGCCCACCCGGAGTCCGGACGCGCGCGGCTTCACCTTGATCGAGGTGATGGTCGCCTTGCTCATCATGGCCTTGATGGCGGTCATGGCCTGGCGCGGCATGGACGCCCTCATCCGCACGCGCGACATCAGCCAGGCCAAACTGGAGCAGACCATGCGCCTGCAGACCGTCATGGGGCAGTGGGAGCAAGACCTGCTGAGCGTGCAGGATGCCGGCACGGTACCGGCGCTGCGCTTTGACGGTGCCACGCTGCGCCTGACCCGCCGCCGCCCCGAGGGCATGCAAGTGGTGGCCTGGTCCAAGCAGGGCAATGCCTGGCTGCGCTGGGAGTCGGCCGTCACCCAAAGTTCCAACGAGCTGCTGGCAAGCTACCAGTACAGCCTGCAGTTGCAGGCCGACGCCCCCGGCATGGTGCATGCCGTGGACGGGGTGAGCGCTTGGCAGCTCTATTTCTACCGCGGCAACGCGTGGAGCAACGCCATGTCCACCGGCGACGTGGCGGCTGTGCCCGGCGCGGCAGCCAGCGCCGCGCCGGGCGCGGGCCATGCGCCTGGCGCCAGCTTCGCGCTGCCCAGCGGCGTCAAGCTCGCCCTCCACTTCGAGGAGGGCAGCGGCTGGAGCGGTGCCTTGAACCGCACCGTGGTGCTGGGGCCGCATCCATGAGCCGGAAGCCCCCCCAATGTGGCGCGGCGCTGCTCACCGCGATGATCATCGTCACCCTGGTCAGCACGCTGGCCGCTGCCATGGTCTGGCAGCAATACCGTGCGGTTCAGGTGGAAGCGGCCGAGCGCGCGCGCACCCAGTCTGCGCTGATACTGCAAGGCGCGCTCGACTGGGCACGCTTGATATTGCGCGAGGACGCGCGCGCCAATATGAGCGATCCGGTTGATCATCTGGGCGAGGTCTGGGCCACGCCACTGGCCGAGGCGCGTCTTTCCACGTTTCTTGCGGCCGACCGCACCAACACCGATGAAGGGCCTGAAGCCTTCCTGTCCGGCTCGATCGTGGACGCCCAATCGCGCTACAACCTGCGCAATCTGGTCAACGTTGACGAGAAAGCGCGCACCCTCGAGTTGCACGCGTTCGAGCGCATCTGCGACAGCGTCGGTGTCCCGGCCGACACCGCGTCCGCGCTGGCTGCCGCGCTGAACCTGGCGTTCGGCCCGCGAACGCCACAGCAAAACGCGCCGTTGGCGCCGCAAGACATCGAGCAGTTGGCCTGGCTCGGCCTGAGCGCTGACAGCTTGCAGCGCCTGCGCCCGCTCGTCACGCTGTTGCCGATGGCCACGCCGCTGAACCTGAATACCGCGCCGCGGGAATTGCTGGCCAGTGTGTTCGAAGGGATGGACCTGGCCTCGGCCGAACGCATGGTGCGCGCGCGCCAAGACAAGCCCTTTCATCGCCTGGAGGACGTGTTGCCGCTGGTGTCCGCCAGCGCGGTGATCGGCTCCACGCGCAGCAGCTTCAGTTCGAGGTTTTTCGAAATCAGGGGACGTTTGCGCCTGGACGAACGTTCGCTGGAAGAGCGCTCGCTGGTGCGACGCGACGGACTGACCGTGGTGACGGTCTCGATGCAGCGGGTCATCCGACCGGCGCAGGCCCCTTGAAATCGGGCCCGGCGCAGCACCCGCCAAACGCCCGCCGGCACCCCCGGATTCTCATGCAAGTGTTTGATTTGACAGGACCAATCTTGAACCCCTTCTGGCATAAGATGCCACTCGTCCCATGAGCACCCTGGTCTTGCTGTTTCCCCCGCGCACGCGTTTTGGTGCCCAAGGCACAGACGCGTCCGGCGCTGCGCCCGTGCATGCCGAGTACGACTACTACGTCACGCCCGATGGCGTCTCGATCAGCGAGCAGGGACGCTGCACCGCCGCCAAGCTCCCGCGTGCCGATAGCGTGCTTGGCCTGACCCCCGATTCCGCCCTGAGCTGGTTCAATGTCAGCCTGCCCAAGGCAGGGCGCGCGCGCCTGCGTGCGGCCTTGGCCGGCTTGATGGAGGAAATGCTGCTGGACGACCCGGAGCAGCTGCACTTTGCCATCGAACCCGGCGCCAGCGGCGGCAGCAAGTCCTGGGTCGCGGTGCTGCACAAGGCCTGGCTGGTCGACCATCTCGCGGCGCTGGAAGCGGCGCATGTGTTTGTCGATCGCGTCGCGCCCGTGTCCTGGCCCCAATCGCCGCCGCTCGGCCATTTCCACGGGTCAGAATTGTCCGAGACCGGCCAGATCGGTCTGCGCTGGAGCAGCGCTGAAGGTGTCGCCGACCTGCGTCTGGACGGCAGCCTGGCGCGCAAGCTGTTCCCGAGCGCCGCCATGCCCGCGGCCGACTGGACCGCCACGCCCGCGGCAGCCGAAGCGGCCGAGGCGTGGCTTGGCTCGCGCGTGAGCGTGCTGGCGCCCGCCCAGTACAGCCTGAAGGCCGTGAACAGTGCTTGGAACCTGCGCCAATTCGACCTCGCCCCGCGCGCCCGGGGGGTGCGTGCGCTGCGCCAGTTCTACCGTGGCGCCATGCACCGTGCCTGGCGCCCGGTACGCCTGGGTCTGGTGGGTCTGGTGGTGGTGCAGTTGGTGGGTATCAATCTGTGGGCCTGGCATCAGCGCGCCGGCCTGGACGCGCGCCGCGCGGCCATCGTGCAAGTGCTGCGCAGCACGCATCCGCAAGTGCGTGCCGTGCTTGACCCCGAGGTGCAGATGCAGCGCGAAACAGCCTTGCTGCGTGCCGCCGCCGGACGGCCCGGCGACGACGATCTGGAGTCGCTGCTGGGCGCCGCGGCGAGTGCCTGGCCCGCCGATCGCGGTCCTGTCGACGGCTTGCGTTTCGAGCCGGGCCGCCTGACTTTGTCTTCCAACGGCTGGCGCAACGATCAGATCGAGGCCTTCCTCGGCGCCTTGCGCACCGAGGGCTGGCTGCTTGAGGCCAGCGAGGGCCGCTTCGTGGTGAGTCGCGCGCAGGGCAAGCAAGGCGCACCCGCTGGCGCCGGTCGATCATGAAGCGCAGCTTTTTTCAATCGGCGCTCCCGCCTCAATGGCACGGCCGTCTGGCGCCGCTGCAACTCAAGTGGGACGCGATGGCGCCGCGCGAGCGGCTCGGCTTGGGTCTGGCCGCCACCCTGCTGGCCTTGCTGCTGGTATGGCAGTTGGGGTTCGCTTCGGCCTGGCGCACGCTGCGCGAGGCACCTCAGCAAATTGACCGCCTGGACGCGCAGTTGCAAGACATGCAGCGCCTGGCTGGCGAGGCCCGAACGCTGCGCGCCGTCGCCACCGTCAGCGCCGCGCAGGCGGCGCTGGCGCTCACGGCGGCAACCGAACAGCTGGGCGCGGCAGGCAAGCTCAGCCTGCAAGGTGAGCGCGCCACGCTCACGCTCAACAATGCGAGCAGCGAACAGTTGCGGGCCTGGTTGGACGAGGCGCGCAGCGCAGCGCGCGCGCGGCCGATCGAAGCCCAATTGCAGCGCGGCCCCAAAGGCTATACAGGCACCTTGGTGCTGAGCCTGGGGAGCCCGTGACCGTGAAGCTCGACGCAAGCAGGGTCAGTCCTTGCGCTGGAGCGTGACCGGGGCCCTCATCGGCGCGCTGCTGAGTCTGGCCGTGTTTGCGCCTGCCGCCTGGCTGGCGCGCGCCATCGAGCAGTCGAGCGGCGGGCGTTTGCTGTTGGCCGACGCGCGCGGCAGCATCTGGTCGGGCAGCGCCTTGCTGGTGCTGACCGGCGGCCGGGGCAGCCGCGACGGCAGCGCCTTGCCTGGCCGCATCGAATGGCACAGCGGTCTGTCGGGCGCCGCCCTGGCCCTGCATCTGCGTCAAGCCTGCTGCCTCAACGGCGTGGTGAGCCTGACCTTGCGCCCGGGCATCGGCAACGCCAAGGTCGCGCTGTCATCTTCCCCGCGCGACTGGGTCGCGCGCTGGCCGGCCGCCTGGCTGGCCGGATTGGGCACGCCGTGGAACACCTTGCAGCCAGGCGGCGCGGTGCGCCTGAGCACGCAGCAACTGAGTTTCGAGCAAACCCTTGGACGTTGGCGTCAGACGGGTCAGATGGTGTTCGATTTCATGAACCTGACCTCGCGCGTCTCGACCGTCGAGCCGCTCGGAAGCTATCGGTTTTCAGTGACTGGCGACGCGGCCCGGCCGGGCGTGTCGCTGCTCAAGTTGAGCACGCAAGAGGGCGCGCTGATGCTCAGCGGCGAGGGTACGCTTGACGCTGGCAAGGCGCATTTCCTCGGCGTTGCGAAGGCCGCCGCGGGACGCGAAGCAGCACTCGACAATTTGTTGAACATCATTGGACGGCGCCAGGGCGCGCAATCCGTAATTTCGATTGGATGAGCATGGCTTACTGCGCTACACCTTCCCCGTTGCTTCGCCGTCGTCCGGGCAGCGCCGCCAAGGGCTCACTCCTGGCCGTCGCCGCCGCCTTGCTGTGCCAGAGCTGGACCGTGCAGGCCCAGACCACTGCGCCAGCGACGCCAAGCAAGAAGGCGCACGCCAGCGCGCTCGGTCCGGCGCTGAAGGCGAACACGCCGGTCACGCTGAACTTCGTGAACGCCGACATCGAGGCCGTGACGCGCGCTTTCGGCGTCATGCTGGACCGTCAATTCATCGTCGATCCACGCGTCAAGGGAACGATCACCCTCTACAGTGAACAAGCGCTGAGCGTGAAGGACGCGTATCTGAACTACCTGGCCGCCTTGCGTGGACTGGGCTTCACGGTGGTGGAGAACAGCGGCCTGTGGAAGGTCGTCCCGGAAGCCGACGCCAAGCTCCAGACCGGGTCGGTCGTGATAGGCGACAGCGCGCAACGCGGCGACCAGATCATCACGCAGATATTCAAGCTCAACTACGAGAGCGCAAACAATCTGGTGGCGGTGCTGCGCCCCTTGATCAGCCCCAACAACACCATCAATGCCACGCCCGGCAGCAACAGCCTGGTGATCACCGACTACGCCGAAAACCTGCATCGCCTGGCGCGCATCATCGCCGCGATGGACAACCCCGGCGCCACCGACATCGAGATCGTGCCGCTCAAGTACGCCATCGCGTCCGATCTGGCCGTCCTGGTGCAGCACTTGGCCGATGGCGGCTCCGGCCCGGTGGTGATGCCCGGCGCTGCGGCTTCGGGGCTGCGTGTGCTGGCCGATGCGCGCAGCAACTCGCTGATACTGCGCGCCCCGAATCCGGCACGCCTGGCGATGACGCGCGCCATCATCCAGAAGCTCGATGTCCCGCTGGACAACAAGAGCGAGGCGGGCAACATCCATGTGGTGAATCTGAAGAATGCCGACGCCGTGAAGCTGGCCGCCGTGCTGCGTGCCGCTTATGGCGCAGGTGCCGGGTCAGGCGGCGGCGCACAAGGCCCGAGCCCGGGCACGCTGACCGGCACGGGCATTGGCACGACGAACCCCACGGCGGGCCCATCGACTGCCAGCACCACACCGGTGGCGGCTTCGCAAGGTCCTTCGACGGGCGGCTTTGTGCAGGCCGACCCGTCGACGAATTCGCTCATCATCACCGCCTCCGAGCCGATGTACCGGCAACTGCGCGCCGTCATCGACCAGCTTGATGTGCGCCGCGCCCAGATCTACGTGGAGTCGATGATCGTCAAGGTGAATGCCGACAAGGCCGCGGCCTTTGGCGTGCAGTGGCAAAACCTGTTCGGCCAGAAGGGCGACAGCACGCTGTCGGGCATTGGCACCAATTTCGGCAGTGGCACCAGCAATATCGTCAACCTCTCTGCTGCAACGGCCGGCGGACTGCCCGGCATTTCGGCTGCCGTAGGCGCGGGCGTGCCGGCCGGCCTGAACATCGGCCTGCTCAAAAAGGTGGGCAGCTTCTACACGCTGGGCGCAATCGCCAATTTCCTGGAGTCGCAAACCGGCGCCAATATCCTGTCGACGCCCAATCTGGTGGCGCTGGACAATGAAGAGGCCAAGATCGTGATCGGCCAGAACGTGCCCTTCGTGACGGGATCGTTCACCAACACGGGCGCTGGCGGCGCCGGCGGCGCCGTCAATCCGTTCCAGACCATCGAGCGCAAGGACGTGGGCCTGACGCTGCGCATCAAGAGCCAGATCGGCGAAGGCGACACCGTGCGCATGACGGTCTATCAGGAAAACTCGGCGGTGGTACCGGGCCCGACCAACAGCGCCGGACCGACCACCGACAAGAGCTCGATCGAGACCACCGTGGTGGTCGACGACGGCCAGATCATGGTGCTCGGTGGCCTGCTGAAAGACGAATACACCGACGGCCAGGACCGCGTGCCCGGCCTCGCCGACATCCCCTTGGTGGGCAATCTGTTCCGCAGCGAGAATCGCAAACGCGTGAAGAGCAATTTGCTGGTCTTTCTGCGGCCGGTCGTGATGCGCACGCAGCAATCGGCCGATGACTTGACCATCAGCCGCTACGAGACGATTCGCGCGCTGCAGCAACAGCGCCAGCCCGACGCCCAGCCGCGTGCTGCACATCGACGACGCGCCCGTCCTGCCCGCCCTGCCGACCAAGCCGGCGCCGGAAAATACCTCCGCCTCGCCCTCGCCCGTGCCGGGCAGCGCGCCGCTCAAACCCTGAAGCCCGGAAATATCACCATGGGCGCACGCCATCCCCTGCCCTATGCCTTTGCCAAGGCCAACAATCTGCTGCTCGAAGACGACGGCGCGCAACTCGTGCTGTGGGCCAGCGCCGAGCTGAGCCTGCCGGCGCTGTCCGAAGTGCAGCGCCTGTATGTGGTGAACCGCCTCGAACATGAGGACGCCGTCACGCTGCGCGAGCGCATCGCGCGCGCCTATGCCGGGGCCGAGTCGAGCGCCGCAGCGGTGGTGGGAGAAGTTGAAAGCGCGGTCGATCTGGGCCGCATGATGCAAGAGCTTCCTGCCGTCGAGGATCTGCTGGAAGCGGCCAACGACGCGCCCATCATCCGCATGCTCAACGCCTTGCTCACCCAGGCGGCCAAGGACGGTGCAAGCGACATCCACATCGAGCCCTATGAGCGATCCAGCTCGGTGCGCTTTCGCGTCGACGGCAGCCTGCGCGAGGTGGTGCAGCCCAACAAGGCCTTGCACGCCGCGCTGATTTCGCGCCTGAAGATCATGGCCGAGCTCGACATCGCCGAAAAGCGTCTGCCGCAGGACGGCCGCATCTCGCTGCGCATCGGCGGACGTGCCATCGATGTGCGCGTCTCGACCCTGCCTTCGTCGCATGGCGAGCGCGCCGTGCTGCGTCTGCTCGACAAGAGCGAGTCCAAGTTCACGCTCGAAGGTCTGGGCATGAGTGGCGACGTGCTGACGCAGTTCGACCGCCTGGTGCAACAACCCCACGGCATCGTGCTCGTGACAGGCCCGACCGGCTCGGGCAAGACCACCACGCTGTATGCGTCGCTGGAGCGCGTCGATGCCGGCACCACCAATGTGCTGACGGTCGAGGATCCGGTCGAATACGAGCTTGCCGGCATCGGTCAGACCCAGGTGAATCCGAAGATCGACCTGACTTTCGCGAAGGCCTTGCGCGCCATCCTGCGCCAGGACCCGGACGTGATCATGATCGGCGAGATCCGTGATTTCGAGACCGCCCAGATCGCGATTCAGGCCTCGCTCACCGGCCACCTGGTGCTGGCCACCGTGCACACGAACGACGCGCCGAGCACGGTGACGCGCTTGATCGACATGGGTGTCGAACCCTTCTTGCTCAGCTCCAGTTTGCTGGGCGTGCTGGGGCAGCGCCTGGTGCGCAAGCTGTGTCCGCAATGCAAGCACCAGGGCGAAGACGGATTCTTCCATCCGGTCGGTTGCCCCGCGTGCAGCCAGACTGGCTACAAGGGCCGCACCGGTGTCTACGAGCTGATGCTGGCCGACGACAAGATCAAGGCGCTGATCCACAGCCGCGCCGCCGAGAGCGCCCTCCTGACGGCAGCGCAGGCGGGGGGACTGCGTTCGATGCGCGACGACGGCGAGCGCCTGATCCGGCAAGGCATCACCTCGCCTGAAGAGGTCTTGCGCGTGACCCGCGAATAGGCAAGCGCCGACTCGACGCCACCTATGCCTGCCTACAAATACGAAGCACTGAACGCCGCGGGTAGCGCGCTCACCGGGCTGATCGAGGCCGACAACCCGCGCGCGGCGCGTGCCCAGTTGCGCGCCAAAGAACTGGTGCCCATGCTTATCACGCCGGTGCAGCACACCAACGAGGCGGCGCGCGCCGGCCTGTTCGAGCGCCGCACCTTCAATGCCACCATGCTGGCGGTGTGGACGCGCCAGCTCGCCGGCTGGTCAGCGCCGGACTGCCCATCGAGCGCGCGCTGACCGCCTTGGCCGACGAGAGTGACGACCAGCGCCAGCGCGAACTGGTGGCCCAGCTCAAGAGCGAGGTCAACGGCGGCGCCAGCTTTGCCAGTGCCTTGGCCACCGCGCCGCGCGAATTCGACGCCGTGTACCGCGCCGTCGTGGCCGCGGGCGAGCAAAGCGGCGCGCTCGGTCTGGTGCTCGAGCGCTTGGCCGACGACCTGGAGGAGCGGCAGAATCTGCGCGCCAAGCTGATTGGCGCGATGGCTTATCCGGCCATCGTGTCCCTGATCGCCATCATCATCGTCGTGTTTCTGGTCACCTACGTGGTGCCGCAGGTGGCGACCGTGTTCACCAGCAGCAAGCGCGCCCTGCCGATGCTGACCGTGGCCATGCTGGGCTTGAGCGCGTTTGTGCGGCGATGGGGTTGGCTGGTGCTGGTGCTGCTGGCGGGCGGCATCGGGCTGTTGCGCTGGATGCTGCGCGTTGATGCGTTTCGCGAGCGTTTCGATGCGGCCAGCCTGACGCTGCCGCTGGTGGGAAGATTGGCGCGCGGCTATAACGCCTCGCGCTTTGCCGGCACGCTGGCGATGCTGGCCGGCGCCGGTGTGCCGATTCTCAAGTCACTGCAGGCAGCGGCCGAGACCCTGTCCAACCGCGCCATGCGCGCCGATGCGCTGGATGCGCTGGCGCAGGTGCGTGAAGGTGCGCCGCTCGGTGCGGCCTTGGCCGGCAAGAAGCGCTTTCCGGGCATTCTGGCCATGTTTGCGCGGCTGGGCGAGCAGACCGGCAAGCTGCCGCAAATGCTTGAGCGCGCGGCGCGCCAGCTCAGCACCGAAGTGCAGCGCCGCGCGCTGACCGCTGCCACGCTGCTTGAGCCGCTGCTGATCGTGGCGATGGGCATCGTCGTGCTGCTGATCGTGCTGGCCGTGCTGCTGCCCATCATCCAGCTCAACACCTGGGTCAAGTAGATTCTTGCCCGGTGGGGTCACCTGCCGGCGCGTTGCGGTGAACCTGATCGACGCTTCGCACCGGGCTCAACAGCCCCGAAACACCGGCTTGCGTTTGGCGCTCCAGGCTTGCACGCCCTCGCTCAAGTCGTGCGAGGCAAGCGCGCGTGCAATATCGGCGTTGAGCGCTGGCACGTCGAGCGCGTTGCGCGCAATCGCATTGAGGTGTTGCTTCATGCCCAGCAAAGCCTGCGGGGCCAGCTCCAGCAGTTGCCGGCCGAGGGCGTCGGCGGCAGCCGTCAAGGCGGCCGTGCCTTCGTACACATGATCGAGAAAACCACAGGCCAGCATTTGCTCGGCGTTCAGTGACTCACCTGCCAGCAGCACGCGTTTGGCGATATTCAGGCCCAGGCGCGACACGAAACGCTCCAGACCGCCACGATAGAAGTGCAAGCCAAGGCGGGCCGCCGGCACGAACATCTCGGACTTGCGCAGACCCAGGCGGAAGTCGCAGGCCAGGGCCAGATCGGTGGCGCCACCATAGACGCCGCCATTGATTTCGGCAATCGTCACCGGGCGCGCAGCCTCCAGCGCATTGGCGAGCGATTCGAACAGGGCGCCCGCGTCCAGCCCCGGCACGCTGGTGATGTTGAATCCCGAGCAGAAGTGCTTGCCGGCGCCCTTGAGTCGCAGCACGCGCACATCCTTGGCTGCGTTCACGGTGCGGATGTGCGTGTGCAAGGACTCGATGTCGGCAAGCTCCAGGCGGTTCGCCACGGAAGGACGGTGCAGGCAAATCGTGGCCGTTGCGCCACTCAGATCGAGTTGTGGGGGCAGGTCTTGCATGGCGGGCAACCTTTGTGAACACGTGGGAGAAGTCTACGTGTGCGGCCGGCCCGGCCCTTGGGGTTCTGGAAACCCCGTAGTCGACCGATCGGTCGAATCTGCCTTTGTTGGTTTAGAGTCGCAGCACGCCACGCGCTCAGCCGGGGCACATGAGAGCGCTCTGCATGGATCTGTCGATCGCAAGCATCCTGCTGCTGGATGGCATCACCAACGGTGCCATCTATGCGCTGTTGGCGCTGGCCATCGTGCTGGTGTTTGCGGTCACACGGGTGATCTTCATTCCGCAGGGCGAGTTCGTCGCCTTTGGTG
This sequence comes from uncultured beta proteobacterium, assembly GCA_963740455.1. Lineage (GTDB taxonomy): Bacteria > Pseudomonadota > Gammaproteobacteria > Burkholderiales > Burkholderiaceae_C > Paucibacter. Next base: position 544,395 of record CAVUEF010000007.1, read on the forward strand.
CGCTCACCATGGGCATGCTGCAACTCGGACAAACGCCGGGCACGATCGCCTTCCTGCTGGTGCTGGCCGCTCTGGTGGCCGGGCTCGATCTGCTGGCCGGCCTGCGCCAGGGCAAACCCCTGCGCGGCGTGCTGGCGCGGGTGCTCAGGGCGTCGGCCTACCCGGTCCTGATCGGCCTCATCGCTCTGTGGGCAGCGCCGCAAAAACTGCCGTTGCTGGTGCAGGGCTTGTTGACGCTGGCACTGATCACGCCGATGGGGCCGCTGCTGTACCGGCTGGCGTACCAGCCGCTGGCCGATGCTTCGGTGCTGCTGCTCCTGATTGTTTCGGTGGGCGTGCACTTCGCGCTCACCGGTCTGGGCTTGGCATTTTTCGGCGCCGAAGGTTTTCGCACACCGAGTTTCTGGCAAGCCCATTTCTCGCTCGGGGCACTCAGGCTGTCGGGTCAGACGCTGATCATTTTTGTGGTGTCGCTGGCCTTGATCGTGTCGCTGTGGCTGTTCTTCGAGCATTCGCTGTACGGCAAGTCCTTGCGCGCCACCGCCGTGAACCGGCTGGGCGCGCGCCTGATGGGCATCTCCAGCAAGGCCGCGGGCGGCATGAGCTTCACGATGGCGGCCTTCATCGGCGCACTCTCGGGCCTGCTGATCGCACCCACCACCACCATCTACTACGACAGCGGCTTCCTGATCGGTCTGAAGGGTTTCGTCGCGGCCGTGTTTGCCGGCCTGGCCAGTTATCCGGGTGCCGCGCTGGGCGCGCTGTTGGTGGGCGTGCTGGAATCGTTCGGCTCGTTCTGGGCCAGCTCGTACAAGGAGGTGATCGTCTTCACTTCGATACTGCCGGTGCTGCTGTGGCGGTCCTGGCGTGATCCGCACCTTGACGAGCAGTGATGCAGCAATGAAAGCAGCCAAGGCGCTTCCGCTTGCCACGCTCGTGCTGTTGCTGGCCTTGCCGCAACTGCCGGTGCCGGAGTTCTGGATCACGCAGCTCAACTACATCGGCCTGTACGGGCTGGTGACGCTCGGGCTGGTGCTGCTCACCGGCATCGGCGGGCTCACCTCGTTCGGCCAGGCTGCCTTCGTCGGCATGGGTGCCTATACGACAGCGGTGCTCAGCACGCGCTTTGGCATCTCGCCATGGATGGCGCTGGCCGTTGGCATTGCGCTGACAGTGGCTGCGGCGCTGGTGCTGGCCTGGCTGACGCTGCGCATGTCGGGCCACTACCTGCCGCTGGCCACCATCGCCTGGGGCCTGAGCCTGAACTACTTGATGGGCAATATGGAATTCCTCGGCAAGTACGACGGCATCCAGGGCATCGCAGCGCTGGAGTTGTTCGGCATCAGCCTGCACTCGGGGCGCCATATGTACTACCTGATCCTGGCCGTCGCCCTGCTGGCCACCCTGGGCGTGAGCAATCTTCTGGACTCGCGCCCGGGCCGCGCGATTCGGGCACTGAATGGCGGCGTGACAATGGCCGAAGCGATGGGCGTATCGACCTTCCACTACAAGCTGGTCATCTTCGTGCTGGCGGCGATTCTCGCGGCCGTGTCGGGTTGGCTGTATGCGCATTTCCAGCGCAGCGTGAACCCCTCGCCGTTCGGCATCAAACTGGGCATCGAATACCTGTTCATGGCCGTCATCGGCGGTGTCGGCAGCGTGTGGGGCGCCTTCACGGGTGCCGCGGTGGTGAAGATTGCCGAGGATCAGTTGCAGACGATTCTTCCCCGGTTGATGGGCGCCAGCGGCAACTTCGAAATCATCGTGTTCGGTGTGGCCCTGGTGCTGGTGCTGCAGCACGCGCCCCAGGGTTTGTGGCCCGTCATTGCACGTTGGTTCGTGCTGCCGCCACGCGTGCGTGATTGGACCGCCGCCCCACCCTTGAAGATGCGCGCCAAGCCGATCCCGGGTGAGCTGCTGCTCGACGTGGATCGGGTGCGCAAGCAGTTCGGCGGTCTGGTGGCGGTGAACGATGTGAGTTTTCAAGTTCACGCCGCTGAAATCGTCGGGCTGATCGGCCCCAACGGCGCGGGCAAATCGACCACCTTCAACCTCGTGACCGGCGTGCTCAAGCTCAGCAGCGGAGCGGTGCGCTTTCGCGGCCAGGAGCTCGGCGGCCTGCCATCGCGCGAGATTGCGGGCCGGGGTGTCTCGCGCACCTTCCAGCACGTCAAGATGATCGCCGACATGAGCGTGCTTGAAAACGTCGCGCTGGGCGCGCATCTGCGCAGCGCAGTGGGCTCGGCCCGGGCCATGCTGAGGCTGGATCGGGCCGAGGAAAGGCGCTTGCTCGCTGAGGCCGAGCAGCAGTTGCAGCGCATTGGCATGGTGGCCCAGATGGGTGAGCTGGCAGGCAATCTGCCACTGGGCCGGCAGCGTCTGATGGAGATTGCCCGCGCCCTGTGCGCCGACCCCGCCTTGCTGCTGCTCGACGAGCCCGCGGCGGGCTTGCGGCACAAGGAGAAGCAAGCACTGGCCGAGGTGCTGCGCCAGCTCAAGAGCGAGGGCATGAGCATCTTGCTGGTCGAACACGACATGGACTTTGTGATGGGGCTGACCGACCGCCTGGTGGTGATGGAGTTCGGCACCAAGCTCATCGAGGGCACGCCGGCCGAGGTGCAAGCGAGCCCGCAGGTGCGCGCGGCCTATCTGGGAACGGAGCATTGATGCAAGCGCCCGACCTGCTGCTGAGCGTCAGCAATTTGCACGCCGGCTATGGCAAGGCCGAAGTCCTGTCCGGGCTGAATCTGAGCTTGCCCAGGGGCAGCGTGGTCACGGTGATCGGTCCCAACGGGGCGGGCAAGTCCACCACGCTGAATGCCTTGATGGGGGTGTTGCCATCCAAGGGTCAGGTCTTGTTCGAAGGCACCGACATCGCTTCGCTGAGCCTGGAGGAGCGGGTCATGCTGGGCCTGGCCCTGGTGCCCGAGACGCGCGCGCTGTTCGGCAGCATGTCGGTGCAGGACAACTTGCTGCTGGGCGGCTTCAGACCGATGCGGCTGGGCCAGCGTGACTGGCGCCAGGAGATGGCAAGCGTGTTCGATCTCTTTCCCCGCCTCGAAGAAAGGAGCGCGCAACTCGCCGGCACCTTGTCGGGCGGCGAGCGCCAGATGCTGGCGGTGGGCCGCGCACTGATGAGCCGGCCCAAGGTCTTGATGCTGGACGAACCCAGCCTGGGTCTGGCGCCGCAGATCGTGAAAGAGGTGTTCCGGATTGTTGCGCGCCTGCGCGAGAGCGGCGTCAGCATCTTGCTGATCGAACAGAATGCCCGCGCCGCCTTGGAGGTGGCCGACTATGCCTATGTGCTCGAAACCGGCGAGATCGCGCTGGAAGGGCCGGCTTCGGCGCTGGCGCGAGACCCGCGCGTGATCGAGACCTATCTCGGCGCGGCGCGCCAGCCGCGGTGACCGCGCTTGCCCGGCGCCGCGGCTGGCCTGACCGGGCCGGCAATGCGCCATGCCGAGCGACGTCGCCCGGTGTCGGCGATCCGCGGGCCGCTTACAATATTGAGCTCAGCGCTCGGCCACCCTGAAGTCTCAAGGCGGCGCGCAGCTTGGCATCGCCCGCTCCTGCGGGCCTCTCAACAAGGACGTTCATGTTTATATCCGACGCATTAGCCCAGGTCACCGGGGCCACCGGCGGTGGTGAATCCAGCCTGCTCAGCATGCTGCCGCTGGTACTGATGTTTGTGGTGCTCTACTTTGTGATGATTCGCCCGCAGATGAAGCGCCAGAAAGAGCATCGCGCCATGATAGAAGCGCTGGCAAAGGGCGATGAAGTGGTCACCTCCGGAGGCCTGCTGGGCAAGGTCACCAAGATGGGCGAAAGCTTTCTCACGCTTGAAGTCGCGAGCGGCGTGGAACTGCAGGTGCAGCGCTCGTCGGTGGTGACCGTGTTGCCCAAGGGCACCGTCAAGTAAGTCAGAACCCGGGCCGTGTCGTGGCGGCCGCCCCTCGAACGGGCATCCCTTTGCGAGTCTGCCGGGCACCTTGCCCCTTGAGGAATTACGCATGAACCGTTACCCGCTGTGGAAGTACGCGATCCTGGTGTTCGCGCTGATCATCGGTCTGATCTACTCCTTGCCCAATCTGTACGGCGAGGCGCCGGCCGTGCAGGTGTCGAGCGGGCGCGCCACGCTCAAGCTCGATGCCAGCATCAAGGAGCCGATCGAAAGGGCGCTGGCCGCTGCTCATATCAAGCCTGACTTCGTCCAGTTCGAAGGCAATTCGGTGAAGGCACGTTTTGCCGACACCGATACGCAGATCAAGGCCAAGGATGCGATCAGCGCAGCACTCAACCCCGACCCGGCCGACCCCTCCTACATCGTCGCGCTGAACCTGCTGTCACGTTCACCCGCCTGGCTGACGAGCTTGCACGCATTGCCCATGTATCTGGGTCTGGATCTGCGCGGCGGCGTGCACTTCCTGATGCAAGTCGACATGAAGACCGCGCTGACCAAGAAGGCCGATGTGCTGACGGGCGACGCGCGCACGCTGCTGCGCGACAAGAACATCCGCCACTCGGGCATCTCGCGCGACGGCAATACGGTGGAGGTGCGCTTCAAGGACCGCGCCCTGATGACCCAGGCGCAAAGCCTGCTCGAAAGCCAGTTGACCGATGTGCAATGGACGCCCCAGGCCGACGGCGCCGAGTTCAAGCTCAGCGGTGTGCTCAAACCCGCGGCCGCCGTGCAGGTGCAGGAAAATGCCGTCAAGCAAAACATCACCACGCTGCACAACCGCGTCAACGAGCTCGGCGTCGCCGAGCCGGTGATCCAGCAGCAAGGGCTGGATCGGGTCGTGGTGCAACTGCCCGGCGTGCAGGACACCGCCAAGGCCAAGGACATCATCGGCCGCACGGCGACGCTTGAGATGCGTATGGTCGACGACAGCGCTGAGGCCGCTGCGGCGGCGGTGGGCACCGGCCCCGTGCCGTTCGGAACAGAGCGCTATGTGGAGCGCGGCGGCGCCCCCCTGATATTGAAGCGCCAGGTCATCATCACCGGCGACAACCTGACCGACGCGCAAGCCGGATTCGACGGCCAGAACCAGGAGCCGGCCGTGCACCTGACGGTGGATGCCAAGGGCGCCCGCATCCTGAAGGACGTGACGCGTGTCAACGTCGGCAAGCGCATGGCCATCCTCTTGTTCGAAAAGGGCAAGGGCGAGGTCATCACCGCGCCGGTAATACGCAGCGAGCTGGGCAACAAGTTCCAGATCTCGGGCCGCATGAGCACCACCGAGGCCGCCGACACCGCGCTGCTGCTGCGCGCCGGGTCGCTGGCTGCGCCGATGGAAATCATCGAAGAGCGCACCATCGGCCCGAGCCTGGGTGCCGAGAACATCGCCAAGGGCATCCACAGCGTGATCTTCGGCTTCAGTGCCGTCGCCCTGTTCATGTGCGCGTACTACATGCTGTTTGGCGTGTTCTCGTCGCTGGCGCTGGCTTTCAATCTGCTGCTGCTGGTGGCGCTGCTGTCGATGCTGGGCGTCACCCTGACCCTGCCCGGCATTGCCGCCATTGCCTTGACGCTGGGCATGGCGATCGACTCGAATGTGCTGATCAACGAGCGCGTGCGCGAGGAATTGCGTAACGGCTCGGCGCCGCAGTCGGCAATTTCGGCAGGCTACGAACGTGCCTTTGCAACCATTCTGGACTCGAACATCACCACCCTGATCGCCGGACTGTCGCTGCTTGCTTTCGGGTCGGGTCCGGTGCGCGGCTTTGCCATCGTGCACTGTCTTGGCATCCTGACCTCGATGTTCTCGTCGGTGGTGTTCTCGCGCGGTCTGGTGAACCTGTGGTACGGCCGCCAGAAGAAGCTCAAATCGGTCTCGATCGGCCAGATCTGGCGTCCCGACGGAACAACCCCCGCCACCAACGCCTGACGGAGCCTGCACATATGGAATTCTTCCGCATCAAACGGGACATCCCGTTCATGAAACACGCGTTGCTTCTCAACGCGATTTCGTTCATCACCTTTCTGGCCGCGGTCTTCTTCATCGTCACGCGGGGCTTGTTTCTCTCGATCGAGTTCACCGGCGGCACGGTGATCGAACTCGAGTACGCGCAGTCGGCAGACATTGCCAAGACCCGCACGGCCATCGAGCAGATGGGTTTTGCCGACGCGCAGGTGACCAAGTTCGGCACTTCGCGCGACGTCTTGATACGCCTGCCGCTGCGCGGTGAGACCAAGGCCACCGATGTGGTGAACCGCTTGTTCGGCGAGCTGTGCAAGGCCGAAAGCGGCACCGTGTCGGCCAAGCAGTTTGTCAGCGACAAAGGCGAGGCGATCGCCAAATCAGTGTGCACCACGGCCGCCAACACCGAGCCGGTGATGCTCAAGCGCAGCGAGTTCGTCGGGCCCTCGGTCGGCACCGAGCTGGCCCAGGACGGCGCCAAGGCGCTGCTGGCCACCGTGATCGGCATCATGATCTACCTGGCCTTCCGCTTCGAGTGGAAGTTCGCCGTGGCCGGCATCGTCGCCAACTTGCACGACGTGGTCATCATCCTGGGCTTCTTCGCCTTCTTCCAGTGGGAGTTTTCGCTCTCGGTGCTGGCGGCGGTGTTGGCCGTGCTCGGCTATTCGGTGAACGAATCCGTGGTGATCTTCGACCGGATACGCGAAGCCTTCCGCAAGTTTCGCAAGCTCAATACGCACGAGATCATCGACCACGCCATCACCAGCACGACGAGCCGCACCATCATCACCCACGGCAGTACGCTGATGATGGTGTTGTCCATGCTGTTCTTCGGCGGCCAGACGCTGCACTACTTTGCGGTGGCGCTGTCGATCGGCATTCTGTTCGGCATCTACTCGTCGGTGTTCGTGGCGGCGGCCATTGTCATGTGGCTGGGGGTGACGCGTGAGGACCTGATCAAGTTCAGCGTCAACAAAGAAGGCGATCCGGATGACCCGAATTCCGGGGCCGTGGTGTAGAGTCGGATCGAGCCCACTCAAGCGCCTTCCAGCCCTCCATGTTGAACGCCGCAAGCTCCCAGGCCCTCGCCATCCAAGCTCGGCGTGTCTACATCAACGCCCTTCTCAAGGCCGTTCCCGGTCTGGTGCAGGCACTCGACGAGAGCGCGCATCAACTGCTGATGCAAACCACCGAGTACGCGGTGCAAGTGGCGCGGCGCGACGGCGTCAACACCTGGCAGCAGCAGCGCGGCAACTGGCAAAGCGGACTCGCCACGGCCTTGCGCCAGACCGCCGCCATCCCCGCTGATCAGGCGCCGACGCCCGCAGTGAGCACCACGTTCGACCAGATGTCGCTGGTGGACGACGACACCATCGAACGCGAGATCCACAGCTCGCGCCTGGCCCTGTCCATCATGGACCGCGCCAGCTGGGAGTTCAGCGACTTGCGCAACCGCGTCGCAGTGCTTGAGCAGCAGGAGGAATTGGGCGCGCACGACCTGCTGCGCGCCCATGTGGTGGCACGCATCGCGCTCGACACTTGGCACGCCAGCGGCCTGGGCAACGCCGAATGGCAGCTGCTCCAGCCCGTGTTGCACGAGGAATTTGCCCAGATCACCTGCGAGGCCTATCACGAGACGAATCTCTGGCTGGTCGGCCAACATGTGCTGCCCGAGGTGAACTTGCGCCCCTTCATTCGGCGTACCCGCCATTCTTCGGGCGGCGTCATTGACCTTGCCGTCCTGGGCATGCCAAGCACCGTCGTGGTGGGCAGCGCAGGCTTGCAAGGCATCGCAAGCAGCCTGGGCAATGCAGCCACCGAAGTGCAAGGCGCTGAGGCGCGGCCCGCGACGCGCCAGGGCGCAGCCGGCCGTGCCGAGACGGTGATGGGGCGTCTGAATCGCTTGATCGGGCGCCAGTTGCCCGAATTTGGTGCGACCCAGGTGCAGCAGCAGCACACCATTTCACCCAAGCTCACTGCGGCGATGGACTTGGTGGATCAAGCCGCGCGGCAACGATTCGGCGACGCCGAAGGCACAGCGGCGCCGGGCAAGGGATCATCGCTGCTGGCCGAGTTGCAGCAGCGCAAGCAGGCGCTCAAGAAGGCTGCCGAAACGCCCGCCGAGCGCGCCACCATAGAAATCGTCGCCCTGTTGTTTCAAAGCATTCTTGCCGAAGAGCGCATTCCTGCCTCCATGCGGGTGTGGTTCGCGCGCCTGCAAATGCCGGTGCTGCGCGTGGCGGTGACTGAACCCGACTTCTTTGCCACCATCGATCACCCGGCGCGCCGCCTGATCGACCGCATGGGTGCGTGTGTGATGGGTTTCAACGCCTCCGAGGGCGCGATCGGGCAGTCGCTGGAGAAGGAAATCAAGCGCGTCGTGCAAGTGATAGAGGCCTATCCCGACACAGGCCGACGCGTGTTTCAGACCGTGTTGACCGAGTTCGAAAAATTCCTCGACCACTACTTCAGGGACGAGAACCTGTCCACGCGCAAAGGCGTATCGCTGGCGCAGCAGGTCGAGCAGCGCGAGACGCTGGCGATCCAGTACACCATCGAGTTGCGCAAGATGCTCAATGAGGTGCCGGTACAGGACGGCGTTCGGGAGTTTCTGTTCCAGATTTGGGCCGACGTGCTTGCCATGACCGCCTTGCGGGCGGGTCAGCAGGGCGACGCCACGCGCGTCATGAAAAGAGCCGCCGCCGATCTGATCTGGTCGGCGAGCGCCAAGGTCACGCGCGAGGACCGCGCCGAAGTGATACGACGACTGCCGCCGCTGCTCAAGATCTTGCGTGAAGGCATGACCCAGGCGGGACTGCCGGTGGCCAAGCAGGACGACTACGTGCGCAGCCTGAACAACTCGCTGGCGGCGGCATTCACTGCCAAGGCCGCAGCGATTCCTCGCGAGCGGCTCGAACAGCTGATGAATCAACTCGAAGCCCTGGAAGAACTGCTGCCCGACTCGAACGAGGTGCAGATCAACGAGTCGATGGTGCGCGATCTGTCGGGGCACGAAAGCGAAGATCTGGAAGTGGTGGCCGAAGGTGGCACGCCGCCCACGCCTGCCATGCTGGCTTGGGCGCGCGAGTTGCAAGTGGGCAGCTGGTACATGCTCGATTACCGTGGCCGCAATGAGCCGATGCAGCTGGCCTGGTCGGGCATGCGGCGCCAGCTCACCTTGTTTGTCTCGCCCCAAGGGCGTGGCGTGCTGTTCCAGCTGAACCGCCTGGCGGCATTCCTGCAAGCGGGCTTGCTGCTGCCGGCACAAGACGAGCCGCTGACCGTGCGCGCAACGCGCAACGCGATGGAAAAACTCGAAGTCGACCCGACCCGGCTATTGAGCTGACTCCGGTGGCGCGGCGTCTGCCATCAGAGCGCCAACCGATGCGACTGCAGCACCAGCATGCCGTCGAAAATCAGCGAGTCCACCATCTCATGCGCCAGATCCAGCGCCGGCGCGACCTTCCAACCGGCGCCGCCGGTCATCAGGGTGATGGGCGCAAGTTCGCAGTGCGGCGCGCTGTGTTGGCACAAGTGCCTGTGCATGCGCTCGATCGCCCCGGTGATGGCATAGGTGCCACCGCTGGTCAGCGCGTCCGAGGTGTTGGTGGGAAACTCGCGCACTTCGCCGGTCGGCACGCGCAGGCCCGCCGTGCCGGCCTCCAGCGCGCGCAGCATGATGCCGTGGCCGGGCAATATCAGCCCGCCCAGGAAATGCCCCTTTTCATCGAGCGCATCGACAGTCACCGCCGTGCCAATCATGACCACCAGGGTGGGTCGCACCGCGCCGCGCGCCAACATATGCCAGCGCGCGCCGACCATCGCCACAAAGCGGTCGGCGCCGAGTCGCCCGGGATGGTCGTAGCCGTTCGTGACGCCGCCGCCCTGCGGCGCCGATACCACCCAGACCGGCGCAAGCTCCCAGAGCTCGAAGATCTGCTCTTCGACCCGGTGGCGTACCGCGTCACCGGCCACATTGCAGCCCAGGATGGAATGAGGCGCGCTCAAGTGCAGCCACTCCCGCTCGGCGAGCTGCTCGATGTTCTCCAGGAACACCGCGCCTTGCGCGAGCACGGCAGCGCAAGGTTGGGGCGATGCGTAGAGCGCCCATTTCAGACGCGTATTGCCGATGTCGATGGCCAGAAAGCTCATGTCCTGCGGGGTGTGAGTGAGCGCAGGTGAGAGCCTAACAGAGCCACTGCGCCGGGCGCAGCGGCAGTTGCGCATCCTTGAACTTGGCGCAAACGCGGCGCAGTTTTGGCCAGACCGCTCCCGCGTCCTGCAAAAGCGCCCTCGGCGCCGTCGAACCGGTGCGCCGGATCGGGCCGGCGGAGTGACGTTTACGTAAACGTCAACTTGAACCTAAAATCCACCATCTCTGTTCGCTCTGGCCCGCTGCGGCTCGGGCAACGGAGCCCAAGCTGGAGAATTCCCATGACCGATCTGTCCGCCGAATTCAAGGCGCTCGCCAACTACCGCCCCACCCACAAGGTGCGCTTCGTGACGGCCGCGAGCCTGTTCGACGGGCATGACGCTGCCATCAACATCATGCGGCGCATCCTGCAGAGCATGGGCGCCGAGGTGATACACTTGGGGCACAACCGTTCGGTCGATGAGGTCGTGACCGCGGCCTTGCAGGAAGACGCGCAAGGCATCGCGATCAGCTCCTACCAGGGCGGCCATGTCGAATACTTCAAGTACATGGTCGACTTGCTGCGATCGCGTGGCGGCGAGCGTATCCAGGTGTTTGGCGGCGGCGGCGGCGTCATCGTGCCCAGCGAAATCAAGCAGCTGCAAGCCTATGGCGTGGCGCGCATCTACAGCCCCGAAGACGGCCAGCGCATGGGGCTGGCCGGCATGATCGGCGAGATGGTGATGCGCTGCGACCAGGATTTCAGCGTCTATGCGCCCAAGGAGATCGCGGCCATCCAGGGCCACACCGAAGCCCACTGGCGCGCGCTGGCGCAGTTGATCACGGCGCTCGAGGGCGGCAAGGTGTCCGATGCGTTCAAGGCCGAGCTGCATGCCCTCGCCAAGGGCCTGAAGGTGCCGGTGCTGGGCATCACCGGCACCGGAGGGGCCGGCAAGTCGAGCCTGACCGACGAGCTGATACGTCGCCTGCGTCTGGACCAGGACGACGCGCTGCGCGTGGCCGTCATCAGCATCGACCCGAGCCGGCGCAAAAGCGGCGGCGCGCTGCTGGGCGACCGCATCCGCATGAACGCCATCAATCCCTGGACCAAGGAGCAAATGGTGTTCATGCGCTCGTTGGCCACGCGCGACTACGGCAGCGAGATCAGCCCGGCGCTGCCCGAGGTGGTGGCGGCCTGCAGAGTCGCCGGCTTCGATCTGGTGATCGTTGAGACCTCGGGCATCGGCCAGGGCGACGCGGCCATCGTGCCGCATGTCGATGTGCCCATCTATGTGATGACGCCCGAGTTCGGCGCCGCCAGCCAGCTCGAGAAGATCGACATGCTGGACTTCGCCGAATTCGTCGCCATCAACAAGTTCGACCGCAAGGGCGCGCTGGACGCGCTGCGCGACGTGGCCAAGCAGGTGCAGCGCAACCGCGAGGCCTTCGGCGTCAAGCCCGAGTCGATGCCGGTTTACGGCACCATGGCGAGCCGCTTCAACGACGACGGCGTGACAGCGCTGTACCAGGCGCTCAAGACGCGCTTGAACGAGCTGGGCTTGCGGCTCAAGGCCGGCCGCTTGCAGCAGGTTGCCACGCGCCACAGCACGCACCAGGTGCCCATCGTCCCCGGCGCGCGCGTGCGCTATCTGGCCGACATTGCCGACACCGTGCGTGGCTACAAGGGCCGTGCGCTGCAACAAGCACGCCTGGCGCGTGAAATTCAGCAATTGCGCGAATCAGCGCGCATGCTGTTTGAAGACGACGCCAGCCGCGACGGCGCCAAGAACACCGTGCTCAAGCTCGCCGACCAGCGCGACGCCCGCTTCGACCCGGCCGCCAAGAAGCTCCTGGCGATGTGGCCCGACATGCAGAAAGCCTATGCCGGCGACGAATATGTGGTGAAGATTCGTGACAAGGAAATCCGCACCGCGCTGACCACACTGTCATTGAGCGGCACCAGGATCCGCAAGGTGGCCCTGCCCGGTTTTGAAGACCACGGCGAGATCCTCAAGTGGCTGATGCTCGACAACGTGCCCGGCAGCTTTCCGTACACCGCCGGCACCTTCGCCTTCAAGCGCGAAGGCGAGGATCCGACGCGCATGTTTGCCGGCGAGGGCGATGCATTCCGCACCAACACGCGCTTCAAGCTGCTCAGCGCCGGGCAGCCTGCCAAGCGCCTGTCCACCGCCTTCGACTCGGTCACGCTGTACGGCAACGACCCGGCGCTGCGACCCGACATCTACGGCAAGGTCGGCAACTCGGGCGTCAGCATCGCCACACTCGACGACATGAAGGTGCTGTACGGCGGGTTCGATCTGTGTCACCCCGGCACCAGCGTGAGCATGACCATCAACGGCCCGGCGCCGACGATTCTGGCGATGTTCATGAACACGGCGATCGACCAGCAAACGACCAAGTTCAGGCGCGACAACGGCCGCGAGCCGACCGACGACGAGACGCAAAAAATCAGCGCGTGGGTCAAGGAAAACGTGCGCGGCACGGTGCAGGCCGACATCCTGAAGGAAGACCAGGGCCAGAACACCTGCATCTTCTCGACCGAGTTCTCGCTCAAGGTGATGGGTGACATCGCCGAATACTTTGTGCACCACCGGGTGCGCAATTTCTACTCGGTGAGCATCAGCGGTTATCACATCGCCGAGGCCGGCGCGAATCCGATCAGCCAGCTCGCGTTCACGCTCTCGAACGGCTTCACCTTCGTTGAGGCGTACCTGGCGCGTGGCATGCACATCGACGACTTCGCGCCGAACCTGAGCTTCTTCTTCTCGAACGGCATGGACCCCGAATACACGGTGCTGGGCCGTGTCGCGCGGCGCATCTGGTCGGTGGCGATGCGCGACCGCTACGGCGCCAACGAGCGCAGCCAGAAGCTCAAATACCATGTGCAGACCTCGGGGCGCAGCCTGCACGCGCAGGAAATCCAGTTCAACGACATACGCACCACCTTGCAGGCCTTGATCGCGGTCTACGACAACTGCAATTCACTGCACACCAACGCCTTCGACGAGGCCATCACCACGCCGACCGAAGACTCGGTGCGCCGCGCGATGGCGATCCAGCTCATCATCAACCGCGAGTGGGGTCTGGCCAAAAACGAGAACCCGAGCCAGGGCACCTTCATCATCGAGGAGCTGACCGATCTGGTCGAAGAAGCGGTGCTGCAGGAGTTCGAGAAAATCGCCGAGCGCGGCGGCGTGCTCGGCGCGATGGAGACCGGCTACCAGCGCAGCAAGATCCAGGAAGAGAGCATGCATTACGAGATGCTCAAGCACACCGGCGAATACCCGATAGTCGGCGTCAACACCTTCCGCAATCCGCATGGCGATGCTACGCCCGACACGCTGGAGCTGGCCCGCTCGACCGAGGAAGAAAAGCAGTCGCAGCTCAATCGCCTGAATGAGTTCCACGCGCGCCATGCCGCGCAATCGGGCCCTATGCTCAAGCAGCTGCAGCAAGCGGTGATGGACAACGCCAATGTCTTCGAGGTGCTGATGCAGGCGGTGCGCGTGTGCTCGCTGGGTCAGATCACGACGGCCTTGTTCGAGGTGGGCGGCCAGTACCGGCGCAGCATGTGAACGCGGTGGATACGCGCGGGCAGCGTCCGGTCAAAGCCGGTGCGTGCGGTCGCCTTGCGCAAAGCCCAGCGCATCGAGCTCGATGCCGCGCGCCAAGCCGATCACCTTGAAGAGCTCGCCCATCTCGTGTTCGGCCAGCAGCTTCTGCGCGTTCGAGGTGGTGCGGTAGTCGGCGCCTTCCATCATGTCGAGCAGGCCGCAGTTGAGCAGAAAGCGCCCCTGCGAGGTGTAGCCCAACACTTCTAGCCCGGCCTCCTGGGCCGCCACCGCGATGCCGGTGAAGTTGATGTGCGCGGTGATGTCTTTCAGTCCCACATCGCTGAGCGGGTCCATATCGCTGCGGTGCGCGCGGTGGCACATCAAGGTGCCGCCCAGGCGCTGCGGGTGGTAGAACTCGGTCTCGGGGAAACCATAGTCGAGCAAGAACACCGCGCCGCGCGACAGTCGCTCGCCCAAGGTGCGCACAAAGGCTTCGGCTTGGGGGTGGATTTCGATCACGCTTCCGGCAACGAAGCTGCCTTGCACCGGCGGGCGCAACGGCGTCGGCCGGTCGATCCAGGCAAAGCCCAGTGGCGTGGCGCCGACACCGCGCTCGAACCATTGGCTGCGGTCCCAGTGCAGCAATTGCACTGGCATGGCGTCGAGCACCTCGTTGCCGACCACCACGCCGGTCATCTGCTCGGGCAAGCGGCTCGCCCAGCGGACTTTGTCGCCAAAGCGCGCCAGGCGCTGCGCCTGGCGCTCGCTCAGACTCTCCGAGACATCGACGATGGTGTAGCTGGCCACACGCTCGCCCAAGGCATCGAGCAACTGCTCGGCCAGTGCGCCTGAGCCGGCACCGAACTCCCAGACCGCGGCGCTGGCACTGCTGTCGAGCGCCTGCGCCACCTGCCGCGCCAGCGCCTGCCCGAACAGCGCAGATAGTTCGGGCGCGGTGACGAAATCGCTCCCGCCCTCGGGCATCAGACCGAACTTGGGGCTGGCATTGGCGTAGTAGCCCAGGCCCGGCTCATACAGCGCCATCGTCATGAACTCGTCAAACGGCAGCCAGCCATCGGCGCGTTCAATGCGCTGGCGCATCAGCGTGACCAGGGGCGAAGGGTCAAGCGCTGTCATTTCAAGGGAAGGCCCGCGCGGGCCTGCGCACCACCCAGGATTCGAATTCGAACTCGGGCAAGGGTCCGCCGATCGCCAGCCCCTGCATTTGCTGACAGCCCCAGGAAGACAGCAGGTCTTGCTGGGCGCGGTTCTGCACGCCCTCGGCGATCACGGTAAAGCCCAGACCTCGGGCCATTTGCACAATCGCTCGCGAGATCGCCACGGCGCCTTGGTCACCCGGCAGGGCCTCGACAAATTGCCGGTCCACCTTGAGCTTGTCGATGGGCAGTTGGGTCAGGTGGCTGAGCAAGGTGTAGCCGGTGCCGAAATCGTCCACCGAAATATGCAGCCCCAGCGCCCTGAGCTCGTTGAGCGTCTGCTGCATCATCGGCACGTCGTCCATCAGCATGCGCTCGGTCAACTCGAGCTCCAGCCAATTTCCCGGCACGTCTTCGTCGCGCAGAATCTTCGCCACCGATGCCGCGAAACCGTCGAGCCGGAACTGCATGCTCGACAGATTGACCGCGATGGGCACTTCCGCCAGCCCGCTCTCGTGCCAGCGCTTGGCACAGCGCGCCGCCTCGCGCAGCACCCACTCGCCGATGGGCAGCATCAAGCGGTGCTGCTCGGCCACGCCGATAAAGGCGTCGGGGCTGAGCAACCCGCGCGTCGGGTGCTGCCAGCGAATCAAGGCCTCGGCACCGACCAGCCTGCCGTCCGAGATGTTCACCTGCGGTTGGAAGTGCAGGACGAATTCCTGCTTGGCGATGGCATGCGCGAGCTGGCTTTCGAGCACCAGATCGTCAAACGCCGTGGCGGCCGTGCTCATGTCGAAGAACTGATAGGTGGCGCGGCCCCTCGACTTGGCTTGATACATGGCCATGTCGGAGCGTTGAATGAGCTGCTCGGGCGTGAGCCCATGCTCGGGGAACATCGCAATGCCTATCGATGGCGTCACCGACAAGGTGCGCCCGCAGGCCTGCAACGGCCGCTCGACATCGAGCAGCAGTTTCCTGGCCACCACATCGACTTGCTCGGTTCCCTGCACCGGCTGCAGCAAGACCACGAACTCGTCGCCGCCAAAGCGTGCCACCATGTCGGTGCTGCGCAAGGCGCCGGTCAGGCGTTGCGCGACCGAGCGCAGCAAGATATCGCCCTCCAGATGACCGAGTGAATCGTTCACGCGCTTGAAGTTGTCCAGATCGATGAACAACATCGCCAGTCGCTGTTGCTTGGCCTGCGCCGTCGTGCACGAGTGCTGCAGATGCTCCATGAACGCCAGGCGATTGGGCAAGCCGGTCAAATCATCGTGATGCGCCAGATAGTGGATGCGCGCCTGCGTTTCCAGGCGGTCGCGGATGTCACGCACGATGGTCATGCGCTGCAATTCACCATTGAACATCATGCTGCGCACGATGAGCTCGACCGGAATATGGGCGCCACTCTTGTGCACCAACACACTTTCGTAGCGGGTCTCTTCGAGTGCGCTCCAGACCTTTCTGACCTTGGGCGTCGCCTCGGGCGCAATGAAGGTCCAGATCTCACGCCCCAGCATTTCGCTCATCGCGTAGCCGATCAACTCGCACAGCGGCGGATTGACGTCCGTGATCACGCCGTCGCGGTGAAACACAATGCCTTCCAGACTGGCGTGCATGAATTTGGCGAGACGCTCTGCCGATTCCTGCGCCGCGCGCTCGGCAAGGCGGTGTTTGGTGATGTCGGCGATCAGCACGAAAGCAGCGACGACCTTGCCCGCGTCGTCGAGCTTTGGCAGCAAGTTCACCTCGATCCAACGCTCGCCCTGATCACCTTCGCCTGGTACCTTGCGTTCGTAAACCACGGCACGGCCCTGGCTCAGCATCTGGTCCACAAAGGGTTGAATCTGCTGCGCAGCCTCTGCGCCGATCACCTCGGCAAAGGTGCGTCCCAGCAGCGAAGTCTCGGTCCAGCCGAATGCCTGCGCATATTGCCGATTCGCGAACAGGCATTGCATATTGTGTGCGTCGTACAGCGCGATCGACACCGGCAGACTGTTGGTCAGCAGATGGAACTGCGCAAGCTGCTCTCGAGCGTCACTTTGCTGGGCGGCCGACATCTGGGAATCTTTCATTGAAGCTTCTATGAGTTGCTCTGCATGGTATCCAAGGCCAGGCACAAATCCTCCCAGGCGCGCGCCTTGTCGGCGAGGTTTCTCAGCAAATAAGCAGGATGGTAGGTCACGATCAAGGGGACGCCGTGGTATTGGTGCACACGCCCGCGCAAGCGTCCGACGGGCTCGCTGCTGCGCAACAGCGACTGCACGGCAAAACGCCCCATCGCCAGAATGATGCGCGGCCGCACCAGTTCGATCTGGCGCAGCAGGAACGGTTCGCAACGCGCCAGCTCTTCGGGCTGCGGATTGCGGTTGCGCGGCGGCCGGCATTTCAAGGTGTTGGCGATATAGACCGAACGCTCGGGCGGCGCCTCGGCGCGGGTCAGGCCGATGGCGCGCAGCATATTGTCGAGCAGCCGCCCGGCCGTGCCGACAAACGGCTCGCCAAGCAGGTCTTCCTGCTCGCCGGGCGCCTCGCCCACCACCATCCAGTGCGCCTGCTCGTTGCCGGCGCCGAACACAGTCTGGGTACGGTTCTCGCACAGCGTGCAGGCACGGCAGCTGGCCACCGCAGCGCGCAGCGCGGTCCAGTCCAGCGCGCTCGGATCGACTGCAGTGCCGGCCGCGGCCGACGACTGGGCCGCACCGCTGGCTGGAACCGATGGCAACTGCCGTTCAGCACGCCTGGGCGCCGCGGCGTGCGATGGCACCGCCGTGTCGGGCGCTGCTGGGCCGGACTGGCCAGCCCCCAGCACGGGGCGCACATCGGCCGGCAGGCGCTGCCACAGGCGCAAACCCATGGCGGCCAGCATCCCGGCTTGACGCGCTGACCATGTCATGCGCGGCTCCTGCCCAGTTCCAGGCTCATCAGCGTCGCATCTTCGCGCTGACCTCCATCGGCCGGGTAATAGGCGCGGCGCAGGCCGACTTCCTTGAAGCCATGCCCCTCGTAGAACGAGCGCGCGACGCGATTGCTGCGTCGCACTTCCAGCCATATCTGGCTCAAGCCCCGGCTGCGGCAGACGGCCTCCAGGGCGTCCAGCATGCAACTGCCATAGCCCTGGCTGTGCGACTCGGGCCGCACGGTGATGTTGAGCAAATGCATTTCATCAACGCCGGGCAGCGCCACCAGATAGCCGAGCAACTGCCCTTGCGCATCGCGCAACACCTGGGCCAGATTGCCGGAAGCCAGCGCGTCCTCGAAATTGCCACGCGTCCAGGGGAAGGGATAGACACGCAGTTCGAGCTCGAGCACATCGGCCAAATCGCTCACATGCATGGACAGCCAGCGCGGCTTGGCATCTTTCAGTCGTGCACTCATCCAAGCTCCTGCGCGCGGCGCAAAGCCAGGCGTTCGGCGGTGGTGAGCGCGACCTTGTCGCGCAGATAGAGTGGCAGCGCCAGCGCGGCATCGAGCGCGCACCCCAGACGCCATTGCTGTTGCGCCACGCGCGCCAGGCTGGCAGAGCGCGACCTTTGCCGTGGTACCCGCCCTGCCTTACCGGTGTCGAGCTGGCCCCCAAAGGCCTCCAGCGCCGAACCCGCGACCACATCGGGTGCCTGGATTTGCCAGCAAGCCTCGAGCGCGTCGCGCGTGAAAAGCGCCGGCTCGGTCTGGGCCGACCAATGACTGCCTTGCCAGCGGTAACTCGCCGCGTAGATTTCACTCATGCGTGCATCCATCGCCACCCAGATGGTGCCGCAGCGCTCCGCCTCGGCAAAACATTGCAGCGCAGCGTCTTCGGCGACCAGCATCAGGCTGTCGATCGGCAGCACCGGCTTGGCCGCGCCATAGGCCAACCCTTGGGCCACCGCGCAGGTCGTGCGCAAACCGGTAAAGGCGCCGGGACCGCGCCCGAAGGCGATCGCATCCACGTCGTGCAGGCTCAGCTCCTCCAAGGCCAGCAAGCGCATCAGCTCAGGCACCATGCGAGCCGACGCTTGCGCACCGGATTCACCCTCGTGCAAACGCATGCAAGCCGGGCCGCTCAGCGCCAGCGTCATGATTTCAGTAGCGGTATCCAGAGCCAGCAGCACAGTCATGCCCGAAGTGTAGCTTTGCGCCGATGAGGCACGACTTTGAGCTCGCGTTTGCACCCAGGCAAAACACGCTGGCAAGGCAGGGCTGCTCAGGCACTTCGGCTCGAAGTGCCTGTCGGCGTCAGAACTTGTAGCTCAGTCCCGCGCTGAACACCTTGGGCCGAAAGTCGATGGTCGTGGTCTGCACGGTATTGGCGGTGGCCACCAGACTGCTCTGCACATCGGCCATCGCAAAGGCCGCGTACAGGCCCCATTGCCTGTCGATGGCGTAGTTCACACCCACCTGGACCGCCAGGCCGACCGAGTCGCTCAACTCGATTCTCTGGCCCAGTTCCGACTTGCTGTCGATGAACTTCGTGTAGTTCGCGCCGACGCCGACAAAGGGACGCAGCGCCGCTCCTTCGGCGCCGAACGTGTAGTTCAGGAACAGAGTGGGCGCGAACTGTTTGACCGACGATACCTTGTGCAGAAAGGCAATCGAGCCGGTCGCCGTGGTGTCGTGCTTGGGCGGAATGCCGGCCACGAGTTCGATGCTCAGCGTGGGGCTGATCTTGCGCTCATAGCCGAAAGTCAAGGTACTGGAGTTGCCCACCGAGATGTCCGCCCCCGGCGGCACGCCGATGCCCACCAGACCGGTGGTGTGCGAACTGATGTCGATGAACGCGCCGCCCAGCTTGATGGTCGACGCTTGGGCCGTTGCCCCTTGAGCCCACAGCACCACAGGAGCCGCCAGCAGCAGCGGGATAAGTTTGTTTTTCATGGTGTCTTCCTTGATGCCGAGTTCGTCACAGCCAGCCAAAACTCTTGAGCTGAGCCGCCACCGCGTCGCTGAATATCTTGTGGGCACGGGTGGTGGGATGCACGCCGTCGGCGAATTGCCAAGTGTTCACGTCGGCGCCTGCGCGCAAACCGTTATAGGGCGCGCCAGCCGTGCTGTTGCAAAACAGCGAAGACCCGTCCTGCACGGCCCCGCCGGTGATGGCCTTGATTTTCGTTGCGTCGCAGGCCGGCACCGTGTTGTTGGTCAAGCCGTATTTGCCCGGATTGGCGTAGAGGTCCTTGAACATCGCGAAGGCGTCGATGATTTGCACCGGTTGCTGCTTCAGCCCGTCGCGCAACCACAGATTGAACACGAGCGACAAATCGGTCAGCGAGGGTCTGACCGAGGCTGGCAGCGAGTTGCCAAACGGCGTGTCCGCAATGTCGGGGAGCGTGATCACGACAACGTATTTGCCGCCCTTGGCAAGAATTTGGTCGCGGACATAGCCGGCCAGTTCAAGCGCGGCCTTCTTCATCTCGCCCTGGGCCTGCGACTGTGCCGCAAACAAGGCCAGGTTGGCTTGGTCGGCGGTGAGCTTGCCGGCGGCCGCGTCGGTCTGGATCTGGGTGGCGGCAGCAACGAAACCGCCAAACTGGGTGAACACGTCGTTCGCGCCACCGAACACCGTGATCAGATCGGTTGCCTTGAAGCTGGTGTAGCGCGCCAGGTGGTTGGCGATCTGGGTCTTCATCGGCACCGTCAGCGCGCCGGTGCTGTGGCCGATGCCGTTCGGGTCGGTGACACGCGAGCCCCCCTGACCATAAGCAGTGCAGTTGACCACGAACGGGCATGGCGTCGACCGGCCGGCAAACCCCATTTCGGCCGGTGTGATCGCAACACCCAGGCTCGCCGCGAGGTTTTCCACCCAGATCGAGCTGGTGGCACTGTTGTTGGTGAACTTGCCGCCGAGAAAAGGCGGTGCGCCATTGCCGGTCATCGACGTGGCCGGCGTGTAGGTACCGACATCGCTGAGGCTGTCACCGAACGACACGACGGCCGAAAAACTGCCCTTGGTGGTCGGCGCTCCGGCCGGCGCAACGCTGCCGGCACGCGTGGCGTCGCCGCCGCCGCAAGCCGCCAAGAATGCGGCAAGCCCCAGGGCAGAGCCCCAATAAATGATGCGTTTCATCCCCTATCCCTTCATGGCCATGTCAGTCGCGCCGTATCCACTCCGCCTGTGCCGAAGTGGGCTGGTCATGACTATAGACGCGGCATCACGCGGATCGGACGGGGAATACCCGCAATCATGTCGCGTGCGGGACAGTGTTTCGGTCAGTCTCGCGCGTGCTTCAGAACGGGTGAATCGTGGCCGCCGACAGGGCGGAGCTGCCGAGCCGGGTTTGCAGCCCTGCGCCCATCTGCACGGCATCGGCCCAGAGCCAGGTCAGCCCATCGGCTTTGGTCACTGCACCGGCCGCATCGGTCACCGACACCATGGTTTTGCTGGTGCAATCGGGCAGGGCCACCGAACAGGCTGCCGCAACGATGTTGACGAATCCATAGGCGGCGGGCACCTTGGCAATCACCTGCACCGTTTCAGCGGCATTCACCATCGCAAGCAGACGACCATCGTTGATGACACCCAGACGCAGCTTGCTGTTGAACCGGGCCGTCAGTGCCGTCAGCAAGGCGGCACGATCAGTGTCGGCATGGGCTGCCTTCTCGGCCATGGCATACGGGGTCAGCCCCAAGTCGGGGATCAGCACAAACACGGCGCGGCCGTTCGCATTGGCGATGCGGTCGATCTGCTCGGCCAGCGCCTGGCCACGTTGTTCGGCAAGCGCTTCCAGCGCGGCCTGAGTTTGTGCCGGGTATTGTTGATACAGCTCGAGCACATCGTTCACGCCCGCCAGCACCGTCACCAAATCCTTCGGCCCGAAGCTGCCGCTGGCCAGGTGGCCATCGATCTGCGTCTTCACGTCGGCCACCTTGGCACCCACCTGGGCGTACATCAGGCCGGTGGTCGTCGCGACATTGGTGGGGTTGCACTGTGGGAACACCAGACCGAATCCGGTCGCCACGGTCTGCACCCACAGCGGATTGGCCTTGCAGTCGATCACGTCGGGCAAGCTGGCATCGGTCTGAGCCACGAGTGCATTCACGCCGTACTTCTTGCCTGCCGGCGTGATCAGGCTCGATTCGTCGCCCAGCACAATGATGCGCGTCGGTTTGAACGGAGCCACCTGCCCGCCGCCACCGCCGCAGGACGCCAACAGCACAGTCGCCGCAGCCCCGCACAACAAAGGTTTGATCGCGGCACGCAGGCCTTGCTTGAACATCATCATGAACACTCCATATCACTCTTGTCTTCACCATCCACGGCGCCGGGCGTCGCGGCGGCGGCTCGCACCAAGCGGTCGCGCACGCCGTCCCACGCAGCATCTCGCGCGGGCGCTTCAATCCAGATCTGCCTTGCCCCCGCATCATCCAGCGCACGCAACACCGCAAACAACTCGTGCGCGGCGTCTCTTGCATCGGCGGGCATCGGCCTGTCGAGTGAGCCCGTCCGAGGGCTCAGCGTCCGGGAATATACCGCCACACCTGCCAGCGCTTGTTGCTGGCAGGTTTCCAGGGCCTCGCACAAGCACTTGAGTTCCAACACTCGCACCGCAGCGGTGGGCGCGTAATGCGCTTCCAGCATACCCGGGGCGCGCGGCGCAGCCGCATCGGCCGGCCCTAGCGTGACGCCTGCAGCGGCCTCGATTTGTGCGCGTGTGATCACGCCCGGACGCAGCAGCACCGGCTGGGCGCGGCTGCAATCGACGATGCTCGATTCAATGCCGACTTCGCAGTCGCCGCCGTCGAGCACCAGCAACTCATTGCCGAATTCGCTCGTCACGTGGGCAGCGCAGGTGGGGCTGACGCGGCCGAAGCGGTTCGCGCTGGGCGCGGCCACGCCGGGCACGCCGAGTTCGCGGGCGGCTCGCAGCAGCGCCATGGCCACCGGGTGCGCCGGGCAGCGCAGACCGATGGTCGACTGTCCGCCCGCTGCGGCAGCGGCCTGGCCAATGGCACGCGGCACGATCACGGTCAGCGGGCCGGGCCAGAACGCTTGCATCAACGCCCTGGCGACCGGGGACAGGTCTTGCGCAAACCGGGCGGCGTCCAGCGTGTCGAGCACATGCACGATGAGCGGATGGTCGCTGGGCCGGCCCTTCGCCGCAAATATCCTGGCCACAGCCCGGTCGTCATCGGCGCGCGCGCCCAGGCCGTAGACCGTCTCGGTCGGGAAGGCCACCAATTCACCGTCGGCGAGCCGCCTGGCCGCCTGCGCCAATGCGGCTGGGTGGTCGCCGGGCAGCAGCATGGCCGGCCTCAAAAACCCGCCAAACCGAGCAGGCCAGCCGCTTGGGCGGCGCCGACCATGGCCTGCTGGGCATCGCCGGCAGTGACGGTGAGGTGGCCCATCTTGCGGCCAGCTCTGGCTTCAAGCTTGCCGTACAAATGCAGATGCACGCCGGGCAGCGCGAGCACGCGATCCCAAGCCGGGGTGCGCTCATTGCCGTTCGCGTCGAACCACAAGTCACCCAGCAGATTGATCATCGCGCAAGGCGAGTGCAGGCGCGGCTGCACCAGCGGCAGGCCGGTCATGGCACGCACCTGGCAGTCGAATTGCGACACATCGCAGGCATCGACACTGTAGTGGCCCGAGTTGTGCGGGCGCGGCGCCATTTCGTTGGCCACCAGGCTGCCGTCGTGCAGCACAAAGAACTCCACGCACAGCACGCCGACATAGTCGAGCGCATCGGCAATGCTTGTCGCGCATTCGATGGCCTGCTGCTGCAGCTGCATGCCCACATCAGGCGCGGGCACCTGGGTGAGCGCCAGAATGCCGTCGCGATGGAGGTTTTGCTGCACGGGGAAGTGCACCACCCGGCCGGCGCCACTGCGCGCCACGATGACGCTGATCTCGCGTTCGAGCGGCAGCAATTTTTCGAGCACGCAGGGCTGCTGATGCAAACGCTCCCAGGCCTGCTCCAACTCGGGGCGTGTGCTCACGCGCAGTTGGCCCTTGCCGTCATAACCCAGGCGTGCGCTCTTCAGAATACCCGGGAGCAAGGCATTGCTCGCCGCAGCCAGTTGCGCCGCGGTCTCGATCAAGGCATAAGGCGCGCAGGGCACGCCGCAAGCGACGAAGCAAGCCTTCTCCGCGGCCCGGTCCTGACACACCGCGACGGCCGCAGGGCCAGGCGCCACGGGGCGGCTCGCGGACAGCACCTCGAGGCTGCTGGCCGGCACATTTTCGAATTCGGTCGTGATGGCCTGGCAGCGCTCGGCCAGCTCGGCCAGACCGGCCGGATCGGCATAGCTGGCGCGAATCTGCCGATTGGCGGCCGCGCCGGCCGGGCTGTTGGCATCCGGGTCGAGCACCAGCACTTCGAAGCCCAGCGTCTGCGCCGCATGCACGAACATGCGGCCCAGCTGACCGCCGCCCATCACACCGAGCGCGGCGCGGCGGCCCTGCTCGTCGGATGTCCCGGGCAGAAGCGCCGGGGTCGACGTCGACAGCGTCACTTCAAATCCTGGGTCATGGCACGCGCCTGTTCGGTCTGGCGCTTGCGGTAGACCTCCAGCCTGACGCGCAGTTCGGGCTCTTCATTGGCCAGCATGGCCACGGCGAACAAGGCCGCGTTGGCAGCGCCTGCCGAGCCGATGGCAAAGGTCGCCACCGGAATGCCCTTGGGCATCTGCACCATCGAATACAGCGAATCAAGTCCTTGCAAATGCCGGCTCGCCACCGGCACGCCCAGCACCGGCACCACCGTCTTGGCCGCCAGCATGCCGGGCAGGTGCGCGGCGCCGCCAGCGCCTGCAATGATGGCTTTGAGCCCGCGTGCGGCCGCCGCCTCTGCGTAGGCGAACATGGCGTCGGGCATGCGGTGTGCTGAAACCACGCGCGTCTCGAAGCTGATGCCGAACTCGGCGAGAATGTCGGTAGCGTGCTTGAGGGTTTCCCAGTCGCTGCTGGAACCCATCACCACACCAACCACGGGCGGGGCGCTTGTCAAGGCTCGCTCCATCTGCTGTGAAGCCTTGAATTGTAGGCGGCGGGCGCCACCTTGCTTACTTACGCACTATTGCTGTACAGGCCATGACCGACATCACGATCCAGAACTTTGAAACCGAACTGCTGCAGACATCGATGCAGCAACCCGTCTTGCTCGACATCTGGGCGCCCTGGTGCGGTCCGTGTCGTACGCTGGGCCCCTTGCTGGAAAAGCTGGAAATTGCCTATGCCGGACGCTTCAAGCTGGCCAAGCTCAACAGCGACGACCAGCCCGACATTGCCAGCCAGCTGAGCCAGGCCTTTGGCGTGCGCAGCATTCCGTTTTGCGTGATGTTTGTGGGCGGACAACCGGTCGATGGTTTTGTGGGCGCGCTGCCGGAGGCGCAGATCCGCGCATTTCTGGACAAGCATGTGCCCAGCAGCGAAGCCGTCGCGGCCGATGAGGGCCTGGCCGAGGCTGAGGAGATGCTGGCCAGCGGCGACGTGGACGGCGCGCTGCAGCGCCTGCAAGACGCCGTCGCGGCCGACCCGAACAACGACGTCGCGCGCTTCGACTGCGTGCGCGCCTTGCTGGAACTCGGCCGCGTCGATGAGGCACGCGCCCTGTTTGCACCGGTGGCACACAAGGCCGGCGACAGCCTGCTGCCCCACCCCCGGCTCGCGGCGCTGGCCGCCTGGCTGGACGCCGCCCAAGTGGCGGCGCGCGCCCGCAGCGTCGATGCCTTGCAGATGGCCATTGCCACCAACAAGCGAGATTTCGATGCGCGTTTCGAACTCGCGCAAACCTTGCTGGCAAAAGCGCAGTTCACCGCCGCGCTGGACGAGTTGCTCGAGATCGTGATGCGCGACAAGACCTGGAAGTCGGAGCTCGCGCGCAAGACCTATGTGGCGATTCTCGAGTTGATGAGCAAGCCCGCCCCGAAGGCCGCGGTGGCCGAAGTCAAGGGCACGCTCGAACTTGCCGGCCGCGCCCATGTCGCGCCCAGCGACCCGGTGCTCGATCAGTACCGACGCAAACTGAGCATGGCATTGTTCTGATGATCTCGGGCCGGGCTCGGACGCCGCGTGCTCCGAACTCAGCCATCAATCCCGGCCAGCGTCTCGTCCAGGGTCTGCGCCCACAACTGCTGCTCTTGCGCAAACTCCAGCCAGGCCGCTTTGGCGAGGTCCGTATGGCGCTGCGCCGCCGCGGTGTCGCCCAGCATGGCGTAAACCTGGCCCAGGCGCGCATGGGTCAAGGCGCGGTCGTCGATTTCGCAGTCGGGGTCGAGCTCGACTTCGGCCTGCTGGGCTTGGCGCAGTGCATGTTCGGCCTGACCGTTATTGACGCGGCACCAGGCCAGATCGGACAGCAGGCTGCTACCCAGGCGCGCCAGGCCCATCGACATGGCCTGCGGCAGATGGGCTTCGAACACGGCCTGCGCGGCTTGAAAGTCGCCTTGCACCACCAGCACCTGGGCACGCAAGATCGGGAACAGGCCTTCCAGGGCAGAGCCGCCGACAGCATCGTCGTAGTGCTGGACCGAGTCGGCCCCCAGCAGCAGGCCCGCATCGATCGCGCCTGACTGACCCGTCACGCTGGCGCGCCGCGCCTGGGCCGTGCGCAACGCGGCCATATTGTGAATCAGGTGCGACAGCGTGGCGTCGTCGCCTTCGGCATGGGCATGGCTGCGGGCCCGCGCGTACCAGGGCGTGGCCTGCGCCATGCGATCGGCAAAGTGGTAACTCTCCGCCGCCACCAGGCTGGCACGGCTGCGCGCCGCGTGATGGTCCGGGGCGGCCAGGCGCAGCGCTTCGGCCAGGTACTGCGCCATCGGCTGAAGCTGATGCTGGGCAAAATAGATATGCGCCAACCAGGCCGCGCTGAGCGCCTGCATGGCCACCATCTTGGCGCTGCGGCTGATGGCATGCGCACGCAAGACCTTGTCGAGCGCGCCCGAGCTGAAGTCGGTGTAATAGCTCATCAGCCCTTCGGACAGATACAGCCACGCGCCCAGGGTCGGGTTCGGGTATTGAAACGCCAGGCTGTGCAGTTCGGTCAGCAGGGCACGCGCTTCGGGCAAACGCCCATGACGCACCAGCAGGATCGCTTGCTGCGCCTTCAGGCAGGCGCGCGCGATGGGGTTGGTGTCCTTGGCCAGCTCGCGCTCAAGGGTCTTGCTCAGTCGTGATGTCAACAACATGCCTGGGCCTCCTCCCGAGCTTCGCAACCGGGCCGCGTCGATCTGTCAAGCGCCGGTCAGACGCGTCAGCGCTTCCTTGTACTTGGCAACGGTTCTCTGAATCACCTCGGCCGGCAGTGCGGGCGCGGGCGCCTGCTTGTTCCAGGGCCTGCCGTCGAGACGAACCTGCTCCAGCCAGTCACGCACGAACTGCTTGTCGTAGCTCGGCGGGTTGCTGCCTGGGGCGTAACTCTCCACCGGCCAGTAGCGCGACGAATCGGGCGTCAGCACCTCGTCCATCAGGGTCAGCGTGCCGTCTTCATCCAAACCGAATTCGAACTTGGTATCGGCAATGATGATGCCCCGGGTGAGGGCGAAGTCGGCGGCGGTCCGATACAGGCGAATCGAGATGTCGCGCACGCGCGCCGCCAATTCCGGCCCGATGATTTCGCCCATGCGCTCGAAGCTGATGTTCTCGTCATGCGCGCCCATCTCGGCCTTGGTGGCCGGCGTGAAGATGGGTTCGGGCAGCTTGGCTGCGTTGCTCAATCCTGCCGGCAGCTTGACACCGCAAACCTCGCCGTTGCGCTGGTATTCGACCCAGCCGCTGCCTGCCAGATAGCCACGCACCACCGCTTCAACCGGCAGCGGCTTGAGGCGCTTGACCAGCATGGCGCGACCGCGTACCTGGTCGCGCTCGGACGCGCTCACCACGCTCAGCGGATCATCGCCGGTCAGGTGATTGGGCACGATGCCGGCGAGTTTTTCAAACCAGAACAGCGCCATCTTGGTGAGCAGTTCGCCCTTGCCGGTGATCGGCTCGCCCATCACCACGTCAAAGGCGCTCAGCCGGTCGCTGGCAATCATCAAGAGCCGGTCCTTGCCCACCGCGTAGTTGTCACGCACCTTGCCGCGCGCCAGCAGCGGCAACGAGGTGATGGTGGATTGCAGCAGGGATGAGCTCATGTCGAAAAATCAGGTGGATCGGTCGCTATCGTCGCTTGCCGAGGGCACTCGCCGGCAGATCAGGCATTGTGCCACCCTGCGCTCGCGCAAGGCTTGATCAAACCCGGCTTGTCGACTCCAGAAATGACGACGGGCCTGCAGCTCGACGGCAACCGGCCCACGTTTGAAATGCCAGGCGCTTCAGCGCGTCTGCACGACTTGCGACAACTCACCCGAAGCGTAGCGCCTGGCCACCTCGACCAAGGTTTGCGGCTTGATCTTGCCGGCCTGGCCTTCGCAGCCGAATTGCCTGTAGCGCTGCAGGCAGATCTGCTTGGCGGCTTCGCGCGCGGGTTTGAGCCAGTCGCGAGGATCGAACTTGGTCGGATTCTCAAACATGTACCTGCGCACGGCCCCGGTCATTGCCAGACGGATGTCGGTGTCGATATTGATCTTGCGCACGCCGTGCTTGATGGCTTCCTGGATCTCCTCGACCGGCACGCCGTAGGTCTCTTTCATGTCGCCGCCGTATTTGCGGATCTCGGCAAGCAGGTCTTGCGGCACGCTGCTCGAGCCGTGCATCACCAGGTGGGTATTGGGCAGACGTGCGTGGATTTCCTTGACGCGGCTGATCGCCAGGATGTCGCCGGTGGGCTTGCGCGTGAACTTGTAGGCGCCATGGCTGGTGCCGATGGCGATTGCCAGCGCGTCGAGTTGCGTGCGCTTGACAAAATCGGCCGCCTGCTCGGGGTCGGTCAGCATCTGATCATGCGTCATGACGGCGTCCGTGCCATGCCCGTCTTCCTTGTCTCCCTGCATGGTCTCGAGCGACCCCAGGCAGCCCAGTTCACCTTCCACCGTGACGCCCAGCTGGTGCGCCAGATCGACCACCTTGCGGGTCACGTCGACGTTGTAGTCGTAGCTGGCGATGGTCTTGCCGTCGGCCTGCAACGAGCCGTCCATCATCACCGAAGAAAAGCCCAGATTGATGGCGCCCTGGCACACGTCGGGGCTCTGGCCATGGTCCTGATGCATGACCAGCGGAATGTGCGGATAGGTCTCGACGGCGGCCTGGATGAGGTGCTTGATGAAGGCCTCGCCGGCGTATTTGCGAGCGCCCGCGCTGGCCTGCAGGAT
Source organism: uncultured beta proteobacterium (assembly GCA_963740455.1). GTDB lineage: Bacteria > Pseudomonadota > Gammaproteobacteria > Burkholderiales > Burkholderiaceae_C > Paucibacter. The sequence continues at coordinate 573,346 of CAVUEF010000007.1, forward strand.
CACCGGCGCACCGACCTCGGCGGCGGCGGACATGACGGCCTGCACCTGCTCCAGGTTGTTCACATTGAAGGCGGGGATGCCGTAGCCGTTCTGGGCGGCATGATCGAGCAATTGGCGCATGGAAACGAGAGCCATGATGGTTCCTTTAGGGGTTGAAAGGCCGGGAGCGCGCAGCTCCACCCGTGCGCTGCAGCCTGGGCCTGCCGCTGCGCGAGATGCCGGACAATTCTAGCGGCGCACGCACCCTCGCGGACACCCCGGCATATAAGCCTGATGGGCTATGCCAAGCACCCCGTTCAGGCGACGCGGCACACCTTGAGCATATTTGTGCCGCCCGGATATCCCATCGGTTCGCCACAGGTGATTGCATAGGTGTCGCCCGGCATCAGCACGCCTCGGTCGACCAAGATTTGCTCGGCCGTCTTGAGCGCGATGTCGCGGTCGTCATGTTTGGGCATCAGCAGCGGCCGCACATTGCGGTACAGCGTCATCTTGCGCTGACTGACCACCTGGGAGGTCAACGCGAAGATGGGTACCTGAATACGGTAGCGGCTCATCCACAGCGCTGTCGAACCCGATTCGGTCAACGCCAGGATCGCCTTGCAGCCGAGGTGGTAGGCGGTGAACAGCGCGCCCATCGCGATCGACTGGTCGATGCGGCCGACCTGGCGGTTCGCGAAGTCGGTGTCCAGCGTGATGAACTCGGCGCGCTCGGCTTCCAGCGCAATCGCTGCCATCTGCTCGATGGTCTCGACCGGGTACTTGCCAGCGGCGGTTTCGGCCGACAGCATGACCGCGTCGGTGCCGTCGAGCACCGCATTGGCCACATCGCTGACCTCGGCGCGCGTGGGCACCGGGTTGACGATCATCGACTCCATCATCTGCGTTGCGGTGATGACAACCTTGTCGAACTGACGGGCCATGCGGATCATGCGTTTTTGCAGGGCCGGCACGGCCGCGTTGCCCACCTCGATCGCAAGGTCGCCGCGCGCCACCATGATGCCGTCGCTCGCCTTCAGAATCTCTTCCAGATGCGGGATGGCCTCGCTGCGCTCGATCTTGGCGATCAGACCCGCCTTGTGACGCCAGGGCTCACCGGCCACATTGGCGAGTTGGCGCGCCATCTCCATGTCGGTGGCGTTCTTCGGAAAACTCACCGCCAGGTACTCGGCCTGGAAGCTCATCGCCGTCTTGATGTCTTCCATGTCCTTGGCGGTCAACGCCGGCGCGGTGAGACCGCCACCCAGCTTGTTGATGCCCTTGTTGTTGGACAGCGTGCCACCGACCTTGACAACGGTGTGCACGGCAGCTCCGCGCACCGCCTCCACCGTCAACACCAGCAGGCCGTCGTTGAGCAGCAAGGTGTCGCCTGGCTTGACATCTCGCGGCAACTCCTTGTAGTCCAGTCCCACAGCGTCTGCGTCGCCGGGTTCATTGCGGTCGGCATCGAGCACGAACTTGGCGCCGTTCACCAGCTCGACCTTGCCGTTTTCAAACTTGCCAACGCGGATCTTGGGTCCTTGCAGGTCGGCCATGATGGCGACCTGCTTGCCGGCTTTAGTCGCGACCTCGCGCACCAGGTGGGCACGTTCGATGTGGTCTTGCGCCGTGCCATGCGAGAAGTTGAGCCGCACCACATCGACGCCGGCCCGGATCATGCGTTCCAGCACCTCGGGCGACGACGAAGCAGGACCCAGGGTGGCGACGATCTTGGTGGCACGCGGCATGGAGAAGCCTCACAGAAAGCATTTACAAGCGGCGGATTATGACCTCCATTGACTGGCTCATCGCGGTTTCATCGAGTTACGGCGCGCTTGGATTCAAGGCTTTACCACGCGCGCATCGGCCGCCGCCAGCGCCGTCATGTTGACAATGCGCCGCACCGTGGCCGAAGGATTGAGAATGTGCACCGGCGCAGCCGCTCCCAGCAGAATCGGCCCCACCGTGACGCCCTGGCCACAGCTGATCTTCAACACGTTGAACAAGATGTTGGCGGCGTCCAGGCAAGGCAATACGAGCAGATTGGCCGCCCCCTTGAGCCTGCTGTCGGGAAGAAAGGCCGAGCGCACCGCTTCCGACATCGCGGCGTCGCCATTCATTTCGCCGTCGCATTCGACGTCGGGTGAATGCTGGGCGAAAAGTTCGCGCGCGCGGCGCATCTTCAAGGCCGACGGCCGCTTGCTGGAGCCGAACATCGAGTGCGAGACAAACGCGACCTTGGGCGGCAGGCCGAAACGCCTGACCTCGTCGGCGGCCATGGCCGCGATCTCGGCCAATTGCTCGGCGCTCGGATCGTCGTTGACGAAGGTGTCGGTGATGAAGAGCGTGTGCTGCGGCAGCATCACCGCGTTCATGGTGGCGAAGTTCTGCACGCCTGCCTTGAGGCCGATCAGGTCGCTGACATGTTCCAGATGGCTGTCGAACTTGCCCACCATGCCGCAAATCATCGCGTCGGCGTCTCCCAGCTTGATGGCCAGCGCGCCGATCGTGGTGGCCGAACGGCGCACCGCAGCCTTGGCCATCTCGGGTGTCACGCCGTTGCGTCCCATCGTCTTTTGATAGGCTTCCCAGTAAGTGCGAAAGCGCGCGTCGTTGTCGGGATCGATGAGCGTCACGTCATCGCCAAGCTTCAAGCGCAGACCCGCGCGCTGGATGCGCATGGCGACCACTTCGGGCCGCCCTATCAAGGTGGGTTTGGCCAGACCCTCGTCGAGCGCCACCTGCACCGCACGCAGCACGCGTTCGTCCTCGCCCTCGGCAAAGATCACGCGCGCCGCGCCTTTCGCCGACGACGCCTTGGCAGCGGTGAACACCGGGCGCATGAACATGCCGGTCTGATAGACAAAGCGTTCCAGCGATTGACGGTAGGCCGCCAGATCCTTGATGGGCCTTGTCGCAACACCGGTCTCCTGGGCCGCCTGCGCCACCGCTGGCGCGATGCGCAGAATCAGGCGCGCGTCGAACGGCTTCGGAATCAGATATTCGGGGCCGAACACCAGTTCCTCGCCAGCGTAGGCTGTCGCCACTTCGTCGCTCGGCTCGGCCTTGGCCAATGCTGCAATCTCGCGCACGCAGGCCAACTTCATTTCCTCGTTGATCTTGGTGGCGCCGCAGTCCAGCGCGCCGCGGAAGATGTAGGGAAAGCACAGGACGTTGTTGACCTGATTGGGGTAGTCCGAGCGCCCCGTGGCCATGATGCAATCGGGCCGTGCCGCCTTGGCGAGCTCGGGCCGGATTTCGGGCTCGGGGTTGGCCAATGCCAGGATGATGGGCTTGTCGGCCATGGTCTTGACCATGTCCTGCGTCAGCACACCCGCGGCCGAACAACCGAGGAACACATCAGCCCCGCGCACCACATCGGCCAGCGTGCGCGCGGCCGTGGCCTGGCAATAGCGGTGCTTTGATTCGTCGAGCCGGCCCGACTTGACGTCGTCGCGCTCGCTCTGGATCACGCCCTTGGAGTCGCAGACAAACACCTGTTCGCGCTTCACGCCCAGATCCACCATCACGTCCAGACAGGCAATCGCTGCCGCTCCGGCGCCGGAGACGGCGACTTTCACGTCGCCGATCTTCTTGCCAACCAGTTCCAGCCCGTTGAGCAGGGCGGCGCTCGAGATGATGGCCGTGCCATGCTGGTCGTCGTGGAAGACCGGGATGTTCATGCGCTCGCGCAACTTCTTCTCGATGTAGAAGCATTCGGGCGCCTTGATGTCCTCGAGGTTGACGCCACCGAGCGTGGGCTCCATCGCGGCAATGATGTCAACCAGCTTGTCGGGATCGTGTTCGGCGAGTTCGATGTCGAACACCTCGATGCCGGCGAACTTCTTGAACAAGCAGGCCTTGCCTTCCATCACCGGTTTGCCTGCCAGCGGCCCGATGTCGCCCAACCCCAGCACGGCCGTGCCGTTCGTGATGACGCCCACCAGATTGGCACGCGTGGTGTATTCGGCGGCCAGCGAGGGGTCTGCTTCAATGGCCAGACAGGCATAGGCCACGCCGGGCGAATAGGCGAGCGAGAGGTCGCGCTGGTTCGACAGGGCCTTGGTGGGGGTGATCGAAATCTTGCCGTGTGTCGGTCCGCGGTGGTATTCGAGCGCCGCTTCGCGCAGCGCAGCTTCGGCGGGCGACAAAATCTTCTTGTCCATGCGAGTCTCCTCGTGCCAATCGACACCCCAAAGACCGCATTTGGGCGGCGCTCACCCCGGGCGGGGTGGCCAAGAAAACTTGGGGCGGCTGGCGTTTCCTTGCCGCCGATCAGCTTACTCCCGCATTAACCGCCTGACCATGCACAGAGCTTTGACTGGCACGCAAAGATCGCCCGCAAATGGGTGCGCAGAGGGCCCAATTTTTTGATTTTTTGCGAAAACTCAAATTGGGCACTTCAAGTCGGCACCCGTTTCGGGCCGGCAGACCGGAATGCAGCGTCAGCCTTGCGCGCGCCGGCTCAGAATTTCGAAGGCCGGCAAGGTCTTGCCCTCCAGCACCTCGAGAAAGGCACCGCCGCCGGTCGAGATATAGCCGATGTCCTTTTCAATGCCGTACTTGGCGATCGCCGCCAGCGTATCTCCACCGCCGGCAATCGAGAAGGCGCTTGACGCGGCAATCGCCCGCGCGATGCCCTCGGTGCCCTTGGCAAAGGCGTCGAACTCGAACACGCCCACCGGGCCGTTCCAGACAATCGTGCCGGCCGCCTTGAGTTGCCCGGCCAGCAGGGCCGTCGTCTTGGGGCCGATGTCCAGAATCAGGTCGTCGTCGGCCACGTCGCTGGCCGCCTTGATGGTGGCCGGCGCGTCGGCAGCAAAGGTCTTGGCGACGACCACGTCCACCGGAATCGGCACGGCGGCGCCGCGCGCCTGCATGGCCGCGATGACGGCCCTGGCTTCGTCCACCAAGCTGGCTTCAGCCAGCGACTTGCCTGTCTTCAGGCCCGCAGCCAGCATGAAAGTATTGGCAATGCCGCCACCCACGATCAGGCCATCCACATTCTTGGCCAGCGCCTGCAATATGGTCAGCTTGCTTGAGACTTTGGAGCCCGCCACGATGGCGATCAATGGCCGCCTGGGGTTGGCAAGGGCCTTGCTGATGGCGTCGATTTCGGCCGCCAGCAAAGGGCCGGCACAGGCGATCTTTGCGTACTGCGCAATGCCATAGGTCGTGCCCTCGGCGCGGTGCGCGGTGCCGAATGCGTCATGCACGAAGATGTCGCACAAGGCCGCCAGTTTGCGCGCCAGCGCCTCGTCGTTCTTCTTCTCGCCCTTGTTGACGCGGCAGTTCTCCAGCAGCACCAGCTGCCCTGGCTCGACCTGGACGCCATCCACCCAATTCGCCACAACCGGTACTTCGCGGCCCAGCAACTCGCCCAGGCGCTTGGCCACCGGAGCCAGCGAATCCTCGGGCCTGAGCGTGCCTTCGGTTGGCCTGCCCAGGTGCGAAGTCACCATCACGGCGGCGCCCGCCTTGAGCGCCATCTGTATGCAGGGAAGTGAAGCGCGAATGCGCGTGTCTTCGGTGATGCGGCCGGCGTCGTCTTGCGGGACATTGAGGTCGGCTCGTATGAAGACACGTTGACCAGCCACTTTGCCAGCCGCCACGAGGTCAGAAAATCGAAGTACGTTCATAGTGCTTTGCCAAGAAATTGTGAAACAAACCCGACCTTACCAGCCCAGGCTCAGGCGCAAGATCAGCATCACCGCAGTGCCGCTGACAATCGTGCCCAGAATGCCACGCCGCCAGAAGAAGTAGGCGGTGGACACGGCCACCGCGAACAAGCGTGCATCTTTCCAGGTGTTGATCAGCTCGCCCTGGGTCATGACGATCTCGGGCACGATCACGGCCGCCAGCGCCGCCAACGGTGCGTAACGCAGGCCTTCGCGCACCCAGTCGGGCAGAGGAAATTCGCGCTTGGGAAGCATGAACAAGCCCCGCGTGACGAGCGTGATGAGCGCCATGCCGAGAATCGCCAGCAGGGTTTGCCAGCCGCTCATGAACGCGCTTTCGAGTGCGCATCGACGCGCTCGATCAGCAGTCCCACGGCAACCGCCGAAGCAATCGCCACCACGATATTCAGACGCAAGGGCAAGGCATAGGCCGCCACCGCGGCGCAACTCGCCACCGCAGCCGACACCCAGGTGGCGCGGTCCGAGAGCAGTGAATAACTCAAACCGAGCAAGGCCAGAATGCCGGCAAAACCCAGGCCCCACTGGGTCGGCACGCGGTCGGCCAGCAGTATGCCGGCGATGGAGGGCAGTTGCCAGGCCGTCCAGTTCAGTACCGCGCCACCCCAGAAATACGGCACTTGCTCAGGCGCCGCTTGCATGTCGGGGAAGCGCCGCAGGAAGTTCACGTAATTGAGGTCGGCGGCAAAGTAGCTCAGTCGCATGCGCTGCGCAAACGGCAGGTGGCCGAAATATTGACGCCAGTGCGCACTGAAGATCACAAAACGTAGGTTCACGCAAAACGCCGTGGCCCACAACACCCATAGCGGCGCGCCCGCAGCGATCAGCGGCAAGGCGGCAAGTTGCGAGCTGCCGGCAAACACCAGCAGCGACATAGCCAACGCCAGCGGCACCGACAAGCCGCTCTTGACCATGGCAACACCTGTCACCAAGCCCCAGGCCGAGATGCCCAGGCTGACGCCGGCCATTTCTCGGGCGCCGCGCTGAAATTCGGGGTGGCGCCAGGGCGGCGCAATTGAAGTTTCCATCGACCGATTGTCGTATGGCTTCGGGCTTGGCGCTGTCTCGCGCGTCGGGTAGGCGGCGTGCGGACCCTGCCGCTGCCGGAGCACCGGTCAACGCGTCTTGGGCTTGGCGTCGCCAGCGACTTTCGCGGCGGGTTCAACCCTGCCTGCGGGCGCGCTCGTGGCCGCCGGGGGCGGGATCGGCTCGAGTTTGTTTTCGCGTACGTATTCGTCCATCTCGCGCCAGCCGGCAAAGATGGCCGAACGCATGCCCTTGGGATTGCGGTCGTAGCAGTCCTCGATGCCGCGCATCGCTTGGCGGCACGCGCCGCCGATGGCCTTGCCATCCGCTGTTTTGGCGGCTTCGATTTTTTCGGGCGACTCGATTCCCAGCAGGTCGCACCCGCCCAGCAAGCTGACGATGGCCAGGATGATTGCCTTGCGCGCGATATATGCCTTCATGCTGCAATTATCGGCCCGCGCCGCACAGACTTGATAGTCAGACCCGCGTCTGCGCCATGGCCAGCAGGCGCTCGACCCGTTCCTCGGTGGCGGGATGGGTGCTGAACAGACCGCGCAGGCCGCCCGCCGAGAGCGGGTTCACGATCATCATCTGCGCGGTCTCGGGATGGCGCTCGGCCGCCTCGAGCGGAATGCCGCGCGCCACGCGGTCGATCTTCTGCAATGCCGATGCGAGCGCCTGCGGGTCGCCCGAAATTTCAGCGCCCCCGCGATCGGCCTCGAATTCGCGCGCGCGGCTGATCGCCATCTGGATCAGACTGGCCGCCAGCGGCGCCAGAATCATCATCGCCAGACCCACGATGGGGTTGGTGCGACGACCTTCGCCGTCGCGCCCGCCGAACAGCATCGCAAAGTTGCCCAGCATCGAGACGGCACCCGCCATGGTGGCGCTGATGGTGCTGATCAAGATGTCGCGGTGTTTTACATGCGTCAGCTCATGCGCCATCACGCCGCGCAACTCGCGTTCGCTGAGCATGCGGATGATGCCCGTGGTGGCCGCAACCGCCGCGTGCTCCGGATTGCGACCGGTGGCAAAGGCATTCGGCGCGTCCTCATCGATCAAATAGACCTTCGGCATGGGCAGACCGGCGCGCTGCGCCAGCTCACTCACCATGCGCACAAACTGCGGCGCCGAAGTCTCATCAACTTCTTGCGCCCGGTACATCTTGAGCACCAGCTTGTCCGAAAACCAATAGCTGAAGAAGTTCATGCCCAGCGCGACGATGAGCGCGAGCATCATGCCCTGGCGCCCGCCCAGCAAGGAGCCCATGGTCATGAACAGCGCGGTGATTGCCGCCATCAAGACTGCCGTCTTGAGCATATTGAACATGGTGCTTGACTCCTGTGCGTCGGGTTAAATTAGGGAACGCTCATATGCAGGTCACCCACATCGATTTCAAGCGCCTGGCAGCCGCTGGCCAGGGGCCAGCGGTCTTGCCTGCAAATAGGCCCGCGCGGACACGCGCTTGCCGCCGGGACGCTGCAGCTCAAGCAGGCGCAGCGCCTGCTCGCCACAGGCCAGCACCGGCCCCGCATCGTCCACGGCCAGCACCGTGCCCGGCGCTCCTTGCCGGTCCACCCGCTCGGCGCGCCAGATCTTGACGATCTCGTCGCCGATCTGGGTGCAGGCCCCCGGAAAGGGGTCGAACGCGCGCAAGCGCCGCTCGATCTGCGCAGCGGGCTGGGTCCAATCGATGTTGGCTTCGGCCTTGGCTATCTTGTGGGCAAAAGTGACGCCGTCCGACGGCTGTGGCGTCGCATCGAGCTCTGCGCCGGCGGCCAAGGTCTCGACAATCAGGCGACCGCCCAGCGCCGCCAGCCGGTCGTGCAGGCTGGCCGTGGTGTCGTCCGGGCGAATCTCAAGCGCCTCGGCCAGCAGCATGGCGCCCGTGTCCAGGCCCGCGTCCATCTGCATGATGGTGATACCGGTGCGCTCGTCTCCGGCCTCGATGGCGCGGTGGATGGGCGCGGCACCGCGCCAGCGCGGCAGCAGCGAGCCGTGGATGTTGAGACAACCGCGCGGTGGCAGATCCAGCACCCATTGCGGCAGGATCAGGCCGTAGGCGGCGACCACCATCACCTCGGCGCGCGCCGCCACCAAGGCCTGCTGCGCGGCCAGCGCGTCTTGCGCGTACTTGCCGTCCAGGCGCAGGCTGCGCGGCTGCGCCACCGGCAAGCCATGCGCCAACGCGAATTGCTTGACCGCCGAAGGCACCAGCTTCAGGCCGCGCCCGGCCGGGCGATCCGGCTGGGTCAGCACCAACGCGACCTCGTAGTCCGCTGAGTACAAGCGCTCCAGCGCCACGGCAGCGAACTGCGGGGTCCCCGCGAATATGAGTCTCATGGCCGGGATTTCATTTGACTTGCTCAACGTTGTTTGGACTGTTCTTCGCGGGCTTTCTTGAGCATCTTGTTCTTGATGCGCGCGCGCTTGAGCGGGCTCAGGTATTCGACGAACACCTTGCCAATCAGGTGGTCCATCTCATGTTGCACGCACACGGACAGCAACCCGTCGGTTTCCATCTCGAAGCGCTTGCCGTCGCGGTCCAGCGCCCGCACCGTGACGCGCGCATGGCGTTGCACTTGATCGTAGATGGTGGGCACCGACAGACAGCCCTCGTCGCCCTGGCTCATCTCCTCGCTTCTGGCAATCAGCTCGGGATTGATCAGCACCAAGGGGTCATCGCGCTGCTCCGAGACATCAATCACCACCACGCGCTCGTGCACATCCACCTGCGTGGCGGCCAGCCCCACGCCTTCGGCCGCGTACATGGTTTCCAGCATCGAGTCGACCAGCGAACGGATGCGCTCATTCATCTCTTGCACCGGTTTGGCCACCGTTTGCAGGCGCGGATCAGGGAAGCGAAGAATAGTCAGTATGGCCATGGAAGTGCCGCAAAACTTGAGCCAGACGTGCGCCACACCGGTGAGTCCCGGTGTGGACGCAACACAACGTTAGCAGGTGTGACAGGTCTCACATGATGCAAGCGTTGCGGCGCATTTGTTTGCGATATCAAGGGTTTAAGGGCAGAATCTGTGAGATCAAATGAAGATTTTCGCCGAAGTTGACGGATGCTGTCGTGGCTCTTCATTTCGACCTTTATCGGCCCATTCACACCAGACGACGCAAGACCTGGCCCCAGCCATGATTCGAGCGCGGGAGAACTCCTGATGACCTGTTGCACGCTTGTCGCCGCACTCAACCGGGCACGCCCTCGGCTCGGACTCAAGCCGAGTCTGCTGGGCGTCTTGCTTGGCACTGCCGTGCTGATCCAGCCCGCAGTCGCTGCCAATTTTCCCGTCACTGCCGAACAACGCGATACGGCCGCCAAGGTCGCCCAGGCCGGCGTGCCCTTGTCAGAACTCGCGCCCAACGCTCCGGAATCACATACCGTGCAAGCGGGTGACACGCTCTGGCACATTTCCAGCATGTTCCTGAAGAGCCCCTGGCGCTGGCCCGAACTGTGGGGCATGAATATCGCGCAAATCAGCAACCCGCACCTGATCTATCCCGGTCAGGTCTTGTTGCTGGTCAAGGTGAACGGGCGGGCGCAACTGCAATTGGCTCGGCAAGTAGACGCTGGCGGTGCCGTCGATAGCGTCAGGCTGAGCCCGAAGATTCGCGCCAGCGAGGCCGACAAGAACCCGATCGGCGCGTTGCCGCTGCACTTGATTGCACCGTTCTTGAACGAGGCCGTGGTCTTCAATACTGACGAGTTGAACCGTGCTCCCCGCATCGTGGCGACGCAAGAGGGTCACGTGATGTTGTCACGCGGTGACGTCGCCTATGTGCGCGGCGACCTGACCCAGGCGCGCGAATACCGGCTGTTCCGCCAGCCCAGGGCCTTGCTCGATCCGGGAACAAAGGAAGTGCTTGGCTACGAAGCGGTCTATCTCGGCACCGCCGAGTACACGCAGGCAGCCGGCGAACAGCAGTTGCCCGACGGCAAGACCCGCGAAGTGCCCGCCAGCGTGGTGTTGACCAGCATCCGCCAGGAGGTCGGTACCGGTGACCGGCTTGCGCCAGTGCCGCCGCGAGAATTCACCAGCTATGTGCCACATCCGCCGGCGCGCGACATCAGCGGCCAGTTGGTATCGATTTACGGCGATGCGATCACCGCCGGACAAAACCAGATCGTGGCCTTGAACCGGGGGGCGCGAGACGGCATGGAGCGCGGCCATGTACTGGCCTTGTGGCGCGCCGGCCGTACCGTGGTCGACCCCACAGACCCGCGGCGCACCGAGCTGAAACTGCCCGACGAGCGCCACGGTCTGCTGTTCGTGTTCCGCGTCTTCGAACGTGTTTCATACGCCTTGATCGTGTCGGTGAAGGAGCCCGTGAAACCGGGTGACCGGTTCACCCAACCCTAGGGCTGCGACCCAGAAATTTCGAAACATGAAAGCGCGTCTTCGACCCGGTGGCGGCGTTGCAAGTCCTCGCAATACCGCTCGGTATTGCTGCGGTTTGCGCCTTGCCACCTGGCCGCAGCCATCGCTTTCATCTTGTTCCGAAACCTCTGCGCCGCAGCCCTAGGCGACAAACCTGGTCCGGCGCAGCTTGTCAACATGGACCGCGACGAACTCGGTGCTTGGCTCAGACTGCTCGAAACGCCGGGCGTGGGACGCGAGACGGCGCGCCGTCTATTGACCGCCTTCGGGTCGCCACAAGCCGTATTCGAAGCATCGCATGCTTCCTTGCGCAGCCTGCTGGGTCCGGTGCTGGCGCAGGCACTCGCGCAAGCCCCCGACCACTGGGCACGCTTGGCCCAAGACTCCTGGACTTGGCTGACTGCGTCCGCTGACACGCCGCATGGGCTGTTGGTGCTGGGTGACGACGACTATCCCCAGATGCTGTTGCAGACGGCTGATCCGCCCTTGCTGCTGTACCTGAATGGCCGGCGTGAACTGCTCGGCAACGTCGCGCTGGCCGTGGTTGGCAGCCGCAACCCCAGCCCGCAGGGCAGAGAAAATGCCGTGGCGTTCGCGCGCCATTTGAGCCAGTCAGGTTTTTGCGTGGTGTCGGGCCTGGCGCTCGGTATTGACGGCGCTGCGCACTTGGGCGCGCTGGACGGCGCCGGCAGCACTGTCGCGGTGGTGGGCACCGGGCTCGACATGACCTACCCCAAGAGCCACACCGCGCTGGCGCAGCGTATCGCCCGCGATGGCTTGCTGGTGAGTGAATGCGCGCTGGGCGCTCCGCCGCTGGCACAGCACTTTCCGCAACGCAATCGCCTGATTGCGGGCATGACCGCAGGCACCTTGGTGGTCGAGGCCACGCTGCAGTCGGGCTCGTTGATCACCGCCCGCCTTGCGGCCGAATGCGGACGCGAGGTGTTTGCCATCCCCGGATCGATTCATGCCCCGCAATCGCGCGGCTGCCACCAGCTCATCCAGCAAGGGGCGAAACTGGTGACGACAGCACAGGACATCCTCGACGAATTGCGGCCGGATCAACGGCCCGATGTCCAGGCCACCTTGACCCGCGCGACAGCCCAGCCGGAGCAAGCGCAAGACCCGCTGTTGAGTGCCATGGGCTACGACCCGGTCACGCTCGACACCCTGATCGCCCGCACCGGCCAGAGTGCGGCAAGTCTGAGCGTGCGTCTGCTGGAACTCGAGCTCAACGGTCAAGTCCAGCGCCTGCCGGGGCAGCTGTTCCAGCGTCGCGTGCAGGCCTGAATCCGGGCCTGACCGCGATTCGGACGGCGCGCTCGCGCACGGGCATCAGGCCCATTGGGCTGCGGTATAGTGAGTCCATGTTTGATGTGCTCGTCTACCTCTACGAAACCTACTGGCGTCCGGACGCCTGTCCGGACCAAGCGCAATTGCGCCGCAAACTGTCGGCCATCGGGTTTGAAAGCGAAGAAATCCAGGAAGCGCTGTCCTGGCTGGATGGCCTCGCGCTGGCGGCCCAGTCGTATCACGGCGAGCAAGGCGAACACAGTCTGCGCATCTATTCACCGCATGAGACCGAACATCTCGGCGAGGACTCGGTGGGCTTCATCAGTTTCCTGGAATCAGCCGGCGTACTGCCGCCACCCATGCGCGAAACGGTGCTTGACCGCGCCATGGCCATTCCTGGCGGCCCGCTGGATCTGGAGGACCTCAAGGTGATCGTGCTGATGGTGTTCTGGAGCCTGGGCGAAGAGCCCGATGCGCTGATTCTGGACGAGTTGTTTGTCGCCCCCGAGGACAGGCTGATTCACTGAAAACAAGTGATCGCTCGCGCGTTTGCTTTTAGCTGACGCGCCGACAACATCATGGTCGGCGCCGCCAAGACACTAGACGGTGTGCACCTTGACCTTGGCGTGCTCGTTGATACCCATCGCGCCGAAGAACAGCGCCACCAGTCGGTGCGCATCCACAAAGGTCACCGCGCGGTTTTCGCTACGCCGACTCAGCACCCAGTTGAGCAAGTCACCGGCGGCGATGAAATCCACACGTATCAGCCGCGTACAGGAGATATTCACCTGTACCGAGGTTCCAAGTTCATCGTTCATCAGTTTCAGGGTGGCGCCGATGTCTCCGACCAGCTGGCCGGAAAGCTCGAACTGAGCCGCCGGCACGATGCCTGTTTGATCAAGGATCTGGGACTCCAGGAAGCCGGTCGACACCTCGGTCAAGATTGACGTGGGCGGCACCAACGTACTTTGCGTGGCTCCGCTGATGCGGGCCCGGCAAGCCACGCGCTCCCAGGATGGTGGCGAAACCTCGTAAGTGACGCAATAGTCGATGGCAGTCTCGTCGAACTGGTCGGGTCGGTTGACCACGCGCAAGGCGTCCAGTCGCAACATCCAGTAAGCCGGGTCGACGTCACGTGCACCGGTGGGTGAGGCTTCCTTGAGCACGCCGAGGAAATGCTCGCCCGACAGCCATCGCATGTCGATCGATTGCACCGCCCACTGTCGCATCAACTCGCCCAGGCGCGAGCACGCCTCGGCCTCCACTTGGCGCAAGGGTCTCCAGTCAAAGACCCAAGGCAGTGGCATTTGCAGCGTCAACGAGCCCAGCTTGGCGACCACCTCGACGTCGATTACTTCGGGGGCGACCCAGCCGATGTCGCCACTGGCCCGGTTGGGCTTGGGTTTTTCGGCGCGCACCGACTCGGCCACCAGCTTGGGCAGTGAAAACCACTGCGGGGACGAGCGCGCGAACCGGTGTACGTAATCGATGGCCAAGGTTTCGAACTTCTCCTGCTGGCCCGTGGCACGGTACAGGTCGAACAGTACCAACCAGGTTTCGCTTTGCGCAGATCGTGACCCGCCAGGCGCGGTCATGGCCTGCAAGGCGCGCTCGCACTGCTCGAAATCGGCATTGGCGAAGGAGATCACGGCCTCGTCCAGTTCGGGATCGTGCACCACCTCGTCAGACTCGACGGCAGAAAGCGGCGCGCGATCACCCAGCAGGTCCAGCGCCAGCGGTGCAATCTCCACCGGATCGGCCATGCTCAACGGCGGCAAACTGCGCCCCATGGTGGCGGCGGCCGGTGGCGGCGCCAGCTCCAGGCGTTCCAGTTCGTCGGCGCTGGCCAGATCCATCACGCGCGACCCGGGTGCGGCCTTGTCCAGGCGTGCAGGCCGCGTCGAATCACGCTTGCCCGGGCCGGCGGCAAAGTCGGGTGGCGACGCCGGCGCAAAGTGTGCGGGCTGGGTGGCAGCATCGGAATATGCCGCCGGCTTGCTCTTCGTGCGAACGAAGTTTTCGCTCACCATTTGCTGCTCTATGGCGTCGATCTTGGCTTTGACGCCTTGCTCTGTGCCCGGTTCGGTATGACGCCCCGAGTCCTCGAGTCGCGAACTGGCGCCGCCCAGCGCGGCGAGCTGTTCGTTGGTGAGACCTTCGCGGCGCACGCGGCGCAGCATGTCGAGTTCGTTCTTGCGCACAAAGTCGTTGCGACGTTTGCGCTCGATCATCGACTTGAGCTCGCTCTTGGCCAGATCGTCTTCGATACGGCTGTCTTGCCGGGTATTGAGCTCGGCCCAATCCGTGGCCGGGTTGGCGACAAAGCGCACAACCTTTCGGAAGAAGCTGTCGCCGTCTTTCGGGTCGGTCATCGCTGAGATCTGCCTATTGCGGGGAGACCAGCCGCTCAATCACCAAACATCTTTTGCTTCATTTCGCGGCGTTGCTGCGCTTCGAGCGACAAGGTGGCGGTTGGTCGCGCAATCAAGCGACCCAGTCCGATCGGCTCACCCGTCTCGTCGCAGTAGCCGTACTCGCCGGTGTCCAGACGTGCCAGCGACTGCGTGATCTTCTTCAACAGCTTGCGTTCTCTGTCACGGGTGCGCAATTCAAGCGCATGCTCTTCTTCAATGGTGGCGCGGTCCGCCGGATCGGGCACGATGGAAGTATCTTCGCGCAGGTGCTCGGTGGTCTCGCCGGCATTGGACAACAGATCTTCCTTGAGCTTGAGCAATTTGCCGCGGAAGAAGTCAAGTTGCTTCTCGTTCATGTATTCGCGATCAGGCATGGCGAAGATTTCCGCCTCATCCATTTCACGGCCAGATTTTGTCTTCCACGCATTGGCCAATTTGGGGTCGGGCTTGGCGGCTATGCGTGGCGTGTCGATGACCGGACTGTTCATTTGTCGCGTGGGCGGCTTCGGGGGGGCAAACCGGTCGGCAAACCTGCTTGAGCCGACCAAGCGTGACATGTCGGGCGCCGGTGGCGGCTCGATTCTGGCCGCTGCGGCCCTGGCCGCCGCCTTGCTTGGTTTCTTTTCTATGGGCTTGGGTATCGGTGCTTGAAGCTTGGTGTCGGGAATCATTGTGTCCGTTGCTGTTTTCCCCGATTTCGGGGGAGCGGCCTTGCTGCCGGCTCTGATGGCAATCTTTCCTTTGGGCGCCGCTGGCTTGGGCGCTGCAGTTGTTTTCGTGGCCGCCTTGGTTGGGCGGGAGTTTGCGGCTGGCTTGGCCTTCGCGGCCGGACGGGCAGCCGCCGCGGGTTTGCGTGCAATGGCCTTCGTGATGAGCTTCGAGGCGACCTTGGTGGCCGCCTTGGTCGGGCGCGATGTCGGGACTGCAGGTTTGGCCTTTGCCGTCGAGCGCGGTGCCGCCGCAGACTTGGGCGCTGCTGAAGCTTTGGCTGTCGCCTTGGTCGGGCGGGATGCTGGGGCCGGTTTCTTGCTCACGTCTTACTCTCCTCGCATCGGCGGTTATACCTGCTCTGTGGGTCGGCTACCGCATTCACTCCCACTTCGGAAGCCGCGCATTGTAGCTACGTTGTGAGAATGCCGATTCCAAGCCAAAAATCAGACGAGGCAGCCTTCCAATCCGTGCAACAAGATGTCTTTGGGCAGATCGATGCCGATGAAGACCATCTTGCTGCTCTTGGTTTCTCCCAGCGCCCACTTCGGCCCCAGGTCACTGCCCATCAATTGATGCACACCCTGGAAGATCACCTTGCGCTCCGAACCCTTCATGTACAGCACGCCCTTGTAGCGCAGCATCTTGGGGCCATAGACTTGCACGATGGCACCCAGGAAGTCTTCCAGCTTGGCCGGGTTGAAGGCCTTGTTGGAACGGAACACAAAGGATTTCACGTCGTCGTCGTGCGCGTGGTGGTGCGGGTGATCGCAGGGCTCGCCATGTGCATGGTCGTGATGCTCGTGCGGCTCATCGGCTTTCAGGAAATCTGGATCAATGTCAAGCTTGGCATTCAAGTTGAAGCCGCGCAGATCGAACACCTCGGAGATCGGCACTTCGCCAAAGTGAACGCTGCGCTGCGGTGCGCGCGGGTTCATGCGCTTGATGCGCTGGCGCAAGTCCTCAAGGTCGGCCGGCTCGGCCAGATCGCTCTTGCTGATGAATATCTGGTCGGCGAATCCCACTTGGCGGCGCGCTTCCTGACGCTCGTCGAGCTGGGTCTGGGCGTGCTTGGCGTCCACCAGCGTCAATATCGAATCCAGCAGATAGCTCTCGGCAATTTCATCGTCCATGAAGAAGGTCTGTGCCACCGGGCCGGGATCGGCCAGTCCTGTCGTCTCGATCACGACGCGGTCGAAGCTCAGCTCACCCTTGCGGCGCTTCTCGGCCAGCTCGTTCAAGGTGGTGCGCAAGTCCTCACGGATCGTGCAGCACACGCAGCCATTGTTCATCTGAATGATCTGCTCGGTGGTATCGGACACCAGGATCTCGGTGTCGATGTTTTCCTCGCCGAACTCGTTCTCGATGACAGCGATCTTCTGCCCATGCGCCTCTGAGAGCACGCGCTTGAGCAGCGTAGTTTTACCCGAGCCGAGAAAGCCGGTCAGGATGGTGGCAGGAATGAGGGAGTTGGACATGGTGGAGCGTATTGCTATGGATGGGCCCGCCCGCGGCGGCGCGGTTGTCTGACATCTGACTCGAAGGCGCGCCGCTTCGACGCGGCGAGGGGATCGCAATTATGGGCCGCAGCCCGCGTTTCAAGGTGGCGCAATGTCAATGGGGTATTCTGTACCTCTATCAACTCCCTCGCGCAAGCGCGATGTCCGAACCATCCCCAAGACCCAGCCCGAAACCGGGCCATCGTCATTCCGCCCCTCCCGTCAGACGCACGGTGCTCGAGCGCCTGCTCGAATTTCTGCACCCCGGGCCGGATTCCAAGCGCGAATTGATTGCCACTCTGGCAAGCGCCGAGCAGCGCGAGCTGATCGAGCCCGAGTCTCGCTTGATGCTCGAAGGTGTGTTGCGCATGGCCGAGCTGAGCGCCGGCGACGCCATGGTGGCGGTCAGGCGCATGGACTTGCTCGACATCGACGCACCTTACGAGGATCTGCTGGCCCAGGTGATAGACACCGGGCATTCGCGCTTCCCGGTGTTCGAAGATCAGCGCGACAACATCATCGGCATCTTGCTCGCCAAGGACTTGCTGAAACTGCAGCGTGCGCCCGAGTTGAACTTGCGAACCTTGCTGCGGCCCACCGTGTTCGTTCCCGAGTCGAAGGGCCTGAACGAGTTGCTGCGCGACTTTCGCTCGAATCGCAACCATTTGGCCATCGTGATCGACGAGTTCGGCAACACCGCAGGGCTGATCACGATTGAAGACGTGCTCGAAGAAATTGTCGGTGAAATCGAGGACGAGTTCGACGACAAGGACGGCGAGAGCAGCATCTACACGCTCGCCGATGGCGGCCAGCGCGTCGCGGGCGACGCCTCCATCAGTGCCGTCAACGCGGCCTTTTCGGTGAGTCTGCCGGTGGAAGAATTCGACACCATTGGCGGCCTGATTGCGCAAGAGCTGGGTCGCGTGCCGCGCCGCGGCGAGGTGGTTGAATTGGAAGGCCTGAGCTTTGCCGTCATGCTGGCGCGCGGTGGTGCGGTGCGCTGGTTCAAGGTCACGCGCGCGCCTGCGCCAGCCCCCGACGCAGATCGCGACGGAGCGCCCGCCGCGTGAAATTTCGCGCCTGGTCGAGTGGCGCGCCGGTGGTGCTGCTGGCGGGCGTTGCCCACACCGCCTCGTTCGCACCGTTTCATGCCTGGTGGCTGCAGCCGCTGGCGCTTGCCGTGCTGGCCTTTGCCACCATGGCTGCGCCGCCGCGCCGGGCCGCTTTCCTGGGCTGGCTGTTCAGCCTGGGCTGGCTGGTGTCGGGCCTGTGGTGGCTGTATATCAGCATGCACGATTTTGGCGGCATGTCGGCTTGGCTGGCGGGTCTGGCGGTGCTGGCCCTGGCGGCGGCGCTGTCGCTTTATTACGCCGCGGCGATGGCCCTGTTTGCCAAGCTGCGTGGCCCGGGCGTCGGACTCAACGCCTTGCTGTGGGCCAGTTGCTGGCTCATGGCCGAGCTGGCGCGCGCCGTGTTGTGGACGGGCTTCCCCTGGATTGCCTCGGGTTACGCGCACAGCGTGGGTCTGTTGAGCGGCTGGGCGCCCTGGATCGGCGTATACGGGCTGTGCGCGCTGGGTGCGCTGCTGGCCTATCTGTTGGCTGCCTTGCCGGGGCCTGCCAATGCAGGGCACAAACTCGCGCTCAGCGCTGGCGCCCTAGCGCTGCTGCTGGCAGGGCCGCTGCTGCCTGACGAGTTCACGCACGACGCTGGCACGCTGAAAATCAGTTTGCTGCAACCCGATGTGGCGCAGGACCTGAAGTTCGATCCGAGCCGGCTGGATGGCAATTTGCAGCAGTTGTTGCGTCAGATCAGCAGCGCAAAAGGCGATCTGGTGGTGACGCCGGAGTCGGTCGTGCCGCTCACCCGCGCCGATCTGAGCCCGTCATTCTGGGCTGGACTGCAAGCGCCCTTCGAGGCGCAGGGACGGGCTCTGCTGATCGGCATCTTCACCGGCAACGAACAGCAAGGCTATGTCAATTCGGTACTCGGTCTGCCAGGATCCGCAGGCGCCGAATACCAATACGGCAAGCGCCATTTGCTGCCCTTCGGCGAATTCATACCGCCCGGATTTCACTGGTTCGTGAGCCTGCTGCAGATCCCGCTGGGCGATCAGGCCAGCGGCCGCAGCACAGCCAGCTATGAGTTCAAAGGACAGCGCATCAGGCCCTTGATTTGCTACGAAGACTTGTTTGGCGAAGACGTGGCGGACAGCGTGGTGGGACCGCAGTCAGCAACAATGTTCGTGAATATGAGCAACCTGGCCTGGTTCGGACACCTGTTGGTGCAAGACCAGCATCTGCAGTTCTCACAAATGCGCGCGCTCGAATTCCAGCGTGCCGTGGCCAGATCCACCAATACCGGCGCGACGGCGCTGGTCGACTACCGCGGCCGCATCACGGCGCGCTTGCCCCCTTTGCAGCAAGGCATTCTGGAAGTGGCCGTGCAGGGCCGTGTCGGTGCCACGCCCTACGCGCGCTGGCTCGCAGCCTTCGGCCTGTGGCCGCTGGGCTTGGCGGCAGCGCTGCTGATGCTGCTGGCCTGGACCCGACGCTTCGGGCGTTGACCGGGTTCAGTCAAGCACCGGCGCGGTCTCGCCGTGCAGCGAGCCGCGCAGATTTTTGTAATCGGGCACCACCGATCGCACCACTTCCCAGAAGCGCGGGCTGTGGTTCATCTCGCGCAAATGCGCCAGCTCATGCACGACCACATAGTCGATGGTCGACTCTGCAAAGTGGATCAGCCGCCAGTTCAATCGAATCGAACCGTCGGCGCTGGCGCTGCCCCAGCGCGTCTGCGCCGAACTCAGCGTCAGCTTGGTCACGCGCACACCCAGTTGCGCCGCAAAGTGCTGACAGCGTGCCAGGAACAATGTCCGCGCCTGGCGCTGCAGCCAGCTCTGCACGGTGTCGCGGATCTGCTCCGGGCTGGCATGCTGCGCCAGGCCCACATGCAAGGTCAGCCCTGACACCAGGCCGGGCTGCTGCGGAGCTTGGCCGCTGCTGAGCAGGGCCGAGCCGGTCTCGCCAGCGGCGCGCGGATCGAGCACCACCACCATCGGTTCGCCCAGATAGGGAATGCTGGTGCCGTCGCGCCACTCGACCCGGTTCGACTGCAGCCGCTTGGCGCGCTCGCGTTGCTCGTGCAGCTTGCGCAAGATCCAGACATGTCTTTCCTGCAAGGCGCTGTGAATGTCGCGCAGCGGCACCCACTTGGGCGCGCTCACGCGCAAGCCTTCCGTGCTGATCGTGAAACCTATGCTGCGGCGTTTGGCGCGGCGCAGTTCGTAGCCGACCAGATGCTCACCCAGACGCAGTTCATGGTGGGCACGCGGATGGCGGAAATCGGGCGCCGATGCGGGCGGTGGCGCCGCGGCCTGGGTCGCGGCCCGCGCGCCGTCATCTAGCGGGCCTGGCACGGGCAACGGTGCGGGCGGCGGCGCCGCAGCGCGCACTTCGCCCACCACCTGCGCGGGCTCGGCATCCAGGTCGAACAGTGACAACTGCGAGGGAGCGATCGAGGCCGAAGACTGCATGGGCCGCGAGTTTACCGGAGGCATTCTCAGGCTGCGTCGACGCGGTCATTCTTCAGATAGGCATCAGGGTCGATGCGGCGCATTTCGGTCTCTATCCATTGCTCGACCTCGTGCATCAACTCATCCGGGCGACGCCCCACCGATGCGATCGGCTTGCCGATGGAGACGTCGATCACGCCGGGCTTGAGCAAGAAGCTCTTGCGCGGCCAGCACTTGGCCGAGCTGACGGCAATCGGCACCACCGGCACACCGGCGGCAATCGCCAAGCGCGTGCCGCCGCTCTTGTAGTCGCCCTTGCCGCCGCGCGGTGCGCGTGTCCCTTCCGGAAACATGATGACCCAGTTGCCCTGCGCCATCAGGCGTTTGCCCTGTTCAGCCACCTTGGTCCACGCCTGCGTGCGCTTGCTGCGGTCGATATGGATCATGTCCATGCGCGCCATGGCCCAGCCGAAGAAGGGGATGTACAAGAGCTCACGCTTGAACACATAAGCCAGCGGGTGTGGCATCAGCGCGGGATAGGCAAATGTCTCCCAGGTGGACAGATGCTTGGACAGCAGCACCACGGCGGATTTGGCCTGGCCGGCGGTGGGCACGTTCTCCATGCCGCTGACGCGGTACTGCACGCCGCAAATCACCTTGGCGCCCCAGATGGCGGTGGCCAACCAGCCAGCGCAGGTCCAGTAGATCGGCGCGCCGCCGACGAAGATGGACAGAATCACCACCGCCAATGCCCACGGCACGACGGTAATGACCAGGAACAGGACAAACAGGAACGAGCGGATCGCTGCCAGCATCAGTGCAAGCCTCCAGGCTCGGTGGTCGGCATCAGCACCTCGCCACGGGCATCGGCCCGAACGCGGCGTTCGCGTTGAATCAAGTCGTCAGCAAACGCTGCCAGGTCGGCATGCAACTGGGCGCCAGGCACCTGCGCCACGAGCTCGGCCAGCTGTTCCTCGCTGAGGCTGCCGAGCTTGCCGGTGCGCACCAGATGCGGCACGCAACCCGCGGCGAACGCCGTCTTCAGATCAGTCAGGCTGGCGCCCACCATATGCACGAGGCCCAGATCGACACCGAAGCGTTCGCCGATTTGTTGGATCAGCCCCGGCAGCGGTTTGCGGCAGTCGCAACCGTCTTCGGGCCCATGCGGACAAAAGAAGGCCGCCGAGATACGCCCCCCTTTCTCGGCCAGCATCTGGTTCAAACGAAGATGCACGGCGTTCAGCGAAACCATGTCGAACAGACCTCGGGCGATGCCGGGTTGGTTGGTGGCCAGCACCGCATGCCAGCCGGCATGGTTGAGGCGCGCCACGGCCTCAAGTGCCCCAGGGATGGCGGTCAGCTCGTCAGGATCCTTGACGTGATCATCGCGGTACTCGTTGAGCGTGCCGTCACGCCCGAGGATGACGAGCTTGATGGCGTGGGCATGGTCTATGCGCATCCGGTACCTCGGACTGGATTGTTCATGACGCCAATCTTGACAGATCGGCCACCCGGTTCATCGCGTCGTGCAGGCACTTGAGCAAACCCAGGCGGTTCGCGCGCAAGTGCGGGTCCGGATCGTTCACCATCACGCTGTCGAAGAAGGCGTCGACCGGGGCTTTGAGCGCCGCCAGTTCGCGCAGCGACGCGGCGTATTCGCCGTTGTGGAACAGGCTGTCGGCAATCGGTTGGATGCTCTTCAAGGCGCCGGCCAGATGCTGTTCGGCGTCCTCAAAGAGCAAGTCCTCGTTCACCTGCGCCTGCACCGGCTCGTCGCTTTTCTTCAGGATGTTGCCGATGCGCTTGTTGGCGGCTGCCAGCGATGCGGCCTCTGGCAAGGTGGCAAAGGCGCGCACCGCTTCAAGACGTAGGTTCACGTCGGACAGGCGCTGCGGCACCAAGGTCAGTACCGCGTCGACTTCCCTTGCGGTGTAGCCCTGTTCGCGCAAGCTGCCCGCGAGCCGCTCGTAGATGAACTCGCTGAGCTCCTTGATGGGTTCTCGAATCAAGCTGCCAAAAGCTTGAACGGCAGCGGAGATCAGCATGATTGGATCAAGCGGCAGCTCGCGCTCCACCAGCATGCGGACCACGCCCAGCGCATGGCGCCGCAGCGCGAACGGATCCTTGTCACCGGTAGGCAACTGGCCGATGCCGAACATGCCGACCAGGGTTTCGAGCTTGTCGGCCAGTGCCACCACCAGCGCAACCTCGTTGCGCGGCAAGGCGTCGCCGGCAAAGCGTGGCTTGTAATGGTCTTCCACCGCGATTGCCACCGCCTCGGACTCGCCATCATGGCGCGCGTAATAGCCACCCATGATGCCTTGCAGTTCGGGGAATTCGCCGACCATGTCGGTCAGCAAATCGGCCTTGGCCAGCAGCGCGGCGCGGTCGGCTGCGGCAGCCAATTCCGGGCCTCCCAATTGCAGACCAATCGCCCTGGCGATGGCGCGCACCCGCGCGACCCGCTCGCCCTGCGTACCGAGCTTGCCGTGATAGACGACCTTGTCAAGACCTGGCACCCTTGACGCCAGAGTCTTCTTGCGGTCCTGGTCGAAAAAGAATTTGGCGTCGGCCAGGCGCGGGCGCACGACGCGCTCGTTGCCCTGGACCACTGCGCTCGGGTCGGCGGGCGTGATGTTGCTGACGATCAGGAACTTGTTCGTCAATTTCCCTGCCGCGTCCAGCAGCGGAAAGTATTTCTGGTTCGCCTTCATCGTCAGGATCAGGCATTCCTGCGGCACATCCAGAAACTCGGCTTCGAACTGGCACAGCAGCACATTGGGACGCTCGACCAGTGCCGTCACCTCGTCGAGCAAGGCAGCGTCGTCGATCGGCCTCAATCCTTGCTGGTCGGCGGCCGCCTGCAGTTGGCGCACGAGCTCGGCGCGGCGCGCGGCGAAGCTGGCCATCACCGCGCCTTGCTCGGCCATTTGGATCTCGTAGCCATCCGCGTCAGCCAGCGCCAGCGGCGACACACTCGCCTCGAAGCGGTGGCCATGGGTTTGCCGACCGGCCTGCAAGCCCAGCGCCTTGACAGCCACGCTGTCTGCGCCATGCAGCGCCACCAGGCCATGCGCCGGGCGCACGAATTTGACGTCGGTCCAGCCGTCGGCGAGCTGATAGGTCATCAGTTTCGGGATGGGCAGCTTGGCGATGGCTTCATCGAGCGCTTTCTGCAGACCTTCGGCGAGCGTGGCGCCTGTCACCATCGAGTCCAGGAACAAGGCTTCGGCCTTGCCGTCGAGTGCGCGCTTCAGACCGGGCACGACCGAAGCATCTGCGCCCAGCGCGGCGAGCTTCTTCAGCAAAGCCGGCGTGGCCTGGCCGCTGGCGTCCAGCGCCACCGCCACCGGCATCAGTTTTTGCTGCACCACGCGATCAGCAGCCTGGGCCGCGACTTGCGTGATATGCGCGGCCAGGCGGCGCGGTGACGCAAACGGCGTGGCCACCGCCGCGTCCGAGGTCAGTCCTTGCGACTTGAGGCTTGCCAGCAGTTGCGATGCGAACGCCTCGCCCAATTTCTTCAGTGCCTTGGGCGGCAGCTCTTCGACGAACAGCTCGACCAGCAGATTGCGCGTTGTCATCAGGCGGCCTTCTTCTCGTTCTTTTCGATCTGGGCCAACACCTCGTCAGCCCAGGCCCGTGGCGCCATCGGGAAGCCCAGACGCGCGCGGCTGTCGAGATAGCTCTTGGCGACCTTGCGCGCAATGTCGCGGATGCGGCCGATGTAGGCGGCGCGCTCGGTCACGCTGATGGCGCCGCGTGCATCGAGCAGATTAAAGGTGTGCGCGGCCTTCAGCAATTGCTCGTAGGCCGGCAGGGCCAGGTCTTGCTGCATCAGGTACTTGGATTGCTTTTCATGGCTGGCGAAGGCCAGCAGCAGGAACTCGACATCGGAATGCTCGAAGTTGTAGCTCGACTGCTCGACCTCGTTCTGGTGATAGACGTCGCGATAGCTGATGCCCGGCGCCCATTCGAGGTCGAACAGGCTTTCCTTGCCCTGGATATACATCGCCAGGCGTTCCAGCCCGTAGGTGATCTCGCCCGTGATGGGCTTGCAGTCGAGACCGCCCACTTGCTGGAAGTAAGTGAACTGTGTCACCTCCATGCCGTTGAGCCAGACCTCCCACCCCAGCCCCCAGCAACCGAGCGTCGGGTTTTCCCAATCGTCTTCGACGAAGCGCACATCGTTGAGCTTCAAGTCGAAACCGAGCGCTTCGAGCGAGCCGAGGTAGAGCTCCAAAATATTCGCCGGCGCCGGCTTCAGGACCACCTGATACTGGTAGTAGTGCTGGAGCCGGTTCGGGTTCTCGCCGTAGCGGCCGTCCTTGGGCCGGCGGCTCGGCTGCACGTAGGCGCACTTCCACGGCTCGGGTCCGATGGCGCGCAAGAACGTGGCCGTATGGCTGGTGCCTGCGCCCACTTCCATGTCGTAGGGCTGGAGCAAGGCGCAACCCTGCTGGTCCCAATAAGCTTGCAATTTCAGAATGATTTGCTGGAAGGTCAGCATGGCGGGCTCGGGCTTGGCGGAAACGATTGATTTTAGGGGCGCATCCCTCTGGCGCGCGCACTCCTACATCTTTTCGGTCTCGCCCGCCTTGGGCTGCCATTTCATCAAGCGCTTTTCGATCATCCCCACAAGCGAGTCCAGCGCCAGCGCAAACGCCGTCAAGACCAGAATCCCCGCGAACACGGTGTTGATGTCGAAAGTGCCTTCGGCCTGCAAGATCAGATAGCCGACACCGCGCGCCGAGCCCAGGTATTCGCCGACGATGGCGCCGACAAACGCCAGTCCCACCGAAGTGTGCAGGCTGGAGAACACCCACGACGTGGCGGACGGCAGATAGACGGCGCGCAGCAATTGGCGCTTGTTTGCGCCCAGCATCCTGGCGTTGGCCAGCACGTTCGGGCTGACTTCCCTGACGCCCTGGTAGACATTGAAGAAGACGATGAAGAACACCAGCGTCACGGCGAGCGCCACCTTGGACCAGATACCCAGGCCGAACCACATCGAAAAGATCGGCGCCAGAATCACCCGCGGCATTGAATTGGCCGCCTTGATATAGGGATCGAATATCGCCGAGGTGAGCGGCGACAAGGCGAGCCACAAGCCCACGCCAAGGCCCAGCGATGTGCCGATGCCGAAGGCCAGCAAGGTCTCGGTCAAGGTGATCAGCAAGTGCGAATAGATCTCGGCGGGAAAATTGAGCGTGAACCAGGTGCTGTCGCCCAGGCCCACTTGCAGGCTGCTCGAGCCTGCTGTGAACCATTGCCAGACCTGCAGCATGACCTTGGCCGGTTCGCCAAAAAAGAATGCCGTTTGGGGGTCGCGCGTGGCCGCGTGCCAAAACGCGAAAAAAACGACCAGCACCAGCGCCTGCCAGAGGCGCAAGGTCTTGTGGCTGGGTTTGAGGGCTCTCCACATGTTCAGGCGACTGCCTTTTGTTGTTGATATCCCTTGAGCACCTCGTCGCGCAGCACGCCCCAGATCTGGCGGTGCAACTCGACGAAACGGGGATCGGTGCGCACTTCGGCCACGTCGCGCGGACGCGCAAGGTCGATGGTGAATTCACCGATGGGATGGGTCGCCGGGCCTGCGGACAGCACGACGACCCGGTCCGACATCGCGATCGCCTCGTCCAGATCGTGTGTGATGAACAGCACGGCCTTCTTCTTGGCGCTCCACAGTTCGAGCAGCTCGTTTTCCATCAACTGGCGCGTCTGCACATCAAGCGCGGAAAACGGCTCGTCCATCAGAATGATGTCGGGGTCGAGGATCAGGGTCTGGGCCAGGGCCACGCGCTTGCGCATGCCGCCCGACAGTTGATGCGGGTAGCGGTCGCCGAAACCGGCCAGTCCCACGCGTGTCAACCACTCTTCGCCGAGGGCTCTGGCCTGAGCCTGAGCCATGCCGCGAAACTGCAGGCCGACGATCACGTTTTGCAGGGCGCTGCGCCAGGGCATCAAGGCCTCGGACTGGAACATATACCCGGCCCTGGCGTTGATGCCCGTCAGCGCTTGGCCAAACACCTCGACGCGACCCGACGAGGCGCCCAGCAAACCCGCACCCAGATTGAGCAAGGTCGACTTGCCGCAACCCGTGGGGCCGACCACCGAAACGAATTCGCCGGGGGCGATATGCAGCGTCGTGTCCGCCAAAGCGGTGTAGCGCTGGGCGCTATCGTCCTTCGAGACAAAGGTGCAGCTGATGTTGACGAGCGACAGCGCCGGGGTCATGTGGATGTTGTCCGCCACGGTAGGTCAGCACGAACGCCTTGCCGCTGGATGGCGATGACTACTTGTATTTCGCGTTGGCCCTCTTCACGAATTCGTTCGTGAAGGTCTTGGACAAGTCGATCTTCGTTGCCGCCAGCCTGGTATCGAATGCCTGCAGCGTCTTCAGCGCGGTCTTTGGGCCGGCTTCGGGAAAGCTGCCGTCAAGCGAAATCGCCTCGCGCACCTTCATGAAGGCTTGCAGGTACAGCGCACGGTCACCCAGCAGATAGTTCTCCGGGACGACCTTGATGATGTCGGATGGGCCGGCATGCTGCAGCCACTTCAGCGCGCGCACCATGGCATTGGTGAGCGCCTGCGCGGTGTTCGGATATTTCTTCAGGAACTCTTCGGTCGTGTACAGGCTGCCCGCCGGCATCGGACCGCCGAAGATCGCGTTCGTATCCTTCAGCGTGCGGGTGTCCGAGATGACCTTGATGTCATTGCTTTGCTCCAGCATCGTGATCACTGGATCAAGGTTGGAGATTGCGTCGATCTGACCCGAGCGCAACGCCGACAGCGCGCCCGCCGCTGCACCGACGCCGACAAAGGACACGTCGGTCGGCTTGAGCCCGCCCTTGGCAAGCACGAAGTCGGCCATCATATTGGTCGAAGAGCCCGGCGCCGTGACGCCGATCTTCTTGCCCTTCAAGTCGGCAATCGACTGGTAGTTCGGCAGCGTCTTGGTAGAGACGCCGAACACGATTTGCGGTGCCCGCCCCTGTAGCACAAAGGCCGTGATGTGCTGCCCTTTGGCCTGCATATTGATGGTGTGTTCATAAGCACCCGACACCACGTCCGCACTACCCCCCACCAGCGCCTGCAATGCCTTGGAGCCGCCGGCAAAGTCGCTGATCTCGACCTGCAGGCCCTCGTCCTTGAAGTAACCGAGCTGTTCGGCAATCGTCAAGGGAAGGTAGTAGAAGAGGTTCTTGCCACCGACTGCGATCGAGACCTTGGGTTTTTCGACGCCTTGCGCCATCGCGCTGCCAATCGTGAAACACAACAAGCTTGAGAGCAACAGTGCGGAGGCGATCAATTTGACGGAATTTCTCTTGGACACGGCAACTCCTGGTGGTGATGGTTCAGGTCGCGCAGGCGCGGTGGCATTGCGGCCCGAACGGACACGCGGAGCCCATTGAACCGCAGACCGCAAATCATCATAGCGCAGCGATTGCGGGCCGAGCTCTGGTGCCACGCCCATCGGCTGGCGCCGAGTGCCAGCGAGGCACTCGGCATCGGTCTTTACCAAGGCACGAGTAGGGAGAATTGAGGCGGGAACTATCGCGCAGGCGCTCTGCTGAACAGCCGTGTCCCGGCGTAGATGAGCGCCAACACAGCGAGGTAGGCTGCGAATTGCGCGCCCGAGGGTTGCGCGTCGTAGCCGACCAGCGCGTGCAGGACGGTACCCAGCGCGGAGTTCGATGCCAGGACATGCGAGGTGTCCCACAAAGGCGAACCCCACAGGTCGACGAGTCCGGCCTGGTTGAGCGCTTTGGCCAACTGGCTGGCAATCGATCCCGCGAGCAGGGCGATCAGCAGATTGGTGGTCCAGAACAGGCTTCGCACGGGAATGCGCGACAGCCCGACATAAAGCAGGGTCCCGAGCAGCGCGCCGAGCGCCAGGCCGATTGACCCCGACGCCAGCACCGACCAGGTCGATGAGTCCGTTCCGGACAGTGCGCCGCCCACGAATAGCACGGTCTCGGCGCCCTCCCTCAAAACGGCCAGAGCCACCGCGGTCAGGAGCGCCCAAGGCTTGCGCTGCCCTGCCCCGACCGACGCGCCGAGTTGCCGAGCTTGCGATGCCATTTCACTGGCGTGCGTCGTGACCCACACGCAGTGCCAGATCAGCATCACCAACGCGAGCGACAACACGCCAATGTTCACCAAGTCCTGTCCGACGCCGTCGGCCCAGGCACTGATGTACTGCGCCAGCAAGGCCAGCAGCAACGCTCCAAGCACCCCGACGCCCACGCCGGCGCCGAGCCAGCGCTTGCGCCCGGCCAGGTGCTTGGTGGCCGCAGCCACGATGCCGATGAACAGTGCCGCCTCAAGCGACTCGCGGAACACGATCAGGCCGGTGGTAAACATATTGGGCGTCCTTGCTTCAGTCGACGACGACGACGCCCTTGGCCGTGGCCTCGTGGTATTCGCCGGCAAACTCATAGCGGCCCGGCTTCAATGGACCGATGAAGATCGTCGCCTTCGCTCCACCGGGGATGAGCTTCTCCCGGTTCAGGCTGTGGCTTTCGAACTCCTCGGGCGTGTTGTCCTGGTTGTGCACCACCAGCTTGACACGCTGGTTCGCCGCAACTTTGAGCTCGGTTGGCTCGAAACGGTGGTTCTTGATGACGAGCGCCAGCTCGGTGTCGGCGGCGTGAACGACGGCTGCGGTCGAGACCGAAGCAATCAAGACGGTGAGGAGAAAACGTAAGGCTTGCATGGCTTCTGGTTCCTTGATTTGGAAGGCGATGCAAGAACTGTAATACGAATCCTTCTCATTTGCAACAATAAAACCTGCCTGAACGCGGGTAATGCGGGATTGATGAGTCCGTCCGGCAAGCGCCCTCATGGGCAATCCTTGCTCACGACCATGGCTGCTGCGCCGCGCTGTCTTGGCAGACCGGCGTTTGGCCTGACGCCATGCGGCTGCGGAGCAGCCTTGCGTTCAGGCTCTTGAGCAGCCACATGCAGGCCACTGGCCCGCGTGAGGCCGAGCTCAGCCGATCATCACGCGTTGGGTCAGATGAGCGAGGGCTTCGTTCACCTGATCGACCAGGATCAGGCACAGATCGCCCGGTTGCAACCGCGCCAGCGCGCTGTCAATGGCGACGAACTCGCCACGGATCTCTTCGATACGCTGAGTGCGCTTGGCGTGCGCCAAGCCTTGGCGCAGCAGGGCCATCACCTCGCCGTCGGCGCGGCCGCGTTGGCAGGCGTCTTCATACAGAATGACCTCGTCAAAGGCCTCGCCCAGAATCGCGGTCTGCTCGCGAATGTCGTCGTCGCGTCGGTCACCCGCGCCGCTGATCACCACCATGCGACGTTTGGCCGGCATGGCCTGCACGGCTGCCACCAGCGCGCGCATGGCATCGGCGTTATGGCCGTAATCGGCAATCACGGTGGCGCCCCGATAGTCCATCACATTGAAGCGGCCCGGCGCATTGTCGGCGTCGGTCACGAAGCTGGCCAAGCCACGGCGAATCGCGTCCCACGCAAGGCCCGCGCCCCAGGCAGCCGCCAGCGCCGCCATCACGTTTTCGACCTGAAAGCCGATCGCACCGTTGCGCGTGATCGGAATGTCGCGCAGGTTCACACTCTCGCGCCACGCGCCCTGCGCGGCAATCAGCGCATCGCCTTCCACATAGACGATGCGCTTGCCTTGAGCGCGGTGCGTGGCCATCACCGGATGGTGGCGGTCGGCCGCAAAGTAGATGATCTCGCCTGGGCAGACCGAGGCCATCGCGGCCACGTTGGCGTCGGCCGCGTTGAGTACCGCACAACCAGCGGGCGCGACGTTGTGCACCACCACGCGCTTGAGCAGACCCAGCTCTTCCACAGTGTTGATGTAGTTCATGCCGAGGTG
Organism: uncultured beta proteobacterium; assembly: GCA_963740455.1. Lineage (GTDB taxonomy): Bacteria > Pseudomonadota > Gammaproteobacteria > Burkholderiales > Burkholderiaceae_C > Paucibacter. Next base: position 603,725 of record CAVUEF010000007.1, read on the forward strand.
ATCGCCCGCACCGAGATTCGTGACCACCGCCACCGTGCAACGATCGAAGCCCAGTCCTTCGCGCAAGATGCCGCCGCGCGCGGTTTCGAACACAGCGGCATCGACGTCCGGATGCAAGAGGACATTGCGCGCGCTCTTGGGGCCGCTGCAGTCGCCGCTGTCGATCTGGCGCCCGTCCACATACACGCCGTCGGTGTTCGTCATGCCCACGCGCAAGCCGCTGGTGGCAAACAAATGCGCAATCACGCGCGTCACCGTCGTCTTGCCATTCGTGCCGGTGACGGCGACGATCGGCACGCGACCCTCGTCGCCATGCGCGTAGAGATTGCCCACCATGGCCTCGCCCACGTGGCGCGGTTTGCCATAGGAAGGGGTCAGGTGCATGCGCAGTCCCGGCGCGGCGTTCACCTCGACAATGCCGCCGCTCTGCTCTTCCAGCGGCATCAGCACGCTTTCGCACACCACGTCGACGCCGCAGACGTGCAAGCCCACCATGCGCGCGGCCGCCACGACGCTGGCCGCCACCTCCGGGTGCACGTCGTCGGTCACGTCGGTTGCGGTGCCGCCGGTGCTCAAATTGGCGTTGTTGCGCAATATCACCCGCTGGCCGTTTTCCGGCACCGATTCAGGCTTCAAACCCTGCATGTCAAGGCGCGCAATGGCGATGTCGTCAAGCCTGATCTTGGTCAGCGATGTGGCGTGGCCGGAGCCCCGTTTGGGGTCGGCGTTCACGATCTCGACCAATTCATGCACGGTGCGCACACCGTCGCCAATCACTTGCGGGGGGTCGCGTCTTGCCGCTGCCACCAGGCGCTCGCCCACCACCAGCAATCGGAAGTCGCTGCCGGGCAGGTAACTTTCAACCATCACGTTGCCGATTTCGGCGGCGGCCTTGTAGGCGACCTCCAGATGCGGTCGGCTGACCACGTTCACCGTCACGCCTTTGCCCTGGTTGCCGTCCTGGGGCTTGAGCACCACCGGCAGGCCGATTTGCAATGCCGCCTGCCAAGCGTCTTCGACATCGACGACCGGACGGCCACGGGGCACCGGCACGCCCGCGGCATGCAACAGCTTCTTGGTCAAGTCCTTGTCCTGCGCGATCGACTCGGCCACGGCACTGGTGGTGTCCATCTCGGCGGCCTGAATGCGGCGTTGGCGCGAACCCCAGCCGAACTGCACCAGACTGCCCTGCGTGAGGCGGCGAAAGGGTATGCCGCGCACGAGCGCCGCATCGACGATGGATGCCGTGCTGGGACCCATGCGCACGTCTTCGTCGAGCTCACGCAACTGTGTCACTGCGGCAGCGCCGTCAAAGGGCTGCGCATTCAACACCGCGTTCACCAGCCCCTGCGCCAGCTCAAACGCGCGGCGACCCACTTCTTCTTCGCTGTACTCGACCACCACCTGATAGACGCCATGCTCCAGGGTGCTGTTGGTGCGGCTGAACGTGACCGGGCAGCCCGCCTGCGCCTGCAGTGCCAAGGTCGCCACCTCCAGCACATGGGCCAAGGTGATCGGCCCCTGGTGCCCGACCGGCGCGAGTGCGCCGATGGCGGGAAAGCGGGCGCGCACGGCCGCCTCGAACTCAGCCTGATCGGCGCTGCTGCGCTCGACTGTGGAGCAGCTCACCACCGCCTCGATGGCGGTGTGACGACTCCAGAGATTGGGGCCGCGCAGGGCCCGGATGCGGGAAACTTCCATCGTTCTTCTTTCTGCTGCGGTCACAGTGCCTTGCCGGCGCTGATTTGGCTGCCACGCGGCGCCTGCATGTCGGGGTCAAATGTCTCGATGCCGGCGCTGATCAAGTCGGCCGACAGGCCCAGTGCCCACGCAGCGGCAATCGCGGCCAGCAAGGTGTCGGCCGATTCGGCACCGGTGTGCGCCATCCAGGGTGTGATCTCGCCCAGCTCGACGAGCATCTCCAGATGCGCGCCGGTGGCCAGTGCCACATAACCGTTGTGCAGATGCACGCTGCGCCCCCCTTCAGTGGCGTGCCTGAGCAAGGTGGGATGCGCGCCGTCGAGGCCGTAGAAAATCACTTCACCGTCGCACAGCGCGGCCATCTCCACGATGCCCTCGTCGTTCACGTTCAATACGGCTGCGCCGTCGGCCAGCACCACATCGACCTGAGTGCGCATGACCTTGAACATCTGCTCGTCTTCGAGCACGTCAAATTCGGCCAGTGCCTGCGAACGCTGCAAGTCGGTCACCACGCCCACCCGGCAACGGTCGTAGACCAGGCCGTCGCTCAGAATCGATCTGGCGCCGTTTTCAAACACGGCAGCTTCCACGGAAGGGTTGATCAGCAATCGATGACCCGCCTCCCAGTGAGCGCAATCGCCGCGCTCGAGCACCCGACGGTCCAGAAACAGCCCGTCACTGCAGGCCAGTCCCACTTTCGGCCCGCTCAGATGCATGAGCCAGGCGACCAGCCGCGCAATCGTATGGGAGTCCTTGCTGCCGGCCACACCGACGATGGGAATGCGGCCGCACGAGCCGTCCTTCACACCCGATTCGACCTCGGGAAACAAATGATCGACGATGGCGCGGCCCACCGGGCGCGGGATGCCCTCGGCGGGCTTCAAATGCATGAGCAGCCCCGGGCCGGCATTCACCTCGACGACCGCGCCACCTTGCTCTGCCAGCGGCCTGGAGATGTCTTCAGCCACCACATCGACGCCGGCAATGTCCAGGCCCACAATGCGCGCAGCCAGCGACACGACATGATTGACCTCGGGGTGGACCAGGTCGGTGCAGTCAATCGACACATTGCCGTTGCGCTGTATCAGCACGCGCCGGCCGGTGGCGGGAATGTCGGTCGGCTTGAGGCCCTGGCGCTGCAGATCGAGCAGCACCGCGCCGTCGCCATCGGTACTGATGCGACCCAGCGGAAAATCCTCGGTGTTGCCGCGGCGCGGATCGGTGTTGATCTGCTGGTCGACCAACTGCATCACGTTGGCATGGCCATCGCCGACCACCCAGGCGGTTTCGCCACGTGCAGCCGCCACCACCTTGCCACCCACCACCAGCAAACGGTGTTCGTGGCCGCGCACGAAGCGCTCGACCATCACCTCGCTGCCATGCGGTTCGGCCACCGCGAAAGCGGCCTCGACATCGGCCTGCACCTTCAAGTCAAGGGTCACGCCGCGGCCGTGATTGCCGTCGGTCGGTTTGACCACCACCGGCATGCCGATGTCCTGCGCAGCGGCCCAGGCCGCCTCAGGCGTTGCCACCACCACACCTTCGGGCACTGGCACGCCGCAGCCCTTGAGCAAGCTCTTGGTCAGATCCTTCTCGCTGGCAATGCCCTCGGCAATCGCGCTGGTCAGATCGGTCTCGGCGGTCCAGATACGGCGCTGGCGTGCGCCATGGCCGAGCTGCACCAGATTGCCGTCGTTGAGCCGGACATGCGGAATGCGTCGGTCGGTCGCTGCCGCCACGATGCACGCGGTGCTGGGGCCCAGATAGCAGTCATCGACCCTGTCGCGCACCCTGGCCACGGCAGCGGAGACGTCAAAGTCGTCGGCGTTGATGGCTGCCATCAACAGCGCGAGTCCTTGCTCGAGCGCGGTGCGTGCCACCTGCTCGTCGCGGGCGCGGAACACCATGCGGTAGACACCCGGCTTGGAGGTGCTGCGCGTCTGGCCAAACCCGGTGGGCATGCCGGCCAGATTCAGCAACTCGATCACGACATGCTCCAGCGTATGGCCGGCCCAAGTCCCTTCGAGCAGACGCTGCAAGAAACCGCCCCGCTCGCCGACCCCGCAATGATGCTCGGCCACCGCCGGCAGCAAGGCGATGAGGCGGTCGGTAAAACCGGGCAACAGGTTGGACGGGAATCGCTCCAGACCGCCCAAGTCCAACCAGACCTCCAGCACCTGGCGGTAAGTCCATATATTGGGCCCGCGCAGATAGTTGATGCGCAGCAGCTTGATGTCGTCGTGTCGGTTCATGGTCGCGAATTTTTTTGCATGCCTTGGGGCTTGATTGCGCCCCATCAAGGCCGCAATTGTGCGCCAGCAGTGATAAATATTGCCCAGGCAAGACCGGGCGGTATCCTGGGTGGGCGAGAATCCTGGCCTGCCTGACGTGTGCCCGGCGCCCCAACAAAATGCAACATCACGCCCCCCTCAACCGTACAGATTCTGACGACGGCGCCACCCTGGATACCGTGCTCGTGCCTGAAGAGAACGTGTTGGCAGCACTTGACGTTGACCTGGACCACCAACTCCGGTTTCGCCCTGGGCGTCTGGTACTGACCGACAAACGCCTGCTGGAACAAGTGGCGGGCGCTGCCGGCGCGTCGCCTCGGGGCTGGCGCGAGTGGCCGCTGCGCGAAGGCCTGAGCCTGCGTCTTGCCGACCATGCGGGCGTGGGCTGCATCGAGCTGCGCGATCGCCACCGGCGCCTGGCGCTGTGGCGCTTCACGCTGGGCGTCAACGTGCTGGCCTTGCGCTGGATCGCCTTGGTCGAGCGCCAATTGGAGCAGCTGCGCGCACCGGCGGGCGCTCCTATCGTCGCCGACGAGATCGCGCTGTGCCCTTCTTGCAAGGCACCGTTGCCAGCCGACAGCGAGGAATGCCCGATTTGCACGCGCGAGGTCCAAGCGCCGCCCAGTACCTGGGTGCTGCTGCGACTGAGCCGCTTCGCCAAGCCCTATCGCAAGGAGCTGATCACGGGCTTTGTGCTGACGCTGGCGTCCACCGCAGCAACGCTGGTGCCGCCCTATCTGACCATTCCCTTGATGGACGAGATACTGATCCCGTTCCAGAACGGCAAGTCCATTGACCCGCTGCAAGTGGTGTGGCTGTTGCTGGGCCTGCTCGGCGCGGCCTTGGCGGCATGGGGCTTGAACTGGGCGCGCACCTATTTGCTGGCCCTGGTGGCTGAACGCATGGGCGCCGATTTGCGCACTGCCACCTTCGAGCATTTGCTGCAACTGTCGCTCGACTTTTTCGGCGGCAAGCGAACTGGCGACCTGATGTCGCGCATCGGCTCGGAGAGCGACCGCATCAGCGTGTTCCTGTCGCTGCACGCCCTGGACTTCGCCACCGACGTGCTCATGATTGGCATGACGGCGGTGATTCTGGTGTCGATCAACCCCTGGCTGGCCGTGGTGACGCTGCTGCCGCTGCCATTCATTGCCTGGATGATCCATCTGGTGCGCGACCGTCTGCGCACCGGCTTCGAAAAGATCGACCGCGTCTGGTCCGATGTCACCAGCGTGCTGGCCGACACCATTCCCGGCATACGCGTGGTGAAGGCCTTCGCCCAGGAGGACCGCGAAGCGCTGCGCTTCCGCCAGGCCAACAAGCACAACCTCGAGGTGAACGACAAGCTCAACAAGACCTGGTCGCTGTTCACACCCACCGTCTCGTTGCTCACCGAAGTGGGCTTGCTGGTGGTGTGGGGGTTCGGCATCTGGCAGGTGTCCAGGCACCAGATCACGGTCGGCGTGCTGGCCGCCTTCATCGCATACATCGGGCGCTTTTACGGACGACTCGATTCGATGAGCCGCATTGTTTCGGTCACGCAAAAGGCGGCAGCGGGCGCGAAGCGCATCTTCGACATCCTCGACCATGTCTCCAACGTGCCCGACCCTGTGCAGCCTGTGAAGCTCGACAAGGTGGAGGGCCGCATCGAGTTGCGCGACATCGCCTTTCGCTACGGCAATCGCGCCGTGATCCGCGGGCTCGATCTCGACATACGCCCCGGCGAGATGATCGGCCTGGTCGGGCACAGCGGTTCGGGCAAGAGCACGCTGGTGAATCTGATCTGCCGCTTCTACGACGTCACCGACGGTTCGGTGCGCGTCGATGGCGTGGACATCCGGCGCTTTGCGGTGGCTGACTTTCGCCGCCACATCGGCCTGGTGCTGCAAGAGCCGTTTCTGTTCTTCGGCACCATCGCCGAGAACATCGCCTATGGCAAGCCGCACGCCACGCGCGCCGAGATCGTGGCCGCCGCGCGCGCCGCGCATGCGCACGAGTTCATCTTGCGTCTGCCGCAGGGCTACGACTCGCTGGTGGGCGAGCGCGGCCAGGGTCTGTCGGGCGGCGAGCGCCAGCGCATCTCGATCGCGCGCGCACTGCTCATTGACCCACGCATCCTGATCCTCGACGAGGCCACCTCGTCGGTCGATACCGAGACCGAGAAAGAGATCCAGAAGGCGCTGGACAATCTGGTGCAGGGCCGCACGACGATCGCCATCGCGCACCGGCTGTCGACGCTGCGCAAGGCCGACCGGCTGGTGGTGATGGAGCGCGGCCGCATCGTCGAGGTGGGACCGCACGATGAGCTGATCGCCCAACAGGGCGCCTACTGGCGCTTGTACGAGGCGCAACTGCGTCGCGTTGACGCCGATGCCGAAGAAGGCCCGGCCGCGCCTGCGACGGCGCACCCGGCCCACCCTGCCGGCAATGCGGATTGACAGAGCCCATCCATGACAGCAATCGACTTTCAACTCGAACGTGATGCCTATGGCCACCTGGCCTTGACCGACGCCAAGGGCAAGCGCCATGAAGGGGTGGTGCCGGTGCGCGCCTTCCCGATCGCCGCGCCGCTGGAGGGCCTTTCGCTGCTCAGCGCCGATGGCCGGGAGCTGGTCTGGTTGCCCACGCTCGAAGCGGCTCCTGTTGCAACGAGGGCTTTGCTTGAAGAGGAACTGCGCCAGCGCGAATTCGTTCCGGTCATCAAGCGCATCAGCCATGTTTCAACCTTCTCGACACCCAGCATCTGGAGCGTCGAAACCGACCGCGGCGCAACCCGGTTCGTGCTGAAGGGCGAGGAAGACATACGCCGCCTGGACGGGCCCGATCTGTTGATCGCCGACAGCCACGGCATCCAGTTTCTGGTGCGCGACCGCTGGGCGCTCGACCGCCACTCGCGCAGGCTGCTGGAGCGTTTCCTCTAGGGTCTGGAGGCCGCGTCGGCCGGGCGGCGCATCATGGTCAGCGCGAGCAAGGCCGAGGCGACCATCAGCGCCAAGCTCACTGCGTTGAGCACCGGGCTCGCACCCTCGCGCATGCGGCCGTACATCATGACTGTGAGCGGCGCGTCGCCACCCACCAGCATCAGCGTCGTATTGAAATTCTCGAACGACATCAGGAACGAGATCGCCGCCGCGCCCAGCAATGCCGGACGCAGATAGGGCAAGGTGAGCGTGGTGAGCACGGCACTGCGCGTGGCGCCCAGGTTGTAGGCGGCTTCCTCGAGCGTGCGGTCGAAACGTTTCAGGCGCGCCGAAATCATCAAGGTCGCAATCGCCACGATGTAGCTGAACTGTCCCAGCACCACCAGCGGCAAGCCGGGCCGCAGGAACGCCAGCTCCCAGCCGAACTGGTCGTCGGCGAACTGCGCGATGCGGCTCGCGAACGAGAGGATGGAGATGCCCAGAATTACGCCCGGGATCACCAGCGGCGCCAGCATCAGCATGGACAGCGCCTGCTTGCCGCGAAAGGTGGCGCGCTCCAGCAAGAAGGCGTTGGTCGTTCCTACCGCCACCGACAGCAGCGTGACCCAGCTTGCTACCACCACGCTGGTCCAGATGCTGGCCAACATCGGCTCGTCGGCAAACAAGCCGATGCGGGCGTCCGAGCCGACAAACCAGTCGAGCGTGAAGCCGCGCCACGGTGGCGCCGGATACGGCGCATTGTTGAAGGCGAACACCGCCACCACGACCAGCGGCAGAAACAGAAAAGCGAAAAACCCAAAGGCATAGGCGACCGTGCCCCAACGCAGCCAGACCGGGCGCGGCAACGAGGCGATCATGTGCGCCTCATCACATCGCCGAACTTCTGGCCGCTCAGACGCAGTCCGATCCAGACGATCAACGTCGAGAGTCCCAGCAGCAAGAAGCCGAAAGCGGCACCCTGCTCCCAGTTGAAACGGGTGATGAACTGGGTGTAGATCGTTTCAGTGAACCACAGCGAATTCTTGCCGCCCAGCAGCGTCGGGGTCAGGTAGTTGCCCAGCGTCAGCATGAAGACGACGATGCAGCCCGCGACAATGCCGGGCGCGGCGTGCGGGATCACGATCTGGCGCAGGATGGACCAACCGTTGCCACCCAGGTCATAGGCGGCCTCGACCAGCGAATCGTCGAGCGTGTCGAGCGCGCTGATGAGCGGCACCACCATGAACAGCATCGATGTGTAGACGAGGCCGACCATGATGGTCGCGTCGTGGTAAAGCAGTTCGACCGGTCCGTTCGTCAATCCCAAGTGCGCCAGCAGTGCCGGCAGCACGCCGGTCTCGCGCAGCAGAATCATCCAGCCCAGCGTGCGCACGGTCTCGCTCACCCAGAACGGAATCAGGCACAGCACGAACAGCAGCGAGCGGGTGCGGCCGCGCGCAATCTTGGCTATCGTCCATGCCACCGGAAACGCCAGCAGCAGCGTCGCCAGCGTGGCCGTGATGGACATCACGGCGGTGCGCATGAAGATGTGCCAATACAGCGGCTCTTCGACAAAGGTGGCGTACTGTTTCAGGCTCGGCGCATAAACGCGCGGCGCGACGCGCTCGCGCAGCGACAGCAGCGCCAGATCAATATGCGGCAGCACGATCAGCGCGAACAACCACAACAGCGCCGGCGCGAGCAGCAGCATCAGCAACAGGCGGCGCTGCGCCTGGGCTCCCGGCAGCGTGTCAGTGTTCATGGCCGGACATCGATGCAGCCGCAAAGCACAGTGCGCGCCGCGGATCGAAACCGAAGGCGACGCGCTCGCCCACGCGCAGATCGGCAAACTGGCCGGTTTGCGGCAAGGCGATGCGAAGCTCGGAGCGGCTGTCCAGTTCCTGCACCAGCACCGCCGAATTGGCACCGTCGAACAGCAGGCTTTGCACCTCGGCGCTGTAGCGCAACTGATCCTGCGACAGTTCGTGCATGTCGCGCGCGAGCGTGACCACTTCGGGGCGCACAAACACCTCCACCGTGGCGCCCGTCTCGACCTGGCCGACCGGCCTTGCATGCAAGGGCAGCGGCCGGCCCGAGGGCGACGCGGCGTCGACCTCGACCAGATCGGCGGCGCTGCGCAGGGCACGTCCCGTGAAGCGGTTGTTGGCGCCGACAAAGCCGGCCACAAACGCCGACTTGGGCTCGTAATACAGCGCCTGGGGCGTGTCCACCTGCTCAAAACGCCCGGCATTCATCACCGCCACATGATCGGACAGCACGAGCGCCTCGCTCTGGTCATGCGTGATGTAGACAAAGGTCGTGCCGAAGGCGGCCTGCAACTGCTTGAGCTCGATCTTCATGTGCTCGCGCAACTTCAGGTCGAGCGCGCCGAGCGGCTCGTCGAGCAGCAGCAGCGTCGGCTCGAGCACCAGGCTGCGCGCGATTGCGACGCGCTGCTTCTGGCCGCCCGAGAGCTGGTCGATGCGCTTGCCCTGCGCGCCGCTCAACCCCACGCGCTCCAACATTTCGCCGACACGCCTTTCGATCTCGGGGCGCGCCATGCCGCGCCGTGCCAGTCCATAGCCGACGTTCTCGCCGACCGACATCATCGGAAACAACGCCAGATGCTGGAACACCATGTTCACCGGCCGACGATTCGGCGCAACGCCGTGCATCGGGCGCTCGCCGATGCGGATCTCGCCGCTGTCGGGCAGTTGAAAGCCGGCAATCATGCGCAGCAGCGTGGTCTTGCCGCAGCCCGAAGGGCCGAGGATGGAGAAGAAGCTGCCGCGCTTGACTTCGAGCGACAAGTCGTCAACGGCGCGGTGTGCGCCGAAACGCTTGGCCACGCGCAGCACTTCAAGATCAAGCGTCAATGCAGCTCTCCGCTGTGTGCAAATGGCAGGCCAGTTTCGGCGCGGGTCGGACCGGGCCTGGGGCAGCCCGGCGCGGTGGCCCTACCCGACCACATCAGTTCGCAGCTTTGATGCGGTCGAGCACGCGGCCTTCGATCTCCTCGATGCCGGCCGGCACCGCCGGGTACCAGTGGACGTTCTTCAATGCCGTTTCCGAGAAACTGGCGGCGAACTGCGCCTTGAGCTTGGCGTCCATCAACTGGTCGGCCCCCTTGGACGCAGTGAAGTTGCCCACTGCGCCAGCCACCTTGGCAGCGATATCGGGGCGCAAATTGAAGTTGATCCAGGCATAGGCAGCGGCATCATTGCGTCCCTTGGCCGGAATCGCAAACGTGTCGATCCAGCCCATCGCGCCGCTCTTGGGAGCGACGAACTCGAGGTCGGGACTTTCCTTGTTGAGCTTCCAGCCGCCGGTGTCCCACATCATGGCGCCGACGATTTCACCCGTGCGCATGCCGTTGAGAAGCTGGTCCTTGTTGTCCCAGAAGAACTTCAGATTGCCCTTGCAGGCCACCATAGTCTTGCCAACTTCGTCCATCAGCGCAGCGTAGGCCTTGGCGTCGCCATAAAGTGCGAACGGATCCTTGCCTGCGGCAAAGGCAAATGCCAACAGCGTCGGCCGCTTCAGGCGCACGGCGGTCTTGCCTTTGTATTGCGCCTTGCACAGATCGGAATAGTCGGTCATCTTGGCGAGCTTGGTGTTGACCACCAGGCCGTCAGTGCCCCAGATATGCGGCAGTCCGTAGACCTTGCCGTCGAGCGTGGTGTTCTTCCTGGTCGCTTCCAGCATCGCGGGGATGAACTGTTCGGTCTTGATCTTGGAAAGGTCCAGCGGCTTGTAGATGCCGAATTCCTGCTGCGGACCGGTGATGCGGTCCTGCGAGGGCTGGGCCAGGTCGAAGCCTGCGCCGCCCGTGGCGCGCAGTTTGGAGATCATCTCCTCGTTATTCGACAGCGTGATTTCGACGCTGATGCCTGTTTCCTTCTTGAACTGCTCAGCCACTGCGGCCGGGACATAGTCGCCCCAGGTGATCAGGCGCAGCGTGTGGCCGTCGGCAAGCGCCGGATCAGTCAATGCCAAAGCAACGAGGCCGGCAGCGGCCAGCGCGCGAAAAAGCTTCATCTCATATCCCCTTGGTAGAGCCACATGCCGACCCTGTGACCGGCAGCGCTTGTCCGAAACGGGCCAGCTTAGCCGACATTTGTGACAGTAATGTGAGGATTTGCCATTTCCGGAACACCTCCGCCCGCAAGCTCACCCGACGGCAGTACGCGCCGCGGTGCGGTGCGCATGCAGCGCCCGATTCAGCCGAAAGTCAGCAACAAGAATGCCAGCCAGAATGCCACCTGGGTGACCAGGTCGGCGAGTTGCTCAAAGGCAATCCTGAGATGCAAGGGTCTTGGCGGACTGTACCTGTACATATGTGCTGAGGCGTCGGGTTGATGCTTCGATGCCGATGGCACCAAGCGTGACAAAGTTTGCATGAGCTTGAACTGCCGCACAAGGGCGATCTCGGCAGACTTTGCGTCAACCCCGGGTTCTCCCTAGGGAAATCGGCGCCTGGACTGCAATCGGCGCATGATTTGCAGGGTCAGGTGTTGCTAACAGCACAGCACGCCGGTCGGCTCAGGCGCGGATATCGGTGCCTACCGCCTTGCTGGCGATGACTCGTCAGCGTGCCCCGAAGATGGCCGTGCCCACCCGCACCAGTGTGGCGCCTTCCAAGATGGCCGCTTCCAGATCGGCACTCATCCCGATTGACAAGGTGTCGAGCGCCAGGCCCTCGCGCTTGAGTTGATCCAGCAGGTTGTGCAGCGCCCGGTACGCGCTGCGCTGCGCGTCGACGGTCCGGCTCGCCTCGGGTATCGCCATCAAACCGCGCAGTTGCAAGCGCGGCAGCGCCGCCACGGCGTGCGCCAGCGCGGGCAGGTCAGCCGGCGCGGCCCCGCTCTTGCTCGCCTCGCCGCTGATATTGACCTGCACGCAGACCTGCAGCGGCGGCATATGCGCAGGCCGCTGATCGGACAGGCGCTGCGCAATCTTGAGGCGATCGACGCTGTGCACCCAGTCGAAGGCCTGCGCCACCGAGCGCGTCTTGTTGCTTTGCAGCGGGCCGATCAGGTGCCAGCGCAGATCGGCGCGCAGATCCTGCAGCGCCGCCATCTTGTCGAGCGCTTCCTGCACATAGTTTTCGCCGAACTGCCGTTCACCGCAGGCATGGGCCTCACGCACCAGGTCGGCGCCAAAGGTCTTGCTGACCACCAGCAATGCGACGCTTTGTTGCGGTCTGTGTGCCAGATCGCACGCACCGGCGATGCGCGTGTGCACGAGTTGTAAGTTCTGCGCGATCATCGCCATAATGCCCAAGCCTAACTCAGTCGCCTGCACAGCCCCCTATGGACATCACTCAACTGTTGGCCTTCTCGGTCAAGAACAAGGCCTCCGACCTGCATCTGTCGGCGGGCCTGCCGCCCATGATTCGGGTGCATGGCGACGTGCGGCGCATCAACGTTGAGGCGCTCGAGCACAAGGAAGTGCACGACATGGTGTACGACATCATGAGCGATACGCAGCGCAAGATGTACGAGGAGACGCTGGAGTGCGACTTCTCGTTCGAGATCCAGGGTCTGGCACGCTTTCGCGTCAACGCCTTCAATCAGAACCGCGGCGCGGGCGCCGTGTTCCGCACCATTCCCAGCAAGATCCTGACCCTGGAGCAACTCAACGCGCCCAAGGTGTTTGCCGAACTGGCGCTCAAACCGCGCGGCCTGGTGCTGGTGACCGGGCCCACGGGGTCGGGCAAGTCGACCACCTTGGCGGCCATGGTGAACCATTTGAACGAGCAGGAATACGGCCACATCCTGACCATCGAAGACCCGATCGAATTCGTGCATGAGTCCAAGAAATGCCTGATCAACCAGCGCGAGGTGGGCCCGCACACGATGAGCTTTGCCAACGCCCTGCGCTCGGCCTTGCGTGAAGACCCGGATGCGGTGCTGGTGGGTGAAATGCGCGATCTCGAGACGATTCGCCTGGCCTTGACGGCCGCTGAAACCGGTCACCTGGTGTTTGGCACCTTGCACACCAGCTCGGCTGCCAAGACCGTGGACCGCATTGTCGATGTGTTCCCGGGTGCCGAGAAAGACATGGTGCGCGCCATGTTGTCCGAGTCGCTGGTGGCGGTGATTTCGCAATCGCTGTGCAAACTCAAGGACGGATCGGGGCGCGTCGCGGCGCACGAAATCATGCTGGGCAACTCGGCCATCCGCAACCTGATCCGCGAGAACAAGATCGCGCAGATGTATTCATCGATTCAGACCGGCAACAATGTGGGCATGCAAACGCTCGACCAGAACCTGACCGAATTGGTGCGGCGCAATGTCATCTCGGCGGCCGAGGCCCGCAGCCGGGCCAAGATCCCCGATAATTTCCCGGGCTGATGCGCTTGACTGCGTGCTTGGGGACGAGGTCCGAAAAGATGGGGGTTGAGTGAGAAAACTGATTCGACGATTGACACGCAGTGCTCCACCTGAATCCTCGACAGGTGGCGACTCCATGTACTTCTCGACCATGTTCCACGATGCGCTGGAGGAGCGCGCGGCCGTCGTCGGTTGGTCGAAACGGGGCACGGAGGTGGGCGCCGTGCCTTTTGACGCCAGCGCCGGCGCCAAGTTGTTCGCCCAGCTGTGGGGCGCCGACCAACACCTGGCGTCGCTGGACGAGCCCGACCTGCGACACCTCAGCCAGTCCATGCAGTATGTGAGCCTGCCCGCCAACAGCGAAGTGATCAAGCAAGACGAACAGGGCGACTACATGTTCATCGTGCTGGAGGGCACGCTGGCGGTGGATCGATTGCAACCCTGGGGAGGACGGGCGCGCTTGGCCGAGGCGGGCGCCGGCGACATGCTGGGCGAGATGTCGCTGCTCGACGCGGGCGCGCGTTTCTCGGCCTGCACCACCTTGACCACCTGCACGCTGGCGGTGCTGGATGCGCAAGCGCTCGACCGCCTGATCGACACCCGGCCGCGGCTGGCGGCGGCCTTGCTGGCCTCGCTGGGGCGACGCCTCTCGCTGAGCCTGCGCCAGGTCAGTGCGCGGCTGGGCGCGCTGCTGTCGCGCGCCTGATCGATCTGCGCGTAACGAGGCAAGGGAGCCCAAATATGGAACGCGATCAAGCCTCGAAATTCATCAACGACCTGTTGCGCCTGATGGTCTCGCGCAAGGGCTCGGACCTGTTTCTCACCTCAGATTTTCCACCCGCGATCAAGGTCGACGGCAAGGTCACCAAGGTGTCGCCACAGCCGCTGACAGGCCAGCACACGCTGGCGCTCACCCGCGCCATCATGAACGACAAGCAGACGGCCGAGTTCGAGCGCACCAAGGAGTGCAACTTCGCGATCTCGCCGCAAGGTATTGGCCGTTTTCGCGTGAATGCGTTTCTTCAGCAGGGCAATGTCGGCCTGGTGCTGCGCACCATCCCGCAAATCCTGCCCACGATAGACAGCCTGGGGCTGCCCGACGTGCTGAAAGATGTGTCGCTCACCAAGCGCGGCCTGGTGATCTTCGTCGGCGCCACCGGTTCCGGAAAATCGACCTCGCTGGCGGCCATTGTCGACCACCGCAACGAGAATACCTTTGGTCACATCATCACCATCGAGGATCCGGTGGAGTTCGTGCATCCGCACAAGAACTGCATCGTGACCCAGCGTGAAATGGGCATCGACACCGACAGCTGGGACATGGCATTGAAGAACACTTTGCGACAGGCACCCGATGTGATTTTGATGGGCGAAATCCGCGACCGCGAGACCATGGACCATGCGGTGGCATTCGCCGAGACCGGGCACTTGTGTCTGGCCACCTTGCATGCCAACAGCGCGAATCAGGCGCTTGATCGCATCATCAACTTCTTCCCCGAGGAGCGCCGCGCGCAACTGTTGATGGACTTGTCGCTGAACCTCAAGGCCCTGGTGTCGCAGCGGCTGCTGCCGCGCATCGAAGGCAAGGGACGTATCGCTGCGGTCGAGATCATGCTCAACTCGCCACTGATTTCGGACCTGATCTTCAAGGGCGAAGTGGGTGAAATCAAGGAGATCATGAAGCGCTCGCGCGAGATGGGCATGCAAACCTTCGATCAGGCCCTGTTCGACCTGTACGAGACCGGGACGGTCACCTACGAAGACGCGCTGCGCAACGCCGATTCGGTGAATGACCTGCGGCTGCAAATCAAGCTCAACAGCCGCCGGGCGCAAAGTTCCGATTTGTCGTCAGGCACCGAGCATTTGACTATCGTTTGAAGCCGGCTCCCCCCGGCGCCTTCAAGGTTGCATCATGAGCACACGTTCCTATCCAAGCATTGCCCCGCGTCGCGTCGCGTTTCTCGGCCTGGGTGTGATGGGGTTTCCGATGGCCGGCCATCTGGCACGCGCCGGTCATCTGGTGACGGTCTATAACCGCACCACCACGAAGGCCCAGACGTGGGTCGCCGAATTCGGCGGCACCTGCACCATTACGCCGGCCGAGGCTGCTCGAGAGTGCGACTTCGTGTTTGCCTGCGTCGGCAATGACGCTGATTTGCGCTCGGTGGTGCTGGGCGCGAACGGCGCGTTTGCCGGCATGAAGCCGGGCGCCGTGCTGGTGGATCACACCACGGCATCGGCCGAAGTCGCGCGCGAATTGCACGCAGCCGCTCGGGCCTTGAAGCTTCAGTTTGTCGATGCGCCGGTCTCGGGCGGCGAGGCGGGTGCGGTGAATGGCGCCCTGACCGTGATGTGCGGCGGCGACCGCGCGCCGTTCGAGGCCATGCAGCCGGTGGCGTTGGCCTTTTCCAAGGCGGTCACACTGGTGGGTGAGTCCGGCGCCGGTCAACTGGCCAAGATGGTGAACCAGATCTGCATCGCGGGGCTGGTACAGGGATTGTCCGAAGCGATTGCCTTTGGCGAGAAGGCCGGCCTTGACATGAAACTGGTGCTTGACGTGATCGGCAAAGGCGCCGCGCAGAGCTGGCAGATGGACAACCGCGGCAAGACCATGATTGACGACCAGTTCAACTTTGGTTTCGCCGTGGACTGGATGCGTAAGGATCTGGGCCTGGTGCTCGACGAGGCACGCCGCAACGGCGCACGACTGCCCGTCACCGCCGTGGTCGATCAGTTCTATGCCGATGTGCAGAGCCTGGGCGGCCGGCGCTGGGACACCTCGAGCCTGATCAAGCGGCTGCGCTGATCACGCCGATCCGCGCAGAAATCACAGCTTGGGTTTTCCCGGTTCGGCCGGTTACTGGCTCGACTTGGGAAGCAGTGCTGCGAGCTCGGCTTCGCTGACTATTTCCAGCACACGAACGACTTTTTGCACGCCGCTGACGCCACGCGCGATGTCAGCGACGCGCGCGGCTTCACGCTCGGTGACGCGCCCCATCAGATAGACCACGCCGCGCTCCACATGCACGTCAAAAGCGTTGCTCATCACGTCTTTGGCATCGAACATGCTGGCCTTGACCTTGCCCAGAATGAGCAGGTCGCTTGACCGACTCGTCAACGACGAGTTGCCCAGCACGGCCAACTCGTTGACCGTGCCGCGCACATTCTCGATACGGGCCACCGCCTGCTCCACGGCGGCGCGGTCGGCTTCGGTGCCCACTTCGCCGGTGATCAGCACGAGGCGGTTGTAGCTGTTGACATTGATATGCCCCAAACCGCCGACAGCCTCACTGGCACGCGTCGCAGCCTTGATCTGAATGCTTTGATCTTCGAGCTGAATGCCCGAGGTGCGCCGGTCGGTGGCCACCAGGGCACCGCCCACCATGGCCCCGCCAACGATCAGCGGGGCACAGGCGCTGGCCAGCAGCGTCGCGCTGATGGCCATGAGGAGGGTGCGAGACAGGCGTTTGGGGATGATCATGATGGGTCCTATGCAGGCAAAGGGATGGGCCGGGTCGAGCTTATTCGCCCGAACCCAGCAATTGAAGGTCAACCGCGTCACACAAGCAATGCGTCAGCAGTCGGTGAATTTCTCGCACGCGGGCAGCGCGGCTGTGCGGCACACGGATGTGCACGTCGGTCTCCACCAGCTGAGCGCGCAATTCGTCGTCGAGCTGGCCCGTGAGGGCGATGACCGTCATGTCCTGGGCGTGCGCAACCGTCAGCAACTCGAGCAAGCTGCCCACCTCGACCTGCTGGGCGTCGAACAACATCAGTATGTCGCCGGGATGGCACAGTGCGTGCACTTGTCGCGCCAGGATGGAGCCGGCTTCGATGCCAGCGTCGAGGCTCAATTGCGCGTCAAAGCCGAGCGCCACCGCCGCCAGAGCGGGCCGGTCCTGCTCGAACCGACCCAGCAGCAAAGCCGCCATATAGTGGGCGTCCAGACTCGACAGGCCATGGCCGCAACACATGACCCGGCCGCCCGCCGTGATGCCATCCACCAGCACCTGCGCCGCGCCAGCCACAGGCCGGGCCAAGGCTTCGGCCACTTGGTATTGCAGGTCGGCGCTCTCGAAAAAGTGCTGTTGAATTCTTTGCTCAAGCATGAGTCGTGATCATAGGACAGAACAGGGTTTGCCCGGGTTTGTGTCTGGTTTCATCCGCAATCGCCACCCGTATCGAACGCGGCAGGCAGCCATTCGATGACATCGCCCTGCACCGCCACCACGTCAAAGCGGCAGGGCGGCGGCGACGCCCAGCGCAGCAGATAGTGCTGGGCGGCATAGACCAAACGGCGCTGCTTGGCACGTGTGACGCTGGCCGCTGCGCCACCGTGGTCGGCACTGCCGCGCGATCGCACCTCGACGAATACCAGCGTGCCGTCGGGCGCGCGCACAATCAAATCCACTTCGCCGCCACGCGCGTTGGGCCCGCCGGCGACTCGATAATTGCGCTCCACTGGACGCAGGCCTTGGCGAACCAGAAACTCCAGCGCCAACGTCTCGGCCTGGTCACCCGCTTTCTTGGAGGTTCCCGCTTTGAACATCGATGCCTCCTTGCTGCGCCAGGCCGCTACCGCAGCGGCCGGCGGCCAACAGTATCCCGCAGCCACGCTGTATGTGGTGGCCACGCCGATCGGCAACCTGGCCGACCTGAGCCTGCGCGCGATCCAGGTCCTGTCCATGGTGGACGCTGTGGCCTGCGAAGACACACGGGTCAGCGGCGGCCTGCTGCGTCATCTGGGCCTGGACAAGCCACTGCTGGCCCTGCATCAGCACAATGAGCATGCGGCAACGGCTCAGGTGATCGAGCGTCTGCAACAAGGCCAGCGTGTGGCCTATGTCAGCGACGCCGGCACGCCCGCCATCTCGGACCCTGGCGCGGTGCTGGTGGCAGCGGTCGCCGAGCGCGGCTTGCGCATCTTTCCGGTGCCGGGTGCCAGCAGCGCAGTCGTGGCGCTCAGTGTTGCGGGCGACGTTCAGGCCAGCGGCTTTGTGTTCGTCGGCTTCCTGCCGACCAAGACCGGCGAGCGGCGTGAGGCCTTGCAGGCGCTCGGCGCCAGCGCGCGCGCGCAAGTGCTGTTCGAAGCGCCGCACCGCATCAACGCCCTGACCGAACTGCTGGCCGAACTGCTGCCGCAACGACGCGTCACGGTCTGCCGCGAGCTGACCAAGCAGTTCGAGGCGGTCAACACGATGTTGGCGGCAGACCTTCCGGCGTGGATGCAGGCCGATCCGATGCGCTCGCGGGGCGAGTTCGTGCTGGTGCTGCACGGCGCCCCGCCCGATGCTGCTGTCAACCCGTCAGCTTTGCCCGAGGCCACCACCCGCACCTTGACCGTGCTGATGCGTGAGCTGCCGCTCAAACAGGCGGTGTCACTGGCGGCCGAGCTGTCGGGAGCGCCGCGCAATGCCTTGTACGAGCACGCCTTGGCGCTGAAGAAGGGCGCCGATCAGGCCTGAGCGGCAGCGCCGACAGACGGGCTCGCGGCAGCCTTCTCGGCCTGACGTCGATGGCTCCTACAATGTCGGCATGATCTCTCGCGAACCCACTCTTGAACGTCTGCAACTGGCGCGTACGCTGCTGTTGGAGCCTTTTGGTCTGAGCGAGCCCGTGCTTGCCAAGGCGCTGCGGCTGATCACCGAGCACCGCGTTGACGATGCCGACCTCTACTTCCAGACCACGCGCAGCGAGGGCTGGAGCTTGGAAGAAGGCATCGTCAAGAGCGGCAGCTTCAGCATCGACCAGGGAGTCGGCGTGCGCGCTGTGGCCGGAGAGAAGACCGCGTTTGCCTACTCCGACGACATCACCGAGGCGGCCTTGCTCGACGCGGCGCTCACCGTACGCAGCATTGCCAGCGCAGGCCAGAGCCGCAGCGTGAAGGTGCCGCGCCACGCACGCATCGCGCCGAGTCGCACGCTGTATGGCCGTGACGACCCGATTGCCAGCCTGGACAGCACGAGCAAAGTCGGTTTGCTCGAAAAGGCCGAGAAGCTGGCGCGCTCCAAGGATCCGCGCGTCGTGCAGGTCATGGCGGGTCTGGCGGCCGAACATGAAGTGGTGCTCGTGGCGCGCGCCGATGGCACGCTGGCTGCCGATGTGCGCCCGCTGGTGCGCTTGAGCGTGACCGTGATTGCCGAGCAGAACGGTCGCCGCGAGGTCGGCTCCGGAGGTGGCGGCGGCCGCTTCGGCCTGGCCTATTTCACCGATGCGATGATAGAAAGCTATGTGCAGCATGCCGTGAACGCGGCGCTGACCAATCTGGAGGCAAGACCTGCCCCCGCGGGCGTGATGACCGTGGTGCTGGGCCCGGGCTGGCCTGGCGTGCTCCTGCACGAAGCGGTGGGCCATGGACTCGAGGGCGACTTCAACCGCAAGGGATCAAGCACATTCGCCGGTCGCATCGGCCAGCGCGTGGCGGCCAAGGGCGTCACCGTGCTCGATGACGGCACGCTTGCGGATCGTCGAGGTTCGCTGAACATTGACGACGAGGGCAACCCGAGCCAGCGCAATGTGCTGATCGAAGACGGCATCCTGCGCGGCTACATCCAGGACAGCATGAATGCACGCCTGATGGGTGCGCAGCCCACCGGCAACGGCCGGCGCGAAAGCTACGCTCATGTGCCGATGCCGCGCATGACCAACACCTACATGCTCGCTGGCAAGAAGACCCCGCAGGAAATCATCGCCAGCATCAAGAAGGGTTTGTACGCTACCAACTTCGGCGGCGGCCAGGTCGATATCACGAGCGGCAAGTTCGTGTTCTCGACCTCGGAAGCCTTCTGGGTGGAAAACGGCAAGATCCTGTACCCGGTGAAGGGTGCCACGCTGATCGGCAACGGTCCCGAGGCGCTGACCCACATCAGCATGATTGGCAACGACATGCAGCTCGACACCGGCGTCGGCGTATGCGGCAAAGAAGGTCAGAGCGTGCCCGTGGGCGTGGGCCAGCCGACGCTGCGCATCGACGGACTGACGGTTGGCGGCACCGCCTGAAGCCATGCTACATTCACGCGCATGTGCTCAACGCAACTTCATTTTGCTTTCTTTTGGTTCTCGCCGCGCACCGGCGCAGGAGAGGTCGGCGCTTGAGCAAAGCACGCACCGAATCCTGGCAACCGCCGGCCCCAAGCCAGGCGGTTTTTTTTCGCCCCTGCACAATCCATCAATCGCTGAAACCCAAACATGAACGCCAAAACCGCAGCAACGGCTGAACGTTGGTACTCGCCGCAAGACAAGACGAGTCAGACCGACGACGAACGCATACGCGACATCACGCCGCTGCCGCCCCCCGAGCACCTGATTCGCTTCTTTCCCATCAGCGGCACGGTCATGGAGGGAATGGTGGTGAACACGCGGCGCGAGATCCGCGACATCATGCATGGCAAGAGCAAGCGCCTGCTGGTCGTCATCGGGCCATGCTCGATTCACGATCCGGCCGCTGCGGTGGAATACGCCAAGCGCCTGAAGGTGCAGCGCGACCGCTATGCCGACACGCTGGAAATCGTGATGCGCGTCTACTTCGAGAAACCTCGCACCACGGTGGGCTGGAAGGGTCTGATCAACGACCCCTACCTGGACCAGAGCTACCGCATCGATGAAGGCTTGCGCATTGCGCGTCAGCTACTGCTTGAAATCAACCGCCTGGGCGTGCCGGCCGGCAGTGAATTTCTGGACGTGATTTCGCCACAGTACATCGGCGACCTGATCAGTTGGGGCGCCATCGGCGCGCGCACGACAGAGAGCCAGGTACATCGCGAACTGGCGTCGGGCTTGTCGGCGCCGATAGGCTTCAAGAACGGGACAGACGGCAATATCAAAATTGCCACCGATGCGATCCAGGCGGCAGCGCGCGGTCATCATTTCTTGTCGGTGCACAAGAACGGACAAGTGGCCATCGTCGAGACCCGGGGCAACAAGGATTGCCATGTGATTCTGCGCGGCGGCAAGACTCCCAATTACGACGCCCAGAGCGTGGCTGAGGCCTGCAAAGACCTCGACGCCGCCAAGTTGGGCACGCGCCTGATGGTCGATTGCTCGCACGCCAACAGCAGCAAGAACCATGAACGTCAACTCGACGTCGCGCGCGATGTGGCCACCCAATTGAAGTCCGGTAGCCCGAGTATTTTCGGCCTGATGGTGGAGAGCCACTTGACTGCCGGTGCGCAGAAATTCAGCCCCGGCAAGGATGATCCTGCCAAATTGGCCTATGGCCAGAGCATTACCGACGCCTGCCTGGGTTGGGACGCCTCGATGGAGTTGCTGGCCACGCTGGATGAGGCGGTGCGGCTGCGCGGTGCCTGAACCCGTGCAGGGTGGACAATCACGACTTGTCAGTCGGCAACAGCACAACCCGGGGTGCCGGCCACCTGTGCTGCGCAAATCCTGGTTCGTTTTCGGAGTGTCTATGCGCAAAGAAGTGATAGTGAGCTTTGGCCCTGGTGAAGAGCTGGGTATCGCACTCGATGGCCTGGAAGCCATGCCGTTCGAAGCAGCGCGCGCCTGGCTCGATCAGCAGTTCCTGGAACACGGCTGCGAGCCGGTGCGTGGCTCGGGCAAGGTCTTGGTGATCGACAAGATACTTGCCGTGGCGGCAGCCATGGGTGCTGCCGGTTTTCAAGACGCCAACTGGGCCCGCCAATATGCGCGCGCCACCAGCGGCGCCTTGGACCGCGGCCAGATCCATGTCAATGTCGCGGGTTTGAGCGTGCGCTGACTTCATGGCGCACACGGTGCGGCGGCAGTTGCGGGTCCGCAGTCTCTTGAAAACCTGACGCCGAGCCCCACCTTCCCTGCCTTGAGGGCCTGCGTGGCAGCCCCCTCTTTTCCTGCGCAATCAAAACTTAGAGGTCTCCAACTTCATGGACAAGAAAACCCATGCCTTCCAGGCCGAGGTCAAGCAAATCCTGCACCTGGTCACTCACTCGCTGTATTCCAACAAGGAAATCTTCCTGCGCGAACTCGTTTCCAACGCATCGGACGCGTGTGACAAGCTGCGCTTCGAGGCCTTGGACAATGCCGCGCTGTTCGAGGATGCGCCCAATCTGGACGTGCGCGTCAGCTTTGACGCCGAAGCCAAGACCGTCACGATCCGCGACAACGGCATAGGCATGAGTACCGAAGAGGCGATCGAGCATCTGGGCACGATTGCCAAGAGCGGCACGCGCGAGTTCATGGACCGGCTGGCGGGCGACCAGAAGAAGGATGCCAATCTGATTGGCCAGTTTGGCGTCGGCTTTTATTCCGGCTTTATCGTGGCCGACCGTATCACCGTGGAATCGCGCCGCGCCGGGCTGCCTGCTGACCAGGGCGTGCGCTGGAGCTCCGAAGGCACGGGCGAGTTCGAGGTCGAATCGATCACCCGAGCCGAGCGCGGCACCGCCGTGATCCTGCATCTGCGCGACGAGGAAGACGAGTTTCTGAAGACCTGGCGCCTGAAGTCGGTGATCGCGAAGTATTCCGACCATATCTCGCTGCCGATTTTGATGCGCAAGGAAGAATGGAATGCGGACAAGGCCGAGTCCACTCTGACCGATGAATGGGAGACGGTCAACAAGGCCGCGGCACTCTGGACGCGCAGCAAGAGCGACATAACAGACGAGCAGTACCAGGAGTTCTACAAGCAGATCAGTTATGACAGCGAGCCGCCTCTGGCCTACACCCACAACCGCGTGGAAGGCCGCAGCGAATACACGCAACTGCTGTTCATCCCGGCCAAGGCGCCGTTCGACTTGTGGAATCGCGACAAGCGCGGCGGCGTCAAGCTCTATGTGAAGCGTGTCTTCATCATGGACGATGCCGAGGCGCTGATGCCGGTCTATCTGCGCTTCGTGAAGGGCGTGATCGACAGTGCGGACTTGCCGCTGAACGTGTCGCGCGAGCTGCTCCAGGAAAGCCGCGACGTGAAGGTAATTCGCGAAGGTTCGACCAAGCGCGTCTTGTCCATGCTCGAAGACTTGGCCGAGAACCAGACTGAAAAATACGCCGCCTTCTGGAAAGACTTCGGCGCGGTGCTAAAGGAAGGCGTCGGCGAAGACCGACAGAACCAGGAGCGCCTGGCCAAGTTGCTGCGCTTTGCGTCCACCCATGCCGATGAGGGTGTTTCACTGAGCGACTATGTGGCGCGCATGAAGGAAGGCCAGGAGCCGATCTACTACATCACCGCCGACACGCTGGCCGCCGCCAAGAACAGTCCGCAGATCGAGATCTTCCGCAAGAAGGGCATCGAGGTCTTGCTGCTGGTTGACCGTGTCGACGAGTGGATGCTGTCGCATCTGTTCGAGTTCGACGGCAAGCAACTGCAGAGCGTGGCCAAGGGCGCCGTCGACCTGGGCAAGCTGCAGGACGAGGGCGAAAAGAAAAAGGCCGAAGAGCAGGCAAACGCGTTCAAGCCGGTGCTCGATCGTTTGAGGGAAGCGCTCAAGGAGCGCGTCAAGGATGTGCGCGTGACGGCGCGACTGGTTGATTCACCGGCCTGCATCGTCGTCGAGGAAGGGGACATGAGCGGTCACCTGGCGCGCTTGCTAAAGCAAGCCGGCCAGCAAGCGCCCAGTTCGCTGCCGACGCTGGAAGTCAACGTCGATCATGCGCTGGTACGCAAGCTCGATGGCAGCGCGCACTTTGACGACTTGGCCCAGGTGCTGTTCGATCAGGCGGTGCTGGCCGAAGGCGGGCAGCTGGACGACCCTGCCGCCTACGTGCGGCGCATCAACGCGCTGCTGGTGGGCTGAGCCAGCGCAGGCAGATGGCGCGAGTCACGCCTCGGCCATCGCATCCATCTGCTCACCGAGACGGGTGATCTGCTCGTTCCAGTAGGCGTGATCACCAAACCACGGGAAGGCGATCGGGAAGGCCGGGTCGCCCCAGCGTTTGGCCAACCAGGCGCTGTGGTGGATCATGCGCAACGTGCGCAGCGGTTCGATCAAGCGCAGTTCGCGCCGGTCGAAATCGGAAAAGACTTCGTAACCCTCCAGCACACAGGCAAGCTGCTGGCGCTTGGCAATGTCGTCACCCGACAGCAGCATCCACAAGTCCTGTATCGCTGGGCCGTTGCAGGCGTCGTCCAGATCGACAAAGTGCGGGCCGGCATCGGGCGTCCACAAGATGTTGCCGGGGTGACAGTCGCCATGCAGGCGCAGCAGCTTGAGTTCGGGCACCGCCGCGAACGCGGCAGCAATCGTATTGATAGCTTGGTCGACCGAATCCTGCCACTTGGCGCGCATCTCCAGGGGCACCGATTCATGCAGGATCAGCCAATCACGGGCGTCTATGGCGGGCTGCGCGCCGACCCAGTTCAGGCGATGTTCGAAACGCCGTTGGCGGCCGACCAGGTGCATGCGCCCGATGAATCGGCCTATCCAGGTCAAGGTGTCCGGGTCATCAAGCTCGGGCGCCCGACCGCCGCAACGCGGCGAGACGCTCAAGCGCTGCGCGCCTGATACGGCCAATGTGGCCGGCTCGCCCAGCAATTGGATACTCTGAACGCTTGGCGCTTGCAGCACCCATGGCGCGACCACGGGGACCTCCTGGCCTGCCAATTCGAGTGCAAATTCGTGCTCCTCCAGGATTTGCTGATTCGTCCAGCGGGCCGGCCGGTAAAACTTGGCCACCGCCACCGCTCCCTCGTCCAAGTGCACTTGCACGACCCGGTTTTCATACGAATTGAGCTGCAGCATGCGGCCGTCGCAGCGCAGACCGACCGCCTCCAGCGCGTCCAGCATGCGGTCAGGAGTGAGTTCGGCAAAGCCGGTATCCAAGTCATCGTTCATGCCGCGCAGGGTAGCCTATGTGAGCCAAAGGCGGCTCGGGCGCGCGCGGCTCAACGGCGCGACGATTTGAAATCGACCTGATTGCTGTCGACCACGACGCCGACGATGTCGTCAGGCGCTTCTTCTTCGTCATAGTCCGCCTCGACGGATGCCATGCCCTCGTTCGCGTTTCCGCCAAGGTAGTTGCGCACCGGCTTGTTCAAGCCGATGTTGCTGCCCGGTGTCTGAGGAAAGTCGGCGCCGCTGAGCGAGTCGAATCGGTCTTCGGTCGAAAAGAAGGAGTCCTGCCACAACGCGTTGCGCTCGGGGCGCCGCGCCGCTGGCCTGAGCGGTGTGCTGGCCGGGCGCAAGCTGGGCGTGGGGGCGGGGAGTGGCCCGCGGGTGGACGCGTTGCTGAAAGGCACCAGCAGCTGCAATTCGGCCACGCTGGGCAGGTTGTCGGCGTCGCAGTGCAAGTAGCGGATATGGCAAGCTGCCAGCACCGATTGCTTGATTTGCACATTGCGTTGCGAAGGATTGCGATCAGTGTCCAAGTCAAGCGCAGCCAGCACGCGGCCGTTCGGGCTGCAGATCACAAAGCTGACGTTGATGGCGCCCAGCAGTTCATACCAAAATTGCACGTCCTTGGCGTCATTCGGCTGGCAAACGCGCACCAGTGGGAGTTTGGACAGCAAGACGTGGTGCGGCAGCGCCTCACGCAACAGGCGGTAAACACGACGCTCATCGCTATTGAACACGGGGCGAGCCGACACCGCCCACTCAGTGGGCAAAGGCTGAATGGAGTCGACCGGACGGCGCAGCAGCCATAGCACCACGGCCAGCACCAATAGGCCTGCCGACGCCAAGCCAATCATCCACGGCAGAGTGGTTTGCATGTCCCAGAGAGTTCAGCTTATCGGGCAGTGCGACTGCAATGCCAATCCTTGTTTGCGCGCTATGGTACCGATGGCACCACGCAGCGACTACCCCCAGAGCCGGGGGGCGCGTAGCCACTACTCGCGACCTGCCTTGTGCGTTTCGCCGACCTGGGTCCTGACCTCGTCTACAGCGTCCAGGAATTCAACCATGGCGTGCAAATGTCGCTTGAGCTTGAAATCAACCTCGGCAGCATGGCGTTCGATCGCTTCGTCAACGTGCGACGACACGGTGTCGGTCGGCAGACGCAACCACGCCTCGGAGTCCGGGCCGTCGCGCTCAACCGTCGCACCTGCATTGCGCGCGATGCGCAACATGGCCGTATTCTCGCTCAAGGCATGGATGAACAAGGTATCAACGCCGCGATTTCGTGCATGCAAGGCCGCATGCTCAAACAAGCGTGCACCGAAGCCGCGACCGCGGGACTGGTACCGCACCGATACACCAAATTCCGCCATGGGCGGGCGGTTTGCCAGCTGCTGCCTGGGCTGATAGGCCAAGTGCGCCATCGCCACCAGCGTGAGCTTCCGATTGAAGATGCCAAGCACCTCGTCTCGATCGAAGTCAATCGAATTGGCATACCTGCGGACTTGCTCGTCCGATGCCGAGTAGCCAAAGCGAAGATACCTGTCCTCGGGTTTCAGGCTCAACAAATGCTGGGTGATGCGCTTCAGGTGGCGGGGCGCCAATGAACGTATCGGAACCCAAGACGACCACGCTTGCATGGCCGAGGCCGCATTTTGCCTGAAGCGAGCGCCCAATCTGCCAAGCGCTCCAGCTTGCCGAGGCGCTTCGACCGGGCAGTCGGGAAGCTTTTTTTTGACGGTAGTCATGTCTGATTGGTGTTTACCCTAGTTTAACTGCAATGCATGGCACATTCTTGGCGCCGTCGGCACGAGCCTGCCGTAGCGCTGTCGTCCGACGCCACGCGGTCACGCCGCTTCGGCTATACTCTAAGACTTTTCCGAATTTGGCTTCCGGGAAGAAATCGATGCGGTTGCAGCGAGAGGTCACAGCAAGTGGCGCCGAGCGAGATCGCAGCGAACATAGTAGAAGCCAACCGACACATTCTGCCTTTCCAATGGGCAGGATGACTCGAAAGTAACTCATGAAGACCTTCAGCGCCAAGCCGGCCGAGGTGACGCACGAGTGGTATGTGATTGACGCCACCGATAAGGTGCTCGGACGTGTTGCCAGCGAAGTGGCACTCCGTTTGCGCGGCAAGCACAAGGCCATTTATACGCCTCACGTTGATACCGGCGATTTCATCATTGTTGTCAACTCGGAAAAATTGCGTGTCACCGGAAACAAGGCCAATGACAAGGTGTATTACCGTCATTCCGGCTTTCCAGGTGGCATTCACGCGACCAAGTTCAAGGACATGCAAGCCAAGCATCCGGGCCGTGCCCTGGAGAAGGCCGTCAAGGGCATGTTGCCCAAGGGGCCGCTGGGTTATGCGATGGTAAAGAAGCTGAAGGTGTACGCCGGTGCAACCCACCCGCACACCGCCCAGCAACCCAAAGTGCTGGAAATCTAAGGAGCGGTGATGATCGGAAACTGGAACTACGGCACAGGCCGGCGCAAGTCCTCAGTGGCACGTGTGTTCATGAAAAAGGGTACCGGCCAGATCATGGTCAATGGCAAGGCCGTTGATGCGTATTTTGGACGCCAGACCTCGATCATGGTCGTCAAGCAGCCCCTGATGCTGACCAATAACGGCGAAGCGTTCGACATCAAGATCAGCGTCAAGGGCGGTGGTGAGTCGGGTCAGGCCGGGGCTGTGCGCCATGGCATCACGCGCGCGCTGATCGACTACGACGCGGCACTCAAGCCTGATCTGAGCCGCGCCGGATTCGTGACGCGTGACTCGCGAGAGGTCGAGCGCAAGAAGGTCGGTCTGCACGGGGCGCGTCGTCGCAAGCAGTTCAGCAAGCGCTGATACAAAGACACCCTCTGGGGATCTCAAGTTGGGGCCGCGTTTGCGGCCTCTCTTGTTTGTGGCGACGTCAGGTTAAACATCCCTCGGCTTGCGACACAAAGTCCCGACCGTTGCAGGGGCTCTTCTACTATGTGATGATGACGGCATGGTTACCCTCGAACCTGCGAGCTTGGCATCTTCTCTCTCAAGCCCAGGTGACAGCACCCTGAAACCCTAGGAACACACCATGAACGCAGTCACAGAACAACTGTCCTCCCCCGCCGCAGACGATATGCCGCCACCGCCGCTGGTATTTACCGACAGTGCCGCCGACAAAGTGCGCGACCTGGTCGCCGAAGAAGGCAATCCGGACCTGAAGTTGCGCGTGTTTGTGCAGGGCGGTGGTTGCTCGGGTTTCCAGTACGGCTTCCAGTTTGATGAAGTCACGAACGAAGACGACACGCAAATGCACAAGAATGGTGTGACTCTGCTGATCGATGCAATGAGCCTGCAGTACCTGGCCGGTGCCGAGATCGACTACAAGGACGATCTCCAAGGCGCCCAGTTCGTGATCAAGAATCCGAACGCCAGCACCAGTTGCGGCTGCGGCTCCAGTTTCTCAGTCTGAGCGCCGGCAGCAAACAGCTGATCAACGGGCCACCGCTGCCGGGTGCAAAGCGCCCAGCACCCGGGGACCTGAGGCGCCGGTGACCTCGGCCAGATTGCCCGGCGCCCTCCGCACAAATTGCCTGGCGAGCCAGGCAAACGCTGCTGCCTCGACTTGCATGGCAGGCAGGCCACGCTGATCGGTACTCAGCACCGTCAATCCAGCCATATGGGCCTGCAACCGGTCCATCAGGCAGAGATTGAAGACGCCACCACCGCAGACCAGCAGCTCAACAGCGTCACCAGCGAACTGCCGTACTGCGTGGCTGACGCTGATGGCGCTCAGTTCCAATAATGTCGCCTGCACATCTCTGGGACTTGCCTTTGGCGCATGGTGTGCCAGATGCAGATCAAGCCAAGCCGCATTGAACAAGTCGCGCCCCGTGCTGCGTGGCGGTGATTTGGCAAAGAACGGCTCCGCCAGCAGGGCTGCGAGCAAGTCAGCCAGCACCTGTCCGCCGGCTGCCCATCTGCCGCCATCGTCATAGGCTTGGCCCAGATGACGTGCCGCCCACAGGTCCATCAGGCAGTTGCCCGGCCCAGTGTCGAATCCACGGGTGCTGCCGTCGCGCCCCAGCAAGCTGAGATTACTGATCCCGCCGACATTCAGCACAGCTATCGATTGGTCGGTCCGGCCGAATATTGCACGATGAAACGCCGGCACAAGTGGCGCGCCTTGTCCCCCGGCCGCAAGATCGCGGCTGCGCAGGTCGTTCACCACATCGATTCCGGTCAGTTCGGCCAGCAGGCTGCCGTTCAGCAACTGCACGGTGTAGCCAACCCCATCGACAGCGCCAGGCTGGTGTCGCACCGTCTGACCGTGGGCGCCCGCCGCCCTGATTTGATGAGGGGTCCGGCCGCTTGTCTCCAGCAACTCGTTCACGACAGCGGCATACGAACGTGCCACGGCATTGCCCGCCAGCGCAGCGCGATGCAACTCGTTCGCTCCACGGCTGTTCAGCGCCAGCAGCTCATTACGCAAGTCATCGGCATACGGGCGGTGCTGGTGCGCCAGTACTTGCATCCTCTGCTCGGTGTCGAAATGAGCAATCACGCCGTCGACGCCATCCATCGAGGTGCCCGACATCAGCCCGATAAAGCACTCGTCCATGGCTGGCAAGCTTGGGTCAAACGCGGTGCCCCTGGCAAAGGGCATGGTCCTTGACTCTACTCAGTTGCGATCACGCACGTCGCCAGCAATCGACTCTGCGGCCGTGAGCTGGGTCTTCACGCTGGCCACCAGCGCATCGAACTGGGGCTTGGCCGAGACGGGCAAGGGAACGCTCTCCGAAGCTTTGGCCATCACGCGTGGGTCCTTCTGCTGGCCATCCACGCGAAACTCGAAGTGCAGGTGCGGTCCTGTGGCCCAGCCTGTCATACCGACCGCGCCGACGCCTTGACCCTGTTCGACACGCTGGCCCTTCTTGACATCGATGCGGCTCAGATGCGCATAGACCGTGACGCGATTGTTGGCATGACGGATATAGATGACGTTGCCAAAGCCGTTCTGCCATCCGGCAAACTGGACCACGCCGTCGCCAATCGTGCGTACTGATGTGCCCATCGGCGCGCCATAGTCGATGCCCATGTGCGCCTTCCACTGGTGCAGAATCGGGTGGAACCGCATCGCAAAGCCGGAAGTCACGCGGGAAAATGCCATCGGACTGGCCAGAAAGGCGCGTCGCTTGTTCTGGCCGTCCAGGCTGTAATAACTTTCCTTGCCTGAGCTGCGGTCCTTGAACCACACGGCCGAGAAGCTTTGTCCGTTGTTGACGAATTCAGTGGCCAGCACACGCCCCGCGCCGCCCCCCCAGCTGACGGGCTCGCCATCGGCTGTCATGGTTTCATAGACCACCGAAAACCGGTCGCCCTTGCGCAGGTCGCGATGGAAGTCGATATCGCCCGACAGCATGTCGGCCATTTGAGAAGCGATTGCCTCAGGTATGTTGGCCTCATCGGTCGCGGCAAACAGCGAGCTATGCACCGTTCCGCCGCCCAATTTCACCAGCGTTCGCAGCGGAACGGCCTCGAGCACTGCGCTGAATCCATGTTCACCACGCTTGATGCTCAAGCGGTTGAAGTGGGTGCTGGTCTGCCCCACACCGTCGGCCGGGAAGCGCACCACCAGCGATTCGACCCTGCCTGCGGCATCAGCCACCGCCTGCACCATCTTGCCGGGCCGGCCTTGCAAGACACGTCGTCCCAGTTCATCGCTGCGCAGGAACGTTGCGGCCTGTGGGTCAAAAGCGCCCAGTCGACCCAACAATGTGTCGGCGGTATCGCTGCTGCGCGTGAGTTCATTGCGAGTCAGGCTCAGCTCGTGGGCCGCCAGCGCTGCCAACTGAGCGTCCAGATCCAGCGGAGCCACCGCCTCGGTGATCAGATGTTGCGGAAGGTCGGCAGCGTTGGGCGCGAGCGGCGCGATACCAAAAGCCGTGATGGCGAAGCCGCTCAGCAAGGTGACCATGCCACCGGTCAAGGCGCGCGGATGCTTGACGACGAAGGCTTCGACGCGCTGCAGGCAAACTTTCAAATGATGAGTCAAGTGGGTCACTGTGCTTGGCTGCCGCAGGGGCTTGGTTCTGGCTTGCCCCGAACTGCCTGGGCCTAACCGGGTTATCAATTGACGCCAGAGGCGTCCACTAGAATCTTGCATCTGTGACGTGCGGGAACCCGCACAATCGACTCAAGCCCTCTTTCTGTCGAGGGCGCCATTATAGCTGCGCTACTCTCGCGTCAAGCCCAGACTAACCCCGAACAAGTGCTTCGCGCCCGCCATGTCCGAACTTCAAGCAAAAGCCATCGCCGCTGACCACAACTTGGCAGGATCGCCCCGCTATCCGGTCACGGACAATGTAGTGGAGGCGTTGGCTGTCTCGAAACGCAATTGTCACGAGCTGTTGCCCGAGGCAGACTGGATCGCCAAGCTGGCCCGCGCTGAAGCCACAGGCAATCCGCTACGTATCAAGCTCGGCCTGGATCCGACTGCGCCTGACATTCACATCGGGCACACCGTGGTTCTCAACAAGATGCGTCAGCTTCAAAACCTGGGGCATCAGGTCATTTTTCTGATCGGGGATTTCACCAGCCTCATCGGTGATCCGTCCGGCCGCAACAACACCCGACCTCCACTCACCAAGGAGCAGATCCAGGTAAATGCAGAAACCTACTACGCACAGGCCAGCCTGGTGCTGGATCCGAGCAAGACCGAGATTCGCTACAACTCGGAGTGGAGCGACCCCCTGGGCGCGCGCGGCATGATCGAGCTGGCCGCCAAGTACACGGTCGCGCGCATGATGGAGCGCAACGATTTTCATGACCGCTTCAAGGCCGGCACGCCGATCAGCGTGCACGAGTTCCTCTACCCGCTGATGCAGGGCTACGACTCGGTGGCGCTGCGGTCTGACCTCGAACTCGGCGGCACCGACCAGAAATTCAACCTGCTGATGGGTCGCCACTTGCAGCAGGAGTATGGACAAGAACCGCAGTGCGTGCTCACCATGCCGTTGCTGGAAGGGCTCGATGGCATTGAGAAGATGTCCAAGAGCAAGAACAACTATGTGGGCATCAGCGAAGCCCCCAATCTGATGTTTGCCAAGCTGCTGTCGATCAGCGACACGCTGATGTGGCGCTACTTCGACTTGCTGAGCTTCCGTCCCGCGTCGGAGATCGCCCAGTTCAAGCGGGATATCGAGGCGGGACGCAACCCCAAGGAGGTGAAGGTCTTGCTGGCCAAGGAGATCACCACGCGTTTTCATTCAGTCCGACAGGCTGAAGAGGCCGAACAGGACTTCAACAACCGCGCCAAGGGCGGCATTCCCGACGAGATTGCGGAACTGGCGATGAGCGGCGCGCCGCTGGGCATTGCCGCCTTGCTCAAACAGGCGGGCCTGGTGCCATCGAGCAGCGAGGCGATGCGCATGATCGAACAGGGCGGCGTGAAGATCGACGGCGCCAGTGTCAGCGACAAGGGCCTCAAAGTGCCGGCCGGCACCATCGTCGTGCAAGTGGGCAAGCGCAGGTTTGCGCGCGTGACCCTGAGCTGAACCTGGCGTGATCGCGGTCCTGCAACGTGTCAGATGCGCGCGGGTCGAGGTGGCCGGACGCGTTGTCGGCGCCATCGAGCAGGGCCTGCTGGTGTTCATGTGTGCCGAGCACGCCGACACCGAGGCTCAGGTGGAAACGCTGGTCGCCAAGCTGCTCAAGCTGCGCGTCTTCAGCGACGCCGCGGGCAAGATGAATCTCAGTATCCAAGACGTGGCCGGCGGCTTACTGATTGTTTCTCAATTCACATTGGCGGCAGATACTTCAAGCGGAAATCGTCCCGGTTTCAGCGGCGCGGCCGGGGCCGAGCAGGGCCGGCGGCTTTATGACGCCACCATCGCGCTGGCGCGTGAGCGCCATCCCCAAGTGGCGACGGGCGAGTTCGGCGCCGACATGCAAGTGCTGCTGCAAAACGACGGCCCTGTCACGATCCCCTTGCGCGTGTGAGTGACACCTGGCGCCATCGCACCCTGCCGCATCGACCCGAGACTATCAAGCCATGCATCCGACCCCGCTGCTGAGCCCCGAGCGCGCCAGCGCCTTTGCCGCCTGTGCGCAGCGTTGCGTGCAGCAGCGCTATCCCTACGCGCCACAGCACCTGATGCGTCACGCGCTCGACCATCCCGACCCCGAACAACAGCACCCAATCTTTTTTGGCAGCTATGACTGGCATTCCAGCGTGCACATGCATTGGTCCTTGGTGCGGTTGTTGCGGGTCATGCCGGATCTGCCGCAACGCGCGGAGCTCATCGCGCACTTTTCCGCGCGCTTCACGCCCGAGGCGGGCGCTGCCGAGTGCAGGTACTTGCGCGCCAATCCGGGCTTTGAGCGCCCCTATGGCTGGGCCTGGCTATTGCATCTGCATGCCGAATTGCTGGCCTTTTCGGTCGACTGTCCGCAAGCCGCTGACTGGGCGCAGGCTCTTGAAGAAATGGCCCATTTTCTGGTGGCACGCGCCAAGGTTTTTTTGGCGCTTTCACATTACCCGCAACGCGCCGGCACGCACGCTAACAACGCATTTGCGATGACGCTCTTCTCAACCTACGCGCGGCAGCGACAGGATGTTGATCTTTCGCAGGTGCTGCGCGAGACTTCCCTGCGCTGGTTCGGCGGCGACTTGAAGTACCCGGCACGCGTCGAGCCCAGTGGCTCAGACTTCTTGTCGGGCGGCCTGTGCGAAGCTGTTTTGATGTCGTTGCAACTCGGAGCCGAGTTTCCGCGCTGGTGGCAAGGCTTCGCGCCACCCGAGCAAGACCTGGCCCTTTGGTTGGAGCCCGCAGTTGTCAGCTCCAGGCTCGACGCCCAACTCGTGCATCTGGATGGGCTGAACCTGTCGCGTGCCTGGTGTCTGCAGGCGCTGGCCGACGAACTCCCGCAAGAGAAGACGCGCTTCGAGGCGGCTGCCCGCAAGCACCTGCTGGCGGCGCTGCCGCACGTCACAGGCGGTGACTTCGTCGCCACGCATTGGCTGGTGAGCTTTGCCTTGCTGGCGTTGACGGGTTTGTAGCGGCCGATACCACATTACACGTAAGTGCGCGCGTCCTCGATCACGCGTCCGTCATTGGGCAAGCTGCCAGGCTCGACGAACGTCACGTCGCTGCGCAGCTTGGTGACATCGCGCACGGCCGCCGCCACACGCTCGGCCAGACCTTCGGGCACGCTGGCGACTTCGATCTGCAGGCTCATCCGATCGTCTGCCATTTCGCCGCTCACCACCAGCCGCGCACGGCCGAGTTCCGGAAAACGTCGCGTGATCTCGGCCACCTGGCCGGCATGCACGAACATGCCGCGCACCTTGGCACTTTGATCGGCGCGCCCGAGCCAGCCCCGAATGCGCTTGTTGCTGCGCCCGGTGGGGCAGCTGCCCGGCAGGATGGCCGACAAGTCGCCGGTGCCGAAACGAATCAAGGGATAGTCGGGGTTGAGCGTGGTCACGACCACTTCGCCGACCTCGCCGTCTGGCACAGTGTCCCCCGTGCCGGGGCGCACGATTTCGACAATCACAGCCTCGTCCAGCACCAGCCCTTCCCGCGCCGAAGTCTCATAGGCGATCAATCCCAATTCGGCCGTGGCATAGCACTGGTAAGCGTCGACGCCGCGCTCGTGCAACCAGTCGCGCAGGCTGGGCGGACACGCCTCGCCGCTGACCAAGGCCTTGCGCAAGGAGGGCAAGGCTGTAGCGGTCTGCGCCGCCTTGTCGAGCAAGATCTTCAAGAAGCTGGGCGTGCCGACATAGCCGTGAGGCTTTAGCGCCGCGGCCGCCTGCAACTGCATTTCGGTATTGCCCACTCCACCGGGAAATACCGTGCAGCCCACCGCATGGGCGCCGCTTTCCATCATGGCGCCCGCCGGTGTGAGGTGATAGCTGAAGCTGTTGTGTACCAGATCGCCGTGCCGAAAGCCGGCGGCGTAGAGGGCGCGGGCCATGCGCCAATAGTCGCCGGCCTGGCCCTGCGGCTCATAGATCGGGCCGGGTGACTGGAACACCCGCAACGCGCCGCTGCTGCGCACAAGGCCCGACCAGCCAATCGCAGAGAACCCGCCGAACACATCGTGTCCGCGCTGGGCTTGCTGGCGCGCCATCAGCTCATGCTTGCGTGTCACCGGCAGCCGGGCGAGCTGGCCGCGGCTGGTGACACCGTCGGCCTCGATACCTGCCAGCAATGCGCCGAACGCCGGGGTCAGGTCTTGCGCGTGAGCCACTTGCCCGGCCAGCGCGGCCATCAAGTTGCGCTCACGCAAGGCCGGATCGCGCGTTTCCAATGTGTCGTAGAAGGAACTCATGAGTTGACTCGGTTGTTTGCGCTAGCCAGGCGCACGCTATTCGTCGGTCCAGCGTGCCAGGCGCAGCTTGATGGTGTCGAGCAGCTTGCGCACGTCGGCGCTGCTGCGACAGATCCTGGTCTCCCATTCGGGTGCATGCGCGGGGCGTTTGGCGATACGCACGACAAGCGCCTTGTCGTCGCGCTCCAGTTCAAGCACCCGGTGGCCCTGCAATGCGTAGCAGCTGCCGCGTTCCACCAGCGGCCGCAACTCGCGCAGGCTGCGTTGCAATTGCTGCATGGCCGCCTCGGGCTTGAAGGCAGGAGGTGCGAAATCGTCAGCATCGCTCATGAAGCTTCTCCGACCATGCGCCGATCACGCCAGCCAGCGCTTGCGGCGCTTGTAGCTCTTGCCGCCCTTGAAGCTCGTGCGGTCGCCCCCGCCCATGCCGAGGTAGAACTCCTTCACGTCCTCGTTCTCGCGCAAGCTCTTGGCTTGCCCGTCCATCACGATGCGGCCGTTTTCCAGGATGTAGCCATAGTCGGCATAGCGCAGCGCCATATTCGTGTTCTGTTCGGCAAGCAGGAAGGTCACGCCCTCTTTGCCGTTGAGGTCCTTCACGATCTCGAAGACTTCCTCGACGAGCTGTGGCGCCAGGCCCATGCTCGGCTCGTCGAGCAGCACGATCTTGGGATTGGCCATCAACGCGCGGCCGATCGCGCACATCTGCTGCTCGCCGCCCGACGTATAGGCCGCCTGTGAACTGCGGCGCGTCTTCAATCGCGGGAAATAGGTGTAGACCTTCTCCAGCGTGCCCTTGATCGCGGCCTTGCCATCCTTGCGGGTGTAGGCGCCGGTGAGCAGGTTCTCTTCAATCGTGAGGTGGGCGAAGCAGTGCCGGCCCTCCATGACCTGGACCACGCCGCGGTTCACCATCTCCGAGGTGGAGAGCGCCTCGATGCGTTCACCGCGCAATTCAATCGAGCCCTTGGTCACTTCGCCGCGCTCGGTGTGCAGCAGATTGCTGACCGCGCGCAAGGTCGTCGTCTTGCCCGCGCCGTTGCCGCCGAGCAAAGCCACCACCTGCCCTTCGGCCACTTGCAGCGACACGCCCTTGAGCACCAGGATCACATGGTTGTAGATGACCTCGATGCCATTGACGTTGAGAAGAATGTTGGACATGTGCGCGCCTCGGTGATCAAGCACGCGCCGTGGATCCGGCTTTGCCGGTCCACCAGCGCGGTCCCCTTGAAGTGGCTGATGCCTGCCGAAGGGCCAGGCCATTGGCCTGGCGCGGTCTGCAAGACGCGGCGTCAGCCGCTTCGGGGGTGGTTCAAGACTGGCAGTCGGTCGGCGTACGACGCGTCAGCTTCTTCTCGGCCAGATACTTGTCTGCCGAAGCGCGCACCAGCGGCTTGATGATGGCCTCGTCCGCTTGGTACCAGTCAGACGTGAAGTTCCA
This sequence comes from uncultured beta proteobacterium, assembly GCA_963740455.1. Classification (GTDB taxonomy): domain Bacteria; phylum Pseudomonadota; class Gammaproteobacteria; order Burkholderiales; family Burkholderiaceae_C; genus Paucibacter. Next base: position 640,491 of record CAVUEF010000007.1, read on the forward strand.
CTTCGCTCCGTCCCAGCTATGGATACGCGCCCAGCTTGAACCCATGTGGTCAGCACAGCTGGTGGAAATCGGTCGCATCACGCCCTTGAAGCCAAGCGCATCGAGCTTCGCCTGAGTCAGGTTCAGGTTCTCAAGCCCCCAGCGAACCTGCTCGCCGCTCATGACCTTGCCCTTGCCGAAGCGCTCTTGCGCGCGCCTGACACCTTCCACCCCCAGCATCGAGGAGATCAGGCCGCGCATATACAGCACCTGCCCGACTTCGTCCTTCGGTCCGGTGCCCTGGCCCTTGCCATGGACGAGTTTCAGGACGTCCTTGACGACCTGGGCATTGGGCTCGGCGCCGTGTTGCATTGCCAGCGCGCTATAACCCTTGGCCGCCATGCCGACGTCCTTCACATCAGGCTCGGCGCCCGACCACCACACGCCGTACATCTTTTCGCGCGGGTAGCCGGTGGCCACCGCCTCCTTCAGCGCGGCCGAGTTCATCACGCCCCAACCCCAAAGAAAGACATAGTCCGGACGCGATTGCCTGATCTGCAGCCAGGTGGCCTTCTGCTCGATGCCGGGGTGCGCCACCGGCAGCAGTTGCAACTCGAAGCCGTCAAGCTTGGCACGCTCCTGCAGCAATGCGATCGGCTCCTTGCCGTAAGGGCTGTCGTGGTAGACGAGCGCGATCTTCTTGCCCTTCAGGCTACCGTCCTTCTTGATGACATGTTGAACCAGGATGTCGGCGGCGGTCCAGTAGGTCCCCAGCAGTGGAAAGTTCCATTTGAAGGCCATCCCGTCGGCCGAATCAGCGCGGCCATAGCCGGCCGTGATGAGCGGTATCTTGTCGCCGGGCGCCTTCTCGGTGAGCGCGAAGGTGATGCCGGTGGACAGCGGCTGGAACACGGTCGCGCCGCCTTCCTTGCCCTTTAGGCGTTCGTAGCATTCCACGCCTTTGTCGGTGGCATAGCCGGTCTCGCATTCTTCCCAGGACGCCTTCACACCGTTGATGCCGCCCTTGGCGTTCACCAGTTTCAGGTAGTCGGCGTAACCGTTCGCGAACGGCACACCGTTGGGCGCGTAGGCGCCGGTGCGATACACCAGTTCGGGGAAGAACTGCTCTTTGGCTTGCGCGATGGCGTTGCCGGCCAAGCCGGCGACGCCGGCGGTAATCATGGTGGCCGCCATGGCCATGGATTTCAAGTTCATTGTCTACCTCCAATAGTCGTTGGAAAAAAAGCACTCGGAAGTGCACGGAAAATCCTCAATGCGGGAATGGCCACAGGCGCAGTTTTTCTTTGCCGATGGACCACAGCTTGGCCAGCCCGTGCGGTTCGACGATCAGGAAGAACACGATGAGCGCGCCGAACACCATGAAAGTCAGGTGCGACGCCAGCGCGGTGTCGATCGGAATGTCGAACCAATACGGCAGGTTGTCGAGCACGATGGGCAGCACGACGATGAAGGCAGCGCCGAAGAAGCTGCCCATGATCGAGCCCAACCCGCCGATGATCACCATGAACAAGAGCTGGAAGGAGCGGTCGATCGAAAACGCCGCCGGCTCCCACCCGCCCAGATGCACAAAGCCCCACAGCGCGCCGGCCACGCCGACGATGAACGAGCTCACCGCGAATGCTGTGAGCTTGGCGTAGACCGGGCGGATGCCGATGACGGCCGCGGCGACGTCCATGTCGCGGATCGCCATCCACTCGCGGCCGATATGGCCGCGCACCAGATTTTTGGCAAGCAGCGCGAACACGAGCAGGAAGGCCAGGCAGAACAGGTATTTCTCCGCCGGGGAGTTGACGATCCAGCCGAACACATTGAGTTGCGCCACCGACACCGAACCCGACGACGAGTCGTTGGTGAACCAGGAGATGCGCAAGAAGGCCCAGTCGGCGAAGAACTGGGCCGCCAGCGTGGCCACTGCCAGGTACAGACCCTTGATGCGCAGCGACGGAATGCCGAACAGCACGCCCACCACCGTGGCACAGACCCCGCCCAGCAACAAGGACGCGATCAGCGGCATGCCGGGAATGCGCACCGCGAAGTTGTAGGCCCCGTAGGCGCCCACCGCCATGAAAGCGCCGGTGCCCAGCGAGATCTGGCCGCAGTAGCCCACCAGAATGTTCAGCCCGAGCGCAGCCAGCGACAGGATCAGGAACGGAATCAGGATGGCGCGGAACAGGTATTCGGGCGCCACGAGCGGCACCACGACGGCAGCGAAGAACAGCAGCAACACGAGCGCGATGCGGTCCTGGCGGATCGGAAAGATCTGCTGGTCGGCGGCGTAGGTGGTCTTGAACTGACCGTTCTCTCTGTACAACATGGCTCAGACCCGATCAATAATCTTCTCCCCGAACAGGCCTTGCGGCCGCACGAGAAGAAAAACAAGCGCCAGGACATAGGCGAACCAGATCTCGATGCCACCGCCCAGCAGCGGGCCGATGTAGATCTCGGAGAGTTTTTCACCCACGCCGATGATCAGCCCGCCGATGATGGCGCCGGGGATCGAGGTCAAGCCGCCCAGAATCACAACCGGCAAGGCTTTCAGTGCCACCAGCGACAGCGAAAACTGCACGCCGAGCTTGGAGCCCCAGATCATGCCGGCCACCAAGGCGACAAAGCCCGCCACGCTCCAGACGATCACCCAGATGCGCGACAAGGGAATACCGATCGACTGCGCCGCCTGGTGGTCATCGGCCACGGCGCGCAACGCCCGGCCGGTCGTCGTCTTCTGGAAGAACAGCGAGAGCAGCACCACCAACGCGGCAGAGATCAGCGCCGCATAGAGATCTTCCTTGCTGATCAGGATGCCGCCCGGGAACACCTTGTCGAGCACGAAGGTCGGGTCCTTGGGCAGACCGATGTCGATGTTGTAGATGTCGTTGCCGAACAGCACCTGGCCGAAGCCTTCGAGAAAATAGGTGATGCCCAAGGTGGCCATCAGGAGCGTGATGCCTTCCTGGTTGATGAGGCGCCCCAGCACCAGCTTCTCGATCAGCCAGGCGGCGACGATCATCACGCCCATCGCGGCGATGAAACCCAGCACATTGCCGAGCACCTGGTTGTCGAACCCCAGCCAGAGCGGAATCCATTCGGAAAAGCGCGCCATCGCCAGCGCCGCAAACAGCACCATGGCGCCCTGCGCAAAGTTGAAGACGCCGCTGGCCTTGTAGATCAGCACAAAGCCCAGTGCGATCAGCGAGTACAGCATGCCGGCCATCAGGCCGCCGAGCAATGTTTCGAGAAAGAAGCCCATGGTTTGCGCCGCCTTCAGTGCGAGGTGCCGAGGTACGCGCTGATCACGTCCTCGTTGTTGCGCACCTCGTCGGGGGTGCCGTCGCCGATCTTCTTGCCGTAGTCGAGCACGACGACACGGTCCGAGATGTCCATCACCACACTCATATCGTGTTCGATCAACACGATGGTGGTGCCGAATTCGTCGTTCACGTCGAGGATGAAGCGGCTCATGTCCTGCTTCTCTTCGACGTTCATGCCCGCCATCGGCTCATCGAGCAGCAGCACGGTGGGCTCCATCGCCAGGGCCCGACCCAGGTCCACGCGCTTTTGCAGGCCGTACGGCATCGTGCCAACCGCGATCTTCCGATACGGCTGGATTTCCAGGAAGTCGATGATGTGCTCGACGAACTGACGCTGCTCGGTCTCTTCGCGCTGCGCTGCACCGAAGCGGATCGCCTGCTGGAACAGATTGGTCTTCATCTTCAGGTTGCGGCCGGTCATGATGTTGTCGACCACGCTCATGCCCTTGAACAGGGCCAGATTCTGGAAGGTGCGCGCCACACCCAGCTCGGCCACCTGGCGCGAGTTCATGTGGCTGAAGGTCTGGCCACGGAAGGTGATCGAGCCCTCCTGCGGCGCGTAGACGCCGTTGATGCAGTTGAGCATCGAGCTCTTGCCCGCGCCGTTCGGACCGATGATGGCGCGCACCTCATGCTCGCGCACGTCGAAGCTGATGTCGGTGAGTGCCTTCACGCCGCCAAAGCGCAGGCTGATGTTCCTGATGTCGAGGATGACCTCGCCGATCTTCTTCGCAGGCGCCTGTTTCTCAAGCATCAGGCGGCCCTCCGGGTGGACGAGAAGACTTGCGCGTCCATGATTTGCAGATCGGCCGCCACCATGCCGCTGCGCCCATCCTCGAATTTCACCTGCGTTTCAATGTACTGGCTGGGCTTGCCGCCATAGAGTGCGTCGATCAGCACGGCGTAGCGCTCGTTGATGAAGCCGCGCTTGACCTTGCGGGTGCGCGTCATCTCGCCGTCGTCGGCGTCAAGCTCCTTGTGCAGCACCAGGAAACGGGTGATCTGACTGCCTGCCAGCAGCTCGTCGGCGGCCAGGTCGGCGTTCACTTTTTCGATGCACTCGCGCAGCAAGTCGTAAACCTCGGGCTTTTGCGCCAGATCGGTGTAACCGGCGTACGCAAGATTGCGCCGCTCGGCCCAGTTGCCCACCGCATCCATGTCGATATTGATGAAGGCGCAGACCTTTTCGCGCTGGTCGCCAAAGGCCACCGCTTCCTTGATGAAGGGAAAGAACTTGAGCTTGTTCTCCACATATTTGGGTGCGAACATCGCGCCGTCGTTGGCGCCCCCCTTGATGCGGCCGACGTCCTTGGCGCGGTCGATGATCTTCAAGTGGCCGGCAGCGTCGATGAAGCCGGCGTCACCGGTGTGATACCAGCCGTCGGGCGTCAACACCTCGGCGGTGGCCGCGGGGTTCTTGTAGTACTCCTTCAAGAGACCGGCCGACTTGACCAGGATCTCGCCGCTGCTCTCAAGCTTGATTTCCACCCCGTCGATGGGCACGCCAACCGTGTCGGCGCGCGCCTCGTGGTCGGGTTGCAGGCAGACGAACACGGCGGTCTCGGTGGAGCCGTACAACTGCTTCAGATTGATGCCGATGGACCGGTAGAAACTGAAGAGGTCGGGCCCGATCGCTTCACCGGCCGTGTAAGCCACGCGCACCCGGCTGAAGCCCAGCGTATTGCGCAAGGGGCCAAAGATGAGCAGTGTGCCCAGCGCGTAACGCAGACGGTCAAGACCTGACACCGGTTTGCCGTCCATCATGGCGGGCCCGACGCGCTTGGCCAACGCCATGAAGTGATTGAACAGCCAGCGCTTGAAGGCGCCGGCGTCTTCCATGCGGATCATCACCGTCGTCAGCAAACCTTCGAAGACCCGCGGCGGCGCGAAATAGTAGGTCGGGCCGATCTCCTTCAGATCGATCGTGACGGTGCTCGACGACTCGGGGCAGTTCACCACATAGCCGCAGCTCAGCCACTGGGCATAAGAGAAGATGTTCTGCCCGATCCAGGCCAGCGGCAGATAGGCCAGCACCTCTTCTTCGGAGGTCAGCTTGTCGAAGCGCGCACCGGCCTGGGCGCGGTCGATCAGGCTGGCATGGGTGTGCACCACACCCTTGGGATTACCGGTCGTGCCCGAGGTGAAGAACATCGCCGCCACGTCGGTCGCGTGGGCCTTGTCGACTTCCGCGTCGAAGAATCCGGGCTGCTGCGCCCGATGCGCGCGGCCAGCTTCAAGCAGCGCATCCAGCGACGCCAGGCCCGGCTCGCGGTAATGGCGCAGGCCGCGCGGATCGTCAAACCAGATGTGGCCGAGTTGCGGGCAGTGCTCGCGCAGTTCCAGCATCTTGTCGACCTGCTCCTGGTCTTCCACCACGGCGAATCCGATGTCTGCGTTGTTGATCGGAAAGCGGAACTCGGCCGCCACGGCGTCCTGATACAAGGGCACCGGAATGGCACCGAGCGCCTGCGCTGCCAGCATCGTCGCGTACAGACGCGGCCGGTTTTCACCGACCACCACCAGGTGCTGGCCGCGCTGCAATCCTGCCTGTGCCAACCCATGGGCGAGCTCGCGCACCATTTGCGCCAGTTGCGCCCAGCTCAGGCTCTGCCAGATGCCATATTCCTTCTCGCGCAAGGCTGGCGCAGCGGGCCGCTGCGCAGCATGGCCAAGCAACAGCCGAGGGAAGGTCGTCGACAAACTGATCTCCTTGGGAGCGGGTCGCGAACCCGGGCAATGGCAGTGGCCGCGGGTAACTGATAACTATGCTAGACCCAACTTTGACGTCAAGATGTCGTTGCAACGACAATCCTAGGGAAATTACCGAACGTGATTTCCCGAGTGCTTGGACCTGCTTGCCCTCAACCTGCCGGGAGTCGTGATGAACGAACACCTCAGCGCGTCACCGCTGGTGCGACCCAAGCCGCTGCGCCAGCGCGCACGCTCGGCCACGCTCGAAGAGCTGGCGCAGATCCCCTGGCTGACTTTGCTGGACGACGCGCAGCGCCAGGCCGTGGTCGCGCAATTGCAGGTGGCCGACGCCGAGGTGGGCGAGCGCGTGTGCAAGTTCGGCCGGCCAGCGACCTTCTGGTTCGGCGTGGTCGATGGCCTGCTGAAGATGAGCAATGACGATTCCGGCGGCACCGCAGTCACGTTCACCGGGTTGCCGCCGGGTGGCTGGTTCGGCGAAGGCACCTTGCTCAAGCGCGAGTTCTATCGCTACAACGTGCAGGCCTTGCGCCGCAGCGTGGTCGCGGGTCTGCCGATCGACACCTTCCAATCGCTGCTGGAGAGCTCGATCCCCTTCAACCGCTTTGTGCTGAACCAGTTGAACGAGCGGCTGGGCCAGTTCATCGCTGCGCGCGAAGTCGACCGCCTCACCGATCCCGACTTGCGCGTGGCGCGCAATCTTGCCGCGCTGTTCCACCCCACCCTGTATCCCGGCGTGGGCAATCTGTTGCGCATCACCCAGACCGAGCTCGGCTATCTGGTGGGCCTGTCACGCCAGCGTGTCAATCAGGCCTTGCGCAGCCTGCACGAGCGCCGTCTGATCCGCATCGAATACGGCGGACTGCGCGTGCTCGACCTCGAAGGGCTGCGCTTGTTTCACTCAGTCTGAGCGCGCGTTCGAGATGCCCGCCGCCACATGGCCTGAGCGCACATGGGCCGAGGCGTTTTCGATATGACCGGTCTGGCCGTCGAAGAAGAAGTCGGGTTCGAATTCGCGCAGAAACTCGCCCTTGGGCAGACCGCCCAGGAACATGGCTTCGTCGACCTCGATATTGCGGCATTGCTGTTTCAATCCACGCCCGTCATTGCTGACGGGCGATGCCACGGCCAATCTGCCGCTGTCGAGCCTGCAGATGGTTTCAATCCACGCCCGTCATTGCTGACGGGCGATGCTCAGGCTCGGGCGAATGTAGAGAGCGCGATTGTTGTTTCAATCCACGCCCGTCATTGCTGACGGGCGATGCTCGCAGACACCACCGACACGGCCATGTCGGCCAAGTTTCAATCCACGCCCGTCATTGCTGACGGGCGATGCGGCGGTGGCTTGGTTTGCCTTCGTTTGTGCAGGCGTTTCAATCCACGCCCGTCATTGCTGACGGGCGATGCCATCAAGGCCGTGGTGAGCCCAGCTGAGACGGGTGTTTCAATCCACGCCCGTCATTGCTGACGGGCGATGCCTTCAGCGTTTCATAGAGGAATACCTCGTTGATATGTTTCAATCCACGCCCGTCATTGCTGACGGGCGATGCGCCGCTGCACAAGCACCGGCCCCAGCAGAGCACCGTTTCAATCCACGCCCGTCATTGCTGACGGGCGATGCCAGAAGCCGACGTCGAGCGAGGGCACCTACTTCCAGTTTCAATCCACGCCCGTCATTGCTGACGGGCGATGCCGCAGTGCAGCCGACAACCAAGGGGACCAGGATGTTTCAATCCACGCCCGTCATTGCTGACGGGCGATGCAAAAGAGCTCTTGTCGCAATCTGGACACCTCATTTGTTTCAATCCACGCCCGTCATTGCTGACGGGCGATGCTTCTCCAAGCTCGCAGATTTCCTCGTCAAGTGCAGTTTCAATCCACGCCCGTCATTGCTGACGGGCGATGCAACCTCGTCGATCTACGTCTCACAAACATCGGATGTTTCAATCCACGCCCGTCATTGCTGACGGGCGATGCCGCGGTCTGGACGGCAGCCACGCTGACCGGCTTGTTTCAATCCACGCCCGTCATTGCTGACGGGCGATGCACTACATCGGCGGGCGCGCCGAGCTCAAGGATGATGTTTCAATCCACGCCCGTCATTGCTGACGGGCGATGCAACGGCAATGCGAGCTTGCCCAGCACGTTGCTGTTGTTTCAATCCACGCCCGTCATTGCTGACGGGCGATGCGTGGCCGTCAGCGAGGTGTAGGTAGCAGCGCATATGTTTCAATCCACGCCCGTCATTGCTGACGGGCGATGCTTGTTGACTGATGCCATCATTTACCCCTTGTTAAGTTTCAATCCACGCCCGTCATTGCTGACGGGCGATGCTTGTGTGCAAGCGGCCTTGCCGCTGGTGAGAACAGGTTTCAATCCACGCCCGTCATTGCTGACGGGCGATGCTCTCGGGGTTGAGCGACCAGACGGCGGAAAGCCTGTTTCAATCCACGCCCGTCATTGCTGACGGGCGATGCCGCCCACCCCTCACGCACTTGGTGCGCGCAGGATTGTTTCAATCCACGCCCGTCATTGCTGACGGGCGATGCTCATCCTTCTGGCCCGCTTGCCCATGACAGCCTTGTTTCAATCCACGCCCGTCATTGCTGACGGGCGATGCGACCGCGAGGATAGCAGGGGGTTGGGCTACTACCGTTTCAATCCACGCCCGTCATTGCTGACGGGCGATGCGTGTACGAGCGGGCTAGAAGCAAGGTAGCGGCGTGTTTCAATCCACGCCCGTCATTGCTGACGGGCGATGCCCAGATGGGGCTATTCAAGGACTCTGAACAATGAGTGTTTCAATCCACGCCCGTCATTGCTGACGGGCGATGCCTGGGTGACGGTAGGCGCCATCACAGCAGCGCAAGTTTCAATCCACGCCCGTCATTGCTGACGGGCGATGCAAGACAAGACGGCTGGAAAGGGCGTACACATGAGTTTCAATCCACGCCCGTCATTGCTGACGGGCGATGCTCAAGATCGCCAGCATATGCCGAGTGCGTGGCTAGGTTTCAATCCACGCCCGTCATTGCTGACGGGCGATGCATGGTGTCCCTGTCGGCGCGACGGTGCGCGGGTCGTTTCAATCCACGCCCGTCATTGCTGACGGGCGATGCCGGCCAAGGTCATCGAGTACCGCGGCCTCTACAAGTTTCAATCCACGCCCGTCATTGCTGACGGGCGATGCGCATCTTGCGCACTGCGTCACGCTCGAGCACGCTGTTTCAATCCACGCCCGTCATTGCTGACGGGCGATGCGTCAGCTCGTCAATCAAATGCTTGCAGCGCGGGTGTTTCAATCCACGCCCGTCATTGCTGACGGGCGATGCAGTGGCTGTTCATCGAAGAAACGCTCAAAGAGGATGTTTCAATCCACGCCCGTCATTGCTGACGGGCGATGCAAAGCGCTCGTGTCGCAATCTAGGCGCCTCATTTGTTTCAATCCACGCCCGTCATTGCTGACGGGCGATGCCGCGCAAGTTCCGCGCATCCTCTGCGCTGTACCTTGCCTTGTTTCAATCCACGCCCGTCATTGCTGACGGGCGATGCTTGCAAGCGCAGTTCTCGGCGGTCAATTCGTCTGGTTTCAATCCACGCCCGTCATTGCTGACGGGCGATGCCATCGAGCCCACTGCCCGCCGAATAAGCACAACTTGGTTTCAATCCACGCCCGTCATTGCTGACGGGCGATGCCTTGGCTGGATCAGGAGCTGACCCCGCTCAACATGTTTCAATCCACGCCCGTCATTGCTGACGGGCGATGCCTTGATTGAGTCGTCTACGGTAGCCGACCTTATCCAGTTTCAATCCACGCCCGTCATTGCTGACGGGCGATGCAGTACCGCAGGAACAGTGAAGCGCGGGTTTTCAAGTTTCAATCCACGCCCGTCATTGCTGACGGGCGATGCTTCGACGGATGGCAAGAAGAACTCACGCGCCAGGTTTCAATCCACGCCCGTCATTGCTGACGGGCGATGCTGCGGGGACCGTCACCGATGGGCCGACCTGCTGGTTTCAATCCACGCCCGTCATTGCTGACGGGCGATGCACTGCTCGTCGTGGTGCGTCGTCGAGGATGTGTCGATAGTTTCAATCCACGCCCGTCATTGCTGACGGGCGATGCATGCCAGTCGTCGCAGCGGCGACGTCGATCACGGCGTTTCAATCCACGCCCGTCATTGCTGACGGGCGATGCCCCATGCGCAACATGGACAAGCGACGCTCAGACCGTTTCAATCCACGCCCGTCATTGCTGACGGGCGATGCCTTCTTAGCCGAAAGCATCTTCGACGGCTGGCAAGTTTCAATCCACGCCCGTCATTGCTGACGGGCGATGCCTGGACGTTTTCCTCAAGCCATAACTCGGCGAAGTTTCAATCCACGCCCGTCATTGCTGACGGGCGATGCCGAGCCATCTTCGCCAGCGCCCTCAAGCTGTACTGTTTCAATCCACGCCCGTCATTGCTGACGGGCGATGCCCAAAGTGAGGCCAGCCCCGTCAGGCTCATGTTGGTTTCAATCCACGCCCGTCATTGCTGACGGGCGATGCGACGCGCCAGGCGCCTACCGAAGCCAAGCCAGA